>NZ_QUCM01000001.1 GCF_003473545.1 Clostridium sp. AM22-11AC
ATGACCATGGACGAATACAAAGATTTAAGAAATGACATTGGCCTGGATGAAAATTCCAAAGTACTGCTCTTCTCTACAGAGGGCGATACCGATCCTGATCGTTACAAGAACATTGTATGAAAAGGCCTTGATAAATAATTACAAAACAGGAAATACATGTTTAAAACATAACCACTAAAAGAGATCCTTCTATGATATGTTCGATATCTATAGAAAGGATCTCTTTAATATCATAAATACTCATAAACAAAAGAAACTTTTATTTTTCCATCTCTTGTACACAATATCCCCTTATGCTATACTGAAGCTAGTGCTGATAACACAGAAAACTCTGTGTTATGGGTCTTTTTTTATCTTTATAAAATTTCATATATAAAATTATTTTTACGAATGGAGAAGTTTTTATGAAACAGCCATCTAAAGATCTGACTCAGGGATCCCTTTGGAAGAACATTTTTGTTTTCAGCATACCGCTGATGCTTTCCAATGTCCTCCAGGTTCTTTTTAATATGTCGGATATCGCCGTTGTAGGACGTTTTGCGGGGCCGTTAGCTTTGGGGTCCGTTGGTTCCACTGCGATCCTGGTAACGATGTTTACAGGCTTTCTCATTGGTCTGGCGGGTGGTATCAATGTACTTACCGCCCTCTATCTTGGCGCCGGGAAAAAGCAGGCTCTTTCCCATACGGTCCACTCTGCTCTTATCGTCAGTATCTGCAGCGGTCTGGCCCTGTTATTATTCGGTATCTGCTTTGCAAGACCTGTCCTTGAGATCTTACATACAAAGGAAGAACTGATCGACGGCTCTGTGCTGTATCTTCGCATTTACTTCCTTGGAATGCCTGCCCTGGCTGTTTATAACTGCGGTAATGCTATTTTCAGCGCAGACGGTGATACAGCAAGGCCGGTACGCTATCTGCTCCTTGCAGGCGTTTTAAACGTGATCATGAACCTGTTCTTCGTCGTCATCTGCAAGATGGATGTAGCCGGTGTTGCAACTGCCAGTGCCATATCCCAGTATGTATCTGCCGGACTGATCTTACGGGATCTGTTCTGTATCAATACAGATTACAGACTGCATTTATCAAAGCTCCGTCCGGACCCGTCAAAGACCATCGACATCTTAAAGATCGGTATTCCTTCCGGTCTGCAGAATGCTATTTTCGCCCTTGCAAACCTGTTTGTACAGGTAGGTGTCAATTCCTTCAGCGCCACTATGGTTGCAGGAAATTCTGCGGCTGCAAACTCCGACGGCCTGATCTATGACGTAATGGCAGCTATCTATACCGCATGCGCCAGCTTTATGAGCCAGAACCTGGGTGCCGGAAAACGTGACCGGGTATTAAAGAGCTATCTGATCAGCCTGCTGTATTCTTTCGGCATCGGAGGTGCTATGGGACTGCTCTTAGTTATCTTCGGAAAACAGTTCTTATCTCTGTTTACAGCTGATCCTGAAGTCATTACTGCCGGTCTTAAGCGCCTTACCATCATGGGCTTTTCCTATGGTGTTTCTGCTTTTATGGACTGCACCATTGCCGCTTCCAGAGCCCTTGGAAAGAGTCTGGTTCCCATGTTCATCGTGATCATGGGTTCCTGTGTATTCCGTGTTGTATGGGTCTACACTGTATTTGCCTACTTTAAGACGATCCCGTCTTTGTATCTGCTTTATGTTTTCTCCTGGACCATTACAGCCATTACAGAGATCATTTACTTCCTGCATGTATACAGAGGGATATTCCCCAAGGCGAACGCTGTGGCCTGATCTGATCACATCAGATTCGCTTCAAAACATTGTATTTATCCCAAAAATCTTCAAATACTGTCTGCTGCCAGTTCTGTTGGATGCAGGCGGTATTTCTTTACTTTGAACCTGCTACCGGCAGCTTCCTTCAGATGCATAAAATGCATGGCAACAAAAAAACACCAGGAACAACTTTTCAGTCATTCCCGGTGCTTACTATTTATAATAATTCTGACAGATTAAGCAAGTTTGCTCTTTGCCAGTTCTGCTAACTTAGCAAAACCTTCTGCATCGTTGATAGCCATATCGGACAGAACCTTACGGTTTAAATCAACCTCAGCCAGCTTTAAGCCGTACATGAACTTGCTGTAGGACAGACCATTGATACGAGCTGCTGCGTTGATACGAGCGATCCACAGCTGTCTGAACTGTCTCTTTCTCTCTTTTCTGCCTGCGTAGGAGCTGGTCAGTGCGCGCATAACGGACTGCTTAGCAACTCTGTACTGCTTAGAACGAGCGCCTCTGTAGCCCTTAGCCATCTTCAGGATTCTATTGTGCTTCTTCTTTGCGTTTAAACCGCCTTTAATTCTTGCCATCGGTAATTCCTCCTTCTACAATCTAAAACTTACAGATATGGTAAAATCTTCTTCATTGCCTTTACGTTAGTAGCATCGGTAACGATATCTTTTCTAAGATTTCTCTTTCTCTTAGTAGACTTCTTAGTTAAGATGTGAGACTTGTAAGCTTTATTGCGGACTAACTTACCGGTTCCTGTCTTTTTAAAGCGCTTTGCTGCAGCTCTGCTGGTTTTTAACTTTGGCATTGTAAATTTCCTCCTTAAAACTTTCTATTTTAACGTTTTGCAGTTAAAAACATAACCATGCTTCTTCCTTCCACCTTTGAGGGCTTATCTACTACTGCGATATCAGCCAGACTCTCAGCGAAATCGTCCAGAATGTATTTTGACTTGGACATATGTGCCATTTCACGACCGCGGAAACGAAGAGTAACTTTTACTTTGTCTCCCTTTTCCAGGAACTTTCTGGCAGCTCCTACTTTTGTGTTCAGGTCGTTAGTATCAATATTCGGGGACAAACGAACTTCTTTTACATCAATTACTTTCTGTTTCTTGCGGGCTTCTTTTTCCTTACGAGCCAGCTCGTAACGGTATTTTCCGTAATCGATGATCTTACATACCGGTGGTTTAGCAGTTGGTGCGATCTTTACCAGATCCAGTTCTGCTTCCTGTGCCAGCTTGAAAGCGTCTCTTGCAGACATAATTCCTAACTGTTCACCATTTTCACCGATCAATCTTACTTCTCTGTCTCTGATCTGTTCGTTAATCATTAATTCGCTAATAGTTGTACACCTCCATAGTCATGTTTTTGAATGAAGAGCAAAAATAAAGCGGATAGCCAGTGCCATCCGCAAAAATACATAATCTTTCACTGAAACCTTTATCTGTCTCTCAATACGATACCAGATAAAAATCAAACCAAAACATTCAGTTTTCAGTCAGTGTCTGAAATATGAACCCGGGTCACTTGCTCGTGCCAGGGTGAGGCGGATATACCTGCTTTCCTGTCAGTCGTTCTCACAACTTTTATTACTATACTCTATTTTATTTTCTTTGTCAATAGGTTTTTTATTTATTTTTTTCTCCGTTATCCCTGCTCAAAAGTACCGCAGCAGGTCTCTCCGCAGTCACAGGCGCCTTCTCCACGGATATCGATCTTTCCTGCACAGCAGCAGTGATCTTCATTATATCTGCAGCTGTCCGCATCACAAACCACATCCAGTTTGGACTCAGGCGTTTTAAAAAGATTTTTAAAGACTCCGCCTGTGTTTTCAGAAAAACTTGCGCAGCAGGTATCATCTGCACAGCGTGCATAAGCCCCGTCTACTGTAATAGAACTCTTACAGCAGCACCCTTCCGCATAGTGTACACAGTTTTTTGCGCTACATTCCAGTTTCGTCATAATCTGGTCCCTCCTGATCTTTCATTCAAACATTTCTTAGGTTTAAAGGTTACCAGACTATTATGTTCCGAAACTCTTTTTTTATTCTAAGCGCGCTTTTTTAACGGACTTTTGCGTTCATGGCACGTACTGCCTGGATACAGGAGCTTTCTGTTCCGTCCATATGGTACATGTCCCCCTGCGTAATGCCAGTATACACTTTTACATCATCTATGTATACTGTTCCTGTTCCCTGGGCTGAAATGACCAGTTCTCCTGCAGATGCAGTACCAAAGTTAAGGGTCACGGTCTGCGGACTGCCTGCAGATACAGTCTGCTTCTGTCCTCCTGCCTGCACCATGACCCGGCAGTTTCCTTCTCCTTCCAGCAGAAAACTTACATACAGGTTATTTTCTTCCATTCCTGCAGAGCGGTTGTGGATATCCTGGCTGATCCATCCGGAAACCGGAAGTACTGCCATCCTGCTTCCATTGTGCTCTTCTACTTTGCTCCCGCCGGAAAATTTCCAGCCCTGCTGTGCAAGGGCAAACTGGGAATTATACACTTTATTATCCCCGTAATCCCTGTAGGTCCAGATCCCGTATCCAAGTGTCTTTGCCTTAAACAGCTCTGCCATTCCATCCAGATAAGCCGCTTTCTCCGTTTCCAAAAGCTGGGCATTATGTTCAAAACCAGGTGTATTATCTGTAAATAAGAACTGGTCAATGTAGATCTTTTTCTGCTGGCTGCTCTGGAATAACCGGTCAAAATAAGAAGCTGCATTGGAAAGAGCCTGGGCTGCTGTTACTTTTTCCCCATTATTTTCAAATCCCATGGGAACGCTGAACATGGCACTGGCAAAGCCGGATGAGCCACAGGAAAAAGTAGCATCATGAGGAGCACCTTCTAATGTCCCGTCCAGCCGCCTTACCGGATCCACATCCAGACGCACTTCCATGGAAAGGTCCGGAAATACAGTCTGGGTCTCTGCAAGGATATCATTTAAAAAATGGTCATAAAACTGGAAAAACAATTTTCTTGCATAAGACTCTTTTGCCGGCAGATAGATTTCCCCATAAGAGTCAAAGGTATCCCTGTAGATCTCTCCTAATTCTTCTAATGTATAATGTTCTTTTACATACTGGGTATAGCCGCACTGTGCTGCCATTTTCCGTCCTGTGATCCCGCTTCCATAAAGGGTACTGCCATTTTCCGCAAAATTCCAGAAATCTTCCCAGGTAATAAAACCGCCGCTGAAATTGTCATAAGCAGACGCCTTTTCATACAACCGTTTTGCATAGTGAAGCCATGCTTTCTTTGTTTCACTGTCATAAAGCAGCTTTTCATAACGAGCCAGTACATTTTCACTGCTGTAATAGTCCCAGGTATATCCCACTCTTAACATGACCTTCAGATCCTGGGCTTTTGCCGCCTTCATTACCCGGTCAAACTTCTCCCATGCGTAGTCATTATAGTGTTCCGGCGCCATAGATGGCTGAAATTCCCTCCACGGTACTACAAGAATAATGCTGTTAAACCCATCTTCCCGGATCTGTTTTAACTCCTCATCCATATGGCTGCTTTCACTGTTCCAGAAATTGATCACCCAGTCATCCGAGTAATAGGTTGCAGACTTTAAATAACCATTTTCATGGTTCCCATGATCAGATGCTTTCGTAAATCCGGTACAGAACAAAAAAGCAGACGCTGCTGCTATAAGAACAGCGCCTGTTGTAACCCTTCGCAAATTTATCTTCATTTGTTTTTATCCCTTTCCCCTTTTGTAAGTTCCGGCCATACGGTGCAGAGCATGGTCACAAAGCATGCCGTTCCGCCGATAAAGTTGGACACCGGTTCTGCCATAAGAATGCCGTCCGTTCCCATATGAAACATGCTGGGTAAAATAATGATCAGCGGTATTACAATGATCACTTTACGGAAAATAGAGAAGAATACCGCATTTTTCGCTTTTCCAAGACCAACAAAGATGGCCTGTCCTGCAAACTGAAACGCCATCATGAAAAAGCCGAAGAAATAAATACGCATAGCCGGAATTCCCGCTTCCACCAGATCCCCGGTACGGTTGAAGATACGGATGAAAAACTCCGGAAATGCATGGACCAGAGACCACACTCCTAATGTATACAAAACAGAAACAGCAGATACAAACACAATTGCTTTTTTCACACGGCCGTATTCTTTTGCACCGTAATTATATCCCATCACAGGCTGGGAGCTGTGGGTAATGCCCTGGACCGGCATGGAAATGACTTCACGGACTGTATTAATGACCGTCATAATACCTACATATAAATCACCGCCTGTTTTCTGGAGCATGGCATTATACATGACCTGGACAGAACTGTTGGTAATGGACATGGTAAAGCCGCTCATTCCAAGGCCAATGATACGCAGGACCCTGGATCTTTTCAGTTTCATACAGTTCTTTTTCAGCTTTAAAATAGCCTTTGGACCTGTAAGGAATTTTAAGATCCAGATGGCGGAGATCAGCTGGGATAAGATCGTTGCCAGCGCTGCCCCACGCACACCCATGTGAAAGAAAAAGATAAAAACAGGATCCAGGATAATATTTGCAACTGCTCCCAATAATACAGTCATCATTCCAATGGTGCCAAAACCCTGGGAATTGATAAAGCTGTTCATTCCAAGGCCGGTCATAACAAAGATATTTCCCATCAGATAAATGGTGATGTAGGAGTCCGCATATCCGATGGTTGCGTCACTGGCGCCAAATAAATACAACATAGGCCGTTTAAATACAAGTCCCACCACAGTCAGGATAACTCCTACAACAACCATCATAGCAAAGGAATTTCCCATAATGGCTTCTGCCTCTTCATTGTTTCCCCGTCCTCTTTCAATGGAACACAATGGGGCACCGCCCATTCCAAACAGGTTTGCAAAGGCGATCACAATGGATATGATGGGCAGACACAGTCCAAGACCTGTCAAAGATATGGTCGCCTCATCTTTTAACTGGCCGATATAAAGCCGGTCTACAATGTTGTAGAGCACATTGATCAGCTGTGCCAATGTCATAGGCACTGCCAGTTTTAATATGTTTACAACAATGCTTCCCTGGGCGAAGTTATTCTTCTGTTGTTTTTCCCCTGCCTCTTCTTTTACTTCCTCTTTTACATTTTCTTTCTGTTTCATTTTTCTTCCCTTGTGCTTTTAAAACAATTCTGCTGTCTTTAATATCTGAAAGATCACGTATTTTCCAGTTCCAGGCGCAATGCAGTCAGATCTGCCGGCTGGTCAATATCTTTTAATTCTCTTTCATCCACTTCCATCATCCATATTTCCTGTGGATATTTCTGCATGATCTGGCGTCCGCCCTGATCTCCTTCCAAAGCAAGAAGCTCTTTTTTGTAGCGTCTACGGAATATATTAGGGCTGCCTCTGTGTCCCTTTGCACACACACAGCCGATCCCTTTTTTGCTTTTCATAAACTCACTGACAAACCTGGCTATGGTCTCTCCTGCCATACAGGGCTGGTCTGCCACAAAATACAGATATGCATCTGCATTATCCCAGGCAACCTCTGTGCCAAGTTTAATAGAAGCTGTAATTCCCTGGTCGCTGTCCTCATTAAAAAAGCGCTCTGCTTCCGGAACCTGCTCCACAGATCCGGACAGTACCCGTTCATACTGGCTGATGAGGATCAGCTGACAGTTGATCTTTTCCGTTTTTTCTAACAATTTCGCTGCCTTTTGCAAGCTTAAAAGCCCGTGAAGATACAACGGCTCGCCTCTGAATTCTGTGATCAGTTTGTTGGTCCCATAACGCTTTCCAAATCCGGAAGCCATATAGATCATTGATACCTTCATTGTACTTACCTCTTTTATCTTTTTATACAGTACATCCCCCTAAAACAGGTTAAATGACGTTTCCTTCCACAGTTCTCCTGTTAATATTCCCCGTTCTTCCTCCATTCTTTCCAGAATGTTTTTTCCATTTTCTTCCAGTTTCATGGTATCTGCCTGGTTAAAGACCGGGATCACCTGACTGTAAGGAAATTGTTGTCTCAATGGCTCTAAATACCCCTTTTTCATTAAAAGAGACATTTTCTCCTCTGTCATGATCCATTTTCCATCTTTTTGATCCTCTGGTATTTTTAAAAGCTGTTCTGACGGCTGCATCCTGAAACAGCAGTCGGCTGCCTGTTTTCCCAAAGCTCCAAGACCATAGATACAAAGGATCTGATCGGAATTTTCAGGGATCACCGGTTCTTTTGGTCCAGGCACTTTCACCGGAAGCCGTTTGGAACCATCTGCCTCCACTAAGATCACATCTGCCAGTTTTCCTGCTTTTTCATAAAACTCCCAGTCCCGGAAAGCGATCTTTCCCTCTTTGGCAGGACATCCTGCAACTGCTATCCCTTCTTTTTCCAGCATTTTTTCTACTTGTCCCAGATCCGGTTCCAATACTCCAAAATATTCCGGAACTGCCATATGGGTCGTAGTCATTACCAGCACACGGCATCCTTTTTCTCTGCCTTCCCAGGCCAGACGGCGTATATAAGAGGTTTTTCCCCCGCCTCCCACAAAAGAAAGAACAGGGGAATGGTCTGCCTGACCCGGATCTTTTTTTAACCGATCGTCTATAAAAAGCGCGGACCACAACGTATCCGTCTGTGTCCATTTTCCCTGTGTTTTTACAGAAATCTTCAAATAAATTCCCCCAAAATTTGTCTTTGGAGTAATTTTACCATAAATTCTTAATACCGTAAAGAAAACAGCTGTGTACAAATATAAAACAAATACAAAAAGACCTGAAACAGCGTCTGTTGATCCAGACTGTTTCAGGTCTTTGCTGGTTTTCAATTTTTATCTGTTATTATTTCTCACAGATTACTTTATACATATCGTAAGCTAAAATTCCAAATACAAATGTTACTGCGATTGCTGCCATGTTCTTGTCTTCCTTTCCTGAGTCGTAGTTTTTAATTCGTAGTTTTTATTGCTTAACCGGTTTGTTTCAACCTGTTGGATTGCTTTCTTAACTCTGTAAACAGTATAACCTAAAAATTTTTTAGGTACAATCCGCAAAAATAATAAGGTTTTTGAGAATATCTAAATATTTTTGTATATTATGCAAAAAGTTTTAGAATTAACAAGCCCGCCAAATTATTAACATGTTATTGAGAAAACTTATCATTTAATCCTATGGACATTTTCCTACAAATCATGTATGATTTTATCAAGAGTTAGTTAGCACTAACCATTCTGATACGAAACATATAACTTACCATTCCCCCATACATATAATACAAGAACATGTTCTAAATACACTTTTCAGGGGCACACAACACATTATATTGCACACACCAAAGGAGGCTACATTCATGAGCGTTGTTATCATCGGCGGACATGACCGTATGGTCAGCCAGTATAAAAAAATCTGTAAAAACTATAACTGCAAGGCAAAGGTATTCACTCAGATGAGTGCCAGCCTGGACAAGCAGATCGGAAGACCGGATCTTTTAGTTCTGTTCACCAATACCGTTTCCCACAAGATGATCCGCTGCGCTTTAGACGAGGTCAATGAGCAGGAGACCGAGATCGTGCGCTGTCATACCAGCAGCGGTACTGCTCTTACTGAGATCTTAATGCAGCATGTTCCGGCATAGAGACAGGCATGAACTAAAAAAATAAAAACAGGACTGTAACCAGAAATTCCCTGGTCCACAGTCCTGTTTTTTGTATTTTGAGATATTTTCTTTTGGGTTTTATTCCTTTTTAGTACTCTTTCAATGCCCGTACTGCACATTCCACCTGCTCTTCTGTATTAAAATGAGAAAAACTGAAACGCACAGCCCCCTGGTCCACAGTGCCTAAAGCCCCATGCATTAAAGGCGCACAGTGACCGCCGGAACGGGTATCGATCCCATATTCTGTTGACAGATAGTCGCTGACTTCCCCGGACTCTTCTTCTCCCAGGTTTAAAGACACAATAGCAGCTCTGTCTTTCTGTGAAAAATCCCCGTAAATGCGGATATCCGGGATCTCCTTTACCTGTTCATAGAAAAGCTGCATCAGCTTCTGTTCCCGGGCGCCTATGGCCTCGATCCCTTCTTCTTTTATGTAAAGAAGGGCAGCTCTCAGTCCGGCAATGCCATGCCCGTTTAAAGTACCTGCTTCTAACGCTGTAGGCATCACTGAAGGATGCTGTTTTTCAAAGGTAAGGATACCGCTTCCTCCTGATAATAAAGGTTTTACAGCAAGACCTTTGCGCACACACAGTCCGCCTGTTCCCTGGGGTCCCATAAGGCCTTTGTGACCGGTAAAACACAGCACATCAATATGGTTTTCTTCTATATTAATAGGAAAATGACCTGCTGTCTGGGATGCATCTACGATAAAAAGGGCTCCGGCCTGTCTGCACCACTCTCCTACTTTTTTTAGATCTGTACGATTTCCTGTAAGATTAGATGCATGGGTCATGACTACTGCCCTGGTTCCCGGTGTGATCGCTGCCTTAAGGGCTTTGTAGTCCAGTTTTCCAAGGCGTCTTACCCGTTCTTTTTCCTCTTCACCGGCACTTTCCGGTGCCTGTTCACAGCCAACAATGACCAGTTCTGCTCCCTGTTTTTCCATTTCATATAAAGGACGCAGCACACTGTTGTGTTCTAAAACCGTTGTCACTACCCGGTCTCCCGGTCTGATCAGCCCCTTAATGGCAATATTTAAGCTTTCGGTAGAATTGGCTGTAAATGCCACCTGCTCCGGACCATCTCCATGGAACATTTCTGATAAAAGGACCCGGGTCTCAAAAATGACTCTGGCTCCTGTAAGTGCTTCTTTATAAGCTCCTCTGGAGCAGTTTCCCATACTGGAAATGGCCTCTGCCACCGCTTCTGCCACACAGGGCGGACGGTAAAAAGAAGTAGCCGCGCTGTCCAGATAGATCATATGCTCCCCTCCTTAATATCCCTGCTTTTCCTCTAAGTACATCAGGCCCTCTAAAACAGAGCCTCCGATATTTCTTGCCTTATCAGAAATGGTAAAGCAGTTTTTATATTCACTTTCTCTCGGGTCGATATCTGCGATCTTAAAGCCAACTGTTACCGGATAAGCATCACGGATCAGACCGCGGACCAGACCGGTAAGAGTTGCCTCTACCTTGACCTCTTCCCCGTTTTCTGTGCAGATTACAGCAATGGTCTGTCCTTTTTCTACCTTATCACCGATCTTTACTCTGCCGTAAAGCTTTCCTTCTGCCGGTGAATGGATGACCCGTTCTTTTCCGTATCCGCCGATGATACCGGGAGTACCTGTATTGGGCGTAGCCGGTCCCTTTTCGATAATACGGCCCAGGTTATGGCCTCTCTGTGTTTCAACTACAAGATCTACATCTACACCTGCACTAAAACCAGGTCCCAAAGCAATGGTCTTATCTGCCATCTGGCGGTTTGTCCCCAGATTTTTCTTTGCCAAAATCGCATCTACTAAGGCCCATGGACGTACCTGTTTTAAGATATTGCACTCCGGATCTACTAAAAGAGGTACTTTCTTTTTCTCTTTTAATACCTCTTTTGCTTCTTCCCAGGACTCTACCTTTATACAGGTCACATCCTCAACCTTGCTCTCCCCGTCATAAACAGCTTCTGAAAGCGCCACCTGACGGCGGATCGCAGACGGTGTGGATATCTCCAGGATCACTACCGGATATCCGCTGCGGAAAAGCCGGCTGATGGTACCGGTAGCAATATCTCCCCCTCCTCTTACGATCACAAGCTGTTCATTTCTCTGTATCATATATTTACCTTCTCCTAAAAAATTATACTTTCTAAGTAAAAAAGAATGTGCCTTGGCACAAAATGCCTTATGGACGTACCACTACGCTGGCTTTGGTCATTTTCTCCACGATCTCATACATATTGGTAACACCGCCTACCTGACGCTTTTCAGCCAGTCCGTAGTGGTTTAAGCAGGTTCCACAGGTAAGGATCTCCACACCCTGTGCCTCTAAGGTCTTAAGGTCTTCCAGGTTGTCAGAACCTTCACAGGATAAGAAGGCACCGCTATTGTATAAAAGAATGGTCTCCGGCAGCATATCCTGCTGGGTCAGTGCAAATACAAAGCCCTTCATCAGAAGCTTTCCTAATGCCTCATCCCCCTGTCCCATCTGGTTGGAGGAAAGGACAACTACCATGCCTTTTCTTCTTCCATCTGGTGTGCAGGTCACTTCTTCTGCTGCAACTGGTGCTTCAGCAGCTTCACCATTTCCTTCTCCTGCAGTAATGGTAACTAAGAATTCACGCTCACCTGTCTTTTCAGAGCATACAGCAAGACCTTTGTGATCTGCCATTTTACTTAAGTTCTGGACTGCGATCTCGTTATCTACAACAACTTCTACCTTTTCTCCTGGTGCAGATGCCTCTAATGCTTTCTTTGCTTCAATAACTGGTAATGGGCACTGTTTTCCTCTTTCATCTAATCTCATGGTTTTCTTCCTCTCTTTCCATAAATCTGATATCCAAAACCTCCGTTGGCGGTTTATTGGCATGTATCTTGTCAAGCCGCCCGTGGGCGGCCATGTTCATCTACTGGATGATAACCGCCTTCTCCTGTTTCGGCAGGATCTCTCCTACTACGCCGCAGGGAAGTCCCAGTTTTTCCAGTTCTTCCATAATAGCCGGAACATCTTCTTTATCTACAGATGCCAGCAGTCCGCCGGACGTCTGCGGATCATATAAAATCTCTTCTGTTGCAAAGGAGCAGTTTCTGAACTCCACCTTATCCTGCACATGGTTTCTGTTTCTCTGGGCAGCAGCTGTCAGGTAAAATTCTTCTACATAATCCTCACATTCCGGGATATAAGGCACTTTTTCCTTATAGATCCTTGCTGTAGCCTGGTCTGTGACCATTTCACAAAGATGGCCTAAAAATCCAAAGCCTGTCACATCGGTACAGCCGTGTAAACGGTATTTACGCAGGATCTCAGACGCATACTTATTTAATGTAGTCATGGATTTCACTGCCAGGTCATAGGCCTCTTTGGAAGCTGCTTTCATACGTGATGCCGTACATACGATCCCGACGCCAAGTGGCTTTGTAAGGATCAGCGCATCTCCCACTTTACAGCCGCTGTTGGCAAACACTTTATCCGGATGGATCACCCCTGTTACAGACAGGCCATATTTTACATCGCTGTCTGCAATGGAATGTCCCCCTGCAAGGACGCCGCCTGCTTCTCTTACCTTTTCACTGCCTCCTAACATGATCTTTCCCAAGATGTTTAAATCCATTGCTTCCGGGAAACATACAATATTTAAAGCTGTTTTTACATCACCGCCCATAGCGTAAATGTCACTTAAGGCATTTGCTGCTGCGATCTGACCGAAAATATAGGGATCTTCCACCATAGGCGGGAAGAAATCCAGTGTCTGTACAATAGCCAGGTCATCGGTAAGCTTGTACACCGCTGCATCATCAGAACCGTCAAAGCCGATAAGCAGGTTGGGATCATAGGTCTTTGGCAGGTTATTTAACACTCTTGCCAGTATTCCCGGTCCCAGCTTGGCAGTACAGCCGCCTCCTTTACAGAATACGATCTCCTGTGGCTCCATAATATCACTCCATTCCTTTTATCTTTTCTACCTTTTCCTCTGAAAAATACTGTGCAAACAGCTGATCCAGATGATCTACTGCATCCTTTTTAAAGCCTTCGTATGCCTCGATCAGCCGTTCTGCCTGTGGTGTCAGTGTAGAACCGCCGCCGTCTTTTCCTCCGGTCTCACGGTCTGTAAGGGCAAATCCCCATTCTTTTTCTGCCCCTTTTAACATCTTCCAGGCTTTGCTGTAAGCCATATTCATAGCCTTTGCTGCTTTTTGCAGCGAACCGGTACGCTCCACCTCCTGAAGGAGCATGACCATTCCCGGTCCAAAAGCTTTTTCCTCAAAATATAGCCTCAGCGACATTCCGTAGTGAAGCCTGCTTTCCCCCATATAGTTTCCTCTGTTATTCTTAATTAAATACAACGCTATAGCAAAAAAACCGGCGGGCCATTTCCGGGATCTTCATCCCGGGGCAATGGCCGTACCGGCTTTTCACAGTTTTTCTCCCGGATCACCGGACAGTTCCTGCATACTGCTTGCATAAAGCTCCAAACTGCTTTTTGTGTTACTTACTTAAGTATAACATTTTTTTGCAATTATGCAAACATTTTTAGTTTAATCTTCTTTTCTAATCTTCTTTTCTGGTTTCTTCTGCAACTTCCTGGGAAGGAACATCCTCTTCAAAGGTACCCCAAACGTGAAACCCTGGTTTCTGCAATTAACGCAGGATCTATATCATCCATAAAGCAAAAACAGAACCATTGCAAGCTCATACCTGCAATCATCCTGTTTTTAGTTTACTCTGTTTTTATACTTCTCTCCCGAAATAAAGTTCAAACAACCGTTCTCCCTCTTTTTTCAGGTCTTCTTCCATTTTTACATACCGTTTTAAAAATTCTTCTCCCTTAGGGGTCAGTTTGGAAGACCCCCCGTCACTGCCTCCGGACCGTGAAAACAAAAGCGGGAAGCCTAACTGTTTTTCTGCTTCTCTTAAGATCTTCCAGCCTTTTGTGTATGACATATGCATCTGCTTACAGGCTGTCTGCATGGAACCTGTATGGGAAGTAAGCTGTAAGAAATGGGCTGTCTGGGCATTAAAAAATATATCATCCCGTTCTAAGCCAAGCTGGATCCTTGGATGGACCTGGATCTGCTGTTTCCGGATAAAATCAACGCTGCTGTCTCCCTCTGTTTCTATAGCCTGAATGATCCCCTTGTCCTCAACGGGAATATTTTCTTCTTGAAAGGTTTCTGCTGCCTGACGAAGGGCTCCTCTTAAACCATCACTTCCCTGATAAGATACAATAGAGGGAAGTACAGAAGAAGAAATAAGAACCGGATGACCTCTGTGGCCGTCAAACATGGGACGGACCACATCTGCATCTGACTGCATCAGACGTTGCACAGTTTCCCGTAAGAAAACCGGGAACTTCGCCGGGAGCACAAACACGCGGTCGCAAAGATCTTCTATATAGTTAAGCCCCATACAGATACTGGAAAACATCTGGGTCACAGCATACTGCTCATTCCTAAGGCAGATCACCTGGAGATTGGAAATATGTTTTTCCAGCTCATCTGCCTTATCCCCTGTTACTACTACGATAGGGGAAACTCCCGCCCGCTTTAAGGTAATGATGATGCGGCGGATCGCCGTACTGTCGCCCACCGGAAGCAAGGGTTTAAAAACAGAATTTTTACTTTTATGTCCTGCTGCCACAATAACTGCTCCTGTGCGAAGCTTTTTTCCAGTTTCTAACTCCATGTTTCCCATTTCCTTTCTTATGTCTGTTCTACAGTTCTCCCTTTAAAAGCAGGATCGCTGACGGATCTGCCCGGAGATATTCCGGTACTACTCCCGCTGCATCATGAGTATGGATGGTCTTTTCCTTTTTCCACCAAAGACCATTGCTAAGAGTAATATACCACTCAAATGGCATTTCGGAAATACTTGGATCTACAACAGGGATAAGATTTTCCTCTCCAGCCTCTTTTTTGGCCTTTGCCTCTTCTCCTGCCAAAGGCTCAAAATCATGGGCACGGATACCGATGGCAGTTATATCATCTCCAACGGTCCGGTCTGTAACAAATTCCAGATTGTCCCAGTCAAGAGCGCGGACACGGTATTCGCCGATCCGTTCGATCTTTGAAATATTCTTACATCCGGTCAGTCTTGCTGCCTTACAGGTAACAGGATCCTGGAAGATCTTTCTGGAATTTCCAGCGATCAGCACATGTCCCTTGTCTAACAGCATAATATTTTTGCAAAGCTGGAAGGCCTCGTCTCTGTCATGGGTTACCATAACAGAAACACCGTCATAGTCAGCTAATACTTTAGAAAGTTCCAGACGCAGACCCTCTCTTAAGTATGTATCCATAGCAGAAAAAGGCTCATCTAAAAGCAGTGCTTCCGGCTCATAAGCTAAAATACGGGCTAACGCAACTCTCTGCTGCTGACCGCCGGAAAGCTGTCCCGGATAACGTTTTTCAAGACCGGTCAGGCGGAAACGTTCGATCATTTCTCCTACTTTTGCCTTTTTCTTTTCCATTCCTTTAAGACCGGCTGCAATATTTTCCTCAACAGACATGTTTGGGAAAAGGGCATAATTCTGGAACAGATAGCCTACACGGCGCATCTGTGGTTTTTCATTGATCTTTAAAGCCGAGTCATAGAGAACTCTTCCCCCGGCAGCTTCCCCTTTTGCATATTGTAAGGCAATACGGCCGCTGTCCGGGGTAACGATACCTGCAATGGATTTAAGAGTCATACTCTTTCCACAGCCGGAAGGACCTAAAATACCCAGACACCCTTTTCCTGCGCTGAATGAGATGTCCAGGTCAAATTCTTTTAATTTTTTCTTTATTTCAACTCCAAGCTGGAGAGAATGTTCTGTTTGAATAGCCATTCTTTTTACCTCCGAGAGAACATTAAAACTTCCGTGAGCGGATCAATGCGCCCCAGTTCATAAGAACAACGGAAATAAATGCAATGACAACAATGATAGCTACATAAGAATACGCTGCGTCCATATTTCCTGCAGCTACTTCTGAATAGACCGCCATAGGAAGTGTTCTTGTCTTTCCCGCAATGTTTCCTGCGATCATGGCAGTGGCGCCAAACTCACCTAAACCTCTGGCGAAAGCAAGAACGCCGCCGCTTAAGATACCCGGTGTTGCATTTGCAAACAGCACCTTCCAGAATACAGCCCATTCGCTCATTCCCAGTGTTCTGGCTGCTGCAACCAGGTTCTGGTCAACCTGCTCAAAAGCACCTCTGGCAGAACGGTACATTAACGGAAATGACATGGTAACGGCTGCTAAAACAGTTGCGATCCAGGAAAAGGCGATCTTTACACTGAAATATTCAATAAAAAACTGTCCAATAGGACGTTTTACACCGAAAAGATATAACAGAAAGAAGCCTGCTACTGTAGGCGGCAGGACTAAAGGCAGTGTCAGGATACCATCACAGATAACCTTTAATGTTTCATTTTTCAGGCTTACCACTGCCCAGGCTGCAAACAGCCCGATAAAAAATGTGATGAAAATAGACAGACTGGCTGTCTTCATGGAAATCAAAATTGGGGACCAGTCCATTTAGAACCTCTTTTCTTATGAGATTTATATGGGAAATTGATTAAAACCGGGATACTGTAACTTACTTTACAACATCCCGGTTTTATAGTTACTGACTACTGCGCACTGGAAAATCCATACTCTTCAAATACTGTTATTGCCTTATCAGTCTGTAAGAAAGCAACAAATTCCTTTGCAACTTCCTCATGAGCAGTACCCTTAACAACAGCTACAGGATAGATAACCTTCTTTGCAAGGCTTCCTTCTGGAGCTTCTGCAACAACTTCTACCTGATCAGCCATGCTTGCTGCATCAGTAGCGTATACGATACCAGCGTCAGCACTTGCTGCTGCTACCTGGTTTAATACCTCAGTTACGTTGGTTCCGAAACTTACCTTATCCTGGATCTTATCCCAGATACCCAGGTTAGTTAAAGCCTCCTGTGCATACTGTCCAGCTGGAACACTTGCAGGATCGCCTAATGCAATGCTGTCTGCATTTTCGATGTCCTCAAACTTCTCCAGCTTCTTCTCATTTCCAGTTGGAACGATCAGAACGATCTTGTTCTCTAACAGATCAGTAATGGTATCGGAAGCGATCATGCCTTCCTCATCCAGAGCTGTCATCTGCTTCTTAGCTGCGGACATGAATACGTCTGCTTCCAGACCTTCCTTGATCTGTGTCTGCAGTTTGCCTGAGCTGTCATAGGTTCCCTTTACAGTTACGCCTGGGTTTGCTTCTTCGAACATTGGGATCAGCTTATCTTCGTAAGCGTTCTTTAAGCTTGCTGCTGCTGCAACTAAGATCTCAGTCTCTTCGCCGGAAGCTGCTGTAGTTTCTTCTGCAGTTGTCTCCTCTGCTTTTGTTTCTTCTGCGGTTGTTGCTGCTTCAGTAGCTGCTGCTGTGGTTTCCTTTGCGCTGCCGGAGCATCCAGCTAACATTCCTGCTGCCATCATAGCTGCCATTACAAGGCAAATCTGTTTCTTCATAATCTCATTTCTCCTTTAAATAAAAATTGATTTATTTATAGCAGTATCGTTATACTCGTTTGACTATAGCGATCATAAGGAGAACACCGCCTGCACGGTATTCTTCCTCCCGCTGCAGGCGGTACAAAGATACTGTCTATATGCGATTTTTAAAACTTTCCGTTTTCCTTTTCTTAATCTCTTCTGGCACACTCAGAAGCACTGCCGCGAAGGATCTTTAAGCCGTGATCCAAACTGTCTAAAATAAATCCCAAGCTTTCTTTTACTGCCTTTGGGCTTCCCGGCAGGTTTACGATCAGTGTTTTCTTTCGGATCACACTGACACCTCTGCTTAACATGGCTCTGTCTGTCACTGCCATGGATTTATAACGAATGGCTTCTGCAATTCCGGGAGCATTCCGGTCTGCCACTGCCATGGTTGCTTCCGGAGTCTGGTCTCTCATGGAAAAACCGGTTCCGCCGCTTGTAAGCACCAGATCCAGCTGTCTGCCGTCTGCCAGACGCATTAACTGTGTCTTTAACATAGCCGGTTCATCCGGAAGGATCAGCGTCTCTACTACTTCATATCCCGCCTGCTCCAGCATTTCCTTTGCTGCAGGACCGCTTTCGTCTACTCTTTCTCCTTTGGCACCTTTATCACTTAAAGTGATAACAGCTGCCTGAAAAGGCCGGTTCTCATCTGGATAACAGGTAATAACAGTATCTCCCGGATGAATGGTTCCTTCCTGTAAGACCTCTGCAAACACGCCCTCTCTTGGCATGATGCATTCGCCCATTCTTTTATAAATCGCGCAATGGCTGTGACATTCTTTGCCGATCTGGGTCATGCGTAAAACCACATCCCCGATATAGATCATCATTCCTACCGGCAGAGAACGGAAATCAATCCCTTCTACCACCAGATTTTCTCCAAAAGCACCATCTTCTACCTGAGCGCCACGCTCATTAAATTCTTTTACTTTATCATAAGACAAAAGACTTACCTGACGATGCCATTTACCAGCGTGTGCATCTCCCTCGATACCAAAATCTTTCAGGAAATGTCCTTCCGGAACAGAATGTTTTTCAACACCTTTTTTTTCACTGGTACAGACCGCTTTTACAACACCTTCCGGTCCTCTTTTTCCAGTTATTTCCATTTTATCTTATCCTCCAATTGAAATCATGTTATGTGCCTCGGTGATCTCACCTGGCTTTTCAAAGCAATGTGCCGCTGGCTTTTCGTAGATCGCCTTTGCAAGTGCTTCCCGCAGCTTTTCCTGCAGCTTTTCATCCCTTACATCTCTGCCTTCTGGCCAGATATAATGGGTATCCTTATCCGGTCTTTCCTGCCCTTCTCTTAAAATACTTCTAAGATCTGTTCCCTCATCATAGCAGAGACAGGATTTTACATGTCCCTGGGATGTCAGACGGATGCGGTTACAGGTAGAACAGAATTTTCCGTGAATAGCACTGATCAGACCAATGCTTCCTTTAAATCCGGGAACTTTATAATAAACCGCAGGTCCAAATCCATGAACTCTTGTGTCTTCTTCCAGATCCGGATAGACCTTTTTCATATTTTCAAGCAGCCAGTTGTGATCAATGGTCTTAAACTGCTTTCCATAGCCGATGGGCATCATTTCTATAAAACGCACATCCACCGGATAATGCTTTGCAAGTTCTGCCATCTGCTGCCAGTTTTCCTGAGGGGAAAGTTCTGTAGCTTTTCCATTCTCCTGTAACTGTCTGAAATCAATGGAAACTGCATTGATCTTAACAGGGATTGGTAAGCTTTCTGCTTTTTCAATGAACCTCATAACATCGGCTAACTTATCCCGGCCCGTTATCTTCTCATAAAGTACCGGGTCTACGGTATCCAGGCTTACATTAATAGCATCCAGTCCTGCATCTAATAGCTGATCCAGATACTGATCTAACTGGACTCCGTTGGTAGTCAGGGTGACTTTTTCAATGCCTGGGATATTTTTAAGCATCTTTACTAACTGAGGGCAGCTTTTCCTTGCCAGTGGCTCTCCACCGGTAACTTTGATCTTTTTGATCCCTAATGATGCTGCCGCAATGGCAATGGCTTCAAATTCTTCCAGAGATAACACATCCCAGCGTGGCATGCAGTCAATGCCCTCCGGCATGCAGTATTTACACCGCAGGTTGCACCGGTCTGTAATGGAAAACCGCATGTAGTCGATCTCTCTTCCCATTCTGTCCTTCATCAGATGCCCTGCTTTCTGGGATTGACAAACTCGCCGCTTTTTCCACCGGATTTATGTTCCAGGTAAATATTTCCCATTTCCATGGACTTGTCCACTGCCTTACACATATCGTAAATGGTAAGAAGGGCAATATTTACACCGGTCAGTGCTTCCATTTCCACACCTGTCTTTCCGGTAGTACGGGCGGTACAGGCTGCTTCGATCTCGTTTGTTTCTTCTTTTATGGTAAAATCCACCGTCAGCTTGGTAAGATTTAACAAATGGCACAGCGGGATCAGTTCAGATGTCTTCTTAGCACCCATGATACCGGCTACTCTGGCAACTCCCAGTACATCTCCCTTTGCCATAGTCCCTTCTTTTACTTTCTTTAAGCACTCAGGGCTCATATAAATGCTTCCTCTGGCAGTAGCTTCCCGCTTTGTCTCTGCTTTTTCACTTACGTCCACCATAAGGGCATTGCCATTTTCATCAAAATGTGTAAATTCCATTTCTATTACACTCCCTTTCCAAAACCACAGTTAGGGAAGCTACAGACTGGACAGTTCAGACATAAGCCGCCCTGGCCCAAAGCAGCCAGTTCTTCTGCTGTTACCTGATCGTCTGCCATAACTCTTGGAAGGACCAGATCAAAAATAGTCCTCTTTGCATACATAACGCAGCCAGGAAGTCCCATAATAGCTACAGTTCTTGGATTTTCTCCCTCTGTTACCTGATAATAAGCTAACATGAACATAGCTCCCGGAAGTACCGGTGCGCCGTAAGATACAATATCAGCCCCGGTATTTTTGATGGCAAGAGGGGTCTTATCATCCGGGTCCACACTCATGCCGCCGGTACAGACTACGATATCTGCGCCTTTTTTGATCATATCAAGGATAGATGCTGTTACCTTTGTATCATCATCGTTCCAGGTCACATGGTCGATGATCTCTGTATCAAATTCTGCCATTTTCCCTTCAATGACAGGTGTAAAGGTATCTTTGATCCTTCCATAGAAAACTTCGTTTCCAGTGGTAACGATACCTACTTTTTTATGTTTAAATGGAAGCAGGTCTAAGATCGGCTTATTTCCTGTTGCTGCCATAGCTGCTTCTTTTGCCTTTGTCATCTTTTCTTCTTCAATGACAAGTGGGATGATACGGGTTCCCGCTAATTTATCGCCTTTTTTAACGGCAAAATTTCCGTGGCGGGTGGCGATCATCATCTGACCGAAGCCATTGACTGCCTTTAAACCATTGTTATTGATTTTTAATAAACCATCGCAGGCTGCAGACAGCTCGATCTTTCCTTCTTTTGCCTGGGAACGCTCCATGTATTCCCCTTTGCACATGGCACAAAGGACTTCTGCCGCGTCATTTTCATGAAGCATGCCCTCTTCTTTTTCCCATACATAAAGCTGGTCTTTTCCCACGCTTAAAAGCACCGGGATATCTTCTTTTGTAACAATGTGGCCTTTTCTAAAAACTGCATCCTTGGTCACACCTTTGATGATCTGGGTAATATCATGGCAGAGGACCGCTCCCTCTGCGTCTACTGTTTTAATTAATTTCATATTTTTATGTAACCTCCCGTTATTATTTTCTATAAATAACGTACTATTAGAATAACACTCACATAACTTTTTGTAAACCTTTTACCAAAAACTTTTTGCCTATCTTTTTGCCCATTTAAAAAGAGCCCTGCAGCATACATAGCCTGCAAGGCTCTTTTCATCCCCGATACATTTTCTTTTTACTGCTCTTCTTTTTTCTCTTCTCCAAGAAGCCGCTCAAATACCATATCGTATCCGTCACTTCCATAATTCAGAGAACGGTTCACACGGCTGATGGTAGCTGTAGATGCTCCTGTCTTTTCCGCGATCTCAAGATAGGTCTTTCCTTCCCTGAGCATTTTTGCCACTTCGTATCGCTGTGACAGTGACAGCAGCTCATTGATGGTGCATACGTCCTCAAAGAACTTGTAGCACTCTTCCGGATCTTTCAGCGTGAGGATCGCGTCAAATAAATGATCTACGGCTTCTGTTTTGATCTTCTTATTCATGATTTTTGCTCCTTATATACGTTACCGCCCCCGGACGGTCGTTTTAAAAATAATACAATTTTTTACGTCTGTATAATTTTAACATATTAAAGTCTGAAAGTCCATATCTAAAGTCTATATCTTTTCATGACCTTTTCTTAAAATCCATATATTCCCCCGGAAAAATGTGTGGTATACTAGGAAAGAACATCCTGATGTGCTTTCTGAACCCCAAAAAAGCACACTCAAACTGTAAGGAGAAAACTTTAAGTAACTGAATAAGTTGTCAAATGTGATAATATGTGTTTAAATATACTCATAGAGGTATACTATGAATACATCAAATATCACAAATTACAAGCCAAAAGATTTTGCTGAATTGCTAGGTGTTTCTGTCAAAACGTTACAGCGTTGGGATAGAGAAGGAACTCTAAAAGCAAATCGTACTCCAACTGATAGGCGTTATTACACTTACGGCCAATATCTTCAATTCAAAGGCATAAATACAGAAGATGATACGCGTCAAGTTGTCATTTATGCCAGAGTCTCTACAAGAAATCAAAAAAATGATTTACAAAACCAAGTCACATTTCTACGACAGTTTTGTAATGCTAAAGGTATTATCGTAGACCAATGCATTGAAGATTATGGGAGCGGTCTTAATTACAATCGCAAGAAATGGAACGAATTATTAGATGAAGTAATGGAACAGAAAATCAAAACCATTATCATAACTCATAAGGATAGATTTATCCGATTTGGCTATGACTGGTTTGAAAAATTCTGTATGAAGTTCAATACAACCATAGTGGTAGTAAACAATGAAGAACTATCGCCTCAAGAAGAACTCGTGCAGGATATTGTTTCAATACTCCGTGTATTCTCTTGTAGGTTATATGGACTTCGTAAATATAAAAAACAAATAGCAAGGGATGAGGAAATTGCTAAAGAGCTTCAAGACGGAAATAAATCCAACAGAAGAGCAGAAAATCAAGATACGCAAGACGATAGGAACTTGTAGGTACATCTATAACTTCTATCTTACTCATAATAAAGAACTTTATGATAATGGCAAAAAGTTTATGAGTGGTAAATCGTTTAGTGTCTGGCTTAACAACGAGTATCTTCCAAACCATCCAGAATATTCTTGGGTTAAGGAAGTAAGTTCAAAATCTGTAAAGCATTCAATCGAATGCGGGTGTACTGCTTTTACAAGATTTTTCAAACATCAGAGTGCTTTCCCTAATTACAAAAAGAAAGGTAAATCTGATGTGAAGATGTACTTCGTTAAGAATAATCCAAAGGACTGTTTTTGCGAAAGGCATCGTATCAACATTCCAACTTTAAGTTGGGTACGTATCAAAGAAAAAGGATACATTCCAACAACCAAAGATGGATATATAATCAAAAGTGGTTCAGTTTCAATCAAAGCTGACAAATTTTATGTTTCCGTTCTTGTGGAAATTCCTGATGCCCAGATTGCTAATAACTCTAACGAGGGAATTGGTATTGACCTTGGTTTAAAGGATTTCGCTATTGTTTCCAATGGTAAAACGTATAAGAACATTAACAAATCTGCAAGATTAAAGAAACTTGAAAAGCAACTTATTCGAGAACAAAGGCGTCTCTCTCGAAAGTATGAAAACTTAAAGAAAGGAGAAGTCACTCAAAGAGCAAATATACAGAAACAAAAGCTCAAGGTACAAAAACTTCATCATAAGATAGATAATGTCCGTACAGATTACATTAACAAGACAATCGCTGAGATAGTAAAAACCAAACCATCTTATATAACGATTGAGGACTTAAATGTAAAAGGAATGATGAAGAACCGATATCTTTCAAAATCCGTTGCATCACAGAAGTTTTATGAGTTTAGAGCTAAACTTCCATCTAAATGTAATGAAAACGGTATTAAGTTAAGAGTAGTAGCCAGATGGTATCCATCTTCAAAAATGTGTCACCGCTGTGGTCGCATCAAGAGAGATTTAAAACTTTCGGATAGAATTTACAGATGCGAATGCGGTTATGTTGAAGACAGGGACTTTAATGCTGCACTTAATTTGAGAGATGCTATAACTTACGAAGTTGCATAGTCAAACGCAAACGTAAGTACGTACCGAAGGCTTATTCGGGAATTAACGACTGTGGAGTGTACAAGAACCTGCAAGTAGATATGATTTCGGTCAATCAAAAGCATACACGATGAAGCAGTAAGTAGAGTTCGTGAGAACCTATATTATCTCGATGTGCGTATATTTACACACATTTTGAGTGGCAGGATAAGATTATTCATGGAATACCGTATTGAACATGACTCTATGGGCGAAGTACAGGTTCCGGCTGACCGTTACTGGGGGGCCCAGACCCAGAGAAGTTTCCAGAACTTCCCTATTGGAACCGAAAAGATCCCCATGGAAGTAATCCGTGCTTTTGCCATTTTAAAAAAGGCAGCAGCTATTGCAAATAACCGCCTTGGAAAACTGGATGATAAGCGCCTTGCTCTTATTTCACAGGCCTGCGATGAAATACTGGCAGGTAAGCTGGATGACAACTTTCCACTGGCTGTATGGCAGACAGGAAGCGGCACCCAGTCCAATATGAATGTAAACGAAGTCATTGCAGGACGTGGAAATGCCATTGCAGGTGAAAAACTCCTTCACCCAAATGACCATTCCAACATGTCCCAGAGTTCCAACGATACTTTCCCGACTGCCATGCACATTGCAGCCGTTATGGAGATCGAGGACAAGCTGTTCCCGGCGATTGACCGTTTAACCGATACTTTTACAAGACTGATGGCTGAAAATGAAGGCATTGTAAAAACAGGACGTACCCATCTGCAGGATGCTACTCCGATCTCCTTCTCCCAGGAGATCAGCGGCTGGAGAGAAATGCTCATCAAATCCAAGGCAATGCTTACTTTAAGTTTAAAAGGACTTCACGAACTGGCACTTGGCGGCACTGCTGTAGGTACCGGTTTAAATGCTCCTAAGGGCTTTGATACAGAGGTTGCAAAGGCAGTTGCTGAACTGACCGGCAAAGACTTTGTTACAGCACCTAACAAATTCCACTCTCTTACCAGCAAGGATGAACTGGTCTTCGCTCACGGCGCCTTAAAGGGATTGGCTGCCGATATGATGAAGATGGCTAATGACATCCGCTGGCTTTCCAGCGGTCCACGTTGTGGCCTTGGAGAAATCTTCATCCCTGAAAATGAACCTGGCAGTTCTATTATGCCCGGAAAAGTAAATCCAACTCAGTGTGAGTCTGTTACCATGGTAGCCGTCCAGATCATTGCCAATGACACCGCTGTAGGTATGGCAGCTTCCCAGGGTAATTTTGAGTTAAATGTGTTCATGCCGGTATGCATTTACAATTTCCTGCAGTCTGTACGTCTGCTTACTGACTCATTAAATTCCTTCAATGACCGCTGTGTCAGCGGCATCCATGCCAACCGTGAGAAGATGGATGAAAACCTCCACCGCTCCCTGATGCTTGTTACCTGCTTAAATCCATATATCGGATATGAAAATGCAGCGAAAACAGCAAAGAAGGCTTATAAGGAGAACATCTCCCTGAAAGAAGCCTGCGTAGAGCTGGGATTTTTGACCGCTGAGAAATTTGATGAGATCTTCCATCCGGAGCAGATGGTATAAGCGATGCTTTGCAGTTTATAACTATTGTTAATATACGCCCACCTGTTGGGCGTATGAGTATAAATAATTATCATAAGGAGACAACACACTATGGATATCAATCAGGCTTCCCTTCAGATGCACTATGACCTTCACGGAAAGATCGAGGTAATTTCCCGTAAAAAGATCGAGACCAGAGAGGATCTTTCCCTTGCTTATACACCAGGCGTTGCAGAGCCATGCCGCGTGATCGCAAAGGATTATGAGCAGTCCTTTAAGCTGACCCGCCGTTCCAACCTGGTAGCTGTTATCACAGACGGAACTGCAGTTTTAGGTCTTGGAGATATTGGTCCTGCTGCCGGTATGCCGGTTATGGAAGGAAAATGCGCCCTGTTTAAAGAATTTGCTGACGTAGACGCATTCCCACTGTGCATCGACTCCAAAGACACCGATACCATCGTTCAGACCATTTATCTGATCTCCAAGAGCTTTGGCGGTATTAACTTAGAGGATATTGCAGCTCCAAGATGCTTTGAGATCGAGCGCCGCTTAAAAGAAATGTGCGACATTCCGGTATTCCATGATGACCAGCACGGAACTGCTATCGTAGTTGCTGCTGCATTATTAAACGCAGTAAAAGTAACAAAGAAAGAAATGGGCAAATTAAAGATCGTCATCAACGGTGCTGGAGCTGCTGGTATCGCAATCGGCAAACACCTGATCAACATGGGCTTTGGCAATGTGATCATGTGTGATATCAACGGTATCATCTGCGAGGGCGACGAAGGCTTAAATCCAGGCCAGGAAGAGATCTCCCACATCAGCAACTTAAATCATGAGCACGGCAAGCTGGCTGATGCTTTAAAGGGTGCTGACGCATTTATCGGTGTATCCCGTCCAAACCTGGTTACAAAAGAAATGGTTTCTACCATGAACAACGGTATCGTATTTGCCATGGCAAACCCGACTCCTGAGATCATGCCAGATGAAGCATTAGCTGGCGGCGCTGCTGTTGTAGGTACCGGTCGTTCCGACTTCCCGAACCAGATCAACAACGTCCTGGTATTCCCAGGTGTATTCAAGGGCGCTCTTTCTGTTCGTGCAAAAGAAATCACTGAATTAATGAAGCAGAGAGCTTCCTACGCAATTGCCAGCATGATCCCGGATGAGGAACTGACTCCGGAAAACATCATTGCTTCCCCATTAAACAAGAAGGTTGCTGATGTAGTTGCAAAGGCAGTTGCTGATACTGCTATTGAAGAGGGTATCGCAAGAGTATAATAAACGTTACAGTTCAGCCATGGGCTGGTCCGGTACATATTTAATAAAGGCTGTGGCAGAATAATTTCAAATTCTGCTGCAGCCTTTTGCTATATATAACTACAATCTTTCCCGCCTGTGACGGGCAAATGCACTGTTTTATTCCCCGTATCCGCCGTTGGCGGATATGGCACCGGACGATGATCCGAAAACAACACAACAGAAAGGACAACTTACATGTGTACAGCCGCAACTTACAAAACCAACGATTTTTACATGGGACGGACCCTGGATTATGAATTTTCTTATGGGGATGAGATCACAGTCACTCCCCGAAATTACTCCTTTACTTTGCGTCATGGCGGAAAGCTGGAAAACCACTATGCTATCATTGGCATGGCCCATGTTGCAGGAAACTATCCTCTTTATTATGATGCCATCAACGAAAAAGGTCTTGGCATCGCAGGCTTAAATTTTGTTGGAAATGCAACATATAAGCCTGTGAACCCAGACTCTGACAAAAAACAGATTACCCAGTTTGAACTGATCCCCTTTATCCTGGGTACCTGTGCTTCTTTAAAAGAGGCAAAAGAAGCTTTAAAAAACATGGACCTGGTAGACACACCGTTCAGCCCGCAGCTTCCGGTAGGAAGTCTCCACTGGCTCATTGCCGATGAGACCGGCTCTATTACCGTAGAAGCAGTAAAAGAAGGACTGATGATCTATGACAACCCAGCAGGTGTCCTGACCAACAATCCTCCTTTTCCGCAACAGATGTTCCAGTTAAATAACTATATGCACTTATCACCCAGACAGCCCGTAAATACATTTTCAAAGGATCTGCCTTTAAATACCTACAGCCGTGGAATGGGCGCTTTAGGACTTCCCGGAGATCTGTCCTCTTCCTCCCGTTTTGTCCGGGCTTCTTATGTAAAAATGAATTCCCGGTGCAATGGGGATGAGCTTTCCAGTGTCAGCCAGTTTTTCCATATTTTAGGCTCTGTGGACCAGCAGAGAGGCTGCTGCGAAGTAGCTGAGGGAAAATATGAGATCACTCTTTATACCTCCTGCTGCAATGCAACAAAGGGAATTTATTATTATACCACCTATGATAACCACCAGATCAGCGCTGTAGACATGCATAAGACCGACCTGAACGGACAGGAACTGGCCCGTTTTACACCTGTTACCACAGAACAGATCCACTTTATGAACTGATCCTAAAAGCAGGCTGCTACTGCTCCTTATAAATTTTCAGCTGCCCTTTTTCCTTCTTTGCCAGATAAAGGGCAGTGTCTGCTTTTTTATATAAATCTTTAAAATCTTCCCCTGCGTTTCTTAAGGCTCCGCCTGCACTGATGGTAATATCCAGATCCGGATTGGACGTTTTCATGGCAATGGCAAACTCTTTTTGTATCTTTCCAATAACATCAGCGCCTTTTTTCTCTGCATCTTCCGTAAAATATAGCATAAACTCATCACCGCCCAGTCGTGCTGTTACACAGTTCTCATCTGCATAATGCCGGATCAGCTTTGCCAGATGGATCAAAGCCCTGTCACCTGCCAGGTGGCCTTTTGTGTCATTCATGCTCTTAAAATTATCTACGTCACAGATATAAAGAGTCCCGCTTTTTTCCTTTAAAAAGTCTGCCTCTATTAAGCTGATGGCCCTTTTCCGGTTATAAAGTCCTGTAAGAGGATCTAACTGTGCTTCTTTGATCAGCTGGTTCTCCCGCTCAATACGGTCAGAGACATCGGTCATAATACTGATCATGGCATCTCTTCCGTCTTCTGACTTTATCTTCTTTCCAATATCACTGACCCAGATGATACGGCCGCCTTTCCCGACTATACGGTATTCCACCTTATATTCATTTTTCTCATGAAACTGCTTCTCGATGCTCTCTTCCACCCATTTCTGATCCGGTGGATAAATGATATTCATCATCTTTTCATTTGTGGCATCCACCAGTTCTTCATAGGCATATCCTAATATATTTAACATGGTATCATTAATGGTATAAAGAGGATATCCTTCTTCCAGATAACTGCCCATAATACCGCCGGGAAGGGCTTCTGACACCAGTTCCATCAGCTTTTCGCCGGTTTCAGAAGAAAGCTTCCGGACACTGTTATTCCTGCCATAACGGAGAGGGAAAAATTCCTGATGTTCCTGCTCTACAGTTGGGGTAGACATATGTAAAGAGGCGATCTTCCATTTTCCATCCTCTTTCACACAGATACAGGTAAGACGGGTCAGCATTTCCATTGTTACACCTTCTGAGTCAATCTTTGCCAGAACATTGGTGAAAATACTCCATCCATACTCTCCCAGAGGGTTTTCAGTATAGTTAAACAGTTCATAGTCAAGAGGCTGGGGCATTTCTTTAAATTCACATTCCATTAAAGCACGCAGTTCCTCTTTATTTCTTGCCACTTCCTGTTCTCCGGTCCCAAGGCTTATCACCTGGTCCGTAAGAAGAGCCAGGGTATCCTCTAAATTCCGCTCTCTCAGATAATGCCTGAAAAATTGTTCCAGAAGTTCTCTCATATGCGTTTTCATCTCCTGTATGATTGCAGAGTTCCTGCAAAAACGATCTTAAGCCAGCATAAATTTCTCTACTACCAGTCCCACACCATCGTCATTATTAGAAGCTGTAATATAGTCTGCTGCCTTTCTTACCGGAAGGACGGCATTTTCCATGGCAACTCCAAGACCTGCATACTGGATCATGGTCAGATCATTATAACCATCCCCACAGGCGATCATCTCTTCTTTTGTCATTCCCAGATGCTGCAGCAGGCGCTCTAAAGACTGGGCTTTGTCAATTCCTTTCGGAAGTACCTCCAGGAAATAAGGTTCTGAACGGTATACTGCAAAATTCTTTCCCATGGCAGCCTTTACCTTTGGCTCTACGGTTGCCAGGTAATCCCCGTCATCTAAGAGAAGAAATTTTGCTACCGGGAAATTTACATGCTCTTCCATGTTGTCTACCTGACGCAGAGGAAGATGGTTGATCTTTGACTCTTTGTGGGCGTAAACGCACTGGTCATTATTGGTAATGATCTCCTCGCCCTCATAAGTCAGAAAATCCACCCCGTATTCCTTTGCCAGATCCATGATCTTCTTGTTTGACTCCACCGGAAGCAGGGATGAAAAGATCACTTCTCCTGTTTTACAGTTGGTGATCATGCCGCCGTTGTAGGATAAAATATAGCTTCCAAAACGTGCCAGATCCAGTTCCTTTGCCAGTGGTTCCACGCCTGCTGTCGGGCGGCCGGATGCCAGCACCACGATCTTTCCTGCTTCCTGTGCCTTCATCAGGGCTTCTTTGGTCCTTGGTGTAATAACCTTGTCTCTATTTGTCAATGTTCCGTCCAGATCCAGGACGATGATCTTATAATCCATATTTATCCTCACTTTATCGGTTTTTCATTTTTAATTAAATTAAATGCAGCAAAAAGGCTGTCATAAAATGGTACTACCACTTTATAACAGCCCCTTCACTCACGTCCCCCCGCGCTCATGCACTCTACTGCCTGCTGACGCAGGCGGGACCTTCGTTAATGGGCCAGGAAAAACAAATGCCACCTTCGGTGTCCCTTGTTTTTCTTTTGAACCCATTATATCACATACAGACTCTATACCACAATCATTTACTCTACATCTAAGATCAGAGATGCCACATCGACCGGATTTTCGATCATGCCTGTATCTTCCATGAACTTCTCTGTTTTTTCCATGGCTTCAATATCACTGTCTTTGATCTCCATATCAAAATCATAAAGTCCGTACATTTCTTCTACTGCTGCTTCCTCTAAACCGGTTGCCTTTGCAGTGGCGGAAACTGCTGCTGCATGATCTGCGTCCATTTCATCTAACACCTGTTTCTGTGCAGTAAGAAATGCTTTTACCAGTTCCGGATGTTCTTCGTAGAATTTTTCACTGGTTGCAGTAACGATGGTTGCCTCTGTAAGACCTTCTCCGTCTGTCACTATATAAAATCCGTCTTTTTCCATATTGTAGGCAGTCGGACCTGCAAGAAGAGCCGCGTCTACACTTCCACCTGCCAAAGCTGCCTGGGCATCCGGGATCCCCATTGCCATAAATTCAATATCGTCCTCAGTCATACCTGCATTATTTAAGTAAGATACTAACAGTTCATGTAAAATGGTTCCCTTTGGACCTGCTACTTTCTTTCCCTTTAAATCTTCTGCTGTCTTAATGCTGTCATCCTTTGCAAACAGCTTAAATGCCTTTGGGGAACGGCTGTAAATGCTCATGATCTTAATGTCTGCGTCATTGGAAGCAGATAAAATTACAGAAGTAGCGCCTACCGCATTTAAAAACTGGATATCTCCGGAAGCTAAGGCCTGTGTCTGCTCCGGTCCTGTTGTCAGATCTGAATACTGCACGTCATAACCCATCGGACCAAATACACTGGCAAAGATCTCCTGATCCTGCTCTACGATACTGGGAACATTTAATGGAGACTTTACATAGGTAACAGACAGGGTTCCATTTTTCTCTGTCTCTGTTTTTGACTCCTCTGCACTGGTCTCCCTGCTTTCTTCCACGCTGCTTTCCTGTGCGCTCTGCTCTGCAGCCTGCGTTTCTGCCGGTGCCTGGCTTTCTGCATTTTTAGCACCGCATCCTCCTAAAATTCCCACTGCTGCCAGCACTGCTGCTGCATAAACATTCCATTTTTTCATATTTCATTTCCTCCCGTTTTTTATGTTAGGTTTTAAAAGTTTTTTTGCGTTTGTGACCTGTTTTCCAGTGTTTTAATGATCTTTCGTTTAATGCCGATCATTTCTTCTGACAACAGGTCTCTGGGATATGCCAGATTTTCTCCAATCGTAAACCAGCTTCCTACCTTCCCATTTTCCATAATAAGGATCTCATCCCCTAAAAGCAGGGCCTCATCTACGCTGTGGGTGACAAACAACGCCCCCATTTTCTCTTCTGCGCAGATCCTTAAAAACTCCTTTTGCATGGTCTGCCTGGTAAAATGATCCAGAGCTGCAAAAGGTTCATCCATCAGCAGATACGAGGCATCACAGGCTAATGCCCTTGCCAGAGCTGCCCGCTGCATCATTCCTCCTGATAACTGGTCCGGATAAGCTTTTCCAAATTTTTCCAGTCCTGTAAGTCTTAAAAGAGTTTCTGCCTTTTCTTTTAACTTTGATTTTGAATGTTTCTTTTTGTCTGCCCCAAATAAAATATTTTGTTCTAAAGTAAGCCATGGCATCAGGCGGGGTTCCTGAAAAACCACTCCCAGTTTTTCAGGCTGTTCAAAAAGGATCTGACCGCCATCTAATGTTTCAAGACCTGCCAGGATCCGCAGAAGCGTGGTTTTTCCGCAGCCACTGCGCCCTAATATCACCGTGATCTTTTCTGTATCCAGATCTGTGGAAAACCGTCTTAACACCGGATGACTGTTTTTTGATACTTCAAAGCTTTTTTCCAGCTGTTTTAATCTGATCTCAGCTATTTTCCACACCTCCCCGGACCCATTTTCTGATGATCCACAAAAATGCCTTATCGCAAAGCAGACCTACCAGGCCGATCACAAAAATCCCTACGATCACCTTGTCGGAGCGGGACATCTGCTGGGCATCCAGGATCAGATATCCAAGGCCTTTTCCCGCAGCGATCATCTCCGCACCGATAATAGCCCGCCAGCTGTATCCAAGACCGATGCGCATTCCCACTAAAATATCAGGAAATGCCCAGGGAAGACGGATCTTAAAGAAACAGGCAGTTTTTGACAAACCACAGGTCTTTCCCACTTCCAAAAGCTTCTTATCACAGGAAAGAAGGCCTTTTCGGATGTTCATAAACATGGGAAAAAAAGACGCCAGTACAATAATGATGATCTTGGATGTCTCTCCAATCCCAAACCACAGGATCAAAAGAGCGATCAAACTGATGGGCGGCACATTGCGCATAAATTCCACATAAGGGCCATAGTATACTTCCAGATCTTTCTTTAAAGCAGCGATCATTCCCAGGCAGAACGCACAGACAAAAGAAATGGAAAAACCTGTCAGGACCCTCTTAAAACTTACCAGAACATGCTTAAGCAATGTCCCGTTTCCCGTCATTGTAACAAAGGACTTCCACACTTTTTCCGGTCCCGGAAGCACATAAGCACTCCATTTTCCTGACAAAAAGGCCAGCTGCCAGAGGATCAGAAGGATCAGTGCCGGAACACAGGCTTTTATAAAATTCTTTAACTTTCCAGTGCCCTTATTCCGGATCTTATGCAAAAAAATACCCCCTTTCTGCTTTTTGCGACTGTATGACACGTTAAAAGGCGCGAAATACAGACACAAAAGCCCAAAGAGGGTATTTGTGTATTCTTTTATATGACAGGAAAAGCAGACCCCGTTTTAGGCCGCTGCCAGGAAATGACCAGCTGTTCTGGGTTGCAAAACAGGCGGAAAACTCCTTGTCTTCTGTCATTTTATTTTCAGCGTCTTTCACTCAGAAAGTGCTCTGCACAGTCTTTGTGTCAGTCACTTTCCATCATACGCTGAAATGAGAGCTGCGTCAACTCTTTTAGGGGGATTTCTTAGACTCAGGTTTCCCGCGCTGACGCGCTCTACCGTCTGCTTACGCAGACAATTCGTTCGTTAATGGTCCAAGAAAAACAAATGCCACCTGCGGTGTCGCTTGTTTTTCTTCTGGGACCATTACATATTTAATACTTCTTCCCACTTCTCTTCGATTACCGGGATGCCTTCTTCTTTGTTCTGCTTGATGTTTAACAGTTCCAGTTCGCCTGGGTAGTAAACTTCTCCGCCTTCTTTTACAGGGATGGAACTCTTTACATCTGCTACGATGTTGTTTACGATCTCATCGGTCAGTTCTACGCTGTTGCCCTTGGTTGGGTCGATAGCGATCATGATCTGGGTCAGACCTACTTCATCGCCGAAGGTACCGATCTTCTGTACGGAGTTTCCGTTGGAAAGTACAGTTGCGATCAGGTCAAGAGCGATTGAGATACCGCTTCCTTTCCAGTAGCCCATTGGAAGTACACGCCAGGTCTTCTCGATCTCGCCTGGATCAGTGGTCAGGTTGCCGTTGGTATCGTAACCGCCTGGTACTGGCAGCTGCTGTCCCTTTAAGCGGCAGTCTTCCAGTTTTCCATAGGAGAACTGAGATACAGCACAGTCGATCACTACATGCTCGCCGTTGCTTCTTGGTACTGCAAAGATCAGTGGGTTGTTACCGATCTTACGGTCCATACCGCCCCATGCAGGCATATTCGGGCAGGTGTTGGACCAGCAGATACCGATGCAGCCCTGGTCTGCTGCCTGCCAGCCGTAGCTGCCGCCGCGCATCCAGTGGTTGTTATTTCCCAGTGCAACAATACCCATGCCAAATTCCTTTGCCAGCTCTACTGCACGGTCCATAGCCAGTTTTGCATTTAAAGGTCCGAAACCACGATGTCCGTCCCAACGCTCAAAAGCTCCAAATCCCATGATCTTCTCAGCTTTTACCTTTGGATCGATCTCGCCCTTCTTTAAGTACTCAACCACTCTTGGGAAACGGTTTAATCCGTGAGAATATACACCAGCCATGGAGTTCTGTGCAAACAGCTCTGCGGAAGCCTTTGCATCCTTTGGCTCAAAACCATACTTTGTTAATACTCTCTCAAATTCGTTTACCATTACCTCATAAGGAACTCTCTTCATGATCTCTTTCTCCTTTATCTTTTATACTTTCTTTGAATTGCTTTTTTTCGCAATCGATTTCAGTGTTGTTAAAAGAAAATGGTTCTTTTTGGAAGAACCTTTTCTTTTTTATACCAGGCATCTGTAAAAAGCTGTCAATGACTTTTGCTTTTTGCAAATGCTATGTGGTTTCTCTCTCTTTAATATCCGTCAGCAGCATCACTTTATGGGATACTTCTTTTTTATCAAGAGCATCTAAGATCGCCCTTGAAGCATTCTGGCTGACTTCTACCAGTTTGTTGTCCAGACTGCTAAGCTTTGGTGTAACGATCTCGCCATACATGGTGTTGTCTATTCCCATGATCGCAAGATCCTGCGGAATACGCTTTCCCATTTTCTTTGCTGCTTCCAGGCCACCTACTGCCAACAGGTCTGTGGTATAGATAATACCGTCTGTTTCAGGTCTTTCTGTAAGAATCTGTTCTGTAAGTTTTGCACCTGCCGCCCTCACATCACGGGGATTGGTAAATTCTTTATTTACCGCTGTATAGAACGGGATATCTTCTTTGGCGATCCCCTGTTCTAACATAGCTCTCAGGTAGCCTTTTTGCTTGTTCCGGTTAGATGGTGTATCGGAGTCAACTGCCATTACCAGATGTTTCTTTCCTTTCTTAAACATCAGTTCCGCACAGTCTTTCACGCCCCGCTCCTCGTCAATGAGGATGCCGTAAACATTTGGCAGATCCAGATAACCGTTCACAATGGCTACCGGAACATCCGGAAGGTGCTCTTTAATGCTCTTCTTCACAGCTTCCGTCTCAAACATGGAACCCATAAGAATAGCACCGTCTACCCGTCTCTGCTCCAGGATACGGATGTAATCCGCTTTTTTCTCATCCCTTCGTCCGGTACTCAGAGTAATACAGGTATAACCTAAGGCAGTCATCTCCTGCTCGATCACATAAGCAGACTCTGTATGATGCTCGATCCGCAGATCCTCGATCAGGATACCGATGATCTTGGAAGACTGCATCACCAGGCCTCTGGCTGCTTCATTGGGAGTATAATGATTTTCATTTAATAATTTCTGTACCCTTTTGCGCGTCTGGGCATTGATCCCAGGCTTGTTGTTAATGACCCTGGAAACGGTACTTGCAGACACACCTGCCTGCTTTGCAATGTCGTATATCGTCATATTCCCTCTCCTGTTTCTCTGATGACTTCATCATACGCCTTCTTATAGGGTTTTGTCAAGAGATTTTTGCAATCGATTTCAACATTTGTTGCAAATAATTGCAAAGCATTCTGTTTGCTTACTTTTTTGCTGCATTGATTGAAAAATCAGTACGCACCAGATCTTCATATGGCACCCGTTTTTTCAGTTCTCCGGACTCCTCTAAAATATTTTCTAAAAGTTCAAAGCTGTCTTTTTCAAAAATTGTATCCTCTTTCCAGGTATCCTGTGATTTGTAGCGGTCTATAATAGCAGCAATTTTTTCCACCGGTGTATCTTTAAATTGAGGCTGGATGGTCTTTGCAATCTCCCATGCAGAATGGGAATTTACATAATCAAGCCCTTTCTGGATGGCATTGGTGAACTTCTGGATCAGCTGTGGATTTTTTTCCATATAGCTTTTCTTCGCACAGTAAGCGGTATAAGGCACATAGCCGGAGTCGCGGCCTAAAGATGCTACCACTGTGCCACAGTTTTCCATTTCCAGTGTAGTTGCAAAAGGTTCAAATTCTACCGTATAATCTGCATCCCCGGAAGTAAATGCCGCAGCAGTCAATCCGAAACTGATGCTCTGGTCAATGGTAAGGTCTGTTTTAGGGTCAATGCCATGCTTCTTTAAGATATATTCAAATACCATCTGGGGCATACCGCCTGCTCTTCCGCCCAAAACTTTCTTTCCCTTCAGATCTTCCCATTTAAAATCCGGCTGGGCCGTTCTTCCCACCAGGAAATTACCTGCCCGCTGGGTCAGCTGTGCAAAGTTCACTGCCGGATCGTCCGCCCCTTCCTGACTTACATAAATACTTGCTTCCGATCCCATAAACCCGATCTGGGCATCACCGGAAATAAGGGCTGTCATTACCTTATCTGCGCCAGCTCCATTTACCAGAGTCAGATCGATCCCCTCTTCCTCAAAATAGCCAAGTTCAATGGCAGCGTATTGGGGGGCATAAAAAATGGAATGTGCAACTTCGTTAAGGGTCACTTTTTTCATTTTTCCGCCTGCAGTACCATCCATTTTCCCACATCCTGCAAGACAGCCTGCCGCAAGTGCTCCTGTTAACAGGGCTGCTAAAAGCGCTTTATATCTTTTTTTCATAAATATCCTCCTGCTTCCGAAAATACATCGAACACTATATGATATACGGAAAAGGAGAAAATAGTGAATAAAATAAATAAGAATGTGCCTTGGCACATTCTCGCGCCGAGCGCGGTCGCTTGCGACAAACTTCCTCATCGCGCGAGTGCGCATCGTTGGCAGGTCGTGCCTTTTTGTGTACTAGGGAGTTCCAACGGAATTTCCTAGTACATAAAAAAAGACTCTATCCTTTTGGAACAGAGCCTCTCTTTACTAACTTAGTATTTTAATTTATTTCTCATCATAATCATCTAAGAACCAGTGGCGTTCTCCATCTTTCTTGTAGCAGACCACAGTATCCAGATTTACATTTTCAACACTCTTGAAAATATTTCCTTCTACGAATGGGTTCTTTTTCTTCATTTCGCGGATCAGTTCCTTGATCTCCACGCGCTTGGAACGGTTTTCTTCGTTGTTGCAGGTGGTGCAGGTGTCGGTAAACTTGCAGGCACACTGAATGAAATGAAGATGATTGTAATCTCTCCATGCCTTGATATCATCTTCCCTTACCAGATACAGAGGACGGATCAGTTCCATGCTTTCAAAGTTGGTGCTGTGAAGCTTTGGCATCATGGTCTGGACCTGGGCTCCGTAGAGCATGCCCATGAGGATGGTTTCGATAACATCATCATAATGATGTCCTAAAGCGATCTTGTTGCATCCTAATTCCTTTGCATAACTGTAAAGGTAACCCCGGCGCATTCTGGCGCAAAGGTAACAAGGGGATTTTTCTATGGTGTAGACTGCATCAAAGATGTCAGACTCAAAAATATGGACCGGAATACCTAATTTTCTGGCATTTTCTTCGATCACATGGCGGTTGTCCGGACTGTATCCCGGGTCCATGACCAGAAATTCCACTTCAAACGGGAACTTGTTGTGAAGCTTTAATTCCTGGAACAGCTTTGCCATAAGCATAGAGTCTTTTCCGCCGGAAATACAGACAGCTACTTTATCTCCTTCTTTTACCAGTTCATACTGTTTTACTGCTTTGGTAAACGGGGACCAGATGGTTTTGCGAAATTTTTTGCGGATGCTCTGCTCTACCTGATTTTTAATATCTTCGGCTTCCTGTCTGCGCATCTCTTCCCGCAACCATGCAATATAGCCGCCTTCCAGGCTGTAGGCACGGTAGCCTTCTGCTTCCAGTTCCTCTGCTGCTTCTATGCTGTTGGTTCCATGGGCACAGAACAGGATCACTTTTTTTGATTTTATGATCTGTGGATTACCCTGCAGATCTTCCTGTGAAATGTGGATGGCTCCCGGAATGGTTCCGTACTCAAAATCCCGGTCACTTCTCATATCGATCAACTGATAACTTCCCTCCGGAAGTTCATTCAGTTTTCCTACGTTTATTTCCATGTTTATATAACACCTTTCTGCTTTTGAAATGGTCACACAGGCTGTTACATGGCCTGCTTTTGTACTGGAAGTAAATATAACACGAAATTTCTTTTGCTTCAAGTGTGTTACATTTTTATATAAAAAGACGGGTGGCTTCTGTTTGTGAGCTGCAGGGTAAGCAAAGGCCGCCGTACCACAAATGGCCGGCGGTCTTTGAAATTACGTTTATTCGGTTTCAAGCAGTCCTGCTTCCCGCAGGCTGTTAAGAAGGAGATTGAACTGGGTTACAATGTCTTCTGTGCTGGTGGCATCGTCAACAGCTGCTGCCGGTGTGACGGTTCCCGCCGGACCAGCCGGGCCCTGAGGACCGGTCTCGCCCCTTGGACCTTCTGGGCCCTGGGGGCCTTGTGGGCCGGTTGCTCCCTGTGGACCTGTTGCTCCCATCTCACCCTGTGGTCCCTGAGGCCCAGTTGCTCCCGTTTCACCTATCGGACCCTGTGGCCCCTGCGGTCCTGTAGCTCCTGTCTCTCCTGCCGGCCCTTGGGGACCGGTCTCCCCGGTGGCTCCTGTCTCACCCTGGGGCCCCGGGTATCCGGGAAATCCCTGTGGTCCCCGTGGTCCTGGAGGTCCCATTGGACCAGGTCTGCCTGTGCAACCACAGCCTGGTCTCCATGGATCCGGTCTCCATCCGCCTGGCCCACAACCATCCGGACCGCCATTTCCGGGGATTCCGCTGCACGGTCCACAGTTTCCGCCTCTGCCCCCATCCGGTCCACAACAGCCGGGACGTCTTCCAAATTCATTCCTTCCGTCAAGATCATCAAAACACATATTCAGGCTCCTTTCCAATTCCATTTTCATCCATCTTCCGTCTCTGTAAAAACAGACGCTTTATTTTCTTTTGTTACTATAGAATATGTACAAGGAGTCTTTTTTGTGTCCATCTTAGCAAAGCAGCCTTTTCCAGTGATCTACGATCCGGTCTATAACATCTCTATAAATGCTGCAATACGTGTTTCGATCTGTCCGCTGTCTGCTGTAGAATAGTCAGTTTCCAGTTTCATGTAAGGAATACCCATTTCTTCAGCCATACGGCCCATTTTAAATGCCTCCACATTAAAGGTATGGCAGGCCTGAAGAACGATCTCCACTACTCCGTCTACCTGATAATCCCTGATCATCTGGGCAGTATTTTCCAAACGTCCGTTGTTAGAAGTCATAACAGAACAGTTGATGGACAGATAGCGGTCTGAAATCGCTCTGAGAATATCCGGCGCGTTTTCATCTACCAGCAGACGGTTGGTACGTTCACCGGAACAATCATCCAGACTGACGATCACGCCACCATTATTTTCGATCACACTTCCCACCTTCTGGATCACGCCACCGGTCGGACATCCGGTAAGCAGTATCCTTTTTGCAGAAGCTGGTACCGGGCGTTTTCCTTCTTCGTAAGCCTTTTTCGCCTCTGTTACCCGTTTACGGATATTATCGATCTGCTGATAAACATCAAAAGTAAAGGTTCCCTGCTGAAGGGCGATCATCATTTCCGTTCCCTTCATGGCTGGCGGTACCAGTTTCTGCAGATGATACATATCTAACTGTGCTTTTCGCAGTTCGTTGCGCACATGGGCTGCTTTTCGCAGACCTTCTTCTGTAATGGTACAGTTAAATTTCTCTTCCAGTTTCTCTTTTAACAGTTTTACTTCTTCATACCAGATATCTTTCGCATAAGGACGCTCCTGGCTCTGTGGAAGATGAAGTACATACGTTTCTTTGATCTCATTTAACAGCTCGTACATCTTCTTTTTACCATCACAGGTTGTCTCTCCGATGATAATATCCGAAAAATAGGTATAAGGACATTTTTCAGAATATGCAAAACCATAGGTACTCTTGATCAGCGGACATAAATTCTTTGGAAGGACTTTTTCCGCATCCGGTATGGTCTCACTGCTGGTTCCGCAAAGTCCTACCGTTGCAACACCTGCTGCATCTAACAGTTCCTGTGGTGTATAGGAACAAAGGCAGCCAGCCAGTTTTCCCCCATTGTCTTTAAATTCTTTGGCTCTTATAAATCCCTGTTTTCTTGCGTCTACAAACTCATCAAATGTCTTTGGCAGATCCATATTATAATTGCTCCTGATATTTATGATGTTCTCTCAAAATCTCTCTGTGATTGATCCTCTGAAAAGATTTTTTTATTCCCCTGACAACAACGCCGCCCCGATTGCTCCTGCATATCTTGCTAAAGGCATACTTTCCACAGGTGCATTTAACGCATGGCTTAAACGGCTGATCACATATTCATCTTCACAAAGTCCACCAGTAAGAAAATAGTGATTTCCTCCTAACTGCGAGATAAGCTGTGCCACTTTTACAGCTACTGACTCCACCACACCATAGGCAATATCTTCCCTGGAAGTTCCCTTTCCAATAAGGCTGATCACCTCGGACTCCGCAAACACCGTACACATAGAGCTGATAGTTACATCTTTGCCCTGTGAAGCCAATTCTGACAGTTCCTTCTGCGTCAGTCCCAGCCGGTTGGTCATGACTTCCAGGAATTTCCCGGTTCCTGCAGAACATTTATCATTCATAACAAATTTCATCACACGGCCGCTTTTTAATACGATCCCTTTTGTATCCTGACCACCGATATCAATAACGACTCCGTCCTTACCAAACAGCTTCCAGGCGCCTTTTCCGTGGCAGGTGATCTCTGTTATCACTTTATCTGCATAAGGCACAGATACTCGTCCATAACCGGTGGCTCCGTACCGGGTGCCTTCCCCTGCTACCTGTTCTTTTTCCAGCCACTCATAGATCTCATCTGCAGTTTTCCTGCTGGAAAATCCTGTTGCCATCTCCATGGTCTTCCATATTTCTCCATCCCGCAGCACCACGGTTTTTGCCGCACTGGAACCTATATCGATCCCCACCTGATACATGTCACTTCACCCCTTAAATCTCTTTGTTTTCATTTTAACATTAATTTTTCTCAATATCTAATCAGATATTGGATGATTTTGTGGGTATTTATAGGTTTTATCTATAAATTATGCTATAATGTAATGAGTGAAGAAAAAAGGAGTCACACCCATGGAATTCAAACAATTAGAGGCCTTCGTGGCCGTTGTAGATTATAAAAGCTTTTCCGAGGCAGCCAAACACCTCTACCTGACCCAGCCAACGATCAGTTCCCATATCCAGGCATTAGAAAAAGAACTGAATTCCCGTCTGCTCATCCGTACCACCAAACAGATGAAAGTTACAGACCGTGGAATGCAGCTCTATGAATGTGCAGTCCATATGTTAAATATGCGGGATCAGATCACGGATGAGTTTGTTGGGAATAAATGGAAACTGATCGATGTCAGTGCATCCACGATCCCCTCTTCCTACCTTCTTCCGGAGCTTTTGTCAGAGTTTTCCAAAATACAGCCGGATATCCATTTTCATATCTGGCAGTCTGACAGCGCTGACGCCATTGAAAAAGTGATCCAGGGCGCTGTGGATTTTGGTCTTACAGGTTCTAAAACAGATGCAGAGGACTGCTGTTTTATTCCCTTCTGTACCGACTCTTTAGTCATGGCAGCCCCGGTAACACCGGAATACCTGGAACTGGCTGATACATTAAAAAAAGAGGAACCTGTGGCTTTAAAACACTTTTTATCCCATCCTTTTATCCTTCGCGCCAATGGTTCCGGCACCCGCAAGGAGATCGATCTGTTTTTAGAACGGCACCAGATCAATCTTTCCGATCTTAACATCGTAGCCCGGATGAATGACCTGGAGTCTATTAAAAAATCTATTGTATCCGGCCTTGGAGTTTCCATTCTCTCTGCCCGCAGTGTAAAAGATATGGAAAGGACCCACCAGCTTCTCACCTTTCCATTGGAGAGTGCTGCGCAGGTCCGTACTTTTTACATCGTATACAGCAAAAACAGGATATTAAAACCCTATGTAAAGCAGTTTTTAAAATTCGTAGAACATTATTATAAATGACAAACTACATAAACAGGTTGCCTGACAATAACACCGGTACAAACATTATTGGATCCATACACCGTCTGCACCTACTCTGTAACCATCCGGAGTCATGGTATTTGTAAGCATGACTCCGTCCGGACCCAGGTAATACCAGTTACCTTCTGCCCCTGTCTTCCATACATTCTTTGCCATACTTCCTGTAGAACACAGATAATACCAGTTACCATCGATTTCTTTCCAGCCTTTTGCCATGTAGTGATCTGCCTGGATCCAGTATTCTTCTCCATTATCTGTGATCCATTCATTAGAAGCTTTTACTCCATTGTTCTTCACATAGTACCAGCCGGTATCATCTTTCACCCATCCACGTTCTTTGGTAACGCCCGGACCTCCGGTATTATTTCCTGAAGATACAGCATGCACCGGTGTGCTGGCTGCTGTTTCCTGACCTGCAGGAGTAACTGTCGTTCCCTGTGTTTCCTGTGCCTGGTTAGAAGAACTGCTGGAATTATCAGACGCATTCTTTCCAGAAGCCGGGCCGGAAACCTGCGTATTGTTCTGACTGGTACTCTGTCCTGTAAGAGCACCTGCCTCTGCCAGCTTAAATCCATAATCTAACAATGCCTTGGTATCCGTATAATGGGTAGACTGGCTCTTCATCACCACTGCGACCAGCCTTACCCCGTTGCGCTCTGCAACAGTCACCAGGGTATTTCCTGCCTTGGACGTATATCCTGTCTTTCCACCAATAATTCCCTGATAATAACGGGCATCATTTGGATTTAACATTTTGTGTCCCATAGTCACGGTAAGACCGGAAGGATTGTTTTTTGTAGCCGGAAGTGTATAGGTTCTGGTAGATGCCACTGTTTTTACAATATCATTTGCAAAAGCAGCTCTGGCGATCAGAGCCATATCGTGAGGTGTGGTGTAATGGTTGGGATCATTTAAACCATGTGGATTTGCAAAATGGGTATTGGTACAGCCTAAAGAGGCTGCTTTTGCATTCATTTTCTCCGCAAATGCTGCATTACTGCCAGCCACATGTTCCGCCAGGGCATTTCCCACTTCATTGGCAGATTTTAACAGCAGTGCATACAGGCACTGACGTACCGTCATCGTATCCCCTTCTGCCATGCCAATGGAAACAGCTCCTGACTCCAGGTTTGTAGTAGCTGTTGCAGAAAAGGTAACTGTATCGTCCAGATTACAGTTTTCTGCTACTAAAAGAGCGGTCATCAGCTTGGTAATGCTGGCAGGGTAATAGGTTGTATCCCCATTCTTGGAAAAAAGCACACTTCCATCTGCTGCGTTTAATAAAACTGCGCCCTGGGATGCAACGGTCGGCTTTGTAATAGAAGAAATGTCCACTGTCTGCCCGGAAGTATTCTGCGCTGTGGAAGGTTCTGAAGCCCCGGACTGACTTTGGGAAGAAGTTGTATTTCCTGTATCTAAAGGAGTAATGGAAACCTGACTTGCCCATGCTGGTACAGACAGCGCAAGAACAGCCGCTGTACAGATGGCAAGAAACTGGGATGATCTATGTTTTTTCATTGGGATATGTCCTCTCTGTGGTGTTTGAAAGAAACTTAGGCGGGACCTTCGTTAATGGCTTGTGAAAAGTCAGCGGACGCGTCACTGGCGCCTCCTCGACATGCTTGGCAACAAATGTCTGCTGCGCAGCCGCTTGTTTTTCCCTGCGCTCATTACATCTTAAACTCACGACCCCCGCGCATACGCGCTCCACTGCCTGCTAACGCAGGCGGTTCGTTCGTTAATGGCTTGTGAAAAACAAATGTCTGCTGCGCAGCCGCTTGTTTTTCCCTGCGCTCATTACATTATAGCACACACGCAGTTACAAAAAAACAAGCCATTTTGTTACGATTTCTTTAAGTTTTCCCCGTTTAACACAGCTTCTGTCAGTTCATCCCCTTTATACACCAGTTTTAAGGAGAAAAACGGTGCATTTTCCTGTAAAAGTTTTAAAAATATCTTATCGCCCTCCCACAGATTCAGTTTTAACAGATCTTCTTTTTTGATCCATTCCAGAACGCCTTCGTTGCAGGAGATCATCTCCCCTGTATATCCGTCTGCTGTATACAGGCACATGTATTCTGTTCCCCACACATCGGAAACAAAGGTTACGATCCCCCGGAATTTCCAGGAAGTCAGTGTAAGACCGGTTTCTTCTTTTGCTTCTCTTAAAAGACAGTCCTCCGGGCTTTCCCCTTCTTCAAAATGGCCGCCGATCCCAATCCATTTGTCCTTGTTTTCATCATTTTTCTTGCTGACTCTGTGAAGCATGAGATAACTGTCATCTTTTTCTATATAACATAATGTTGTAAGTTTGGAGCGTTCTCCCAATTTATGTTCCTGCTTTCTTTTTCAAATACATTACAATGAGCCAAAGCCCGGTCTGCGGCTTTTGGCCCATAACCCAAAAAGAGCCGCCGCAAACGCGGCGACCCATGAATTTCGTCTAACACTCAGATTCCCGCGCTGACGCGTTCCACTGCCTGCTCACGCAGGCTGAATCTTCGTGAATGGCTTGAAAAAAACAAATGTCTGCTAACGCAGCCGCTTGTTTTTTTCTGCACTCATATCTATTCCTCAATGGAATAGTTTGGAGCTTCTTTTGTGATATGGATATCATGTGGATGACTCTCTTTTAAGGATGCTGCGGAGATCTTAACAAATCTTCCTGTCTCCTGAAGAGTTGGGATATCCTTTGCTCCACAGTAACCCATACCGGAACGTAAACCGCCTAACAGCTGGAATACAGTATCTTCTACCATACCCTTATAAGCTACACGGCCTTCTACACCTTCTGGAACCAGCTTCTTTGCGTCAGTCTGGAAGTAACGGTCCTTGCTTCCGTTTTCCATTGCTGCAATAGAGCCCATGCCACGGTATACTTTATACTTACGTCCCTGATACAGTTCGAAAGCACCCGGGCTCTCGTCGCATCCTGCAAGCATGCTTCCCATCATACAAACGCTGCCGCCTGCTGCGATGGCCTTTGTAATATCACCGGAATACTTGATACCGCCATCTGCGATGATCGGGATACCGTACTCTTTTGCAACTGCGTAGCAGTCCATAACAGCGGTGATCTGAGGAACACCGATACCTGCAACTACACGGGTAGTACAGATAGAACCAGGTCCGATACCAACCTTAACGCAGTCAGCGCCAGCTTCGATCAAGGCTCTGGTTGCATCACCGGTTGCTACGTTTCCTGCAATGACCTGAACATCCGGATATGCTTCCTTGATCATCTTTACGCAGCGGATAACGTTTGCGGAATGACCATGAGCAGAGTCTAAAACAACTACGTCTACTTTTGCCTTAACCAGTGCTTCTACACGCTCCAGAACGTTAGCTGTGATACCGATAGCAGCACCACATAACAGACGTCCCTGGGCATCTTTTGCAGACAGAGGATATTTGATCTGCTTTTCAATATCTTTGATGGTGATCAGGCCCTTCAGGTTGAAATCATCATCAACGATAGGCAGCTTCTCTACTCTTGCCTTTGCAAGGATCGCTTTTGCTTCCTTTAAGGTAACGCCTTCTTTTGCTGTAACCAGGTTCTTGGAAGTCATGCACTCTCTGATCGGACGGCTGAAATCTTCCTCAAACTTTAAGTCACGGTTGGTAATGATACCAACTAACTTCTTGCCTTCTGTGATCGGCACACCGGAAATACGGAATTTTGCCATCAGATCATTGGCGTCCTTTAATGTATGCTCTGGGGAAAGATAGAATGGATCGGTGATAACACCGTTCTCAGAACGTTTTACACGATCTACCTCCTCAGCCTGTGCCTCAATAGACATATTCTTATGAATAATGCCAATTCCTCCCTGACGAGCCATGGCGATTGCCATACGATGCTCTGTAACGGTATCCATACCTGCACTCATTAACGGAATGTTCAGACGGATCTTCTTGGTCAGGTTTGTGCTTAAATCAACCTGGTTTGGGATCACTTCTGAATAGGATGGAACCAGAAGCACATCATCAAAGGTAATGCCTTCACCGATAATTGTACCCATTCATTTTTCCTCTCTTTCTCTGTAAAATTTTTGTATGAAGGTTCAATATAACGCCAGCGCTAAAAAAACATCGGTTTTATCAGACACTGGCGTTTTGGCCTTCTTATTAGTAAATAATACTAGCAAATTTTATATGGATTGTCAAACCCATTTAACGGAAAATATTCATTGAAATTCCTTATGATTTTTTATGAGGTAAACTTATCACTAGATAAATTTTCTTGGAAATACCCTGCGCATCGCTGCCTTCATCTTATCACCCGGTTCAAATAATACCTTGGTGGTCTGGGCCCCTTTCTGGCTGATCAGGGCATAGACATCTGCTCCGGCGTTATGACTGGTACAGTCGATCACTTTCATTCCCTGCTTTTCATAATCCTTTAAAACATAGGAATTTGCCGGTGCGATCACCTGTACATCTTCTTTATCGCAGTCAAACGTTTTCTTTCTTCTTGCTTTTCCAAGAATACTGTCTACACTGAAACCGCCATCTGCAAACAGGTATTCATATTCTACACTCAAATTCAGAAAAACAAAATACGTAGCCGCTGCTGCTGCCGCCAAGATCAGAATTCCCAATAACATCTGCAGTGCTGCCAGTACTGATAACGCGCACACAACGATCATCAGGATCTTTACCGGCCAGGCATATACGGGATCTTTCCGTTTTACCAGCCATTCAATATAATTTTCTTCCATGATAATTCTGCCTTCTCCTGTTGTATTTTTTATAACCTATATTGTTAATATTATAACCCATCTTTCTTAAGTTTTCCAGCTATTTTCACTGCTTGCATCGGATTTTTAACCTTTTGACCCTTGGTATCATATAATAAGTACAAATAACTTCCCAGGCAGGTAATATTCTTATGACTTCCCCTCTTTGTCTGAACGATATAAAACCTGGTGAAAAAGCACGGGTCTGCTGCCTTACCTCTTCCGGCAGCATCCGACGCCGTTTTCTTGATATAGGTCTCGTTGAAAATACACTGGTAGAATGTGTTGGGATAAGCCCTTTAGGGGATCCTGCTGCCTACCAGATCCGCGGAGCTGTGATCGCTATCCGTAAAGCAGACAGCAGAAACATCCAGATCTGCAGAAAGGAGAAAGCATGAAGCAGCCAAAAGCCATACCGGATCACTATCCTGTGATCGCCCTTGCAGGAAATCCCAATGTAGGAAAAAGTACTTTATTTAACAGTCTTACTACCGGGAAGAAGCAGCACACCGGAAACTGGATCGGCAAGACCACAGCTAATGCCTGGGGAATCTGCCACAGTCCGGCCCGTGATTACACACTGGTAGACATTCCAGGAACTTACTCCCTCTCTTCCCGTTCTGCAGAGGAAGAAGTTGCCAGGGATTTTATCTGTTTCGGTGCTCATCAGGCAGTGGTCATTGTCTGTGATGCCACCTGTCTGGAACGCAATTTAAACCTGGTCCTTCAGATCCTGGAAGCTACGGACCGTACATTGGTATGTGTCAATCTTTTAGATGAAGCGGAAAAGAAAAACATCACCATTGATCTGGATCAGTTATCAGACCTGCTGTGTGTACCGGTAGCAGGAACCTCTGCCAGAAAGAAAAGCACACTTTCTTCTTTCTTGGAGCGGTTAGATGATATTACTGAAGGTCCTGCCATTCCCCACTATCAGGTCACTTACTGCCCTGAACTGGAAAAAGCAGTCTCCATGGTGGAACCTGCTGTGAAAAATTGGCTGGATACCCATGAACTTCCATTTTATACCACTTCCCGCTTTCTCTCCCTGCGCCTGCTAGAAGATGATCCGTCCTTTCTCCGGTCTTTTACAAATGCCTGCCAGCTTGTTCCGTCACAGGATCCTGCCATTGCAGACTGTTTAAAAACTGCCTGGGATCATTTAAACAGAAAAGGCATTTTTAAAGACATATTAAAAGACCGCATTGTCTCCGGCCTGATCGACAACGCTGAAACCATTGCCTCCCTTTGTGTAAAGCTGCCGGAACGCAGCTACAATGAAACCGACCGGAAACTGGACCGCATCCTTACAGGCCGCCTGGCTGCCTATCCTGCCATGGCCGGACTTTTAGCCCTTATCTTCTGGATCACCCTGGTTGGGGCAAACGACCTGTCCGCCCTGCTTTCCAGACTGTTTTTTTCCTTTCAGCCGGTACTGGATCAGGCCCTTTTATCCCTTCATTTTCCAGACTGGATCCGGGACGCCTTCGTTCATGGGGTCTATCAGGTCCTCGCCTGGGTGGTTTCCGTTATGCTGCCTCCCATGGCTATTTTCTTTCCTCTTTTTACCTTATTGGAGGACTCCGGCTATCTGCCCCGTATCGCCTACAACTTAGACCGGCCTTTCCAGTGCTGTAAAGCCTGCGGGAAACAGGCTCTTACCATGGCAATGGGATTTGGCTGCAACGCAGCAGGGATCACAGGCTGTCGTATTATCGACTCCCCAAGAGAACGGCTTATTGCCATGATCACAAACAGTTTCGTTCCCTGTAACGGCCGTCTGCCTCTTTTTATCACTTTGATCCTGCTGTTTTTATCCGGAAATAGCCATGGCCTGCTTTCTTCTGCTGCCAGTGCCCTGCTGCTTACTTTGTTCATCCTTTCAGGGATCGCCATGACTTTTATTACCTCTTACCTTTTATCTGCAACGATCTTAAAAGGAGTTTCCTCTTCCTTTACCTTAGAGCTTCCCCCTTACAGGAAGCCCCAGATCGGCAAAGTGATCTTTCGCTCGGTAACAGACCGGACCCTTTTCGTCCTTGGAAGAGCTGCCGCTGTAGCTGCTCCTGCCGGTTTTCTCCTGTGGATCATGGCAAATACAGCTCCGGGAAATATAAGCCTTCTTGCACGTTTCAGCCGGTTTTTAGACCCTCTTGGACGTCTTATGGGGATGGACGGGGTGATCTTAACTGCCTTTATCCTGGGACTTCCGGCAAACGAAATCGTTCTTCCTATTATCCTTATGGCCTACACAGCCCAGGGAAGCCTAACAAATTTTGAAAATATGGGACAGTTAAAAGAGATCCTTCTGTTACATGGCTGGACCTGGAAAACAGCTGTCTGCGTCCTGCTTTTCTCCCTGATGCACTGGCCCTGTTCCACTACCCTGATCACACTGTATAAAGAAACAAAAAGTAAATGGTGGACCTTTGTTTCTGCTTTTCTGCCGGCATTTTGCGGTGCTTTATGCTGTATCATTTTTACGGTCCTGACCCGCCTGTTCCAGACATTTTGACATTTAGTTTAATATTTCCTTAAACCAGTATTTACCTGCCTTGACATCCCTTATCCCTTCTTATATAATACAAAATCTGTAAAATACTTTATAAAGCATATGAAAAAGCATATGAAAAGAGGGATATTTATGTCTTCAAACAAGAATTCCCGCTCTTCCTATCATGGTCCCAGAGGAAGACGGGATAAGGATCATACATCAAAGCGGCTGCATTTTGACTATGACAGGCCGAAAAGAAAACCAATAAAAGGAGGTTGGATCCCCTTTGCAGCAGCAGGAGCTGTTGTCGTACTCTTAGGCATCTCCGCTGCTGTACTCCATTCCCGTTCTGTTTCTGAACCGGAAAGAGCCGCAAAAGCAACTGCCAGCCAGGCATCTGAAACTTCTCCTGTCTTACTGACTGTCAACGGCATTTCTTTAGAGGGATTAAGCAAAGATGAGGCTGTTTCCCGGATCAGTAAGTCTCTTTCCTGGAATATGACTGCCGCATATGAAGATGACAGTAAGGAACTTCCCAACATTCTTACAGACGCCATCCGCAACTGGCTTACCAGTAAAGAAGAGGAAACCGTTTCAGGAGATCTTACATTAACAGCGGCAGAGCTTCCAACGGATGCCCTGAAAAATTCCATTTCCCAGGAACTGGAAGAACTGGCAAAAGAATGGGATGTTCCTTCAAAGATCAGTACCCTGGACCACTATGACAACCAGAAGGGACAGTTTGTGTTCAGGGAAGGCTGCGCCGGCTCACGTATTGACCGGGACCAGCTGGCCAATGATATTTTAGCTGCCATTCATGAAAACCGCATGGATGCTGTAGTAGAAGTACAGTCCCATAAGGAAGCACCTTCTATTTCCTGTGATGAGGTAAAAGCCAGCTACAAGACTCTCGTCACCTTTACCACAGAAACCACGGACAATGATAAGCGCAACACCAATGTACGCCTTGCTGCAGAAGCTTTAAACGGAACCATTGTCCAGCCCGGGGAAGAATTTTCTTTTAACTCTGTTGTAGGACAGCGTACTGCGGAAAAAGGATACCAGGAAGCAGCCGCATACAACAGTGGCGCTGTCGTCCAGGAACTGGGAGGCGGTGTATGCCAGATCTCCAGTACCTTATACCGGGTAGTATTTCAGTCCGGCATGGAAGTTACCTTCCGCCGCTCCCATACTTTCGAGCCTAACTATGTAACTCCGGGCCAGGATGCTGCCATCAGCTGGGAACAGCCTGACTTCCGTTTTGTAAATACTTCTGACAAACCTATCGGTATTCTTGCAAGCTACGCTGACCGCAAGGCAACTGTTTCTATTTTCGGCGTGCCTGTATTAGAGGATGGGGTTGTATGGGATCTGGCTTCTGAAAAAGTAGAAGAAATCGACCCGCCGGAACCGGAATACGTAGAAGACCCTACTTTAGCTCCGGGAACAGAAAATACAATAAAAGCGGCCACCAAAGGCAGCCGCTGGGATACTTATAAAGTTGTATACAAAGACGGACAGGAAGTCGAACGTACTCTGGACCACTCCAAAACCTATCTTGGCCATAGTGCTGTGATCCACCGCAATACTTCTTCCGCTTCCGGCACAACTACTTCCGGTACAACTACTTCTGATACAACTGCCTCCAGCACAAAAGGAGCACAAGAAAGCAGTTCTATTGCAAATCCAACAAAAGCAGCTGCTCCGACTAAGGCTGAGACAACAGAGAAAAAGGCTCCAAAACATGAAACAGCCCCGGCACAGACAGCTCCGGCACCAACAGAACCCGCGCCAACTGCTCCGGCTGCACCGGAAACCTCACAGCCAGCCCCGGAAGAAACCATTGCTCCCTTTGTTCAGTAAGTCCTTATTTTAACAGTTTTCCAAGGGTCTCCCGCAGTTTATCCACTTCGATCGGCTTGGAAAGATGGGCATTCATGCCGCTTGCAAGAGACCTGCGGATATCTTCATCAAAAGCATTGGCACTGATGGCAATGATAGGGATCTTTTTATGATCCGGATGATCGGTGGTCCGGATGGCATGGGCTGCCTCCAGTCCGTTCATAACCGGCATCATAATATCCATAATGATCAGATCATAATATCCTTTCTCGGAGGCGGTAAACTTATCTACCGCCTCTTTTCCGTCACAGGCATTTTCCACAGACATTCCCATATCTTCCAGAATATACTGTAATATCTCCCGGTTCAATGGATTGTCCTCTGTTACCAGAACGCGGACACCTGTAAAATCTCTTTCCACCCTGGAAACTTCTTCTTTTACATGGTGGGCGCTGACCGGCTTTAACGTAATGGAAAACCGGAAGGTACTTCCTTCCCCGATCTGGCTTTCAAGCTCAATGGTTCCGCCCATCATATGTACCAGACGGTTGCTGATCGCCAGTCCCAGTCCGGTTCCCTGCTGTCCTACCACAGAACGGTCCACCTGCTCAAAACTTCTGAAAATACGCTGGCGGTCTTCTTCACTGACACCAATGCCGTGATCCTTCACCGCAAACTGTAATTTAGAAAGACCATCAGAAAGCCTTGTTTCCTCTACTGTTAAAGTGATCTCCGTGTGATCCCCGGAATATTTCACTGCGTTGCTTAACAGATTGACCAGGACCTGACTGAGACGCAAAGCATCCCCATAGAACCACTGGTTGACCAAATGGATCTCCTGGTGATATTTCTGAGATTTTTCCTCAAACTTAGCTTCCAATAACGGATACAGTTCGCCGATCATCTTATCAAGCTGGAAATCATCTTTTACCAGTTTCATCTTTCCGCTTTCGATCTTTGACATATCCAAAATATCATTTAACAGACCTAACAGATATTTGGAGGATCCTTTTACCTTCTTTAAGCAGTCTAAACGCACTTCCTCTGTCTGTCCTTCTTTTAGAGCGATCTCTGTCATACCAATGATACCGTTCATAGGAGTACGGATCTCATGGGACATATGGGCCAGGAAATCGGATTTTGCCTGTGCAGACTGATCATGACGGTCTCTGTTGATACGATTCTGGATGATAATGCCGATCTCCCAGAGAAGCTTTCTATCCTCCTCATTTTCATAAACAGATGGTTCTATTCCCAAAAGGAAGATGCTTCCGGAATACTGTCCGTTATCTGACATAAGGATCCCCACACCGGTCTGGTCTATATCTGTTTTCCTGAAAACAGGTACAACGGACAACAGCTGTTTTACAGGCTGCACTGCGTTGATCTGGGCATCCTGATTTAATTTTTCATACTCTTCTTCTGTACAGTGGACAACGCCCCGTTTTCCCATGAGGCCATGAAGATGCTTCCACTGGTATTCCAGCTCGCTGGAAAGGAAATCATAATGAAAACTGGTGATCAGCATATTTTCCATTCCATAACGTGCTTTTAAGCGGCGGGAAAGCAGATCCAGTCCTGCATCAATAGACGGACAGCGGTCTAACAGATTTAATGCCAGGGAAGCCAGACTGATCTGTTCCATATATCCCATGGAAACGATCTTTCCAAATGTTTTCGGCTGTGCTCCCGGATCCTTTACCTCATTCCAGGAAAGGACACCGATCTCCTGCTTTTCCGCTTCTGTAACAGCGATCCGGACCCGTCTTAACAGAGAGGTGGTTGTTACACTTTCATCCCCTCTGGCAATTCCAGCCTGGAAATTAAGATTTAAGGCACTGCGCCGGATCATCACAGAAAAACGTTCTTTCAGTTTTTCCAGTTTCTGCCTGCAGCTTTCCTCTGTAATTTTAGGGATCCAGGCAAGGAGTTCATCAGAACCTGCACGGATCATCACCGGAGGTCTGGAAAGATCTTCGGCACACACCTCCAGAAACATTTTGGAAAATTCTTCCAGGACCACATCCCTAAATGTCAGACCAAAGTCCCTGGTTATGATGGTAAAATGACAGATATCCACAAGAATAAACATACCCTGGGGATACTTTCCACGAACCTTCTCAATTACCTCCATTCCCGGTTTTAAACGGTAAAATAAGGTAACAGGATCTATCATCTGCTTTCGTTCCTGTTTCAGTTCCCGCATCTTTGTTTCATGGATATCCCGGACAAAACCTACGATCTTTCGATCATCCTCTTTTGTCTCTGTAATGGTCTTTCCTCTGATCTCGATCCAGCGTCCCTGTGAGTGGTTGCCATTGATACAGCAAAACTGACCATAAATTGTATTCTCATGACTTTGCAGCATAGAAAGGAGCTTTTTCTGGTCTTCCCTTGAAAAATAACGGTCCAGGATCTTTTTTTTGGCATTTTTTATATCCCACAAACCATCCATTTCCCTGCTGTTTACGATCTCCAGTGTATTTCCTTTTTCACGGTATGTAAAAAACAGGTCATTGGAACTTTCTACTGCGATCCGGTAACGCTCTTTTTCTTCACTGAGCTGATGTTCTGTGCTGATCTCACTTTCTGTCAGATTTTCAACCACCTGATGCAGCTCATCTACTTCCTGGATACCGGAAGGCGCAAACTCTTTTAAGCCTGCAATTCCGCTTCGGATACTGTCCATAAGCCTGTATACCGGTCGTGTTACGCAGCGGATCACCACACTCATGATCACCAGTCCCAAAACTGCACAGGCCACAATAGTCGTCAAAATATCGCTGTACAGCTTATCTCCCAGACTGAAAATAGAGTCCTCTGCCACAAAACCACATAAAACCCAGTTTGTATTCTTATAAGGGACATTATTGGCATACAAATTCATTTTTGAAAACAGGGCATAGATCTCCTGGGAACCGATCTTAGAGTCCTTTACCTTGAAAAGATCCTCATGCTTTGTACTTTCCAGCTTAAAAATACCATTTTCACGCTGTACCGCATCATAAAGATTACCTTTTCCTGCAATATTTTCATACGTACCATCTCCGTTATCAACGGCAATGGCGTAACCGGCTGTCTGTTGCCTGTTCAGATCCTGTACACGGAAACAGGTATTGCACAGATAACTGACAGAAACTTCCGTTCCCACAACACCATAGATCACACCATCATTGACCAAAGGGACAGAATATGTGATCATTTTATGGTTATCCATTTCATAATCTTCCAGTATAAAAGGCATGGACCAGTAACCTAAACTGGCCATATCTACCCCTGTATGAGCCATACCTGCTGTGTAAGGTTCATAGAAAAAATCATCACTTTCCCTGATACCTTTTCCCTGAAAACGAAATGCAGGGGACCAGGAATTATCCAGGGTAATTCCCCACTGACGGGCCAGAGTTTTATCCCCGCGCTCCAAAAGAAGGTCAGAGTTTGTATCTGCCTTGGTCACAGGATCAGAGTCCCTGAGGAAAAATCCCGTAAAATCTCCCGGTGCCCCTATTGGCTGATCATTTGCCATAACAAGAAACACACCGCAGGTGGTATCACGGCGCAAAGACTCTAAAAGCTCCGGAAATACACGCTGGGTATATTCCTTCTGAAGTTCCTTATCCTTTGTAAACTTTTCTATATCTGCCCGTTGTTCTTTTAACAGATCAGAAAGAACACTATTCAGATAGTTGCTCTCTTTGCGCACAGCACTCCACTGCTCGATCATGGCATTTTCCAGTATTACCTTGCTGTTTTCCACCAGATAACTGTCAAGATCTACTGCATTACTCTCCATAATGGATTTAACACCGCTGGAAAGGAGCATGGAAAAAGGTAAGATGCCCTGAAATAATACCACCAGTAAAAGAGGCAGAAGTAAAATATGCATCAATGTTCTTTTCTTTTTTTTCATGTTTTACTTCCAAACCTCCTGCCTGTGGCATTTCTCATCTTATTTCTGATCCTGTTTCCGTCCTTAAATACAGGATCTACTGATTGGAATGTGCCGTGTCATTTAACTTCTGATACCAGCTGTCATACCATTCTTCAAACGCAGCATCGCCGGTAAATTCTGCAGCTGCTTCTGCTCTTGACATTCCGGCTGCTACCATTTCATCTACTTTTTCTTTATCCTGGGCAGCTTTGTCGGAAAGATCATAATCCAGGATATTTCTGGTGGCATATCCGTTTTCAAAGCAGTTCGGGGTATAAAAATGAATGGACTCATAGGCATTTAAAATACTGCTTAAACACTGATACGCCTTAGCATTTACTTTCAGGTCTTTTTCTTTGATCACTTCATCTAACGCTTCCATGGAATTGGCATCCTTGCGCACCGGCATATAGGCAGACTCACATACAAAACGGAGATTATTTTCTTTTCTGGTAAACCATTTTAAAAACTCACAGGAGGCATATTCATGCTGGGCATCTGACTTTGTCACTGCCATTCCTGCGCCCTGCTGTACATTGATCTGTTCGCCTCCCTCTAATACAGGAGGCTGCATTACCACATAATCAATGGCATGGCTGTCCTCATCGGTTACTACCTGATCCGGGAAGTACATAGAAGATGCGCAAGAACCGGTGTAAGCCAGGATATCCCCTGTTTTCACATCATCTGAACGGAATTTTCCCATACTTGCAAAATAGCCATTTACATAAGGTACATAATAATTGTCCCATAGGCGGCGGACTTTTTCTTTGTCTGCCTGGATCGTAACCTGACCGTCCTTTACGTCAAAGATATCTGCTCCTAACTGTTTCATGCCAATAATAAAGTAATTGGACATGGAGTCTCTTCCGTAAAATGCTTTTCCATCATCAGGGATATCCGGGGTCAAACTGTCGGTCCACTCATAGTAACGCTTTGCAACGTCTGCCACTCCCTCTAAAGTAGAAAGTTCCTCTAAAGAAGAACCGGTAGCATCTGCAAATGGCTTCCAGTCTGTTTTATTGATCATCATGATCTCTGTAGACTTTGCTACAGGGAAGAGATAAAGAGAGGTATCATCATGGAAATAGCCTTCTTTTATGTAAGAGTCCACATATTCAGACAGTTCTTCCTCTGTAAAATAAGAAGACAGATCCGCCAGTTTATCCTCTTTCTGTACTGCATAGGCAGTATCTGCGTAGGTAGAGAAAATATCCGGCAAAGACTGGGCACCTACAGCACCGGATACTGCATCTGAAACCGCCTTTTCCAGATCAGATACAGATCCCTGGGTATATCCTTCTACATAAATACCCTTGTCTTTTCCCTCTGTAGCGTTAAATTCAGAAACCAGCTGGTCAAAGGCAGCCTGTTGTGCCCCATTATAATAATGCCAGACAGTAAGGGAAACCGGTTTACTTGGGTCCAGTTTCACCTTGCTGCCTGGCGCAGTTGTTCCTGTATTCGTATTGCATGCTGTTAAAAGAATTGCCGTTCCTAAAGCGGCTGCTGTCCATGTCAAAAAACTTTTTTCCATAATGTGTCCCCCGAACCGATCGTGTACAATCTGTTTTTTAACACTATTATAACGAAATTGACAATAACTTTCAATGAAAACACAGGGGATTATAACTTTCCATTTGATTTTTGCTCTGTCAGCACTTTTAAGATCCGTTTGCGGTTGCTGTTTAAGTGGGTGATCATTGCATATCTTGCTCCCTGGGCATCTGCAGATGAAATGGCATCTGTGATCGCCTGGTGCTGGTCCACTGTTGTTTTGGCAAAATTATTTTTTGTCATCTGCACAAAAATCGGAATTCCCTTTACCACGATCTCCATAAGATTGCAAAGGGTCTGGTTATGGGTGCAGGCTGCCAACTGCCTGTGGTACTCAATATCCGCAGCAATATGATCTTTTCCTTGGACAACCAGGTCTTCTACCTCCTTCTGGATCTGCTGAAGTTTCTGACAATCAGCATAATCTGCATTGGTAGCTGCCATAGCTGCCACTTCCGGTTCCAGCATCAGACGTACATCTACAAATTCCAGACCAGTCTGGAACAGATTTTCTTCACTGTTTTCCTGAAGTCCTATAGGATCATCATTTACCGCCGGTGATGCCTGGGAAGCTTTTTCTTTCTTAATATAAGTGCCGCTTCCACGGATCACTTCTACTTTTCCGGAAAAAACCAGAAGCTTGATCGCTTCCCGCACCGTACTTCTTCCTACTCCGCAGATCTCAGCAAGCTGAAATTCGTTCGGAAGCTTATCTCCTACCTTTAATCCATTACCTTCTATGTATCCCCTTATCTTCTCTGCTGTCTGCTCCGGCAGCAGTTTCTCTTTTTGCGTCTGTCGCACGCGACCACCTCCCAATTATATCAAAAATACCTGATGTTTATCCGTCGTTATTTCATGATATAACTAACAAACCATGAATGTCAAGCCCATAACACCCCCCTGGGTGTTTTAAAAATGGAAGATTTTGGAAAGGGGCACTGCAGCCCGACTGATCGTCTTACTACAGCACCCCTTTTCTAAGTGTACTATTTAACTATCCCACCTGTGAGGACATCATCATGACTTAACTAAGAATCCGCCGTCTACAGGGATAACAGCACCATTTAAGTAGTCACTTGCATCAGAAGCCAGGAACAGTACCGGTCCCTTAAGGTCATCTGGCAGTCCCCAACGTGCTGCAGGGATTCTCTTGGTACACTCGTCTTTTCTTTCCTGAGTCATGTTAGCGCACATTTCAGTATCCATATATCCAGGAGCAATTGCGTTGCAGCAGATATTGTGGTCAGCACAGTCAGATGCAAGGCTCTTGGTCAGCATTGCTACAGCACCCTTAGCTGCTGTGTAAGCAGGAACAGTTGTACCACCAAAGAATGCGTTCATGGAAGCGATGTTGATGATCTTTCCGGTGCTGCCTTCCTTATCTTTCATAACCTGAACTGCCTTCTGGCACATAAACCATACATGGTTTAAGTCAACATCAATAACCAGTCTCCATGCATCCTCCGGGAATTCCCATGGCTCGTAACGTCTCTGGATACCTGCTGCAGGAATCATAACATCCAGCTTATTTCCCAAGATCTCCATAGCTTCTGCGAACATACGGTCAATCTCTGGCTTCTTGGATAAGTCACCTGCTACTGCATGTGCCTTGTAACCCATCTTGCAGTATTCATCTGCAACTGCCTGCAGCTTTTCTGCCTGAAGGTCCATTAATACAACCTCAGCACCATTCTCTAACAGACCTTCTGCCATACCTCTGGAAAGTCCCTGTGCTGCACCGGTAACGATGCACTTTTTGCCAGCTACGCTGAATTTTTCCTTGTAATCAAATGCCATTTTTTTATCCTCCTATAATAATATATGGTGGCCCGCTCCCGTGATACGGGAGCGGAATGTATAAATATATTTTGATTTTCCCCGGTAAACCGGGGAGATTGGTGTAAGAACCCGGGGATCCTTCATCCCTTTATGGAGTCTGCAATGCTCCGTCCCTGCGTCTTGTCTGTGTCCATGTAGTCACAGTATTCTCACAAGGATATTTTGCAGCTTCTTCCTCATTTAAGTCAACGCCTAAACCAGGTTTATCATTTGCATATACATAACCATTGTCAAACTCAGGCAGTCCCGGGAATACTTCAAGGAGAGCACCATGTGGTCCCTTTAATTCCTGGATAACAAAGTTTGGAGGCTCAATGCCGGACCATTCCTGTACACCAAAGTTTGGTGCTGCCAGGTCAATATGGATGTTTGCTGCATGAGCCAGAGGAGACATGTCTCCAGGTCCGTGCCATGCAGTGCGTACACCAAACTGTTCTGCAAAGATCTGCAGCTTTCTTGCCGGTGTAATACCGCCAACCTGACTTAAATGTACGCGGATGTAATCGATCAGCCGTTCTGAGATAAGTTTTCTCCACTCAACAGGATTGTTGAACAGCTCGCCTTCTGCGATTGGTATGGAGGTCTGCTCTCTCATTCTTGCTAACCAGTCTGTCTGCTCGATCGGTACCGGATCCTCTAAGAATAACAGATCAAATGGCTCCAGCTCTCTTGCCAGCTTAATAGCTTCAATAGGAGCAATACGTTCATGAACGTCATGTATCAGATTGATCTCATATCCTAATTTGTTTCTGATGCCTTCAAACAGCTTTACTGTATTGCGGATATAGCTTCTGGAATCCAGATAAACACCTGGCTGGGCGCCCTTTGGTGCAGTTGCCGGCGTATTTCCATAGCTTTCGCCGCCGTAACCACCGCACTGGCAGCGGATATTGGTAATACCCATTTCATGGAAACGTTCAATATTTTCACACAGCTCGGAAAGATCGCGGCCATCTGCGTGACGGTATACAGGAATACCTTCCCTGCACTTTCCGCCAAACAGCTGGTACAGCGGCATATTTGCTATTTTTCCCTTAATATCCCATAATGCCATATCTACGCCGGAAATAGCATTATTTTCAATGGGGCCGTTTCTCCAGTATCCGTTCTGGTTCATCAGCTGCCATAGATCTTCAATATTCTCTACATTTCTTCCAACAAGAAGAGGCTTCAAATATTCTTCTACTACCAGCTTTACAGCCAGGTGGCGGTAAGCAAAGGTTCCGCAGCCCAGTCCGTAAAGTCCCGGCTCGCTGGTCTCAACTTTTACCACCACAAGGTTGATGCCTTCCGGCGCTGTGCAGATTACCCGTATATCACGTATGGTTACTGCCATTTTACTATCCTCTCTAACTTACATTCTAGGTTTTTAACCCTTATAGTCTTCCAGATCCTGGATTGCCTGATAGATCATCTCTTTTGTTACAGGATAAGGTGTATGGGTCATTTCCTGGTTTGCCATTGTTGCTTCAAGGACATCCTCTAACTTGTCATCCTTTTCCAGCTCCAGATCAGCCAGGCATACAGGCAGGTCAATAGACTTATTTACGCCATAAGCCAGTTTCAGCTTATCCCAGTCCTTATCTACCATAAGATTTACCAGTGTGCCGTAGGAAACTACCTCACCATGGAGATGTTTCTTTTCAATATGCTCTCTCTTGGTCAGGCCATAGAATAAAGCATGTGCAATACCGCCATTATAATTTGGATGAACAGAAACAGATACAACACCTGGGGAAACAACAATATTTAAAATAGTGTTTTCAAGCTCTTCACTGTTTCTTCCTGCTTTTGCATCATCCATTGCCTTCTTCGCATCCTTAACCATTGGATAGAAGCACATCTGTCCTGCTGTGATACCAAACTCACTGCCAAAGCTTAACTTCTCCCCAGCCTTTGCAGACCAGCTGGACTCTACATGCTTTGCCATGGCATCGCCGATACCAGCCCACAGGTATTTAACAGGAGCTGCTAAAACCAGTTTCGGATTGATAAAGCAGTGTACCGGTACTTCCTTTAATCTTGGGATGTCGCAGAAAGAACCATCCTCATGGTACATAATACTGATCTGGGTAACAGGAGCACAGTTAGACGCAATGGAAGGAGCGGTAAATACCGGTTTTCCAAGGTGATCTGCAGCCAGCTTTGCTGTATCGATACATTTTCCACCGCCTACTGCAAGGAGCATATCTGCTTCCTGTACTGCAGGATCATTTGAGATCTTATCAGCGTTTTCATGGGTTGCATCATGTCCATACAGCCATTCTGTAGTAATCGTAAGACCTGCTTTTTCCAGTGCAGGAACTACATATTCCCTTGCTGCCTTCCATGCTCTTTCTCCGTGGATCACTGCTACTTTTTTTCCATATCTTCCCATTTCATCATGGAAAGCGTCAAATGCATTCTCGCCAATGGTAAAACGTGGGAGAAAAATTGAATCCATTGCGTTCATGTCTCTGCCTCCTAAATATAACTCTTAATTTTACTTTATTTCTGGCCTAGTTCATTTCTGCGCGCTTCGGGTCCAGAACTGCCAGATCATAACGACGACTCTTGTGGGAATGTGCTGCCAGTACCCATAAATATGTATTTCTGGTTCCCGGTGCAGCTACTGTAGGATGGTAACCTCTTGGTGCCAGGATCATAGTACCACTCTTAACAGTATGAGCTACTACTCCATGGGTATCTCCTGGTTCTACATAGCTTAAATGCAGTCCAAAATGAGGATCATCCATATCAAAGTAGCAATAAACCTCTTCCAGATCCTTTTCATGCTCATGAGGCGGCCAGCTGGTCCATGCACCATTTCCGCCCCAGGTCAGACCTACTAACAGTCTGGAAGATGCTGTACCTGGATCGATGGTCATAAATACCTCTCTCTGGCTGACGCCGGAGCCATGGATCTGATGGATCTCACCAATAGGCATGGTCAGGTCACATTTACGGAAAAATGGTTTTCCATATCCTTCATCAACAGCACCTGCAATGTAGAAAATACAGTCTTCTTTTGCTGTAATATGTACTTTCATATTGCTTACTACATAGAAGGAATCCAGCTTATCACAGGTTCCTGCATAACCGTCCCAGGAAAAATCAGCTGCACCTTTGATACATACAGCATCCATTTCCAGTTTTCCGGTCTCCAGATCAAAACTCTTTCCTGCGGACAGGTTTAAACGGTAAATATACTCCTGTTCACAGTCTGCCTTTCCTGGTGCAATGATCTCATGGAATCCTTCTTCACAGGAAGAATCAAACTTCCAGCCTTCCATACGTTCTTTTGTTATTTCACCTTGGATCATGATAAACCTCCTGTTATACCTGACCAGCCTTTTGCTGATCATGTTATGTGATTATTTACAAGGCCGCCTGCAGGCGGCCCCAGTTTTTAAAATTAAATAAGCATTGTACAGAAACCTCTTGAGAATACGCACAGGAAGAATACTGCAACATATCCGATCAGGAATGGGATCTCTGCCTTTGCAATGTCTCCCATTTTCAGTCCTGATACAGTTGACGCTGAGAAAATGTTAACTGCAACAGGTGGTGTCATAGTACCAACTACGTTGGAGATACATACGATCATACCAAAATGGATAACATCGATTCCCATGCTCTGGGCGATCGGCCACAGAACCGGAACCAGTAAAACTGCGATGGCAGTACCTTCCATAAATGTACCGAAAATAAGAAGAATGATAGCAACAACGAAGCAGAATAACATAGAATTCAGGTTCATTGCTACAACGGTGTCTACCAGTGCCTGGGAAGCGCCGGAGAAAGTAAATACCCAGGAGAATGCAGTAGAGGAAGCGATGATGAAAAGGATCATTGCGGAGCTCTTTGCAGAATCCTTTAAGATCGGGATCAGTTCCTTAAATGTCAGTTCCTTGTAGATGAACAGACCTGCAATAGCTGCCCATACAACGGCAACAGCTGCACTTTCAGTAGCTGTCAGCATACCGGAGTAGATACCGCCAAGGATGATGATAGGTGTCATTAATGCAGGAATAGCATCTAAGAACACTTTGAATATTTCTGCCGGTGTACGCTTTACTTCCTGTTTTGGCCATTTTTCTTTTCTTGCGAAGAAAAGAACCTCTGTCATAAGCACTACCATGATGGTAACACCTACTAACATACCCTGTTTGAACATATTACCTACAGAAGCACCGGTTAAGGTACAGTAGATAACCATGATAATGGATGGAGGAATGATCGGTCCCATACCACCGGATACTACTAACAGGCCGGCTGTACGGTCACCAGGATATCCCATCTTGACCATATCGTTGTAAAGCATGGTTCCGATAGCAATAACAGTTGCAGGTGCGGAACCGGATAATGCTGCGAAGAATGCACATGCAAGTACCAGCGCAAGGCTCATACCGCCGCGTACATTACCAACCAGGCAGTTAGCAAAGTTTACGATACGGCGGGAGATACCACCTTTTGTCATCAGGTTTCCTGCAAGTACGAAGAATGCGATGGCCATAATAGAGGTTGACTGAAGTCCACCGAAAATACGCTGTGCGATTACCGTAGAAGATGCGGACAGTCCGCCAAATACTACGGAGCAAAGGGAAGCCACTCCCAAAGAAATGGAAACCGGAACACCGATCACCAGGCATGCTGCGAATGCAACGAAAAGAATTACTCCTGCGCTCATGCCTCTACCTCCTTATTTTTCAGGTCCATAACTTTTTCAACCAGCACAACTGCCTGGATGACCAGGATCAGTGCAAAGGTCAGGACCAGTGAAAAGTACATTACTGACATTGGTACTTTTAAAACCGGTGTGGTCTGTCCGGTCTGTAACTGCTTGGAAAACAGTGCCAGACCTGCTTTTAACATTACGAAAGAGAAGATCTCCAGAATGATCTGTTCAATAATAGATACGATCTTTTTTGTAACTCCGTGGAGTTTTTCGATCACTGCAGTAACTGCTACCTGCGTGCCGTCACGAAGACCAACTTCTGTTCCTAAAAGTGCCATATAGATCATACTGTACATTGCAACTTCTTCTGTCCATGGCATAGATGCCTTGATGAAGTTACGGTTTACGACAGAGATGAAATACGCGATGACCATTGCCACAAAGGTAACGACCATGATGGCATATTCTACATTGGTAATGTAAGATAATGCTTTCTTAATTCCTTTCATTTCCAGTCCCCTTCTTTTCTCTCGCTCTTTAAAACAGCCGCACCGTCACTGACTGTTGCCGGCACGGCTGTATGTTTACTGCTTTTTTTATTTTGTGTTGCCTGTGGATCTTTGGCAGATTATTTTACAGCTGCTTTTGCTGCATCTACTGCTGCTTCCCATTCTGCATCGAAAGAAGTACCAGCCTTCTCCTGAGCTGCCTTGTAAGCGTCCTTCATTTCATCTAAGTTGATGTCATAGAACTTAACGCCAGCGCCTTCCAGGTTACCCTTAGCTTCTTCGTTTGCTTCGTTCAGATACTGCCACTGAGCTTCGCAGCCTTCTGCTACAGCCTTAACGAAGGTATCTTTTAAATCATCCGGGATCTTGTTCCAAGCGTTATCGCTCATGCACAGTGGGATGTATACGAAGCAGTGATGTGTATTGATAACGGAGTTTACACCAGCCTCATAGAACTTGTTGATCCAGCAGTTAGAAACAGCGTTCTCGCAAGCATCAATGGTCTTCTGCTGAAGAGCGGTAAACTGCTCAGAAGCGGAAAGTGCGATTGGGTTAGCACCGAAAGCGGTAAATGCTGCTAACTGTCCTTCGTTCTGCATTACACGGATCTTTACGCCCTTGAAATCTGCCATAGACTCGATTGGCTTTGTGGAGAATACATCACGGAAACCGGATTCCATGTAGCCAATTACGTGAATACCATGCTCATTTGCCTTAGTCTGGATCAGATCGCCTAACTCATGAGTTACTGCGTAGTTAGCCTGATCTGCGCTGTCCCACAGGAAAGCCTGATCCAGAATGCTCATCTCTGGGATGTAGTTAGCAAGTACGGAGTTTGCACAGGATGCGATATCAAGGTCGCCCTGAACTGCCATGTCCAGTGTATCGCTCTCGCCGCCTAATGTGCCGCCTGCCTGGATAGTCAGTGTGATCTTTCCGTCAGTTGCCTTTTCTACACATTCAGCGATCTTTTCAGCGCCCTTGTAGTAGTTGGAAGAAGTATTGTCAACCAGTGACATTGTAAAGTTGATAGCATCTGCAGAAGCTGTGGAGCCTGCTGCCTCTGTCTTTGTGTCAGAACCGCCTGCTGCTGCGGCTGTTGTAGCTGCTCCTTTGTCAGAAGAACCTCCACATGCTGTGAGGCTTGCTGCCATTGCTGCTGCCAGGATTGTTAACATTACTTTTGACTTTCTCATAACTTAATACCTTCCCTTTCTTTTAATAGATCCTGATCATCTGCAGGATCTTAATTAATAAGATGTCTGATGTAATCTTTTTACCACATCAGACATCTTATGTCAAGGGATTGTGAAAAATTTGTGTATCTCAAATGCGTTTTTTATGTTTTTCACAATTTTGTATTTATATTTTTGTGCAACATTACTTTGTATTTGTTTTGCGCAATAAAAATGCCTTTTGTACAGATGTACAAAAGGCATTAATTTGTATTATATTGGTCAGACAGCTTTTTCTGTCTGATGTTTTGGTAAGATTATTCCATGCGCTGGATCCACTCAGGACTACACCATATATCCGCCTTTAATAGGTGATACTGCATGCTCAGAGAACAGCTTTAAGGTTCCCTTGGTATATTTCGGAGGCTTTGGCTGCCATTTAGCTTTTCTGACCTTTAATATCTCTTCCATTTCCTCTGGAGTGCGCTTTTCACCCTTTACGCCTACGATCTCCAGTCTGCGCTCTTTTACATTAATATAGATCAAGTCATCTTCTTCTACCAGTGCAATAGGTCCGCCTGCAGCAGCTTCCGGGCTTACATGACCGATAACCGGGCCTCTGGATGCACCGGAGAAACGTCCGTCAGTGATCAGAGCCACGCTGGAAGCCAGTTTCGGGTCAGAACATATAGCTTCACCTGTATAGAACATTTCAGGCATACCGCTTCCCTTTGGTCCCTCATAGCGGATAAAGATAGCATCCCCTGGTTTTACCTTTCTCTTAAGAACAGCGTCAATACACTCTTCCTCACTGTTAAATGGTCTTGCAAGAAGGGTGGCCTCAAACATTTCCTTCGGGCATGCAGTGTGCTTGATCACACAGCCTTCCGGAGCCAGGTTGCCCTTTAAAATAGCAATACTTCCATCTGTTCCCTTTGCATCATCAAAGGCATGGATGATCTCTGTACGCTTGATCTCGCGTCCTAACAGCTTGCCCTTTTCCCTTAACAGCTCATCGCAGTGGTCATAGAAACCATTTTTCTTTAATTCTTCCAGGTTCTCACCTAAAGTCTTGCCTGTAACTGTCATTACATCCAGATGCAGCATATCCTTAATCTCTTCCATAACTCTTGGAACACCGCCTGCATAATAGAAATACTGGGCTGGCCAGTCACCAGATGGACGGATATTAAGCAGGTAATGAGCTCCTCTGTGCATACGGTCAAAGGTTTCTGCATCTACTTCAAAGCCGAATTCATGGGCAATAGCAGGAATGTGCATGGTAGCATTGGTAGAACCGCTGATAGCAGCATGTACCATAATAGCGTTCTCAAAGCTCTTCATGGTAACGATATCCTTTGCCTTGATACCTTTTTCTACTAACTTCATCAGCTGTTTTCCTGCATCATAAGCAGCCTGCTTTAATTCAGGTGCAGTTGCGGGCATCAGGGCAGTGCCTGGAAGCATAAGGCCTAATGCCTCTGCCATGATCTGCATGGTGGAAGCAGTACCCATAAAGGAACATGCGCCGCAGCTTGGGCATGCATTGTGCTTATAATAATTTAACTGTTCCTCCGGGATCTCGCCTCTCTTTTCCTGTGCATCGAATTTACCGATCTGCTCCAGTGTCAGCAGTTCGTTAATAGCGCAGGCCGGGTCATTTTCCACATACTTAGGTGTAATAGTATGTGCCTCCATAACACCGCCAGTAACTACAATAGCACTCATATCCTTTAAACGGCCGATACCCATTAAAATAGCAGGCACGGACTTGTCGCAGCTGGCAATAAACATGCCGCCGTCAAAGCCGCTTGCCATTCCGTGAACTTCGATCATATTGGTCATCATATCTCTGTGTGCAAGAGAATAATTGATGCCGTCATGTCCCTGGGCAATGCCGTCGCAGATATCGGTCACATAATATCTGGCTGCTTTTCCTCCGTTATCGTTGACTGCTTTTACGCCCTCTTCTACAAACTGGTTCAGATGGGCACTTCCCGGATGACTGTCACCAAAAGAGCTTTCTACTAAAATCTGAGGTTTATCCAGATCTGCCACGCTCCATCCCATTCCGATCTTTAACGGGTCATTTTCCGGTGCAAGTTTTCTAACTTCCTGACTGTGTAACTTCATAACCGTTCTCCTTTTAATTCATCATATTATTTTTTAAAAATTCGTCTGACATCTCATGAGTTTAGATTAGCATTTTTTTATTAAAAAGGCAATAGGTCAGACAAATTTTTAACAAAAAAAGAAGTCTGCAACGTTTTTATCCGCCACAGACTTCTTTTTACTAACAGTATATTCCTATTTTTATATTTCTGATTAATACATTCCGCCCATATCAGGTGCAGCCGGAGCAGCCGGAGCTGGCTCCTTGATGGTTGCTACTACAGACTCAGTGGTCAGTAATGTAGATGCAACGCTGTTTGCATTCTGTAATGCACTTCTTGTAACCTTAACAGGATCCAGGATACCTGCTTCGATCATGTTTACGAAAGTCTCATTGTAAGCATCAAAGCCTTCGCCAACCGGGGACTCTTTTACCTTGTTTACGATAACAGCGCCTTCCAGACCTGCGTTTGCTACAATGTGGAACAGAGGAGCTTCCAGAGCCTTTAAGATGATCTTGGCACCGGTCTTCTCGTCACCTTCCAGAGTATCAACTACCTTCTGAACATCAACGGTAGCATGTGCATAAGCAGAACCGCCGCCTGCGATAATTCCCTCTTCAACTGCTGCACGGGTTGCATTTAAAGCATCTTCCATACGAAGCTTAGCTTCCTTCATCTCGGTCTCAGTAGCAGCACCTACACGGATAACAGCTACACCGCCAGCTAACTTAGCCAGACGCTCCTGTAATTTCTCTCTGTCGAAATCAGAAGTGGTCTCACCGATCTGCTTACGGATCTGGGCAACTCTTGCTGCGATCATTTCCTTGCTGCCGTTACCATCAACGATCACTGTGTTCTCTTTCTGAACCTTAACGGATTTTGCACGGCCTAACTGCTCCATGGTAGCATCCTTTAATTCCAGACCAACTTCTTCGGAGATAACAGTACCACCGGTTAAGATAGCGATATCCTGCAGCATTTCTTTTCTTCTGTCGCCGTAGCCAGGAGCCTTAACAGCAACTACATTGAAAGTACCTCTTAACTTGTTTACGATCAGGGTTGTAAGAGCTTCTCCTTCTACATCTTCAGCGATGATCAGCAGTCTTGCGCCCATCTTTACGATCTGCTCAAGAATTGGCAGGATCTCCTGGATGTTGGAGATCTTCTTATCAGTAATTAAGATGTATGGATCATCCAGATTTGCTTCCATCTTATCCATATCGGTGCACATATATGCGGACAGGTAACCTCTGTCAAACTGCATACCTTCTACCAGGTCAAGCTCTGTCTTCATTGTCTTGGATTCCTCGATGGTGATAACGCCGTCTTTGGAAACCTTTTCCATAGCATCTGCTACCATGGTTCCTACTTCATCATCAGAAGCAGAGATAGCTGCTACTCTTGCGATCTGTGCCTTGCCGCCTACTGGCTGGCTCATCTTCTTGATCGCTTCTACAGCTGCATCAGTTGCTTTCTTCATACCTTTTCTTAAGATAATTGGGTTAGCACCTGCAGCCAGGTTCTTCATACCTTCATTTACCATAGCCTGTGCCAGTACAGTTGCGGTAGTAGTACCATCACCAGCTACATCATTGGTCTTGGAAGCAACCTCCTTGATCAGCTGTGCGCCCATGTTCTCAAATGGATCTGCCAGTTCGATCTCTTTTGCAATGGTAACACCATCATTTGTGATCAGTGGAGCACCGAAAGACTTATCCAGAACTACGTTACGTCCTTTCGGTCCTAAGGTTACACGAACTGTATCTGCTAACTGATTTACGCCTGCTTCCAGTGCCTTGCGGGCTTCTACACCATATTTGATCTGCTTTGCCATGATTATTTACCTCCGAACAATCTAAACTATTTCGTATTTATACCTACTATACGGGAAACGCGAACTCCGCTGCGCTGCGTTTGCGTAGCGAAAAATGCCTCTGGCATTTTTCTTTACTCTACAACAGCTAAAATGTCGCTTTGCTTTACGATCACGTATTTTTCTTTCTCTAACTCTACTTCTGTACCTGAGTACTTGGAGTAGATAACTTTATCTCCAGCCTTAACCTGCATGGTAACTTCCTTGCCGTCAACTACACCGCCTGGGCCTACTGCGATAACTTCTGCCTGCTGTGGTTTTTCTTTTGCTGCACCTGGAAGAACAATACCGGATGCTGTGGTCTCTTCTGCAACTAACTGCTTTAATACAACTTTGTCAAATAATGGAACTAACTTCATAACTAGATTCCTCCTTGATCGTCATTCTTATTTTTCTACCTGCAGCTTTTACTTTTCGCTGCTTCTTTCGCTCACAATGTAAGTTATAGCACCTATTGTTAGCACTGTCAAGTTCTGAGTGCTAATTTTTTCATTTTGTCTCTTAACTTTGTAAATCTTTTATATTTTTTTGCAATTTTAGTTTCTTTTTTTTTCTGTTCGTATTACAATATAATAATCAGACATACTAATTTATAAATTCAGACACTATTTTAAGAAGGGGGTATTTGTATGGCTAAGAAAGGTTTTGGAAAGTTTGTAGCCTTTGCCGCTATTTCCGGTGCTGTGGCAGCTGGCGTTTCCTATGTACTCCAGTACAAGATCTACCATAAAGAGCTTGATAAAGATTTCCGTGAATTTGAAGAGGACGAAGAAGACGAGGACGCTTCCCAGAGTGACTCCTTTGATCCCCGTAAAATAAACCGCAATTATATCTCCTTAAATTCCAGCAGGGATGAATTTAAAATGGCAGCAAAAGATATGGCATCTGCTACTAAAAATGTATTAAAAGATGCAGGAAATCTGTTCTCCGATACAGCCCACGAAGCAGTTTCCGCTGCTGTAGATACCGCACATATCGCTATCCACTCCATGAAAGCAAAAAAAGACGATCTCTTTGAAGAAGAGGATGATCCTAAAAAGGGAGACTCTTTTACAGAAGAAGATTATCTGGATGATGACTATGTAGACGATGACGATCTTTACGACTACGAACGTCTGGATCACTCTCCTTCACCAGCAAAAGAAGAAAACATCTCTGTTTCTGTTAATCCGGAAGCCGCTGATGATCTGGAAGAAGAAAGCGAAGAAAAAGAAGAGACAGCCAAGGCAGCTGAACCTGAAAAAGAAACAGCTACCATCGAGGAAGATACCATCTAATCTGATTTAACCAGACTTTAAAAGAGCTGCACAGCCCCAAAGCCGTGCAGCTCTTTTTTCTTAATTTTTCTGATACCGGATTGCTATGTTCTTTGCACTCACCCAATCATCTTAAGTATTTCTGGATCACCCGGATCAAATTTCCTGCGTCTAATGGTTTTGGAAGATGTTCATCCATTCCTGCCTGACGGCATTTTTGTGCATCTTCTTCATAATCGCTGGCTGTAAGGGCGATGATCGCTACTTTAGAGGCATCTTCCCGTTCCAGGCTCCGGATCGCTTTTGCTGACTGAAATCCATCCATCACCGGCATTACAAGATCCATAAGGATCACGGAAATATCTCCCGGAGCAGAAGCCTCAAAACATTCTAACGCTTCTTTTCCATTCCAAGCTCTTATGACCTGGGCTCCTTCTTTTCGCAAAAGGAACTCCGCGATCTCCATATTCAGCTCATTATCCTCCACTAAAAGGATCTTCTTTCCCCGGATGGATACAGGACGTTTCACAGCTTCCTGGACCTTTGCGTCTTTCTCCTGCGCCTGTTCTTCATCAATAAGGGACGGCAGACGGATCCTGCAGAATGCTTCGCCTGTTTCTTCATCTGAAAAATGGATCTCCCCGCCCATCATCTGGATCAGGCCTTTGGCAACTGCCAATCCCGGTTCCCCTCTTCTGTAAGAACTTCGGGTATCTGTACAGACAAATTCAAACCAGGCTGTCCCTCCCGCGGACTGACGTTCTTCACAGGAAAGTTCTACACAGTCACCACCACGGTTATCTTTAATAGCATTTCCCACAACATTTTTCAGGATCTGCTTTAAGTGAGACGGACTGCCATATAATTTCCAGTTTTTCCCAGATAACTGTCTGCTGTGGTAACGGATCCCTCTGTCAGCAGCAAGCTCTTTTGCCCACTGGCAGACATCCTCATATAACTCCCTCATATCAAAAGATCTCAGTTCCAAATCCACAGCGCCAGACTCCAACTTGTCCATATCCACCATGTCTGAGATCAGATCTAACAGCACATCTGAGGTCTCCCATATTTTTTTCCTGCATTCTCTCTGCTTTTCAAGGTCATGGTCATAACGATTGCCCAATTCTACCAGTTCCCGGATGCCATTGATAGGAGTGCGGATGTCATAACTGAGCTTGCGAAGAAAGTCTGATTTAGCTGCATTTGCCTTTTCTTCCTTTGTGGCAGATAACAAAACTGCCTCCTGACAGGCCATTTCCCTTTCTTCCTGCTCCTTTTCTTCTCTCTGACGCAGCCATAAGAAAACACTGCATAAAAGGATATAAAGGATCATGACATAAGCTAATGCCAGGGTCCTCAGGAAAAAAACAGAAGCCACAGGATAAAATACGTACAGATCATTCTCTCCATAAGACTCAAAGACCCCAAAATAAGCAGATCCGTAGTAGCGAAAGGAAAATAAAGTATCCGGCTCTGTCTCTTCTGTTATATTCTGGATCAAAGGTGCCTCTGCCTGCGTTTTTCCCTGATATTCCTCAAAATTTGATCCTGTCACAAGGCCATTTTTGCAGATCATTATGATCCCGTTCATTTCCAGATGAAGGCCCTGATAAAACTCTGCAAATGCCTCTGACCGGCTGCTCTGTTCCTTTATAAACTGTAACGTTTCTTCTGCTGCCACAGTCGCTTTGTTTTTTCCAATATTTGTAAATAAAATGAATACAGAACCAAACAGAACCATTCCCAAAGCAACCAGTATACCTAAGGTATGTTTTCTAAAAACAGATATTCTGTTTTCTCTCACTTTTCTGTCTCCTCTTTTATCTCCTCTGATAATACCGGATAAAGATCCTCATTTTTCTTCTTTTGAAATCCGGACTGCAGTTCTTCTTTTAACCGATCCTGGATATCCACCAGACATCCTAACAGGATGGGATTAAAGACTCCACATTCCCCGTTTAAGATCATTTCAATGGCTTTTTCGTGGGAAAATGCCTTCTTGTATACACGCTCACTTACAAGGGCGTCATATACATCTGCCATTGCAACCACCTGGGCTGCGATCGGGATCTCTTCCCCCTTTAATCCGTCCGGATACCCTTTTCCATCATACCGCTCATGGTGCCACCGGCAGATCTGGTATGCAACCTGTACCAGTTTTTCATTCCGGAACATTTCCAGACTGTCCAACATAGAAGCACCGATCAGTGTATGGGTCTTCATGATCTCAAATTCTTCTTTTGTCAGTTTTCCCGGCTTGTTTAATATTTTTTCATCAATTCCTATTTTCCCGATATCATGAAGTGCGGAAGCTGTTGTGATCATGAAACGGTCTGACCACAGCAGATGATACTGGTCTGTTTTCTGCATCAGACGTTCCAGCAGCATGCCCGTGATCGTATTGATATGTAATACATGGCTGCCGCTTTCTCCATTTCTGAACTCAACGATCTGGCTTAAGATGCTGACCATCATCCGGTTGTGTTTCTCTTTTTCCTGGATCTGGTCTGTAACCAGACTGATCAGATGTCTCTGCTTTGCGTAAAGTTTAATGGTATTAAACACTCTCTGATGTACTACCTGGGCATCAAAAGGACGGCTGATATAATCAGATGCCCCCATTTCATAAGCCCTTCTCACATAAGCCGCGCCATCTTCGCTGGAGATCATGATCACCGGCGTGTCTTCGATCCAGTGGTTTCGGTTCATCAGCGCCAATACTTCAAAACCATCCATCACCGGCATATTGATATCCAAAAGGATCAGTGAGATACCGGTTCCATACTGCTTTAACAGATCAATACATTCTTCCCCGTTTGCAGCTTCTAAGATCTTGTATTCCTCTTCCAGGATCACAGCAAGGATCTCACGGTTCATCTGGGAATCATCTACGATCAGGACCTGCTGCTTTTCCCTGCCTTTCACACTGTCAATACCGGACTTTTCTGTTACCGTCATATTTTTCCGGTTCTTTGCCTGATACATCAGGCTGTCCGCTCTTCCTACCGCGCTTTCCACTGTTTCATTATCAGCCAAAACGCCTCCAATGCTTACAGACAGGTGAAGCTGTGTATATCCGGGAACTTCTGCCTCATAGACCATATCCCGGATCTGTTTTAACTTCTTTGAAAAAACATCTTCCGACACATCCGGAAGGATCAGCAGAAATTCATCGCCCCCATACCGGATCAGGATATCTGTTTTTCGGATACATTTGCGCACGATCCCCACAACTGTATTTAACACCATATCCCCTGCATTATGTCCGCAGGTATCATTGTACAGTTTAAAATCATCCAGATCGATCATTGCAACTCCTGCATGACTTTTCACTTTGCGGATCCTGTCCTCATAATATCTGCGGTTGTAAGCTCCTGTCAGCGCATCCAGATACAGTTCTTCATTATATCCCCGGACTTTTGCCACCAGTGCTTCCCTTGCATTTGCCTCTGAGTCTGCTGCGTCCCCCAGAACATTCAACATCTCTACAACGTAAGGTTCCCCTTCGATCTCCACATAACGCGCGATCCTCTGATATACCCTGGACTCAACGTATTCCAGTCTTTTTTTCTGGCACCGTTCCCTGAATGCCTTTAATGAAATAGAATTTTTATCTTTTTCCAGACGCCTGACTGCTTCTATATCCAGGACCTTTACTTCTGTAAATATTTCTTCTAAATAAGCAAACATTTCCTTTGCCTGTTCTTTTGTCAAAACGGCATTGAATTTCATGTCTTTCTCCTTTACAGTCTGGTTTCCGTCATTTTATCCATTCATGTATCGTATCCTATTTAACCGGATTTTTCTTTTAGATATTATATCTATTTTCCCCTCTGTTGTCCATATTTCATTTAATCCCAGCCAAGAAGATTCATCCACAATACCTGATCTACCTGATCATCTGCGATCAGATAGGCATGGCTGACAGAGTCCGCAGACATAAGCTGGTATTCGCCTGCATCATCCAGATGGGTCCAACGTTCGTCTAACTGGATCTTTCCCTGGGAAACATTCATATCCCAGTGGGACAGCGTATCATCTGTTCCACGGATCTCATAGGAAATGCTGCCCTCCATTTCATCATCCACAAACTGTCCCTGCTTTTCCACCCAGGCATATTCCCCCTGGGGAACATTTTCATAATAACAGTAGCCAGTTGCTCCCTGTCCGTTCATTTTTCCACTGCTCCATACACCGTTTGAGAAATTATATCTGGGGCTGTCCACATTTACAAACTGTAATGCCAGACAGTTTCCCTGAGGCTGGCCATCCTGAAAAGTTCCGTAAAACAGGATCTCCGGCATGGTAAATACCAGTCCCTCTCCCTCTATTTCCTCTGAAATGGTACTGCCATCATAAAGGAAACGTTCTCCTTCAAAGGTTCCGTAAAAGATCTGGGCAAGAACCTCCTGTTTTTTATCCAGAAGCTTGGCAGCCTGGACCATATCTTCCGCTGCCACTGCCACACGGATATCTTCCAAAAGCTGTTTCTGATCTTGCGGAAGTGCCTCATATCTGGCACTGAACGAATTTTCTTCTACGATTTCCTGCGCTGTTTCCGTTTCCATATCACTTTCCGGCACTTCGCTCGATTCTGGTATGGTTTCTTCTGTTGCTTCGGTCTGTTCCATAACCGGCGGCTCTGTTGCCGGTAAAGCCCTGCTCATTCCCAAAAATCCAGCTGTTGGAAGAGCCAGACCATAAGCCACCAATGCTGCCAGCCACTGTCCCGGAAGCTTTTTTCCATTTATTTTCAATTTATTCACCTTCTAATTCTTTCCAGGCATTTACAAGGCGTTTGCAGCCCTCTGTGATCTCACTTTCCTTTAAACTTGCATATCCAAGTATAACGGTAGACGGAAAAAGATCTTTATTTTGTCCTATTACAAAATCTGACATTCCATAGACTTTTACACCTGCCTGTGCTGCAGTCTCTGTCAGTTTCTTTTCTGAAATCCCTTTCTTATGGGTAAGGAGAACATGGATCCCTGCATACTCACCGCCGATCTCAAAATAGGGTTCCAGCTCTCTTAATCCTGCAAGAAGCGTATCATGTTTTCCCCTGTAAACAGATCGCATCCTGTTTAAATGGCGCTCATAATATCCTTCTATAATAAAATGAGTCAGGATATTCTGGTCCACTCTTGATACAGTTGATGCATAAAAACCTGCTTTTTCCCGGTATAAAGCCAGCAACGGCTCCGGAAGTACCATAAAGCCCACACGGATCGCCGGAGCAATGGAACGGGAAAAGGTTCCCATATAGATTACCTTCTGGCTGTCATCCATTCCCTGAAGTGCCGGTATCGGACGGCCTTTATAACGGAATTCACTGTCGTAATCATCTTCGATCAGATAACGGCCTTCCTGTTTTTTGGCCCATTTCAGCAGCTCCTGCCGCCTTTTAATAGGGATAACGATTCCTGTGGGGTACTGGTGGGACGGCATAACATAGGCGATCCGTGCCTGTGTTTTCTCTAACTCTTTCACCTTCATTCCCCATTCATCCATAGATACAGGAAAAATAGGATGACCCAGGCTTTCAAATACACGAAAGGCCTGCTTGTAAGTGGGATTTTCCAGGGCGATACCCGTACTGCGGCCGATCAGCTGGGAAAGGAGCATTAAAAGATATTCACTTCCCGCACCTACCAGGATCTGTTCCGGACGGCAGTGGACTCCACGGGCAGAGTGAAGATAATCCCGGATCACCTGACGCAGGCTGTATTCTCCCTGGGCATTTCCCACTGCAAACATATCTTTGTTGTCATCTACCAGCGTATTTTTGCTTAGTTTTCTCCAGGCATTAAAAGGGAAACTGTCTAGGTCGATACCTCTTGGGGAAAAGTCTACTTTGTAATTGTAATTTTCATTTTCTTCCTGCTTTTCCTCTTTTTCTTCCGGCACTCCGTGATATTTTACTTCTACCAGTTCTTCGATCTGACAGACAAAATATCCCCTGCAGGGAAGAGCCTCTATGTATCCCTCTGATAGCAGCTGTTCATAAGCCAACTGGGTCGTACTCCTGCTTACATGAAGATTGTCCGCAAGTGTCCTGGTAGAAGGAAGTCTGCTGCCAGCCCGCAGTCTGCCGGCCCGTATTTCTGTTTTTATGTAGCGGTAGATCTGTTCATAAAGGGGGATGCTGTCTTTATTTTCAATAGGCACCATTAATTCCATAGGGCTTCTCCTAACATGAAAAAGGCTCTCTGTTTCCAGAGAGCCTCATTGCTTTGCTTCACTTCATTATTTCGGCAGTTTGAAAGAACTCTTCAGTGAAACGATCCGGTTAAATACAGGATTTTCCTTGGTGCTGTCCTTGCAGTCTGCACAGAAATAACCATTTCTTACAAACTGGAAGCTGTCATAAGCCTCCGCCTGTGCAAGAGCAGGTTCACCGTAGCACTCCTTTAATACAGTAAGGGAATTTGGATTTAAGTTCAGGGTTCCGTCTGCATTCAGCTTACCCTTTTCCTCATCTACGATATTTTCATAGAGACGGCACTCGATCTTCTTTGCAGTTGGTACAGCTACCCAGTGGATGGTACCTTTTACCTTTCTGCCTTCAAAGCCGGAACCACTCTTTGTCTCAGGATCATAAGTTCCGTGTACTACAGTTACATTGCCATTTTCATCTTTTTCGCAGCCAGTGCATTTTACGAAATAAGCGCCCATAAGACGTACTTCGTTTCCTGGGAACATACGGAAATATTTCTTAGGCGGCTCTTCCATAAAGTCTTCTCTTTCGATATAAACTTCACGGGAGAATGGAACCTTTCTGCTTCCCAGTTCCGGATTTTCCAGGTTGTTTGGAACATCCAGTTCTTCTACCTGTCCTTCCGGATAGTTGTCGATCACCAGTTTTACAGGATCTAACACTGCCATCATACGTGATTTCTTCAGTTTTAAGTCTTCACGGATGCAGTACTCAAGCATTGCATAGTCAACAGAGCTGTTTGCCTTTGACACGCCAACTAACTCTACAAAACGCTTGATGGACTCCGGTGTATAACCTCTTCTTCGCAGTGCAGCGATGGATACCAGACGAGGATCATCCCAACCGTCTACAATTCCGTCTTCTACCAGCTTCTTGATATAACGCTTACCTGTAACCACGTTGGTCAGGTACAGCTTTGCAAACTCGATCTGACGAGGTGGATTTTCAAATTCGCACTCTCTTACTACCCAGTCATACAGAGGACGGTGATCCTCAAATTCCAGGGTACAGATGGAATGGGTAATGTGCTCTACCGCATCCTCGATCGGATGAGCGAAGTCATACATCGGATAGATGCACCATTTATCACCTGTATTGTGATGATGCATATGAGCTACACGGTAGATGACAGGGTCTCTCATGTTGATGTTAGGGGAAGCCATATCGATTTTTGCGCGAAGAACCTTCTCGCCGTCCTGATACTTGCCTTCCTTCATCTCCTCAAAGAGACGCAGGTTCTCTTCGATGGAACGGTTTCTGTATGGGCTTTCCTTACCTGGTGTATTGAAATCGCCTCTGTACTCTCTGATCTGTTCAGCGCTTAAATCGCAGACAAAGGCTTTTCCCTTCTTAATAAGGAAAACAGCACACTCATACATTTTTTCAAAATAGTTGGAAGCAAAGAACAGTCTGTCCTCAAAATCTGCTCCTAACCACTTTACGTCTGCCATAATGGACTCAACAAACTCTGTTTTTTCCTTGGTTGGGTTTGTATCATCAAAACGCAGGTTAAACTTGCCATTATATTTCTGTGCCAGTCCATAGTTTAAAAGAATAGACTTGGCATGTCCGATATGCAGATAGCCATTTGGTTCCGGTGGAAAACGGGTCTGTACATGGTCATAAACGCCTTCTGCCAGGTCCTTATCGATTTCCTGCTCTATAAAGTTCTTAGAAACCAGCTCTTTTTCTTCGGTTTCTACTACAATGTCTTTCTCTGCCATAACTGCTCCTCCGTGATCTGTCGTCATAGTTATTTAAAATAATATCACACTTTCCGGTTATAGTAAAGCCGCAGCTTTGCGATCATTTTCTCTGAATTTAGTGGTTTTGCTAGATGTTCCGTCATTCCGGCCTCCTTGCAGCGCTTTCTGTCATCGGAAAAAGCATTGGCTGTCATTGCAAAAATAGGGATCTGCACTGCATCCGGGCGTTCCATTTTCCGGATGATCCTTGTTGCCTCCAGTCCGTCCATGACGGGCATCATCACATCCATTAAAATAAAATCAAACTCTCCCTGTTCGGAAGCCTTAAATATTTCCACTGCTTCTTTTCCGTTCTCTGCATTGACAACTGTGATCCCTGTATGCTCTAAGATAAACTGGGCAATTTCCCGGTTCAGCTCATTATCCTCTACCAACTGACATCCTCTACAGGATCCGGATCTTCCAATACCAGGATCAGTCCCCATTTATCAACTGCCAAGTCATACTTTTTTATTATTACAAGTGTAACATGAGGGGCATAAAATATCAAGTTTGTACCTGCTTTGTAACCACATATTTTCATTCTTGGCAAGAAATAGAAAATAGAATAAAATGGTTACAAAACAGTGGAATGGAGTTATATGAAAATGAAATCAGAAACCATGCCTAAAAAGAAAAAATCCTACCTGTCACGGCTTGGCATGACACTTTTAACTATACTGCTGATCGTTCTTTTCATTTTTATCATGTCCCTGGTAAGTAAGATCCAGGGTACTGCCAGAGTGGTCAATTATGCCGGTCTGGTCCGTGGAAAGACCCAGCGTATTATTAAATTGGAGATCTCCGGAAGCCCCCAGGATGAAATGATCGCTGATATTGATGCCTTTATTGACGGTCTGGAAAACGGAAGCAGTCAGTTAAACCTGGTGCGCTTAGATGATCCTGACTTTCAGGCCAAAATGAAAGAACTGGATGCCTATTTTTCCCAGTTAAAAGAAGAGGTCGCCCAAGTCCGTATGAGGGATTACCGTAAAACAGATATTATCGCCAAAAGTGAGCGTTTTTTCAATATCTGCGACGAAGCTACCGGCCTTGCAGAAGTTTACTCCCAGAAAAAGGCCACACAGTTAAACCAGTTGGAAAAGATCGTATTTGCGGATATTGCAGGCCTTCTTATCCTGATCGGTGCAGAGCTGGTAAAAACCCTTCGGTATGCTGCTTTAAACCGCCTGCTCCAAAGCAAGGTATATTTAGACGAAGCCACCGGCCTTCCCAACAAAAATAAATGTGAGGAACTTTTAAATGCACCGAAACCTGTACCTGCAGATGCTTTTGCAGCAGTATGCGTCTTCGACTTAAATAACCTTCGTATCATCAACAATACCATGGGACATGAAATGGGAGACGCCTATATCCGTTCCTTTGCTGACCAGCTGTATCAGGCGATCCCTGATGACCAGTTTGCAGGAAGAGATGGCGGTGATGAATTTATTGCCATTATAAAAGATACAGAAAGCAGTGCTTTCCATGCTTTTCTTTTTAAGTTGAAACAGCTGTGTGCAGACTATTCCCGTCTCCATCCAGATATGCCTATCAGCTATGCAGCCGGATATGCCACTTCGGAAGATTTTGAGGGAAGTACCCTTCGGGAACTGTTCCGGTACGCAGATAAAAATATGTACATTGACAAAAACCGGGCAAAACTGGAGGAAGCGGCAAAAGAAACTGCATCTTGAGCTGCTTTCTTCCATCCGTTCTCAGGGTTTCCATTTTTCCGACTGTATCTACTGTGACGCCCTGACGGATCAGTATAAGGTACTGCGTGCCAGCTCCGATTTCTTCTTAGCAGATGACGGAAGCTACTCCGGTGCAGTGGAACAGATCCTTTCCCAGGTTTCTGCAACCGAAAATATCAAAGCACTGCGAAAGCAGCTGCAGTTGGAAACTTTAAATGAAAAACTGATGGAGAACAATTCCCCCATCCGCCTGTTCTGTCAGTATACTGCCAACGGTATTTCCCACAAAGGCCGTCTGACTTTGCTTTATTTAGATGCCAATGCAAGCGGGCAGCTTCATCATTTTATCCTTGGCTTTGAAATTTTCCAAAATATGGAAAATACTAAAACAGATGAGAAAACACAGTTAAATCAGTATTACGAGCAGATGAAGCAGTCTATCCTTGAAAATGGGAATTATGTGGACGCGCTTTTAGAGTCTGCGCAGGCTGTCTATTCTGTAGACCTGACAGGGGACCGGTTGGAAAAAATCTTCTATCACACAACGGAATGCGAATTTGACCTGAACATAAAATTTCCCTGTTCTTATGATGAATACTGTTTAAACCGCAGTCGTTTTGTTACGGAAGATACCCAGGAAAATTACCGCATTGTGGACTCTTCTGCGAAACTTTTAGAGCGTTTCCGCTCCGGTACCAAGCAGGTTACCGTAGAATACAGGGAACAAAATGAAAACGGAGAAATTTTCTGGCTGCAAAAAACAGTGCTTATGTCACAGGATACGGTTTATAACAGTGAAACCGGAAAAGAAAGCACTGTGATCCATGGTATGATCCTGTTTAAAAACACTTCTGTCTTCCATGAAAAAGAACAGCAGGAAAGAGAACGGCTCCAGGTAGCCTTTGAGGAAGCCGACTCTGCCAGTAAAGCAAAAACCGAGTTTTTAAACCGTATGAGTCATGACATCCGCACCCCTATCAACGGTATTATGGGAATGCTTGAGATCATACGCAAAAACAGGGAGGACCACGCGCGGGTAGATGACAGCTTAGAGAAGATCTACGTTTCTTCCAGCCATCTCCTTGCTCTGGTAAATGACGTTTTAGATATGAGCAAGTTAGAGTCGAGACAGGCTGTTTTTAAGCCTGTAGATTTTGACTTATCCCAACTGATGCGGGATGTTTCCTATCTGGTAAAAGCCCAGATCATGGAAATGGGACTGACACACCGGACACACCGGCAAAATATCCAGCATGTGCTCCTCTCCGGCTATCCCCTGCAGCTGCGCCAGATCATGTTAAATCTTTTCAGCAATGCCATCAAGTATAATAAAAAAGGCGGTTTTATTGATACCGGCGCAAAAGAGATCTCTTTTGACGGAACAACCGTCGTTTATGAATTTTTCATTTCCGACACTGGCATCGGCATGAGCGAAGCATTTTTAAAGAACCAGCTTTTCGAGCCATTTTCACAGGAAAAATCAGATGCCCGCACACAGTACAAGGGAACCGGCCTTGGAATGTCTATTGTAAAGGGTCTGATCCGGCAGATGAATGGTTCGATAGAAGTAGAGAGCAGCCCTGGAGAAGGCACTACTTTTACTTTCCGTCTTCCTTTCCGACTTGCAAAAGAAGAGGCAAATGATGCAAAGGCTGATACGGCGTCCGAAACTGGAAAAGAACTGGAAGGGATCCATGTACTTTTAGTAGAGGATAATGAGATCAATATGGAGATCGCAGAGTTCTACCTGACAGACCGCGGTGCCACCTTAGATAAGGCATGGAACGGAAAAGAGGCTCTGGAACAGTTTGAGCGGTCACCGGAAGGAACCTACGATATTATCCTTATGGATGTGATGATGCCTGTTATGAACGGACTGGAAGCGTCCAAGCAGATACGTTCCCTTTCCCGTCCTGACGGAAATATGATCCCCATCCTTGCCATGACTGCCCAGGATGCCATCAGTGTTTCCAGCCAGTGCCGCCAGTATGGAATGGATGATTATGTGTTAAAACCAGCGGATCCGGAGCAGTTAACAAAGATGATCTTAAAGTACGTAAAAACGATATAAAAAAATATTTAACTTTTTTTCATTTTACTGTTGACAAATACTATTCCCCATGATAGTATATACGAGGTTCGCTTCTGACGAACAGAAAACGCTGCTGTGGCTCAGTCGGTAGAGCGTCGCATTGGTAGTGCGGAGGTCACGGGTCCGATTCCCGTCAGCAGCTTTTCATCTCATCAGAACCGGCAAATTTCATATAGTTGCTGCTGTGGCTCAGTCGGTAGAGCGTCGCATTGGTAGTGCGGAGGTCACGGGTCCGATTCCCGTCAGCAGCTTAGAAAAGGGTGGAAGCTTTTGGAATGCCAAGGGTTTCTGCTTTTTTGTTTTTGTCATTCAATTGAAAAGTGCTGCAATTAATTTGGGGAGATGAACCATATCGGTTCCATCTCCCTGAACTTATTTTTCATATGATCAATTACCGGATAAAATTAGTCTTAATCTTATCTTCTGCTGTAGGAACAGCTACACCGTTTTTCTTTCCTGCTTCAATACACTTTAACAGCCATGCCATGTTCTTTCCAAGGACACGCATGATCTGAACGCCTTCTTCGTCTTTCATTACTTCTTCCGGTGTGTTTCCGTGTACCATGTTCCAGTAGCAGGATGATACAACAGGCATCTGGTGATAGGAGAAGTATTTGGTGAGTACATCTAAGGTTGCAGTGGTTCCGGCTCTTCTGGCGGATGCTACGGCTGCTGCTGGCTTATAGAGCATATCTTTTCCTGCTACAGATGCCAAACGGTCCATAAATTCGATGATCTGGCCGCTTGGAGATGCCCAGTAAACAGGAGAGCCTACCACTAATGCGTCAGAGTCTTTTAACTTGGCTGCTGCTGCCTTTACATTTTCCATATCCGGATCACCAGCCTGGAACACTTCTGCGTCAATGCCTTCTGCCTTTAAAGCATCAGCTACTACATTCAGTGCTGTATAAGTACAGCCGTTCTTTCTTGGACTTCCGTTTAATAATAAAACTTTCATTTCTTTTCCTCCTCATGTATATATTCATCCTGAACCAGTCCGCACAGGCGGGTAAACAGGCTTAACTACAAGATACCCTCATAGCCTTCTCTTAGTATATCACAAGATTCGTTAAATTTCTCTTTTTCTTCCTCTGTAAGTGACAACGGCAGGATCCGCTGTACTCCGTTCTGATTGATAATGCAGGGAACACCGGCAAATACATCCATCTGGTCATATTCTCCCCTGAGCATGGCCGAAACAGTGAGAACGCTGTGTTCATCTCCCAGAATGGCTTTTGTGATACGGGTCAGAGCCATACCGATCCCGTAATACGTAGCTTTCTTTGCCTCTATGATCTTATAGGCAGCTGTACGCACCTCTTCTTCAATACGAAGTAAATGGGCCGTTAAAGAAGACTCTAGCTCCCAGTCCAGCTGGGAAATGGATTTCGTTGCCAGAAAAGCCTGACTCCAGGGAACAAATTCACTGTCTCCATGTTCTCCCATTACATAAGCATGAATATTCCTTGGATCCACTCCCAGATATTCCCCTAAGAGATAACGGAGCCTGGCCGTATCAAGGGCTGTACCGCTTCCCAATACCCTTCTTGGATTAAAGCCGGAAAGGGCGCAGGTGATCCGTGTCATAATATCCACCGGATTGGTAGCCACCAGAAAGATCCCGTTAAATCCGGAAGCAGTTACCGGCTCTATAATCGAACGAAATACCTGTGTGTTCCGCTTTAACAGATCCAGCCTGGTTTCTCCCTGCTTCTGGGCCACTCCTGCTGCGATCAATACCAGGTCTGCATCCTGGCAGCTTTCATAGTCCCCGGCATAGATCTTCATACTGGAACCGGCAAAAGCAAGCCCATGGTTTAAGTCCATGGCTTCCCCTTCTGCCCGCTTTTTATCTACATCGATCAGTACCAGTTCATCACATACGGACTGATTTAAAAGGCAGTATGCATAACTCATTCCCACCATTCCGGTACCTACGATCACGATCTTTCTTTTATCTGTTTTCATGAAAGCTCCTTTCTGAATCAGTCAGCAAAGGATACTTTTCCTACAGTCTTGCTATTTTTTTCTCCATCAGCTCTGTATTGCTGCTGTAGATGATAGCGGTATCCTTGCTGATCACATTTTGTCTGTAAAGAGCAAGGAGGCTGTTATCCATAGATATCATTCCCTCTTCCTGGGAGGTAGCGATAATACCGTCGATCTGGTGGGTCTTGGACTCACGGATCATGTTACGGATGGCATTATTTAAAAACATGATCTCAAAAACAGGACGTTCCCCGCCATCTAAGGTAGGCACCAGCTGCTGACAGATCACTGCATCTAACACCATGGAAAGCTGGGTCCGGATCTGCTGCTGCTGATTGGGCGGAAAGGCATCGATCACACGATCAATGGTATTGGCCGCCCCTAACGTATGAAGGGTAGAAAGGATCAGATGTCCTGTTTCTGCTGCTGTCATGGCAATACTGATGGTCTCATGATCACGCATTTCCCCAAGAAGGATCACATCCGGTGCCTGCCGCAAGGAAGCACGCAGTCCGGAAACATAACTGTCCGTATCCGTTGCAACCTCACGCTGGGTAACCACGCTTTTTTTATGCCTGTGAAGATACTCAATAGGATCTTCCAACGTGATCACATGGGCATTGCGGGTTTTATTGATCTCATCAATAATACAGGCAAGAGTGGTGCTTTTACCGCTGCCTGCAGACCCTGTTACAAGAACCATTCCCCTGGTAAGTTTTGAAATCCCCATGATCACATCCGGAAGTTTTAACTGACCTGGATCAGGAAGTTCAAACCGCACAACCCGGATCACTGCTGCCAGGGAACCTCTCTGGCGGAAAACATTCGCCCTGAACCTGGACACTCCGGGAATGGCAAAGGAAAAATCATCATCCCCATGACTTAACACCCGCTCCATACTGCGGTTCTTTGCAATTTCATAGATTCTTGTGATCATCTGGTCCAGCTGGTCCGGCATGATCTTTTCCTCGCCCTGGCAGATGATCCGCCCACCGATCTTATATGAAAAAGGCATACCAGGAACCAGAAATATATCCGCTGCATTCTGTTCCACAGCCTGTGTAAGAAGTTCCATTACCTCCATTACTCTTCCTCCCGTTATCATTCCCGTTTTTCCTGCTTTTAACCCCGGCAGTTCTTACTTTCCATCCCATACAGGCATAAAATCATCGATCTCATAATTTCCGCTGTCATATACATACCAGGATCTCACTTCGTATCTGTTTTCATCTCCCGTAAGAGCCAGATCAATATGAAGTGCCTGTCCCCGGTCCATGGAAATATCCGTACTGACAAAGCCTGTTTCCTCATCTGCATCACAGCCAAGTTCCAACGCCATTTTCTTTGCAAGAGCCTGGATCTCTTCCTGGTCCATTGCTTTTTTCGTCATCTCTTTCTGCAAAATGGCATCTGCCTGCTTTAGCCATTTTTCCCCTTCTGCGTCTGCCCGGTAATACTCTGTCACAGCACGGGCACTTCTGGCTGCCAGACTCTGGTCTCCTCTGGCGCTGCTTAAAGAAAGAAGACTGAAAGTAGCCAGACACAGGATAATGAATATAAGGATCAGGGAAGTCAGACCTATATTTATTTTGTGTTTTGACATTTGTCCGGCCATTCTCCCACCTGCTTTCTATCGTATTCTCTATAGTATCCTTCCTTTTCAGGAACGCCTGCGATCATGGTTTCACATACTGTTCTGCAAAAAGATGGTAGATCTTATATCCCTGGTCACCATAAGTTCCATATCCAAAGATAACTACTGCGATTTCTTTCATCTGATCCTTAACACCTGTAGTGATCAGCCCTACGTAAGCCAGTTTTTTCCCATTTTTTTCCAGTTCTTTTGTATCAGGGTAACTGTTCCATTCTTTATCCCACAGGATCTGATAATTCCGGACCTCTCCGCCATCTTTTATATACTGATATACAGCCTTTGCCTCCGGATCTTTTGTCTTCCAGTTTTCAAAGACTGTTCCAAAGACTTCATCTGGCTCATAGGTTCCAAAATCCCCTGTATTTCCAACTTTTACTCTTTCCACCAGACTTTCAGCAGCTAAAACTCCATGGTTAACATCCTGCCCGACTCTGCTTAAATGATCTGCCATTACAAAAGCAGACACGCATACAGCCACACAAAGCATAAAAAATCCGGCAGCGATCACCATTTCCATTAAAAATGGCCCGGAACCTGATCCTCTATTCCTACTCATCTGCCCCATTTCCTCCGCTTCTTAATGAAAGTTCCAGTCTTCCTCCACCGGATCCCAGAGTCTGCAGTTTCACAGAGTTTCCATCTTTTTCCATGGAAAGCCCGTCACATTCCAAGATCTCCAGTCCATCCTCCAGCCCCAGTCCACTGTTTTCATCTGTAAACAATTCCCGGATCTGTCCATCTTTCCAGTAGATCCAGGTATGGTACATCTCGTCCCCTACCTTCTGCTTCAACTGTAAAACAGGCGTTCCATCAACTTCTATTATATCCACTGCATCTTCTCTGTCACCCTGGCGTATCTTATTGGCAATATAACTTAAAGCCGTTGTACCTGAAAAATTTTCATCACTGCGTTTTGTGATGTTTTCATATACCCGGCTTCCCATAAGAACAGAAAAAAGGGCGCATAAAACAAAGACCAGAAACAGAAGCATGGTAAAAAGCCCGCTTATGGCCTGTCCCCCTGTCTGTGTTCTTTCTTTCATCTGTTTGCGTCCTCCTTAATCACTCCTGCTCTACCGGGATTACTGTGATCTCCGGCATGATATTAGAAGCAAAACCGTCATAAAAAACATTGTATTTATCATGGTCGATCTGGATCCCGTAATTTTCCTCCAGATACTCCACACTGGGCGGATACCTGCCCTCAATGGCATAACACTGTATGCAGGCTCTTGTAATGGCTTTTCTCAGTGTTTCCTGACTTCTCTGACCGGTCCTGTTTAAAAAGCCAAGGGAACCGGCCCCAAACGCTGCTGCCGCCGCCAAAAACAGCAAAAAGGATAACAGGAGTCCTCTAAACTCCCCTTTATCCTCTTTGTCTTTTCTCACTCTTATTTTCATAGGATCCCTCCGGTCTGAACCTTTCTGTCTTCCCTCATGCCTTCTGTCAGATTGCTGAAAGCACACCTGCAAGAGGAAGCATAACGGAAAGCAGTACCAGACCTACAGAAACTGCCAGCACTGCCACGATGGTCGGTTCAAATCTTGCGATCATATTGTCAATGGCTGTGTCTGCGATCTCTTCGTAATCATTTGAAATTTCTTCCATAACACTGTCAAGATGACCGCTTCTGGTTCCCACTTTGATCATCTGGATATAGAAACCGGAAAACATACCTGTTTCCTTTAAAGCCTCATAATAGCTTTCTCCCAGCTCCAGCTTTTCTTCGCATTTCTTTACCTGTTCTGCAATGCAATCATTTTCTGCCAGCTCTCCTGCCAGTTCCAGACCCTTTTCAAATTCAAGTCCGCTTCTTAAAGTAAGGGATAAGACAGATGTAAAACGCCTTTTTGCAATCGCATGGGCAATCTTACTGCGGTTTTTGATCTCTGTGGTGATCTTATCAGCGATCCCGATGCGGATCCCCATTTTAGAAGCAGCAGCAACCCCTGCCATAACTACAGCTATAACGGCTGACAGGACCAGTGCAGCACCACTGAATGTACCCCCCAGCCGGATAGCTGACTGGGCTACCGGTGACATCTCCGCCCCTAACTGTTCATACACTTTTGAAAAAATAGGCATTACCTTTACAAACAGCACAAACAGTACCACTAACAGCATAAGGATCATCATAGCCGGATACCTTACTGCATTTTTCAGTGTCTTGATAAGGCGGTCCTCTTTTTCATAGTAATCAGACAACGACTTCATCATCTGATCCAGGGTACCTGTTTCCTGTCCCAGTTTTGCCATGCGGATCACGTAATCAGGAAAAACTCCTGTATCTTTAAAGATCTTAAAGCAGGGATCTCCCAGTTCCGCTCCCTCTGACATATACAAAAGCATCTGCCGCTCTTTTTCATCTGCAGCATCCTCTGCCATAATAGAAAATCCTTCATCTAAAGGCACTGCTGCTTCCAGAAGCAGAGAGACCTGCAGGCAGAAAGCGGACAGTTCACTGCAGGAATATGGCTTCCACTGTCTGCTTTTTTCTTCCTTCTTTTCAAGATCTGCCATTGTCTTTCCTACTTTCCTCTGTGACGCTACTGTAATGCGATCAGTCTAATAGCTGTATTTAGCCTTATAATTAGAACCATTTCCAATATACTGCATGATCTCCCGGCTCTGCTTTCCGGAAGAAGCAAAGGTGGGATCCATCAGTTTCCAGTCATGTCCATCAAAATAGATCACGTTGTCTACCCATCCCTGGCCATCCAGATATACATTGATCCATGCATGATAAAGGCTTCCTGTATATCCCACAACCAGCTTGGTTGGTATATTCTGGGAACGCAGCATGGCTGTCATTAAGGCAGCATAATCAAAGCAGATCCCCGTATGCTGTGCAAGAACCACATCTACATTTGGAAGATAACCAGACTGTACAGACTGTGCTTTTGCTGTATCATAAGTCAGGTTATTGATCACATAGTTGTAAATAGCAGTAACCACTCCGATCTGGTCTGCGGCCCCTGCTGAAAGTTCTGCGCCTTTCTGGACCGCTGCACTGGCCGGATTAAAGTTCACATACTGGTTTGGATACAGAAACGGTCCGAAAGTATCTGTGATATCCACATTCAGGCTCTGGCTGAATGCCTGGGAATACTGGGTTCCCTGGATATTTTCAAATACTTTTACCTGATAGGTTCCATTTCCCTCTGATAACGGAAATACCTCATAGGTACCGCTGCTGTTCAGATCATAGGTATAGGTTTCTGAACCGCTTTTTGACACCTGTACTTTGATCTTTCCCACACTGCCTGTATATTTTACCATGATATAACCGGACGCTGTATTGGACGCATCCAGGGTTGCTTTATCATTTTTGTATACAGTAGCACCGGAGGCAATGGGTGTAAGTACATGGGCCTCTGCTGCCAGTCCTGTTACCAGACCGGTCTGACCTGCTGTCATCATAATTGCTGCCGCCAGTAAAACGGATAGGATCTTCTTTGTTTTTTTCACTGCCTGTTCAACTCCTTGTACTTTCGCACATCTACTGTTTTGCCAGACGCTGACGCACGATCTCATAAGCTAATACACCTGCTGCAACGGAAGCATTCAGGGAGTCAATATCACCCTTCATAGGAATGGATGCTACCATATCGCAGTGTTCTTTTACAAGTTTGCTGACGCCTTCCCCTTCATTTCCGATCACAAGTCCAATAGGGCCGGTAAGGTTCATTTTATACATCACGTCACCACCCATATCAGCACATACAAACCAGAGACCTCTCTTCTTTAAGTCTTCCATGGTAGCGGTCAGGTTTGTAACTTTTGCAACCGGAGTATAATTAAGCGCACCGGCTGATGTCTTCGCAACGGTAGCTGTCAGACCCACTGCACGGCGCTTTGGGATAATGACCCCATGTGCACCAGCCAGATTGGCAGTACGGATGATAGCTCCCAGATTGTGAGGATCCTCGATCCCGTCAAGAAGGAATAGAAATGGCGGTTCGCCCTTTTCTTCTGCCAGTTTTAACATATCTTCTACCTCTGCGTATTCATAAGCAGCCGCATAGGCGATGACACCCTGGTGTTTTCCTGTCTCAGACATCTGGTCCAAGCGCTCTTTTGCAACATAATTGATAATGGTATCGTATTTTTTAGCTTCTCTGACAATGGTACGCACCGGACCATCCTGACAGCCGTCTAATACAAACAGCTTGTCAATGGTTTTTCCGGAGCGGAATGCCTCTAATACGGCATTGCGGCCTTCAATAGTCAGTTCTTCGTATCTCATCTATTATTCTCCTTTTTGTTCAGGTGCCGGTGTTGTTTTTGTTTCCATTGCGCCGATCTTTGTAAGGCCCAGGCTTACAAGCTCTGTAAGGCGGTCAAAGCGCTCCTCAAGGAACAGCCAGCCTACCAGTGCCTCAAAACCGGTTGCTGTACGGTAATCTACCATCGTGGCATGTTTTGCCATAGTAGCTGATTTGGCATTGCGGCCTCTCTTATAAACAGCATGTTCCTCTTCTGTCAGGTCTTCTTCTAAAAGACGGATCATCGCTGCCTGGGTACCTGCCTTTACAAGTTCTGCGCTTCTTTTATGAAGTTTATTTACCTGGATGCTGCCTTTATTGATCACTTTTGCGCGGATCATCACTTCATAGACTGCATCCCCAATATATGCCAGCACCAGCGGAGAATAGGTCCCTGCGTCTACAGGGCCCATTTCCATTGTCTTTTTATAAAATCCCAGAAAGTCCTTTAAAGTTATGCTCTCTTCCACTTTACGCCCTCTCTGGTATCTTCCAGAACAATACCCATATCCAGAAGTTTTCCTCTGATCTCATCTGCAAGAGCAAAGTTTCTGTCTTTTCTTGCCTGCTGTCTTGCTGCGATCATTTCCTCGATCTCGCTGTCAAGAACTTCTGTCTTTCTCTCTGTGATAATGCCTAAAACATCACATAACTGTTCGATCTCCTTTAACAGGCAGGAAACATAGGACTTGGTGCTGGAAGCATCTGCTGTGGAGTTAGCCAGTTTAACCAGCTCGAAGATAGCAGAAACAGCATCTGCTGTGTTAAAGTCATCTTCCATAGCTGCCTCGAATTTTTCACGCAGCTTCTGTACTTCCACCATCTTTTCCTGCTCTGCACAGGTCTCTGCCGCACCTTCTGCCTTTGCATCCAGTTCTTTTAAGCGGTCTACTGCTGTAAGGATACGCTCTAAGCCGTTCTTGGAAGCTTCCATTAACTCTGCGCTGAAGTTGATCGGGCTTCTGTAGTGTGCGCTTAACATGAAGAAACGCAGTACCTGCAGATCATATTTCTCAGCAATATCACGTACAGTAAAGAAGTTTCCAAGGGATTTGGACATCTTCTTATTGTCAATATTTAAGAAACCATTGTGCATCCAGTAATTTGCAAATGTCTTATCATTTGCACACTCACTCTGCGCGATCTCATTTTCATGGTGTGGGAAGATCAGGTCCTCGCCGCCTGCGTGGATATCGATCTGGTCGCCAAGATAGTGCTTTGCCATAACAGAGCACTCAATATGCCAGCCCGGACGGCCCTGGCACCACGGAGACTCCCAGTAAGGCTCTCCTTCTTTTTTCGGCTTCCATAATACGAAGTCGTTTGGATCTTCCTTTACTTCTTCACCGCTTACCTTTAATTCACGGAAACCGGACTGAAGTTCGTCCAAGTTCTTATGGGACAGTTTTCCGTATTCTTTAAATGATTTAACCTTGAAGTATACAGTTCCGTCATCTGCTACATAAGCATGTCCCTTATCGATCAGGGTCTGGATCATGGTAAGCATGCCCTGGATCTCCTGGGTTGCCTGTGGATTTACAGTTGCAGGCTTTACATTTAACGCTGCCATATCCTTTTTGCACTCTTCAATATAGCGCTTGGAGATCACTTCTGCATCTACGCCTTCTTCATTTGCCTTCTTGATGATCTTGTCATCTACGTCAGTGAAGTTGGATACATACTGTACATCATAGCCCTTGTACTCAAAATAACGGCGTACTGTATCAAATACGATCATAGGTCTTGCATTTCCAATGTGGATCAGATTGTAAACAGTAGGTCCGCATACATACATTTTTACCTGTCCCGGTGTTAATGGGACAAATTCTTCTTTTCTTCTTGTGAGAGTATTAAAGATCTTCATAGTCATTCTCCTCATTTCTGTAAGCTTTACAAACTTACATATTTATCCCCAGTTTTATTTTTGAGAGCCGCAGCAGCCTCCACAGCCTGTGCAGCTATCATTTACTATCTTATTATCATAGCAGTAATCAGCTACTTCCGTCAATAATGTAATTGCCTGGGAGGAAATTCCTTCCCCGGTTCCTGTAAAGCCAAGCCCCTCTTCTGTAGTGGCTTTTACACTGACTCTGGATACATCCAGATGCAGCGCCTGGGCAATGTTTTCTGCCATCTTTGGACGGTAATTTAAAAGTTTGGGACGCTGGGCAATGATGGTGGCATCGATATTTTCCACTACATAGCCTTTTTCTTCCAGTAATTCCCCTACTTTTTTCAGCAGTTCTATACTGGATATCCCTTCATATCTTGGATCCGTATCAGGAAAATGCTGTCCGATATCCCCTAAAGCAGCTGCGCCTAAAAGAGCATCCATTACAGCGTGTACAAGCACATCTGCATCAGAATGGCCTAACAGTCCCTTTTCGTAAGGAATCCCCACACCGCCAAGGATCAGCTTTCTTCCTTCTACCAGTTTGTGTACGTCATATCCCTGTCCAATCCTCATTTATTTTATGTCTCCTTTATAACTGATTTATAAAATTCTGTCTGGCAGACCCTGTGATCAGAACATCATCCGTACTTTCCGCGGAATACATTCTGCCTGTATATCGTTTACATTTCCACACACTTCTCCGTCCACATGAACTGGAAGCGGGGCATCTGTGTGTATCTTCACTTCCCTGCACTCATAGGTTCTGGTTCCTTTATAACGCTTTTTCCTGCCGGTCATGGCTCCCAAAAGAAGAGGGATCAGTTTCATCCGGTTAGAATGACTGACTACGCATATGTTCATCAGCCCGTCTTTTCCGTCTGCTTTCGGGGCAAAGACGAAACCGCCGCCTTCTGATGGCTGGATGTGGCAGGATATAAACAGGATGTTATTAAATTCTACCCGTTTTACACCATCTAAAACAATATATCCTCTGGAAGACCTGCATTTAAAAAACTGGCCGATCCCAAGGAGCAGATAGGAAAGCCTGCGAAAACCCATATGTCCTAAACGGCTGCGAAGCCGGGAGTCAAGGGCTGCCTGACAGACTGCAGCGTCAAAGCCGATCCCGGCACTGACTAAGAAACGTCTGTGAAAAGGTTCTCCTTTTCCATAGGAAAGGACACCATAATCGATCATGGAAAAATGTCTTGGCTGAAGCTGCTTTTTCAGGCACTTCACCGGGCTTGCCGGCATGTGCAGACTTCGCCACAGATCATTTCCTGTTCCAGCCGGAATATAGCCAAGATTTAAAGGACCATGAAAGGATGCACCATCTAATACCTCGTTCATCGTGCCATCTCCGCCTACAACAATAAGGAAGCATGGCTTTCCTGCTTCCTTTGTCAGCTCTCTGGCAGCGTCTCTGGCTTCGCCGATCCCATTTGTCAGAACCGCTTCATATTCAATATTGTGCCGGTCCATATAACCGGCAATAGCTCTCCATACTTTCCATCCTCTGCCGGAGCCTGCGTTTGGGTTAATGATAAAATGGTACATAGGCAAACAGGGTGTCCTTTCTTGTTTTTCTGTGCTCATTTTATTATAGCATAATGGTACCGAAAAGAATATAAAACGCATCGAAAATTTCTATTAAAAATGCCCCTTATGTCACCGTCTATGAACTGCTCGTCCAGTGACCTGCCAATGTATATTTGTATATAGCAAAAAAGCAATCTGCACTACGCAAATTGCTTTTTTCATAGCGAGAGGGGGATTCGAACCCTCGACACCGCGGGTATGAACCGCGTGCTCTAGCCAACTGAGCTATCTCGCCATATTTAGTTATTGGATGGGGCCTACAGGGCTCGAACCTGTGACCCTCTGCTTGTAAGGCAGATGCTCTCCCAGCTGAGCTAAGACCCCATACAGTAGCGGAAGGGAGATTCGAACTCTCGACACCACGGGTATGAACCGTGTGCTCTAGCCATCTGAGCTATTCCGCCATAATTATTTAATTGGATGGGGCCTACAGGGCTCGAACCTGTGACCCTCTGCTTGTAAGGCAGATGCTCTCCCAGCTGAGCTAAGACCCCGTATCCGCTTTCACATTTGTCTCAAATGCGATTGCTTGAATAGTATAATTCAAATTGTAGGAATTGTCAACACTTTTTGAAAATTATTTTTCCATTTATTTTCATGGCTTTTTCATATAAAAGAATGTGTCCTGGCGCAAAAACAGCCCGGCCGTTTCTCCCCTTGGCCGGGCTGCTGTAAAATACTCCCTTAAGTATATATCTGCTTTCCCCTGCGATGTAGGGGAAGATGCAATATTTTATTCTTCCACGTTCTTTTTCAGAATTCCCAGGATTAAGCAACCTACAACAGCTCCGATCACAACTGCTGCCAGATACATCACCGGATTGCCGATGGTAGGCAGTACGAATAATCCGCCGTGAGGTGCTCTTAACGTACAGCCAAATGCCATGGACAGACCACCTGCAATGGCAGAACCGATGAGACAGGACGGGATTACACGAAGAGGATCCTGCGCTGCAAATGGAATAGCGCCTTCTGTAATGAAGGAAAGACCCATTACGTAGTTTACAACACCGGACTGACGCTCTTTTTCCGTAAATTTCTTCTTAAAGAAAGTAGTGCAAAGAGCGATCGCGATCGGAGGCACCATACCACCTGCCATTACCGCTGCCATTACTTCAAAGTTTCCTTCTGCTAACTGCGCTGTTCCGAATACATAAGCTGCTTTGTTGAAAGGACCACCCATATCAATAGACATCATGCCGCCAAGGATCATACCTAAAACGACACGGCTGGTTCCTCCCATTCCATTTAAGAAGTGGGTCAGTCCATCATTGATCATGCCCATATATGGATTGATAAAGGTAGTAACGACTGCTGCAAGGAAAATACCGATCACTGGATACAATAACACAGGTTTGATACCTTCCAGTGACTTTGGAAGTTTGGAAAACAGTTTCTTCAGTCCTAATACAATGTAACCACCTGCAAAACCTGCAAATAATGCGCCAAGGAAACCTGCGTTTACATCTCCGCCAGCCGGATTTGCAAAAGTAGAACCCATTTTAGCGATCAGACCTGCTACCAGACCAACTGCAAGACCAGGACGGTCTGCAATACTCATGGCAATAAAGCCTGCAAGGATCGGAAGCATCATGCCAAATGCCTGCTCACCAATGGTCTTTAAGTAAGCTGCAAGAGGTGTGTTCTTACCAAAATTGGATGGATCAATAGAATAATCATCCAGTAAGAATGCCAGTGCGATCAGGATACCGCCGCCGATCACAAATGGAAGCATGTGGGATACACCGTTCATCAGATGCTTGTAGATCTGTCTTCCTACGCTGTCATTCTCCCCTTCAGAAGCTGCGCCGGAAGCGTCTCCTGAGTAATGATAGATCGGTACGGTTCCGCTTACTGCCTGGTTGATCAGAACCTCTGCCTTGTGGATACCATCTGCTACAGGAACCATGATCACCGGCTTTCCGTCAAAACGGGCCATTTCCACGTTCTTATCCGCTGCTACGATGATCGCCTCTGCTGCCGCAATCTCCTCTTTTGTCAGCACATTCTGGGCACCGCCGGAGCCATCTGTCTCAGCCTTCAAGGAAATCCCCAGCTTCTTTCCTGTATTTTCCAGATTTTCCGCTGCCATGTACGTATGGGCAATACCTGTAGGGCAGGCAGTTACAGCTAACACCCGGTAATGTGCATTAACCGCCAAAGCACTCTTTTCTGCCCCATCATCTACCTTCTGTTCCACAGCCTTATCCTCTGTCACATTTTCTGCAGCTGCCTCTGTTTTCCTCTCTTCTTCGCCAAAGCGCTCATTTTCCGCCTTGTCGATGATATCTAAAAACTCATCTGTATCCTTTGCAGCGATCAGGCTCTCCTTAAATCCCGGGTTCATCAATAAGGTAGACAGTCTGGATAATGCCTGTAAATGCACATCATCTCCTGCTGCCGGTGCTGCGATCATAAAGATCAGATTTGCCAGGGAGCCGTCAAATGCCTCATAATCCACGCCTTCCGGAACTACCATTGCTGCAAGTCCCGGTTCTTTTACTGCCTCTACCTTTGCGTGTGGGATGGCAATTCCTTCACCAATGGCTGTACTTCCAAGTGCCTCTCTTGCTAAAATTCCTTCCTTATATCCCTGTGTACTGTTAAGCCGTCCACCAGCATCCATCAGTGAGATCAGTTTGTCAATGGCTGCGTTCTTGTCTGCCACTTTCACGCCCAGTTCAATGCTTTCCTTTTTCAACAGCTCTGTAATACGCATGTGTATACCTCCTTCTATATTTCAATCTGCTTTTTCATGCCCATATTTTATTTCATCGTAAGCTTACTGTAACTGTCCTAACAACTCCATGATCAGTTCCTTTGTACCAATACCATAGGAAAATGCGGTTGCGCCGCCACTGGCTGTTCCCAGCTTCAAAGCGTACTCATAATCTCCTTTTTCCAGATAACCGGCTAAAAATCCCGCTACCATAGAGTCACCGGCACCTACGGAGTTTTTCACTGTTCCCCTGCAGACACCTTCCTTATAAATATGTCCATCTTCTGCAACCAGCAATGCGCCGTCTCCTGCCATAGAAACCAGGACATTTACAGCACCCCGGTCCTGCAGTTCCTTTGCGCACTCTATGATCTCATCTTCCGTCTTCAATTTTCTTCCAAACATCTGACCCAGTTCATGATTATTTGGCTTAATAAGAAATGGCTTCAAAGGCAGTACATCCAACAGCAGATCCTTTTCCGCATCCACAACCATACGTACACCTCTGTCCTCCAGCCGCTTCATGATCTCCTCATAAATATGATGACTGATCATAGAAGGAATACTTCCGGAAAGTACCAGCACATCCCCTTCTTTCAGGCCATCCAGCTTCTCAAACAAAGCATCCACATCTTCCTGCTGGATATCCGGTCCCATGCCGTTGATCTCCGTCTCTTCGTCTGATTTCATCTTCACATTGATACGGGACATGCCCTTCTTTACATGAATGAAATCTGATGCAAACCCCAGCTCTTTCGCTCTCTTTTCGATCTCAGCTCCTGTAAAACCTGCTACAAAGCCCAGTGCTGTACTCTCATAACCCAGATTTGCTAAAAGAGCCGATACATTGATCCCTTTTCCCCCGCAGATCATGTTTTCTGATACGGTCCGGTTGATCTTACCTGGAGTAAAATGATCCACAGAGATCACATAGTCCAGTGCCGGATTAAAAGTCACCGTGTAAATCATACGTCACTTCTCCTTACTTTTAAGAAATTTTATTTCTTATCCTTATGGCTTTACTATAATATGATTTTTATTTTTCGTCAATAGTGTTCTTTGAGAAAATTAATTTCACACTAATTTTCAGCACTTTAGATAAAAAGAGCCGCATTTTTCTGTAAAATGCGACTCTCTTTTGTGCAGATTGTTAGGTGCTGCCTGATATATTATCTTGTGTATCTATCCCCTCTGTTTATCAGATAATATAGCTTTTTCATGGCGTCTGATATGCTCAACCGCATCCTTCTTTCCCGCCATCAAAAGAAGGTAAATGATCTCGATCACAGTAGTGGCTGTGACTCTGGAAAACCAGAATTCCTCTGTGAGAAGTTTTTCCCTGGTAGCAGTAATGATCTTATAATCACAGATCTGTGCTAACGGTGACTCCCTGTTATTCGTAATAAGCACCAGGGTACTTCCATTTTCCTTCGCTCCCAAAGCCAGCGTCTCCAACCGCTTGGAAGAACCAGAGTTTGAAATGATCAAAACCACATCCTCCGGCCCCAGATTAAAAGCATACGCAGCCTGGGCTTCCCAGATATCCCCTGCCACTGCCGGAATACCCAGCTGGTTCAGCTTAAAAGCTCCGTCTAATGCCACAGGGATCGTATTTCCCACAGCTGCCAGCTGCACCATCCTTGCATGCTCCAGCTTATCCAGAATAACCTCCAGATTTTTAATGTCCATCATCTTTATAGTCTCTGTCAGTTCCGCAATTTTATTCGCAAGAATGTTCTTTAAAGACTGTTCCAGATCCGTCCTGTCAATATCATTGGTCACTTCCTGGCTCTGATGCTCTTCCTCCAGAATCTCTCTTGCAAGTGTCAGTTTCAGGTTCTGAAATCCCTTAAAACCACATCTGCGGCAAAATCTTGACACAGTAGCATCACTGGTACCGCTAGCCTTTGCCAGTTCTCCCACTGTCATATCCACAGCCTGCTCTTTATGTTCCATAATATAGTCCGCGATCTTTTTCTCTGCTTCAAAAAAACTGTCATAGGCAGAACAGATCACTCCCAGAACGCTTCGTGCTTCACTCATTTCTCACGCCACCAATCTCATGTAAATTTATTTCTTAATAATAAATATATCATAACAAAAATAAAAATAGAAGAGAACTTTATTAATATTTCCTGACTCCCCTTGTTTTTCAAAATTTACCGTGCTATAATCTCCACGATAAAAAAGAAACTATGTAAACACTATTTCAAAATTTGTTTGATACTATATAGGATAAGAAAGGAAACTATGAAAAAGATCCGCGAATTTTTACACAAATACAGGCATGCATGGCTGCTGTCCTACGCATTCATCTACCTGCCCTGGTTCATGTACCTGGAGCGGACAGTCACCCGTGATTATCACATTATGCATGCGTCCTTAGACGACCTGATCCCATTTAATGAATACTTCATCATACCGTACCTTTTGTGGTTCCTCTACGTAGCAGGAACATTGGTTTTCTTCCTGTTCCGCAGCAAAGAAGACTACTACAAAATGTGTACATTCCTGTTTTCCGGCATGACCCTGAGCCTGATCATCTGTACCTTCTTCCACAACGGTACCGACTTCCGCCCGGTCATCGACCCGAACAAGAACATTTTCAGCGCAGCCGTAGCTGCCCTCTACAAAACAGACACCTGCACCAATGTCTTCCCAAGCATCCACGTATACAATGCCGTAGGAACCCACATTGCCATCAGCAGAAGCCAGATCTTAGCAAAATATCGCTTCCTGCGGTTAGGATCACTGCTTCTCACCATTTCCATCTGTCTGGCAACCATGTTTTTAAAACAACACTCCATCATCGATGTATGCGGTGCTTTCCTGATGTCCTATGCCATCCACTACTTAGTATACGGATACGCAACCGACACCGAAGACAAGAAGATAACAGAAAAAGCGCTTGGCTAAAACACCAAGCGCCTTTTTATTTTATATTCTTGAGATAATCCCCAGATTTTTAATTTCTCGATTGTCCGTGGGGGATTAATTAAACCCATAGAACTTCTGCGTAATCTTATACCCCAAGATCAGCAACTCTCTACCGCCCTTACCCGGCAGATTGCATCCCTGTCCCAAAAATCCAAACCGCAATCTCAGCCAAAGAGCCAAATTCTGCTTCTTCAAAGACTCCCAAAGTTCCTTCTTCTTTTCCATATTCTCCTCTGTCCCCGACTTAATAGCCAGCACAGAACAGATCGTCATCATGATCTCCAGATAAGAAGTCATATAATGCTTCAGCTTTCTGTTCGGGATCTTCGTCACATCATAATATCCCAGCATCAGCTTTGTAACCCGCAGCTGCTGGTCGATCCTTCCGATCATTACCTGCTCATTTACAGACTGGTCCGATCTTCCAATAAAATAGCGGTAGAAATTCACATCCAGGTAATACATATTCTTTACATGAGGAAGTGGCTGGTACACGAAAATATTATCCACATAGAATGTATGCTTCGGCAGTTCCAATCCACACTGACGCAGCAATTCTGTTCTGTAAATAACAGAATGCATCAGGATATACTGTCCTGTCATAAAGAACTTAACGTCCTTCCAGGTAAACACCTTATCCTTAGGAAAAGCAGTATGATAATTCATCACCTTTTTCCGCTTTGCCCCTTCCTTTTCATAGACAAAGTTGGTAACCAGCATATCAATGGTCTCCTGACCATACACAAACTTTCTCAGAGTTTCCAGAACCTTCTGGTATGCCTCTTCATTGACCCAGTCATCACTGTCCACAACCTTAAAAAACACACCTGTAGCATTTTTAAGACCTGTATTTACCGCCTGGCCATGTCCGCCGTTTTCCTGATGGACCGCACGGCAGATGCCCGGATATTTCCGCTCATACTCATCTGCGATCTCCGGTGTACGATCCTTCTGTGAACCATCATCTACAATAATGATCTCCACCTCATCACCACCTGTAAGCAGTGTATTGATACAATGTTCCATATAAGCTTCTGAATTATAACATGGAATCGCAATGGATAATAACTTCACGTTCTTCCTCCTTCGCTTCTCTTTCTTATTTTGCTGTTATCTACACTTCATCATTACTTAAAATAAGCCACTAAAAACCATACTGCAAAGCACCGCCGCCCCATTGGCAGCCCCATGCATCAGCACAACCATCCTGTACTTTCCAAAAGAACTGCTCTCATATCCCCAGGCAAGAAGCAGCCCAAAAACAAAACCATAAATTCCCTGGATCCAGTTCCCATGATACAGACCAAATGCAAGTGCTGATAAAAACGCAGCCGGAGTCACTCCCAGCCATCTTCTAAAGACTGCATAAATCCCTCTGCGAAATATCCCTTCTTCCACCAGAGGCGCTATAAGAAGCGTCAAAAGCAGATAAACTCCCACAGGATAATCCCCCAGTATCTCTGCTGCAGCCCCATAAGACGCCTTCATAAAATCCGGCCACGGGATCACGTACTGCACCAGGATATTCCCAGCCACAGCTGCTGCCATGGCTGCCAGAACCTTCCATCCGAAGCCTTCCGGCAAGATCCTCATTCTATTCACATTCTCTTTTTTCCGCCTTACACACATGCAGTCAGTATAGCACAGCCATCAACCTTTTGCTATCATCTTTTTTCGCTTTTCATTGCAATTATCATCATAATAATGTATCATAATGTTAAAAATATTTCCTGAAAAGTGAGGTAAGCATTATGGCAAAAAAGAGGATCGTCATGGCCATCGGCCATAAAGATATGGGAACCAATCTTCCGGAACAGAAGGAAGCCGTAAAGCGCACTGCAAAAGTGATCGCAGACTTCATCCAGGACGGCTGGCAGGTTGCCATCGTTCACAGCAACGCACCACAGGTAGGAATGATCCACACAGCAATGAATGAATTCGGCAAGCAGCACGACGGATACAGCTCCGCTCCTATGTCTGTATGCTCCGCTATGAGCCAGGGCTATATCGGCTATGACTTACAGAACGGCATCCGCGCTGAACTGATCAAACGTGGCATCTACAAGCCGGTAAGCACCGTTCTTACCCAGGTAACCGTAGATCCTTACGATGAGGCATTTTACACCCCTGTAAAAGTAGTTGGCCGTGTAATGAGCGAAGAAGAAGCAAAAGAAGAAGAGGCAAAGGGCAACCATGTAAAAGCCGTAGAAGGCGGCTTCAGACGTATCGTAGCTTCTCCTCATCCAGTTGCCATTGTTGAGATCGACGCCATCAAGGCTTTAATGGACGCAGACCAGATCGTCATCGCCTGCGGAGGCGGCGGCATCCCGGTTATGGAACAGGGATATAACTTAAGAGGCGCCAGTGCCATTATTGAAAAAGACCTGGCAACCGGCCTTTTAGCAAAAGAGATCGACGCTGACGTTATGATGATCCTTACAAGCGTTGACAATGTTACCTTAAACTTCGGAACTGATAAAGAAGAGCCGATCCATCATATGACCATTGACGAAGCAAAGGCATATATGGACCAGGGACAGTTTGAATTTGCTTCCATGCTGCCAAAGGTTTCCGCTTCTGTAAACTTCTTAGAGGCAGGAAAAGGCCGTAAGGCGATCATCACTTCTCTGGACAAGGCAGAAGAAAGTCTGACTGGCGAAGCCGGAACCACCATCGAATAAATCATCCGAATATAAAAATTGCCGCCTGCTAACGCAGGCGGTCTTTCCTATAAAGTAAAAAAGGACCGTGGCTTTCACACCACAATCCGTTCTTTAATATATTCATTTATCTTTTCCTTAGATATATCAAGTGCAAGGGAAAGCTCTGAATTCAGATAATCTTCTGCCATGCGAAAATACCGCTCATCCAGATCCGTCACCTTTTTCTTGTGCTCGATCCGGTCCTGTTTTCGCAGATACAACGCCTTGATCATACTCACCCATACACGGCAGTCGCAGGTTTTTAAAGCCTCTTTATACCGTTCTTCCCTCTGTTTGTCATTTGCCACGGTCATTTCTTTGATCTGAGGGATCTCTTGGATCAGCGCCTCTGCCTCCGGTCTGGTAAGCAACAGCCTTGTAATGGTCTTCTCCGAGTCTACCGGTGTGACGATCTTTCCATCCTTCTGATTATAAGGATGAAGTTCATAATAAAGACGCCCTTTGGGCCCGACGGGATGATCAATGGTGATAATGTCTGCTACCTGGCAGACTCCACGGATGCCGTATACAATATATTGTCCTTTCTCGTACATAAAATTTTGCCTGCTTTCTTTTGTATCTGAGACTTTCCCAGATTTTCTCATGCTTCACATTCACAGTTTCCTGTTTCAGTTTAGCACGATTTTTCGAAAAATGTCAGAGCCGGCAGGCAGTTTTCTTTATTTTTGTTAGTTTTAACTAATTACAATCCGGCTGCTATTGTGCACTATTTCGTTACAGTTCAGCAAAAATATTCAGGCCAGTATCATATACAAAAGAGGCATGGTAAAAAGGGAAAGTACCGTAGACAGAAAGACACATTCAGAAGCATATTTTGCATCCCCGTCATATTTTTCCGCAAGGATCGCTGTGGTACTTCCTGCAGGCATTCCTGCTAAGATGGTACATACACCTGTTACCAGCGCCCCCATTCCAAGAAGACGGCATACGACCATGGTAACAGCCGGAATTCCCAGAAGGCGCACGACACAGTAAAATAAGGTGCTTCCCTTTAACATTTTACGGATATCTGCTTCCGACAAAATACTTCCAATGACGATCATGGAAACAGGAAGAACACATTTGCTGCAGGACTGCATGGTCTGAAGCAGGAAACTTGGAACAACATCAGGAAATGGCATCAGGGCCATACCGATAACTACTGCAATGATACAGGGATGATGGACCAGTTTTTTTACAATATCCTTTGGACTTGCCACTGTAAAGCAGGAAAGACCGGCAGACCACATAAAGATTCTTAAGGGGATCAGATAAACAGAAGCATACAGTAAGCCCTGGGAACCATAGATCCCTTCCACTACCGGATTTCCCATAAATCCGGCATTGGAACAGATAGTTGCATAGCGCAGGACCATTCTCCGCCCGTTTACTTCCTTCCTATATAATACCAGTCCCAACAGATAGGAAATGATCTGGATCCCAAGAGCGATCACAAGCACCTGAAAGGCCTCTGCAAATACGTCCCTGCTGATGCCCGTCAGAAAGGCGCAGATAATATTTGCCGGAAGGAACAGGTCGATGAGCAGGTCAGACATGCCTTTTCGCCGCTCACTGTTGATGACTCCTTTTCTTGTAAGGATAAAGCCACAGATAAACAGGGCAAACATCACCAGCTGAAGGTTGATCACTGCACTAAGATTCATAAGCTTTCTCCTGGATAAACTCTTTCATCCGCGCTGTTGCCTTTCTTATGGTATCTTCTGATGCTGCAAAGGAAATACGCACTGCGTCCTTGCAGTTCTCCCCAAGACCGGAGCCCGGGATCACTGCCACATGTTTTTCCTTTAAAAGCTTTGCTGCAAAGGTATCTCCGTCTACCCCAAAAGAGGATACATCCACCATGGCATAAAAAGCGCCTTCCGGCTTCACATAGGTAATTCCCGGGATCTGATCCAGTCCTTCAATCAGCACTTCCCGTCTCTTTGCAAACGCATCTACCATTTTGCACACTGCCTCTTCTGTTTCCGGCAGGTCCAGTGCATTTGCAAGACCCACATGGATAAAGGTAGGACAACAGGTGCTGCAGTACTGATGTACCTTTAAGATACTTGGCAGAAGCTTTGCAGGAGCTGCCACGTAGCCTACTCTCCAGCCGGTCATTGCATAGGTCTTGGAAAAACCATTGATGATAATGGTCCTCTCCTTCATATCCGGGAAAGAGGCAATAGAATAGAATTTTCCGTCTCCATACACCAGTCTGGAATACATTTCATCAGAAAGGATCAGGAAGTTCTTCTCCTTTGCCAGCTCACATACCTGCTCTAAGCACTCTTTGCTGTAAACAGCGCCCGTTGGGTTGTTTGGATTGTTCATCACCAGAAGCTTTGTCTTGTCTGTAACAGCAGCCTTCAGATCATCCATATCGATCTGATAGTTATTTTCCTTCTTTAAAGGCACTTTTACCAGTTTTGCACCGCACATATGGACCAGATTTTCATAGGTGATAAAAGCCGGTGAAAATACGATCACCTCATCTCCCGGATCTACCACTGCCATAAAGGCATTGTTTAAGGCTTCTGCACCGCCGGTGGTGAAAATGATCTCTGTCTCCGGATCATAGGAAACCCCTGTCTCTTTTTCCAGTTTCTCTGACAGAAGTTTTCTAAGAGCCGGATAGCCTCTGTTGGAGCCATAATGGGTATAATTTTCTTCCAAGGCTTTGATCACTGCCTCTTTAATAGGGGCCGGTGTGTCAAAATCCGGTTCTCCGGCGCTTAATGCCAGCACTTTCTCCCCTTTGGCACGAAGGTCAGCTACCATATCCATTACTGTACGAATCTTGGAAAACCGTACTTCATCCAGTCGTTTTGCACCTGTTAATATATCAAACTCTTTTTCCATATCTAGGTCCCTCTTTTCCCTGATTTTGTACCCTTTATCCCTGTAAACGCTCTCTTAGGTCAGTTCATGAGCACAGCTTCCTGTCTGTCCGTATTCCCAGAGATTTTCCACTGTGGTCTCGATCATATTAAAGATCGCACGGTCTGTATAAAAAGCAGTATGGGCAGTATAGATCACATCTTCTCTTGAAATAAGCTGGTCAAATACAGCATCACCTGTACTTTCCCCTTTCAGGTCCTTACGCAGATAATTTTTTTCATCCTCGTAAACGTCCATTGCAAGGGCACCGATCTTTCCTTCTTTTAAGCCCTCTAATACAGCCTGATGATCAAAAAGTCCCCCTCTTGCCGGGTTTACAAGGACCACACCTGTGCGCATTTTACGGATGCTGTCACCATTTACCATATGGAAATTTTCTTTTGTAAAAGGACAGTGAAATACTAAGAGTGTTGACTTTTCGTAGATCTCATCCAGAGAAACATAGGTCCCCATTGCTTTCGCGTCTTCTCTTGGATAAGGGTCGTAGAGTAAAATATCCTTTGTGAAAGAGGAAAATATTTTCAGACTTTCCATGCCGATCCGGCCGGTTCCGATAATACCAATGGTCTGGTCACGCAGTTCCTGGCCGCGCAGACCTTTTAAGGTATAATCTCCTTTTTCTGTCATGTGCAGCTGCTTTTTTACCTTCCGCAACGCCATCATAGATGCCATGACGGCGTATTCCGCAATGGCATTTGGAGAATACAAAGGAACATTGCAGGCCTTGATGCCATATTTCTTTATGGCTGCCAAGTTTACATGGTCAAAACCGGCGGAACGGCAGGCGATAAATTTTACTCCTGCCTCTGCCAAAAGGGCTGCTACCTTTTCCGTGATTATGCACCTGGTCTGGATCACGATCCCTTCATAGCCTTTACAGGAGGAAACATTTTCCTCTGTTAATGTATCCGGAGTATATTCAAACTCAATTCTTCCCTTATTATACTGTTCAAATACCCTGCAGTCCTCTGCAGTAGCACACCATACCAGTACTTTCACCTTTGCTCCCGCCTTTCCAGATCCTATTTCCCAGATTGCAATTTTCAAGTGGTATTTTCCAGATTTTTCCAATTACTCCCGTGTTTTAACCACCCAGATATGCTTCCTTCACCTGCGGGTTGGACAATAACTTATCTGCATCATCCGAAAGAACGATCTCACCCGTCTCTATTACATAGCCTCTTTTTGCCACACGAAGAGCCTGGTTTGCGTTCTGCTCTACCAGCATAATGGTGGTTCCTGACTTATTAATAGAAACAATGGTATCAAATACCTGGTCAACCAGTCTTGGCGAAAGTCCCATAGACGGCTCATCAAGGAGCAGAAGTCTTGGTCTTGACATCAGCGCGCGCCCCATAGCCAGCATCTGCTGTTCGCCGCCGGATAAGGTGCCTGCCAGCTGGTTTTTACGTTCTAACAGTCTTGGGAACATTTCAAAGATCTTGTTTAAGTCGCCTTTTACATTTTCCTTATCCTTACGGCTGTAAGCGCCTAACAGCAGATTGTCCATTACAGAAGTTCTTGGAAATACACGTCTGCCTTCCGGTACCATGGTCATACCGTTTCTTACGATCTCCATGGTTCCGTTTCCGTGGACTGCCTGGCCTTCAAAGCTGATCTGGCCTGTAGACGGGATCTGGCCCATAATAGCCGTCAAAAGAGAGGTCTTTCCTGCGCCGTTTGCCCCGATCAGGGAGACCAGCTCTCCTTCTTCTACTGTAAGACTTATATTTTTAATAGCATGGATCTTGCCATAATATACATTCAGGTCTTTTACATCAAGCATCGCCATTTGCAGATGCCCCCTTTCCCAGATAAGACTCAATCACAACAGGATCATTTTTTACATCCTGTGGCAGTCCTTCTGCGATCTTCTGTCCGTGGTCAAATACTACCACCCGGTCTGCAATATTCATGACCATACGCATGGCATGTTCAATGAGGATAATGGAATATTTCTCTGCTTTCAGGCGATTGATGATCTCCACCAGCTCATCCTTTTCATGTGGGTTCATGCCTGCTGCCGGCTCATCAAGTAGGATCAGGCTTGGCTCTGTTGCCAGGACTCTGGCGATCTCCAGTCGGCGCTGCATGCCGTATGGAAGATTTTTAGCCAGCCAGTCTTTTTTATCATAAATACCTACGTATTCCAGACATTTCTTAATGTATTCCTGGTTTTCCGCCTCTTCTTTTTTAAGTCTTGGACTTCCTATTAAAGAGTCCCAGATACCAGTCTTTCTTCTGCAGTGGCGGGCAATAATGATATTTTCCGCTACTGTCATATTTCCAAAAAGACGGATATTCTGGAAAGTACGGGCCATGCCAAGGCGGGTAATAGCTTCCGGCTGCATTTTTTCTATGCTTTTGCCCTTGAAAATGATCTGGCCTCTGGTTGCAGGGGAAATTCCTGTAAGTACATTATAAAATGTAGTCTTGCCTGAACCGTTTGGTCCGATGATGGCTACGATCTCGCCTTCATCAATGGAAAAATCAATATCACTGTTGGCGTGAAGTCCGCCGAATATTTTCGTTACTTTTTTTGTCTCAAGCAGCATATCCATCACCCCTCTTCCACTTCTGCTGTTTCCTTTTTAGTCACGCCCCAGATGCCCTGCGGTCTGAAACGCATCATAAATACAAGAAGGAAGCCGTAAAGGATCATCCATGGGTCAAATGGAAGTCCTGCAATGTCTTTTACGGAATGGAATAACTCAGGAAGAATGGTAAGAAGGATACCTCCTAAGATCATACCTTTGATGCTTCTGCGTCCACCGATAACTACCATAGTAAGAATGGAAATGGACTTGGTAGAGTTTAAAAGCTCCGGGCTGACCATGCTTGCAAACACTGCCTGAAAACTTCCTGCAATGCTGCAGATCACTGCTGAGATCACCATGGCAAGTACCTTGTAATACTTAGTGTTAATACCCATGGCAACAGCTGCGATCTCATCTTCCCTGATAGCTGAAAAAGCATAGCCGATCCTGGAATGTTCTGTTTTCCATGCGAAAAATGCTACTGCTGCTACGATCAAGAACAGGATCAGGATGTAACCGCCTTTGCTGGAAGCTGCCAGCTTGGTGATCTTAATACCAAAGATCTCCGGGGATTTAAGTCCCGGTATACCGGCTGTTCCACCTAAAGCTGCTGTATTAATGGCGATGAAACGTAAGATCTCGCAAAATGCATAGGTGATAACAATCAAAAACTGTCCCTTTACACGAAGGGAAGCCATTGCCAGTGGAATAGATACAAGAGCTGCCAGAAGAAGTCCCACAGGAATGGTGATCCAGAAACTGATGTTGGTATATTTTAATAATACGGCTGTTGTATAAGCGCCAATGCCATAAAATGCTGCATGGCCTAAGGAAGTCTGGCCTAAATAGCCGGATACAAAGTTTAATCCTAATGCCAGGATGGCTGCAATCAGACAGTTAACTGCCACATGCTGAAAATAAGTAGGGATCCAGGCGCTTCCACCATGGAAATTGTCAATATAACAGATCAGTAAGACCAGAACTGCTGCTCCAAGGAAGGCAGTCTGTCCGTTTTTTCCGAAAAAACGTTCTTTTTTCATATGCTGCCTCCTTAAACTTTCTCTTCAAATTTATATCCCATAAGTCCTGAAGGCTTAATGAGAAGTACCAGGATCATTACCGCAAATCCAATGGCATCCTTATAACCAGTGGAAATAAAGCCTGCTGTCAGGTTTTCTACAATTCCAAGGATAATACCGCCTACCAGGGAGCCTGTGATGCTTCCGATTCCTCCAAGGATGGCACAGGACCAGCCTTTAAGACCTGCTAAAGCACCCATGGTTGGGTTAATGGCGTAGATGGTACCAATAAAGAAACCGGCTGCTGCTCCAAGGGCACCGCTGATCGCAAAGGTAACTTTGATCAGCTTTTCTGCATTAACACCCATAAGGCCTAAGGTCTGCATATCCTGGGAAGCAGCCAACATAGCCTTTCCTGTAAGAGTATGCTTGATAAACAGCTCCAGACATACCATGATGATAATGGTTCCAATGAGGATATATAAATGAAGGGAGCTGATGGTTAATGGCTGACCTGAAATAGTACAGATGGTGATCAGTTTCTGGTCTACCAGCTGTGGATACGCTTTGGGGTTGACTGTAAATACAGCGTTGGCAGTATAGCGCAGGATCGTGGAAATACCTAAAGCGGTAATAAATCCGGTTGCTGCCAGAACCCCTTTCTTTCTTAATGGCTTATAGCCAAACTGGTCTACTGCCATTGCGATCAGTGCTCCGGCTGCCATGGAAATGAGAAGCGCAGGAATCAGCGGAAGTCCCAGATAAGTTGTTACAAAATAACCTGTATATGCACCCAGCATATAGATCTCACCGTGGGTCCAGTTAATGACTCCTACAATTCCAAATACCGTTGTCCAGCCTATGGCGATCAGGGAGTAGATACCTCCCTGTGCCAGACCATTTATAACCTGCTGCAAAAATACCAACATATTGTCACCACCTGTACTGTTTTGATCTATTTTCCTGAAGAATTACTCTTCATATAATACATACTTTCCGTCTTTTACAGTCAGTGTCAGGTAATCTCTTACCCAGTCACCGTTGTCATCAAAGGTAACGGTACCGGTAACGCCTTCATACTCAGTTGCCTTTAATGCTTCTGCAAGAGTCTGTCTTGTAAGTTCACCGCCGTTTTCCTTCATGGCTCTTTCTGCTGCATCTGCCAGTACATACATCTGGTCATAAGCTAATGCTGCAAATCCGTCCGGAACTTCACCGCTGTACTTTTCGCCGTACTTGGTTACGAATTCCTGTCCCTTTTCATCTGCGCCTGCTGCTACGAATACGCCGCTGCAAAGAAGGCCTTCAGAAGCATCTCCTGCGATGTCGATGACATTCTGGCTGTAAAGTCCAGGCTGTCCCATGATCGGTGCTTCAATTCCCATCTGTCTTGCCTGCTTGATGATCAGTGCTCCGTCTGTTGTAGTTCCGCAAAGAGCGATACAGTCAGGATCAAGGCTCTTTACAGTAGTAAGGATCGCTGCGAAATCCTGGTCAGTTGCCTGATAAGGTACGGAGTCAAGAACCTGTCCGCCGTTTGCTTCAAACTGTGCATTGAAGCTGTCCTTTAAACCAGAGCCGTAATCGTTGTTGCAGTAAAGGGTAACTGCTTTGGTCTTGCCCATTTTTGTAAACTGGTTTGCGATCTGAGGACCAACTGCCGCATCCTGAACCGCCATACGGAAGAAATAATCACTGATGCCTGTTAAAGATTTTGCACTGGAGCTTACTACCAACTGAGGCATCTCTGCATCCCCTGTAATAGGAAGCATGGCTGCTGTACAGGAGGTAAGGCAGGAACCGCCGATTGCCAGAATGGAGTCATCATCTGCAAACTTCTGTGCTCCGTTGGCTGCTGTAGAAGCATCACCGCCGTCATCATATGTTTCCAACTCTAACTTGGCTCCTAACACACCGCCAGCTGCGTTGATCTCTTCCATTGCCAGCTCATAACCTTTTTCCTGCTTGGTACCATAAGCACCGTTATCACCGGAAAGAGGAGCTACCAGACCGAATTTAATGGTATCCACCGCTGCCTTTACATCAGATGTGTCCGCTGCAGTAGTGCCGCTTTCTGAAGAAGCTGCTGCTTCAGTTTTGCTTTCCGCTGCTGTAGAAGCCGGTGCGGAAGAAGAGGAAGAACACCCGGAAACTGTCATTGCTGCAACTGCAGCCATCATTGCATACACATAACCTTTTTTCATAATCATTTCCTCCTTGCCCAGAGCCTTGAAAACAAATGATAACTACCGCTCCCGGCGGTCCGCCGGGAAGATTTCAGGTAAAACAAAAGAGGAAACTCAGACTATTGTTCTGAATTTCCTCTTTGAAATCATTTATGCCTTTTCGGCTCCGTTTGCTTATTTATTTTTGATGTGTCGAATGATACACCAGTTTTTAGGTGATGTCAAGTTTTTTTACTAAAGTTTTGGTAAAAAAATTCGTTTCACCCTCTGAAATATTTTGCAGCCCCTATGGATCAATAAGTAAAATAATCATGGATCAGAATGGCTAAAGACATGTATACACGCATGTAATAATCCGTAAAATTAATGCCGCAGAGAGCGGAAATATTCTGCAGCCGCTTCATCAGTGTATGGCGGTGGATGTACAGATGTTCCGCTGTTTTCGTAGCATTGCAGTTGTGTGCCAGATAGATACGGATGGTATGTACATAGCCTGTGTGATTATACCGGTCATGGTCCAAGAGTTTCTGTAATGCCTGGTTTCCCAATACAATAGAATACTCATTTTGATGAAGCGTCCCAAGAAGTTCCACTAAAAGTCGGTTATCAAAGGTACAGATCCCCCGTTTTGCCCCGATCCGGTCCAGCAAACAGATATGATCGTAGGCTTCTTTTACGCAGTCAGGCAGATCCCTGCTTTCTTTTAAAGGCTGGGCACCTACATAAAAGTTGATCTCTTCATTTTCCGAAAGAAAGGTAAGGAAAATGCTGAAATCATACATGGCATCTGTAAATGCTTCTCCATCGGAAAAGGGCGCCAGAAACATACCGGTTCCATCTGGCAAGGTCTCACCAATACAGGTTTTTGACATAGAAGAAAGAAAAGAGCCTACTTTTCCCATTCCCTGCCGGAGACTTTCCTCGTCCCGGCTGTTTTTTCCTGTAAGGCAGATGAGAAAAAGATATACCTGCTGTTCTTTTTCAAATAGTTTCTTTTCACTGATATTTAATTTTTTTCCAAGTGCAATGCGCAGTGTGTCCAGTCCCTGGACCAGCTTTCTGGAAATAAGATTGTTTTCCGTGATCTGATCCATAAGCACATGAAGGATCTCTGAAAATGACAGCCGTTCCGGCAGCTCCAGCACCGGCAGCCCTTCTTTGTTTGCGTCTTCTATAATGTATTCCGGGATCTGATCGATATAATAGCCCGGCTGGATCGCCAGACCGCTGACCCCTCTTTTTTTCAGCTGGTGGATCAGGTCCTTATGAAGAGACTGATCCTCCAGGCCATATCCGGTAGACACCACTAACTCACCCTCATTTAAAGATCTGGGAGTGTCCAGTATTTCCATTACATTGACCCATAAAATAGGGTTTGAAACATTTAAAACGCCTGCTACCAGCCTGACTCCGCCAAAGATCTGCCGGTCCACCAGGTCTTTTACAAGAAATGCCATAGTGTGCTCCTTTCCGGATACCTGCAAGTTGAAATGTGTCCATGTGAAAACAGTAAGATGTACAATATGTCCATTATTATACGCATTTGGTGTACAGTTTGCAACTTGTTTTAGAGACGACTTTTCGCTAGACTATTGGCAAATGAAGTTGATCGGCCAGTTCTGGTCATTGTTTTCAGAAGATTTTTCCGGTAGGAGGTAATGTATATGAGCAAAAAAATTTTAATCACAGAAGCTGTAGACCCTGCAGGCATTACTCTGCTTCAGGACCATGGATACCAGGTGGTCATGGGCACCGGATATGACGAAGAGACCCTTATGAGAGAGGCACATGACGCAGACGGCGTTCTTACAAGAAATGGTCATTTTACAGAACGTGTTTTAAATTCCTGCCCGAAGCTGCAGGTCATCGGCATGCATGGTGCCGGTGTAGACTGTATTGATGTAGAAGCTGCCGAACGGCTGGGCATCCAGGTAACAAACGCAGCTGACGCCAACAGCGGTTCTGTTGCAGAATTTACCCTTGGACTGATCTTAAGCCTTGCAAAGAAGCTTCCACAAAGCCGTGACGGCTTACGCAAAGAAGGCTGGAGCATCCGCCCACAGATTACTACCTTTGATCTGGAAGGAAAGACCTTAGGGGTACTTGGAATGGGACGGATCGGCACTGCAGTTGCCAGAAAAGCTTCCTATGGCTTTGGAATGAAAGTGTTAGGATACCGCAGAAACCTTCCAGGAGATATCTGCGCGGACTATGGCATTCTTACAAGTGATCTGGACAAAGTGATCCGGAATTCCGATTTTCTTTCTATTCATCTGCCATATACAAAAGATACCTTCCATCTGGTAAGCTGTGAAAAGCTGGAACTTATGAAACCAGATGCGTATCTTTTAAACCTTGGTCGTGGTGAAGTAGTCGACCAGGCTGCTTTAAGGGAACTGCTGCTTTCCAACCGTCTGGCAGGGGCTGCACTGGATGTATTTGAAGGTGAGATCCCAGATGCAGACGACCCGCTGCTGCACATGGATCAGGTAATTGCAACGCCACATATTGCAGGTTTAAGCAAGCAGGCTATGGAACGGCTGTCTTATCAGGCCGCTCTGGGCATTACAGAGGTGTTAGAAGGCCGCAAAGTGACTTATCCGGTCAATCATCCGGAGAAGTATGCAAGTGACGTTTCTGTGGCATAATTTTCTCAAACCATTAACCGACAAACCGCCTGCTGCTGCAGGCAGTTGAGTGTGAAAATACAGGGTTCGTGAATTTACAATACAACATCATAAAACACAAAAAGCACATGAACACAGGCATTTAAAACCTGCTTCCATGTGCTTTTCTTTCGTTTAAAGAACCTGTCACCGGCAGTTTTTCTTCCACTGCACGTCTGCACAAGTGAACCCGCGCCTGGCGCGGGTCCTCTCTCACATTTCATTATAATCCCGCCTCTTAGGCGAAATTTATATTTATTCACACTTATGCATTCTTCACAGTTGCAATATCCACCAGTGTCAGCTCTTTTGCACGGTTCTCAAGGCTTGTTACAAGAGCTCTTGCTGTGTCAAGGGCTGTAAGTACATTTACACCTGTCTCAATGGCATTACGGCGGATCACAAAGCCGTCATGGCTTCTTTCTGCGCCCTGTGCCGGGATATCGATGATCAGGTCGATCTGATGTCCTAATACCAGGTCAAGGATATTCGGGGACTCCTGCTCCAGTTTGCGGATCTCAAAGGCCTTTACTCCATGCTCATTTAAGGTTCTTGCAGTTCCCTTGGTAGCAAAGATCTGGTAGCCTACATTTGCAAATCTGCGGGCAATATCCACTGCCTCTTCCTGCTCATTCTTTCTGATGGTCATGATCATCTTCTTATACTTCGGCAGACGGATGCCAGCGCCCTCAAATGCCTTGTAAAGAGCCTCGTTAAAGGTCTTAGCGATACCAAGGCACTCACCGGTAGACTTCATTTCCGGTCCAAGGCTGATATCTGCGCCGCGGATCTTTTCAAAGGAGAATACAGGCATCTTAACAGCGATATAATCAGCTGCCGGCTGCAGTCCCGGATTGTAGCCCAGTTCCTTAATGGTATGTCCGCAGATGATCTGGGTTGCAAGAGGAACGATCGGGATACCGGTTACCTTGCTGATATATGGTACGGTACGGGAAGAACGTGGGTTTACCTCGATGATGTATACGTCATCCCCGTCTACAATAAACTGGATATTGATCATTCCCTTTACATGAAGGGCCTTAGCCAGTTTTTCTGTGTATTCCACAATGGTGTCAACATTATGCTGTGTAATATCCTGTGCCGGATATACGGAAATACTGTCTCCGGAGTGGATACCGGTACGTTCAATATGCTGCATGATACCAGGGATCAGGATATCGGTTCCGTCACAGATAGCATCTACCTCGATTTCCTTGCCCATAACGTACTTATCTACCAGGATCGGATGCTCCTGGGCGATCTGGTTGATGATACCGATAAATTCATCAATATCTTCATCGCAGATAGCGATCTGCATGCCCTGTCCGCCAAGTACATAGGAAGGGCGTACTAAAACAGGATATCCTAAAGCATTCGCTGCTTTCTTTGCCTCTTCTGCGGTAAATACAGTATGTCCTGCAGGTCTCGGTATATGGCACTGCTCCAGGATCTCATCAAAGCGTTCCCTATCCTCTGCTGCATCTACATCTTCTGCCGCTGTACCAAGGATAGGCACACCCATTTTCATCAGAGCTTCAGTCAGCTTAATAGCAGTCTGCCCACCAAACTGTACTACTGCTCCGTCTGGCTTTTCAATATCTACAATGCTCTCTACATCTTCTGGTGTTAAAGGCTCGAAATACAGCTTATCTGCAATATCGAAGTCTGTACTTACAGTCTCCGGGTTATTGTTGATGATAATGGTCTCATATCCTTCTTTGCTGAAGGCCCAGGTACTGTGTACAGAACAGAAGTCAAACTCGATTCCCTGTCCAATACGGATCGGGCCGGAACCAAGAACCAGGACTTTCTTTCTTCCTTCTGTCTTTTCAGCCTCATTGAAGCTTCCAAAGCAGGAGTAATAATATGGTGTCTCTGCAGCAAACTCAGCTGCACAGGTATCAACCATTTTGTATGCAGCGCGGATGCCATTGTCATAACGCTGCTTCTTGATCTCTTCCTGAGGAATACCGGTAAGACGGGAAATTACATTATCAGGGAACTCAATGCGTTTTGCTTCTGCAAGGAGCTCTGTAGTAAGCTCTTTCTTTCCTTCGCCTACTGCCTTTAATTCTTTCTCCATTTCTACCAGGATAGCCAGCTTGTCAATAAACCAGATATCGATACGGGTGATCTCATGGATCAGCTCATATGGGAAGCCGCGGCGCAGAGCCTCTGCAATTCTCCAGATACGCATATCGTCTACGATCTCCAGCTCTTTTACCAGTCCTGTATAGGAAAGTCCGGTAAAGTCATAGGACATCAGGCAGTCTACATGCTGCTCCAGGGAACGGATGGCCTTCATCAGGGCGCCCTCAAAGTTGGTGCAGATACTCATGACCTCACCAGTTGCCTTCATCTGGGTTCCTAAGGCTCTCTTGGCGCTTATAAACTTATCAAATGGAAGTCTTGGCATCTTTACTACGCAGTAGTCAAGCATTGGCTCAAAACTTGCATAAGTTTTCTTTGTTACTGCATTTTTGATCTCATCCAGAGTATATCCTAAAGCGATCTTTGCAGCTACTTTTGCGATCGGATATCCAGTTGCCTTAGATGCCAGTGCGGAAGAACGGCTTACACGAGGATTTACCTCAATTACGCAGTATTCAAAGCTGTCTGGATTTAAAGCATACTGTACGTTGCAGCCGCCGGTGATGCCCAGTTCGCTGATGATATTTAATGCAGAAGTACGCAGCATCTGGTACTCTTTATCCCCTAATGTCTGGGAAGGAGCCACAACAATACTGTCACCTGTATGAACGCCAACCGGGTCCAGGTTTTCCATGTTGCAGACGGTGATCACGTTTCCTGCACCGTCACGCATTACTTCGTATTCGATCTCTTTCCAGCCTGCGATGCAACGCTCTACTAAAACCTGTCCTACACGGGATAAACGGAGACCATTTTCCAGGATCTCAGCACACTGCTCCGGATTCTGTGCAATACCGCCGCCGGAACCGCCCAGTGTATAAGCAGGACGAAGAACTACCGGGTAACCGATCTGTGCTGCTACTTCCAGACCATGTTTTACATCTTCTACAATGTCAGAAGGTGCAACCGGCTCACCGATCTTTTCCATGGTCTCCTTGAACATTTCACGGTCTTCTGCTTTTTTAATGGTAAGAGCAGTGGTACCGATGAGGCGCACATTGTGCTTCTCTAAGAATCCTGCGTCTTCCAGTTCCATTGCAAGGTTTAATCCGGCCTGTCCGCCAAGGGTTGGCAGAATGCTGTCCGGCTTTTCTTTTAAGATCAGCTGTTCTACTACTTCTACGGTTAATGGCTCAATGTATACACGGTCTGCAATGTCCTTGTCGGTCATGATGGTAGCCGGGTTGGAGTTTAAAAGGACAACTTCGATCCCTTCTTCTTTTAAAGAACGGCAGGCCTGTGTACCTGCATAGTCAAATTCTGCTGCCTGTCCGATTACGATCGGGCCGGAGCCTAAAACCAGTACTTTTTTAATTTCAGGATTCTTTGGCATCAGTCATTTACCTCCATCATTTTAAGGAAACGGTCAAATAAGTATCCGGAGTCCTGTGGTCCAGGGCATGCTTCCGGGTGATACTGTACCGTGAAAATGTTCTTTCCTGTGTATTTTAAACCTTCGTTGGTTCCGTCATTTACATTGACAAATGCAGGAACTGCGATCTCAGGCTTTACAGTGTTGGTATCTACTGCGTAACCATGGTTCTGGGAAGAAATGTAAACTCTTCCGGTCTCCAGATCTTTTACAGGATGATTTCCGCCTCTGTGGCCGTATTTTAATTTGTAGGTATCCATACCGTTTGCCAGTGCCATTAACTGATGTCCCAGGCAGATTGCAAAGATCGGTACATTGGAGTCATACATTTTTTTGATCTCTTTGATGATCTCAACATTTTCCTTTGGATCACCAGGGCCATTGGAAAGCATGATGCCGTCCGGGTTTGCTGCCAGCACTTCTTCTGCAGGTGTATCTGCCGGATATACGGTAACTTCGCAGCCTCTTTCATTTAAGGAACGGGCAATGTTCTTCTTTGCGCCGAAATCCATTAAAGCTACTTTCTTTCCATTTCCTGGAAGAACGTATTTTTCTTTGGTTGTAGTAGCCATAACAACACCGGCTACTGTATAGGCTTTCATACGGCTGATAGGCTCAGACAGGTCTGAATACTCTTTTGTCGTGATCATACCGTTCATTGTACCTTTTTCTCTTAATAACTTTGTGAGGGCTCTTGTATCGATACCACAGATACCAGGAATATCATTTTCTTCTAAGAAATTCTGAATTGTGTCTTCGCAACGGAAGTTGCTTGGGATCCTTGATAATTCTCTTACAATATAACCATCTGGCCAGGGCTTTAAAGACTCCATATCCTGACGACAGATTCCATAATTACCGATCAGAGGATAGGTCATAACAACGGCCTGTCCTGCGTATGACGGATCAGTTAATACTTCCAGATAACCGGTCATAGATGTGTTAAAAACGATCTCGCTGATCACTTCACGCTGGGAACCAATACTGGTACCAGTGTACACAGTGCCGTCTTCCAATATAAGGTATGCTTTCATAGGGGGAATACCTGTCCTTTCTTATGTTGTGTGTTGGGAGAGAGCATCCGTTTTCCACGGCTGTGATACAGCGTGGAAAGCATTTTACGCAGCGCCATCTTCTTGAAAGTCTTCGTCTTTCAAGAAGCATCGGATGGTCCATCCGATGTACACATACGGAAACAAAAACGGACTTACAAGCAAGCTTGACATCCGTTTTCATTTCCGTATGTGTGCGCCGCTATGGATTTCTGCCCAAATTGATAGCATTATAATATACCTTGCATAAATTTTCAATGGATTTGAAGACTAAATTTTTTTGCCTTATACTAATCTTTTTTGGCATCAAACTTGCTAGGCAGATTTATCCTCTTCTTTTACATCTTCTGCTGCATCGGATCTATCTTCATTGGACTTATCTTCATCTTCAAGCTCATTTTCAGACTTATTCTCAGCCTCTTCTTTGTCTTCTGTCTCAGGATCTTCTGCCGGGATCACAGTCTCTGTTTCTTTTTTCTCCTGGCTGTCTTCCTGCTCATTTTCTTTCGCCTTTGCCAAAAGCTCTGCAGCAGCCTCTTCCTTTTCGTCTTCCTCATCAAATTCGCTGTTTACAGTCTCAAAGCCCTGGAACTTCTTGTTCAGCTTCTCAAGAGTATCCAGTCCCAGCTCTTCAAGTTCTGCCTCTGTTACATCCAGAGTGCCCCAGCTTGCGGAAGAATTATACTGAACTGCATAAATAGTTCCTGAAAGCTTCGGAGCTCCTTTGATAGTCAGAGTAAACTCTCCTGAAACAGTTCCTGATGAAGTACGTCCATAGGAAGAACTTAAAGCTGCATTTCCCTCTGTAGCGTCAACCGTAACTGTAAAATCACCATTTAATTCAGACTTGCCCTTTGTTCCTGCAAACTGAAGCTGTGCTTCTTTCTCTGCAAGGACTTCTACATCACCTTCCATTGTGCTGCCAGCTGCGCCTGTTCCATATACATAGAACTTGCCTGATGACAGAGTGATATAGCAGGTGTTATCTTCTCCCTTTGCCTGCGCTGTTCCAGATGCAGAACCGGCATAAATGTCTTTTGTAGAAGAGCAGGTTACATTTTCTCCTGCTGTGAAATTATAGCCGTTTGCATAAGTGGTTGCATTCCAGCTGATTTCAGCCAGTTTTCACCATCATCTGTAGTTGTTGCTGCCCAGAGATACTTGGAACCGCCCTTTTCATTATCAAATAAAACAGACACGGGTCCTTCGTATTTGGTCCAGGTATCCTTATCCGGTTTTACAGTAGAAGAAGTATCTGTTATGTAATAATAGATCTCTGTGCCTTCTACCAGGCAGCTGATGGTTGCCACCGGCTTTTCCTCAAATTCATAGGTTCCGTATCTTGTACTGGAAGTTCCCTTTACCGGGTCTACTGTAAATACAGGAGTTGCGCTGATCGCCTTTTTAATCGCTGCTCCCACAGCAGAAAGTACTTCCTTCTGGCCTTCTTCCTCATACTGCGACAGTGTTTCAATATCTGCTGACTGCTCATAATATACATGTGCCAGCAATTCTGTAAGGAATTCACTGTATTTTTCCTGTGATGCCTCATCTAACTGAATTGATGAGATATAACCGGAATAATTTACATCAACAGATGCTGTAATTCCATCCACTTCTGCTGAATAACTTCCACGCTCTAATACAGCCGGTCCTTTCTTCATAAAGCAGCACCATACAGTCACTACCTTGCTGCGGTTTCCTTCTTCATCAAAGGCTGCAAAACGTACTTCTTTGAATTCCGGAGTATTGCTGTAAAATGATACAGAATTTGTTTCTGCCTTTGTGCTGGAAGCATCTGGATCTGTTCCATCTTCTGTGTAACGGACCGTTGTATTCTCCGCCTTATCAATATTCATATAGATCGTAGAGCTTGGGCTGCTGTAAAATCCATATTTGCTGGTGATCTTTGGAGCAAGAACTTCTCATCACTTGACTCTACCGGCTCACCCTGAAGTGCCTGGATCGCAGCATATTTCATTGCGTCTGTGGAAATAGTCGCACGGCTTACTGCGTCTGCTGCATATTCATCGCCTCCGCCTGGAGTGGTCTTTGCATCGATCAGACCAGACAGGTCTTTGCCGGCAAATTTCGTTGAAATGCCTGTAAAGCTGCTGCTTGGGAAAAGATAATCCCAGTATACTTCATCCTGAAGAGCTACCGGTACGGTTCCATTATCAACAATCTTGGCTATTTTTCCGTTTACAACGGTAATACGGATCTTGCCTTCATATGGTTTATTGGTCTGGGATGTGATCATTCCGCTTCTCCTGCAAATACAGGGCTTTCGGAGAATTTTTCCAAAAGCCCTGCATAAAATTTACTATTTTTTGATCGCAGTCTGATTATTCGCCATCTTTAGAAAGAGTTTCTGTTTCTTCTACAGTGGTACCTTCTGTAGACTCACCTACTTCCGGGACCTCCAGTGCATCTTCTTTATCATCAGAAGCTGCATCTTCTGTGGAATCCTCATTTTCTTCAGACTCATCGGACTTGTCTTCTGCTTCCTCAGTATCTTCCTTCTCTTCGGTATCCTGATCATCTGCTGCGTCAGCATCCTCATTTTCTTCATCAGAAGAAGGATCATCTGCCTTTTCTTCCTCTTTTACTTCATTTTCAGTATCTTCCGGATCAGAAACCTCTGAGTCAGAAACTTCTTCTGCCTTGTCAGCTGCAGAAACTTCTTCTGCTGCTTTCTTTTCTTCCGTGTCGAAGTTAAAGCTGATGACGATCTCTCTTCCGTCTGCAAGGATCACTGTAAATGTATCATCTACAACAGTTGCTTCGTTCTCCAGTTCGTTGCCTTCTTCATCTACAACAACTACTGTAAATTCATTCCAGTCTTCCTCGTACTTAGGATCCAGAGCTACATCCAGGATCTCAAGGCTTCCCAGTGCATCTAACTCATTTACATCTACTTCTACGGTCTTTACAACTTCTTCGTTCTTGTAGAATTTAACTTCCGCAGGAGCAGCAGAAACCATAATTGCTGCCAGCTCTGCAGACTGTGTATCAGGCTCAGCTCCTAATGCTGTTAATACTGCATTTTTAATTCCCTTTGCAGTGCAGGTTGCTCCAGATACATCATCGATCTCTGTTACATCTTTGCCCTTCAGATCAGAAACTGTCTTTCCTTTCAGCCAGGAAACCATAGCATCTAATGCCTGCCGCCAGAAATCATCGTTGTCACCGTAGTCTGTAGCGTTATCTGCAACAGATACGATCTTTCCGGAAACTGGATCATATACAACGCTGACTTTTGCAGTATAATTATCAAACTCTGTGCCCTTTGAGTTTACAACGCTGACTTCTGCTTCCCCTGTCTGTGTCTCATTTCCGATGAGTGCAAACTTGGTGGAGAAGCTGAAGTACTTGTTATTGCTGTCACTGACTGTAAGAGTATAGGTTCCTGCCTCTGTATCATCTGGCCAGGTAATGGTATCACCCTTTACTTCAAAACCAGACATTTCTTCTCCATCTGCATTTGTTACAACATACTCCGCAACATAGTCATCCGGGAGGTCAAGACCTGTGATCTGTGCAGAGTCTTCTACACTGGCATCAGCTATCTTAAAGTCTGCTCCTTCAAATTTCTCAGGAACATAAAGTCCATTCTCAAAGGTTACTTCAATGGTGCCATGGTCTGTATAAGCGGTAAAACCGGTAATGGTGTTGCCGATCATAGACTCATAGTGCTCATAGCTCAGTGTGCAACCCTTATTTCCAACCTTCATCAGTCCGCTGGACCAGCCCAGTTCAAACGGTCCCTTCTTCTTGAAGATATTTTCAACTACACGCATTCCGTAATCTACGGTTTCTCCAGCCTTATTGGTTGTATGAAGGATGGTTCCGTATACGGTAGTGTCGTTGCTGTTTAATACGCCCAGACCGCTCATGGTCAGCTCATAATCACCATGTTTTACATTGGTGTTAAGAGTTGTATCGATTTTATACTCCGTTGCTTCCTGATCTGTTACTACCTTGCTGAAGGAAAGCTCCCCATTTTCGGAAGTAAGAGTCTTGTAATACTCCGGCTTCTCAGAAAGGATATAGTAAACATGATCCTGGTTCTGATACAGATCATCGCTGCTTTCAACTGCTGTGAAGTCCTTCAGATCCTCTGCCTTTGCCTTTACAGGATAGGTTACACCATTGATCTGGGTCAGATCATAATGATAGGAACCGGCAGAATATAACTTGTCACTTGCCTTATGGGTGGTATTAGCAGTTGCAGAAGAAACAGCATCTACTTCTACCTCATTGTTTTCCAGTTCATTTGCATAGAACTCACCATATGGAATGTTCATCAGTACATACTGATAACGGATCGGTGCTGTTACAGTTCCGTCAACCTGTGGATAACCTGTTGCTGTAATGGAAATGTTGATAGCTTTTTCACTTTCAAAGATATATTTACCATTTGCTTTTGCAGACAGATCAATGGTACCGTCATCTTTGATGATCTTAACAGCTCCTCTTCCGGTTGCTGCGTAGGTAGTATCTCCTACCTTCACGGCTGTAATCGATTTTACATATGCTTTAACCTGATTTTCACTTGCATTTTCTGTTGCAGCCAGCTGATAGCTTCCATCTTCATTTGCCTGAACCTGAACTGGAACATTGCTTGTGCTTAAAACAAAAGAAACTTCTACAGATGCATATTTTCCAGACTGATCTTCAATCTTCAAAGTATACTTTCCTGCAACCGGGCTGCCGGTCCATGTCATCTTTCCATTTACTACTGTAAACATGACACTGTCATCATTGTCCTGTCCGGAAACAGTATATCTTGCGTCATAGTCCTCAGGAAGGGCATCCAGTCCATTTACAGCTACATCAATATCATCTGTTTTTGCGCCTTCTGCTACGGAGATTTCCTGTTCAAATTTTACAGGTACATACACAGCATCTGTAAATGTGATCTCCATTGTTCCTTCACTGGTATAATATGTAACACCTGTAATGTTCTGTCCCATCATAGACTCATAGTGATATGATGACAGTTCATTGCCATGAGTTGTCTCTGTAAAACCGCTTGCCCAGGCAATATTGGTCTTGCGCCAGATATTTTCCAGATGACGCATACCATAATCAGTACCTTCTTTTGTATGGATCACTACGCCATATACAGTTGTGCTGTCATTAGACAGAGACTCCGGAAGTCCGGTCATATACAGCTGATAATCGCCATAAGAGCTGCTGGCTGATACAGTTGCACTTACACCGCTTACATTTTTAGCCGTACCCTTTACTTCGCTGAATGTCAGTACATCACCGGAAACTGTCAGCTCTTTGTAATAGGAAGGAACCTCACTTAATTCATAGTAAGCAAAATCCTCGTTTTCAAATAAAGCATCTTTTCCTTTGTAAGTTGTAGTGTTTGTCTGTCCACGGTTTGTAACAGTAATATCTACAGAGTCTTCATCCGTTACTTTCTTAAAACTTGAAAGATCGGTTCCTTTCTTTACTCTTACAGGGAATGTAACACCACGGATCTCGCTTCCTTCTGGGTCTTCATGATAGGAACCACCAACCAGGCTTCCTGTTCTTGTTTTATTTAAAGTTGCAGAAGAAACGGCATCTACATCCTCATCATTTCCTTTTACTTCACTGTCATAAAAGTCTGCATAAGGAATGTTCATCAACAGATATTGATATTCTTCCAGCCTGTTACCAGACTTCCGTCTTCCATATTCAGATAATACCAGCCTGATGCTGTGTGGATCCAGCCCGTATATGGCTGACGGTCACGATTTAAAAACTTCCATCCGGAACTGGTCTGTTCCCAGCTTCCTTCTGTTAAAGCTGCAGCCTGTACAGACAGTCCTGACTGAGCTGCTACGATGGTAGACAGCAGAAATACGGCTGCTTTTTTCGTAATGTTCTTTTTCATAGGTTCCTCCATTCCCCGGCATAAAAACATGCCTGTTTTAGTTAGCTATCACTAACTTTCTTACAAAAAAATAAACTTTTTATTAATACAAGTCAATCTTTCGTCCCCGTTTCAGCCCCTCTTTATTGTTATTTTTTTCTCATTAGAAAGTTGTTGAAAAAAAAAGTCAGATTTTCCCGTTTTTAAAGACTCCAAAAGTATCTGTCCCTGCAAAGTAATGAATTGACAACCATTTTGCTCAATGTTAAGATGTGACACAGAAAGATTAGCATTTTCTAACCTTTGTTAAATCTATGATTTAGATGTAATTAACATACTGATATGAGGTGCAACCTGTGAAAAAACGAAATCTGATTCTGCTTACAACTGTCTGCCTGGCTTTATCGGCCTGCCATCCTGCTTCTGCTCCCTCTTCCGGCTCCAAAACTTCTGTTTCTGAAGCTTCCGCTTCAAAACAGGAGGAAAGCAAAGATCTGGCAGCAGACGAAAGCCTTTCCCGCGAGCTTTATGCTATGGATACCGTTATGAACCTGACTGCCTATGGTCCCAACGCCTCTGCTGCCTTAGAGGCTTCTGTCTCTGAGATCAACCGCCTGGACAGTCTGTTATCCATTTCAAGTGAAAAGGGAGAGATCTACCGGATCAATGCAGATAAAGAAGGAACTGTTTCAGAAGATGTAAATGCTCTTCTTAGTCGTTCCCTGGAACTTTCCCAGATGACAGACGGATTGTTTGACTGTACCATTGAACCGGTTATGGAAGCCTGGGGCTTTACCACCCAGAATTTCCGTATCCCTTCTGAAGAAGAACTGGAGGAACTTTTATCCCACGTGGATTATAAACAGGTAAATCTGGAAAATTCTACGGTAACCATTCCCGAAGATGTCCGCCTGGATCTTGGAGGTATTGCCAAAGGTTTTACTTCTTCCCGTGTAATGGATATTTTCCGTGAAAATGGTGTTACCAGCGGCATTATCTCCCTTGGTGGAAACGTACAAGCTTTAGGACACAAACCGGACGGAAATATGTGGCGCGTAGGCATTCAGGATCCACATGATCTGAACTCTACCTTTGCTGTAGTGGAAGTAGCTGACCAGGCAGTGATCACCTCAGGCGGCTATCAGCGCTATTTTGAGGAAAATGGACAGACCTACCACCATATCATTGACCCACGGACCGGATATCCTGCTGAAAACGGACTGATCTCCGTTACCATTATCAGCGCTGACGGAACTCTGGCAGATGCCCTTTCCACCTCTCTTTTTATCATGGGGCCGGAAGAGGCTTCCAGTTTCTGGAAAAAACACAGAGACACCTTTGATGCGATCATGATGAAAGAGGATGGTACTGTTATGGTAACCGCCGGTCTTGCAGACCACTGCAGCGTTACTACTGGCGGAAATGTTGAGGTGATACAGGAATGAAAATGAACCCATCCCATAAAAAGACTCTTATTCTGGTCATTGTCCTTTTGCTTTGTGCCGCTTTTGCCAGTTTTTGGACAGCCCGGCAAAACCAAAAGAATGATGCTGCAGTTGCCGTTATCACTTACCAGGGAAAAGATATCCGCACCGTAGATTTAAGTACGGTAAAGGAAACGGAAACCTTTACCCTTGGAGAACCTGGAGAACAGAATACCATCCAGATCTCCCCAAAAGGGATCGGTGTGATTGAAGCAGACTGCAGAGACCAGATCTGCGTCAAACAGGGGATCCACTCCCATGGCCCGGAACCCATCGTATGCCTGCCTCATAAACTGAGCATCCGTTTTATCTCTTCTAATACAGATAATTCCCTGGATGCAGTGACCGGACGGTAAAAATATCATAAAGAAACCGGAAACTTGACAGAGCATCCTGAAATGGAATTTGTACAGCTGCAGATCAACTACGCTGACTGGGAAAATCCGGCTGTTCAGTCCAGAAGATGTTATGAAGTAGCAAGAAAACACGGAAAACCAGTGATCATCATGGAACCTGTAAAAGGCGGAATGTTGGCAAATCCTCCAGAGTCTGTTGCAGATATCTTAAAGACTGCTGAACCTGACTCTTCCGTAGCATCCTGGGCTGTACGTTTTGCTGCCAACCTGGAAGGTGTGATCACTGTCCTTTCCGGTATGAGCAATGTAGAACAGATGGCTGACAACCTTTCTTATATGAAGAGTTTCACCGGCTTAACTGACGCTCAGAAAGATACCCTTAAAAAGGCTCAGGAAGAATTAGCCCGCATCCCTCTGATCCCATGTACTACCTGTAACTACTGCGCAAAAGTCTGTCCAATGGATATCGGTATCTCCGGCTCCTTCACTGCTATGAACTACCTGACCCTGTACAAAGATAAGGGAATGGCAGCTCATCAGGAACAGTGGCTGGTAGGCGGTCATGGACGCAAAGCTGCTGACCAGTGTATTAAGTGTGGTAAATGTGAGTCTGTATGCCCGCAGCACATTGCCATCAGAAAGAACCTGGAAGTCGTTGCAGAAAATCTGTTAGCGAAATAAAGATCTGTTTCCAACGGAGCTGTCACCTGGCGGTGACGTATTCCTAATATAACAAACAACATAGCAAAAAGCCGTTTCCCTGGTTTTACTTTCAAACCCGGAAACGGCTTTTTAGTTTAAACTTTGATCTGAAATTCTGATCAGGATCTTTATTTAAAAATTCTCAAGAAACTCTGCTACACTCTTTACGATCTGCGTTGCCTCTTTTTTGATTTCGGGATCTGCTACATCCGGAACTGCTCCCTGGTAGGCCCGTACCATTCCCAGATCATTGACACTGTCTCCAATACAACGGATCTTTTCGATCTGCGGAAAATGTTCTTTCAGCCATTTTACAGCAACTGCCTTATCTACGCCTCTGGCTACAATATCACCATTCCACAGATTTGCATAGGCAGAAACTTTCGGAAAACGCTCTTCAATGTCTTTACAAAGATCTTTTATATGCTTCAGGTCCAGATTTCTTCTGTGGATCTGTACAATATTATCCAGACTTTCCAACTGATCGGCTGTGATCGTTCCGCCATCACAAGCTTTCTGGGTACTGGTCCCTTTTTCAGAAAGGAGGCATACTTTCCGGTCTGTAAGGGATACACCGCTTCCATCATCATTTACACTTTGCAGATAGCGCAATACTGCTAATGCCGTTTCCCTTGGGATCAGCTTTGTAAACAGAATCTTTCCATCCCTGTCTGCGATCATGGCACCATTATTTAAGATCCAAAGATCCGGCGAAAAGCCATAAGACTCAAAAATAGGCTTTATGGTCCCTAAATTCCTTCCTGTGGCGATCACAAAGAGATTTCCGGACTTCTGCCAGTTTAAAACCGCATTCTTATCCTCTTCACTGATCATCCGTTCCACATATAAGGTTCTGTCAAAATCACTGACTGCACATTTCATTCCCGTATTTCCTTTCCTCGACAGTAAACGCAGATCAGATCCAGGTTCTGATCCATGATAGTCAGATCTGCGTCCATTCCAGGCCGGATGCTGCCTTTGCAGTCATCTGCATGGATATAATGAGCCGGATTGAAGCTGGTCATCAACATGATATCGTAAAGCCCCACTTTTGTGTGATCTGCCATATTTTTCACCGACTGGGCATAACTCATCTCCACCTGTTTTACTGCCTGATAATCCCTTGGATCGATCCATTCTTTCTTTCCGTCATAGTGCTCTAAGCACACCTGATCCCCGTCTTTTACAAACCGGATCTTTCTTACGTAATGATCAAAACAGCTTTGGGTCTGGGCAAGACCACAGCAGTCTGTTGTCAGCACAATACGGCTGCTTCCCTTGATCCTGTAAGCCAGTTCAAAAGCTTCATGGGACACCGTCATTCCTGTCTGCTTTGCAAACTCACAGATCATATCATCAAAATACAAAGCTGCTCCTGCAGTTCCAAGTTCCCTGTGGTGAAATCCCTTCATTCCGCTGAATGTATGGGTAAATCCACCAAGACCATAGGCCCGCATTTTCTTGATCTCTTCAAAAGTAGCTGCACTGTGTCCCACAGCTGTCTGGATCTGGTGTTCCTGGCAAAATCTAAGAACAGCATCTGCTCCCGGCCGTTCCGGCGCTATGGTCATATGGCGGCACAGTTTTTTATTTTTAAAGGTATTATAAAGGTCCTCCATCACTGTCACATCCGGAAGCAGACAACATTCTTCTTTCTGCATTCCCTTGTATACAGGATTGATAAATGGTCCTTCCAGATGAACCCCTAAAAGCTGCGCTCCCTCAGGATCTTCTTCGCTGACCTGATCAGCAGCCCGGATACAGGTCTTGATCTCCTCAATGGGATCTGCCCCTGTGGTTCCCAGATAAGAAGTAACACCTGCAAAAGGCAGAGTACGACACATCTCCCGAAGAGACTGGGGTGTTTTCTCAAACCAAAAAGAACCGGTAGCCCAGCCGTGAACATGGATATCAATAAATCCGGGGAAAATGATCTTGTCGGAATAATCTTTATATTCTCCCTGCCATTTTTCATAAAGCCCTTTTATCTTCCCATTTTCCAGTTCCAGGAACCCTTCAAAGATCCCGTGTTCCAGTACAATATAGTTTGAATAAAGAACCATGTCACTCCATTCTGTATCAGGTAAGATACCAGTAATCTTTGTTGGCTTCCATCAGGTCATCCAAAACTGCTCCTGCCTTGGAAGGATCGATCACAGATCGATTTAAGATCAGGGCTTTCAGGGCTTTCGTATAACTCTTTTCCCGGAATGCTTCTACTGTCAGCTGTTCATAAGCATACTGTCCTTCCATCAGTCCCTTATAATAAGGATCGATGTCACCATAAGGATAGCCCTTTGCACCATCTTTTCCAATAGTTCCCGCTACTTCTATGATCGCCCTGCTTTCAAAGTTGGGGATGATCCCTTCATTGCGCACCAGGACTACAAATTCATTGTTCAGGTCATAGGCAATGGACTCTGCCACTTCCACCATCAGATTTCCAAACACACTGTTTGTAAGCATTTCTGACGGATCCATGGTATCTCTGCCTACTGCCTTTGCGCAGGTTTCAAATACATCCTTTTCCCTGGAGTCTTTTGCTTCATCTGCACGGGTATAGTTAGGATCACTTTCTTTTACGATCTCATCCGGGAACATGTAATACTGAAGATAGGTAGTTGGAACGTACTCATCCAGATACTGCATATATTTATTTACACGGACATAGGTCTCCAGCCAGGATTTGGATCTCTGCTCTGCATTATAAGGCTTAAATTCATGATCACGCAGATAGGTCCTTAACTGGTCAAAATAATTCTTTCCGTCTGTTCCATACAGGTCTGTAAACCATCCAAAATGGTTTAAACCAAAATATTTAGCCCTTAAGATCTCCTGAGGCACTCCCAGGATCTTTGCAAAACTTTTCATCATGGAAAATGGCTGATCGCAGAGATTTAAGATCCGCTTATCATCCGGGAACATCTGGTCCAGTCCCAAGGCCACGATAGCTGCCGGATTGGTATAGTTTAAGATCCAGGTATCCTTGGAATAAGAACGTACTTTTTCCACCATCTGTTTCATGGCTCCCAAAGAGCGCATTCCATAGGCAAATCCGCCCGGACCGCAGGTCTCCTGTCCGATCAGACCGTACTTAAGAGGAATTTTCTCATCCAGGGAGCGCATTTCTGTTTTTCCTACACGCATCTGGCAGAAAATAAAATCTGTATGGCTGTAGGCTTCATCCTCATCCGTTGTAAATACAACATCACACTCCGGGTAAAAACATTTTAATACCAGGCAGTCATAGGCCTCCATCTTTCCCATACGTTCCCCGTCAATATCATAAAAGATCATTTTAGATACCGGAAAACGTTCTTTATACTGCACCAGTGTTCCCACCAATGCAGGAACGCGGGCGCTTCCTGCTCCCGCGATAGTAATAATATGTGGTTTACGCATACTTCTCCTCCTGCTTATAGGTTCTCTTTGATCAGAACTTTAATATATCTTCTTCTCCCCTTGAGATCTGTGTATCCTTCTTTAACATTTTCACAGGTGTTCCCTCTGTGAAGATAACCGGTGTTACCAGTGATTTTCCGGCAGCACGTACCTCATCCAGATCAACAACTACCAGGGTATCTCCCTTCTTTACCATCTGGCCCTGTTTTACCTTAACGTCAAAGCCTTTGCCATTTAACTGGACTGTGTCCATTCCTACATGGATCAGGCACTCTAATCCGTCTTTTCTCTTTAAGCCAAAAGCATGTCCTGTAGGAAACGCAGCTGTTACTTCCCCGTCAAAAGGCGCACCGATCTCTCCGTCTGTCAGATCCACAGCAAATCCATCACCCAGCATTTTAGAAGAAAAGGCAGGATCTGCCACTTCTGTAATATTCATCAGTCTGCCTCCTGCCGGGGACACAAAATCTACTTTCTTTTTTCCAAATAATCCCATTTTTTCTCCTTCTATCCTGCCGGTCAGATCCGGCATTCCATCTTTATTCCTTTATCTTATTTCTTTATTTCTCTGTCATCATTTTTGCCTTGGCTTCCGCTTTATCTGCTAATTCCCTGGCAAGAACGCTGCAAATTCCTGTATAACTGGAAGGAGCGATCATTTTTTCCAGCTCTTCCTTTGTAAACATAGAAGATAAAACTTCATCATCTAACAACACCTGAAGGTAATTCTTTCCTTCCAGCTCTGTTTTCATTGCCTTATCATAAAGAAGCTGATGGGCTGCGTCTTTTCCTAACTTTGCAGCTACATTCATCATCACGTATTCGCTGTTGTCCAGTCCCTTGTTGATATTGGCATTTTTCAGAAGTCTTTCTTTATTAACATATAAAGTACGGGTCAGTTCCTCTGCGCGGATGATCACTTCCGTAGCCAGTTCCATTCCCTCTTCCATCAGTCCGTCAAAAAGCATATAAGAACTGCTGTCTCCCTCAAACATGCGGACTCCGGAATAAAGTCCGGTTGCAGGAAGGGAATAAAGCTTCTGGGAATTGGCAATAATGCCCTTGGCTAACTTCGGGTTGATCTTCTGAGGCATGGTAGAGCTTCCAATGGTTCCAGGTGTAAATCCTTCATGGACTTCCCCGAATTCCTCAATGCCAGTGTAATACACTTCCTCTGCCATTTTATGGAAGGTATTGCATAAAAGGCACAGGTTCATCAGGTATTCCACCTTCATCTGGGTCATATTGCGGCTTGGAACTTCCATGGAACTCATGGAAAGCAGTTCTGCCACATCATCCTGGACTTTACGTCCTGTAAGGCCGGTAGCGTTAAAGCCGCCTACAGCACCGCCCATCATAACCGTAAAGATCCTTTTTTCTGCTTCTTCCAGCCTTTCAAGGCCTGTAAGCAGTTCACTGATCCATACAGACACCTTGTATCCATAGGTAATAGGAATGGCATGTTTTCCATGGGTCCTTCCGGGCATAACTGCATCTGCATTATCCCTTGCCAGGGCTGCCAGGTTCTTTAAAATATCAGCCAGAAAACTTTTATAGATCTCTGTTACCTGTCTGGTAATGTAAAGCTGGGAGGTCTGCTGGATATTCTGGGTAGTCACACCATAATGAACGTATTTCTTTCCCTCTCCCTTGCAGGCTTTTACCAGCACTTTCACAAATGGAACAAAACCATGTCCCACCTTTGCCTTGATCTTTTCCATTTCTTCCAGATCAAGGGTCTCAAAAGGAACAGACGCGATCTCTTCTGCTGCTTCTTTCGGGATAAAACCTTCTTTGGCCTGGGAAAGGGCAAGCGCCCCTTCCACTTTCAGCCAGGTTTTATATTTGTTCTCTTCGCTTAAAAGATATTTGATGCCTCTGTCATCCAGCTTGCTTTTTGAATCATATAAAGCTCTCATTTTTTCACCTCTTATTTTTTCAGCAGGTCATCTACAGCATGGCGTACAAACTCTACATGAGGTCCAAATACTACATGGATATGCTTTTCTGACGGGAAGAAAATACCTGCACAGCCGGAGTCTTTGATCTTGACCTGATCTACCTTCTTCGGATCCTTCAGATCCACTCTCAGACGTGAAATACAGTTCTCAACATTTACAATGTTCTCTTTTCCGCCAAGTCCTTCTACTACAAGAGCTGCGATGGCTGGCCAGTTCTTTTCTTTTAACAGCTGGCTTGCTGATTCTTCTACTTCAAATTCCTCTCTTCCTGGAGTCTCCAGTCCGAATTTTACAATAAACCATTTGAATACAAAATAGAATACAACAAAGTTTACAGCACCTAACAGAACCAGGTAGATCCACTGTGTATGTTCGTACAGAAGTCCGAAAATACCAAAATCAAAAATAGTTCCGCGGATATAACCGATACAGATATGGAACAGCTGGTAAGGCAGCAGGCCAATACCACACATTACACAGTAAAGTACAAACAGTGCCGGTGAAATAAACAGGAAGGAGAATTCCAGAGGCTCTGTGATATTTCCTAAAAATGCAGTCAGGCAGCAGGTAAGGATAACACCCTTTGCGATCTTTTTGTTCTTAGCATAAGCAGTGTGATACATAGCAAGTCCGATGGCCGGAACACGGAACAGAGTGGTTAACATCTGGGCACCGCCAAGGTAGCTGGTTAATGTTGGCATCAGCTGGCTCCAGTATTCGCTGTCAGGTCCTAAGTTAAACAGGATCTCATTGGTTGCATTTAAGATACCTACAAATTCCTGTCCATTGATCATATAAGTACCGCCTGCCTCTGTGAAACGTACCAGGGAAGCAAGTACATGGTGCAGACCAAATGGGATCAGTGCACGATTTAATGCATAATAAATAGCACTTCCAATGTATGGTGTTGTGAAGATGAAAGAAATGCTGATCAGGAAGCTGGTCAGTGCATTCCAGATGATCGGTACAACAAGGCCGATGGGGATCATGCAGGCAAATGTGATGATCGGGATGGATTTCTTTCCGCCGAAGAATGCAAATGCCAACGGAAGTTCCAAACGGTAAAACTTATCTGCAACCTTAGCAGCTACCAATCCGGCGATCAGACCACCCATAGCTTCGATCTTTAAAGTCTGAATTCCAAGAACTGTACCCTGTCCTACCTGTGCTGCAACAGCAGGATCAGCTAAAGTACCGGTTGCTTTTAAATATACGCTCATTACAACATTTAACGTCAGATAACCAACGGTTGCTGCAAATACAGCGATTCCTTTTTCCTTCTTTGCCATTCCCTGGGCAACACCCATAGCAAACAGAAGGGGAATATTGTTAAATACGATATTGGTGATCGTCTGCAAACTGGAAAAGATCAGCTTTACTATTTCATTTCCTAAAAATGGAAATTTTGCGATCATATAGGACTGTGTCATTGCACTGCAGATACCCATGACCATACCAATGGGTGCAAGAAGAGCGATAGGCAGCAGCAGAGAACGTCCGAAGGTCTGGATCCCATCCTTCCAACTTGATTTTGTCTTATTCATTCTGTTTTCCCTCCATACACGCACAAAACATTCTTTTGTGCATTATCTGTAATTTTTCTTTCATACAGAAGATATAACTTGTCACTTTTTATTCTCAGGCGCCTTGTGAACTATCCTCATTATGTCAGATTTACACAGACGCTTCAAGGCAAAAAATATCCAATATATTCTTGCATTTACTTACCTTTATTTTATAATGGTATTAAGATTACGTACCTGCAAAAACATGGGAATATACTCTGGGAGGAATGAAATGAGTTTAAGTTATAATGACCTGACCCTGCTGCGCTACATCCAGAAACGGCAGATGATCCCCTTAAGCAAAACAGCCCTGCATTTTCAGAAAAATGAAAGTTCTATCCGCCGTACCATTGAACAGATCAATCTTTACTCCAGTGAACCTATGGTCCGGATTGAAAAAAGTATCTGCTACAGCTGCATCAGCTATGAAGACCTGGTTTCCTTTATCCGCAACCTGGACCAAAAGGATTATCTCAGCTCCTCTGATGAACGGATCCGGGTGATGATCACTGCCATCTTTTTTCAAAATTATGTAAACTCATCCAAGCTTTATGAACAATGGGGTCTTTCCCTTACTACGAAAAAACAGGACACAGCACTGCTGCGGCAATTTTTAACGCGCTATGGCCTGGAACTGGTGACAAAAAAGAAAAAAGGGCTTTCTATTCAGGGCGATGAGCTCCAGCTGCGTTTTCTGGTCATTGACATCCTCCATCCTCTGTTTGAATTTACATCAGAAAATAAGGTACTTGCCCGTTTTGCAAATACGCCTCTGGAGAAGCAGACCTATGAGCTGGCAACGGAATATCTCTCCTGCAGTTTTCAGGAAGCAACCGAAATTCTTTCCCGTTTTCTCTCAGAAACAGGCTGGTCCCTAAATTATCCCTCCAAAAAATTCCTGCTGCTTTTTATCTGTATTATGAAAACACGGACTGTAAAAGATACATCTGCCTACTCTTACAAACTGCCTTTGGCTCCTTTAAACATCCATTTTACAGACTCTCCCCGGCAGAACCGGCTTTATAATGTTGCCTTAAGTATGTTAAATTTCGCCCAGCCTTTAAAACTTCCTTTTGATCCAAGGCTCTGGCAGGCAACGGAAAATTTCACAGAACAGATCGTAAGCGAACTTCCTTCTCCCTTTCCGGTCCAGGATGAATTTTTAAGGGAACTATATGCCTACTTCTACCGTGAGATCAATCTGGACCATTTCCACTGCACTTTTGTAGATAAGACCGTAGAGGATACAAAAGGACATTTTCCTGTTTTATATGAGCAGTTAAAGCGTTACAGTATTATTTTTAAAGCTGCCTATGGCTTTACGTTTCTGGATGAACATTTATCCACGTTGACCCTTATTTTCCAGAAACATATTTTAAGAAACCAGACCGTTTCCAGAAACAGAAAACGGATCATTGTTATGACCAGCATTAACTTTGAACGTGTCAGCTTCTTTTTAGAACAGCTGCGGGAACATATCTCCTTTCAGTGGATCAGCACCTTAAATATCAACGAGATCCACCAGTTGGAACAGCTGGAATACGATTATATTTTCTGCTTTTCCACCCGTATCTACAACATTCTTCACAACCGGAAACTTCCTGTGATCCGTATGAACTTTTTTGTAAAGGATACAGACATTAACCACCTGCTGGAAAAAGGATTTTCTCCTCAGACCCACCGTTTCCTGACCAGCAGCTTTGTTGTGGAAGCAGCCGGAAAATCGGAAGGAGAACTGACCCGGTTTTTACGGGAACAGTATGGCGATTATTTTGTATAACTGAATTTCATTTTAAAAAATTCTATTCTGAAAGGAAACCAACTATGAACAGACCATTAGACTTGCAGAAAAAAGAACTCCGGAAAATATTAAAAGAAAAAAGGAACGCTCTTGATCCGGATACCTGCCGTTCCAGTGATACTGCCATTTTTAAAGCCATCACCTCCTGGGATGTATACCAAAAAGCTGAAACTGTTTTCTGTTTTGTAGGCACAGAAGATGAGATCAATACCAGGCCTGTACTGGAAGATCTTCTAAAAAGAGGAAAACAGGTGGGTGTACCGAAATGTATCAGCAAAGGCATTATGGAAGTATATAAGATCCGTTCTTTTGATGACTTAGAACCTGGAAAATACGGAATTTTGGAGCCAAAAGAAGGCTGTGAAAAAATCTCACCGAAAGCCATCCATCTGGCACTGATCCCCTGCCTTTCCTGCAGCATGAAAGGAGAAAGATTGGGATACGGCGGCGGATATTATGACCGGTATTTACAACAGATCACCGGTACCCAGGCAGTCCTCTGCCGCACTGCCCTTATGTGTGATGAGATCCCAATGGAGGCCCACGACCGGACCATTGATTTTGTAATATGTGAAGCAGGGGTATTAAATACAAAAAATAACGCCTAAGTTTTCTTAAGAATATTAGTTTTTTGTCAAATTAACAGAAAAACACGTTTTTTGCCTCTTCCATATGCTATACTAAATGCATCTAATACAATAAAATGGGAGGCAGGCATATGAAAGACGGAAAAAGACTGGTCATTACCATCGGAAGACAATTTGGCAGCGGCGGCTGCGAAGTAGGAACCAAACTGGCCCAGGAACTTGGACTGGATTTTTATGACAAGAACATTCTGCGCATGAACTCAGATGAAAGCGGCATCAAGGAAAGCTATTACTATATGGCTGACGAAAAAGCCGGAAATAAGCTGCTTTATAAGATCATCAAGAGCCTGACTCCTGAAAAAGGAGCTCCCTCTTTTGGTTCTGACCTGACATCTGCGGACAACCTGTTCCGCTTCCAGTCAGAGGTGATCCGCAAACTGGCAGCTGAAGAAGACTGCATTATCATGGGTCGCTGCGCAGATTACGTTTTAGAGGGCATGGAAGGTCTGGTACGTGTATTTATCTATGCGGATATGGATTTCAGGGAAAAACGCACCATTGAAAAAGAATATTACGCAGCAAAAGATGCAAAGAAAAATATCAAGCGCATCGACAGGGAGCGCCGTGATTACTTCCGCTATTATACAGGAAAAGAATGGGAATTTCCGGAAAATTACGACCTGATGATCAATACAGCAGCCATTGGAACAGACGGTGCTGTGGAAACCATTAAAAATTATCTGAAAGTCCGTGGATTTGAGATTTAAAAAATACAGATAAAAAAGCTGTCATAAAATAAAAGTGCCTTCTCATATACTGAAAACGACGGTATAAAAAGAAGGCATTTTTTATGGCAAATGGACAGGATTTTATATCCAGAGGCAATTTACAGATCCAGGTGATCAACATCCGGAATAATTTTCCCATACAAAACGCAAAAGTTTCCATCAGCTCCAAAGGAGAACCGGAACGTGTGCTGGAACAGCTGACTACAGACTCTTCTGGACAGACGGAAAACATTTCTCTTCCTGCGCCTCCTGAGGAATATAGTTTAGAGCCTGGTATCTACCAGCCTTATTCTGAATATGATGTGCTGGTGGAAGCAGAAGGCTTTAAACCCTTAAATATCTCCGGCACCGAGATTCTTGCAGGAACACAGGCCATCCAGCCTGCAGCACTTACAGGTGATGAAGGCGGCACACCTCCTGAAGACCCAGTAGTCATCCCAGACCACACTTTATTTGGAAATTATCCCCCAAAGATTGCTGAAGCCGAAGTAAAACCGGTAAACGAAAGCGGTGAGATCGTATTAAGCCGTGTGGTGGTCCCACAGACTATTGTGGTCCACGACGGAGCGCCTACAGACTCCACCGCCAAGGATTACTATGTACCATACAGAGATTATATTAAAAATGTGGCTTCCAGCGAAATCTACTCCACCTGGCCCCAAAGTACCATTACTGCCAATGTACTGGCTATCATGTCCTTTACCTTAAATCGTGTATACACGGAGTGGTACAGAAACCAAGGCTATGATTTTACCATTACCTCTTCCACTGCCTTTGACCATAAATGGATCTACGGCAGGAATATCTTTGAAAGCATCTCCCAGGTAGTCGATGAGATCTTTGACAGCTTCCTTTCAAGACCCGGTGTACGCCAGCCCATATTGACCCAGTACTGTGACGGACGGCAGGTTCAGTGTCCACGGTGGATGACCAGATTGTAAGTGCGTATAGGGGATTTTTCCTTAGATTTTGGCAGAATTTTTCTATATTTTCATCATAAATCAGGTGTTGAAATTTGGCAAGATATAACCGATGATCAGATGTGTGATTTTCTATTTTACAAGGCCTGGATACTGTAAGGCGCCGTCCTGATCCGGTGTCAATGTTACCGGATCCGTTGCCATGCGGCCGTCTTGATCCAGGTAGTACCACTTGCCGTTAATCGTCTGCAGGCCTTTAAGCATAGCACCATCAGATCCAAGGTAATACCAAGACCCTTTGTACTGGTACCAGGTGTCATGGACCATCATGCCGGCACCGTTGAACCAATACCAGAGTTCTCCATCCTTGTGCCAGTCATTAGAAACATATTTTCCTGAGCCGTCTTTTAAATAGAAGCGCCGGCCTCCATTTTCCTGCTGCCAACCTGTTTTTACTGTAACGGGAGTTAAAAAGAGCTTCCTCTCTTCCTGACGTCTGCGGATGAGGCCAGATAATACCTTTCCGCCAGCTTTATTATACTCCAGGATTTTGGCTGCTATCTCAGAACGGGTACGAGTACCTTTAGCCGTCAATCCGTCAATACTTCCGATGTTATACGCAAAAGATACCAAGGCATCAAACTCTGGCTGCGTCCAGTTGTAAGCACTATACTTGTCCACCTTAGGACCATACTTTTTGTCCACAGACTGTCTCAACCACTCATCCGCAGTTTCCTGAGTGATCTTCAGGCCCTGGCAGATAGTTGTGCCAGTAATAGCTTTATCGGCATTAGTGGTGCCATAGCCGATAGTCCAGACACCTACTGCATCCTGGTAGGCTGTCAGGCGGCAGCCTTCAAACTTTTTAATGAGGTTTAATCCATTATCTGATATTTTCATAGCATTTCCTTTCTATTGCGACGTCACAATTAAAAGAGCGCCCCTCTATATGAAGGACGCCCCAAAAACTTACATTAATTGTCTTTTCATTTTTTCGGCTAACACACTGGTTGCTGCTTTTTTTATTGCTTTACTATGGCCTATTCGAAATGCTTTTTCCATTTCATCTAAAGCCTCTAAAGGGAGCATTTCCAAAACCTTTCGAAACAAAGGTGCTATATCATACCCTTCCTTAACCTGTTCTACCGTTTTTGCTGGAACCGGTACTATTTCCTTTTTCTCTGGTCGTTTTTCCTTGGCCCGAAAATAAAAATCAACCAGGTAATCATATACTTCCCATGCTTTGTCCGTGTTTAAGGACTTAGCATGAAGAAGAGCTCCTTTTTCAGTCCAGAGGTATAGGTGAGATGTCCTATTTGCGACCAGGTGAACATTATTCACCTGGTTCTTGAAAGCTCTCAACTCATCACCTGTAAGTGATATGTAATGTTTTCCTTCAACAAAGCGTTCTCTATTATTAGAGAAATTCTTTTTTATCACACCTGGAGTAGTTCCATATTCTTCAGCAATTTGTTTACTGGTTAAAACTCTAATTTCTTTTACTTCTACTGTCTGCGGTAACTGCATGATAAAACTCCTTTCAAATTTTAGTTCTTGAAAGAAGTTTCCTGCTGCATTATAATATTTACAGAAGGAAACTTCTACCCAAAACAGTCGTGTGTGCTTTGGTCGGTGCTACGACTGTTTTATTTTTCTACTAACTTCTTAATCCCTCGACTTATTGCCTCTGTTCTGTTCACACCTTCTTCTTCACAATATTTTTCCAATATTTCTTTATCCTCATTACTTATGCGAATACTCAATTTATTCGGTCTGGGATTATCCGTTGGTCTGCCTGTCCTTGGACTCATATTCTCACCTCACTTTTGTCGGGCATAAATTTATTATATATTATGTCGGGCAAAAGTCAAGGGATTTTTTCTCTTACAAATGGTATCTTGAAAAGATTTTCTGCATATGCTATAATGCCGTTAGGCAAAAAGAAATAAGTTTCCATGTTGGACACAAAAGCGAAAGCCCCTGAGTGGTCGAGACTCAGGGGCTTTCTTCCTTTTTAAGCAGTTAGGCATCTGCAGGCTGGTTACCGACTATTTGCCGCCGTCCAACCATTTGATGATGTAGTGGCAAACTACACCAGCCGCAACAGCGACAATAAAAGAAATAAGATTTTCCATGTCAGACACCCCCTTTCCTTACCGGGTATAGGGGCGGTAACCTAGACATTATAACATATGCATGATTTTTATTCTACTGATTTATTGCGACGTCGCAAATGGCAGCCATGACCCGGACTGCCTGCGGGAGATAGTCGGATCACCTCCTTCTACTTCTTGCTTGCCTGTTTGATGACCTGGTGCGCTCCGGTTGCGGCCAGACCGGATACAATACCAATAGCTGCAGCGTTGATCACATCTGTGGCTGGAAACTCTGGCATAAGATACATGCCAGCTACTCCCAGGATGCCGCCGGTCAATCCGCATACTACCGGGATAACCTCATCCTTGACCTTAGTGGTTGCCTTACATGCCATGCCGCCCAGGTAACAGATTGCTGTGATCGCTGTTACGCTTCCAATTCCAAAATCCATATCTATACCTCCTGTTCTGCCGGCTCATATGGTAAAGCCAGACATCTGTTATAAAGATCTTCTCCGGTTCCATTTCCACCCAATGCTTTATATGGCCTGAACATATACTCCAGATTGTCTCTGTCTTCCAAGGTACAATATTTTCTTTTTAAATAAAATGTACATGCCTGGTAAAGACGGTCATGGAGGAGTGCCAGAACTCCTGCATTGATAGCATTTGTTCTGGCACGTTCTGCCTTTAACTGTTTGGATAATTTATGATATGCTCCAGAAAGCAATACAGAGATGATCCCAAACACCCATGAAACCCAATGCACAGATATGTACTGCATGATTGATTCCATGACTTATTCCTCCGTGATCAGATCTTCGCACTCCAGATCGATCAAGACCTGCTTTACCTGTGGCTTGATCTTTTCTGGTACCTGTGCGTAGGTTTTCTTTCCCTTAACAATAAGGGTTGCATAAATGATTGCCATAGTCTCCACCTCCTTCCTCAGTAATAAAAAGAGCAGCAGCCTAAGCATTTAATAATGCCTCAACTTCTGCTCTGATCTTCACAGGCACATCTTCAATATTAATTTTCCCTTTGCGGATCAGATCTGCATATACTCTTGCCATTATGCCTCACCTCCTTCATAAAGCTCTACAATTGCCAGCTGGGTATTTGTCACTTCTTCCTCTAATGCTGCATATTTTTCACGCAAGTCCGGAAGACGAAACTCTGCAATCAGAACGGTACCTGTTATATCTTTATACTCATACACTGCATTGCCCTCTGAATCAGTACCTGTCTGGTTTTTCTCAACTCTAATTACATAATCCTTCTGTCTGGTCATGCGACCAGCATATACCAAATCTGTCCTGGATGCCATTGTGTCCCCATTTTCATCTAAAAGCAAAATAGATTTAACGCCTGACATCACAGTTTCAACTTCTTCAAAGGTCTGCTCTCCTGGCTGAAAGATAATACATCCTCCATCCTGCTGCAGCTGATATCCGTCAGCTACTAATTCATAACTCTGAGTTCCGATTTTGATAGATTCCATAATGTTCTATCTCCTTTCTGATTTGATTTTGTGTATAATAAAAGGCCCTTTTAGGCCTTGGATTGTTGTTTCTATGAAATTGGCTTAGTTTTATAGTAATTTAGAAACTCTTGGAACAAACAAACTCAACACAGATAATCATATTTCCAAAGTAGTCTTGAATGCTAATAATAATGGAGTAACGTTTACGATTGATGGCGTTCCTTATACTTCACCGATAATGGTTGCGGGAAAGAGCATTACTAGAATGGAAATTGATACAACATTATCTAAATTAACCCTTGTTTTCTTTTATGATGGACAAATCATAAAACGGTATGTATCCTTGTCAGCATCTTAATTTATCAGTTGCAAAGACTTGTATTCCAATAGCAAACAATCTTTTTGTAGATTAAGCCGTACCAAAAATTATCATAGTTACCCATTTTTTTCCGGAAAATGTAGAACCAGCTGTTGCAATTTTTAAATTATTTCCGTCTTTTACTGCTGTAAAATTGTAAACACCGCTATCTTCAACTTTTGTTTGACATATACCGCTAGCATATGTAGGAATGCTTCCAAAAATAGATTGAAGTGTCTTAGTTGCTACTCCATTTGTAAAGGTAAACTCTTCGATAATTAAAACAATTGTTGTAGTTTTAACTTTTATTTTAAAATATCCCGAATCTAAATTACTATTTTGTTTAGCAATCGCAGTCACCACATCCGCTGCACTGTCTGGCAATTTCGATACATCACCGATCTTCTGATTTACAGAATACAACGCTGCCATACTGGCAATCTTATCCGGATCATTAACGATCTGGCTTACTACTGCTGCTGCAATGGCTTCAATGGCATCACTGTTTCCTTTTATTCCTTCCTCCATATGTGTCAGTCTTTCCGCTGATAATGGCGTACTGGTATCAGGCTTATTTTTCCAAAGCTGTTTTACATAAGCCGTAAAGCTGCTTAATTTCATGTTTCTATTCCTCCTTCAGTTGGATAAATATCTTTTGATGGATACAGGTCTGTATCTGGATGCAGGGTAAACAGATCCTCTCCAGGATAAAGCGTGGTTGCCGGATATAAGGTTGTCTGTGGATACAGGGTATAAATTTCAACCTCGATCTTTATCTTCCCGCCTGCAGTCACCGGGTTTGGCGTGATCGATACTGATTGGATATAAATACTGTCTGCCATTATTCAGCCACCACCTCTATACATTCCATCAAAATCTCTTCTGCTACTTTATAGGTGAAATAAAGGCGATAGGTCACACGTTTTTGCGGAGCTATCATGGCACGGATCACATCCCCATTGATCTCACATTCACCCTGGGCTTCGGTTTCATAGTTGCCTTTAAGTTCCCAGGTGGCATCCCGGATCGTGAAGGGAGCCTGATCTCTTGCGTGTATCCGAAGTCCAATGCTTTTATTTTCACCTACATAGAAATGGACCCGTTGCATCTTTTTCCTCCTTCCACTAACAGTTCCGTATAAATCTGCGGTGCTACAAGTTCAGCCTCCCATTCCGTTTCAAGAAGCTGTCCATAGTAAGGAACCGGCTCCACATGAGCACACAGCAATGCTGTATTGACTACAAACAACATCTTTGCTATATATGCCTGATTACCAGCCTCATCCTCTGCCAGGATCTCCACCACATATTCCCCGTCCGTATCAAAGGGGACCGGTACATTCCACCAGTCCCCTTCTGATCGGTTCAGCTCGACTTCACAGCCGTCTACACGGCCAAAAACACGTTTGACCATTATAGCCTCCTATTAGTCGGTAACCTCCACGCTGATCACATAGGTCTTGCCACAGTCTACTGGGTTTGGATTGATCGTTACAGACTTGATCACAGGCGCTGTTGTATCTACTGTTACGGTTCTGGTAACGGTTGTAGTCTTACCTGCAGAGTCTTTCGCAACAACTGTAATGGTATTTGTACCAGTAACCAGTGTCAGTGCCTTACTAAAGGTACCATCAGATCCGACTGTTACTGTTTCCGCAGTACCACTGTTCAGCTTGACTGTTACTGTAACAGGGCTGGAAGTTGCGTCATTGGTAGTACCGGTAACAGTAACCGCAGTCTTGTTGGTAACCAGTTTATCTGCCGGAGCTGTGATAGAAAGTGTAGGTGGTACAGTATCGATCTTGAATGTAACGGTCTTCTGTGTAGCCGCATTTCCATCAAAGTCAGATGCATCGATCTTAATTGTATGGCTGCCATCTGCCAGAGCTGTAGTTGGAGTATAAGTACACTCATATCCACCTGTAACAGCTGTTTTAGTAATGCTGTCACCTGTAACCTTGCTGCCACTGTCAATGGTAATACCAATAGTTGCAGGATTAACACCAGAATCCGCATCTGTTACTTTCCACTTAATAGTTGGCTTATTGTTGGTGATATAAGATCCTGCTGTTGGACTGGTAATGGTAATAGCCGGTGCAACTTTCTCTTTTACTTTTAATTTCAGACTGACTCCCAAGGTCGTATCTGAATCCGTCTTTGTCGTTGTATTTCCAGCCACATCCGTTGCCTTGACCGTTACCGGATAATAATGCCCGTCATTGATGGTATAACTGGACTTAGATGGAGCTGTGATCGTAGCTTCATATTTTCCTGTGCTGGAATTTAATGTTAATGTAGTTGTTACGCCATTAATGATGGCCTGTACTGTTTTTACTGCCATTATTTTATCTCCTTCTTTTTATCTGTTTTTTCTAACCCACGTACAACAACCGCTGCATTACTGAGCAGCGCCGCCTGATCCGGGCCGGTTACAATAAGATGATCAAAAATATAGAGCAACGTTGCCCGCTGCTCCTCTGATAAGTTATACATGTGCTTCCTTTCTGATCAGGCTTTTCAGCCTGTCAATTTCCTCCTGCTGGCTCTGCATAGCAGCTACCAGCAGGGGAATGTAATTGGTATACGGGATGGTAAAATATCTTCCACTATGTCCATACAGAGGAAGGTTTAACCCCTGTTTTCTGCATATCCTGCGGACATCCTGAGCAATAAAACCTATACCTTCATGGTCTGTCCGTTTCATATTGTAGGATACCGGCTGGAGCTGTTTGATGATCTGAAGTGCTGTTCCTGTATCTACTTTATGGATATTTTCCTTTAATCTTCGGTCTGAGTACTCATCTATTGTCCCAATGATCGTATTGGCTCTGAGCTTGTCACACCCAATGGTATTGGCGCCTATATCCGCCATGGACGCATAACAATCTACAGAAAAAGTATCCCTGCATGTAAATCTGGATGCAAGTACGGTTTCACCATAAATGGTAGCACCTGTAGCAGTGGTACCGATCTCTATATTTTTTGCAAGGACTTTACCATTCTGATCTACCGTAAATTGACCATCACCAACATTGATACTTCCCTTGAACAGACCTTCCACTACGGTCAGTTTCCCGTCTGCAGTCAAGGAAGAATAGGTGGACGTCCAGCTAAAGCGATTGCCTTTAATATCAATGCCGCCACTTTCAATGGATAATTGAGCCGATACTTCTCCCTTTTTAACCATCAGTTTTATGTTCTCTGCCGTCATCGTGATCTGAGAAGATAATTCTCCTTCTGCAGCAGACGCTCGTTTTACTTCTGCGGCAATCTGTTCTGCAGTGATCGTCAGTTTTGCCTCTGTACGTTTTTCTAGGTCCACCAGGTTTGCTGATACTTCATCTACATTTTTCTTTAAATATGCAGCCTTGCCTTTTAAGCGGATAATGTCCGCGTTGGTCCCCTGCTCTTCCTTTCGTATTTCTTCACCTGTTGCGCTATAGGTATCCTGTAAGGCATGGATCCCTTTCATCGTCCTCTTAATGATGTAAGAAACAATTGTCCCTTCTTCCGACTTGATCAAGCCGGCATCTCCCAGTTCTAAATATGGCAAGCCTTTTAGCAGATTACATTCGTAAGGAACATAAGGTCGGCTGCTCACCATTCCATAAATCCCCGCTGCGATCTGCTGTAATTCATCTGCGCCCTTGCCGTATAGCAGGAAGTTACCTTCTACTACCAGACAATTACCGGTTCCATAGATCGCACCAATATCCTCTTCTTCCTGGCGGATTTGTACCGCTTCAACGGCTTTTACCGTGTAATCTTCAAAAACACAGGATTTATACAGATTTTGTGAAATTGTTTCATCATAGACCTGCTCATTCATTTCACCTGGAACAAGAGGATATAATTCATCTGACGGATACAGATTTTCAGCTGGTGCCAAAATATAATTCGGTTGCAATGCAATATGCTGTAAAATTCCTTCCCGGTCAAAATGGCCAAACACACCATTCATCTGTTCACATGCAATCAAAGTATCCCGACCAGACAATTCTTCTACACTCATTGTCTTTTCAATCAAAATACTGTCATTTGGAAGATAAGATGGAACCTTTTCCGTCACACCAACGTACTGACATAAACTGGATCTGAATTCTTTCAATGTCATTGGAAACAAAAGATTGTTATACCACTGTGCCACATTTACATCAAATAGAGACATCTGGTCCAGACCCACAATATCCAGGTATTTTCTATCTGTTTCTTTTTCTGCGGATTTAATGATATATACTCCTAAAGGCATCCGATATCCATTAGGATATATATCATCACCTGGAAACAGGCCTGCTTCTGGCCATATTCCCTCCAGGATCTGATAAACTTTCATTCTGGCTTCTTTTACAACTTCCGTAACATTAAGAAGTGTAATTTTTAACTGTGATGCCTCGCAGCTTCCAAATTCCAGATTTTCATTACTGGACAATGCCTCATCCAGTTCCATTGTTTCCGCTTTTATGTTACTGCTTGAAAGATGCAGGTAAGGTTCTTCTTCTCCTTTGTGATAAAAGTCCAGGATCAGCTGTTTATCTGTACTGTCTGCCCGATACAGTTCTTTTAATCGTTCATCCACATTTAACATAAGCTGCCTCCCTAATATTCTGTCAACTGAATATCAAATGGCTCATAGACCATATCCAGTTTTCTTTCATTCACATGAGAGATCGTATATTCAATATCTGCGATATAAAATACTCCTGACTTATAATCCATTTCCTCATCGTTCCAATACGTGACAGATACCTTTCTTTCCCGCTCTCCTCCTGACACGATCCCCGCATCTATGATCGCTTTAACGACTATCTTTTCACCCAGATACAGTTTCCGGATCGGTACTGTCAGGCTCGTCTTATAATTCGGCGATGTCTGACGGTGGAGCAATGCCGTTGCATCACGGGATGCATCCAGTTCCAGTCTCTGATTGGGTGTACTTTTATATTTCTCCAGATACTTATTCGGAAGGACGGTATTTCCAAACTTTATAAGCCATCCTTTAAAAGCCATAGTCCTTTCTCCTTACATAAGCAGCGGATTTTTTCCCGTCTGCTTTCTTGCCAACCGGTTACGTTTTACCACATTTTCATACACTACCTTTCCATCCAGATTGATCATCAGCTGAATATCTCCACCCAGTCCAGCACCTGCCTCTTTCAAAGCTTCCAGCAATGCCTGCTTGATCGTAGACAATGGAGAGACAACTTCTGCTTCCCGGTTGTTGTCTCCAAGGATCGCCGCAAATTCTCCGGCCTGTCTTGGAACAACGGTTCCTGTAGCCAGTCTAGGAAGTTTCATCGATGAGACATTAAATCCAAAATGCTGACCACCGGCAAGGGGCACCCAGTCCGGTACATCAAAACTGATACCATTTAAACCTTCCACAATATGATTGATCGCAACTTCTACTGTGGAAATGATCCCGTTAAAAACACTCTTAAATATATCTTTTATACCATTTAAGGCCTTTTCCATATCTCCGGTAAATACGCCCTGTATAAACTCCAGGATGCCGTTTAAAGCGTCTGTTACACCTTGGGCTGCAGTGCTTACTACTGCAAGAAGCGCAGTAAAAAATCCTCCAACATTTTCAATGGCTGCACCAATAAGCGGGGCAAAACTCTGAACGATCCAGTTTAAAAGCGACTGCAGTACCTGGTTCCATAAGACGGTTAGGGTATCTGCAACGTTTCCGAATAATTCTACAAAACTTTTAATAAATGGCTGCAAATATTGGCTTTTGACTTCTGTAAATTTATCTGCCACTTTCTGAAGTGCCGGCAATATGTATGTTTCAAATGCTTCCAGAGCGCTTTTGTGGATTTCTGTAAGTCCCTCTGTAAATGCGTCAAACATAGGTGCTACATGCTCATCATATGTCTGGTTTATCTGATCAAACGCATCTGTAAACAGATCTTTAAGATCTCCCATTATCTGAGCAGCAACTCCCAGAAGCCCGTCAAATGCCTGTTTAAAACCGGCCGTATTATTTGTAAGAGGCGTCAGCAGGGCGTTTAAAAGATCCCACCCAAGCTTGGCAAACACTTCTGTCAAACCCATGAAGGAGTTGGAAAAAAAGCCGATCAGATTTGCAGTAAATGTCTGCCCGTTTTCATCTGCAAAGACACTGAATACTTCTGCGAAAGCTGCGGAAAAATTTGCCACAATATCTGCTATGTCCCCGGTTATATCAAACATGTCTATGATATATTGCTTGATCCGTTCTCGGACTTCTTCCAGATACTTTGCAGTGCCACCGACCAGGTTTGCTGCCAGCGTAATACCAACTGACGCAACAGAACCTGCAATCACGCCTAAATCATAGACCATTTTATTTCCCCAGGTACTTGCTGCAGCCTGGACTCGCGGATCTGAAAAAATATCAGCCAGGCTTTCCTTAATACTCTGAAGCCCTTTCTGGATCGTAGCGAACCGGGAAGTAGTATCTCCTAATCCTACCTTAAATCCTTTGGCAAACAGATTAGACAGATCACTCCATTTCTTTTTTAATGCATCCAGGGCTTTTGACAGTGAGCTGGATACTGCCACCGTTTCAAACATCTGGGACGGATCTGTTCCGGAACCGCCGCCTCCGCCACCTGCATTATTTTGACTTAAGACATTTAATTTATCAAAAGCTGCCAGACTATTCTTTGCATCTTTTGCTGCGCTTCCTGTCTTTTTAAGACTTTTTGCATAATCTTCCTGGGTCTTCTTAGCCTTCACAAAGGTGGATTTCCCAGTTAATGCCGCTACCAGTTGCCCGATCCAGGCCAGTGCCTGGGCTATCGCATCAATCAATGCAGTGATTGCCGGTACCGCAACACTTAAAATGGGAGCAAAACCGGCTGCCAGGCTGTTCTTTAAATACAATAAAGAAGAGGACAGACCGGATAATGTCTGGTTTGCGCTTCCGGAATATCTTGCAAGGTTTTGAAAGCCTTCCTTTGTCGCGCTCATCACTGCCATTACCGCCTGCATGACAAACCGCATCATCATCATGCGACTGATCCGGCCTAAGAGCTGCATCCCTTTCCCTGAGTTTTTCGCCGCTTTACCAGCGCCATTTACAGAGTCCCTTAATTTATCCGCAGATGCTTTTGCCTTTTTCTGTCCGGCATCTGCATTTAAAAGAGATTTTTTATATTCATTCTCTGCCTGGATCACCTGCTGCAGTTGAACATAGGTCTGATCATAATCTGCATCTCCAAGTGATATTCCCTGCTGCTCCATTCCCAGTAGTTTACTTCTGAGTGCTTCCTTCTGTCCTTCAAAAGAGTCTGCGTCAAACTGAACCGGGATTTTAACAGGAGTGGTAAGGTTCTTTTTATAAGTGTTCAATTCGGACTGTGCCTGGTTTAAAGCTTTATAGGTACTGTCATACAAGGCATCACCAAAGCTTTTTCCCTGGCTTTCCAGGTCTTTGAGTTCTTTCTTTAAACGATCAATCTTCCCCTGCAGGGAGTCCGCCGGAAAAATAACTGCGTCTGGCGTTGGATTAGTCAGTTCCTGCTTATAATCTTTTAAAGCCTGCTTGACTTTTTCCAACTTCAGATAAGCCTCATCATATTTTTCGTCACCAAAGTACATCCCCTGGCTTTCCAGGTCTTTGAGTTCTTGCTTCAATTCGCTGATCTTCTGTGCAAATTCATTGGTTGCCTTTTCCGCTTCCTCTTCTCCGGATACATACTTATCAATAAATTCTATTGCCGCAGGATCATAACCATATGCTGAAGGATCGTCTACCTTTACCCGTCTGGCAGGTGTCGGCTCCTGTTCCTGGTATTCCCCACGATCTACTTTGATGGCATCCATCTGTTCCTGCAGGCTTTTGGTCTGTCTTTCTGCCTGTTTAGCTGACTCTGTTACCTGATCAATTCCCTCAGCTGCCTTGGAAGACTGGGCTGCTGCTGTTTCTGCCGCCTGGCCCACATTGTTAAATGCACTGGAAATATTGTCAGAAAGCCTGTCAACTGCTTTAGTGAGTCTGTCAAAAGCTTTTTCCAGTGTTCCGGTTCCTTTTTCCAGTCCAGAGGTATCAATTTTTGTATCAAATTTCAGACTGCCATCAGCCGCCATATCCTCACCTCTTTTCCAGGCATAAAAATAAGACGCTGTCACGCGCCTCAGCCTAATAACTTATTCCAATAGTCAATTTCTTCCTGTTCTTCTTTCGTATACCGTTTCTTAAGGTCACAGATTTTTTTATTGTTTCTGCGAAACTCTCTTTCCCATTTTTCCAGGTGCTTACCTTTTGCCATTTTCTGCCGGATCCCCAGTACGGTGGAAAAGATACCTTCCCGGATTTCCATGAAATATCCCACAAAGGTCCACCAGTGAACATGTGGAACAGATCGTACTTCACATCCGGCCACCTGGTTAATAGCCGGAAACAGGATCGGCTCATCCTGCTCCCAGTCCATCACCTTGACCGGCATTATATCCTCTTCATCTTCCTGGCCGCAGTCCAGGAACCAGAGCGCCTTTTTAGCTGACTCTTCATAAAGTTCACTTGGCATATCCGGCCAGTCTTCATACAGGATCTTACACATGACTATGTAAGCTTCTTCTACTGTAAGCTCCGGATCATTAAATGCCTGCATGATCACCAGGATATCTCTGTAGTCCGTTCGGATCTTCCATTCCTTTTCACCTACCATAAGAATGACAGGAAGCTGGCCTAACCGGATCATTTTGTGTAGCCGACTGTGTACTTCTGGATCCGCTTATTGCTTGCCTCTACTCCGGCTTTCATGTTTTTCTTGATGATCGGCATCAGACCGTTCATAACGGACTCAAACAGGAGCTTTCCGCCTTTTACTGGTGAAAATGGAGACTGGTCATTAAACAGTATGTCATAAACGTCTGCGTTAAAAATAGCATTAAAACAGTCTTTTACGCCCTGCTCTGCTTTCTTCCACTCAATGCTCGCATTTTCATCTGTTGGATCTACGGTACCGTCCTCCAAAAGCTTGACGTTGCCCTGAAGCTCATCTTTCACATGCCCCAGCTTCTCCATTTCATCCATGCAGCGCTGCCACATATTCAGATCAGAAGGATTAATCCGGATCACACGGTCCGGATCATCATTTATCATGTACTCCTTATAACCTTCATCAAATTTAAGGCTTTCCATATATAGTCTCCTTATTCACTGTCAGGTGTAAACGTCTTTGTTTCTAAGGCAAAAGTTCCCTTTACTCTGTTGCCTGTATGATGTACATTAAACGGGATCTGATAACCGGTGGTATCTCCGCCATAGCTTGACACTTCAATAATCACATCTTCGCGATATGCCACATAAGAGCCTGCTGCTCCAGATGCCGACTCCCAAAGGTGTACTTCAACAACGGTAGTTTTTAAGTCATCTAGGGTCTGACGTTCATCAATGATCCCCTGAAGCCGTTCAAACATAGGATCACCCACAACCGCATAAAACGGATCTGCTGTAGCCTGTGGCTGGTAGCTGTCCAATGTAACGGATGTTTCACCCAGAATATTGTTCTTGGTATCCACATTGGCATTCATTTCTACGTTGTATTCTTCCAGGTCTTTTCCTAAACGGACATAAGCTGTTTCCTTTGTGCCCGGAAGAGCAGAGTCAATAAAGTTACCCATGAATTTTCTTTTGATTTTCTGTCCTGCAATAGGTGCTTTATCTGCCATTTATTCTTCCTCACTTTCTACTTTGTACTGGGCGTAGATCTGCAGCTGATACATAACACCCTGGTCAACGGTATCTCCCATCAAACCCATGCTCATAGCATTAGCTGTGGTTGCTTTTAAAAACGTGGCCTCTTTCACTTCATCACCCACATTTACTTCTATTCCACTCTCTTCTGGAAGCTGCTCTAGCCAATAGGCCAGTTCCAAAAGGAAATTGCTGTTTGCCAGCCGGTTGTAATCTGTAAAGGACTGTCCCACTGCATACATAACAAAGTTATGCCTACGGATCTGATTACCCAGGATATCTTCTTTCACCAGGCTGTCACCATTGCTGGACAGGCCGTAATTAACCGGATCCGGTTCTGTAAAATCAATGTGAATATCATCACCGGTCAGAAACTCGGATATCTTGGGATATTCCGTTAGTTTCTGACGCATATATTCAATGATCGTCATATCCTGCCTCCTCTGCTAAGCACTGCCTGCGCCGCCTGAAGGATATCATCCTTATGATCTGCTTTCATACGTTCAAACCATTTCTTTCCGCGCATAGGAGCACCAGCATAAGTCAGCTCTTTTCCTGTTGGTACCTTGATCTCATTTTTCTTCGCCCAGGCACTTCCAGTTGTTGGTGACACATAAAGGATGCCTTCATACAGATAATGAGCAAAAGGACCGGGAGTATTGATCTGACCAGAACCGATTGTAGTGGCAGCCACCATCAGGTGTTTCAGCTCGCCGGCCTGACGCCTTGGCATATAATCACTCATATAGCGCATACATTCACTGTCGATTGCTGCTTGCACAGGTCCATTTTCAGCAACTTTATGTCTACGCCGCATTTCTGCCGTAGAAAGCATTTTTATAACTATTTTCATGGTTACACCTCCTACTTACAGGACAGCTCATAATGCTGGACCGCTTCACTACCATACAACCGCCCATCCACAGTTGTAACTGTCACATATCCATGACTTGCTTTCAACGCTGCCAGTGACTTCGACATGACTTCTTGGCTACTGCAGTCTATTTCATCTTCAACAATGCCTTTTACGGCCAGATCTCTGCCCTGGGTAAATGTCAGCGGCTCTGTGATACTTTCCAATGGGATAACCAAAAGTACAGAAGCAGCATCACGCTGGCCTGTTTTTAGAAAAGTAGACTGCCTCACATCTTCCCAATAAACATCTTCAACCGGTATCCGGATGTATCGCATATCCTTGCCGCATTTGTGGTATAAATACAAGGTTACATCTGCATTAGTAAACATCAGCACACCCCCTGATAGCATAAGCCGGTATTTTCCAGCCATTTCTTAACGATCTGGTTTTGCTTCCTTATGGCCGCTTCTGTTAATTCCTGCGAAGATCCATAGGAAGCCGAATAAGTTCCGATCTTTTCAGAAGTCTTTCCGGATGCATTTTTTTCCGTCTTTTCCTGCCGATAGATAACCTCTGCCAGTTCACAGCAGCATAATTTTGCTTCTTCCGGAACATCTTCCATAATCGTCAGCCGTCCGAATGTATACTGATCCATGATCTGGCTTGCCTGTCTGGCATAAAAAGGAAAACCGGAGCTGATGGCCGCTTTCCTTCCAAGAAGATATTTATTTTTATAAAAGTCTTCATCTGCATAAACCATCAGCTGTCCACCTCTCTCCTATCAGGCATTTTTGATCAGTGTTACATCCTTAGTTACTGCAGATGCAACTACAGTTACATTTTCTGTAATCTGACTGTATCCGGTCTTTTTGATCTTTGCCGGATATGTACCAGGTCTTAAGTTAAATACCGCTTTGCCGGATGCATTGGTCTTTAATCTGGATCCGTTTACATCTACAATGGCGTCCTCAATTGCCACCGGACTGGATGCGTTATCCTTTACCGTAAAGGTTACAGTCTGGGTAGTTACCGGTGTTGCTGGTTCCAGATAAGCAAACGGACAGCCTACACGGTCCTCATCCATTCTGGTTGCCGGATTTGGAAGAGCCCAGCCCATACGAAATACAATACGCAGAGCTACCATATCCTGCTGAGCCAGGTTATAAACGATATCCTTAGTGATCGGATCCTGGATAACTCCCTGGTCAAGGATCTTTACAGTAACGTCCTGACGGATTGCATATACCGCCTGCTTAAAATCACCTACGATCAGCTGAGCAATGCTGTTGTCATAAGCACCGTTCTGCGGGAAATACATAGGCGCACCGTCCAGTGCGTAATTAGTGGATCCCTGCATGTCGCTCTTAAAAATCGGTGTTCCGTCCGTTGCCTTGATGCCTCTTAACTTTGCTCTCATACCCATGGCTGCCAGAGCGCCAGTTGCCATGTAACCGTCCTCTTCAACCTTGGAGATTACGCCATTCTCTCCCAGAAGCAGGTTGTAATAGTCCGGAGTAGATCCAGGTGCTACATTGTTGCCTGCCTGACGTGCCAGGGTGATGATATCGTTCTGCCATACTCTCGGGCGGTTCACACCGAAGATGATCGCAGAGTCTACTCTCTGGCCGATTGCTTCGTTTACTCTTGGAGTGATCTCACCGAAAATATCAAACTCCGCATCATCTAATACCGCCTCAGGAATTGGTACGATAACTGCCAGCTCAGCTGCATCCAGATATACATTATCCCATGCCTGGCGGCTGGTCTGTTTCATACCAGTGTCACCATCCACCCAGTACGCAGTTGGGAGGAAATCCAATACACGGATCCTGGTCTGGTCACTGGTCATGTTTGGCAGCTTTCGTGCCATGCTCATAAATACGGACTGCTTCGGTGCGTCCTGAAAAATGGTAGATACTACCTGTTCGCGGATGATTGCCTCCGCATCAGATCTGCTTGTAATATGTACTGGCATAAATCAATTACCTCCTTATTCTCTTCCAAAAATACTTCTTAAGGCTTCATTTGCCCTTGTCTTTGTGTCCTCAGTTCCTTTACCGCCCGATCCAGGAGTATAAGAAACCACTTTGGGTATCTGTATGTCCTGAAACAAATAGGCATTGTCTTTCTTGACTGCCTCCAGAGCAGTTTTAATATCCGCTTCCTGGTTCTTGCTGGCTTTCAGCTTCTCTACATCCAAAAATGGCATGACAGCCTTCAGATCACGGGGCTTATACCCTTCTGCAGTAGTCTTTAAAAGGTCATTAAAGTCACGATCCGCAATCTGCTTCTGGTACTCAGCATCCTTGGCTGCCAGATCTGCGGTCAGCTTGGTGACTTTTCCCTGCAGGTCCTGAACGTTGACACCTTCAAAACTTTTAAGAGTTGTCTGGGCTGTATCTAACTGAGTTTTGTAGTTGTCTCTTTCTGACTTTATGGCTTCAATATCCTTGCCATTCTCAGCCATAATGTTGTCCACCTGTTCCTTTGACAGGCCTATGTCCTCTAAAAATTTTCTCTTCATTTTCTTCCTTTCCCACTACGCTTTTTACGGGGTCGCTTCCCTTGTGTTGGTAGTTTTACGTCATTCCGGACAATTTTTTACATAAAAATAACACGCATCTCTGCGTGCTTACTGCTCGATCTTATTACATTTAGTACACCGTCTTACATAACCGCCATAAGGACCGGAAGCCCGGCTCCAGTGCTTACGATAGTGGTGACAGCATTCCTTCTTCTTGAAAAAACTCTGCCAGATCCATGATATAAGTCCCGTAAGATCACCTTCTTTCATTTGCGACGTCGCAATTATTCTTCATAAATCACGTCTAACCCATAAGCTATTGCGGCATCGTGTTCAATCCGACACCCTCTAGCCTTTTCCCAACCCTTGCAGAAATAAGCTGCATGGCAAAGGGACATATTTTCCAGACTTTTAGCAAGGAAACAAAGAGGTATCTGTACCACTCCACGTTCTTTCATCTTTTCATTGCTATACCATTCATCAGTAAACAGGGTGTTTACAATTTCATAACCTTTAGCTTCCAGTATCTTAATCGCCTGTTCCCTGGTTGCAATAATCTCTTCATCTGTTTTTCCAGCCATGGGCTGACTAAGCATTGCTTTCTTCATCTTCTTATCCTCTCTTTCTTAAAAATGGGCACAAAAATACCATCGGCCTACTGACTGGTGGTATTTTTTAACTTATTTCTGATTTTTTCTTTATAATCCTCAATTCCATTGTACTCATCCCAATTATATGGCGGAAATGGTGTGACAAAAGTCTCTTTCCACTTTGCCCGAAGATTTTTCATTTCATCATCCGTTTTTAAGTACTGAATTAAGTCCATCTGAAACATCCTTCATAATGTTTTAACAAATGGTATCAATAATTATGCCATTTGCATTTCTTACAAATTGTTTCCCAATCGTCTTTTTTCTTAAATCGCTCAGGAAGCTTATCTGCTTTTAAACGCCCATCAACTGCATCTACATTTTCGATACAATCAATATCCTCAATCATTTCATCCACAAGAGGACATTTTACGAATCTATCATCTTCCATGTCTCACTATCTCCAATGCTTTCAAAATGTTGTCAGAATACTCTTCCCGCTTAAATGCAGTACGGATAAATGCATCCGATGTTCTTACGTATGCAGCTCCATCTTCACTGTAATACCGCTCGAACTGCCCCTTCCAGACGGTCTCTGAAAATGATGCCCGGCGGATAAAATCTTTTGCTTCGTCAAAAGTTACTTCATGCTGCCGTTCATCGTTAATGTGTTCGCTGTCAAAGCTGAGTTTTTCAAAATCCACTTTGCTCAGTTCAAGATTAATCTTTCCCCGGAAACCCAATTCCTTTAACTCTGATTTTATTATAGCAATTCTCTTCCGTTTTTCAATAGCTTCCAGTTCTTCCTTGGTCGGATTAGCCTCACCAACCTTCAACCGCTCCCTCTGCTGCCGCAAATCCATAGCCTTCGAAAATTCCGTATAGGTTTTCTCCGTCAGCCGTTTCCGGCATCGCGCAGTTGTCAGATCGTCCTTGTCGGCTCCGCCTTTTTCCAGCAGCTTGATGTCCTGCTTCTGTTTCCGGATCACGCGCTCTAGCTTGCGTTGGTACTGCAGAGCAGCATAGGTGTCGTATTCCTTCCCACGAAACTCTTTCTTTTCGTTCTCCTTCCGGTTCTGCTCCGCAAGCCACTCATCAGTATACTTGCGCTTGGAAACTCCGGGGATAAAGGGCCAAAACACGTCAGTGATAGCAGTTAATTCCGCATAAACCCAACATCGTTCCGTAGCCCGTACTCTCCACGAAATCTGGATAATCATTATCTGCCATAATTATATCACCCCCTTTTATCTAAACAAAAAGAGCCTTTCGGCCCTTCTTGTTAATTCCAGTATTTTTCCTCTGCCACTTGCCTTGCATTCACAGCGTCTTCTTTACTTTCAAAGCTGCCCAAATTAATCCGTTTTCTATTAACGGTTATGTAAGCTCTCCACTTTTTTCGATCCTCACTCCAAATTACGCCCGTTTCTCCCGACTTATTTGTATTCCAACGCCTCCTGTTCCAAAACTGTTTTTTCATAGTCACCCATCTGCAATTCTCCGGTTCATAATTTCCATTTGAGTTTACGCGGTCAATAGATAAGTCATCAGAATATCCATGTGAAAGAGCCCAATTATAAAACGCTGTAAAGTCATTTTTCCACTCAGCACATATCTGAATCCCTCGTCCTCCATAATATTGATAGTTAGAACAACTTTCAATATAACAACGAGCTTTCATCCCTCGCCAAATATTATGTAATCTCTCGCCAGTCATATGATGTGTAGAATGCACCTCACTATTAATCGCTTTTGACAAACAGCCGCAAGATTTTGTAAGTCCCCTTCTTAAAATTCCTCCTATAACCACAGTCTGATTACCACAATCACACTGACAAAGCCATGTTGCCTTTCCCCCACGGCTTCCAGCCCTTTCAATAACAACTAATCGGCCAAAACGCTGCCCTGTCAAATCTATCATCTTACCCATTCAGAGCACCGTCCTTTTTCATTTCAGCTCTTGCAGCTTTCATACCCTGCATATAACCGAACCGAAAGCCATTGCAAATCAAATCATAAAAATCTCTGCTCGCTGCCATGATATCATCAATATTATCTGCGCACATATCGTAATGACTATTGATATGTCCTATAGATTTTCTAACCAGTTTCATTGTGTTCTTCACTCTTGCCATAATAAAACTCCCTTCAAAATTAAGTTCTTGAAAGAAGCTTCACTCTGCATTATAATATTTACAGAAGGAAACTTCTATCGTAGAGATTCGTTTGTGCTTGGTCGTGCGGCGGATCTCTATTCTTTTGTTCTGTTTGTTCGACCAGCTAATTGGTTCATAGCTTCAATTCCTTTGACGATAACGTCTGTTTTAGTCAAATTCAAATTGTCAGCACATCTTGTCAACATTTCCGATTGATCTTCGGTTAATCGAATTTCCAACCGTACTTTTTTGGGGTTATCCGTTGGTCGTCCTGTTCTCGGAGACATTTCATCACCTCACTTTTGCCCGTACAAATATATTAACTTATGTACGGGCAAAAGTCAACAACTATTTGTTCCATTTGAAAACTTTCCCCTGCCAAACCATATGTGAAGGCCGGCTCCCCATATGCCAATCTACTTCGACATATTCAGTTTTCAATTCCTCCATACTTTTTTCCACTATTTTTGATGTCATCTGCGCAACACCTGTCATAACGGCCCTCCTGGCAGCCACCTCAATGCGGTCCGACCTTCCTGATGCATAATCAACCACCCGAACGCCACTGGATGTCATTTCATCGATCACATCACCGATTGCCTGGCTGTATGTCTTAGCGCCAGTAGTGATCTTCATCACGGCTTCATCTAAGCTGCGTTCCAGATACTCAGACATAGGAGTAAATACTTTTTTCCCGTTTCCCATTGGCACATTAAAACCGGTTGTCTTTGTGATATTCTCCATGGGTCTAAGACTATCCGTTGTCTGATCCTTTACTGCCTGCACCACCTGTTTTAGCCAGTCATTATCCTCATACGGGATCGCATCCATGCCTGCAGCTTTGTAGATCTCACTATTTCTCACATAATCAGATCTTGCTGCAGTTTCATAGATCTCATCAATATCGATCCCTGCAGTTTTTACACCTTCCCGCAGGATCTCTTTGATCCGCTTCTTACTCATGCCTATGGCAGTCATACGATTAAGCAGCCAATCTGTCACCGGCGTGATCTGGGAGCATTCCCGGATCCGGTTTACGACCTCTAACATGATATCCATTTCCAATGCTGTCATGGTACGTTCTAATGGCTTCGGCAACTTTTCAAGTTCTTCCGGCGTCAATCAGATCACTCCTCTACGTTTGCTGGTTCAGGAAGGTTCTTCTGGGCCTCTTCCAGTGTCTCCCCATACCACTTGCTTCTGTACTCTGCCAAGCTCATTACACCCATGGCAACATCCGCACGATCCGTCTGACGGTCTGCCTCTGCATCCACTACAATGCTGTCATCCCAGTCAAAGGAAACCTGATAGTCATTCCCCGGCGGTACCAGACCGTACAAGGAAGCCCAGAAATTCATGGCATATACCAAATCTTCCAGAGCAGTCTGTAAAGCAAGCTGTGTATCTGACACAAAGGTATAGGAGCGCTGCTTGCTGGTCTTGATCTCCGTTGCTGTCTTATCCACATTCTGAGGATCCGAAAGCGTTCCATAAGCCAGACAGCAGGCAAACTCTATCAACTTCAACTGATTATTAAATCCATTGAATAATGCTGTATCCCGGATCTCCGGAGAAAATGTGTCTATAAAAGGCTTGTCTGATGCACCGGTGTTATACTCCACGTTACGGTATAACCTGTCCTGGCCGCCTGGGTACTCAAACTTATCCAGGTCATGGTTATACTTAAGCATTGAAGTTGCCACATGCACCGCCAGCTGTGTTCCTTCATACTCCCAGCAGATATTGGAATATCGCCTATCTCCCTCTTTGATCAGTTCCACTGCTCTGGAATATACAGATACTCCTAGCGGACTGCCTGTATCATCCGCGTTTGCAAGAGGTACCTTAAAATACCCGAACAGAAGCCGGTCAGCACCCTCCATCACTGCTTCCGGCATTAATTCTGACCACCTATCCACTGAGTTTATGCTGATCTCGCTTCCAAGGCTGTAGTCATTGGTTGCAACAAAGGCCCTGTTTGTGATTCGGATCTGTTCTCCCTGCAGCGTGTGGACTTCCAGCCTGGTATAGATCTTCTGTCCCTTCCGGAACTGTTCCGTAAATACGCACTGCTGGATCTGTCCGGAATCATCAAAAGCAAGCGGGAAGAAACAGTCTGCCTGTACATACTGGATCGCAAGACCTGTTTTTGTAACATACGGTTTTAAAATCAAACCGCCTTTCGCACATCCGTACTCCATATATCTGCGGATACTTGTCAGCACTTTTTTCTGATACTGATCATTCAGATAGGTGGCGGAAGAACCTCCTGTTATCTCCGACTTCATTTCCAGAGTAACAAGCCTTGCAACCTCAGAGGCAATAGCTGCCGGCAGCTGCGCACTCTTCACTTTCTTTCGATCCACCCATGGCGCATTATCTTCATACATGGCCGTCCATAGCTCTATCCTACGGGCCATTTCAGAAGTCATGCAGACATCAACCTGTGTATCTGAATCCTGATTTAAAACCTGCGTGATCGCAGCCAGCATTTTAGAAAATTTCATTGTTATCACCTCTATTCGTACCGGATAAACCGGCTGATGTCCCGCTCAAATGTGTACTCAAAAGCATCTAGCGTATCAATATCACTGGTGCCGTCATCCAGTCGCACATCTTCCACAAGACATTTCTTCTCGTCCCACAATGCCGTTGTTAGAGCATCTTCCAGGCTCTGGCACTGATCTTTTACATAGAAAAAGCGGTGCTGGCTAAGCATCCGCTGCATAAAACGTATTCTGTCATTGATCGTTGTCTTCAGGGCATTTTCAATCCGGATCCAGCCAAGCCCCGCCTTCCTGACCGCTGTCCTCATACCTGCGATCAGCGTCTGCTCTGCACTATCACAATAGACAACGGTAATAAATCCATACAGGTTGATGATCTTCAAGCAAAAGTCTACAAACAATTCTCCCAACTTATTCGGATCAATACTGCCATTTACGCTCATATGGCGCTCACTGGCAAGTGCCGTAATACTTTGATAAGCCCTGGAGTATGCAGTAGCAACAAATGCATGTCCTGATCCTGAACCACCAAAGTCAACACCAATATTGATCTGTAAAAGGCTTTTAGGCTTCTCATAAATTGCATATGGGTTAATGCCTCCACTGGATGTCGCATCACACATCAACTTATACACAGAACCTTCCGCAGCTACCCACAGGCCACGGATGTACCGGTCATACAAGACCGTTCCTTTATATTCCTTGCAAAGCTCATCTACAAATACCCGGCTTAAAAATGGATTATCAAAGATCTCATACTTCTGGCAGTAAATGTCTGCATCAGAGTCCAGGAACTTTTTAAACCAGTGCTGTGGGGCATCCGGGTTACAGGCTCCGTCAAAGCAGGAATAAGGCTTATCCAGACGGGATTTAAGCATGTTAAAAACATCCTGGTTCCAGTCTACAACCTCATCACCGTAACAATACTTTAATGAAGAGCCTCGGATCTTAGATACCTGGCTGACTTTCTCCGCACCCAGGCAGTAAACATCTTCCCCAAACATAGGACAGATGTTCTGGGAATTGATATCACCTACCAGCTTGGTTCCCCAGATACGCTGTAATGGTTCAATGATGTTTCGCTGGATCGTGCCTTTAGAAACGCCCAGGATCGCCACCAGCCCTTCTTTTTCGGCTCTGGCACGGATTCTCTTAGGGATCACATAATAGTCCATATAGGTCTTTCCGGAACGTGTCGCACCAACCTTAATATTCCATCGGTGGTTTGCATTTCGGAAAAACTCCTGCTGTTTATCAGAAAATGGCATACTACACAACCCCTTTTATCTCGCTAAGAACCTGGTCCAGGCGGCTCAGCTCCTCTTCATTGTCGGTACCCTTAAGTTTGTCCGTCTGGGCCTTGATCTGAGCTATGCGGGCCTTCTGCTCATCACTGGCAAGATCCCAGCGCTTATGCAGCAACTCGTCATACTGCTTAATGAGACTGCGAAGCTCCGACTGTGCCCTGGCCTGAGCCTGTAGGAATTTCCCCTGTTTATCCCAGGCATGCTGTACCTCCCAACGCTCTCCGATCACGTTGCCGTCTTTCTCCTCGATTTTCTCGATTGTTTTATCATCCCGATCACGCACATACATGATCTGCTGTGCCCGGATAATAGCCGCATAAGCAATCTGGATCTGATCCCAGAGGACATCCAGCGGATCCGTCGGCATCTCCTGGATAATAGAAACGGTCTCCTCAGGCAGATATTTGCTGAAGAAACCGAATTTTTCTGCTTTCTTATTTCCCGGAGGTCCACCAGAGCTGTTTTTGTTGCCCGGCTGAGCCCCTTTTCGTTTGGAACGTTCCGTATTTTTTTGGAGCGCTCCATTCAATTTTGAGTCCCATTTGTCCTTTGATTTCCATCCACGAATCGTGCCAGGAGATAAATTTAGTTGACTTGCAATCTCAACTAAATCAATCATTCCCACCGATTCTTTATATATTTCAAATGCCTGTTCGCGGTTCGGATCCCTTGCTCTCGGCACTCGTCATCACCTCCTATTCGTCGGTTTTGGGTATAAGAAAAGGAGCCACGCTGGGTGGCTCCTCATAATGTTATTCATCTACATATGTAGCTCTAACATTTTTCAATTTTGTTTGTCCTGCTACAGGCATATTCACTACATCTAAAACTTCTACGTCTAATCCCGGATAATTCGGATTAAAGCGATTTTGTTTCCATTCGGATACCGTCATATCACCCGGTGCTTTTCTTGTAAAAGGATACTGTGGCATATCCTTTTTATTATCTCGCAAATTTTTACCTACTGAAGATAAAAAATTAACCTGAAACCCTTCTACATCCCAAATCTTCTTTTCTACGTTTTTTACCATTGGCATAAAACCTTTTCTCCTTTGACATTTTTATTTTTCTGTTCACCTTGCTGTCTTAGTTCCATTACAATACCACATTTTGTTAGCACTGTCAATAGGTGAGTGCTAACAAAATTGATATGACAAAAAGACACCCTCTCACAAGGATGTCTTTCATGCTACCTGGAATGTCCGGGTGGAGATCCCTAAACCAGGTAAATCGGAACGGAAGGACTCGAACCTTCGCTTAGGATAAAAGCCATTGCTCTACCTACTGAGCTACGTTCCAAGGGGGAGGCAACAAGCTTTCGCCTGCTGCCTGGTGGGGTTCGACGTAAGCCGCCGGCCGTATGCCTTTGGCTTAATTCATGCTACCATAATATCACGGAAGTACCCCCTTCTAGTTACCCACTTTTTTATTTTTTCTTCTGAAGCGTTCTTCTCTCTTTCCTTGAATTACTCCATATGTATAAGCTACTGAAAGCATAAAAGGTGAGCATTCACATTTATATCTATCCATTAACCCCTTGAAAAAATCTCCCATATCCGTTCCTGGATATCCAACTGTAGGCTGATATCCATTTATCCTTAATTCTTCCTGAACATTCACTTTAGGCCACCCCCTGTGCAGTATCTTTAAAAAACAGATGACCATATATCATATCAAGCACGGCAGACATAAACTTCTTGCTATAATTCTGCTTTCCGGCCTCGTGCATAACATCCTCACGGAATTCTTTAAATTCTTCCAAACTCATTTTGCTACATTCTTTTTCCAGTTCTAAAACAGAAGGTGCAATCTGATCACAAAATTCTGAATATGTCATTACGCCACCTCCCCATAAACAACCTTGCATTTATTGCTATTGCCATTGGAGAGCATAAACTCAATCACAATCGGATAACCATTCTCATTCAGCCATTCCCTGACTTTCTCCAGAACACTTCCCTTATACTGAACTGTAACACCGTCATGACCATTCCGGCTGTAAGCCGTTCTCACAATCTCATCTGTAAAAATATCCAGCTTCTGAATAATGGCACTGACTGCCTTATCATGAGGTCTGCCAGACTCGGAAAAAATACCTAACTCTTTGGCAATACCTGTGCAGTCCCACAATTTTGGTTCGTCTGAGATTACTGGAGCATTAACGGGATAACCTGACTCAGAATAAATCCTCATTACTTCTGCCGCTATGTACTTAGAATCCACTCCGGCATCATGTAACGCAGCTTTGACATTCTTCACCATCATGTTTACAGACGGCAATTTTTCCTTCTTGGACTTGTCTTGCTTTGACATCTCATACGAACCGGTCTTGCGAAGTGTTGGAAGAACTTCATCTGCGATCCAGTCCGTGAAGGCTTCTGCGTTTGGTTTATGGCTCTTGAATACCAGCTTATACACACCGCTTTCTGTGAGAAAATTCTCACCCGCATTGTTCAATTTTCGGATGTCAACTTTACTGACATCCGAATTTTTAATCTTAACAACCTGCTTTTCGTTCATTTTGGCAATGGCCATTCTTACTGCGCTGTCACCCAGTTCTAAGCATGTGCCAACGTGATACGGGTTAAATAATACCTGTCCATTCAGTTCAAATACCTCTACATTGTGTCCTTCAAAAATCATTAAATTCTGCATTGCAATTTCCTCCTTGCAATTTCTGGCGGAATCCCTTACAATACAAGGTGATTCCTGGGTTTACAGGTTTCGATTTTTGAGCAATCACGTCGGTCGCCAAACTTACCGTGACTGCTCTTTTTTTGTTTCAACTTCCGCTTTCACAAGCTCTACGATAATGTCAGTTACTGTTCTGCCTTCGTTTACCGCCATATGCTTTAACTGCTTGTGAAGCTCGTCATCCATGATAATTCCTACTCGCTTCATTGTCTCGCCTCCCTTCTATTCGCTATCGAATATATGTGAATTATAATATTCAATATTGAATATGTCAAGTGTATGTTTGCAAATTTGAATATTTTATGCTAAAATATATTCAGAGGTGAATATTATGAGTCTAAACGAAATCATAAAAATTGGAACACGCATCAAGCGTATCAGAATGGATAAAAAAATATCTCAACGAGCTGTTGCCGAAGCATTGGGAATTCCATATTCGACTTATTCAAACTATGAAAACAATAATCGAGAACCTAATCACGATACTCTAAAGCGTATTGCTGATGTACTCGATGTGTCTGTTTCGTATTTGATATACGGTGAAACTGGAAGTATGGCAACAAACACTGCTGAATATCTACTAACTCTGTCTGGATTCGAACTTAATGAAAATCCAGATGGAACGTTTACGATTTGTGATATCGAAAACAACAAAACCAAAAATTCCGTTATTGTTACCGTCAGCCAATTAAAGCGATTAGTCCTTGAAACCTCTGACTATGTCACTTATTTAACTCAAAAACTTTTTCATCAATAAGCCACCCACCACTGAGTAGGTGGCTCTTTCACAACATATCACAGTCATCCTTCAATGTAAACCAGCTGAATTGTCTACACAATTACACACTTCACTGCAATTTCTAAAATTAGGTCTTTCCGTTTTGGAAATATCAAAGCAAAATACGAAAGATAATAACAAATAGTGAAAGATAGTAACAGGTAGTAACAGATATTCAATTTTTCTGATTAGTCTATTCAATTTTGCATATTCACACCAATACAATAATTATAAAATTTTTATAAACTATCTTTTCTGCGCCAGCAGATAGAAAAAATATCTGCGGTATTCATAAAACTGCCTTCGTCCTACCGGAACATCCATCCATTCGTATGGTGTTCCCTCTGTAACATTTCTCAAAATCCACTTGTAAATCTCAGGAGAGGCTTTTCTGGCGGTTTCCTCAATGAGTTGGATATCTTCCTGCATCATAGCATTTCGGACTGCTTCCTGGGCCGTAGAGTCACCTGACAGGTTGCTCTTAGGCATGCCATCATTCACTGTTGCCTTTAACCCATACGCATTCTGGAGCTTCTGCTTCTTTTCAGCGTACTGAATGCAAAAATACTTAAGCTCATTGTATTTCGCTCTTGAAATATTATAATCACTTAGCTTTATATCCCTACGACATATTGTATCCATCGTCTTTCCCCTTTCTCACGCACTCTCTATGCATGTACAACACCGTCCCTCTCTTTGTCCTGATCCACTCTGCATCTCCATTGATTACTTTCTGGCAGATACAGCAGATTGGGACGGATACTTTCTTCAGATCATTCATCTGGTTTCCTCCTCCAAAAGACTAAATGCAGCTAACATCAACCGGCCGCACACTGTAGCGCCCTCGTATTTCTTCATGATCTTTCCAAAGTCTGCCGTGGCCTCTTCCCAGAAGCCCGGATCAGCAGGACGGCCATGATATTTCAGATAAAAGTTATATGAGTCACACCAGACACCTTTCGCAAGCACTGCCTGTTCTTCATTCCTCGTCATAAGATACACCCTGCCTTTCTGTAATGAGTCTTGCGCCGTTTAAACTGGTTTTCGCAAAACTGAATATCGTCCACGTAGTCATAACACACGGCATCTGTCTTTCCGTCTGCCTTTCTGGCAATCCGTCCAACGGACTGCGTAACTACTGCATAGTCTTTCTGCGGGGATACCAAAAACAGTCGATCAAGCCTTGGGATATCCAGACCTTCTTTTGCCAGACCAAAGGATGCAAACAGGATCTTCTTTCTTCCGGTCCTCATATCTTCGATTGCAGTCTCCCTTTCTGACTTTCCCTTCTTGCTGGTCATACTGCCATCGATCATGGCAGAAACGCTTCGCAGCTCATCCGGAAGCAGATCCCTGATATTTCGCAGCTGTTCCAGCCTGCTTGCCAGAATTAAACAGGAATGTCCCTTCTGGCTTACCAGGTCCTTAACGATCATCTCATTTCTCTCCCTGTTTCCTCCAAGATAAGAAAGCAGTTCGTTATAATCCAGGGTCCCATCTGTATCCAGACAGCTGCGGCTGACGGTTATATCTGTATTTCTCTGCAGGATCCGCACCTGCATGGTCTTATCCGCTACTGCCTCATCTGGCACTTTATAGATTACAGGTCCTAAAACAGCAAAGGTACTTTTTATCATCCCGTCAGAACGATGTACGGTAGCTGACAGGCCATATTTATGCCTTGCAGCCAGGCTGTTCATCACCTTGTAAAACATCGTCACCTGTGTTGGTGATCCTGCCAGTCGGTGGCACTCATCCACAATCACCACATCCCATGTATACCGGAACTGTTCCAGGTCCATCTTACACAGGGTCTGGACTGTGGCAAATGTTATATGGCTGCCAACCTGGGCTTTCCCGGCAGTGATCGTTCCCAGCGTTTCAGAAGAAAAATACTGTTCCGCCCTGGTCTTTGACTGGATTAGCAAATCCTGCGTATGAGTGACCCACAATACCTTGCGGCCAAGCTCAGCAGCCAGGGCAATCCCCATCTGTGTCTTTCCTGATCCGCAGGGGCTTTGTAAAATCCCGCAGCTGGTACGCTGCATGACTTCTACTGCCTCTTTCTGGTAGTCATACAGGGGAATGGTACCTTTATAGTCTAAAAGCCCATTATCAGCTAAATGAACATATATCTGATCCTTCTCTGAAAGGAACTGCCTTACCTGCTTTCCTACTCCGGTAGGAACGATCAAGTCTGAACCATCCACATGATAGAGCCAGAGATACTTCGGTGTATTTCCTACCCAAAGCCCTCTGCGTTCCCTTTCTCGGTACTGCGGGTTAGGGATGATCAAATTTTCCTGCGCCCAGTCATACAGTTCCTTGGAAGCGTCCCTGATCCGTATCTCAGATCCAATCTCTACAACCATTGTTCTTTTTATCCCCCATTACTGCAAGATCATCCAGCCAGTCTTCCAACGTCCTTCCATACATTCCGATCAAGTGCCTTGGAATACTGCTCTTCCCATTGTTTCGGATAATCTTGACGATCTCATAATCCACCAGGTAGATCTTCTGATCCGGATACCGGATCGCGAACATCCCACGCCGGTTTCCTGTTGTATCAAACAGCCTCATTGCATTGAACTGGTTTTCTTCCACTCTTCTCAGGCTGAATGTATCCGTTTTGCAGTCCTTACAGTCAAACAGGTACGCTTCCCCGTTCCTTGCAGCGATCACATCACAGGGCTGTCCATTCTTGTTATCCTGGAAGCGGTGGACCCAGAAGCCTTCCGCTGCCAGCCGGGCTGCAAATTCTCTTTCAAACTGTGTTCCGGCTGATTTATTACTCATTTTCATCTGTTTTTATCTCCTTTTCTGCCATGGTCTAACCTTTTTGCGGGATAAGCTAACCAAAATCTAACCTCAGAAATGCCCGCAAACCCTTGATTTACTTAATGGTCTAACCGTCTAACCAAAAATCCGGTTGCATATACCAACATTTTTAAGGAAATTTTAATATTGTGATATATTTAACGTTAAATTTTCTACAATAACTTTTTCCTACGTTACGAGATATTAAAAACAGGTTAGACTGGTTAGACTGGTTAGACTATATATAAAAAAGCCAGTGTTTATGCGGATTTCAGAGTCTAACCTAAATTTTTTTTAGGTTAGACCAGGTTAGACCCTAATCAAAGGGAAGAGCCTCCTGATCATCACTCTCAACTGACATAAATCCGTCTTTATCTGTTACGTCATCATCCTGCGGCAGCCTAAACTTAATATAACTGGACTTGATCCCATACACTTTTGTACTATGGATAAATTTCCCCTGGGAATTACGCACCAGGTACCCTTTTTCTGACCATTTCTTACTTACCGCTGTATAATCAAACCCATTCTGGTCCAGGAACGCCAGAAGCACGTCACGGTTCACGATCAGCTTGTCCTCATCGATCTTGCCCCAGACCTCCCCTTTATTGGGGGAATTATCTGCCTTGGGATCCTCAAAACGTACTGGGTTCTTGGCTGCCCAGTTGAGTACCTGCTGGTAGGCACGTTCCGCCACATCCACATCAAAGTTACTCTGCAGGTATTGTTTTACCTGGCTGACCTGTAAAGCCCGCTCTTCTGGAAAGAAAAGCTTCACTGCGATCTCATCGGCCAGCAACATACAAGACATTGCCATTGCCTGTTTATCCGTTGTATCCAGCTTACATAACTGCTCAAATATTTCCCGGTACCGGTCCATGATCCGGTTTAAGTCCGTTTCCTGTATGTACTCCACAAACTTCCGTCCTGCGTATCCATAATGCTCCTGGACCACGCTGCTGACATAATGACCGTCTTCGATCAGAGGTCCGTCAATGGCGATCTCGATTACACGGTTCTTGGAACCTCCGCCGGAATTTACCTTTGTGATCGGTTCCTCGCCTGTAAAGATAAAACTATTCTTCCAAGTCTTGGTATCCTCCACTCCGCCATAGGCCCTGGCACGGCCACGATCCACACCTTCCGTGATCTGGTAGATCAGTTGGTCGAAATTCCCCTGCCATTTATCCTTTATGGTCTGCAGCTCATCTCCGGCAAAAGGGATACTGCATAAAAATGCGGCATTGCGCATAATGGCATTCTTTGTCATGTTCATGGTCTTTACCAGGCCACCCATTTTGGGATTACCCCAGATGGACATTGCCACCATGAGCGCTACTGTCTTTCCGGTTCCGGTCGTTCCCCATAAATGCAATACAAACGGCAATACCTTAAGAGGTTCCAGAAGTACGGAAGCAAAGCTGGCGGCCATCATCATGCGCAGGGGTATATTTTTACGCAGATCCTTACAAAGTGTCTTCCAGGCACCAAAATCGCCTTTCTGGGCCACATTCCGAAAGATCACCTCATAGTCCATATCTCCTTCATACCGGATATCCTGGGCATAGGGTGTAAAACTGCTTCCTACCCAGCCAAGGCGGTTGATGGACTTTTTCGGTTCCAGGGTAGCCGGGTTCAGCCCCACACAGTCTGAAATATAGCGTACCAGGCTCTTGGCATTATCACTGGTCACCTCAATCCCGAACTGACTGAGCGCATCCACGATCTTATTGGCATTGGCACACACAGCCCTGTCTACCGTGATCTTCTGCCAGGTGGCTGACTTGAAATAAGCCAGAGATATACGCTCCTGGGCTGTATCCACATTTTTTAAGATCTCCACTGGGAGAATTGGATGGCTGCAGGCATAATAAGCAACCGGCATGGCATTCTTGTCATAACGGACGGTCTTTACTCCCATATCCGTTGCCTCCCACTCCCCACAGTTAAGCTCTATGGGCTGATCTGTAAACCGTGTTACTTTTCCCGTCTGCTTTTGTCTCTGAGAATAGTCCAGGACGAACGCGCGGTACAGGTTGTTAAACTCCGGCCTACGCTTTAGCTTCCCGGCTTCTTTCCGCAGCGCCTCCACATACTGGGTCCGCTCCACGTTGTCCTCTATCTCAAAGATCTGGTAAAATATTTCATCCGGGAACGGATCCAAACCGGACAGCTTAGATATACCAGCTAATAACTCGTCCTTCGACTTTTCCAATCTCTTTCACCACCTTCTTATCGGCATACACTTCTTCCGGGCAGTCCTTAAGACACCCCAGCAGATATTCCACATAGGTCAGGTTGCCAAGCCCTTCCCAGAAATGCTCATTGCGCTCCCTGACAGCCTCACAGAGCAGTCCTCTGTACACGGTCAGCCATTTTACTGCCTCCTGCACAAACTGCCCTAATTCCCGCTTATAGCGTATTCTCTTGTCTGCTTCCCGCTTTTCCCTGTAGGTCACCGGCTCATTGACTGGCACCCCGTAAGCCTGCGCCAGCTGCTTTGCAGCTTCATAATTACTGATCCCGTAATAGACCGCCACAAATTTGATTTGGTCACCACCGGAACCGCAGACAAAACAGTAATACCCTTTTCCATTGGGATAGATCTTCATGGAAGGATGGGTATCCTTATGGAATGGACAGAGGCATTTTCCGTTTAAAATATGCAGGCCGCAGTATTCCACGGCCTGCTGCATACTCACTGCATCTTTTATCCTGCTGTAAAGCTCCGGATCACATGAACGGGATGCCTTCATCACCTGCGCCCTCCGGAATATTCATGAAACCATCACCTACAGGAGACGGTGTTTCTACCGGCCTCTGGACCGGTCCTTCTGGGAGCAGTTCATCCTCCGGTACCTCTGCATCTGCCAGGCCCGCCACGCTGCGGATCTGCCACAGTTCTGTAACAATAGGGCGATTTCCGTTTTCTGCCTCATACTGCCTGCGCCGGAAAATCCCTCCAAATTTCTTTCCTACCAGTGTTTTTTCATTGTTTTCCTTATCCCACTGGAAGGTAAAGTTATTGGAACGCTCAATGGAAGTGATGATCCCCTTGAACCAGGAAAGTCCTTTTCCTTCCATGTTCTGCTTAAACACACCACGCCATTTTGCATTAGCACTGTTCTGGGCCTTGTCCGCATTAAAGAGCTTCTGGAAAAAGTCTTTCTGTTCTCCCTCTGCCACATCAAACAGGATCACAAACTGCTCATTTCCGTTCTTGGATGTCTGGGTTGCTACCTGTTTGATCACACACACATACTTTCCTTTTGGCAGCTGCTGGGATTCCCCTGTATAAGCTGCTGCCTCATCATATCCTGCTGGTTTCTTTATCATGACTTTGTATCCTCCTTGTTCTTATGTTTTTCCCATCCATAAAAATCCCGGATGGTATCATCTACTAATTTCAGGTTGTTTTCGATCTCCGGTTCCGGGAACATCTCTTCCGGAGTCTTTGTGATATCGGATCCGTCCGTAACCGTCCGGAAGAAATGGTTCCCATTTTCACTCATGCAACGGATGCAGATCGTGACCATGCCTTCCAGGCACACTTTCCGATCCAACTGCTTGCCAATGGTCCTGAGACGTGAGATACCAAAATCGTCCGTATCTTCGTGGAACATGATGTAAACGATCTTGTCCGGAGCTGTCACATCCGTCTTGATCCGCTTCACCAGGCCATACATGGCATCCGCAATATCATCGTACATCTCAAAGGACGCATTTCCCTTTTTATTCCTGTGCTGTGACATGAAAAGGTGGGTCATGATATACCCCGCATCATCGATCACGTAAGTCTTTTCCGGGTTCTGGTTAATCGTTGTAATGATCCGGTTGATATCATCACTGCAACCGGTCTTCTTAAAGCGCTTCTTAAACGGTAATTCCTTCCGTTCTGTGTTAAGAAGCACGATCTCATCCTCATCAAAAAACTTAAGGCTGCGGCTCTTCCCGCTGCCGGATTTTCCATAGATCAATACTGGTAATCCCATAATGTCCTCCTTAATACGGCAACGCCTCTGCCGCCTCTTCTGTTTCCTGCTCATCTTTCTTTGGAAGCCAGTCATCCTCAAAGAAGTCCAGCCCTCTTAAGTACCGGAATATGGTATCCTCCGCCTTTTGAGGAACTTTTACGATACTGATCCAATAGATCATCGTCTCACTCTTAAAGTAGAGCGTAGAACCGGCAGGAGAAACGCTCGGCCTTCCGGGCATATGTTCCATACCTGCTTCAAGTTCTGACGGTGACATCATACCTGCTGCATAAGACTGCAACACAGTAATATAAGACCTGTCACTTTTACTCTGGTAAATGGACAGCTCATGAGGCGTACTGTAAAAAGCCAACGGCACTTCGCACGCAAAATCCTTTGCTTCTTTCCACTGATCATAAGGATCCTCATATCTTATCTGGTACTCCATCTTGAGATTTTTCTCTTCCAGATGATACCTATAACAAGTCTCTTCTTCCGGCATATCACCGATCAGCTCCACAATGGCTGCTTTAAACTTACTGGTAGCATAAACGCTTTCTACCCACACGCCCCAAAGGCTTGTATGTACCAGGAAATGCCCTTTTACATTTCCAATGATTAAGCCGCCGGATGTTTTCAGGGCGGACTTCATAGCTTTCTTAAACTCATTTATCTTCAGAAACATCTCTGTTCTCCTTTTCTCTCGCTTCATTCCTGCGCTTGCTGTCCTCAATGTTAAGGTGGATATAGTCCAGCACGATCTCCATTTCTTCATAGCTCAGGCTCACAGCACCTGTCACCATTGTCTTTGCCACCTTGGCCGCGATCTCCATCAACACGGACATGCGGTACGGTACGATCTTTCCATCAGATGTCATCAGCGTATCCTCAGGCTTTCCCCGCGTGGCTCCAGGTGCGCCCATTCAACGGCTTTATTCTCTAACAGTGCCCGGATTGCCTCGTTATTCGGCATCGGTGGCTGCGGGATCAGGAACCTTCCCGGAATATCTTCCAGAAGCCCGTCAATGACCAACGGCTGCAAACCACCATTTTTCTGAATATTGAAACTGAACAATGCCGTCTTAAACTTTGTCTTGCCCATTTCCCTCATGTTGGCTTCCAGGTTGTTCTTTAAAGCCTGCTGACGGTTCTCCAGCGCCTTCCGTCTGGCAGCCAGGCGGCCTTCCTCTGCCCTTAAAGCTTCAATATCTGCCTTCATTCCCATAATGATCTTGGCATAGCCATCTGCCTTATCTTCGATCTCGCCCCAAAGACCTTCCATTGTATCCTGAAAAGTCTGTTCATCTACTTCCGGGTCATACACCAGTTCCTGCAGCGCAAGAAACTGTTCTGTTAATTCATAAAGCTTCATCTTGCATTTCTCCTTCTCCCTCCGTATAATGAGGGTGTAAAATTATTTTTGTTTTTGGACCTATCGCAGTTGCCGCTGCCTGGGTCCTTTTTTATGTAATCTCTGCATGCCTGTAAGCGGCTTCTCTCCATGCACCGACTCTTCTTGATGCAGGTACCGCACTGATCTTCCCATGTAGCCATTACAACACCTGGACCGCAAGCGCAGCCCCAAGCATCATCAGGACCACCGCCCAGATACCGCCTGCAACAACCGTCTCAGCGATACCTACCCAGTTCCATGCTTTTTTCTTAGGTTTGGTTGCCTGCACTGCCACATAAGACAGCTCCATGCCTGTCCTACCATTGTAGTTTTTGATCTTTGCCATTGCTTCTCTCTCCTTTCCAAGCTTGTCCACCAAGGCCGCTCTCAGGCGGTCTGGATCACTTCTGTATTAGGAATTGTCAAAAGCGATCTGTAGCAGATGCTATTAACAATATCTCTTCTCTGTTCCTCTGGAAGTTCATCCAGAAGCAATCTCTGTTCTCCAATCCTTACATGATTGGTAAAGGTAATCTCTTTCAATATCACCACCCCTCTCTCTTGATCTGTATGCCCTGAAGCATGTACTTGTTGCTATTAATCTGGCTCCAATGGCAAATCTTCCGTAGTTCTCTTTTTAAACTTATTTTGAATTTCCTGCTTTGAAACCGGAACCCCAACGAGTTTTACATAAAACCGCTCTCGGCCACTGGTATAGGTTACTCCACATTCTTTAAACTTCTTGTCATATCGTAAAAAGGCCATTCTTTTACTTGGTGCATTCATATAAAGCTTGAAATCTGGTAAAGAATCAGGCCAGACTAAATACCGACAATCCTTTCCGCCATAATCCAATTCAGCATCAATCAACCAGTCGACCGTTCTTTCAAAAACCTTTGAAAGCTTTTCTAAATCGTCCAGGTCAATTCTGATTTTCACGTTCTCAATTCCCACCAAACGATGTTCCTTAATGCCTGCCAGCTTTGCAAGTTCTTTCTGGGTTAATCCCATATCTTTTCTAGCCTTGACAATGTTATTTGCGATGTCGCAATAAAAATCAAAGCCAATATGTTCCAAATTATCTGTTTCATAAAAGCGCATTTCCTTCACCTCTTTTCATAAAATGCGAATAAAGTAAACACCAATGATATAAATAGAGCCCATACCGGATAGATTTTGTTGTTAGGCTCTATTTTTTTCATTACAAGCACACAAACTGCACCTAAAACCCAGCAACCTACGGTTAAAACAACCTCAACCACCTCTCTCACCCCTTTTCTTTCTACTCCAACAGCTTCTCAATGGGTACTCCCAGATAGTCCGCTACTTTCTGGACTTTCCGAATACCGGGCTCATTGTCATTCCATTTGCTAACACTGCGATTAGAAAATCCAAGATCCCTTTCAAGGCGCCAAATGGAAATTCCCTTTTGATCGCAAAGCTTTTTTACATTGTCGTATATCACGGTTCCACCTCCTTGTGTTATGATGTACATGCAGGCCTAACACCTCCGCGAGAGGGAGGTGAATGCCATAAAGAAAAAATATACCTATTCAGCTGAAAAGGTCCAAACTCTTTTAGCTAAAGGATATAGACTTTTGTCCATGTCCTATTTCGTAGGAGAAGACAGCCCTGCGCTGTATATCCTGGCTAAGTAATTAGCCGTCACTCGTAAACAATCTTGTAGGTCTGCATGTATTCCACCGTATTCGCTGTACGGTGGAATTTTTATGGGTTGAGATTTCATCCCATGTACTTTGTTAGAGAAAATATTCTCATTCTTATATTGACTTTTGTGAGAAAATATTCTATTATACAAATAGGCAATATGAATATATTCTCTTAAATCCAGTCTTTTAAATTGGCGTTTATCGACTGATCATCATTGCACGAGAATGTTTTCTCTTTACACTCCTTACTATACGAGAATATTTTCTTTTTGTCAATACTTTTTCGAGATTTTTTTCTCGTATTTGAAAGGGGACTATTATGACACTCAAAGACCGAGTAAAAGCCCTTGCGCAAGAACGTGGTATTAGTTTACCTGCGCTTGAGTCAGAGTTGGGTTTTGGCAATAGTACAATCGTAAAATGGGATAAATCCACTCCTAATGCTGATAAGTTAAATGCTGTTGCTAAATACTTTAATGTTACAATGGATTATCTACTTAATGGCGATAGCGAAGAGCACACGGAACTCAATGCCAGAGATGAACGAGATATAAAAAAGGATTTAGACCGTATTATGGGTGAAATTCGTAAAGGTGATGACGGTCCTCTATACTACAATGGCGTAGAAATTGATAATGCTTCCCTAAGCCTACTTCAGAATGCCATTGAATACGCCCTTAGAGAAACTAAAAAAGAAAACAAAGTGAAATACAATCCAAATAAGAATAAAAAGTAGGTGACGCCGTTTGGAGACTGTAAATCATAAGATTCGTCGTTTAATCAGGTACTATGAACATCTAACCGGCAGCCGGGATCCTGTTACTATTGCACGGTACGCCGGGATCCAGATCGCAGTATTACCGTTAGGCAATATTTCTGGAAACTACAAACTTCTAAAAAGAAAACGTTGGATTTTTATAAATGAGGATATTCCATCTGACAGTTCACTTTTTCGGGTTGTTGTAGCACACGAATTAGGTCATGCTTTACTACATAGAAAAGAGAATTGTGCTTTTCTAAAAAATAAAACATTACTGCTTACATCTGGAATAGAAAGAGAAGCAAATTTGTTTGCCGCTTCCCTTTTGATATCAGATGAAATGTTGCAAGATTATACTGTATACACTCAGGACCAGTTCTGTCAATGCACAGGATATCCTAAGGAATTGCTTGAATTAAGGCTGAAATAAGCAAAAATACTACAGATAAGGAGTTTGTTATGTTTACTCGTCTATATTTAGAAGATTTTAGAATTTTTAAGGATCAAACTATTCATATAGGGAATACTATTACCGCTATAGCTGGACATAATGCCACTGGAAAGTCTACAATTTTAGGAATTCTTGGAAATACCTGTGAACTTAAGAGTAAATTCGGAACAACTATTACTGATAAACAATTTAAAACTGAATTTTCTGAACTATTCAAGGGTTCAAAAGCTTTTGACAAACGAAGTGGAGATATCGGTACTCTTTTTTACCTCCCACAAGATAATGATAACGAGATTCCTATTACTTTACGTGTCACTTGGCAAAAATGGGATAAGGATTCTGTTGATAGTAACCGTTTTAGAATTCTTCCAAAATGGGTTGATCACTCCATAAGTGAAAAAGTAACTGCTAAAAAGTTATCTGTTCCTTCTTTTTATTTAGGATTAAGTCGCTTGTATCCACTTGGTGAAGATACTTCAGAAGTTATTGAGGAACGAAAATTTAAGAAGAAATTAACAAATGATGATATCCAATGGCTAATCAAAAACTACAAGTATATTCTTTCCATAGACGATTCTATTTCTAGTATATCAAACTATGAAATTTTCAAAAAGCGTTCTGGTGGAGTAAATACTTCCCATTATGACTTTTTAAGTAATTCTTCCGGACAAGACAATTTAATGCAAATTATGTATTTATTATTATCATTTATTAAACTTAAAACAGAATATGATAATATAGGAGAACCTTGGCCCGGTGGTATTTTACTTATTGATGAATTAGATGCAACATTACACCCAGCAGCCCAAATTCGTCTTATTGACTTAATTTATAAAGTATGTAAACAATTCAATTTTCAAGCCGTATTTACTACACACTCACTGCAAATTTTGGAATATTTAAGCAGCCTGCAAATAAGAAATTCCGATATCAATATTGAATATTTTACAACAGCCAATGGTAAGCTTGAAATTCATCACAACCCGCCTTTTGAAGCAATGGAGAATGATATGATGATTAGTACCTATTATTTGACCAGTAATAATCGAAAGATAAATATTTATTCAGAAGACGCTGAAGCACGATATTTCATAAGACATATGCTCGCTGACTATAAGGATCATTTTCGCCTTTTAGACATTAAATTAGGTGGAGAATCTCTTATGAATCTTTTATATAATGACCCTGATTACTTTAAAAATGTTCTATTTATATTAGACGGAGATAAAGATTTAGCAAAAACCAAATACGCCGAATTACCTGCTAAACATTGTAATGTTATTTTCTTACCTGGTAACGAAGGACCAGAAGCATTACTATACAATTATTTAATCAATCTCCCTCCAACTCACGAAATCTTACAGGAAAATTTCGACAAAGGTATATCCATTAGAATGTTTAAAGAAATGAATCCTCTGACTTCACCCAAATATGCTTCATATGAAAAAAATCGTGAGAAATACAAGCACTGGTTCATAGATAATCAAGCTATGTTTGATGATCTAAATATTATGCGATATTGGTGTGAAGATAACCAAACAGATCTTGATACATTCAAAAAAACATTTGTTAATCGATTTAATATTTTAGCTTCCAGAACCAAAATACCTAAAATCAATTAGTTCTGGCCAAATATCTATAAATATGATAAGCTGACTAAAGGAGGTGAGATTAAATGTCGATAAAAAATCCCTTACGCTATCCTGGTGCTAAATCTAAGTTATATGATTATATATGCAAATTACTTATTGCAGAGCAGCGAACCGGATGCACTTTTTACGAACCATTCGCTGGCAGTGCTGCCATATCATTGCTACTTTTGGAAAACCAAGTTATCAGCAAGGCTGTTCTTAATGAACTTGATCCCTTGCTTTATAACTTTTGGTTCTCTGTGTTTAATCACACTGAAGAACTGATTACGCTTATTAGAAACACTGATATTACATTAGAAAATTGGCATGAGTTTTCTCTTTATAGAAATAATGATTATCTTCAAGACAAAACATCTGTTCAAATAGGTTTTGCTGGTTTATTTTTAAATAGAACTAACTTCTCTGGCATACTAAAGGCCAATCCACTCGGTGGGCTAAATCAGCAATCTCAATACCCTATTAATTGTCGATTTAATAAAGATAAGATTATTAATTCCATTCAACAGCTTTCGCTATATGGAAATAAAATAACTCTTTACAATTTAGACGCTATTGACTTTATGAAGCAAGCACTACGATATAAACGGAACAGAAAAACTTTTGTATACATAGACCCTCCATACTATAAAGAAGGAGCTAATTTGTATAGATGCTATTATACACATGAGCAACATATGCTTTTATCTAAATTTATCCTATCCAAAACCTACCCATGGCTGATTAGTTATGATAATGCTGAAGAAATTCGGAAAATGTACAAACAATTGTCTCCATTAACCATACATATGGACTACTCCGTACATACCTCAAGAAACGCCGAAGAGTTACTCATATCTAATATAAAAATCCCACCCATGGAACCTTCATCTACAACTATTGAACCACTAATTGGTTAATAGATTTTCTCTTACATTTATACGCTGAACTATTTCCGGTTTGGAAACACTTCAGAACTAACCATCTAGATTTTCATACGGTTAAGAAAGGAGCCTATGGATACAAATATTGGAAATATTTTAATATATCAAAATGAAAAAGGTGATACAAAAGTTGATGCTTACTTTAATGATGACACTATCTGGATGACCCAGCGCTCTATAAGTGAACTCTATCAAATTTCAAAATCATCAGTCAGTGAGCATATTAAAAATATCTACCTTGACCGAGAACTTGATGAAAATTCAACTGTTCGGAAATTCCGAACAGTTCAAACAGAGGGTAGCCGACAAGTATCTCGTGAAATGGATTATTACAATCTTGATATGGTACTTGCTGTTGGTTATAGAGTGCGGAGCAATATTGGCATTCATTTCCGGAACTGGGCATCCTCTATACTCTCAGAATATATGCGAAAGGGATTTGCGCTTAATGATGAGCGCCTTAAAAATCCAAAAAAATTTGGCCAGGATTATTTTGATGAATTACTTGAGCGTATTCGTGACATTAGAGCATCTGAAAAACGTGTGTACATGAAAGTTCGTGATATTTTTGCTACATCAGTAGATTATGATCCCAAAAGTGAGCAGGCAGATAGATTTTTCAAAACTGTTCAAAATAAGCTACATTACTCCGTTCACGGCCATACTGCGCCTGAATTAATTCATGAACGCGCAGATGCTACTAAGGATAATATGGGATTAACTTCTTTCAAAGGAGCAAAAGTCAGAAAATCCGATGTTACAATTGCAAAAAATTATCTTCACAAAGATGAGATTGAAAATTTAAACCGTATTGTCACAATGTATTTAGATTATGCCGAGGATCAAGCAAAACAGCGCATTCCTATGTATATGAGTGACTGGGAAAATCGCTTAAACGCTTTCTTACAGTTTACTGGACGTAAAGTGTTAGATAACAATGGACACATTTCCAGAGAAGATGCTGATCGTTTTGCTAAAGAACAATATGAAATCTTTGATTATCACAGAAAAGCCTTAGAGTCACATTCTGAAGAATTGGATATATTACCAGTTCTTCCAGAAGAACATAAATAGTAAAAGACCGCTCAGTGTTACCAGCACTGAACGGCCTCTTACATAGATTTTCTCCTGCCAGTCTTCTGGCCAGATATAATCCAACTTATGCACCTGAATTATATCATCTCCAGGACGTCTGCGCAAGGGGCGTCTTTTTTGTACCCATTTTTCATAAAATAAAGCAAATACCAGGAGATGATAACATGAAAAAAGAAGAAGACACTGTAAAAACAGCTGCGCTCTACATCCGCGTCAGCACCGATAAACAGGAAGAACTGTCCCCGGACTCCCAGAGGCGCCTGCTCTTAGACTATGCCAAAAGCCACAATATGATCGTGTCCAACCAGCACATCTACACGGAAAATGGTATTTCCGGCCGGAAGGCGGATAAGCGGCCAAAGTTCCAACAGATGATCGCTGCCGCCAAGTCTGACGAGCATCCCTTTGATGTGATCCTGCTGTGGAAGTTTTCCAGGTTCGCCCGCAATCAGGAAGAAAGCATCGTCTATAAGTCCATGCTGCGGAATAAATGCCATGTGGATGTGGTCAGTATCTCCGAGCCACTGATTGAAGGCCCATTCGGCGGCCTGATCGAGCGCATTATTGAGTGGATGGATGAATTTTACTCTATCCGACTTTCCGGTGATGTTACCAGGGGAATGACAGAGAATGCTCTGCGTGGTGCCTACCAGTGTCGGCCGCCTCTGGGATACCGCATTCCCCACCACAAAGCTACTCCGGAGATCATTCCAGAAGAAGCCGCCATCGTTCAGCTGATCTTCGATAAATATGTAAATGAAAAGATGTCCTTATTCGCTCTAACCAAATATCTGAATGCCCAGGGATACAAAACCAGCCGTGGAAAACCCTTTGAAAAGCGTTCCCTGGAGTACATTATCCAAAATCCCGGCTATGCAGGAGATATCCGCTGGAACCGGACCATAAACGAAACCAATGAAATACGTGATCGGTCTGAGTGGATCATCCGTCCCGGTCACCACCCGGCTATTATCAGCAAAGAACTCTTTGAGCAGGCTCAAGAGCGTTTTAATAAAGAATACACACCCAGAAATGCCAAGCCTTCCGAAGTGACCAAGCATTGGCTCTCAGGGCTTCTAAAATGCTCCGGCTGTGGTCGGTCCCTTTCTTCCTGCGTAGTCCACAGAAAGTCACTACCGGATACTTTCTATTTCCAGTGCTACGGATACTTAAAAGGCAAATGTTCCACTAACTGCTATGTCAATGAAAGTGTGATCGGCCCTGCTGTTTTAAACGCTCTTAAGGATGCCCTTAACAACGGATCCGTTTCTTACTCCCTGCGCCAGCGTCAGACAGACCATGCTCCAGATGCTGAAATTAAAAATATTGAAAAGAAATTGTCTCGACTGGACTCAAAGGAACTTCGTGCAAAAGAAGCTTACATAGATGGAATTGACACCATAGAAGAATACCGGGCTAACAAAGAACGTATCAGCCAGGAACGAACAGAACTGGAAGAACAGCTAGCTAAACTCACCCAGGTACCAGAAGAACCGGAAGACAATACCAGGAAAATGCTGCAGAGCATCTCCTCTATCCTGGACATCCTGCAGTCTGACTCCTTCACTCCCCAGGAGAAAAATGCAGCCCTGAAAAGCATTGTAGAGAAGATCACCTACGACCGGGCTAACAGTCACATTGACGTAGATTTTTATTTGACCGAAAATCCAGAAATGCCCGCAAACCCTTGATTTATGCGGGTTTGCGGGCATCTATACGCACTGGCAATTTGGTTGACACAATGGGGATCCTGCTCCTTAGGCCAGCAGGGCTACAGCCCTATTGAGATCCTTCGCTATTACTACGGTGACAGCATCTATATCAACACAGCGGAACAGATTGCCGGGATCCCTGCTTCCTGGCCGGGCTATGACCTGACAGTGGGAAGTTCCGGTGATAAGGTCCGCCAACTTCAGGAGCAGTTAGATGCCATTGCCCAGGTATATACAGCAATCCCCCGCATCCAGCCTGACGGCATCTACGGACAGCAGACAGCGGCTGCAGTGCGGGAATTCCAGAATATCTTCGGTCTGCCCCAGACAGGTGTCACCGACTTTGCCACCTGGTATAAGATCTCCCATATCTATGTGGGGATCACACGGATCGCAGAGCTGTATTGACCATGCCTTTCACACCTTTTTGCCGCCCCTCTGGGCGGCTTAGGATGTGCACTGGCGCAATTATGCCCTATCTTCCCCGCATCTTCTTCCGATACACCGATGGCGCACATCCCTTGATCCGCACAAATACCTTTGAATAATAATTGGAGTCATTAAAACCGGCTCCGGCTGCTGCCTCTGCCATCGAACAGCCAGGATCCAACAGATCTGCCAGACTGCGCTCGATCCGATATTCCAGAATAAAGTCAAACAATGTCTTTTTCATATATTTCTTAAATAAACGGCTGCACTGGCTGGTACACATATATACATTTTCCGCGATCTGGTCAACGGTCAGTTTCTTATCATAATTTTTTTCGATAAAACGTAAGATCTCACGGATCCGTTCATAATCTTTCTGTTCTTTTCCGGAAATTCCCTTTTTCCGGTCCACATTTAGCACAAGAAGCTGCCAGAATTTCAACAACTTTCCAGTCAGTTCCATTTCATATCCATCTTCCTGTCCGTCATAGGCAGAAATGATCCCCCGTATCAATTCAATCATCTCTCCATGCCACTCCTGGCTCCCATCAAAAACAACGGCACAAAGCGCTCCGTCCCGGACCACAGGCATCACATATTTCTCATAAATAAGACTGTTTTCATATCCATAGATCAGCTTTGGATCGAAAGTAATAGAAATATAATGGCAGTCCTGTCCCTCCACCATTCCACCAGAATGAAGGCTGTTTGCATTTCCAAACAACGCCTGTCTCTCTTTTAAAATATAGGTATTTCCGTTTACATGGTATTCGATCACCCCATCTGTAACAAGGGTCAGTTCCACCTCCGGATGCCAGTGCCAGAGAAAAGCCCCTGTTTCATAGCCGGAAAGACACTCCCTGCTAACTAAAACAGGGAACTGAAAACTTCCATGTTCTTTTAACTCTTTCTGGGATTTATTGGTTATGATCTGCATAAGGACCTCCGCGCAGGATATTACCTGTTTTTAGCAATATATTCAAGGAAAACTGCTTATTTTTATTATATAATACAAGTATCTTACCTGTCTACACTGTTGCAACAGGAAAACAGGCCATCATGCAAAAAGGAGCGTGTTCTAACATGGATGAAACTTTTATGAAAGCCAGAGCCTATCTTGCACAAAACTATTCTGACCCGGAACTGTCCCTTACAGACCTGTGCCATTATCTTGGTTTTAGCTGCTCCTATTTTTCCACACTTTTTAAACAGAAGACCGGTTTAAACTACAGCCATTATATTACCAGCCTGCGCTTAGAACAGGCAGCCAGGCTTTTAACAGATACAGATGATACGGCTCTTTCCATCGGCTATCAGGTAGGCTACTCCGCCCCCAACTACTTCAGCCGTGCTTTTAAAAAATTTTATGGGATCTCCCCATCCCGTTACAGAGAACAAAACAGAGTTCCTACCGTGTAATATCCAACGGCAGGAACTCTTTTCTTAATAGATCGCAGCCTCCCGCACCAGATATGCCGGATAACCTGCTCTTTTTACATTCTGTTCCATGCGGATCCCGTTTTCCATATCTAAAAATGCTCCCACACGGACTTTGTATAATCCCTCATCATATACAATAAACGCAGGAAAACCTGCCGACTGCAGCTCTCCCGCCAGTCTCATGGCCCTTCCACGATCTCTAAATGCACCTGTCTGGACCTGGTAATAAAGAGGCGTCTGCTCTTTCTGTTCCCGCAAAGTAGTCAGTATCCCATCTGCGATTGCCCTTGCAATGGCGTCAAAATTCCGGTCAAAAAAAGCATTATCCGAAGGATTATCAATAAATCCCACCTCTGCTAACACTGCCGGCATCTGGGTCTTTCTAAGGACTACCAGTCCCGGCCGTTCCTCGATCCCCTGGTCTTTCAATCCCAGTTCCACCAGATTTTTTAAAATGTTTTCTGCCAGGACTGCTGCTGTCCCGGAGTCCTCATATACCAGTACAGATGCCCCGCTTCCTGTTCCCGGCACTGGCATGGCATTGCGGTGAATGGAAACAAACAGATCCGCTCCGGACCGGTTGGCGATCTCTGCCTTTTCCTGAGGCCGGTCGTATACATCTGTAGTCCTTGTATACAATGTGCTTACTCCATTTTCCTCTAAAATACGCCCTACCGCAAGAGTCAGGCGCAGGGTATCATCTTTTTCCTTTCTTCCATTATAAATGGCACCTGGCTCATCCCCGCCATGTCCCGCATCCAGAATGACCTTTTCATTTCCGGTCATAAAACAAGCTCCCTCACATATGTCTGTCTCTATACCATATGTGAGGGAGCTTATGAATGTTACACTTCATCCACATCCACACCTCTTGGGCCTACGTGGGTGGAGAATACGATCTGTGTACTGGTCTTTCCAAATTTCTGAAGCTGTCCAATAAAAATATCCAGCTCCATGGTACTGTGAAAAGCAACTTTCATTAACATGGAATACTCTCCTGTTACACAGCTGCATTCCAGTACATTTGGTACAGACTCCGCAAATGCGTAAAACTTTGGTTTATCTTCCGGTATCACATCCAGGTTGATAAAAGCCAAAATGTGATACCCTAATTTCATGGGGTCTACCATGGCATGATACCCGGCGATCACCCCGTCTTTTTCCAGTTTTTCGATCCTTGCAGAGACAGCCGGAGATGACAGAAAGGTTTTTTCTGCAATGGTCTTTAAAGACATCCTGGCATTTTCCTGCAAAAGTTTTAATATTTTACGGTCGATATCATCCATGAGCATTAAGACTTCCTCCTGTGTTCGGTTCGTTCTATTACTTCTTTAACGCTTTCATACGTTCTACTGCTTCTACTGTATTTTCGTAGGTATTAAATGCAGTCAGACGGAAATATCCTTCTCCGCTTGGTCCAAAGCCGCTTCCCGGTGTTCCAACTACATTTGCCTCAGAAAGGAGGTAATCAAAGAACTCCCAGCTGGTCATTCCCTCATTGACCTTCATCCATACATAGGGGGAATTCACACCACCAAATACAGTATAACCTGCTTCCTTTAATCCGTCATAGATCACTTTTGCATTTCTCTTATAGTAAGCAACCTGCTCCATGACCTGTTTATTTCCTTCTTCTGAGTAAACAGCTTCTCCTGCTCTCTGCTCAATGTAAGGAGCACCGTTGAACTTGGTTCCGTGACGTCTTGCCCATAAAGAATGAAGCATTACATCACCGCTCTTTAAGTCTTTCGGGATAACGGTATATCCTAAACGGACACCTGTAAATCCGGCCTTCTTTGAGAAAGAACGGAACTCAATGGCACAGGTTCTTGCTCCCGGGATCTCATAAATACTGTGAGGAACATCATCCTCAGAAATATAAGCCTCATACGCTGCATCATATAAAATTACAGCGTCTTTTTCATTTGCGTAATCAACCCATACCTTTAACTGATCCTTTGTAAGGGTAGTTCCTGTTGGGTTATTTGGAACACAAAGATAAATAAGATCCGGTGTTTCCTTTGGAAGTTCCGGAACAAAACCGTTCTCTGCAGTACACGGCATGTAGATCACATTGCTCCAGGTTCCCTTTTCTGTATCATACTCACCGGTACGGCCGGCCATAACATTGGTATCCACATAAACAGGATAAACCGGGTCGCAAACTGCAATCTTGCTGTCTGCGCTGAAGATTTCCTGAATGTTACCGGTATCGCTCTTTGCACCGTCAGAAACGAAGATCTCATCTGCCTCGATCTGGCATCCTCTTTCCTGGAAGTCCTTCTTTGCAATGGTCTCTCTTAAAAATGCATATCCCAGATCAGGTGCATATCCGTGAAAGGTTTCAGCATGTCCCATTTCATCAACTGCCTTATGCATAGCATCAATGATCGCCGGTGCGATAGGAAGGGTTACATCACCAATTCCCAGACGGATCAGTTTCTTATCCGGGTTCTCTTTCTGGTAAGCAGCTACTTTTTTTGCAATGGTTGAAAACAGGTAGCTTCCCGGCAGTTTCAGATAATTTTCATTCACTCTAAACATACTTTCATCCTCCATTAACGCAAACGCTCCCAGGACCTTTGAACCCACAACGTCGTAGATCCAAGGCCTGAGAGTGTATATTTTACAGGTTTACTATATTCTCTGAAAGAATATAGGCATATTTATTTTTCGGATAAATCATAATATATTTCTTCCGGGATGTCAATACTTCCGTGAAATACTTCTTTTGCAGGTCCTGTCATAAACAGATGCCTGCTTTCCCGGTCAAAGTGGATGAGCAGGTCGCCGCCCCGTAGAGATACACGCACCTCATCATCTGTAAAACCTCTTAAGATAGCTGCCATGGCACTGGCTGTAGCTCCTGTACCGCAGGCCCAGGTTTCCCCGCTGCCTCTCTCCCACACACGCATGCGGATGTGGTCTCTGCTCTTTACTTCGATAAATTCAGAATTTACACGGGTCGGCTGGAAACGTGGATGATTTTCATAGGACGGGCCGATCTTTTCCAGATCCAGGTCATCGATCCCTTCTGTAAAATAGACTGCATGAGGATTTCCCACACTGATTCCTGTAAATTCCTGTTCTGTACCGTCAATTACGATCTTTTCCGGAAGTTTGGAAGTCAGTTCTGCTTCTCCCATATCTACAGTCAGCATCACTGCTTTTCCGTCTTCTACCTGGATATCCAATGTCTTGATACCGCCTAATGTTTCCACAGTAATGGTCCGTCTGTCCTTATCTACGATCCCATGATCATACACGTATTTTCCTACACAACGTACACCATTTCCACACATAATTCCCTGGGAACCATCTGCATTGTACATATCCATACGGCAGTCTGCCTTATCAGACGGGCAGATCAGGATCAGCCCATCAGAACCAATGCCAAAATGGCGGTCGCTGACATATTTGGACACTTCCCCCGGATGTTCCACTTTTTCCTTAAAGCAATCTACATACACGTAGTCATTGCCAATTCCCTGCATTTTTGTAAATTCCATCTCACACCTCATACATTATCCTGCATTCTCTTATACGTGGATCAGACTGATGATCATCTGGGCCGTTTCCACCAGATTGGTCCCACTGTCCATACTGCATTTTTGTATATATCTGTGGGCTTCCGACTCCGTCATATTGTTACGGTCCATCAAAAGCGCCTTTGCCTCATTGATCAGATCCTGTTCTTCCTTGCTGCGCTCCCTTGGCCTGCTGCGCAGTTTCCTGCGAATGCGCTGCTGCGCCTGGAGCATCATATCCAGCGTACTTAACAGATCATGCACCTTAAGGGGCATAGGAAGACATACCACCCCGGACATCTGTATCCCGCTCCACCTTGCAGGAGATGCCAGCACCAGCATCTCAAAGTTAGAAGAAAGGCACTGTCTCAGTTCGTCGTACATCATATCTTCAAACCGGTATCCGCAGACTACGATCCCACCGCTCAGATCTTCCGCAGCTGAAAGAACCTGTGACCCTGACATGCAGACAGCAGCCACTTCATATCCGCTTCTTACCAGAATACCTTTTATGCTTTTTCCATCTTCCGGTTTGGAAAATGCCACGATTATATTAGCCACATGTCTCACCTCCGGGTAAACCTAGTTTTCCTGCTTGTAACTGTTATTTACAATTCAGCCATGGCATCTTCTTGTTTCCATATTCATGAAAACAAGAAGCTTGGTGGGTCCACCATATGCTGATTTGGATGAAAAAGTGCTTATGCAAGTAAACTTGCAACACGCTTTCTCATCCAAACCAGCGCATGGCTGAACTGTAACTTTAATACTTATACAGGTACTGATTTACCTCCCAGTCAGTGACCTGGGCCCTGAAATCTCTCCACTCTTCTTCTTTTGCTTCCAGATATTTGACATAAATATGCTCGCCTAATATCTCACGGATAAAGGAATTATCCCGGTATGCCTCAATAGCATCCCCCAGTGTTTCCGGGATCCGTTCCACATGCTTATTCTTTAATGTTTCCGGCTCCATGCCAAAAAGGTTGCCCTGGATACATGGAGGCAGCTCCATCTCTTTCTCAATGCCGTCAAGACCGGCCTGAAGGCAGGCTGCCAGTGCCAGATAAGGGTTCATGGCAGAGTCCGGGCAGCGAAGTTCGATCCTGGTTCCTTCTCCTCTTGGAGACGGGATGCGAATCAGGGAACTGCGGTTGGAAGTCGGTGACCACGCAATATAGATCGGCGCGTCATATCCCGGTACCAGACGCTTATAAGAGTTTACAAGGGGGTTGGTCAGAATGGTCATTTCCTTCATATGTCCTAAAATACCTGCCATAAAACGGTAAGCCAGCTGGCTTAATCCCAGCTCATCACTGTCGTCTGCAAACAGGTTGTGTCCGTCCTTGTCGGACAGGGACATGTTAATATGCATACCGGAGCCATTGACTCCTTCCTTTGGCTTTGGCATAAAAGTAGCGTGAAGTCCATGGCGCTTGGCAATGGTCTTGGCTGCCATCTTAAAAGTCATAATGTGATCTGCTGCCTCAAGACCTTCTGTATACTGCAGATCGATCTCATGCTGGGCCGGAGCAATCTCATGGTGGCTTGCTTCCACCTCAAAGCCCATATCTTCCAGATTGAGCACAATATCTCTGCGCACATTTTCCCCAAGATCAATAGGGGAAACGTCAAAATAGCTGGCTCTCTCATGAGACTGGGTAGTAGGCCTTCCCTCTTCGTCCGTGTGGAACAGGAAAAATTCACACTCCGGTCCAACCTGGAACGTATATCCCATATCGGCAGCACGCTTTACAGCCCGTTTTAACACATATCTCGGATCACCGATAAAAGGGGTTCCGTCCGGATTGTATACATCACAGATCAGTCTTGCCACTTTGCCCTGCTGAGGACGCCACGGAAAGATCTCAAAGGTATCCAGGTCCGGATGCAGATACATATCGGACTCATCAATGCGCACAAAGCCCTCAATGGCAGAACCATCAAACATGCAATCATTATTTAATGCCTTATTAAGCTGACTGGCTGTAATAGCCACATTTTTAAGGATACCGAAAATGTCTGTAAACTGAAGGCGGATAAATTCTACGTCTTCATCTTCTACCATGCGAATAATGTCTTCCCTACTGTATTTACTCATATCCATTCTTCCTCTCTGGCAGCCGTTTTCCCATGCATCTGACAAAATCCTGGGGGCTTTTGTGCCTTTATCTATACCACTTACAGAACCTGCCACCGGCAGCTTCTTTCAGATGTATAACAACAAAAAGGCAGCTGCAAAGTGAACCGTTCATTTTGCAACTGCCCCTTTTTTTTTAAATATAGCAGTAGAATTTTTATTTGTCAACAGGCGATATCAGCCTATACCAGCTTCAACTGTTCTGTAAAATAACTTCCCAGGCTGATGCTTCCCACATAACCTACATCGCCGGTAAGAAAGATCTCCCCGTCTTCCCGGATCTCTACTTCCATGGTACCTTCCGGCATCTGCACGATCATTTTCGGATCTGTAAGTCCCAGTCTGTAAGCTGCCGCAGCTGCTGCACAGCAGCCGCTTCCGGATGCCAATGTATAACCTGCACCTCTTTCATAAACTTCTGTCTGTAAATGAGTGCGGTCCAACACCTTGATGATCTGGGTATTGATCTTTTCCGGAAACTGCTTTGCTGTCTCAGAATATTTACCGATCCTGCATACCAGATCCTTTGAGATCTCATCCATTAAGATCACCAGATGGGGATTTCCAACCGAAATACAGGTTACCGGATAAGGAATGTGGCCAAATACCATGGTCTCATTGATGATCTCCCTGCGGGGACCTTCTACCGGCACCTCATCACTCCAGAAACTTGCTTTTCCCATAGAGGCTTTTAAGCGGGTCCCCTCTTCGTTTAAATAATGGATCTCGATCTCTTTTTCATCTGTATAAATGGTAATGTCTTTCTTCTGGACATAATCTGCGTCTTTTAAGTACTTTGCAAAAATACGGATCCCATTTCCGCTGTTTTCTGTCTGGCTTCCATCGGAATTCCAGATGATCATATGGATCTTTCCCTCTTTAAAAACAGGACCTTCCAGAATACCATCTGCCCCTACTCCAAGATTGCGGTTGCAAAGTAATTTTACTCTCTCCGGTGTCAGTTCCATCCCATTGTGTTCCGGATCAAATACCAGATAATCATTTCCCAAACCGTGATATTTCTCTAATTTTAATCGCATGACCTTACCTCCCCTGTTCTTCTACACTCATTATATGCCACATTATTTCATAAATATATTCATTTAATGCTGTATTATATTGCAAATAATGCTATTATAAATGATAATAACGAACTTAATGAATACAGGAGATTTTCCATGACAAATTCCCCATCCACGCTCCAGGGCTACCTTTTAGAAGATTTCCGCCTTTTCCATTTAAAAGATCAGACTTCAAGGACTTACAGCTTCCATCACCATGATTTTTTAAAGATAATGATCCTTCTTTCCGGAAATGTGACCTATGTGGTGGAAGGCCGTTCTTATCCACTGGCTCCCTGGGACATGGTCCTGGTAGACCGCGGGCAGATACACCGGCCGGTAGTAGATACCGCCCAACCATATGAGCGCATCCTGCTCTATCTCTCTCCCACTTTTCTGGAAACATACAGCACAAAAGAAGCACCTTTGACCAGGTGCTTTGAAACTGCCCAGTACCGCCATTCCCAGGTCCTGCGCCTTTCCCAGGAAACGCTGGCTCCTTTTAAAGTCCTGCTTCAGAAATTAGAAACAAACACCAATTTCAGAAATGATGATTTTGCAGCTCCCTTACTTGCAAAAGCCCTGTGCCTGGAATTTCTCATTGAATTAAACAGGATCACCCTCTCCCCCAAAGCCGGATTTCTCACAGAAAGCACCCTGGATTACCGCATTTCCGGCCTGTTGGCCTATATCAACAGCCATTTGGAAGAGCCTATGGACGTAGCTTCCCTTTCTGCTTTAAGCGGCTTAAGCTCCTATCACATGATGCGCCTGTTTAAACAGGAAACCGGCTATACGGTTGGAAATTACATTACGGAAAAGCGGCTGATCAAGGCAAGAGACCTGATGAGCCAGGGCACCTGCACCACACAGGCCTGCTACCTCTGCGGTTTCCAGAACTATTCCTCCTTTTTACGTGCATACAAAAAACGCTATCCAGGACGCCCCAAAGACATCCTGAACAGCGTTTAATATCCTGTTTCACTTTATCCAAGTGTAGTATAGCCGTAAGCATTTACCAGTGCATCCAGCTTTATTCCCTTTTCGCAAAGAGGGCATTTTCTGTAATCATAATAAATATAATCGGTCACATCCTCCGGGCTGTAGATGGATGTGATCGGGCATCCGTTTAACTCATCCAGTGTACTAAACACAGCCGCTGCGCTCTGCAGTTTTCCGCCATAATACTGGATCGCCTCAATACTCTTATTTAGACTCAGTCCCGTTGTCACAACAGCTGTAAGGATCACCACATTTTTCCCATGGACCATCGGTAAAATATTCTCACGAAATACCATCTGGCTGTTGCTGTTATATTCCGGAGTGATCACATAAATAGTCTTGTGGGCGTTGGTAGAAAGAACACCGGCCCTTGTCAGCTCTTCTGCCAGATAAGCTCCGATCACCTGGGTTCCTTCCAGACACACGATCGTATCCACTACCTTGTCAAATAAAAACCGCTCTGCCAGGTGCTTTGCAACCTCCTGTGCTTCACTGAGTCTTGTCTTAAGGGTGGTCATGTCCAGATAATAATTAATATGGGCATGATTGGTAGCAAAATGTCCCGGTGTTGCCTTAAGAGGTGCCTTACTTCCCGATGCAAAGATCTTTACATAACGATTATCCATAAATGTGCCTCCTTTTCAGAAAAGTTACTGATATTCCCCTTATTTTTTAATAATATTATACAAAACCAAGATTATATTCGCAAGACTTTTATGCAAAAAGGACAGCCATTTCTGACTGTCCTCACTGATCTACAGATCCATTTTCAGTTTTATACCTGCTGGTCTTCCCTAGACTGGTCTGGCTTTTCTTCTGAAGCATCTGCTACAATATTTTCTGCACCTGCTTCATTTTCTTTTTCTTCTGCAACAGCTGTCTCCGGACTTTCAGCTGCATCCTCTTTCTCCAGATGCTCTGTATCCGGAATACCTTCGCCGTCTTCCTTCTTCTCCTCCGGCTCCGGCAATCCCTTCACCTCACGGAAGATCTTCATAAATTCCTTACCTGTAATGGTCTCTTTCTCGATCAGGAACGCTGCGATCTTATCCATAGCTTCTCTGTCATCGCTTAACAGACGGATTGCCTCATCATAAGCATTTTTCAGGATCTTCATAACTTCCTGGTCAATGTCTGCTGCTGTGGCATCACCGCAGTTTAATACAGTACGGCCGGTCAGATACTGGTTCTCCTGGCTCTCAAGTCCCATAAGACCGAATTTCTCAGACATACCATACTGGGTCACCATAGCTCTTGCCAGATTGGTAGCCTGCTGGATATCATTGGCTGCACCGGTGGTAACAGTCTCAAAAACGATCTCCTCAGCTGCACGGCCGCCCATTAACTCAACCAGTCTTGCCTCTAATTCCTTCTTGGTACTTAAATACTTCTCTTCTTCCGGCACATTCATAACATATCCCAAAGCACCCATAGTTCTTGGAACAATGGTGATCTTCTGGACCGGTTCAGAATGTTTCTGCAGAGCACTGACTAATGCATGACCTACTTCATGGTAAGATACAATGCGGCGCTCTTCCTTGCTCATAATGCGGTCCTTCTTCTCCTTACCAACAAGAACCACCTCAACTGCCTCAAACAGATCCTTCTGGGAAACAGCGTTTCTGCCGTTCTTAACCGCATTGATGGCAGCCTCGTTCATCATATTGGCAAGGTCCGCACCAACAGCGCCGGAAGTTGCAAGGGCAATTTCCTTAAAGTCTACAGTCTCATCTAACAGCACATCTTTGGAATGTACTTTTAAAATGCTGATACGTCCATTTAAGTCTGGTTTATCTACAACTACACGGCGGTCAAAACGTCCTGGACGAAGAAGAGCCGGATCCAGGATCTCCGGACGGTTGGTTGCACCAAGAACTAAAAGTCCCTTTGTAGAGTCGAAACCATCCATCTCAGAAAGCAGCTGGTTTAAAGTCTGCTCACGCTCATCATTTCCGCCCATACGGCTGTCACGGCTGCGTCCGATGGCATCGATCTCATCAATAAAGATGATACAAGGAGCATTTTCCGTTGCATTCTTAAACAGGTCACGGACACGGGATGCGCCCACACCTACGAACATTTCCACAAAGTCAGAACCTGACAGGGAATAAAATGGAACATGTGCTTCACCGGCTACTGCCTTTGCAAGAAGGGTCTTACCGGTTCCCGGAGGGCCTACTAACAGGGCACCCTTTGGAAGCTTCGCACCGATCTTGGTGTACTTTCCAGGATTGTGAAGGAAATCCACGATCTCAGTTAAAGACTCTTTTGCTTCATCTTCACCTGCCACATCTTTAAAAGTAATTCCTGTTTCTTTCTGGACGTACATCTTGGCGTTGCTCTTGCCTACGCCCATAATTCCGCCGCCGCCCATACGCTTCATGGTAAAGTTCATAATAAACAGCAGGAACAGGAATGGAAGTGCATAACTTAATATCTCTAACAGTAATGCATTGGAAGTATTATTTTCCCTGTTTGTAACAACGTTGTTCTTTAAAATACGGTCTACAAACTGGTAATCTCCTTCCAGACGTACTACATAGTACTTCATCTGCTGGGAATAGTTGGTGTCATCTGCCTTTGGCTTTACCTCAATAATGGTGCTTCCAACGCTGATGGACTCTACCTTGCCATTTTCTACCATGTTTACAAACTCATTGTAAGACAGTTCCTGACGCTGTCTGGCGTTGACAGTGGAGTTCATCCAGCCCACGATCAGGATCGTCAGCAATGCAGCGATCACCAGCATGGTAATGGTTTGCCAATTACTGTTCTGATTCTGTTTGTTGTTATTATCCATACTGTATAAATTCTCCCTCTAACAGGCTTTTTCGTGCACGCATAAAATGTGCCAGAGCCTATTCTTTTCTATTATAATGTGAGTCTAACCATAAATCAAGGAAAGAACTATTAAAATTCTGAAAACAAAGGCAGGATCTTCCCCTTCATCTCCACTTTAGATTATTAGTTTTTTAAGATTTTTACATTTTTTTGAAAAAAGTCCCTAGATTTCTGATTTCCATAGTTGTATAATATATCAGTTTTTAATAAAACCGTAAACAAAAACCTATACCCAACTTACCACTAAAAGGAGGTTCCCCACTATGCCAGTAAAATACGTATTCGTAACCGGCGGCGTTGTTTCCGGACTTGGAAAAGGCATTACCGCTGCTTCCCTTGGCCGTCTTTTAAAAGCCAGAGGTTACAAAGTTACCATGCAGAAATTTGACCCCTACATCAATATCGATCCAGGTACCATGAACCCGGTACAGCACGGCGAAGTTTTCGTTACCGATGACGGCGCTGAAACTGACCTTGACCTTGGACATTATGAGCGTTTCATCGATGAGAGCCTGACTAAAAATTCCAACGTAACTACCGGTAAAGTTTACTGGACCGTTCTGCAGAAAGAGCGCCGTGGAGACTTTGGCGGAGGTACGGTACAGGTCATCCCCCACATCACCAATGAAATTAAGAGCCGTTTCCACCGCAATTATAATGATAACGAAACCGAGATCGCCATCATCGAAGTTGGCGGTACTGTTGGCGACATCGAAAGTCAGCCATTCTTAGAGGCGATCCGCCAGTTCCAGCATGATGTTGGCCCAGGCAACACCTGTCTCATCCACGTCACCCTTATCCCTTATTTAAAAGCATCTGAAGAATTAAAGACCAAACCAACCCAGGCAAGCGTAAAAGACCTGCAGGGAATGGGAATTCAGCCGGACATCCTGGTATGCCGTTCCGAGCATCCGTTAGATGACAATATCAAGAGCAAGATCGCATTATTCTGTAATGTACCAAAGACCCATGTTCTTCAGAACCTGGATGTAGAAGTTCTTTACGAGGTTCCTCTTGTAATGGAAGAAGAGCATCTGGCACAGGTTGCCTGCGAATGCTTAAATCTGCCATGCCCGGAACCAGACTTAAAAGACTGGACCGCTATGATCGATGCATGGAAGCATCCTGAAAAAGATGTGACCGTTGCGCTGGTAGGAAAATATACACAGCTTCATGACGCTTATATCTCTGTTGTAGAAGCATTGAAGCACGGTGCTGTTGCCAACAGGGCACAGGTACACATTAAATGGGTAGACTCTGAGACTGTAACTTCTGAAAATGTAGATGAAAAATTAGGAGATGTTTCCGGTATCCTGGTACCGGGCGGCTTCGGCGACCGTGGTATTGACGGCATGATCTGCGCCATCCGCTATGCAAGAGAGCACCAGGTTCCGTTCCTCGGCCTCTGCCTTGGCATGCAGCTTTCCATCGTAGAATTTGCAAGAGATGTGATCGGCTGGAATGACGCCCACAGCGTAGAATTGGATCCTGCTACTACTCATCCTGTGATCCACCTGATGCCAGATCAGGACGGTATCGAAGATATCGGCGGTACCTTAAGACTTGGTTCCTATCCATGTGTTCTGGATAAAAATTCCAAGGCTTACGGTCTTTACGGCGAAGAAACCATCCATGAGCGCCACAGACACCGTTATGAAGTAAACAACGATTACCGTACTTTCCTTACAGAGCATGGCATGATGTTATCCGGTATGTCTCCTGATAACCGTATTGTAGAAATGATCGAACTGCCAGATCACCCATGGTTCGTAGGAACCCAGGCTCATCCGGAACTGAAGTCCCGTCCAAACCGCCCACATCCACTGTTTAAGGGATTCATTGAGGCATCTTTAAAAAATCAGGACAAATAATAAACAGTAAATTAAAAACCTGGCTGAATAAAAACTATTAAAAAAACACATCCTGTTTACAGCAAGACAGATCACTGATCCAAAAGCTGTTTACAGGAGGTGTTTTTTTATGGAAAAATATAATTTCAAAGACAATTCTGATCTAAAAAATAATACGGCTGAAAATCTCTTTGATGACTCAGACATCCAGGCCTGCTCCGCCACCGACTGCACCGGCCTGATCCCGGCACTGCCACAGGACGAAGCAGAGGTGGAAGCATATGAGGATATTTATCCCTATATCACCAAAGCACAGAAAACGCAGAAACCATAAGATCATTTTTCTTTTACAACTGCATTTTCAAAGCAGATCTCTTTGTCTACCCATTCCTTCATATTATCATGAACGGTAACTTCCAGATTTTCTGCTTTCACATTCTTGGCATTCTTCACATAGATGCCATTGATCTTTCCTTCCTGGAAATCCGGACCGCAGCATGGGCGGAAATCATATCCTTTAATAGGATATTTGGTAGTTTTTTCCAGTTCCAGACGGATATTATTTAATGTAAGATCTTCTATAGGCGCACTGTCCTTTCCTGCAATATAAATACTGCCTTCGCCCTTGCAGCGCACATTGGTAATAGATAATCCTTTGATCTTTCCGGAAGGGATCTCATCTTTCCTGTTGATGGAAGCAATATTGATAGGCTCTGCAAAGCCCCACCAGCACTCAGACACATTTTTTGTACGGATCACACAATTATTGATCAGAACATTTTCAATATTTCCCTGGTCTCTTAACTGGAAGGAAATACCTCTGTTCGTATCATAAATACTGCAGTTATCAATGATGATATCCTTAAAATCATCTACACTTTCTGTACCGATTTTAATGGCAGCACTGGTAGATGCCAGTGTACAGCCGGAGATCACAATATCTTCACAGGGACCATAGTGATGATTTGCTTCTGTAGTCTTTAATACGATACAGTCATCTGCTGCCTCAATATGGCAGTTGCTGATACGTACATGTTTACAGTGGTCCGGGTCAATGCCATCACAGTTTGCCATCATACGGTTATTTAAAATACGGACACCGCTGATCTCCACTTCTTCACATCCAACCAGGTGAGTGGTCCAAAATCCGCTCTTTCTGATCGTTACATTCTGGATGGTCAGATGGGTACAGTGTTCCATCAGGATCAGAGGAATTCGAGGATAGAAGGCACCATCGATCTGATCTTCTCTTACCTCTCCATAATAAATTTCTTCTGAACCATCGATCACACCGCCGCCACTGATGCGTACTCCGTCTGTATCCCTGGAATAGATAAAATACTGCCGCGGTTTTCCATCATACTCGCAGTTTACAAAAGTAGGAACTTCTACCATATGGTCATGTCCCCGCTTTGCCAGCTCACTGATATACTGGTAATCATTCAGATCTTCACTGGCCTTAAGTACAGCCCCTGTTTCTACCACCAGTTCTACATGACTTTTTAATACGATGGAACCGGAAAGATAGGTGTGACCTCCTTCCATTATAACTACACCACCGCCCTGCTCACTGCACAGGTCAATGGCTTTCTGTATAACATGGGCATCATTGGTCTTTCCATCACCTGCTGCCCCCAGCTCCATAACACGATATCCCATTTTGCCTTTGCCTCCTTAAAATAAGATCATAAATCATATGATTTTATTTTCCATTTTTATCCAAAATAGTCAATCCGAAAAACCGTGTCGTTCTGCCACATTTCCGTGTTTTCACAATTTTACGGTTTTTTCCATTTATAAACTGCTTAGTGTCCCAAAGAAGTAATATAATCCGTAGGCGTCATTCCCGTCTGCTTTTTAAACAGCTGTGAAAAATACTGGGGATTGTTTCCACAGCCTACCTGCTCCGCTACATTTTTTATCGGTTCCTCCGGATTTTTTGCGATCAGTTCCTTGGCCTTTCCAATACGCATTTTTGTAAGATACTGGGAAAATTTCTGTCCGGTTTCTTTGTAAAATTTCTTGCTTACATAATCTACATTCATAAATAAATAATTTTCAGCGATCCATTTTAGCGTAAGGGCCGAATCCTGAAGGTGCTGCTCCACATAGACATAGATCTGGGATACCATAGGTGAAACTGTCTCTTCTCCTTCTTTTAAACTTACCAGGTCCCGGAATTTGTCAGAGATCATCGTTCTTAAAGGATCCAGATCTTCTTCTTTTTCCATCTTAGTCAGCCACTGGGCCAGATCTACAGTGGAAAACGTCTGAAAATCCGAAGCCATTTTCAAAAATAGATTTCCTGCCAGCTGCTTTAAAAAGTCTATATTATCAATACTGTTTAACAGTTCCACCGCCTGATCCGTCTTTTCCCGGTTGCCCTCCTGGATCTGCTGATACAGAACACGGATCTGATCAATGACCCAGTTATAATTACAGATAGCTGTAATATGAAAATGGTTTATGTAATAGATCATGCTGTAACGCAGAAGTTTTCCTGTTACCTGGGTAAGAAGTGTCTTTAAAGAAGAATAATTCTCCTCCCGGATCTCTGTTGTGATCTTCTGCCCCTCCGGTGAAAGCTGCTGCAAAAACACATGAAGATCGTCACAGGCTTTACCTGCATTCTGCATAAACAGCACCAGGGTATTTTTTACATACATTCCATACAGAATGGTCTGGGGCATTTTTTCTTCCATATATGCTTTCAACTGCTGTAAAAAAGACGGCAGACCCTGAAATTCCAGATAATACACATAAAACAGACGGTAGGCTGCAAAATGAAAATCCAGATACTGTTCATAGGGAGAAATGATCTCCTCCAGCGTCATTTTTTCATCCAGACAGTCATTGATGATACTGGAAAGTACACTGTGGAACATTCCATCATAGAGAACGAACTGCTGCTGGAGCATTTTCCGTTCTCTGGCCTGTTTTTCATGATCTTTCCGGCACTGTTCAATACACTCCAGGATCTGTGTTTCATTACATGGTTTTAAAAGATAATGGCGGATACCATAGCTCATGGCTTCCTTGGCATACTCAAACTCCCCATAACCGGATAAAATAATAAACTGGATCTGCAGGTCAGTCTGACGGATTTTGCGGATCAGTTCCAAGCCTCCCATACCTGGCATACGGATATCCGTAAGTACAATATCCGGTGACTCATCCAGGATCATATCATAGGCTTCGATCCCATTTTTACAAAGTCCGATCACTTCAATGTCATGTTTTTTCCAGTCAATAATATTAAAGATCGTCTCTCGTATAATACGTTCATCATCTGCAATCAGTAATTTCAGCATGTCTCTTCTTCCTTCCGAAACGGCATTTTGATCGTTGCCACTGCAAAATCATGTTCATTTGATAATGTAAGTCCATACTCTTCCCCAAATAAAAGCCGGATCCTCTGGTCGATATTTAACAGACCAATTCCAAACCCATGAGGGCTTCTGCTTTTATTTTTTAATTTTTCCAGCAATTCCTCTTCAAAATTGGAACCTTCATTTCTCACCTGGATCGTAAGAACTCCCTCTTTTACCTCTGCCTGCAAATAAATATGACACACCTCCGTCATTTCTTCCATGCCATAGTGAATGGCATTTTCTACCAGAGGCTGAATGGTAAGAGGCGGGATCATTCCCTCTTTTGCTTTCTCATCTGTGATCACCTTAAACTCCAGCCGTTCCTCAAACCGGATCTTCTGGATGGTGATATAAGAGTCTACCAGTTCCAGTTCATAGGCCAGTGTTACCAGGGTCTTCTGGCTGGAAAGGGAAACTCTTAAAAGATTTCCCAGAGACTCTACCATCTGGGAGATCACTTCATTTCCCATGGCTTTCGCTCTCCAATTAATCGTTTCCAGTGTATTATACAGAAAATGGGGGCTGATCTGGGAACGCAGCGCCTTTAACTGCGCATCCTTTGCCAGGATCTCATTTACATAATTGACCTTTACCAGATTTTGGATCCTTAATGCCATCTGATGAAACTGATGGTGCAAAGCGCCGATCTCATTAGGCTGTGATCCGTAATCCTCTTCCTCCGGTTCCAGTTCCAGCTCATTCTGGGTAAACAGTTTCATTTTCTGGATCAGGGCATCAAACTGGCGGATGATCCCCCGGATCAGACGACTGGAAAGATACCAGATAAACAAAATCCCAACCAGAAAGATCATAAATGTAGTCTGCATGGAAACGGTAAGCGCGCCTGCAACTTCATCAAAGGGCGCCAGTGTCACATAACTGTACTGATAATGGGGAAGCGTTCCTTTCACGGCAAAATATTTATGACCATCATAAGAAACGATCTTATAGGTAGTAAAAGGATCTGTAATCAGCTCCTCCGCCCTCTGATCCGTTAAAGAAGAGGAAGCATAGATCAGGCTTCCGCTCTGATTGGCGATCACCACTTTCTGATCCTTATACTGGGAAGCAAAACGGACTGCCTCAGATACTACCTGTTCCAGGTCCAGGCCGATCACCATATTTCCCAAAGGCTCCAAAGACATGTTCCGGATCTGACGTACATTCCTGCTGAGAAGCATATAAGGCTGCCTGGTAGCATGGGTCCAGGTAACTGCTCCCTCTTTCTCATAACCGTTCTGTATTGCTGCATCTAACAAAAAACCGGGTGTCCGCTTTAACGTGACCCAGTTGGTACAGTTCACATATTCCCCGTTTTTGCTGTAAACAGCTGCATAAGCAATGCCATTGGACCGGAAAAGAGTTGCGTATTCTGTAAGGGCATTATTAATGGTACGGTTATATTCTGTGATCGCCGGCGCGTCTTCCGGTGACGGAAGATCTGACAGACAATCCTGAATAGAAGAAGAACCAAGGATCAGATTAGAAATATATTCTGCATTTTCCATTTTCTGGGAAATCTGAGCTGATGTCACGGAAAGTCTGGATGCCATAGAGTCAAAAAGAAGCTTATTATAGGCATTTGTATACAGCCGGTACCCAAACACAGCACATAACAGCATGGTCACACTGTTAAAAAGCACTATGGTAAGGATCTTATATTTTAAAGACCAGTGCCTGAACCGGCCAATTAATATGCGTATATTTTTTTTCATATATTTCCCGTTTCTTCCTTAATTATTGTATATCTCCTGACATTCACATTATACTTTTTTTCAAAAATAATTCAATTCTGCACAAAAAAGAAGTCGGTTTTTTGAACGAACTGCTCCGTTTTAACTATTAAGAACAAAAAAATTATGCGCTATAATGTGGAACATAAACAAGCAGATATCCTTTCGGACCACGAAAGGATCCAATTTCAAGGAGGTTACAATATTATGAAAAAGAAATTAGCAGTCCTTCTTACTGCAGCTCTTGCCGCTGCATCTTTAACCGCCTGCGGCGGATCTTCTTCCTCAGGCAGCTCTGACACCAGCGCAGCTGATACAAACACTTCCCAGTCTGCACAGTCAGATGGCGGCAGCAGTGATTCCTCCAGCCTGGTTATGGCATGGTGGGGAAATCAGACCAGAAATGAACGTACCCAGAAGATCCTGGACATGTACAGCGAAGAAAATCCTGGTGTTACCATTGACGGACAGTTCTCCGAATTCAACGACTACTGGAACAAACTGGCAACCGCAGCAGCAGGACATTCCATGCCAGACATCGTTCAGATGGACTACAAATATTTACAGCAGTATGTAAACAACAATCTGTTAGTTGATCTTACTCCTTACATTGAGGACGGAACCATTGATACAGCAAGCTGCAACCAGGATGTTTTAAACTCCGGTAAGGTTGGAGATGGCTTATATGCACTGTGCAATGGTATCAATGCACCAGCTCTGTTATACAACAAGACTTTACTTGATGAAAACGGTATCACTGTAAAAGACAACATGACCATGGATGAGTTCATCGCTCTTTCCAGGGAAATCGAAGAAAAAACCGGTTACAAGACCAACCTTTGCTACAACCAGAACGAGCAGTTCTTAGAGTACTTCCTTCGTGCAGATGACATTGTTCTGTACCAGGATGGAAAAATGGGCGGAGAGTCCGCTGAACCATATGTAAACTTCTTCAAACTGTATGAAGATGGTATTAAAGATGGCTGGGTCGTTGATCCTTCTGTATTTGCAGAGCGTACCATCGGTTCTGTTGAACAGGATCCATTAGTATATGGTTCCAGTCCTGAGACCATGTCCTGGTGCTCTTTCTCCTACTCCAACCAGTTAACTGCGATCAAGAACGCAGCTCCGGAAGGCACTGAGATTGGTATCACCACCTGGCCATCTGCAGATCCTGAAAAATCTGACTACTTAAAGCCAAGCCAGTTCTTCGCTATCTCTGCTGACTCCAAAAATCCTGCAGAAGCAGCAAAGATCTTAAACTACATCACAAACTCTGCAGACTGCAACAATGTACTTCTTGCTGAACGTGGAATCCCGCTGTCCAGTGATGTAGCAGAAGCTATTTCTTCTAACCTGGATGAAAGCAGCCAGCAGGTAATTGACTTCATCTACAATGTTGTAGATCCTCACTCTTCACAGGTAAATCCACCAAGTGCTGATGGTTCCAGTGAAGTAAACGATCTGATCAACAAACTGGAAGAGCAGGTATGCTACGGACAGCTGTCCGCAGAAGATGCAGGCGCACAGCTCTTTGAGCAGGGCAACTCCATTATGGCTTCCAAAGCTTCCAAGTAAACGTATCTACTTTTATTGATTACTCTCTTTTTAATTACCATATCCTTTTATAATTCAGGGCGGTCCTCCCGCCCTGAACCATTGTAAACTATCTTTTATCCCAAGACATCCAAAAACAGGAGGTTTGACATGAAAACCATTCGCAGCTTGTTTAACCGGGAAGATACAGCAGGCATCATGTTTACTCTTCCCTTTACCCTGGGCTTTCTCTTCTTTATGATCGTTCCCATGGGCATTTCCCTTTATTATTCCTTTTGCAAATATAATATTTTGTCCCCGCCTGTTTTTACAGGTCTTGATAACTTTAAAAATATGATCGCTGATGGTACTTTTTTACAGACCATCAAAGTTACTTTCTTCTTTGCTTTTGTATCTGTTCCTTTAAAGCTGATCTTCGCTTTACTGGTTGCAATGCTCCTGTTAAAAAACACCAAAATGTCCGGTATTTACAGAGCAGCTTACTATCTGCCTTCCATTATCGGAGGTTCTGTAGCAGTCGCTATCCTTTGGAAGCGTATGTTCGCTATGGACGGTGTTGTAAATAAACTTTTAGGTTCTATTGGTATTAAAACCAGTATTTCCTGGTTAGGTGATACAAAAACAGCCATCTGGATCCTGATCCTGTTAGCTGTATGGCAGTTTGGTTCTTCCATGCTGATCTTCTTATCTTCTTTAAAGCAGATCCCGACTTCTCTTTATGAGGCAGCCATGGTAGACGGTGCCAACCCAGTATCCCGTTTCTTTAAGATCACACTTCCTCTGCTGACACCAACTATTTTCTTTAACCTGGTTATGCAGATGATCAACGGATTTCTGGCATTTACCCAGTGCTACATCATTACACAGGGTAAGCCAATGAACTCCACTTTGCTTTACACCGTTTATATGTATCAGCAGTCATTTGAGTTTTACAACACTGGTTATGGCGCTGCCATGGCTTGGGTCATGCTGCTGATGATCGGACTGATCACCCTGTTCCTGTTTGCAACCAAGCGGTTCTGGGTATATGAAGGAGGACTGTAGACATGAAGGAAAAACGTCTGGCAGGAGCTGCGCTCTACCACATCATCATATTTGCCATTGGTATCATCATGGTCTATCCTCTGATCTGGATGGTTATGAGCTCCTTTAAGGAGACCAACACCATTTTCACAACCGCCAGTTCCCTGATCCCGGAACATTTTGTAACGGATAACTACGCAAACGGCTGGAAAGGATTTGCAAAGATCTCTTTCTCCACTTTCTTTAAAAACTCTATCTTCATCTCCGTGATCGCTACCATTGGAACCATTGCTTCCTCTGCTGTTGTAGCCTACGGTTTCGCAAGATTTAAGTTCCGTGGAAAAGGAATTTTATTTTCCGCAATGCTGTTATCCATGATGCTTCCTGCACAGGTTCTTATGATCCCGCAGTATCTGTGGTACCAGAAATTAGGCTGGGTCGGTTCTTTCCTTCCCCTGACTGTCCCATACTTCTTCGCGATCCAGGGATTTTTCGTATACCTGCTTTCCAACTTCATCGGCGGTATTCCGATCGAACTGGACGAAGCAGCAAAGATCGACGGCTGTTCCTACTGGGGCATCTTTACAAGGATCATGATCCCTCTGATCAAACCGGCAGTTGTAACCGGCTGCATCTTCTCCTTTATGTGGAGATGGGATGATTTCCTTTCCGCCCTGCTTTATATCAACAAAACCGCCATGTATCCGGTCAGCCTGGCATTAAAACTGTTCTGCGACCCAGGTTCTTCTTCCGACTACGGCGCTATGTTCGCAATGGCAAGCCTTTCCATCCTTCCATCCGTACTGATCTTCATTTTCTTCCAGAAATACCTGGTAGAAGGAATTAGTACCTCTGGTCTGAAGGGTTAAACCAAACAGATAAGCATTTCCATTTCAACCAGCAAATACGCTGTTGGCGCATTCGGGATATGTATAATACATAAAAAAGCCCATGCAGCTGCCATTCAGGCAGCCTGCATAGGCTTTTTTCTCATTCTTTTTATTTCTCATGCATAAATCTTCCAAGGAATTCCATCGTCTGCTCTCTTTGAGGATTTGCAAAAATATCAGCCGGTGTTCCCTCTTCTACGATGACACCGTTTGCCATGTATACAACATGGGTAGATACATCTCTTGCAAATGCCATCTCATGAGTAACAATGATCATGGTCAGACCTTCTTTTGCAAGCTTGCGCATAACTTCCAGAACCTCTCCAACCATCTGGGGATCCAGCGCGGATGTGGGCTCATCAAACAGCAGTACCTCAGGCTCCATAGCCAGGGCTCTTGCAATGGCTACACGCTGTTTCTGACCGCCGGAAAGCTGTCTTGGTTTTGCATTGATATAAGGAGCCATGCCAACTTTTTCCAGGTAATACATGGCCTTCTGCTTTGACTCTTCCTTACCCTTCTTTAACACCTTGACCTGTCCCACCATGCAGTTTTCAAGAACGGTCATGTTGTTGAACAGGTTAAAGCTCTGGAATACCATACCAACTCTGGAACGGTATTTCGGTGCATTTACCTTTGCATCGGCAATGTTATTTCCATGATATAAAATCTCGCCGGTAGTCGGTGTTTCCAGTAAGTTTAAGCAGCGAAGCAAGGTGGACTTACCGGAACCGGAAGCTCCGATGATACAGGTAACATCCTTGCTGTTTACTGTAAAATCAATATCCTTTAAGACCAGATTGGTGCCAAAGGTCTTGCTTAAATGGCGGATCTCCAAAATCTTTTCGCTCATTACTGCTCCTCCTTCTTATCATCCGGATAACGGTACATACCACTGGTATAAGCCAGTGTATCTGTGGTTGCCAGGTCAAAATTGTCTGCACCATCCATCTTCTTCTCCCACAGACGCAGCAGTCTGGAGCAGGTAAATGTCATGATAAAATACATGATCATGGTAATGGTATAGGTCTCAAAGTTCATGTAAAGGGCGCCTGCAGCTGCCTTTGTCTTATACAGCAGTTCTGCCACACCAATAACAGAAAGCACGCAGCTGTCCTTGATATTGATGATCAGGTTGTTGCCGATCTGAGGCATCAGGTTACGCAGAGCCTGAGGCAGGATAACGTAGATCATAGTCTGAACATGGGTCATACCAATGGATTTTGCTCCTTCAGTCTGTCCCGGGTCAATAGAAAGGATACCGCCTCGTACAGTCTCTGCCATATAGGCACCTGTATTAATAGATAAGATAAAATAAGCAGCCTGGGTAATAGTAGAATTAATTCCCAGCAAAGGCATAAGGCCATAGTAGATAAACATAGCCTGGGCCATCATAGGTGTACCCCTGAAAAATTCCACATAAGCATTTAAGATCAGCCGTATGATCCACAAAGCTCCCTTCTTTAAAGGATTGTCTCCCTTTTCAGAAGGAATGGTCTGGACAATACCTACGGCAAAGCCGATGAGGCATCCTACCAGCGTACCTACTAAAGCGATCTTTAAGCTGACGCCTGCACCCTGCAACATAGACATGCCGTAGCGGTTGAATACGACCATTACACGGCCCAAAAAATCTGTTGGCATAACTTTCTCCTTTTTATCTCTTCAATTAGTTTGCCAGAGGCTGTACGGAAATTGCCTCATCCATCATTGCAGAGAAATCATCTTTTGTCATCTTGGACAGAACACTGTCAATAGCTTCCTTTAACTCAGTATTGCCCTTCTTTAAGGAAATACCAATGTTGATATCTTCGTCAGTTACCTGGAAATCATCTTCGCCGCCGCCAAATTCAAGAAGCTTGAAATCTGGATAAGCAACTAAAGCACCCTTACCGGTTGGCTGGTCAGTTACAACCAAATCACACTTGTCAGCATTTAAGGACATCAGCATATCTGGTGCACTTGCTGTTGCAGCTAAGATATTTGCATCCTGGATCTGTGGAAGGCAGGTATCATACCAGATGGTGCTCTGCTGGGAAGTACAGGTTGCACCAGCCAGGTCAGCTACGCTCTTAGCGTCAGCGTACTTACTGCCGTTCTTAACCAGGGTAACGATGGTTGCATAGTAATATGGCTCAGTAAAATCAACTGCCTGAAGACGCTCTGTAGTAATGGACTGACCGGCAATAACGCAGTCAACCTGTCCAGTGCTTACAGCAGGGATCAGTGAATCCCAGTCAAGACGAACGATCTGCAGGTCATATCCTAACTCATCACAGATCTTCTTTGCCATCATAACATCGTATCCATAAGCATATTCGTTGCTGTCATTAATTGGTACAGCGCCGTTGGAATCATCTGGCTGTGTCCAGTTGTATGGTGCGTATGCACACTCCATAGCTACCTTTAAAACCTTCTTTTCGCCGGAAGCTGCTGTAGCCTCTTCAGCTGCGCTTTCTCCTGCTGCGCTTGTCTGCTCTGCCGGAGCTGCTGTAGTAGCTGCTGTATTATTTCCGCCACATGCTGTTAATGCACCTGCTGCCATTATTCCAGCAAATGCCAGGCTCATTGTTCTCATTACATTTCTTTTCATAATTGTTCTCTCCTTTTGCCTGTATTTCGAAAGTCTGTTATCAAAAAATACCTGTCCTTATAACAAACAGACATGTCACCTGGCGGTAACATCACCATAAATGAAAGCCATACCTGTTACCAGGTATGACTTCTTCGTTTTCCTTGGCTTCTTTCGCGAAACAGCCTTCCTGACTGCTGATTTTTATATAAATCAGCATTTTCCCGCTTAGTATAGCATAACTGCTCCGCTTTTCCAATAGTAATTTTTATTTTAACAGGCCATATTTTCCACTATATTTTCCTACTTTTTCCCAGCTTCCTTAGAAACTGCCTCTGCTTCCTCTGCCTTTTTAATCATCAGGTCTGTCATTTTCTGCTGATACTCTTCATCCGCCGTGATCTCATTTCCCTGTTCATCTGCCTCCACAGCGAACAAGAAAGTTCTTGCATCATTGATCTCATAGCTGCAGGTTACAAATGTATACAGCGCTTTCACCGGGTATTCTACGGTTTCCGCATAGGAGCAAGGGGCGATCATCTCTTTTACAAACTCATCAAAAGCTTCCTGACTCTTAAAACGGGTCTTGCGCACAATGGGCTTTGCCTCTCCATAATAGCAGGATACCGCCTTTAAACGTATCTCCCGTTCAGGAGTATAAATAGAAAAATACTGATGCTCTTTAAAATAAGAAGGGTCTTTATAGCGGACAATATCTTTAAACATGCTTCCGTTCTTCATATTGTGGCCGTAAAGGATATTATTTCTTCCCTCAAAGTCACCTTCGCTTTCGTAGTCCAGATAAATACTTCCGGCTACACTTGCTTCCCCGTTAAAATCATGTTTCAGATAAAAATCATTATCTGTTCCCTGTACAATAGGATAACTGATCTTTGTATCTGGAATATGGATCCAGCCAATGGTATCAGGATTTTCCTTTTTTAATGTATCAAAATCATAGGGTGACTGGTATTCCTCTTTTTCAGGTTCTGTCTCCAGTTCCTGTTTTTCTGTTTCTTCTATTGTAATGGTCTCCTGGGTCGTCTGGGCTGCTTCCCTTGCAAGGCGTTCATACTCTTCCTGAGCTCTTTTATCTGCAAGATAACTGCGCAAAGTCAGGCCGCCGCTTACTAAAAATACCAGAAGTGCAACGCAGACCAGTATTTTCCACAGAGTATCTCTGCCGCTTTTTTTACTGTCTTCCATACATCATTCTGTCCTTTCCAAGATGTTTTCCTTAAAAGATCATGCTGTATGTGTCTTCTTTACAGGCTCTTTCTCCCACTGTCCGGATCTTGCCACAGCCTCATGCATTAAAAGGAGCAGTTCCATAAAGCTTCTGAAGCTTACCTGGCAGCGTTTTTCCTTCCAGCCAACCGTTCCCTGCCAGGTAGAATTCCTGCGAAACAGCACCCGGACTACAAAGGTTGCAGGACCATAATTTCCATTTTCCACACGGAAACTGCGTGAAATGATCACTGCCGGTTCTTTTTCCTGTTCCGGAAGAGGATCGATCATTTCCGCGATCTTTTCCCTCAGCTCAAATTCATTATAAAAAGCCCGTCTGTCTTCTACTGCCGGATGGGACACATCCCCGCTCATCACATGACCTTCATAATTGTTTACAGTGACTTCACACATCTTTTTGCCAAGTCCATAGGGAAGTCTTGTTACACCTTCCCCTAACTGCTGGTCTAAAAAGTCCATCAGTTCCATAAAGCTGTCAAAATGTCTTTTGGCGTTCGTTCCGATCTGTTCGATCTGCCCCTGCCAGGAAGCATAATAACGATACTGGACCCGCAGGCAAAAATCCGCAAGTTTTCCTCTTGTTTCAGACTTTAATCCTTCTATTCTTACTTCCCTGCTTTCCTCTTTCAGATCCAGATATTCTTTTTTGCTGAAATTGCGGTGGTCCACACTTTTCATAGGGTAATGGATCTCCTCAAACAGCTCCTCTAAAGCAAACACCATTTCAGAAAGGCTGTAAAAAACAATGCCATACTCCTTACTTTCATGATTGATCCTTCCTTTTAATATCCTGTTTTCAAAATCATCCACTGCAATATGAATCTGACGATAAGAATTCGGTATTGCTCCAGTCTTTGCTACTGACATTTTTTCACCCACTTTCTGTTTATTATTCTGTTTTATACTATTTTCAGTATAGCAGTTTCCGGTTACAAATCGGTTACAAAATACTTAATTTTTTCGTTTTTTCGTCTTAATAAACTGGACATTTCCATAGCGTATAGTTATACTTATTGTATAAATTCAAATGCACGATATAAAAATGATATATAAAGGAGACCTGCCATTATGCCATCTTCTTCTGAACAGAGACCAACGATCCATGTACAGACCCTTGGCGGTTTTTCTATCCGCACAAACGGCTGCCAGATCAATGACAACAGCAATCAGTCAAAAAAGCCCTGGGCATTATTAGAGTATCTTGTTATATTCCAGAAAAAGGATATCAACCCTGCTGAACTGATCCGTATCATCTGGGCCGATGATCCCGGTGTCAATCCAAACGGAGCATTAAAAACCCTTATGTTCCGTTCCCGTAAACTGTTAGAGCCGTTAGGGATCTCCCCGCAGAAACTGTTAGTCCAGCAGCGGGGAACATATGCCTGGACCCAGGATTATCCTACGGTTTTAGATATTGATGAATTTGAGTCTGTATGCAACCGGGCTTTAAGCAACTCCCTTGATCCAGAAGAAAATCTGTCCCTGTGTATGGAGGGTCTTTCTATTTACAAGGGTGATTTCCTTCCAAAATCAGAATACGAATCATGGGTGGTTCCCATCAGCGCTTATTACCATTCCCTGTACCAGAAACTGGTTTATAAGACCATCCAGCTGCTTTTGGACAAGCAGGATTACAGCCAGATCACTTCCATCTGCCAGACTGCTATTGGGATCGAGCCTTTTGATGAGGAATTTCATTATCACCTGGTCTATTCCTTATATAAGGACGGCCATACCAGCCAGGCACTTGAAGAATATAGCAATACCTTAGACCTGTTCTACAATGAATTTTCCATTTCACCAACGGAACATTTTAAGGAGCTGTATAATATCATCCGTAACAGTGAACGTGGCATCAATACAAACCTTGACTCTATCCAGACTTCCTTAAACGAGAAAAGCAGCGGTGGGGCTTTCTACTGTGAATATCCTATTTTCAGGGATCTGTTCCAGTTAGAGCGCCGTTCTATCCAGCGTACCGGAGACTCTATTTATCTCTGCCTGCTGACAGTTACAGGGATCGACGGAAAAACTCCAAAGAGCATGATTCTTCAAAAAGCAATGGAACACTTAAATACTTCCATTATGGCTTCCCTGCGCTGCAGTGATGTATTCACCCGTTACAGTATCAGCCAGTACCTGATCTTACTGCCTACTGTAACCATTGAAAAAGGAGAAATGGTCTTAAAACGTATTATCAGCAACTTCCGCAAGCTTTACAACCGGAAGGACATTACAGTTGAGATCCGTTTGCAACCGGTTCTTCCCTGGAAAAATACGCCTTTAGGCGAAACCTTAAATTACGAAGAACTGACAGAAGAAGAACCCTAGAATTTCCGTAAGTAAACAAAAAACATTTAAAAAACAGATGGAGCCAGGTCGGTTCCATCTGTTTTTATTTTATGTACTAGGAAATTCTGTTGGAACTCCCTAGTACACAAAAAGGCACGACCTGCCAACGATGCGCACTCGCGCGATGAGGAAGTTTGTCGCAAGCGACCGCGCTCGGCGCGAGAATGTGCCAAGGCACATTCTTTTTTATGGTTTCTGCTCCCGTCATCTCTTTATTTATGGCGTGCAGATCACCGGTATTCCCTTGTAAAGCAGATCATATAAAGTTGCTGCACTGGCCGGTGGCAGATTTACGCAGCCATGGCTGCCGCTGGTCTGATAAATGGTTCCACCGAATTTGCTTCTCCAGGAAGCATCATGAAGTCCGATGCCTCCGTTAAATGGCATCCAGTAATCTACATGGCTTTCGTATTCATATTTGCCGTTATCCAGCTTCTTTCCACGCAGGATACGGTCTTTTTCTTTATAAGTCAGACTGTAGATACCTGCCGGTGTTGTATAATCCTTTGACACATTTCCTGTTACACAGGGCGCATCCCAGACAACGGTACCATCTTTTACCATGTATACATGCTGTCCGCCAAGATCCACCTGTACATATGTATTGCCCCAGTCACCACCTGTTCTGGAAACTGCACTCTGGCTGTATACAGGCTCCCTGTCTGCACTGTCACCATCCTGCCATGCCGAAACACTCTGGATCAGCTCAGTAAGGGCTGCGATCTCGCCTGCCTGGTCAATCTTCCATCCATAAGGGCCTGTAAGCTGGTATTCTGCTCCTGTTACCCCTGTAAAGGTACGTGTCTTTCCTGCTGTATCGTAAGTTGCCGCCAGATTTGCCACAAATGCTGCGACTTTTTCCTGATCCAGAGTTACCTGTCCATTGCTGCTTCCTGTGATCCAGCTGGCCATGGTCTCGCCGGAAAGGACTTCTGACGCATCTCCAAATACATACCGCAGCTGTTTGGTCCTGCGGCTGTTCATAGCTGCACATAAAGCCTTCAGGTTTTCATCACTTTCCCAGACACCAACGGTACGGTAACAGCCGGTTTCTTCCAGGGAAAGTTCCCTGCTTCCGGCTCTTACAACAGCTGTGATCACCTGTTTTGTCTTTTCCGGGTCCACATCATTTCCCTGTACAGCCGGAACGATGGTAAATTCTTTTCCTTCTTCATAAGCAGAGATGGAAGCATCTTTTGTTGTCACAATACTTCCGCCACTGATGCAGGAAAGATTGCTGATCTTATTGTTTAACGCCTCTTCGTTATACTGGGCAGAAATTTCCATTGTATGCGTATTTTCACCGGAAGGTCCTGCTACACGGCCGGTGGCATTCTGACTGTCCAAAATATTCTGGATACTGCCGGAAACAGTCACCTGGTAGCCAATATCGCTGCCTTTGATGCTCTCTTCTTTTCCGCCTTTTTCCTTGATATTCAGTGTATATTCCCCAGCATAAAAGCCTTCGATCCTTGCTTTTGCTTCATCTGGCGTCAATCCACCTACACCTACGCCATTGATCTTGGTGCCGGATACCAGCTTTGAGGTATCACTTTCATCTGCAAATGCACCTATGGTTGCAGCTAATGACAATGTCAGTGCCGACAGAACCGTTAAAAGCAGTTTCTTTTTTCCTACATTTTTTCTCATACTCCATACTCCTTTTTTGAGCACCTGGCCTGTAAACTCCCCTGTCAGTCGATCACCTTAATACTTTCGATCACCGGCTGGTTTTCTTTTGCAACTGTTCCGTTGTTGTCTTCTACCTTTGTATCTTCACAGATCGCGTCAACCACATCCATACCGTCCGTTACATAACCAAAGCAGGCATATTCACCGTCTAAGAAGGTACTGTCCTCATGTACGATAAAGAACTGGGAGCTTGCGCTGTCCTTACGCTGGGCTCTTGCCATAGAAATAGCTCCTCTTGTATGGGATAATGGATTTTTCACGCCATTGGAGTCAAATTCGCCTTTGATCTCACGCTCGGAACCGCCCATACCTGTTCCTAATGGGTCACCGCCCTGGATCATAAATCCACTGATGATGCGGTGGAAGGTAAGTCCGTCATAAAATCCGTTTCCAGCCAGATCTAAAAAGTTTGCAACTGTGATCGGTGCTGCATCCCCGTCTAATTCTACATTAATGGTGCCGTAATCTTTTACAGTGATCTCTACATGGTGCTTTCCCGCAGCTGCTGCCAGATCCAGTTCACTGTTTTCCTCTGCTGCCTCTGTAGTTTCTGCTGTTTCACTTGCTGCAGCCCGGGTTGTCTCTTCTGCTTTTTCTGTCTCAGTTTCTTTTGTATCTTCTGCCTTTGCAGTTGTTTCAACTGCTGTTGTCTCTGCTGTATTATCTTTTGTACCGCAGCCTGCTAATAACATGGCAGATGCTGCTGCCATCAGGCAGATCTTCATCCATTTCTTCATTCTTAATTTCAATTCCTTTCTTCTGCTATCATAAGCTTTACTCATGCCTGTACGCGATATGCCTGCTTTGGCAGGCGGGGCACTCGTTGTTTTCATCATAGCATTTTCCCCAGATACAGTAAAGCGTTTCACAAAAATATCAAACTTCCGTAAGATTTATTAAGAAAGATACAAAAAAGCAACAGCGCCGAAGTTTCCTTCAGCGCTGTCACTTTTATCCCTTATATAACAATTTTTAATCGATTAGCCTGTTTTAAATCTCTGCAATTAGTCTGCCAGAGCTGCCTGTGCTGCTGCTAAACGAGCGATCGGTACACGGAATGGTGAGCAGGATACATAGTCCAGTCCGATCTTGTGGCAGAATTCTACGGAGCTTGGGTCACCGCCGTGCTCGCCGCAGATACCTACATGAAGTTCAGGACGTGTAGCCTTTCCTAACTTAATAGCCATTTCCATCAGCTTGCCTACGCCAGTCTGATCCAGTTTTGCAAATGGATCATTCTCGAAGATCTTAGCATCATAGTAAGCGTTTAAGAACTTGCCAGCATCATCACGGGAGAATCCGTAAGTCATCTGGGTTAAGTCGTTAGTACCGAAGCAGAAGAACTCAGCGTCCTTAGCGATCTCATCAGCAGTTAAAGCTGCTCTTGGGATCTCGATCATAGTACCAACTTCGTATTTCAGGTCAACACCAGCTGCTGCGATCTCAGCATCAGCGGTCTCAACAACGATCTTCTTAACATACTTTAATTCCTTGGTATCGCAGATCAGAGGGATCATGATCTCTGGGCAAACGTTCCAGTCTGCATGAGCCTTCTTAACATTGATAGCTGCACGGATAACAGCCTTTGTCTGCATCTTAGCGATCTCAGGATAGGTAACAGCCAGACGGCAGCCACGATGTCCCATCATTGGGTTGAACTCATGAAGTGCATCGCAGATAGCTTTGATCTGTTCAACAGTCTTGCCCTGTGCGTCAGCCAGTTTCTTAATATCTTCTTCCTCAGTAGGAACGAACTCATGCAGAGGCGGATCCAGGAAACGGATGGTAACTGGGTTGCCTTCCAGAGCTTCGTACAGCTTCTCGAAATCTCCCTGCTGCTCAGGTAAGATCTTCTCCAGAGCTGCTTCTCTTTCTTCTACTGTTTCAGAGCAGATCATCTCACGGAATGCATCAATTCTGTTGCCTTCAAAGAACATATGCTCTGTACGGCAAAGACCGATACCTTCTGCGCCAAGCTCTCTAGCCTTTGCAGCATCTCTAGGAGTATCTGCATTGGTACGAACCTGTAATCTTCTATATTTGTCAGCCCATGCCATGATTCTTCCGAACTCACCAGCGATGGTAGCATCTACAGTTGGGATAATGCCATCGTAGATCTTACCGGTAGAACCATCAATAGACAGCCAGTCACCTTCATGGTATTCTTTTCCAGCCAGAACGAACTTCTTGTTCGCTTCGTCCATAATGATATCGGAGCAGCCGGATACACAGCAGGTACCCATACCACGTGCAACTACTGCTGCATGGCTGGTCATACCACCGCGGACAGTCAGGATACCCTGAGCAGCCTTCATACCTTCAATATCTTCAGGAGAGGTCTCCAGACGAACCAGAACTACCTTCTCGCCTTTTGCCTTCCAAGTCTTTGCATCTTCTGCTGTAAATACGATCTTACCGCAGGCAGCACCTGGTGAAGCAGCCAGTGCCTTAGCTACAGGCTCAGCCTTCTTAAGTGCAGCAGCGTCAAACTGAGGATGAAGCAGTGTATCCAGGTTACGTGGATCGATCATCTTAACTGCTTTCTTCTCATCGATCATGCCTTCGTCAACTAAGTCGCAGGCGATCTTTAATGCAGCCTTTGCAGTTCTCTTACCATTACGGGTCTGTAACATGTACAGCTTTCTGTCCTCAATGGTGAACTCCATATCCTGCATATCTCTATAGTGGTCTTCCAGAGTATGGCAGATACCTACGAACTGCTCATAAACTTCTGGCATAACTTCCTTTAACTGGTCGATCTTCTGAGGTGTACGCACACCAGCTACTACGTCTTCGCCCTGTGCATTCATCAGGAACTCGCCCATTAAGTGCTTCTCACCAGTTGCTGGGTCACGGGTAAATGCAACACCAGTACCGGAGGTCTCACCCATGTTACCAAATGCCATCATCTGTACGTTTACTGCAGTACCCCAGGAATATGGGATATCGTTGTCACGACGGTAAACATTTGCTCTTGGGTTATCCCATGAACGGAATACAGCCTTGATTGCTTCCATTAACTGCTCCTTAGGATCAGTTGGGAAATCTTTTCCGATCTTCTCTTTATATTCAGCCTTGAACTGCTCAGCCAGATCATGCAGATCTTCTGCAGTCAGTTCAACGTCCTGCTTAACGCCTTTTTCAGCTTTCATCTTGTCGATGAGCTCTTCAAAGTATTTCTTTCCGACTTCCATAACAACATCGGAGAACATCTGGATAAATCTTCTGTAGCAGTCCCAAGCCCAACGTGGATTGCCGGACTTCTTAGCCAGAACCTCTACTACTTCTTCATTCAGACCTAAGTTCAGGATGGTGTCCATCATACCAGGCATGGATGCTCTAGCACCGGAACGAACGGAAACCAGAAGTGGATTTTCCTTATCACCAAACTTCTTGCCGGTGATCTCTTCCATCTTTCCGATATATTCCATGATCTGGCCCATGATCTCGTCATTGATCTTTCTGCCATCTTCATAGTACTGTGTACAAGCTTCTGTTGTAATTGTAAATCCCTGAGGAACCGGTAAACCAAGATTTGTCATCTCAGCCAGGTTTGCACCTTTACCTCCTAAAAGATTTCTCATGTTTGCATTGCCTTCACTGAACAAGTAAACCCACTTTGTTGCCATAAGTCTTTTCCTCCTCTGATATAGCAGTCCGCCAGACCCCTTTCACCTGACGTTTGCCGACTTAGCTTAACTTAGGGCGGAACCAATGACTCCCTTCGTCCGTCCAACGTGTTTATTATATCACAAAGTTTTTTTCAGTAAACCCTTTTGGAGGCAAAACTTTGAAAAAATTTGTTAATTTTACTGTAAAAACCAGTGTAAGCGCTTCCACTTTCTGTCATTTTCACATATCCGTTGTTGGTTCGTATTTGCGAATGTGCATTGTATACAAAAGCATTTATTCGTGCCCCAGACGCTTCTTTGATGTGTCTGGAAAGAAAAAAGTTCCGCCTGCTGACGCAGACGGAACGCTCGTTAATGGTCCAAGAAAAACAAATGCCGCTTTTAGCGGCGCTTGTTTTTCTCTTGGACTCATTATATCTTAAACCGATACCCCACTCCCCAGATAGTCTCAATATACTGAGGCTTTGCTGTATTAAACTCGATCTTCTCTCTTATCTTTTTAATATGCACTGTTACAGTGGCAATATCTCCAATGGATTCCATATCCCAGATTTTGGAGAAAAGCTCTTCTTTTGTAAATACATGGTTGGGATTTTGTGCCAGGAAGGAAAGCAGGTCGAATTCCTTGGTTGTAAAGGTCTTTTCTTCCCCGTTTACCCACACTCTTCTGGCAGTCTTGTCGATCTTAAGACCGCGGATCTCGATGATCTCATTTGCCGGCTGGCCGCTTCCTACCAGGCGCTCATATCTTGCCATATGGGCTTTTACTCTGGCTACCATTTCACTTGGACTGAATGGCTTGGTGATGTAATCGTCAGCTCCCAGTCCCAGTCCGCGGATCTTGTCAATATCTTCTTTCTTTGCGGAAACCATGATAATAGGGGTATTTTTCACCTCACGTACCCGGCGGCAGATCTCAAAACCATCGGTTCCCGGAAGCATCAGATCCAGGATCAGCAGGTCATATTCCTCTTTTAATGCCCGTTCTAAACCGTCTGTACCATTATTTTCTATTTCTACTTCAAAGCCTGACAGCTCCAGATAATCCTTTTCCAGCTCTGCAATGCTTTCCTCATCTTCTACGATCAGTATTTTACTCATTCCTGCACAACCTCCTGATATTTTCTTAAAACAAAGTGCACCTCTGTTCCGATTCCCTCTTTACTGGTAGCCCAGATACGGCCACCGTGATCCTCAATGATCTTTCGCACAATGGACAGACCGATACCGCTTCCGCCCTGGGAAGAATTTCTGGAAGAGTCGGTGCGGTAGAACCGGTCAAAGATATTTGGCAGATCTTTGGCTGCAATTCCTTTTCCATTGTCCTCGATCTCCACCTGGATGAAATCCCCGTCATCCTTGATGCGGATATTGATAATACCTTTTTTCTTGTCCAGATATTTCACAGAATTGCTGATGATATTGTTGATCACACGCTTCATCTGCTCTGCATCGGCAATGACCACTACGTCTTCATCTACGTAGTTAAAATATCCCAGTTCAATACCTCTTGCTTCCATATCCAGTCCCACTTCTTCCACGCAGTCCCTGAAATACTGGGAAACATTGATCTTGGAGAATGTATATGGGATCTTGTTGGTATCGATCTTAGAATAGAATGTCAGCTCATCGATGAGGCGGTCCATGTCATTAGCTTTATTATAAATGGTCCTGATGTATTTATCCAGCTTTTCCGGTGAAGATGCCACTCCGTCCATAATACCTTCCACATAGCCCTTAATAGCTGTGATCGGTGTCTTTAAGTCATGGGAAATATTGCTAATCAGCTCTTTGCTTTCTTTGTCATACTGGACTTTTTCCTCTGCACTTTCTTTTAAGCGCATACGCATTTCTTCAAAGTCCTGGCAAAGATGGCCGATTTCATCATCTGCGTCCACATCCAGGGTAAATTCCAGATTGCCGTCGCGGATCTTCTTGGTAGCTTCCTGAAGCTTGTTTAAGGGGCTTAAAATAGACTGATAAACCCAGAACGTCAGGGTAATTCCGGCGATCAGAAGGATCATAACACCTAAAAAGAGCATTTCCCGGATCATGGATTTTACTTCCGGCAGCAGATCATCTACATTGGAAATAATAAATACGCTTCCTTCTGTCTTATCCGGGAACTGAAAATCCATCTGCTTTACCAGATGCTGGCTCTCGCCGTCTAAGTAGATACCGCCCTCTAAATCTCCCTGAAGGATATCAAATTCCGGCAGCTGCTCACACAGCTGGGTCTTATTTTCCTCGTCTGCATCACCAAAATAAATGATGTCGGTTCCCTTTCGCACTACCAGATAAGCATAATGCTTCTGAAGTTCCGCATTGACCTCATCTAAATGACTGCTGTCTTCATATAATTCAGGCTTTTTATCCAGTTCTTCCCGGATCACCTGCTGTACCCGGCGGGTCAGACGGTTAAATACCTGGGTAGAATTACCATTTAAAAGATCCACCTGTTCCGTCAGACCATACTCTTTTGTAAAGGAACGTGCCTGATGATCATTGATGGCAAAAAAGGACACAAAAATAAGAAGCATGGGAACAATGGTGATGATCATAAATGCAACCGCTAAGCGGGTCTTTAGTTTCATAAGTAAGGACCTCCAATGGACTCATTATATCATACTTCCTCACTATCATTTATAAAATCATTCTAAAATCAGCGAACGCGTCACTGGCGCGTTCTCAATATACATAGCAAAATGCCCGCTTCCCCAAAACAGGAAAACGGGCATTTTTAATTTAAAGTTTAACTTAAATCTCAATTAGAACATAAACTTATCAGCAAAGTAATCCTTTAACTCAGCGATCGGGATACGAACCTGCTCCATGGTGTCTCTGTCACGGACAGTTACTGCATGGTCTTCTTCAGAGTCAAAGTCATAGGTTACGCAGAATGGAGTACCGATCTCATCCTGTCTTCTGTAACGCTTACCGATGTTTCCTCTGTCATCGAATTCGCAGTTGAAGTACTTGCTCAGTTCAGCGTATACCTTTTCTGCTCCTTCGTTTAACTTCTTGGACAGTGGCAGAACGCCTACCTTTACAGGTGCCAGAGCCGGGTGGAAGTGAAGGACAGTTCTTACATCACCTTCTCCGATCTCTTCTTCGTCATATGCTGCACACAGGAATGCTAAGGTTACACGGTCAGCACCCAGTGAAGGCTCGATTACATATGGGATATATTTTTCCTTGCTCTCATCATCAAAGTAAGTCATATCCTGTCCGGATACAGTCTGATGCTGGGTCAGATCATAGTCAGTTCTGTCTGCAATACCCCAAAGCTCGCCCCAGCCAAATGGGAACTGGAATTCCAGGTCAGTAGTAGCCTTGCTGTAGAAGCACAGTTCTTCTGAAGAATGGTCTCTTGCACGCATTTCATCTGGCTTAATGCCTAATTTCTGCAGCCAGTCGATGCAGTACTGTTTCCAGTAAGCAAACCACTCAAGGTCAGTACCTGGTTTGCAGAAGAATTCAAGCTCCATCTGCTCAAACTCTCTGGTACGGAAAGTAAAGTTACCAGGTGTGATCTCGTTACGGAAGGACTTACCGATCTGTCCGATACCAAATGGAACTTTCTTTCTGGAAGTTCTCTGTACATTCTTGAAGTTTACGAAAATACCCTGAGCAGTCTCTGGACGAAGGTATACCGTATTCTTAGCATCCTCGGTTACACCCTGGAATGTCTTGAACATCAGGTTGAACTGACGGATATCTGTAAAGTCGTGAGCACCACAGCTTGGGCAGCAGATATGCTTGTCTTCGATATACTGCTTCATCTGTTCCTGGGACCAGCCGTCTACAGAACCTTCGATCTCAATGCCATGCTCATCGTTATAATCTTCGATCAGCTTGTCAGCGCGGAAACGTTCTTTACACTGCTTACAGTCCATCAGAGGATCGGAGAAACCGCCCAGATGTCCGCTGGCTACCCATGTCTGGGAGTTCATTAAGATGGCACAGTCAACACCTACGTTATAAGGGCTTTCCTGTACGAATTTCTGCCACCAGGCTTTCTTTACGTTGTTCTTCAGCTCAACGCCCAGATTACCGTAATCCCAGGTATTTGCAAGACCGCCATAGATCTCAGAACCTGGATATACGAAACCTCTGTTTTTTGCAAGAGCTACGATTTTTTCCATTGTCTTTTCCATATCAGTATCCTCTCTCTTTACAAGCATTCTGCAGATCCGTGGACCACTCATCTGCAAACTGCCATTTTTACTTAGTTACGATTACACTTGTTCCGGAACCTGTCTTTATAAAATGTCCGTCATGGACATCACAGCCTCCGTCTGCATCCAGCAAGTCAGCCTCTGTCTGGACCATTCCTTCTCCCTGTAAAACAACAGCAAAGGAACCGGTCGCCAAAGCAGCTTCATAGTCCACACCTGCAGCTTTCAGATCTTCTGAAAGTTCCTCCGGTGTGCCGGTTTTAATTTCCGTAAAAGGCATGGTATCATCTCCTATTTCACTGGCAAAGTCCACAAGACTTTCCCCACTGTCATAAGAGGTGATAAGAACTGCTTTTCCCTTTTCCAGACTTCCTGAAACCAGAGTTACCGGCTCTTTTGAGCTTTCTGTCCCATTGGCTTCATTGTATTCCTTTATCTTTTCAGATGCAAAGTCTAAAAGTTCCTCTTTGGAATAGCTGCCGCCTTCATACGTTTCCACGCTGACCCACTGAAGGTTACCATCTTTCGTAATATAAAGACAGCTTTCTTCTGTTTCCGGTCCTTTTGCGTTTTTTGCAGATAAGCCTTCGCAGCCTCCAAGCATAAGCACTGCTGTCAGAACAACAGCCGCCGCAAGAAGTTTTTTCTTCATTCTCTTCCTAATTCCTTTCAGACATATGGCATATTATATCCTCTGAATGGCATAATTTCAAGCCCTTTAGCTCATTTTCAGCTAACCGGACGGGCCGTTTTTCCCCCGGAGAGCACTTCCAGGATCTCTAAGGACTTAAACTCATGGTGTATGTATTCATCCATGGCATGCTGCACTTCCCTGGAAAATTCCCTCAAAACATCTTCTTTCAGTGTAAATGTATACAGGGAACCTAAGGGAGTCGCGATCACATATTGCCACGCATAAACGCAGGACTCCGACACTCTTCCTTCCGGCTCCTGTGTATACACACCGTTAATGACCATGGCACGAAGTTCAAAAATGCGCCGTACCAGCGGATTTGGCAGAGCCTCTTTGCTTAATGCCTTTAAAGACACATACAAAAGATTTAAAAGCTCCGTTCCGTCCATATTTTCATCGGAAAGCCAGGAAGCCACTTCCAGAAAATAAGCCCCATAGCAGGCTCCTTCCATATCTGCTGACAACTCATCAAAGTAATTGGTGATCTGGGCAGACTGGAGATTGTAGGCAGATCTTCCTTCATATACCTGAAAGGTTCCAAAAGAAAAAGGCCGGCTTGCTGCCATCAGGCTGCTTCCCGGTCTTCTCACACCATGAGCAAAGGCGGTTATCTTTCCTTTTTCCCGGGTCAGAAGCACCAGCCGTCTGTCATAGTCACCGGAGGGTGCGCTTAAAAGGACCATTCCTGTAACACTTAAAACATCCCGCATGCTGCGCCCTCCTTTCTTATTTCATGTACTCTCGGAATCTTTTTGTACTTGATTTTACGAGAAGATTTTTTGTCAGTTGTGCCCAAATTTCTGAGGCGTACGCGGTGCGTACGTTGATGAAATTCGGGTGCAAATGGCGGAAAATCGGCCGCAAAGGCAAGTGCAGAAAAGACTCCGAGAGTACATTTAATCTGCAAGATCTGTCATTTAATGCACATTCTTACGTCTATGCAGTTTCTATTATATATACGTCTATACGTCTTTCTGATTATATCCGTAATTCTTCATGTAAAGCTCGCTGTCTCTCCACTCTTTTCTAACCTTTACCCAGAGTTGGAGGTTGACCTTGGTCTCCATCATGTTTTCAATCTCACGGCGGGCTACTGTACCGATCTTCTTTAACATGGAGCCGCCTTTTCCGATGATGATGCCCTTGTGGGACTCGCGCTCGCAGACAATACTTGCTTCAATATCAATAATACCGTTTGGACGCTCTTTCATCTGTTCAATGACAACGGCAATTCCATGAGGGATCTCATCATCTAACAGACGCAGTGCCTTTTCACGGATCAGCTCTGCTGCGATCTGGCGCATTGGCTGGTCTGTTACTGTATCTTCATCATAAAACTGAGGTCCATAAGGCAGATACTTAAAGATCTGTTCTAAAAGCACATCTGTATTTTTGTCTTTTAAAGCGGATAATGGCACGATCTCTGCGAAATCACATACATCTTTATAAGCAGCGATAAAGGTCAGGATCTCTTCCTGCACTTTAATCGTGTCAATCTTGTTGATGACCAGGATCACCGGTGTGTTCACTTTTGAAAGCTGCTCTGCAATATGGCGTTCTCCTGCACCGATAAAGGTAGTAGGCTCAACCAGCCATAAGACCACATCAACTTCCTTTAATGTGTGTTCCGCTACATTGACCATGTACTCGCCCAGCTTGTTTTTTGCCTTGTGGATACCTGGGGTATCAAGGAAAACGATCTGACCTCTGTCGTCAGTGTAAACGGTCTGGATCCTGTTTCTGGTCGTCTGAGGCTTATCAGAAGTAATTGCGATCTTCTGACCGATCAGGTGGTTCATCAGTGTGGATTTTCCAACATTTGGACGTCCGATCAGTGTTACAAAACCTGATTTTTTCTGTTTGTTATCTTCCATTCTTTTCTCCTGTTTAATATATACGTACTCATAAAGTACTGTTTATGAATTAGTGAAACAGTTCTTTCACTTCTTTGAACATGTTTTTATCTGCTTCGATCTGCTGTTCATTTCCAATGACACAGAAAGCACCTGTTTTTAAGATGGACTCCAGGATATCTGCCAATGCGCGGATATCCTCCTGGGTCACATCCAGGATCTGTTCTCTCTTTTTCTGTACCATTTCATCGGTAATTCCGGATAAATAGGCAGTCAGGTTTCTGGAACCTTTTACTGCCGGGCTTAATGGTGTATCTACGCTGCTCATGGCACCGATCACATATTTTGTCATATCCCTCTCATCAATGGAGAAGTTCTTTAAATATTCCGGGATACCTTCGTAGATCTTATCTGTAGCTACAAGCTTTGGATCTCTGTAGGATACCAGACAGCCGGTTCCGCTTCTTCCAAAATTACTCATACAGCCATAGGCGCCGCCGATCACGCGCAGGTTCTGCCATAAATATTCGTAGTTCATGATGACCTTTAATACTTCCAGGGCACCAGTGTAAGCTTCTGCGTCAAAAGAACCGCAGCGTGCCACATAATTTACCTTGGAAGAGGTCTTAAAGCCTTCGTTTTTCAGCTCCGGCACAAATTCAAAAGCATATCTCCTGCTTGGTTTATCACTTAATGCAGCCTTGAATTTCTTTAATTCTTCCGGAAGAGCCTTGTAGCCTTCCTCGTCTGCTGTATAACCTACCATAAGATTATCTGCTGCAAACAATTTTTCTGCTGTTTCCTTCAACTTTCTGACCAGTTCCTTACGGAATTTCTCATCCTTGCTGTAGGCATCTGCTGTTTTTTCCAGGAAATGGAAATATTCAATTCCGCCTGTCATATCGTCAAAGGCTCTTACCGGTGAGAAATAGGAGCAGGCTCTTGCAACTGCTGCGCTGTGGGAAGCACCTTCCAAGCGCATTCTGGATCTGGAACGCATCTCATCTAAGATCTCACCCAGACGTTTCTCATCATCTAATTTAGAAGCTGTAAGGATCTCTTTGATAATGTCAAAAGCAAAACCTACTTTTTCATAAAGAACCTTGATGCCTGCTGTAAATGCCCCCTTAAAAGCACCCTTTTCATTCAGGTCTTCCCAGGAAGAAACATAAAAGTCCAGTCCGCCGCTGTTTAAATGGATCTCACTGGTAAGATCCCGGTAGGTAAAATTTTCTGTATCCACATAGCCTAAAACAGACTTTAAAAGGGATGCATAAGGCAGATCCTCTTTCGGGATCACATTCATATCAAAAAGCAGTTTGATATAAGCAATACCGGAAGTGAACATTGGACTGTGGACAACCGTGGTTTTCTCTTCCTCTTTTACTTTGTAGGAAAACGGTTCTGACTGGCGTTTGATATCTTCTCTTCCAAGCATTGGGATCTTCTCCAGATCCTCTTTTGTGGAAGGTTCTTCCTGGTATGCTTTCAGCTCTGCCGTCTCTTTTACCAGGGCTTTTACCTGTTCACTGCTTAAGGAGTCTTTATACTTTGCCAGACGCTCTGCCAGTTCTGCATCTTCCCTTGCAGTCAGGTCAATTTCAGGGCTTACGATCACAACTGCCTCATGAGGGTTATCTAAGAGATAATCTTTGATAAGCTGCTCAAAATAGCCTTCCTGGGCTGCTTTTTTCAGATAATCGAAGGTCTTCTGATACTGTAAGTGAAGCATTGGATCTGCATCATACAGCCAGCTGTCCATAGACCATAAACCGTACATCAGTCCCTTTGGAGCAGAACCATAATCTGCTTCCCTGTAACGGAATTCATAGTAATTTAAACCTGCTAACAGGCTCTTTTTGTCAATTCCCTGATCAGCCAGTTTTCTCAAAGTGCCTTTTACAACGGATAAAAATTCACCCTTCTGCTCTTTATTTGCATTCTTAGCCACAACAGAGAAATAAGGCTGTAAAATACCATTTTCATAGCCGCCCATAATATCCTGACCAATATGTGCATCGATCAGAGCCTGCTTTAATGGTGCTCCCGGAGCGCTGATGAGCGTGTAGTCCAGGATCTGGAATGCAACATAGAGGATTGGATCTGTATCTGTTCCTACCACTGTGTTCAGAGATAAGTAGGTGTTGTCTTCTGTACCTTCATTCGCAGTAACAGAATAGGTGGTCTCTTTTTCAACTGGTTCTGTAAATGGCTTCTGTAATGCAATGGAAGAGTCTAAGGTAAAGTCCTTTTTGTCATAGGCAGATAAATATTCTTTATCCAGCCATAAAAGCTTTTCTTCCATATCCATATCGCCATAAAGATAGATATAGCTGTTTGCCGGATGATAATAGTCTTTGTGGAATTGGATGAACTGCTCATAGCTTAAGTTGGGGATCACTGCCGGGTCACCGCCAGACTCATTGCTGTACGGGGTATCTGGAAAAAGGACTGATGAAGTGAAACGCTCCAGCACGCTTTCCGGTGAGGAAAAAGCACCTTTCATCTCATTGTATACAACACCATTGACAGTAAGAGGTGCATCCTCTGAAGGCAGTTCATAATGCCAGCCTTCCTGTTTGAAGATCTTTGGCTCTCTGTAAATGGACGGATGGAATACACCGTCTAAATATACATCCATCAGGTTCTGGAAATCTTTATCATTGCAACTGGCTACCGGATATACGGTCTTGTCCGGATAAGTCATTGCATTTAAGAAGGTATTTAAGGAACCTTTTACTAACTCTACAAAGGGATCTTTTACCGGAAACTTTTCAGAACCTTCCAGTACGCTGTGCTCCAGGATATGAGGCAGTCCGGTACTGTCCGCAGGCGGTGTTCTGAAGCCGATTGAAAATACTTTGTTGTCGTCTTCGTTGCTCATGAGGAACAGTCTGGCACCGCTTTTTCTATGTTCCAGCACCATTCCTTCGGAATTCATCTCTTCTACAAAACGACGGTCTTTTACCTCGTAGGCAGAAAGGTTTTCTACTTTTTCAAGCATCTGCTGTCTGTTCATTTTGAATTGGTCTCCTATCTTGTTTGGTTTTCCATGAGGCTGGGAAATCCCTTGCGTGAGGGATGTCGCGTCCCGGTCACTCACAACCTCGCACTTCGTGCTTTACTGCCTGCTATCGCAGGCTGGTTGTTCGTTCGTTAGTAGACTCGCAAACACGCGCTTCGCGCTCCACTGTCTGCTTGCGCAGACGGTTTGCTCGTTCGTTAGTAGACTCGCAAACACGCGCTTCGCGCTCCACTGTCTGCTTACGCAGACGGTTTGCTCGTTAAGGGCCCAAGAAAAACAAATGTCTGCTTTGCAGACGCTTGTTTTTCTTCTGGGGCCCTTACATGTTCCCCATTATTCTGTCCTTTACTATGGATGCACATTCACGCACACACAAATGGATAAACAGCACAGGGTCTGACTGGGCGCTGATGCCGTAGACATTTTCAAAACCCCATTTTTTTGCAATCATGCAGGCTCTGTATACATGGAAATTACTGGTAAGGACACCCACATCCAGAGGTTTGTCCGCTGCAATAAGATAACCGCCTTTTGGTTCCCGTTGAAATGTCAGGCGGTTTCTTTCTTCTCTCTGATGACGGATTACTTCCCTGTGGCTGTCAATGATGATCTTGCTGTATGCCAGATTTTCCACTGTGCTTACGGAATGTTCTTCCAAAAGAAGCTGACTGGGTCTTACGCCGTTGTATACCAGATACTGGTACATAGCCTGGGCTTCTGATACAGGTTCATCCGGTCCTTTGCCTCCTGACAGCACCAGATAGGTTTCCGGATTTTTCTCTGCATATTCAATGGCCTTATCCAGCCTCTTTTTTAAAGAATTGCTTACTGTATGTTCCTTGACTCTGGCTCCCAAAACGATCACATAGTCAAGGTCCCTTTCTTCACTGGCTGCCGCTCCCATAAACACCATGATACAAAGGGCTGCCATAATGACCACACCGGCAATACAGGTAGTAACAATGCTCACCGGCACCCACTGTGGGATGCGGTCCATATTTTTCCTGTAATACCATTTTCCATATACAAGAAATACACAAAGAGCAGCAAAGAAAAGCCAGATAAAGGCAAAGGAGGTTCCCATACCTGCATAAAAAACAATAACCATAAAATATGCAGTACAGATGATCGCCAGTCCCAACAGGATCATATCTGCCATAGAGCACCTCCTTTTTATCATTCAGCTATATTTTAACAATTATTAATTATCCTCTTTTTTGCGGAGAATATCATACTTATCCACATCTGCTCCTAAATCTACCCACAGGATCTGTTTTGGATGTGGAGCACTTTCCTGCTCATTTCCATCTTCATCGCAGATGCTCTTTACAACTACTTCCAGATTTCGACCGTCCGGCTTCATGATCTCAATGGTCTCGCCTACAGAGAACTTATTTTTCTGTTCAATGCGGCAACGACCTTTTCCGTCCGCCTCTTCCACTGTGCCAAGATAGGTATAATTCTTTACATAAGTATTGCTGTTGTAGATCTGGGCATCACTTCCCGGCTTTCCAAAGTAGAAACCTGTAGTAAATTCACGGTAGGTACATTTTCCGATCTCTTCCTTGTACCATTCCATATTTGCCTCATAAAGCTTCGGATCTTTCAGATAATCATCAATGGCTTTGCGGTAGGTTCTTGCTACAGTCGCTACATACAAAGCTGTCTTCATACGTCCTTCGATCTTAAAGCTGTCAATTCCCGCATCGATCAGCTCCGGAACATGCTCGATCATGCAAAGGTCCTTGGAGTTAAAGATATAAGTGCCTCTTTCATTTTCATATACAGGCATGTACTCTCCCGGTCTGGTCTCTTCTACAATGGAATATTTCCAGCGGCATGGATGGGTACAGGCACCCTGGTTGGCGTCACGACCTGTAAAGAAGTTACTCAGCAGACATCTTCCGGAATAGGAAATGCACATAGCACCATGGATGAAACTTTCAATCTCCATATCATCCGGGATATGAGAGCGGATCTCCTTGATCTCAGCTAAAGAAAGCTCTCTTGCGGAAACCACACGCTTTGCACCCATACGGTTCCAGAACAGATATGTGCCGTAGTTGGTATTATTTGCCTGTGTGCTTACATGAAGTTCTGTATCCGGAAGTACTCTCTTTGCGATCTCAAATACACCTGGATCAGAAATGATCAGTGCATCTGGTCCCACTTCCTTTAATTCTTCAAAATAAGCCTCCACCCCTGGCAGGTCCTGATTATGAGCCAGAATATTGGCTGTTACATAGACCTTAACATCATGCGCATGGGCAAAGGCAATTCCCTCTTTCATGTCCTCTAAGGAGAAGTTATGTGCTTTGGCTCTCAATCCAAAAGCCTCTCCTCCTATATATACGGCATCCGCACCGTAAATAACGGCTGTTTTTAATACATCCAGACTGCCTGCCGGTATTAATAACTCTGTCTTTCTCATTTATCTATCTTCTCCTATCTGATCCTGGTACTGATGGTCACTCCATCTCCTATAGGGATCACCGCTGTTTCAAATTCTTCCATATGCTTTAATTCATACAGATACTCACGCATCCTGCTGTGGATGGTACGGTTCCTGCGCTGCACTGCAAAACGGGACTGGACTACATCCCCATCCTGGAGCACATTATCGGAAATAAGCACGGCTCCTACAGGCATCAGGTCTAACAGCAGAGGCAGCCAGTTTAAATACTGTCCTTTCGCTGCATCCATAAATACCAGATCAAACTGTTTTCCTTTTAATTCTTTCAGCCACATATCCGCATCTCCCTCTAAAAAGGTAATGCGGCTTTCTTCCCCGGCTTTTCTAAAATTTTCTTTCGCCTCAGGAATACGTTTTTCGTATTTTTCAATGGTAGTGATATGGCAGTTTTCCGGCATCACCTGACACATCTGTAACGCAGAATAACCTACAGCCGTTCCGATCTCCAGAATATTTTCCGGTCTTAATGCTGCTGTCAGGCTTCTAAGCAGGGCGGCTGTCTCACTGCGGATAATAGGAACTCCGTCTTCAATCGCCTTTTTTTCAATTGTATCCAGAAGTTCTCCCCTGCTTATTTCCAGGGAATGAAGATATTCTGTAATCCTGTTATCTATGATCATTTTGTCCGTCCTCTATCACATCTTCGATCCAGCCGCCTTCTTCCTCATCTTCACCAGAATAGGAATGCGCATCTGCCTGGGCTTCTCCCGATGAAAGGGTGCTCTTTGCAGGATCTGCTGCATTTGCTTCTTCTGTCTGAAGGTCTGACTGACGTTTTTGCTGATCACTTTCTGATTTTTCAGTACTCTGATCTGCGCTCTTTTGTGTTGTTTTTGTGCTCCCTGATTTATCCCCGGATTTTTCGTCCTCTTCATTTTCCGGCTTTTCGCTCAGTTTTTGAAGGATCTCCTTGGAAGTCATGGAAGTATTGAACGTATAGGTTCCCGGGTATATCTTATCATAATCATAAAAACGACTCTGGAATAAAAAGGCATAGATATTTTTGATCAGACCCTTTTTCTCCAGCTCATCAGCTGCCTGTGACACATCTTCCCCGTCTTTTACCACTACAGTAATATCATGACCCGGAGCTGCTTCCACTGCCTCTGCATAAAACACCGCATGGCCAAAAGCATACCCCCGGATCACTGCTTCATATAAAAGAAGGATCAAAAGAGCAAGAAGCATCAGCTTTACCGAAATACGGATGATCGCCATGGTTATTTTGTTGATCTCTCTTGTACGGCTGCTCATGCTTCTTCGCCTCCTTCTTACACTTCCATAATGATCGGTAAGATCATAGGATTTCTCTTCATACGCTTCCATAAGAAATCGCTTAAGCTGTCTTTAATAATGTTCTTGATCTTGCCCCAGTCGCTTACGTGGCGGTCTAAGCAGTCTGCTACTGCATCTGCAACCACATTGTGAGCTTCCTCTAATAAATCCTCAGACTCTCTTACATATACAAAGCCTCTGGATACGATATCCGGACCGGAAAGCAGCTGGTTGGAATGTTTCTCCAGTGTCAGTACTACAACGATGATACCATTCTGAGCCAGGTTCTGTCTGTCTCTTAATACGATATTTCCTACATCGCCAACCCCAAGTCCGTCAACCAGGATGGCGCCGCAGGCTACATGATCGGTTACCTGACAGCTGTCTTCATCCAAAGATACCACATCACCGGAATTTACCAGTAATGCATTTCCCTTCTGAACACCCATGTACTCAGCCAGTTCCTTCTGCGCCATTCTGTGGCGGAACTCACCATGTACCGGGATGGCAAATTTCGGATGTACCAGGGAATAGATCAGCTTTAAGTCTTCCTGACATGCATGTCCGGAAACATGGGTATCCTGGCAGATCACCTTTGCACCCTTTGCAGAAAGCTCATTGATCACATTTGCTACTGCCTTCTCATTTCCAGGGATCGGAGTAGAACTTAATACTACCACATCACCAGGTACGATGGATACCTTCTTGTGGATGCTTGCTGCCATACGGGACAGTGCAGCCATGGACTCACCCTGGCTTCCTGTTGTGATCAGTACCGTAGACTCAGGCGGATAATTCTTTAACTGGTCAATATCGATCAGAGTGCCTTCCGGGATATTGATATAGCCTAACTCACTGGCAATATCAATGATCGTTACCATACTGCGGCCTTCTACTACTACCTTACGGCCATATTTATAAGCAGTATTTACTACCTGCTGTACACGGTCTACGTTAGACGCAAAAGTAGCTACGATAATACGGCGATTGGTATGTTCCGCAAAAATAGTATCAAAGGTCTTTCCTACGCTGCGCTCAGACATGGTAAATCCAGGTCTGGTAGCATTGGTACTGTCTGCCAGCATAGCAAGAACACCTTTTTTACCCAGCTCTGCAAAACGCTGCAGATCAATAGGATCACCAAAAACAGGTGTGTAGTCGATCTTAAAGTCACCTGTATGAAGAACAATACCAACCGGTGAGAAGATTGCAAGGGCGGAAGCGTCCTGGATACTGTGATTGGTCTTAATAAATTCTACGCGGAAGCATCCCAGATTAACAGACTGTCCATGCTTCATTACCTTACGCTTGGTAGTCTTTAACAGGTTATGCTCTTTTAATTTATGTTCAATTAAGGCAATGGTCAGCTTTGTACCATAGATCGGCACATTCACCTGCTGTAAAATATATGGCAGTGCGCCAATATGGTCCTCATGTCCATGAGTGATCACAAAACCCTTTACCTTATCAATATTCTGCTTTAAATAAGATACATCCGGGATCACCAGGTCAATACCTAACATATCATCTCCCGGGAATGCAAGACCGCAGTCTACAACAATAATGGAATCTTCATATTCAAATGCGGTAATGTTCATACCGATCTGCTCTAAACCGCCTAAAGGTATGATCTTTAATTTACTCTTTGCTTCTTTCTGGTTGTTTCTGGAAGGTTTTCTTACAGGTGCTTTTCTCTCTCCTGCTTCTTTTACAGCCGGAAGGGACCTTCTGTTTCCCTGCTGTCTTCCTCTTGCCTGAGCAGGTTTACGTCTTTCTTCTGTTTTCGGCTCTGCAGCTCCTGCGTTTTCTGTTCCTTCTTTTTCTTCCACTTTTACAGCTTTTGGCGCTCTTTGCCCACGTCTCGGTCTTCTGTACTGTGGTCTTCTGGCTGGTTTTGCCCCTTCTTCACGATTTTCGCCGTTACCATTTTCTTCTTTTTTTTCTGCACTGATCTCAGGTTTTACATTTTCATTCACGTTCTCTTCTAAACTCAAGCTGATTCCTCCTACATTATTTCTCTAATTCCACGTCTGCATCCTTTAATAACTCTTCAAAAATGCCCATAACTCCATCCAGTTCCCTGTCATCTTCCACGAACTCAAATAAAGCTTCACTGTCATTTTCACCGGATACATCCTTTAAAATATAACATTCTCCATCCTCATCCTCTGGCGCATCCGTTACCAGCAGATAATCTTTTCCATGGATCCTTGTTTCTTCCAATACGTAAAAATCTACAGATTCTCCTGAATCTGTTATCATCGTAATGCAGTCTTCTCTTTCATTCATTGGCTTATCCATTGTTCTCTCCGTCTTCTTTTTTCGTCATGGACAGATGATCTAAATATCCCTGAAGGATCATTGCTGCTGCGATCTGGTCTACCGACTCTTTTCTGTGTTCACGGCGGACACCGCTTTCCATAAGGACACGCTCTGCTGCTACAGTTGTAAGACGTTCGTCCCACAGCTCCACAGGAAGCCCTGTTCTACGCTCTAAAGCCGCTTTCAGTTCTTCTGACTTCTGTGCACGGTCTCCCACTGTATTATTCATATTTTTAGGATAACCAAGAACGAACTTTTCTACCCCATACTCTTTCGCCAGTGCTTCGATCCTGGCAAGGGTCTGACGCAGCTTGTTTTCATCCTTTCTGGTAATGGTCTCTACTGCCTGTGCAGTAATTCCCAGGGGATCGCACACTGCTACCCCTACTGTTTTTGAGCCATAATCAAGCCCCATGATCCTCATATTCAATTCCTCCGCGCACACTAAAACTAGTGTACCGCATTATTGATATTTCTCCAAACAGCTTACTCAACAATACAGTACACCAACAAACACAAAAACTGCGTTTGTGATCATCATTACAGAAAAAAATCAACGCCCATAAAAAGTCCCTAAACAGAGACTTTAATGGACGTTAAACCAGAGAGCATCCCACTCCCTGACCCTATTTTCCCGGCTGCCCTATTTTAAACGGGCGTCAATATATACCGCCATCAGTTCTTCCAGGATCTCATCTCTTTCCACCTTCATAATAAGGCTTCTGGCTCCCTTGTGGCTGGTAATATAGGTAGGATCCCCAGACATAATATAACCTACGATCTGATTTACAGGGTTATATCCTTTTTCTGTCAAGGCAATATACACCTGCTCCAGTACATCGCTTACTTCTACCTTTTTGTCCTGAACAGCCTGAAAATACTGTGTTTCTTTTATATTGCCCATATCATCACGTCCTTTACGTATTCTTATATATTCTACTCTATATTTTTCTATTCGGCAATAGTATTTTTTAACAGAAGTATATCGGAAGTCAGAAGATCTTTTGCTTCTGCCTCTAAAATAACACCGGAAGCAGCATGCATCTTCTCACATTCTTCCTTAGGAAGAGCTGCTTTCACATACTCTGGCGTATGTCCCACCAGATACTCTTTTCCATCTACTGTTATCATTTCCTCAAAAAGAACAGAAACCTTCTCACCAATAAATCCTTTTCTGAACTCCTCTGACATCTTCTGTTCCAAAGCTAATAAGCGGTCAGAACGGACTCCCTTGATCTGTTCCGGGATCTGATCCGGCATGGCTGCTGCCTTTGTACCGGCTCTTCTGGAATATTTAAACACATGCATCTCATAAAAATGCACTTTTTCCAGATACTTTTCCGTAATATCAAACTCTTCCTCTGTCTCTCCCGGAAAGCCTACGATCACATCCGTAGTAATAGCCGGGCGCTTAAAATATTTACGCAGGATCTCACACCGTCTTAAATAATCTTCTGTGGTATAATGACGGTTCATCCGTTTTAAAACGCTGTCACAGCCGCTCTGTAAAGACAGGTGGAAATGAGGACAGAACTTAGGAAGCTCTGCCAGACTTTTAGCAAACTCTTCTGTAATAATACGCGGCTCCAGTGATCCCAGGCGGATGCGCTCCAGGCCTTCAATCTCATGGACTTCACGGATCAGAGCCAGTAACTCCCTGTGGTTCCAGTCACCCTGGCTTACAGGATTTCCTTCCATATGCTCAATTCCATAAGAGCTTAAATGAATTCCTGTAAGAACCGCTTCTTTATATCCCTGTGCCACCAGTCCTGTGATCTCTTTCACTACATCTTCACGGCTTCTGCTGCGCACCCTGCCTCTGGCATAAGGGATGATGCAATAGCTGCAGAACTGATTACAGCCATCCTGGACCTTGATAAAAGCTCTTGTATGGTCAGAAGGCTGCTCTAAATGAAGGGCCTCATAATCACTGCCATGGGAAAGGTCCGTTACAAATACCTCTGCCTCCTCTTCCTCATGGACATTGCCTAAATATTCATCCAGAATATCTGCAAGCTCTGCCTTCTTATTGTTTCCAATTACAATATCCACGCTGGCATCTTTCTTCAACTCTTCCGATGCCACCTGCACATAACAGCCTGCTGCCACCACTACAGATTCCGGATTCAGCTTCTTTGCACGATGGAGCATCTGTCTTGATTTGCGGTCCGCAATATTGGTAACAGAACATGTATTGATAATATAAACATCCGCCTTCTCATCAAAAGGAACGATCTCATAACCTCTTTCCTTTAACTGCTGCTCCATGGCTTCTGTTTCATAAGCATTTACTTTGCACCCCAGATTGTGAAGGGCTGCTTTTGGCATAATATAACCTCCTGATTTTTCCAAATATTTACAATTATAACTTTTCCCGTTTCTTCCTGATTTTTCATACAATCTCACTATTGACTTTTATACCACTGACCTTTAGTATTAAAAGTAAGCAGTTTTATTCTGCAAAAATGATTTACATACCACACAAGGAGGGGCTTCCTATGAAAACAGTTAGAATTTCATTAAATTCCATTGATAAGGTTAAATCTTTCGTAAATGATTTAGCTAAGTTCGATGTTGATTTTGATCTGGTTTCCGGCAGATATGTCATCGACGCAAAATCTATTATGGGTATCTTCAGCCTGGATCTGTCCAAGCCGATCGATCTGAACATCCATGCAGAAAATGACGTAGACAGCATTCTTTCTACACTTTCTCCATACATCATCGACTGAGTTTAATGTTAAAGTTAGAAGGGAGCCGCGGGAATGCGGCTCTCTTTTTTTATACATCACTTCCCGCCCTACAGGGGCGGGGACTTTTAGCCAGAAATAACGTTGCAGGGGCCGCTTTCAATAAAGCGATTGTACGCATCCCGAGCGCAGCCGTACGTCCGTAACGGACGCAGTCCGGCACAGGCGAACTGACGCAAGCGAAGGCCAGCGAACAATGTTTTATAGAATGAAGAACCCCCTCGCAAATACTTCAGCCAGCAACCTTAAACCTCGCCGCGGCAAGCAATAACTTCCACTGTATCTAACGCAGTCTTCACCATCTCATCGATCTTCTCTTCCAGATGACGCTCAGAATTTCTGATCACCTTAAGATTTGGCTTGGTAACCGGGTGCTTTGCTACGAAAATCGTGCAGCAGTCCTCATATGGCTGGATGGAAGTCTCATAAGTACCGATCTTCTCAGAAACATCCACGATCTCCTGCTTGTCAAATCCAATCACCGGACGGAAAACAGGCATGGTGCACACTTCATTGGTAGAAGCCAGTGACTGTAACGTCTGGGAAGCCACCTGTCCGATACTCTCGCCTGTGATCAGTGCAATGGAACCGGTCTTTTCAGCGATCGCCTGTGCAATACGCATCATATACCGGCGCATAATGATAGTCAGCTCCTCATGAGGGCACTGCTCATAAATATAAAGCTGGATATCTGTAAAATTAACTACATGAAGATTGATCGGGCCGGAATAACGTGCTACCAGATTAGCCAGGTCAACTACCTTCTGCTTTGCTCTCTCACTGGTGTATGGCGGCGCATGAAAATAAACAGCGTCGATCTTAACACCTCGCTTTGCGATCATATAACCTGCAACCGGGCTGTCAATACCACCGGAAAGCAGCAGCATTGCCTGACCATTGGTACCGATAGGCATACCACCCGGTCCCGGGATCATCAGGGAGAACAGGTTTACCTTCTGACGAATCTCCACACGAAGGAGAACATCCGGATGATGTACATCTACCTTCATCTCTGGGAAAGCATCTAAGATTGCCTCACCCATATCACGGTTGATCTGCTCAGAACTTACAGGATACTGCTTATCTCCTCTTCTGGCATCTACCTTAAATGTGATATTCTTGTCCGGATATACCTGATCCATGTATTCTACTACATGCTTTTTCAGGTTCTCATAATCCTTATCGTCGATCTGCACCATTGGGCAGATATCTGCGATACCAAATACACGCTTTAACGCTTCAATGGTATCATCATAATCATACTCTCCTAAAGCCTTTACATAAATACGGCCGGATTCTTTTGTAACATCAAACTCACCGTCTACAGAGCTTAAGGCATAACGGATCTGACGGATCAGGGCATCTTCAAACATGTATCTGTTTTTGCCCTTTGTGCCAATCTCTGCATACTTGATCAAAAATGACTGGTACTGCATAATACTTCCTTTCTTTTGTTCTTTATACTTGACGTACTTCACTGCCTGCTGACGCAGGCGGTCGACTATTTGATAGTAAATCTCCTAAGCACCGGCAGAAGCTCCTTCAAAACATCCACTGCATAGTCGATCTCTTCTTTTTTATTAAACATTCCAAAACTAAATCTCAAAGTGGAATCCAATAATTCCTTCTTCACTCCAATTGCCTTTAAAGTACCGCTGATGGCCGGATGATTAGAAGAACATGCTGAACCGGAAGAAACATAGATACCTTTTTCTTCCAGTGCATGAAGAAGCACTTCACTTCTCACTCCCTCAAAACTTAAACTTACGATCTGAGGAGCGCCTTCTGCACCCTTTAAGCTGTTGACTGTAACACCTTCCAGTTCAGAGGCCCTATCGATCAGATAATCCTTCAAACCAGTAAGATACTCCATCTTGGCACTGTGGTCTGTATACATTTCTTTGGCTGCCACACCAAGACCTGCAATACCGGGAACATTTTCTGTACCGGAACGCATATCCTTCTGCTGGCCACCGCCGTAGATCAGCGGACGGATTTTTACCTTTTCATCTATATATAAGAAACCAATGCCTTTTGGACCATGGATCTTATGTCCGCTGACGCTTAACAGGTCAATACCCTGCTTTTTCGGGCGGATCACCAGTTTTCCATATGCCTGGATAGCATCTACGTGAAATACGATCTTCGGGTTCTTTCCATGTACCAGACGGGCGATCTCATCAATTGGCTCAATAGCACCGATCTCATTATTTACATACATAACAGACACTAAAATAGTATCCGGGCGGATAGACTGCTCCAGTTCTTCCAGTGAGATATGTCCGTTGTGGTCCACATGAAGATAAGTCACCTCAAAGCCTAAGGACTCCAGAAATGCCAGTGGCTGATAAACGGATGCATGCTCGATCCTGGTACTGATAATGTGCTTTCCCGCTCTCTGATTTGCCAGCGCTGTACCAATCAAAGCCATGTTATTGGACTCCGTACCGCCGGAAGTAAACAGGATCTCCTTATCTTTTACCTTTAAGGTCTTTGCAATATCGGCTGCAGCCTGACGGATGTAGTTTTCTGCTTCCATACCCTTTGTATGCTTGGCAGAGGGATTTCCGAAATCCTCCGTCAGGGTTTTTACCATAATATCCCGGACAGAGTCCAGTGCCTTTGTTGTGGCTGAATTGTCAAAATATGCTTCCATTAAAATGCTCCTTCCAGCTTCATCATCAGAAGAGCCAGTATGGCAGGTCCTGCTGTTTCCGTGCGCAGGATACGCTTTCCAAGACTGACAGGTTTTACTCCCATTTTCAGCGCAAGTTGGATCTCTTCCTCATCGAAACCGCCTTCCGGTCCGATAAACACTGCAACCTGCTGTCCCGGCGCCAAAGCTTCTAATACTGTCTTCGTCCCGTCCATTCCCTTTTCCAGTTCATAAGGGATCATGCGCAGATCAAATTTCTGCTCTTCTATATAGGAAAATGCTTCTTTTAAGCTCATCACAGGTCCCACCTGAGGGATATAACTGCGTTTGGACTGTTTGGCTGCACTTTCTGCGATTGCCTGCCAGCGGCGGATCTTCGCCTCTGCCTTCTTTGCATCCAGCTTCACTACTGCATTTCTGGTTGCAACCGGTATCACACCTGCAGCTCCCAGTTCTACTGCTTTCTGCAGGATCACTTCCATTTTATCTGATTTTGGCAATCCCTGAAAGAGCCAGATTCTGGAAGGAAGTTCCCTGCTGTCTGCATTTTCCGAAAGGATCACTAAAATTCCTTCTTCTGCTCCATACTCTTTTACCTGGCAGTTATAATCTTTTCCTGTGCCATCGCTGATCAGCACTTCTTCTCCCGGTTTCATGCGGAGCACATTTTTCATATGGTTTAAGTCCGTTCCAACGATCCTTACAATCCCTTCCTCAATACTGGAAGGATCTACAAAAAAATGATGCATCCCGAACTCCTATTTCTTTCTTGCAGTAACAGAGAGCCATTCTCCCTGATAAGTGATCTCTACAACTTCCAGTTCTTCACTGGCAGCAAATGCAGCCCGGACTGCTTCTTCCTTCAGGTTGATAATACCGGAAGTAATGAAATATCCACCTTTTTTCAGATGTACCGGGATCTCTTTTACCAGCATGATGATAACATCTGCTAAAATATTGGCAACTACAATATCATATTTCTCATATCCGGCCCAGGCCTGAACAGACTTGTCATCAATGATATTTCCCTGAAGTACATGGAAACGGTCACTGCTGATATCATTGGAAGCCAGGTTCTCACCAACTGCTGTAATGGCATTTTCATCCAGATCCGTTCCCCAGACTTCTTTTGCACCCAGCTTTAAAGCTGTGATACCTAAAATACCGCTTCCTGTTCCTACGTCCAAAATCTCACTTTCACTGTGTACATATTTTTCCAGCTGGCGGATGCAAAGCTGGGTAGTCTCATGCATACCGGTACCAAAAGCAGTTCCCGGGTCGATCTGTACTAACAGTTTATCCTTGTGTTCTTCCGGGACAGTCTCCCAGGTTGGCTTGATCAGGATATGATCTACTGTAAACGGCTTAAAATACTGCTTCCAGTTGTTGATCCAGTCCTTATCCTCTGTCTCAGATGCCTCAATAGTGCGCTGTCCCAGTTCTGTATAAGCAGCAAGCTCATCCAGTCCTTCATTGACACGGCGCAACATTTCCTCTACCTGATCATCATCATCCAGATAAAAGCTTACCTTTGCAACGCCTTCATCCGGCGGAAGCTCCGGAAGGATATCAATAAACATTCCTTTTGTCTCTTTTTCTGTAAGAGGCACATTGTCTTCTACTTCAATGCCCTCAATACCCACATCATCCAGCATGCTGCTTACAAGGTCAACTGCTTCTGTGGTAGTAGTCAGAGTGAATTTTTTCCACTTCATAATGCATTTCTCCTTTTAATTCCCCGTCAGAATTTTTATAAATAAGATCCCCAGTACCACCAGAACAACCGGACGGACGATCTTCTGGCCGTCATGAACTACCAGCCCTGAACCCAGGTAATTGCCTGCTACAGAACAGGCTGCTGCTGCCAGCCCCAGAGGATAATAAACATTTCCTGCTATAATAAATGTTACCAGTGCTGCTATATTGGACGAAAGATTGATGACCTTAGTCTGTGCAGACGCGCTGCGGGTATCCATTTTGGCTGCACCTGTAAATACAAGGAGCAGAAATGTTCCTGTACCCGGTCCGTAAAAACCATCATAACAGCCGATAAAGAAAGCTGCGATCACAGAGATCAGAAACATTTTCTTATAGGAAGCTGTTCCTGTTTTTTCATCTTCCCCCATGTGCTTATTTTTTAATACATGATAAGCTACAATAGGAAGGACAACGATCATCATATGCCGGATCACAGACTCTGATACCAGTAAAGACATTCTTGCTCCCAGAACAGAACCTGTCATGGCACAGACCGCCGATGCAATGGCCATTTTCATTTTCCCTTTTAAATAACCATGTTTTAAAAGTCTCACCGCAGAAATAGAAGTTCCTATGGTAGAACTCATTTTATTGGTTCCAAGAGCCAGATGGGCCGGAACCCCTGCGATCAGATATCCGGGGAGAGAAATAAGTCCCCCGCCTCCGGCAATGGAATCTACAAGACCTGCCAGAAATACCAACGGGCAGACGATCAGATATGCTGTCATGATCATTTCCTCTCTTTCGTATAAAACACGTTGCTGTTCCAGCAACGGAATTTGCCGTGGCTTCGCATTTAAATACGGCAAATTCTCGCAGCCACTACGTTATCGTACGGCACTTTCGGGTCCAAAAGTGCCTACCCACTACAATAACCAAAACAACTCATATCTTAGCACAGTTTAAATGCACTGGCAATAAAAGGCAGCTTATTTTTGCAATAAAACTGCCTTCTTCTGCATTATCTATATGAACGGATGAACCGGTAACTTATTTCATTCCCTGTTTTAGATCCAATATCCATTCAAATGAGTTCCTTGTTGCATTACACTCCATCACATCAGGATATCTTCTGGGAATGATAAAAAGCTGCCGGTTTTTACATATGATCCATTTTTAATTTTACCTTTACTCCTGTGCTTTTACAGCCCAGCGAAGCTTTGTGGACTTAGCCCTTCCGTTTTTCGCACATTCTTCTGCTGACGGACGGATCACATCCTGATTGATCTCACTGTAGATCCCGGCTTTCAAGCCTTCTTTAAAGGCTTTCTTTACCAGACGGTCCTCACCGGAATGGAAAGTAAGGATCGCAGCTCTTCCACCTGGTTTTAATGCACCTGGAAGTTTATCTAAAAATGCGTACAATACTTCAAATTCACTGTTGATATCAATACGCAATGCCTGGAAGGTACGCTGGCAGGACTTCTTTACTGCCTCTTTTTTCTCTGCTTCCGGCAGGAAAGAAAGTGCTTCTTCGATCACTTCTTTTAACCGGGTGGTTGTTTCAATAGGGCGACCATGCTTTTTCTCGTTCATCACTTTTCTTGCAATCTGTTCTGCATATGGCTCGTCTGAGTTTTCGATCAGCATTCCCTTTAATTCTTCAAAGTTAAGCTTTTTTAAACGTTCCGCTGCTGTTTCCCCCTTAGACGGGTCCAGTCTCAGATCCAGCGGACCTTCATTTTTAAAGGAAAAACCTCTGTCCGGATTGTCGATCTGCATGGAAGAAACTCCCAGGTCAGCCAGAACAAAGTCAAAACCGCCTGCTTCCTCTGCCACCTGGTCAATATTGGCAAAGTTTAAATGCTTAATGGTTAAAATATCCGGTCCAAAGCCTTTATCAGCCAGACGTTTTCTGGTCTTTTCCATTTCAATGGTGTCCACATCCAGGGCATACATATGGCCTTCGCCTTTTAAACAGGCTAACATATAACTGGTATGACCACCATATCCCAAAGTAGCATCCAGTCCTGTCTGTCCCGGCTGAATGTTTAAGAAATCCAGGATTTCCTTTACCATAATGGAAATATGCATACCTGCCGGTGTACTTCCCTTGCTGATGACCTTCGCAATGGTATCCCCGTATTTTTCCGGCTGCAGTTCTTTGTATTTCTCTTTATAGGACCTTGGATGAGTACCTTTGTAACGGACGCGGCGCTTATGTGGGGTTTCCAGATTTTCTCCCCCGCCTATTGTGTCTGCGGTTTCACCGACACTGTTTATCCTTTTTTCTTCCATCTTATTTTTCTCCTTTTGATCTTAATGTTCTCTCGAAAGCTTTTTAAACCTGCTTCTTCAGAAACATCTTAAAATCACAATATTATTCTGTCTGCTCTCTTACCGCTGCCAGGAAACGTTCCCCATATTTCTCATATTTAAACTCTCCCACACCGGATACAGACAGCATTTCTTCCTTATTTACAGGCTTTATAATGCACATGTGAGCCAGTGTCTTATCAGAAAATACAATATACGGGGGAACTTTTTCTTCTTTTGCGATCTGGGCCCGAAGTTTTCGCAGTGTTTCAAATAAGTTTTCCTCTGCCTCTGTAAATTCGCCGGATCCAGCCAGAGCACTCTTTTTCTTCCTGCTCTTCTTCTGCGTTTCCTGCTCACTCTTTGTCTGCTCTTTTGCCAGTTTCATCCATACTGTTTCTTCATTATTTAATACAGATGCAGCTTTTGGTGTCAGACGCAAAATAGCATACTCATCATTGGTAGCAGTAAGATAGCCCTCCAACTGCAGCTGGTTTAAGACCTGACGCAAACGATACACCGGAACTTTCGCCAAAGAGCCATACTCCGGATTTTCATTCATCCCATAGCCCCGGATCTTGGCTGTATTGGCCCCATGGACTGTATCAATGATCACAGTCGCGCCATATCTCTGTCTGCTGGTTTCAATACAGGAAAGCAGTGCTTTTGCCATTTCCGTTATATCGGTATTTTCAAACTGTGTGAGACAATTAGAACAATTTCCGCAGTAATTACTGCCGTATTCCCCAAAATAGCGGAGGATATAATCCCGCAGGCACTCATGGGTAAAGCAGTAAAAGGTCATTTTTCTGAGACGTTCTCTGTCCCGCTCCATGACCAGCTGCCTTGTCATAGGATCCAAAGCCTCATTATCCTGGTTATGATCAATAAAAAACTGGTTGGTGATTACGTCCTGTCCCCCATAAAGAAGGATGCACTCCGCCGGTTCCCCGTCACGTCCTGCTCTTCCTGCCTCCTGGTAATAGGATTCCATATTTTTCGGCATATTATAATGGATGACAAAACGCACATTGGACTTGTCAATTCCCATTCCAAAGGCATTGGTAGCCACCATGATCCGCACATTATCATAGATAAACTCTTCCTGGTTGTGCTTTCGCTCTGCATCACTTAAGCCTGCATGGTAACGGGTAACGGAAAATCCCTCTTTGATCAGCTTTTCACATACTTCTTCCGCGATCTTACGGGTAAGACAGTAAACAATTCCGCTTTCTGACTTATGCTGTTCTAACAGCTCCACTAATGCCTGGTATCGATCTTTGGGAGTCTGTACACCAAAATACAGGTTAGTCCGGTCAAAGCCGGTGGTTAAAACTTCCGGTTCCTGAAGCATAAGAATGTCTATGATATCGTCTCTTACCTCTGCAGTAGCTGTAGCTGTAAAAGCACTGACTACCGGGCGTTTGGGTAGACGTTTGATAAAGTCTACGATCTTTAAATAACTGGGTCTGAAATCCTGTCCCCACTGGGAAACACAGTGTGCCTCATCTACAGCCACCATGGAAATATTTACCTGTGGGTCTAAGGCAAACCGAAGAAAATCCTCCGTTATCAGCCGCTCCGGTGCTACATATATAATAGGATATCTTCCCATTCTGGCCAGTTCCAGTACCTTACGGTACTGACCAGGTGTAAGGGAACTGTTTAAGTAAGCTGCCAGGATACCTGCCTGGTTTAAGTTACTTACCTGATCTTTCATTAAGGATATAAGAGGCGAAATCACAAGTGTGATCCCGCCCATCATAAGTGCCGGTATCTGATAGCAAAGGGACTTTCCTGCCCCTGTTGGCATAATGCCAAGGACATCTCTTCCTTCTAAGATAGCATGGATCAGTTTCTCCTGTCCATCCCTGAAGGTATCATATCCAAAATAATGCTTCAAGATCTCGTATTGATTCATATTTTATGCCTAATTCTTTCCGCAGCACTTCTTATACTTTTTGCCGCTTCCGCATGGGCATGGATCATTTGGATAGATCTTTGCAGTCTTTCTGACTACCTGCCCATTTGCCTTGCCCTGATTTAAAAGACCGGCTGCAATGTCTGTATTTTTCTTTTCTGCAGCCATACGCACTGCCAGTCCGTCTGCGCTAAATCCACGGTTGCACCATAAATGCTCTGCATTGGACAGTTCCATTGCATAGCGCAGTGGTTCTTTTGCGTCTGCAATATTCTCAAAAGCAGCGCCGATCTGTCTTAATGTGGTTAAAACAAACTGGATCTGTGCCTGAGGATCCGGCTCTGCTCCGCCTTTTCCTACATCTGTGCCTAAATCACGCAGCTTTGCAATAAAGGCTTCTAAGTATACCTCCGCGGTAGTTCCTGCTGCCTGTGCTGCTGTTTCTAACTCTTTTCCATATTTTCCCTTCAGATAGTTTCTTAAATTCTTTTCTGCAGTCGAGATCACATGGTAATCTTCGTTTACGTATTTTAAAAATTCTTCTTTGGTTGGAAGATACATTGGCTTGTCCATGGTGTCACGCAGCAGCTTTCTGTAGGAAGTTTTTTCCCCTGCAGCTGCAAAGAACTGGTCGAAATCCTTTTCTCCCACATTCTGTCCACCATTCTTCGCAAATGCCTTTACCATTTCCTTCTGTTCTTTCTGGAAATCTTCTGTAAAAGAAGGATGTAAAAACAGGCCGTCCATGGTAGTCAGTACTTCTGGTACTGTATTTCCGATCAGCTGCTGTAAGGTACAAAGCCCTAAGTATCTTGGCTGGAAAAGGATGGTGTTTTTATAGCTTCCTTCTTCTCTAGCATAGCCATCGAAATCATCCAGGTTCTTTTCGTAATGGCGCAGCAGCAGTTCAAAATCATGAAGAGCTACTACACCATACAGGTGGGAGGCTGCCAGCACATAGTCAGAAAGCATACGCATATAAGCTCTTCTTTTTCTGTATACAGTATCCTGTACTAAGGCTTCATAAGCTTCCAGACAGCCATACTCATCGCAGAGAACTGCCAGCATCTCATCTTTTCCATAAAAAGCCAGGCAGAAACCTTCAAATAAAGCAGCATCGCTCATAACAGAAGCAATTCTTTCAATTCTGTCTGCCTTCTTTAATTTTACTTTTTCTGCTTCCTCTGCCTGGATGTCCTGCCACAGTTTCAGTGACTCTCCTAAAATAATGGACTCCATTGCAAAGTCGATCTTTTCTCCTGTCTCCCCTTCGATTACAGGACGCAGATCATCTGTATCTGCATTTTGTACCATGCGAAAATCATCATTGCCGGATAATACTCTGAGCATCAGCTGATACAGAGTTTTGATCTCATCCGCTTTGTATTTCTGCAGTTTTTTGGTGATCTGTGCTTTTATTTCCATTCTGTCTTATCCTCATTTCTTCATTTCAAAAAAATAGCCCAGAAATCATGTAACCTTCCGGGTCTTTCCCTGTTATTATAAGGCAGAAGGGCATATGCTTCAAGCATTTTATTCTAATATGTTTTCTATTTCTTTCTCAGTTAATTCCGTTTTAGAACTTTTTCTTACCACCAATATCGTGTATAATACCTTATATAAAGAAGGGGGACTCTCTATGAAACCATATCTTTTCCGTCTCGAGCAGGAATGTGAACACCTGGCAGCTACCGAATATATTTATGAGATTGGAACCTTTCATTATAACTGGCACAGGGACCTTGAAATTCTTGTGATACTGAAAGGTTCTGTAGAAGTATGTACGGAAAACAAACTTTTTTTCTTAGAAGAAGATGACGTGATCCTGATCAATTCCAATGAAGGCCATGCCACTTTTTCCAAAACTCCTGAAAGTGTGGCCTTTTTATTCCGTCTGGACCCCGATTTTCTGGAAAAATATATTCCCGGCTACCAGTACATATGTTTTAAACTGCGTACAGATGCCGAAAGTAAAAATATGTTCTCTTACTGCCTGATCCGTAAATATATGGCACAGATGATAATCGCAAAAATGAAGGAACCCCTGGAAGATGAGTTACTTTTTCGCTCTGCCTTTTACGGACTTTTAAATCTTCTTACAAAAGAATTCTCCCACAAAGAAAGCAAAAATCTATTGGGGCTTGAAAAAAGTACAACAGATATCCATAAAATTATTCTTTATATAGAAGAGCATTACCGTGAGAAGCTTTCTCTGGATGAAGTAGCAGAATATTTCGGCTATAACAGCAGCTATTTTTCCCAGATGTTCCGTAGCAGTGTTGGTATCAACTTTTATGAATTTCTCACCCGGCGCCGTTTACGAGAAGCAGTCCGTGAGCTTGACCGGACAAATAAAAAGATACTGGATATTGCCAATGATACTGGTTTTCCTAACCTAAAAGCCTTTAATACCCGCTTTCGTGAACTTTTCGAGAGAACTCCCAGCGAATACCGCAGTTCCTTGAAACAGGTCCGCGTCCGGGACAGCCTAAACTATAAACAGGCTTATATTAATGCTGGCAACGCTGAAATCACAGAAAAATTAAATCAGTATGCTTCCTTCAATGAGCTGCCTTTTTCTTATCCTGTAACATTGCAGGAAGCCTCTGCTCCCAGCCAGACATCCTCTGCGTTTTCTCAGAAAACGGAAAAAACACTGGACGATGTTTCCAGACAGCTTACAGAGCTTTCTTCTAAATTAAAAGCATTAAAAAATACTCATCTATAAAATTAACTAGGTAAAAATTTATACCATAAAACCTGCATTTTTCAGAGATTTTACTTATTATGTGCCTGTTTCTGACCTGGAACAGGCATTTTTTTAGTTAATAACCTGTTTTTATCATCCCTTTTCGTTTTTGTTTTCGTAAAAAAACAATCTATAATAACTTCAGAAACGGGAAGAAAAGAAGACCATTTTTTTGTATGATAATCCCATCGAAAATACAAAAGGGGGCAACACAATGAACACATTGACCATCTGTATCATTATTTTTGTTCTTTCCATGTTATGTTTTGCATGGAATAAGTTTCCTATGGGTGCAACTGCTCTTGCTACCATGGTACTTCTGATCTTTACCGGTTGTTTAGACGGGAAAGACGCACTGGCAGGTTTTGCTAATACCAACAATATCGTCATCGTAACTATGTTTGTGGTAGCTGCCGGATTAAACCGTACCCAGTTCATCGATAATCTTTCCGACCGTATCGTAAAGATCTCTGGAGGTTCTTTTAAAAGAGCTTATTTGGGATACCTGATCATCGCATTTTTGCTGACCAACTTCTTAAATAGTCCGCTTTCTGTTTATGCCATTGTATTTCCAATGTGCTTTGCAATGAGCGAGTCTTTCCATGTAAGTCCGTCTAAGACCATGTTTCCTCTGGCTGTTGTCAGCGTTGTGTGCTGCTGTGCTCTTCCATTAAGCGCTGCGATCACTGACGCAGGTATGTTTAATGGCTACCTGGAAGGCTATGGCATTACTGAATATTCTCTTACAGCTGTAGATTTCATGTATGCAAGACTTCCCCTGGCATTGATCGCACTTTTATGGGCTTATTTCTACGGATACAAGCACGCACCGGAACAGCCTGTCATTCCCATTGAAGTAAAAGCACAGAAGCGTTCTGAAAAGAAGCCTTTAAAACCTTTTTCTGAAAAAATGGGTGTTATCATTTTCTTCGGAACCATCCTTTTACTGATCACCAAACAGTTCCACGGTATTGATAACTGGAAGATCACACTGGCAGCTGCACTTCTCACTGTGTTCTGTGGTGTATTAACAGAAAAAGAAGCGATCCAGGCAATTCCCGTATCCACTTCCTGCATCTACGTTGGTTGTCTTGCTATGGCTACTGCGCTGACCAATACAGGTGCCGGTGACATTGTTGGTCAGGCTGCTTCCACCCTCCTTGCAGGCACAAGAAATGGCTACCTGATCGGAGCTGTTTTCTTCATCGTCTCCTTCCTGTTTACACAGATCATGTTAAACAAAGCTGTATACGGCATCTTTATTCCAATTGCCATCATGACATGCCAGGCAGTAGGCGCTAATCCCATCGGACCGATCCTTTTAAGCTTTTCCGGCGCTATGTCCTCTATCCTTACACCAATGGCAACTCCTGCAGTTCCTATGGCTATGGCAGCTGGCGGTTATGACCAGAAATCCCTTATTAAACAGGGCTGGCTGATCTCCGTGATCCTGTCTGTGGGATATATCTTCTACGTTATGACCATTTTCCCTGCTTTCTAAAAAATTTTACAGGGAACATACATTATTTACTGGGGAGACATTTATTTATGAAAATCACAAAAATTGAAACAATACTTGCTGGTGTACGTTACCTGTTTGTAAAAGTTCATACAGATGCCGGTCTTGTAGGCTTAGGTGAATGTGGTGCCTGGTGTTACCAGGAAGCCACAGCAGAAGCGATCCATGCAATGGAGCATCACCTGATTGGCTTAGATCCTATGCAGATTGAATATATTAACAATGGCCTTTCCCGCTGCATGCATTTTCGCGGCTCTGTTGTTGCCGCTGCCATATCAGGCATTGACATTGCTCTCTGGGATCTGAAAGGAAAATATTTTGGAGTACCCATCTATGAACTTTTAGGTGGAAAAGTACGGGACAAAGCCCGCATCTACGTCAATTTCAAAGCAAACACACCGGATGAATTTGCCAAAAAGGCATTAGAACTTAAAAACCAGGGATATACCGCAATCCGATACTCCATGGGACATCCCCAGGATAAAACAGGACGCTGCGGCGAGTCCTATTCCCAGATCGTTTTCCGTATGGAGAAGCAGCTGGCTGCCATCCGTGAAGCCGTTGGCTGGGATATGGATATTGCCATTGAATGCCACAGAGGCATGCGCCCGGCAGAAGCTATTGAATGCGGAAAAGTTCTGTCAAAATATCATCCTTACTTTTATGAAGACCCTATTCCGGATAATTTATCCGCTATGACCAAACTGATCGACAGCGTCGATGTTCCGGTTGCTACCGGGGAACGATTTATCAATCTTATGGAATTCGAAGATCTGATGAGCGCCTCCAAAGTTGCCTATATCCGCCCTGATATGTGTGTAGCTGGAGGTATTACCGCCGGTAAGAAAATTGCCGGAATGGCAGAAAGTCGCCAGGTCTATGTGATCCCCCACAATCCACTTGGACCTGTCTCCACTGCCGCATGCCTCCAGTTAGATGCCTGCATTCCTAATTTTGAGATCCAGGAATATCCTGTAGATGACCACGGACACTGCCGCCTTGACACGGAAATGAAACAGCCATTTGAAATTGAGAATGGTTATATTAAAATCCCAGACGGACCGGGACTTGGTATTGATCTGATCGATGATATTGATAAAATTTATCCATTTACAGGGCGATATGGCTCCTTTGTCCGACACGAAGATGGTTCTATCTTAGACCGTTAAATAATTATCGCTAACCTTTTTTCTTTCTATATTTTATAACAGCCGAAAACCCCGGAAAACCAGCACAACTTGTGTACCGTTTTCCGGGGTTTTCACTTTTTTAAACCTTTTGACCCTGGTATCATATTACTAATTACTGCGCATTTTCCATCTTTTCTGCCATCTTCTGTGCGATCACGATCAGTACGATGGCTGCAACTGCTAATACTGCAGATCCGATGAATCCCATGGTGTACTGGCCGGTGGTGTCGTAGAAGTAAGCACTGATCTTAGGTCCTACGAAAGCACCGATACCATAGCCGATGAAGATCAGTCCGTAGTTACGGTTGTAGAATTTGGAACCGAAGATCATACGTACCATTGGCGCAAATACTACTAACAGTCCGCCGAAGGAGAAGCCTACTAAAACGATGCATACGATAAAGTATGGAAGTGTAGTTGCCTGTGTCAGCATTAACATGGAAGCTCCATTGATGACCATTAACAGGATCAGGCTCTTCCAGCCCTTTAAAATGTCGTAGATGAAACCAAAACCAATACGTCCGCACATGTTAGCCAGTGTCATAATGGATACGCAGAATGCTGCGGTCATTGCAGTCTGACCAACCTGACGCTGTGCGATCGGGCTTGTGAAGGAAACCATCATGGTTCCTGCTGCATTTGCGAAGATGAACATTAATAACAGTACCCAGAATACAGGGGTCTTAACCATTTCGCCCATGCTGTAATCTTTTGTTTTTAATACCTTAGCCTGCTCAGCTGATGGCTTCCAGCCTTCTGGAGTCCAGCCTTCCGGACAAGGAACGATCATTGCTGCTGCAATACCAACACCGATCAGGAATACGATCGCCAGGATGCGGCAGGTCATCTGTGCGCCTACACGATCAATGAGAGTCTGGGCAATAGGACTCATAATGAAAGGACCGCAGGAAGCGCCGGCCTGAACCAGACCGGAAATAGAACCGGAACGGTCAGGGAACCACTTTAATGCAGTAGGAAGGCATGCCGGGTAGATCATACCGCCGCCGGCACCAGCCATTAATCCATAAAATACATACAGCTGTGGGATGCTGGATGCAAAACCGGTTAAGAACCAGCCGCCTGCGAAAAGGCAAAGACCAATGTAAATGGTTTTTCTTGGACTGATCTTCTCAGCTAAGGAACCGCCGATGAAGCCAACTGCACAGTATGTAAACATATAAATAGTATATGCCAGTGCGAATGCGGAATCACTCCATCCAAACTTGGTTGTTAACGGGATACAAAACAGACTGAAGTAAGCAGTAGCAGAGGTAAATAAGCTCTGCAGCCATACACCGGCAAATACTCTCCAGCGAGTTGCTTTTGTGATATTCATACTCTAAACTCTCCTTAAAAATGTGACTTGTAAAACTTTATGCATTTGCCTGTTCCGCAAGTTTGTGGCGCTCATCTAAGACTTTCATGATGCCGTCATACTCACGGTCCAGTTTATAAAACAGCAGCAGGGCCAGAATAGCAATAAATACAGCTAATGGCGCATAGTAGAACATAATACGGATGCCTTTCATTGCAGTTTCACTCTGCACTGCCAGCTTGCCGTCATATCCATAAGCTCCCAGTACCCAGCCGATGACTGCAGATGCAAGAGCGGAACCAACACGGACACCTAAGGATGCAGCGGAATATACGAAACCTTCTGCACGGGTACCTGTCTTGTACTCTCCGTACTCAATACTGTCTGCGATCATACCAAACTTGGTAGCGGAAATACATGCAACACCCATTCCACGAAGGATCAGTCCCAGATACATAAGTCCCATGGACTGCTCTGCAAACAGGATGAGGACGATCTGTCCTGCAATACCCATTCCTGCGCCTCCATAGAGCGCCACATTACGTTTTCCGATTTTCTGTACAACCGGGATCAGAAGCAGAGGAACCAGGATGGATGCGAATGTGGAACACATCATCATGGTCTTATTGTAGCCTGCGTCCTGCATAACATATTTTGCAAAATACATGTTCATGCCGTAAAGACTGGTCATTGCAGTATAGAAAATGTTGACCATCAGCATGATGAACCAGTATTTGTTTGCAAACAGGATCTTCACTCCCTGTAATAAAGATAAGGAAGATTTCTTTCCTGTTTTCTGTTCCATAACACCGGAACCAACACGCTCTTTACATCCATAAAATGTAATTAAAAACAGTACGATAGAAACGACACCTACTAACAGGAATGTCTTCTGCCAGCCGGCAGGTCCGCCGCCAAACTTTTCTACTAAATCCGGTGCATAGGAGCTGATGACGAATACACCTAAAGCTCCAAGGCTTGCACGGCTGATAGAAAGAAGTGCTCTTTCGTTCTGCTTGTTTGTCATAACGCTGCTTAAAACACCATATGGCACGTTCATGGAAGTGAAAATACAGGTTGCCATCAGGTTATAGGAAATAAATGCGTATATAACCTTTCCTGTTTCACTAAAATCCGGTACTGTAAACAACAGAACACAGCCGATGCAGTACGGAATTACCATCCATAACAGCCACGGCCTTGCTTTTCCCAGCGGTGAATGGACATTTTCAATGATATATCCCATCATCATATCAGAAATACCATCGAAGATCTTGCTGACTAAAAGTACCGTTCCTACTGTAGCTGCACTGATGCAGGCCACATCTGTATAAAAGAAAACAATGTAAGAACCGATGGCTCCGTAAATGAAGCAAAAGGAGAAATCTCCCAGTCCATAGCAAAGGTACTCCATCAGATCAATCTTGTTTCTCTTTGATACATTTTTAAAACCAAAATTACCCATTTTTCTTTTGTCCCCAACTTCTGTTTGCTTTTATTCATGGACATGCCACTGTCTGGCAGCATGTCCATTTTTATTCAGTGATTAGCACTGAAGAGTTCCCAGATCCAGGGCAACGTCTCTGCCGTTGAACTTGCCAGCTGCACGGCTGGTTCCAAGCCAGTAAACCATATCAGAAATATCCTCAACATCCAGGAAAGGAACTCCTGCATACATTTCCTTGTAATCCTTAAAGTTCTTTCCGGTCAGTTCATTGATGAACTCTACATAGCTCTGGGTTTCGCACATTGGAGTCTTAACCTTGGTTGGGCAAAGAGCATTAACAATGATACCCTTGCTTCCAACTTCTTTTGCCAGAGTCTTGGTCAGACCTAAAACGCCCCATTTAGCCATGCAGTAGGTAGCTAACTTTGGTGTTCCGTAAAGACCACTGGTAGAAGCGATATTGATAATTCTTCCAAAGCCCTGCTTTAACATGTACTGTGTTGCGTACTTGTCAGTTCTCCAGGTACCGATCAGGTCGATGTTGATAACCTTCTCTACCTGCTCATCTGTCAGCTCCCAGGTATTTCCGAAGTTGATAACGCCTGCGTTTGCGATAACTACATCTAAGCGTCCGAACTTCTCCCATGCCTTTGCAAATAAGTTTTCCATATCAGGTGTGCTGCAGATGTTTGCCTTAACAGCTAAAACTTCAGCGCCTAATTCATTTAATTCCTTAATGGTTTCCTGGAATCTTTCATCTTCCGGATCCAGCATATCTGCCAGAACTACGTTAAATCCGTTCTGTGCATACTTAACTGCATGGGCACGTCCCTGTCCCATAGCTCCTCCGGTGATCAATACTGTTTTCTTCTGTTCACTCATGACCTTTTTCCCCTTTCACTTTTTTAAGTGGTTTAAATGTATTTGTTATTTTTTTAACTTGCTCATCTGCCACTACTATAACAACTAAAGTGGTTTTAAGGTCAAGTTGATTTTTTGCACAAAAAATGCAGAGTGGCTTATTGCACTCTGCACAATCATTTTTCAATAGGAAACCACACAATATGCCAGTTAAAATACTCCTCTTCCGGCTTGGTCATGCAGGCTACCTGGGTGACAATATCCCCTGCAAGGCTTAATCCATTCTGCTTCAAATACCGGAAACCTTCCTGTAAACTCTCCAGTGACAGATATTTTCCGGAACGTGAGGGAACACAGGTATGAACGCAGGGACAAGGCGGATAATACTGCACCAGTTCTGACTCTTTTACATGCAAGAATTGTGCATACTCTTCCCGAAGTCCCATTCCGAAATCAAACTCTGACTCTCCATTTTCAATATTTTTCTGATAAAATACTGCGCATGAAAAGACAAAAGGTTCTTTTTCTGTCCATTCTGAGATCAGATCCAGCTGCTCTTTCTTCTTAAATAAAGTATAGTTTTTCTGGGTATTCATGCGGTAAATGCCCGGTCTTTCCTCAATACGGAACTTTCCAACGCTGTCTTTTGCATCCTGAAGCACCTGTTGGCTCTGTCTGATCCGCTTTAAAAGGTTCATCTGGCGGATGATCTCCTGCTGGATCATCTCTTCCTGATCCACCATTTTTTCCCGTATTTCCGCCAATTCATGGCTTCTGAACAATTCTGCTATTTCCTCCAGTGAAAAACCATAGTTCTGGTAGTGTCTGGCCCTTAAAAGCATATGAAAATCCCATGTATTATAATATCTGTAACCTGTTTCCGGGTCCCGCACCGGACTGATAATGTTCCTGCTCTCATAATACCGGATCGCCTCTGCCGAGATACCCATCAGTTTTGCCATAGTTCCAATACTGTACTTCTGATACATCTTCTTTCCCCCTGATGACACTGCATTCTACTTATTAGACACAATTTTCACAGCTGTTTACCTTCCAAACTCTCAAGCCCCTTGAAAGATTTTTAACAAGAATATAACAAGTATACCATATTTCTTCAGAAAAATGTCATACTTTCATCACAGCTGGCATGGTATAATGTGGTAGGCACGAAAGAAAAACAAGCGGCTGCGCAGCAGACATTTGTTTTTCGGTGCCACCAACGAACGAACCGCCTGCGTCAGCAGGCAGTAGAGCGCGGCAGCGCGGGTTCGTGAGTGACTATCCTTACGAACCGTCTGCACCATCAAACAGCAGAGCGCGGCAGCGCGGGTTCGTGAGTGTCCCCCGACTATCCACGAAAGGAGTACCCTTCATGAAACGACTACCTGCAGGCATCATTTCCACTCTGCTTTCCCTTACAATGACGCTGACCCCCTGTTCCATGTCCGCACTGGCAGCCCAGGAAAACAGCCGGGATTTTTCCCTTTTCTTCAGCGGTCCTGGCGTAGCTGCCCTCTCTTCCGGCGATGAATACAGCGAATATCAGTGGGCTCTTAACAACACCGGACGGCTTCGCCGCACGGAAAAAGTGCTGAACATCAAAACCTTGGACCATATTTATCTCCACTATGGAGAAAATGGAATCGATGATATTGCCCTTCCTCCTTTAGGACCGGACAATTTCGAGTCCATTAACACCGATGCAGTGGCAAATATTGATATCAACATTGAAGATGCCTGGAAAACATACAGCGAAACAGAAAACAAACGTACCGTTACCGTAGCTATCATCGATACCGGTATCGATACGACTCATTCAGACTTAAAAGATTCCATCTGGGTCAATGAAGATGAGATCCCCGGAGACGGCATTGACAATGACGGAAATGGCTATGTAGATGATGTGAATGGCTGGAATTTTGTTTCAAACAGCAATGAAATCTGCACAGGGGAAGAAGACAGCCACGGAACCCATGGTGCCGGCACTATTGCCGCCGCCTGGAACAATGGCGGCATCGCAGGCATTACAAACAGCACCCATGTTAAGCTTATGGTATTAAAAGCCTTAGGCGGTTCTGAAGGCAAAGGTTCCCCTGAAAGCGTCATCGAAGCCATAAAATATGCAGAAGCCAATGGTGCCGATATCTGCAACTTAAGCTTCGGTTCCAGTAACTGCACTCCCGAATTTGAAGCAGCCATCCGGGACTCCAAAATGCTTTTTGTAGTAGCTGCAGGAAATGGAAACCAGTACCAGATCGGTTATGACATTGATAAATCCCCTGTATACCCGGCAAGTCTTCCCTACGACAATGTAATTACCGTAGGCAATCTGCTTTTTAACGGCCATTTAGATGAAAGTTCCAACTATGGTGCCACTTCCGTAGACTTAGCAGCCCCCGGAACCTATATTTTAAGCACTATTCCCGGTGATTCCTATGCCTATATGAGCGGAACCTCCATGGCAGCCCCTATGGTAACAGGCGCAGCTGCCCTGATCTACTCTGCAAGAACTGACTTAAGCCTTCAGGACATAAAAACAGCTATTTTATCAACTGTACATAAACTGGCCCCGTTAAAAGGCAAAACAGCAACAGGCGGCATGCTGGATGTATCTGCCGCTATAAAATGGACAAAGAATTAACAGCTGCAACTACAGCCGCATAATCCCCGATCCGCTCTCCTAAAGCCGCCGGCACGATCTCACAGGCCGCCCGGTTCATGGGGAGCGCTTCTTTTTCCAGTTCTTCATACATGGTCTTATCTAAAAGATGGTGACTCCTGGCATAAACAGAACCTGCCACGATCTTTTCCGGATTTAAAAGGTCTATAAGGATAGCCAGACCTCTTCCAAAAACAGCGCCGCATCTGGCATACACTGCTAAAGCTCTCTCATCCCCGGCCTCAGCCCGTTCTGCCAGCTCCTTTGCGCTTCCTTCTGTGCCAAAATATCCGGCAAGCCTGCTGATACCTCCTCCAGAGCAGAAACCTTCCAGGCTACCTACTTTTCCATATCCTTTTGGTCCCTCATTTTCCATACGTATGTGTCCTGCTTCCCCAGCCATACCGGTACTTCCCCGGTATAACTGTCCATTAAGGATAAGACCGGAACCAAGACCTGTGCCAAAAGTAAGAAATATCATATTCTGACAGCCTTTTCCGGCCCCGAACTTCCATTCTGCCAAAGCTCCTGCATCTGCATCATTTTCCATTTTCACAGGGATTCCCAGCTTCTCCTCAAGATATTCCACTACAGGCACCTGATCCCAGCCCTGAAGATTCGGCGGCGATAATATCCACTTCCTGTCGGGACTTAAAGGACCGCCACAGGAAATCCCCCCACAGATAACACAATTTTCACCCTCAGTCCCTGTTGTCAGCCCATATTTCTTTGCTATCATCAAAGCATTTTCAGATAATTCATCAAGGACCTTTTTCCAATCTCCCAGTGTTTTCATCTCATACCGCTCCAGAAAATCTACCTGGTCTCCTTCCACCTTCGCCAGGATCACTGCACATTTTGTGCCTCCAATATCAAATCCATACAGATACATACAGTCTCTCCCTTCTTCTATGATGTACTCTCGGAGTCTTTCCTGCACTTGCCTTTGCGAGAGTACATTATGTGCAGCAATGAAAACAGCTCCGGCAGGCTGATATACCTGCCGGAGCATATTTTTCCTCACTTTGTTTCTTTAAACAGCCTGATTATTTAACTGCATCTAAATTTAAGATAGAAACGCCAGTATCAATATATTCAGGAGCTACTTTTCCATCATTAATAGCGGTGATCGCTGCATACATGCCTTCATAACCCATAACATCAGGATTCTGAGCCATTGTACAGATCAGAGCACCATCTTTGATCAGCTGGATAACTGCATCAGACTTATCCATACCTGCTGCTACAATGTTATTTCCATCTTCTGCAACTGCATTACCAACACCAACGCAGGAGCCTTCATTTGCACCAAACAGTGCTACACAACCCTGGGAAATAAAGTTAGCTGCTGCATCTTTAGATTTTGCTGCATCGCCATCTGCATACTGTGTTTCAAGGATCTCAAAAGCGGTTCCTTCAAATGCGGAACGGAAGCCTTCGTCACGGTCTACAGTAGAAGTAGTTGCTGCGTTTACAGAAACGATACCGATCTTGCCTTCTTTAACTCCCTTAGCTTCCAGAGCTGCCAGAACCTGCTCACCAGCAGTCTTTCCTGCTGCACGGTTGTCAGTTCTTAACTTCTGTACACAAGGATAATTTGCAAAAGAGTCAACCTGAACGATCTTAACACCAGCCTGATCTGCTTCTTCCAGAGCTGCTGTGATAGCGTCAGGACCATTTGCAGCTACCAGGATAGCGGTTGCGCCATCAGCTACTGCATTGTTTACACACTCGATCTGCTTTGCGTCATCTTTTACATCAGGAGCGATCCACTTATAATCACAGCCAAGCTCTTCTGCTGCCTGCTTGCAGCCCTTGTCCATGTTTACCCAGTGCTGATCCATAGAGTCAATGGTAATAAGAACTACCTTCTGTCCTTTTCCATCTCCGGCCTTTGCAATGTCTCCTGTTTCCCCGGACAGCATATCATTGCCAGCAGCCTCTTCTTTCTTCTCTTCTGCTTTGGTTTCCTCAGCTTTGCTTTCTTCCTTCTTCTCCTCTGCAGTTGTTTCAGCTGTTGTAGCTGCTGCAGTTGTCTCCTTTGGAGCAGATGAGCAGCCTGCTAATAATGCAGAACCAAGTGCTGCCGCCAGAATCATTGAAATCGCTTTTTTCCTCATAATACTATACCTTTCCTTTCTTTATTGTGAAAGCATTTTTATGCTTTACCTTCGTCTTTACCTTCATTTTACCTATTTTTTAGTTGTTTTTATGTTTTTTGCTCTTGCCTCTGCCGCTTCTTACGATTACGTCCATAAGTACTGCAACAACTACGATAATACCGATCACGATATTTCTGATAGCAACCGGTGCTCCTGCAAACTGAAGACCATTCTGTAAAACACCCCAGATACCGGAACCGATCACAGTACCAAGTAAAATACCGGAACCACCTAATGTAGATACGCCGCCGATTACAGAAGCTGCTACTGCATACATTTCATAAGATGTACCAGCATCCATAGTACCTGTACCAGTTGAAGCACAGGTGATCAGACCTGTTATGCAGGCACAAAAAGCAGCTACAACGTAAACATAGATAACTGTATTGTCTACATTAACACCGGAAAGTCTTGCTGCATCAATATTACTTCCTGTTGCGTAAATATGACGGCCGGTTCTGGTACAGCTCATTATGTAGTTAAAGATGAACCAGATCACCAGAGCGATCCAGAAAGCACTGAAGATACCTAATATCTTACCACTGTAGAAGAAGGTACGGAAACCTTTTGCAGCTTCACCAATGGAGTCTGTATTGTAATTACCATTGACGATCTGTGCAATACCTCTTGCAATTGTCATTGTACCTAAGGTTGCGATGAAAGGTGGCAGCTTGCATTTTGATACCAGAATGCCATTTACATAACCAACTAACAGGCACACAACCAATGTGATAACCACTGCAACCCACGGATTCATTCCATGACACATTAGGGTTGCTGAGATCATACAGCTCATACCTACTACAGAACCAATAGAAAGATCGATATTTCCTGTAAATAATACATAGGACTGTCCTACACCGATCAGAAGTGTAGGTGCGATCTGGCGCAGCAGGTTCGCTGTATTTCTGTAAGTAAAGAAATTAGGATTGATAAATCCAAACACCAGACATAAAACGATCAGACCTATTGTTACGGTTATAACCTGTCCCATTCCCCTCTGGGAAAGGAAACGCCCCAGTACACCGGGCTTTTTATCACTTGAACTACTCATATTGTCCCTCCTTGATGAGATTAAATCCAAAATTCGTTATAACGCTGTTTTCTGTTCAAACTGCGTTGCCTTAGTTAAGATCATATCCTGGGTGGCCTCTTCTGCTGAAAGTTCTCCGGTAATACGGCCATCACACATAACAATAATGCGGTCACTCATTCCCATTACCTCTGGCATTTCAGAAGAAACAAACATAACACCAATGCCATTTTGCTTCAGCTGATTCATCAGGTTATAGATCTCTACCTTGGCAGCTACATCAATACCTCTGGTAGGCTCATCAAAGATAACAACTCTTGAATTTCTGGCCAGCCACTTGGCAACTACCACTTTCTGCTGATTTCCTCCTGAAAGGCTTCCTGCATCTACCTGTGCGTTAGGAAGCTTGATCTTCAGGGCTTTTACAGCATTATCAACCATTGCTTTTTCTTTTTTCCGGTTTACAGTCCCCACTGGACCTTCACAAAGTATATCCAGATTCGGAAGGGCAATATTATCTGCAATACTAAGTCTTGTACAGAGACCGTCTTTTTTTCTGTCCTCAGGTGCCAGTACCAGACCTGCTTTAATGGAATCTGCCGGACAGCTGATCTTTACCTCTTTTCCATCAATAAAGATCTCTCCGCTTTCTTTCGGATCAATACCGAAGATCGCACGGGTTGTTTCTGTACGTCCTGCACCCATCAGTCCTGCAATTCCTACGATCTCACCTTCATATAATTCCAGATTAATGTCCCGGACCATTCTTCCTGCATTCAGATGCTTTACTTCCAGGATCTTTTTGCCTTTTTCACAGGACACTCTTGGGAATTTCTCCTTGATCTCATGTCCTACCATGTTGGCAATGATCTCATCCATCCTGTTAATATCATACGGCATCTGGGTAATGTATTTTCCATCGCGCATGATGATAACACGGTCTACAATGTGCTGCAGTTCCTCCAGACGGTGGGATATGTAGATAATACCGATACCCTCCGACTTTAACTGGTGGATGATCTTAAACAGCTCATCGATCTCCTTGGATGTAAGTGCTGAAGTAGGTTCATCCATGATCAATACTTTGGCATTCTGTGAAAGTGCCTTTGCGATCTCCACCATCTGCTGTTTGGATACAGCCAGTTCACTGACCTGTTCCCTTGGATCAATATCAATATTTAACTTATGAAGGATCTCTTTTGTTTCCTGGTTCATACGTTCATTGTCCAGACGGCCATTTTTTATCAGTTCCCGTCCCAGGAAAATATTCTCCGCCACACTTAAATGAGTACACATATTTAATTCCTGATGGATAATGGACACACCTGCATTTTTTGCCTTATTTGCATCCCACTCACCGATCTTGTTCCCAAACAGGATGATCTCTCCATCATCTCTCTGATAAACACCTGAAAGGATCTTCATCAGTGTTGACTTACCTGCACCGTTTTCCCCCAACAGTGCCAGCACCTCTCCAGCATACAGGTCCAGTTTTACATTATCCAAGGCCTTTACACCGGGAAACTCTTTCATAATGCCTGTCATTCGGACCAGTTCTTTCCCCACAGGCACCTCTGCCTTCTTTTCTCCCATATTTGCTTCCTTTCAAAGATGCTTTGCGACTGCGCTGACATTATTCCGTCAGTGATTCGATCCTCAGACAGCACTCCATCATAGCACGGTCTGTATGATAAATACATTTCCATTGATTTCCGGTATCATCGATCACCGGTGTTCCATCTGCTAAAAGCAACTGTCTGGACTCTCCAACCTCCGGATTATAGAAATATTTCTTATCAAATTCCCATAACTTTATGAAGGTATCCAGATATCTCTCATCCTCAGTAGCCTGATAGGAATCAAGGAAACCTGTCAGTGACTCAAAGTTCTGCCACCATTCTTTATCTGTTACAACAATACGGCCATCGTGCATTCCATCTCTGTAAATACCGCCGTGGATATTGTCCCAGCCATTTGCCAGTGTGTAATCTGCAAATTTTCTGGTAAATTCTCTGGCAGGCGGAAGTCCCAGCACTTCATATGCACGGTTCAACAGCCAGATCAGTTCAATATTGTGTCCATAAGAAGTAGTATCTAATGGATTTTTGTTAGCACTTTCCGGATCTCTGTCATAATTCCAGGTTCTGCGAATGGAAATAGCCGGCTTTGGTGTAAAATCAATACTAAACTGATTTCTTCCACACCAGAAATCATAATCAACCATGTGTTTTAACACAATATCAATGATTTCCTGAAGAGCTCTCTTATGTACTTCCTTGTGGGTTGCCTCATAAAGAGTTGTATATGCTTCCATGGTGTGCATGTGGATATCCAGGGATTTCAGGCCTCCTCCATAAACTCCGGCACTTTCCAGTGTCCAGTCCTCTTTGAAGTTCTCAAAATAGCCGCCGTAGAAAGTGTCTGCTGCATATTTTTTCAGAGCATCAAAGGTTTTTTCCGCATATTCGATACCTCGCTCATCACCGGTAGCCATATAATATTCAGCTAACGCATAGATTGCAAAGGTCTGTCCGTAAACCAGTTTCCCATTATCCAGAACATTTCCCTTCCGGTCTGTTACCCATGCCCAGCCGGTGTTCTTCTTATCCCAGAATTTATCAATGAAGAAATCTACACCCTGTTTTGCTGCTTCTTTGCATTTTTCTTCCCAGCCATAACGTTTTGCCAGGCCATTGCGAAGAAGTGCCGAAAATCCCCAGATCATACGTGTCTGGGTTACGATCATTTTATCCTCAGGAGTTAATACTGCCAATTCCTTCATCAGCTTTCCTTTGGAATCAAAGCATACCAGATAACCGCCGTATTCTTTATCGATTCCATTTTCAAGCCAAAATGGAACGCTTTCCTTCATAAAGCCTTCCATCTCTTTTTTTACTGTAAGGAGTTTTTCTCTCATTAACTGTTCCATTATCATTTACCCCTCCTGTTCTTTTATTAAGAAAATTATAACAGAACAGGAGGAATTAATAAGGGGACACTTTTTAGAATAGGGTAGACATTTTTCAGAATAATGCAGACATCTATCAAAAAAGTCTGCTGGTGATCCCGTACTCCTGTGGCTCTAACAGTACAGAAAAACTTCCGTCTTTTACGATCCCGATATGGTCTGATATATATACGCAATCTGTAAGATAGCCGGTCAAAAGCAGAATAGATACTCCTGCTGCCTTCAGTTCCTGCATCCGTTTTAAAATATAGGTACGGCAATGCATATCCCCATAAGCAAAAGGCTTTTTTACCACCAGGATCTTAGGATGGAACAGGCTTATTTTATTATAGATCAGCCCATATTTTTCCTTTAAAGAAAGGGAATCAATATATTTTGTGTCAATAACATCTCCTGCTTCCCCATAATATTCACTGCGCACACTGTTAATATATGACTGCTTTAAAATGCTTTTCTTTAATTTACGGTCCAGTAAAAAGGTAAGGTTTTCCAGATAGGACATTTCCGAAAAAAGGAAAGACTGCGCTGGATTATCATCTAAAACGATCATTCCCCGGTCCAGGCTGCTTTTTACTTTTTTTTCCATTTTTTTGTGTGAGCAGAAAATATCTCCCTCATAGTCCACGTATTCCCCTGCAAGGATCCCGGTCAGCCGGTCCATGATCTGGTCACCTGAATCCAAAAGCGTAATGCATTCCCCAGGCTTAATTCCCAGACTCAGGTTATGTATGTCCCCATCTGTAATGTTTTTTAGCTCCAGCATATATCCCCGATCCACTTTCGGCTTAAATACTGTATTTTCTTTAAAATAATAAATATAGGGAGCTATAGCCTCTTCCCTGAATTCCTCTGGTTCAAATAATTTTTTTATCCTTCCTCTGGAAAACAGGGCGATCCTGTCGCAGATCTTAAACATGATCCAGTGATGATAGCAGAAATACAGCGTAGAGATCCCCATGCTCTGCATTTTTCTTAAAAGCTGGTGAAACTGCGGGAAATCTGCCTGACCGATCAGTTTTTCCGGATACAGCACCACTAAAAGCTTGCTTCCCATTAAATAGGCCTTGGCGATCTCCACCATGATCCGCTCCATGGTAGTAAGCCTTTCCACCCTTTTATTCAGATCCAGATCCATGGAAAGCTGTTTTAAGACTCTGTCTGCCTGTTCTCTTAAAACCCATTCATTGATCACCTGTTTCTTAAATCCTGGGCGCATAACAAACAGGTTATCCGTTATAGACAGATCATTGATCAGAGAGCTTTTCTGGTCGATCTGGTAAATACGGTTAGATGTTTCCTCCTGATTTAAATAACTGTTTACCAGTTTGCCACCCATATACACTCTTCCTGCATCAATAGGATGGTTCTTTGCCATCAGTTCGATCAGTTCTTTGATCCCCCGGTCATTGACAGAAAGCAACCCTACGATCTCACCTGCAGTCATATAAAAACTGAAATTATCCAAATAAACAGCCCCGTCTTTTTTGCAGGTCACATTTTCAAAACGAAGTATTTCCTGTTTCATAGCTGCCTCCTGTTTATCAGCATGTTCGTTACATCAATTCCTTACAACCGGAAGTGTGATCTCCACATCCGTTCCCACATCCGGCTGGCTGTAGATATAAATGCCATATTCTTCCCCAAACAAAAGCTTAATACGGTTATTTACATTTTTAACTGCAATTCCGCCTTTTTTACCGGTTTCCCCGTTGTTTTCCTCCTCCAGTCTCAGGGCTCTCAGCTGTTCATTCATAACCTTCACCTGACCTTTTTCAATGCCTACACCATCATCTGAGATCATAATGATCAGATGGCTGTCTGTCACAGTGACCTTAATATCCAGATGACCTGTTCCAATCTTGCGCTCCAGTCCATGATAAATGGAATTTTCCACGATCGGCTGCAAAGTCAGCTTGGGAAGCTGGCACATAAGCGCTTCCTCTTCATCCTCACAGTCATAGCGGATCCTCAGATCCAGCTTGCTGCCAAAACGAAACTGCTGGATATAATAATAATTTTCCACATTTGCCAGTTCTTCTTCCAATGTGACCAGGTTATTTACCTGGGAAATGGTATAGCGGAAGTAAGTTGCCAGTGCCTCCGTCATCTCCGCAATAGAATCCACCCCTGCGATCAGCGCCTCTGCCCGGATGCCTTCCAGAGTATTATAAAGAAAATGGGGATTGATCTGATTCTGTAATGCCAGATATTCCGATTTTTTCTTAGATACAGTGATCAGCTCGCTTTTGTCTAACAGGGCATAAAAACGACGCAGCATATTCTGCTCTTCCTCATTTAAAAGATAAGGCATATGGTAAATATCCTCATAACTGTCCCCTCTGGCAAAAGCCGCCTTTATCCGGCTGTTCACTTTTAAAGGCCGGTAGATCAGCTGATAAGCGGCATAAAGCAGGATAACATAAAGCACTCCTAAAAACAAAATAAACCACTTCATTTTCTCCGTCTTCCAATCCTGAAGGAACAGGATAAACAACAGACTGATATGAAAAATCAAAAAAATCGCTGCGCCCCAACGTATACGGTCAAAAAGATAACTTTCTTTATTCATGAATAGATCTTCCTGTACTCTCCCGGCTTCAGTCCGGTATATTTTATAAAACATTTCGTGAAATATTTCACATCTGCATAGCCTACCTTTTCGCAGATCACATTCATTCCCTCATTTCCGGAAACCAGCAGTTTTTTCGCTGCATCCATACGCACTGACTGCAAAAATTCCAGAAAAGTTACCCCTGTTTCTTTCTTAAAAAGCGTGCTGAAATATCCAGGAGCAAAGCCAGCCATCTCACTTACTTCTTCTAAGGTAAGCGAACGGCTGTAATTTTCTTCTATGTACTGCTTTGCCTGCCGTATGGGCCGGTTATCTTCTGCCTTCTTCGCTTCAGAAGCTTTTTGCAGAGATCTTCCTATCGTCCCACCTAAAAGGCGGAACAGTTCTTCTATATCTGCACATTCCCCTGCGTCTTTACTGAATTCTTCCACAAATTTAGCTTCACTGTCCACACGGATCCCCCTGCTCTTCATGCAAAACAAATAATGATTGCAGGCCTCCTTAGTCATCTGCAGGATCTCATAACCGGTGATCCCCGGATAGTTCTTTAATACATCCCGCAAACCTTCAATAGTCCGCCTTGTCTCCACTACATTTAAAGCTTCGACTGCCCGTTCCATTTCCCTGTTAAAACGGTAAAATGCCTCACTGTTTATAAAATCAGAGTTTTTTCTCTGTTGTGCTTCATCCATTTCCAGCATCCGCCCGGTTCCTAAAAGAAGCCTCTGCTTTATCATAAATACAGCGTCCAGAAAAGACTTCCTGATACTGCCCGCTGTGTTTACCATGCTTCCCATTCCTATGGTAACACTCATTCCATTTAAGATACTTTCCTGGGCTTTCAGTTCATCCAGCATCTGGCGCACATTTTTCCGCACATTTTTGCTCTCTTCTTCCCCGAAATTCAACAGAAGATAAAAGGTAGAGAACTCTGCATAAACCTCATGGTCAAAACATACCGGTTCCAGATACTGTAACGCCAAGCCTGCTGCCTTGTCTGCTAGGAAGGAAATACAGCTGTCATTGTGGTTTACATGGTCAAATTTGATGGCTGCAACCTGGAACACTCCCTCACGGAAATGGAAATGATACTGATTGTTCAGTTCTTTCAGGCTGATAATATTTTCCCGCTCCCGGTCTCCGTAGATCATACGGGAAATAAAACTGGTACGCAGCTTTCCTGCATCATTTTTTAAGGCAAGGCGGACTCTTTCTTCAAAATTTAACTGTTCATTTTTCTCCCTGTAAATATCTGCGATCTTTTGTAAGGTATCCCGTAATTCCTCTTTTTTAATAGGCTTTAAGAGATAATTTCTCACACCATAACGGATCGCCGTCTGGGCGTATTCAAAATGCCTGTATCCACTGATTATGATGATCTCTGTATCCGGCAGTTTTTCTTTTACTTTCCTGATCAGTTCCATCCCATCAATTCCAGGCATCCGTATGTCTGTGATCAGAATCTCCGGTTTACAGATTTTTGCCTGCTCTAATGCCTCAATACCATTAGAAGCAGTTGCCGCTATTTTTAACCCCATTTCTTCCCAGTTGATCAGCTTTATGATCAGCTGACAGATCTTTTCTTCATCATCTGCGATCAATACTTTCAGCATGTTCCCCCTCCTCATTGGACAAAACATCTTCTGGTATATCAGTGTACCATCTCCAACAGATTTACGCCAGATGCAGCGGCAAAAAACTAACACAAAAAACGCGCCCCACAAAGGGACGCGTTCCATACTTATCTTATTCCGGATATACCAAAATTACACTGGATAAGCCTTATTCTCTTTATCAGCTACAGTAGCATCTACTTTCTTCTGCTGAGCTTCTCTGTACTGGAAGAACTCCTTGGCAACATTTGGGAACAGGGCGTAGCTTAATACGTCCTCATCCTGCTGCTTCCACTGAGCACATTCCTTCTCAAACTGAGGCATCTGAGGTGCAATTAAATCTGCTGGTCTGCAGGTAATTGGAGTCTCATCACCGATGATCTTTTTCTGTACTTCTGGATTAAATGGCTTAACAGTCTGGCCAAATTCACCAAGCATGATCTTCTTGGATTCCTTTGGAACCATCTTGTAGCGCTCACCCATTAATACGTTAAGAACTGCCTGGGTACCAACGATCTGGGAAGAAGGTGTAACCAGAGGCGGCTCACCAAAGTCTTTACGTACTCTCGGGATCTCCTCCAGAACCTGCTGGTACTTGTCCTCCTGTCCAGCTTCCTTTAACTGGCTAACCAGGTTGGAAAGCATACCGCCAGGTACCTGATACTGCAGAGTCTTGATATTTACGCCTAATACCTTTGGATTTAACAGTCCGGTCTTTAATGCTTCCTCGCGGATCGGCTGGAAGTGAGCAGCGATCTCGCCTAAAAGCTTCTGATCGTATCCTGTATCGTATGGAGTACCGCGGAAGGTCTCTACCATAACTTCAGTTGCTGGCTGGCTGGTACCAAGTGCCAGTGGAGACATTGCACAGTCAATGATATCACAACCTGCTTCTACAGCCTTCATATAGGTCATGGAAGCAACACCGGAAGTATAGTGGGTGTGCAGGTCGATCGGAAGTGTGGTTCCTTCCTTCAGGGCCTTAACTAACTCAGTAGCCTTGTATGGAGTCAACAGACCTGCCATATCCTTGATACACAGGGAATCAGCTCCCATGTCTTCAATTCTCTTAGCAATGTCTCTCCAGTAATCCAGAGTATAAGCATCACCTAAGGTGTAGCACAGTGCGATCTGAGCATGTCCTTTTTCCTTCTTTGTTGCCTTTACAGCAGTCTCCAGGTTACGGATATCGTTTAAGCAGTCGAAAATACGAATGATATCAATACCATTTGCAATAGACTTCTGCACGAAATACTCAACTACATCATCTGCGTAGTGGTTGTATCCCAGAATATTCTGTCCACGGAACAGCATCTGCAGCTTTGTATTCTTAAAGCCGTCTCTTAATTTTCTTAAACGCTCCCATGGATCTTCTTTTAAGAAACGCAGGCAGGCATCAAATGTAGCGCCTCCCCAGCACTCTACTGCGTGGTAGCCAACTTTGTCCATCTTGTCTACGATCGGCAGCATCTGCTCTGTAGTCATTCTGGTAGCAAGTAAAGACTGATGAGCGTCACGAAGGACGGTTTCCACGATCTTTACTGGCTTCTTCTCTATCTCTGCCATAGTTTAAATCCTCCTTATAGGCACCCGGTCTGCAAACAGCACCGGGTGCAGTAAATGTTGGTTTTTATACACCGAAAATTGCCATAAAGGTACCGGCTGCTACTGCAGTACCGATAACACCTGCAACGTTTGGTCCCATTGCATGCATCAGCAGGAAGTTGGTAGGATCATATTCAGCGCCAACCTTCTGGGATACACGGGCTGCCATAGGAACTGCGGATACACCTGCAGAACCGATCAGTGGGTTGATCTTTCCGCCAGTTACCTTGCATAAGATCTTTCCTAAGAGAACGCCTCCGATGGTTCCCACACAGAATGCTACCAGACCTAAAATAACGATCTTGATAGTAGTTGCATTTAAGAATGCCTCTGCACTGGTGGTTGCACCTACAGAAGTACCAAGCAGGATAACAACGATGTACATCATTGCATTAGAAGCAGTCTCCTGAAGCTGTTTTACAACACCGCACTCACGGAACAGGTTACCTAACATCAGCATACCTACTAACGGAGCAGTAGATGGCAGGATCAGGCACACAACGATAGTAACGATGATCGGGAATAAGATCTTCTCCAGCTTGGATACAGAACGAAGCTGGGACATTTTGATCTTACGCTCCTTATCAGTAGTAAGAAGCTTCATAAATGGCGGCTGGATGATCGGAACCAGAGCCATATAAGAATAAGCTGCAACAGCGATCGGTCCCATGATCTGGGTCTGTCCTAACTTACTGCAAAGGAACAGGGAAGTAGGGCCGTCTGCACCACCGATAATGGAGATACAAGCTGCTTCTTTTCCTGAAAATCCTAATAAGATTGCAAAGAAATATGCAGAGTAAATACCTAACTGAGCTGCTGCACCCATCAGGAAACTGATCGGGTTTGCGATCAGCGGACCGAAGTCTGTCATCGCACCTACGCCCATGAAGATCAGGGACGGAAGGATACTCCACTCATCCAGAGTGAAGAAGTAATACAGCAGACCGCCTACGCCGTTTGAAGTCTGTTCCGGAGAATACATGATGTCCGGATAGATATTTACAAGCAGCATACCAAATGCGATCGGAATTAACAGCAGCGGCTCAAATCCCTTAGCAATAGCCAGGTATAAGAAGACCAGCGCTACACCGATCATAATGTAGTTTCCTGCTGACAGATGGAAAAACGCCATCTGGCCAAGCAGGTTTGATACCAAATTGCCAAAATCCATAATGTTACCTCCATAATGGAATCCTTAAATTAAGGGATCCATCTTGTTGACTAGTTCAGAGTAGCTAAAACAGCGCCGGACTCAACTGCATCGCCGTTTGCTACATTAATGCTGGCAATTGTACCATCTTCTGGAGCAACGATATCGTTCTCCATCTTCATAGCTTCCAGAACCAGGACAACTTCGCCCTTCTTTACAGCCTGTCCTACAGAAGCCTTAACTGCTACTACCTTACCTGGCATTGGAGCGGTAACCTGAACGGAACCTGCTGCGCCTGCTGGTGCTGCTGCCGGAGCTGGAGCTGCTGCTGCTGCTGGTGCAGGTGCTGCTGGAGCTGCAACTGGAGCTGCTGCTACTGGTGCGCCAGCTGCTGCTGCGCCTTCTTCAACGGTTACTGCATATGCTTTTCCATTTACTGTAATGGTATATGTCTTCATAGTTTGTTTCCTCCTACTTGTTGTATAAGCACACTGGTTTTCTAACCTGAATGTGCAGTGATTATCTTCCCAGACCTACACGGCGGATAGAACGTACTACCAGACCGTTAGATGTAGCGCTGCCTTCATATGCTGCAATAGCAGCAGTCATAACAGCTACTAATTCTGCATCATCAGAAAGATCAGGACCGGTTACTGCCGGTGCTGCTGCTACTGGCTTAACAGCAGGTGCTGCTGCCTTTGGTGTAGGAGCAGGTGCTGCTGCTTTCTTCTTGCTTTCTTCCCATGCATGGATGTATTTGAAGCATGAGATCAGGATACTGATGAAAATTAAAACAAGGAATACAGTGCCGATACCAATAATGGTGTATACAGTAGCTGTCTTTAACAGAGCACCCATAGAAGTATCTTCTACAACGCCTGCGGACATATCTGTAAACTCAGCCTGGATCTGCTGGGTAGCCATATTGATGTTCATCACATATTTCTTGGTTCCCTCTGTAAAGTCAACCGGGATCACAACCGTATAGCTGCCATCTGCCAGAAGAACAACAGAACCTTCATCCATGTTTACATTCTTTAATTCGCCCATATCCTCGCGAACTTCCAGCTGAGCCTCATAAATAGCTGCTGTAGTCGTATCGCCTGTTGACTCTGCCAGAGTTTTCTGAACGATCAGCTGATCCTTTGGTACGCCTAAAGTCTGTGCTGCAGACAGCATAATGGACTGAGCCATTGAATCATCTACAGGAGTTCCGTCCATGCTGATGGTGGAATCAGTCTCTGCTGTATCCTGGTTAGAGGAGCAGCCAGAAAGGCTTACCAGGCAGGCGGACAGAAGAACTGCTGCTGCCATTCTCTTTACAAATCGTCTCATATACATGTCACCTCTCTTTAAACCGTGCCATGCTTCTTGGAAGGACGGTCCTCACTTTTTGTGTACAGCATCTCAAAAGCGGCGATCACTCTCTGACGGGTCTCTTCTGCCTTGATGATGTCATCTACATAACCTCTCTTTGCAGCAGCAACAGCGCCGGACTGCATAGCGGTATATTCAGCGGTTTTCTCTTTGATCATTGCAACTGCGTCATCTGCAGCTTCGATCTCTTTTGCATACATGATCTTAACAGCTTCTGCCGGATCCATAGTTCCGATCACTGCATTTGGCCAAGCATAAACAACGTCTGCGCCCAGGCTCTTGCTGCCCATGGTAAGACCTGCACTTCCCAGTGCATTCTTAACAACGACAGTTACCTTCGGTACAGTTGCATCAGCGTATGCGTAGGTCAGCTTAGCTGCTAATTTAGCGATCTTTCTTTCGCTGCACATAGTTGCACGGTAGCCGTTTACATTTACTAAAGTCAGAACAGGAATGCTGAATGCATCACAGAAATTGATGAAATCAGTTGCCTTCTCACAGCCTTTTCCGCAAAGAGCTGCCTCTAAGGTCTGTACCTTCTCACCGTTTTCGTAAACTTCGCTGCGGTTAGCTACACATCCTACTGTGCTTCCGTTTAAGCGGATAAATCCGGTTACCATAGAAGCGCCGTAGTTCTTCTTAACTTCCATAAAGAAGTTATTATCAGAGATCATCTGTAAAGCTGCAGCAGTATCTCCGGTATATCCTTCGATACCAGCACACATACGGTTTAAATCGTCTGTGCAGTCAACTTCAGACAGATCTTCTTCATTGTTAGAAGGCAGGATAGATACCAGTGTACGGATCTGTGATAATACAGATGCTTCATCACCTGTGAAATCAACCAGACCAGACTCTTCTGCCTGGAACTTAGCGGAAGAAGTATCACATTTTGCCTTGTAATTGCCCTCCAGGGCATTTGGGGAGTTAACAAACAGTTTTGCAGAAGTATCTTCCATGAAGGTGAAATCTGCCATACCTGCAGATACAGCCATACCGCCGCCGCAGGTACCGAAAATTGCCATAATCTGAGGAATTACTCCAGATGCCATTGTCTGGCTTAAATACAGCTTTCCAAAACCATCCAGTGCGTCAGTTGCTTCCTGAAGACGCAGTCCTGCACAGTCTACCAGACCAATAACAGGTGCTCCCATCTTCATTGCCATAGAGTAGATGTTGCAGATCTTCTTTGCATGCATCTCACCCATGGAACCGCCCAGTACAGCAGCATCCTGGCTGTATACATATACCAGGCATCCGCCGATGGTACCGTAACCGGTAACTACACCGTCAGCCGGTGTTTCCTGCTCAGTCATGTTAAAGTCAGTATTTCTAGCCGCAATATAGGCTCCAACTTCAACAAAACTGTTCTCATCAAGCAGGGCTGCAATACGGCTGCTTGCTGAAGTTTGTGCTGAATTACTCATTTTCCAGTCCTCCATCATTCTTAAGTTTACAGTATTTAGCGGAAAGCACATAAAAATAGCGCTTTCTTATAAAATACAGAAATATTGCCGTTTATATTATAGTGATATTTTTGTCAAATGGCAAGTGTTTCCTTTTATTAAAAATGGTTTATTAACAAATTTTAAGGCAAAAAATGCCACCGCTCCTGCCGCGAGTCGTTTTCACTACGCCGCAGGAGAGATGGCAGGTTTTTATTGCGCACTCATTACATTACTTGATAAAGCTTACATGCTTGCAGATCTCTTCGTAAACTTTTTCTTTCCGTTCATTAAATACAACCTTATTTTCCTCAAACAGGTTTCTTCCCTCTGTATCAATGGATACGATCAGTGGTCCGAATTCCTTAACACGGCAGTTCCATAAGGTCTCAGGCATTCCCAGGTCACGCCACTCTGCACGGACGATCTCTTCTACTTCAGTTGCTGCTACTACTGCGTTTCCGGCAGGGAATACACAGTGGATGGCTTTAAAGTTCTTGCATGCGTACTCGGTGTTTGGTCCCATACCGCCTTTTCCTACGATCACTTTTACGCCGGTCTGCTCTACGAATTCCTTCTCAAACTTTTCCATACGCATACTGGTAGTCGGTCCTACGGAAACCATTTCAAACTTGTCATCTCCTAAAGGACGGATGATAGGGCCTGCGTGGAAAATGGCATTGTTTCTTACATCTACAGGCAGTGGTCTGTGTTCTTCTACCAGACGGCGGTGAGCTACGTCACGGCAGGTTGTTAAGTTACCATTTAAGTAAATAATGTCACCGATATGGATATCTTTTAAATCTTCGTCACTGATTGGTGTTGTTAAAATTTTCTTTCCATCTTTGATCTCTAACATTATAAAGTCACCCCCGAATGAGTTGTAATTGTATAGTTAAGGTCCTTATCGAAAATAATGTGGCCGCGGCGATGGGACCAGCATCCTACGTTTACTGCTACGCCAATGGTAGATGGATGTCTTGCCGTATTTTCAATATGTACGCCCATAACAGAGTACTTTCCGCCCATACCCTGCGGTCCAAGGCCGATCTCGTTAATTCCGTCTTCCAGAAGTTTTTCCATACTTGCAGCTCTCTCATTTTCATTGTGGCTTCCTAAAGGACGCATGAGGGCTTTCTTGGAAAGAAGAGCTGCTGTCTCTACGGAAGTTGCAACACCAACACCAACTAACAGTGGAGGACATGCATTTAAACCATAGGAGGTCATAACATCCAGTACGAAACGGGTAACACCTTCGTATCCTGCGCCTGGCATTAATACCATAGCTTTTCCAGGAAGGGTGCAACCGCCGCCTGCCATGTATGCGTAGATCTCACATTTGTCGCTGTTTGGAACAATATCCCAGAATACAGTAGGAGTTCCCTTGCCAACGTTCTTGCCTGTGTTGTACTCATCAAAAGTCTCTACACTGTTGTGGCGTAAAGGAGCGTCTACCGTTGCTCTTACAACAGCCTCTTTTAACAGTGCTTCCAGATCATCGATCAGCGGGAATTTGGTTCCGCACTTTACCCAGAACTGAAGGACACCTGTATCCTGACAGGAAGGACGGTTCAATTTTACTGCCAGATCCTGATTGCGCTTCATGGTCTGATAAATTACTTTTGATAATGGGCTGTCTTCCTTTTCTGCCAGTTCATCTAACTTGGCAATAATGTCATCTGGCAGTTTCTTACCGATATGGGCAACAAAGTGCGCCATATAATTGGTAAGCTGCTCTACCTGTTCTGTTCTGCTCATGTTTAAGCCTCCTTATAATATGTTTTGAATTGTCTTAATAATATGTAATGTTTGTTTTATTGCTTTTATTTCATGTTCCCATAAAACAACTTACGGGAAAAATGGAAATGCGATCGGTAAAATGATCATACTAACTACAGTTGCGATCACGATCAGCGGCAATCCTGACTTGGTATAGTCTAAAAATGTATAGCCGCCTGCTCCAAGTACCATTGTGTTTGCCGGCATTCCGATGGGTGTTGCGTAAGCACAGGAGCCACCGATAACGCAGGCCATAAGTACGGCTCTTGGATCTGCTCCCATTCCCTGTGCAATGGAAACACAGATGGGAACTAAAAGTGCTGTGGTTGCTGTATTTGACATAAAGTTTGTCATGATACAGCAAAGCATAAATACTGCAAAAGTTAAAACATAAGGTGAAGGATTTTCACCTAACAGGTGCATTACCTTCTCTGCTACCATCTCACCGGCACCTGTTTTTTCAAGGGCTGCTGCCAGTGAAAGGGTTCCACCGAATAAGAAAATGGTCTTTAAATCAATGGAATTTAATGCCTGTTTTTCAGAGATAACACCGGTAATGATCAGTGCCAGAGCTCCCATACATCCGGAAACATACAGCTTGATGCCGATCTTTTTTTCAAAGATCATAGCCAGTAAGGTAAGCAACAGGATCACCAGTGAAAGCTTCTGCTTCCAGGCCGGTACATTGCTGTAATCAACTGTGGTATCAAACGCCCCGTCATCTTTTGGCTGCCTGTCCGGTAAAAGCTTCATACCAAGTGTGGTATAAAAAAGTGTTCCACAGATCAGGATCGGAAGTCCTACAATGGCATATTCAAAAAATCCAAAGCTAAGTCCGATCTCTGATAAAGCACTCTGGGCGATCATATTGCCCGGCGCTCCGATCAGTGAAAGGTTGCCGCCCATAGCTGCCGCAAATACCAAAGGCATCAGCAGTCTGGAACGGGAGTAACCGGATTTTGCTGCAATACCGATCACAACCGGGATCAGTACAGCTGCTGTACCAGTGTTTGAAAGAACGCCGCTCATCACACCTACGATGATCATAACTGCTGCGATCAGCATCCTTTCGGATTTGGCAAATTTTGTAACGATACCGCCGATCTTGTTGGCCATACCCGTTTCAAAAAATGCACCGCCTACAATAAACATTGCCACAAAGAGAATTACGTTGCTGTCAATAAAACCGGCAAATGCCGTCTTCGCATCCAGAACCCCAGTAACAACCAGACCTACACAGACGATCATGGATGTTACCCCCAGCGGGATCTTCTCCATTACAAACATTACAATTGCAAACAAGAGAAACAGGATGGTTATAGTTGATGGACTCATAAACTCCCCCTTCGGTTTTATATAACTGTATAAACCTTATTCATTTTTTAAGGTACTTTGTAACCGGTGTCCCGCCTGCCAGTCAGAACACTTATGTTTTGCAGCTGCTGTCCTGGACCATTATTTTTATTTTATATCTTATATTTGATATTTTATATTTAATAATGTATCCATTTCATGTTTTTATAATAGAACAGAACGCTGTAATTGTCAATAGTAATTTACCAATTCAGCGTTCTGCATATTCTTTTTGATATTTTATTGTGCATATATAACAAATCCCCGCTGCCAGCGGGGAAGTCATATCTTTTTACTAGTATCTTGTCAGTACATCATTCATGCTTCGGATAATATGAAATACCATCTTCTCCCCCGCCTGCTTCGGGTCCCCGCTTTCAAGGGCTGCCAGGATCTGTCGGTGCTCTTCCTGGGAATTTCTGGCGTATTCTTCTTCTGTGGACTTTAAGCCCATAGAAAGACCGTTCCACATTTCAGACAGCATTGTTTTTAACTTTTCATTTCCTGCTGCTGTCCAGATCTCATAGTGGAAGGACTGGTTATAGTTAGAATAACTGCTGGAATCTTTTTTCTCCAGTGCCTCATCTGCCATTTCCAGGCAGTTTCTTATAGCAGAAAGATCTGCTTTTCTCTGACAGCAGAGCACACAGGCCGCACTTTCAAGCGCCGCTCTTATTTCATAGTGCTCTCTTATGGTTGTTTCATTTAAACCAAGGACAGTTGCGCCCTTGTTCTGTTTTAAGTCAATGAGGCCATCTCTTGCCAGTATCTGAAATGCCTCACGCACCGGTGTAACGGATACACCTAACTGCTGGGCAGTTGCTTCCAGTGTAATAACTTCTCCTTCACCGATCTGCTTTGAGATAATGGCTTTTCGCAGTGCAGAAGCCACCCGTTCCCTTGCAGGCAGCAATTTAATTGGTTTTAATGTAACCATAACTCTTTAATCCCTCCCCTTATGGATAGCAGCCAGTTTCACTGCCATTTTTTCAAAATATTCCTCTAACTGTCCGGCTCCTTCTTCTGTTTTTCCAGCCTTCCAGTTTTCTATACTCTTACTTAATAAGATCTCTTCCTCTGTTTTCTCCTGGACATTTCCCCAGACACCTTCCGGGTTCCGTCTGGATATAACAAAATAAAGGTAGATCTCCGTTATCGTCTCCAGATTTTTTCTGGAAAGACTGTAAGGGTAGTTGCGCCAGATCTCCCTGTGAAAATTCAATTCCCTATCAGGAAGACTGCTTCGTTCTTCTTCCTCTAAATTCTGTAAAAATTCAAGTTCTAATCTACAGCCTGTTTTTAAAATATGGCGGAAGTAGTCTTCTGTGAGAGATGCCACCCGCACATGATTATTAGGCAGACGATCGATCAATCCCTGATACTCCAACAAGATCAGAGCTTCTCTTACCGGCATCCGGGATACTCCCAGACTTTCTGCCAGCTCATTCTGTGTCATCTCACTGCCATCAGGTATATTTCCCGCCAATATCTCATCCCGCAGAAGTTCTACAATACTGCCCTGCTTTTTCTTATTTCCAATATATTCCATTTAGTCTGTCCTCACTTTTCAAGTCTCCAAGATCCAGATCCACCAAAACCATATTCTGGCATAAACTGCTACTGTAATCTCTTCTTAAAATATCCTTCCGCACAGTAGATCGCACCGCATGGATTGTGTGCCAGCACACGGTCCTTTGCCACCAGTGTAGTCACCATTTGTTTGGAATATTTGTAAAACATAGAGTCATGTCCTACGCAAAGTCCCAGCGCAATGTTAAACTCTGTTTCCTGGGAATTTAAAAATTCGGCCTGGGCAATTGGGTTGCACATTGGTTCAAATGCATCTGCATTGACCTTCTTTTCTTTCGGAATTCCTACCGACTCCTTTGGAAAACCACCGGTCTTACAGATCACAGATACCACATCAAAGCCCTGGGCTGTAAAAAGATCTGCCACAACACGCGCCTCTTTTCGCAGTCCCCTGCAAAATGCCAGTCCTATTTTTTTATAACCCATTTTTTTACAAAATTCCACTGTTTCTTTTAATCTCGGCCATTGGCAATAGCCTTCCCCTTCGATCTCAGAACAACTTACATAAAATTCGTGATTTTCCTCTAAGGCATATTTCTCATAAGCCCCTTCCATTTTTTCTTTTTCCCGCATAGGACAGTTTTTTGGCATTTTCTCTCTTACAGCCGGATCCTGCGATCCACATGCTAATACATTACATTTTGCACAAGTATACATAGTTTCTCCCCTGACTTTTATTTTTTTCTGATACCGGATTGTTCCGCGCTTTGCGCTCCCACAATCATATTTAATATTGTATCCATTTTTTGCATAAAAGTAAAGAGCAGACATAACCGTTAATCCGGTTTGTCTGCTCTATTGCTTTTATTTTTATTTAAAATGCAAAAAACTTATCATGAACTGCCTGAACAGCCCGGTCTGCATCCTTCTTATCTACCAGTACAGAGATCTTGATCTCACTGGTAGAGATCATATTGATGTTAATGTGGGCATCATACAGTGCCTCAAACAGCTTTGCTGCAACACCCGGATTGTTGATCATACCGGAACCCACTACGGAAACCTTGGCAATATCTGCGTTTGTCTCCAGTCTTGCAAAACGCAGTTCAGCCTTGTGGGACTCTAACAGCTCTGCTGCCTTCTTAAGATCTCCTTCTGCTACTGTGAAGCAGATATCCTTTCCTTCTTCATGGCCAATGCCCTGAAGGATAATATCTACATTAATGTGGTTCTGTGCCAGTAAAGAGAATACCTTGAAAGAAGTTCCTACTTCATTTGGCACTCCTACCAGTGCGATCCTTGCAATATCTTTATCTTTTGCTACGCTGCTGACTGCTGTCTTTTCCATGCGTTTTGCTACCCCTTTCACTTTTGTACCTGGATGACCGGTAAAGCTGGATAATACTTCCAGTTTTACATTATATTTCTTTGCCAGTTCTACAGAACGGTTGTGAAGCACCTGTGCTCCCAAAGTTGCCAGTTCCAGCATCTCATTATAAGTAACTTCATCCAGCTTTCTTGCGCCCTTTACATGTCTTGGGTCTGCTGTGTATACACCATCTACATCTGTGTAGATCTGGCACAGGTCTGCTTCCAGTGCTGCTGCCAGTGCAACTGCAGAAGTATCAGAACCGCCTCTTCCCAGTGTAGTGATGTTCTGGTTTCTGTCTACTCCCTGGAAACCGGTAACGATCACAATCCGCTTCTGGTCCAGCTCTGCCTCCAGACGCTCTGTATCGATCTTTTTGATCCTTGCATTCTTTGCTGCCGTATCTGTAAGTATCCCTGCCTGCCAGCCGGTAAGAGAAACCACCGGATACCCCAATGCTTCAATAGCCATGGCACAAAGTGCAACGGAGATCTGTTCTCCTGTGGATAACAGCATATCCATCTCCCGGTTGGAACCTTCCGGATTAATTTCTTTTGCTTTTTCAATCAGATCATCTGTAGTGTCACCCTGAGCAGAAAGCACAACCACTACCTGATTTCCTGCTTTGTACGTATCAGTGATGATCCTTGCTACGTTACGAAGACGCTCTGTATCTGCTACAGAGGTACCGCCAAATTTCTGTACGATCAACCCCATTTTCATTTTCCTTCCTGTATCTATTTCTGCTTAAAGCAGCTTCATTTTTCTAAAAAGTCAGTTCTTATTTTAGCCTTTTTTTGTCCGCTTGTCCAGTACATATAACAATATTTGTCTTTATACAAAACACTGCAGAAGTAATTTTTCTCCTGCAGTGTTTTGATCAACCTTTATTTACTTTTCCAGATTTTTCCATTTAAAGTTAGGTACAACATCGGACCACTTGTTGATACCGATCAGGGATTTTGCAAACTCACTTGCCTCTAAAGTAGAGTTCTTTTTGTCAATATCCCTGAATACCTGCCAGATCTTTCTCCTCTTTGTAGCTTCGATCAGATTTGGCTTGCTCATATCGCACTCCCACAGGCCTAATTTCAGTCCATCTTTTGCCTCTGAAGGAGCATCTACCTGACGGCTTAAGGTATAAGCATCAATATATGGGTTGCTATCTACCAGATAATAGGAATAAGCAAAGGCTGCTGCCTGAAGCTCCGGAACATCTCCCCTGGTCGGACTGTAAGCTGTAAAACCCTGTTCTGTAAGGATAATGTGGCGCACATGACCGGACGGTGTCTTTAATGCCTCCTGGCAGAAATAATCAGTCAGCACATTTAAGTTGGCAAAGTTGATGACCGGTGAATTAAAGTCATTTTTAACCAGTCCTGTTGCCTGGGCGTCATCCCAAAATACAGGATCGATCAGCGGACATGGATATGGATGATAAGCCAGTCCCCATTCCATCTGTCCCTGGTTATTGGCAATGGAGTTAAAACTGTCAATGATCTCTTTTCCGCCGTATTTTAACTGGCCATCCATTTCATTCATCCAGTTATAACTAAGGGAAAGATATACTCTGTCATTTGCATTGGTACTCTTAATTGCTGTGTAGCATACACGGAATGCCTTTTCGTAGGTCTTCACATAATTGGTCAGATCCATAGGCCCCATGTAGTTCCATTCCTGGTTTTCGATCTCATTTCCAATGATCCAGTTTGAAACTTTTCCGTAATTGGCATTCTTGCCGCTGTAATGATCTGCCAGGAATGCGGAAATTGCCTTTAACTGCTCAAAACCAGCCTCATTGGTGGCATTAAACATGTAATAATATGCACTGGAGGTTTTCTGTACCCCTGGAATAAACAGATTGGAGGTCGTATCGCTCCAGTCATTTAAGAGGATGGCATTTACAACCATTCCTTTTCCGGAATAAGCGCTGATGACCTTATCATAATCTTCTACAATGCCTTTGTTAAAATGATAAGTCTTGCCCTCATACTGGAAATCAATACCGGATCCCATTAATCTGGAAACTGCGATATTGGTGGTCACATACTTTACACCCAGGTCAAAGGCATCATCCAACATGTTCAGCTCAATGTTTAAGCCCTTTTTTGTCAAAGGTTCCTTAAAAGCTTCTGTATTCTTTGCCACGATCTCAGGATTGGTAATATAATGAGGTTCGCTGACTGCCTTGTAAGTACCGTCTTCCTTTACTGCCAGCACAAATTTGCTGTAAAGACAGTCGGAACCATCTCCTTTGTTAAAAGGAACGGTAACGGTAGTGGCGCCGGATGCATTTGCCGAAGTAAGATAGTCGCTGCGGCTTCCCAGATCATCCTGGTAGGTAGGCTGCTCGAACACATACACCTTGCCATCGGTTCCTTCTGTACTGCCACTGCTGTTTAAAGCGATCTCAACGTTCTGTTTATCATCGGTTATCTTACAGGATGTGATCTGTCCGGAAACTTCTGCAGCCAGGGCATTAAATGCACTGGTCCCCAGGGCAAGAACACCCGTTCCAAGAAACAGAGCCGCTGCACAAAGGAAACCTGCAGCTCCTGATCTTTTATAGTTTTTCATTCTTTCTGCCTCCCATATTCTGTCAGATTTTTTACAACCTACATCATACATAATCTAACTTATATTTTCAATTACGTTTTTATTACATTATCTTAATTTAAAAGGTTACTGTTCAGTCATAGGCTGGTTTTGCTCTTGACATTTTTTTCTCTCCGTTTATAATATTTTTAGACCTTTTGTATCTGCTTTCGGGCTGAGACGGTGTGAGGGGGAGCGCCCTGACACTGCGTACAAAAGAGAAGCGATGGGACTCCGTGTTTCGGATTGAGAGGATGCTAGTGAGCATCGACCGCCAATTACAGCTGTAAAACGGCGCCATCGCTATGTCTATTTTTTAACAGAGATTTGCCAAACGCGCCGTGTGGGTGCGTTTTTTTATTGCCATTTTCATAATGCCTTTATTAAAAAACACCCCATTCCACATACAGCCAGAATGAGGAGAGGTAAACGATATGAAAAATTCAAAAACACATGTAACGAAACTTGTCTTTCTTGCCATGATGGTAGCTCTGGGAGTCGTGATCTCCCCGATCCTTCGTGTAGAGGGAATGTGTCCTATGGCCCATTTTATTAATGTAACCTGTGCGGTTATGCTTGGTCCCTGGTATGCTTTCGTGTGCGCTCTGGCTATTGGCATCATCCGTATGGTATGTATGGGTATCCCGCCTCTGGCTCTGACCGGTGCAGTATTTGGCGCTTTTCTTTCCGGTATGCTCTACCGCCTTTCCAAAGGCAAACTGGTATGTGCGTTCATCGGTGAAGTCATTGGAACCGGCATCATCGGCGCTATTGTTTCTTATCCTGTTATGACACTGATCTGGGGACGTACAGGTCTTACCTGGTTCTTCTATGTGCCATCCTTTATTGCAGGTACACTGATCGGAGGCAGCCTTGCTTTCATTTTCTTAAAGCATTTACAGAAAGCCCATATGTTATCCACATTCCAGACTGCTTTAGGCTCTCAGGTCTACACTAATACAGATACGGTTGTGAATGACTCTCTGGGAATTGCATTTTTAGGCTTTATCGGTTATCTTGCTTCCACAGTTGCCGTAAAACAGTTCGTTGCTGAACCTGGACCGGTTGCAGGAAGCATCAAATATATTGTTCTCCTTGCCTTTGTTGCAATGGCAGTGGTATACTGGAATACAAACAAGAAACATGCCTGATGTGCATACATGTGCAAAAAATATCCATTGCAAAATAAACGCTGTAACAGGCCTGCATGGTTCTGCTGCAGCGTTTTTATTATAAGGAGATCATCTCATGGACAATCGGAATGGTAATATAAATAAAGCTCAGCTCCTTTCCTGCTTAAAACAGGTTCGTGACCAACTTCATGACCAGGCACCGCTGATCCACTGCATCACACATCCCATTGTGGTCAACGACTGTGCCAACGCAGTTCTGGCCCTTGGAGGACGCCCTATTATGGCAGAACATCCTGCAGAAGTGGCGGACATTTCTGCCAGCGCAGCTGCCCTTACCGTCAGCCTTGGAAATATTACAGATGCAAGGGCTGAGTCCATGCTTCTGGCAGGAAAAGCCATCAAAAGAATGAAAGATGCTGAAAATGCAAAAAGAGCCTCTGTGATCGACCTGGTAGGGATCACATGCAGCCCTTTCCGCATGGAACTTGCAAAACGTTTTATTAAAGAATGTAAGCCAGCTGTGATCAAAGGCAATGGCTCTGAGATACGTGCAATCGCAGGCGCTGCCTTTCATGGCACTGGCGTAGATGTAAGTGCAGCTGACGCTGTAACTGCCAAAGATCCGGATACCGTACATTCTATGGCCCATATTGCCAGAAAGCTGGCAGAAGAGACAGGCGCTGTGATCCTTGTTACCGGTGAAGTAGATATCATTGCTTCCCCAAATAAAGATACCACATACGGCATCTACAATGGTTCTCCCAATATGGCAAAAGTCACCGGCACCGGCTGCATGCTCACCTGCATCACAGGTACTTATCTGGCTGTGACAGATGCTCTCACTGCCTGCATCCTCGCTGCGATCACATTAGACTGTGCCGGTGAATGTGCCAATGCTGCAAAAGGTCTTGGTACTTATCATATAGAACTGATCAACCAGCTGTCCGTCATGACCGAAGATCAGATCACACAGTTATCCAATATACAGCGATTACTATAAATCAGGCAGCTCTTAATTTCGTTGCAAAAACAACGTTTTATTTTTCCTTCAACTGCATAAATCCAGACATCATACAACCACCTGCTGCCCCGGTCCCAAGGATCTGGGGCATTTTTTCTGCTGTGATCCCGCCGATGGCATATACCGGAATATCCACTTCTTTACATACATTTTCAAGAAATTCCAGACCTCTTCCCGGAAGTCCTTTCTTGCAGTCTGTCTCAAAGATATTTCCTGCAAATACATAGTCTGCACCTAAACGTCCTGCTTCTTTCGCATCTTCTACAGAATGGATCGAAGTACCAAGAAGTGTAAGTCCTTCCGGCCGTCCTATAGTTTTAAGCATTTCCAAAGGCAGATGCAGCTTATCATATCCCAAATGATGTACCACCTCTGGAAAACGGTGCAAAATAAGGGTAGTTCCCGCCTTCTCACACAGCTTAATAACCACCTTTGCCAGTTCTTCGTACTTTTCTTCTGTCAGATCCTTTTCCCGCAGTACCATGGCTTTTGGATGAAGAGAGGCAACATAGGTAAGCTGCTTTAAATATGCCCCATCTGTATCATTTTCCAACACCAGATGCCGGTTGGTCACTGCTATCATCTTTTCATACATATTTTCGTACATACGATCCCTTCCACCTTTCCCATTATCCCCAATCATTCATATATTTTTCCCATCCGAAGGTAGGAAACAAACTACACCAGCGCATCTTCCATATGCAGCATGCAAAAAAGCTCCCGGAATTACTTCCGGGAGCCGAATCGTTTGAGCATAATGTCCATTCAGACATGTTGTATTACTTATATATAAAATCTGTAAAATTATTCGATGATAGATACAACTCTACCAGAACCTACAGTACGTCCGCCTTCACGGATAGCGAAACGAAGTCCCTGCTCCATAGCTACTGGATGGATCAGTTCAACAGTCATTTCTACGTTATCGCCAGGCATACACATTTCAGTACCAGCTGGTAACTCGCAAACGCCAGTTACGTCAGTTGTTCTGAAGTAGAACTGTGGACGATAGTTGTTGAAGAAAGGTGTATGACGGCCGCCCTCGTCCTTGGTCAGAACGTAAACCTGAGCGGTAAATTTGTGATGGCAATGTACAGAACCTGGCTTGCACAGACACTGTCCACGCTCGATCTCAGTTCTCTGAACACCACGCAGCAGAGCACCGATGTTATCACCAGCCTCAGCGCTGTCAAGGAGCTTACGGAACATTTCGATACCGGTTACAACAGTCTTACGGGTATCTTCATGAATACCAACGATCTCAACTTCGTCGTTCAGGTTCAGAGTACCACGCTCTACTCTACCAGTAGCAACAGTACCACGACCAGTAATGGTGAATACGTCCTCTACAGGCATCAGGAAAGGCTTATCTGTTTCACGAACAGGATCTGGAATCCAGGTATCAACTGCATCCATCAGTTCCATGATCTTATCGCCCCATGGTCCCATTGGATCTTCCAGAGCCTTCAGAGCGGAACCCTGGATGATAGGAGTATCATCGCCTGGGAACTCGTACTCGTTCAGCAGTTCACGGATTTCCATGTCTACTAATTCAAGTAACTCAGGATCGTCTACCATATCGCACTTGTTCATGAATACTACGATGTAAGGTACACCTACCTGACGGGACAGAAGGATGTGCTCTCTAGTCTGAGCCATAACACCATCAGTTGCAGCTACAACCAGGATAGCGCCGTCCATCTGAGCAGCACCAGTGATCATGTTCTTAACGTAGTCAGCATGTCCTGGGCAGTCAACGTGTGCATAGTGTCTCTTCTCGGTCTGATACTCAACGTGTGCAGTAGAGATGGTGATACCACGCTCTCTCTCTTCTGGAGCCTTATCGATGTTCTCGAAGTCTACCTTTGCGTTTCCAGCAACTCTTTCTGCCAGAACCTTGGTAATAGCAGCGGTCAGAGTAGTTTTACCATGGTCAACGTGTCCAATGGTACCAATGTTACAATGGGTTTTAGTTCTTTCAAACTTAGCTTTAGCCATTTTATAACGTCCTCCTTAATTTGCGCCCCTGTATATGTGTGGGGCTAATATAGTTAATGTCAGGCTATCAATCATTATATGATATTTCACCTTGATTTACAAGCCTTTTTTAGATTTTATCATTTCTTATGATCAGCAAGAACTTTCTCCTGAACGTTCTTTGGAACCTGCTCATATTTCTCGAAGAACATAGAGTAGTTACCACGACCCTGAGTTCTGGAACGCAGGTCTGTGGAGTAACCGAACATCTCAGACAGCGGAACATATGCCTTAACCATCTTACCACCGCCGATGTCTTCCATACCTTCGATACGGCCACGACGGGAGTTGATATCACCGATTACATCACCCATGTATTCTTCTGGCATGGTAACTTCAACCTTCATGATAGGCTCAAGAAGAACTGGGTTACCCTTTGCCATAGCATCCTTGAATGCCATAGATCCGGCAATGTGGAATGCCATTTCAGAAGAGTCGACTTCATGGTAAGAACCATCGTATACATCAGCGCTTACACCCAGAACTGGGAATCCGCCAAGTACACCGGTCTTGGAAGCCTCTTCAATACCTTCGCCAACTGCTGGGATATATTCCTTAGGAATAGCACCACCAACAACGGAAGAAGTGAACTTGAAGGTTTCTTCTGCGTTTGGATCCATTGGTGTGAAGTGAACTTTACAATGTCCGTACTGTCCACGACCACCGGACTGCTTAGCATACTTGCTGTCTACATCAACAGCCTTAGTAAATGTTTCCTTATAAGCAACCTGAGGAGCACCTACGTTAGCCTCTACGTTGAATTCACGCAGCAGACGGTCTACGATGATGTCCAGATGCAGCTCACCCATACCGGAGATAATGGTCTGACCAGTCTCTTCGTCGGTACGAACACGGAAAGTAGGATCTTCTTCTGCCAGCTTTACAAGAGCGTCGCCCATCTTATCCTGGCTTGCTTTTGTCTTAGGCTCGATAGCGATATCGATAACTGGCTCTGGGAATTCCATAGACTCCAGGATTACTGGATGCTGTTCATCACAGATGGTATCACCAGTTGTGGTATTCTTGAAACCAACGGCTGCAGCAATATCACCGGAGTATACACGATCAAGTTCGTGTCTCTTGTTTGCATGCATCTGAAGGATACGTCCTACACGCTCCTTCTTATCCTTTGTAGCATTCAGTACATAAGAACCGGATGCTAAGGAACCGGAATAAACACGGAAGTAAGCTAACTTACCAACGAATGGGTCAGTCATGATCTTGAATGCAAGAGCAGCGAATGGCTCTTCATCAGAAGAATGACGTACTACTTCGTTGCCGTCCAGATCCACACCCTTGATAGATGGGATATCGGTTGGTGCAGGCATATATTCAAGGATCGCATCCAGAAGCTTCTGAACGCCCTTGTTACGATAAGCGGAACCGCAGCATACAGGAATAGCTGTACACTCACAGGTTGCCTTTCTTAATGCTTTCTTTAATTCATCTACAGATGGCTCTTCACCTTCCAGATACTGCATCATCAGATCATCATCCAGCTCGCAGATCTTCTCGATCAGCTCGGTGTGATATAACTCAGCATCATCCTGCATATCTTCTGGGATATCGCAGATAGCAATATCTTCGCCCTTATCATCGTTGTAGATGTAAGCCTGCATCTCGAACAGGTCGATGATTCCCTTGAATTCATCTTCCTTGCCGATTGGCAGCTGTAAAACGATTGGATTCTTGCCCAGACGGGTCTTGATCTGCTCTACTGCGCCGTAGAAGTTTGCACCAAGGATGTCCATCTTATTAATGAATGCCATACGTGGTACATTGTAAGTATCAGCCTGACGCCATACGTTCTCAGACTGAGGCTCAACGCCGCCCTTTGCACAGAAAACACCAACAGCGCCATCCAGTACTCGCAGGGAACGCTCAACCTCAACGGTGAAGTCAACGTGTCCTGGGGTATCGATGATGTTGATACGATGCTCTAATGCTCCAGCCTTTGGCTTGCAGTGATCCTGCAGAGTCCAGTGGCAGGTAGTAGCAGCGGAAGTGATGGTGATACCTCTTTCCTGCTCCTGAGCCATCCAGTCCATGGTAGCAGTACCTTCATGAGTATCACCGATCTTATAGTTTACACCAGTGTAATACAGAATACGCTCAGTCAGTGTGGTCTTACCAGCATCGATATGAGCCATAATTCCGATATTTCTGGTTCTGTCTAATGGATATTCTCTTCCAGCCAAGGGATTTTCCTCCTTAAAATTGTGAAAAAGGGAAATCTGCAATTAGAAACGGTAGTGAGCAAATGCCTTATTTGCTTCTGCCATCTTATGCATATCTTCTTTCTTCTTTACAGATGCGCCAGTGTTGTTAGCTGCATCCATGATCTCGTTTGCCAGTCTCTCTTCCTGAGTCTTCTCGCCTCTCTTACGGGAGTACAGAGTGATCCAGCGAAGTCCAAGAGCCTGTCTTCTTTCTGGCTTAACTTCGATCGGCACCTGATAGGTAGCACCACCGATACGTTTTGCCTTTACTTCCAGAACTGGCATGATGTTGTTCATTGCTTCTTCAAATACTTCGATAGCGTCTTTTCCGGTTGTCTCAGCAACACGATTGAAAGCGCCGTATACAATTTTCTGTGCAACACCCTTCTTGCCGTCTAACATGATGTTGTTGATCAGCTTGGTTACAACCTTATTGTTGTAGATTGGGTCTGCCAGAACGTCTCTCTTCTGAGTATGTCCTTTACGTGGCACGTTACTTCCCTCCTTAATATGCTGCTTCGGAAACATTTCCTCAGCAGGTTTACATTAACTCGTCGGTACTCACATGTTTCCATAAAATGTGTTCGTGCGCGGTCTATATATTTTCCTGCAACCACAGGTTCAATATCACAATCCGGCACAACAAAGCAGTCCAGTATTAACTGACTGCAGTCACTTTACTGCTGTTAGTGATTCCAGTTTTAAATTTTAATTACTTTTTGTCTTTTGGTCTCTTAGCGCCGTATTTGGAACGAGCCTGCTTTCTGTTAGCAACACCTGCTGTATCCAGTGTACCTCTTACGATATGATATCTGGTACCTGGCAGGTCCTTTACTCTTCCTCCACGGATCAGAACAACGCTGTGCTCCTGAAGGTTATGACCTTCTCCTGGGATGTAGCTTGTTACTTCGATACCATTGGAAAGACGTACTCTGGCGATCTTTCTAAGTGCAGAGTTAGGTTTCTTAGGGGTAGCAGTCTTAACAGCGGTACAAACGCCACGCTTCTGTGGTGCAGATACGTTTGTTGCCTTCTTCTGTAAAGAGTTATAACCCTTCTGCAGAGCTGGTGCGGTAGACTTCTTTGCGCTGGTCTGTCTTCCCTTTCTTACTAACTGGTTAAATGTTGGCATCCTTTTCACCTCCTGTGATATTGACTGTTGGTTGCTGTGTCTTTCAGCTTGTTGTTATGCAAAGAGCAAAGCGCTTTGCACACACTTTTTTATTATAGCATGGTGAAAAAATCTGTCAAGTGGATTTTTTCAAATATTTTTGAGCTTTTCCAAATATTTTCAACTTTATTTTTCCCATGTTTTTAAAGGCCTATTCATTTATGCATTCAGGTAATCCAGGGCAAACTGTACATAGATACCGGTGCCATGATATAACACATCTTCATCTACATCAAAAGCAGGATGGTGATGGGCAGCGATAATGCCTTTTTCTTCGTTGCGGCAGCCAAGATAACCGAAGACGCCTGGTACGGTTTCCATATACACGCTGAAATCTTCTGCTCCTGTCATCTTCTTTAACGGGATCAGGGCATCTTCTCCCATTTCTTTTGATGCGGCTCCTCTTGCGATCTGTACCAGATCTTCATGGTCATTGATCAGTGGGCTTGGACCAAAGTAATAATCTACTTCTGCGCTGCAGCCATATCCCTTTACTACCGGCTCTACTACACTTTTAATCACTTCCGGCATGCTGTTTCTGAATTCTCTGTTAAATGCACGAACCGTTCCTGTCAGTTCTGCCTGGTCTGCAATGATATTTTCCTTGGTTCCGCCATTGAAGATACCTACTGTAACCACCAGTGCATTAAACGGATTGTTGATACGGCTTGGAATGGTCTGTAATGCCTGGATAGCTGCTGCTCCTGCGATAATAGCATCTTTTCCTTCATGAGGAGCACTTCCGTGACTGGATTTTCCATGGATTTTAATGGTAAAACGGTCGCTGCAGGCCATACGCTCGCCGGACTCAAAATTTACCTTTCCGGCAGGAACTGCAGACCAGATATGCATACCGAAAATGGCATCTACTCCTTCAAGGGCACCTCTCTTTACATATTCTTCGGACTTTCTTCCTATTTCTTCTGCCATCTGGAAGATCAGCTTTACAGTACCATGGATCTCATCTCTGTGAGCGCTTAAGATCTTTGCTGCTCCTAATAACATAGAAGTATGGCAGTCATGTCCGCAGGCATGCATTACTCCCGGATTTAAACTGCAGTAGCTTTTTCCCGGGTTCTCTGTAATAGGAAGGGCATCAATATCTGCACGCAACATTACCGTCTTTCCAGGCTTGTCTCCCTTAATGGTTCCTACACAGCCTGTGATCCCTTCAAATTCCTGTACTTCCACGCCCATTTTTTCCAGTTCTTCTTTAATAAAACGGGTAGTATTTACTTCCTTTGTACTCAGCTCCGGATGGGAATGAAGATAATGTCTGCACTGGATCACGTAGCTTTCCTGTTCTTTTGCAAGTTCTTTTACGTTCATTTTCATTCTCCCTTCGCCATTTTTTCCAGATAATCTGCAGCAAACTGTGCATATTCTGCAGAACCTCTGTGAAGAATATCTTCATCGATCTTAAATTTCTCGTTGTGGACCGGATAAACACAGCCCTTTTCTTCGTCGTAGCAGCCTAAGAATAAGAATACAGAAGATGGGATCTTATCCATAATATAGGAAAAGTCTTCGCTTCCTGTTGCTTTCTTTGCCTCTTCTATGCCATCTTCTCCATACAGTTTTACAGCTGCTTTTCTTGCAATGTCTGTAAGCATTGGATCTGCGTTTACAAGAGAAGGTTCAATATAGAAATACTCCAGTTCGGCAGTGCAGCCTTCTGCAGCAGCTGTGCATTCAACGATACGGCGCATGTTTTCTTCTACCATGGCACGGCACTCTTTTGAATAGCAGCGGACCGTTCCCTCCATCACTGCCTTATCTGTAATAATGTTAAACTGGGTTCCTGCCTGGATCTTTCCAACCGTTACTACCAGGGAATTGGATGGATCATTGATGCGGCTTACAATGTGCTGTAAGTTCATAAGGATGGAACTTGCTGCCACAATGGCATCTTTTCCATGCTGAGGTTCAGAGCCATGGGAGGAAACGCCGTGGACTGTAATGATGAAGTTATCACAGCTTGCCATCAGTTCCCCGTCCTTTACAAGAACTTTTCCGCTTGGTCCTGTTGGCCATACATGCATGCCCATAGCAGCATCTACATCATCTAAGTAGCCCTTATCTACATAGTAGCGGCTTCCATAGAATGCTTCTTCTGCAGCCTGGAATAATAACTTTACAGTTCCAGGAAGATTTTCTCTTTCCTCCCATAACAGTCTGGCTGCTCCTAATAACATGGAAGTGTGGCAGTCATGTCCGCAGGCATGCATCACTCCCTCATTCTCACTTTCAAATTCTACACCGCTGTTTTCTTTAATAGGAAGGGCATCAATATCGCCTCTTAATAATACGGTATGTTTTCCAGGCTTACCGCCTTTAATAGTAGCAATACAGCCAGTGTAATCCTCAAATGTCTGTACCGGGATCCCCAGCTCTTTTAAACTGGCTACCAGGTATGCTGTAGTATTTTTCTCTTTATAAGAAAGTTCCGGATGCTGGTGCAGATAGCGGCGGTCTTTTATGATCTGGTCGCTTAATTCTTCTGCTCTTTTTGCAAAGTTCATATTTTTAACTCCTCTCCAACTTTATTTTTTAAACATATACCTGCATACCGCACCGGCAATACAGGCTTTTTGTTCTTTTACAGTACAAAAAGACTGCTGCAAAATACAAATATTTCCATTTTGCAACAGTCCCATTTTACATCAACAATATGCGTCTGTCACGCATATGCTGAATTTTTCATTTTAGAGATAGATACCGCCGCCAGGTCCTAATGGCAGGTTAAGTGCTACCCAGATGATAACCTGAATGATCCATACAATTGCAAATGTTACAGAGAATGGAAGCATATTTGCAATAATAGTTCCAAGACCTACATTCTTATCATACTTATGGGCAAATCCTAAAATAACCGGAATGTAAGTAAATAATGGAGATAATGGATTGGTAATGGAATCACCAATTCTGTATACAACCTGGGTGATCGCCGGGTCAAAGCCCATTAACATCATCATTGGTACAAATACAGGAGCTAAGATCGCCCACTTTGCAGATGCAGATCCAATGAACATATTTACAATACAGGATAAAAGGATCAGACCAATTAACAGCGGGATACCTGTAAATCCAACATTACTTAACAGCTCTGCACCTCTAATGGCAAGTACGGTTCCTAACTTGGATACAGAGAAGAAGTTAGTGAAAATGGAAATGAAGAAACACATAAATACGTAGTTGCCCATTTCAGCAAAGCCCTGGCTGATATCAGCCCATAAGTCTTTGTCATTTTTGTATCTTCCAATAACAACACCATAAACAATACCAGGGATCATTAAGAACATGGTAACTGTAAATACGATACCTTTGGAGAATGCAGAACCACCACTGGTGATGGAACCATTTTCATCTGCCAGGATCGCTCTGTCACCGAAGACCGGTACGCACATAAGAACGATCACAATAATGTAGATCAGGATAGAAAGACCAGCTGCTTTGATACCCTTTTTCTGAACATCTGTCAGGTTAGATGCAGATTCATCAAAGTCATACTTTGCAAGTTCTTCTTTATTAATTGGGAAACGATGTAACAGTACTTTCTCTACCAGGACGGTTCCTACTACAGTCAGTACTACGCAGGAAACAATGAGGAAATACCAGTTAATAGCGATGGATGCTTCATAGTTTGGATCGATCATTCTTGCTGCCTGCTCGGTAAAGCCATATGCAAGTGCATCAGAAAGGCCTAACAGAACGTTTGCACAGAAGCCGCCTGCAACTGCTGCGAATGCAGTGTACATACCAAGAAGTGGATGACGTCCAATGGACATATACAGGATAGCTGCCAGAGGAGGCAGTACGATAAATCCTGCGTCACCAGCTACGTTTAAGTTAACTCCTAAGAACATGATGACTGCAGTTACGATCCAGCCTCTTGCTTTTCCAAGGAAATTAACCATAACAGATACCAGAAATCCGCTCTTTTCTGCAACAGAGGAACCGATCACTGCTACCAGTACCATTCCAAGAGGTGCGAAACCAGCAAAGTTGGTGATAACATTGGTCCACAGATAACGGATACCGTCAAAGGACAGAAGATTGAAGATCTCAATGGTAGATCCATCTGCCGGGTTTACTGCGTTAATTCCTGCTGCGCTGCAGATTGCTGAAATAACAGCAACGATGATCGCCAGTCCTAAGAACATAGTGATCGGATCGGGCAGTCTGTTACCGGCGCGCTCGATGGAATCAAGCATGCGGTCCAGCAGTCCTTTCTTTTCTATTTTCTCATTCATAATTGTGTCTCCCTCCTACTGTAAAAAAACAGTTAAAAAAGTTTGGTATTATTTTATAAAAGTTTTATTAAAATATCAATTAAAAATTTAAGTTTAAGTCCCGACTTATTTGTAAATTTACTGTATATTACTTAATTTTATTAAGTTGTAACTTTAATTTATTTTTTGTCAATCTCACATCTTTCGATGATTGTTTTTTTATAAATACAAAAGCACAGGGGTCACGACTGCTTCAGCCGGACCCCTGTGTCCTGTATTTGATCCCATTTTGGATCGATATTTGATTAACCTTGATTATTCTTCGGTCTCGTCATCATCCTCAGATGCATCTTCTGCATCCTCAGTTTCATCCATGCCCAGAACTTCTTCTGCTACATTATCTTCAGAAATCTCATCATCTTCTGCTCCGCTTAACGCGATCTCATCATCTTCTGACATAGAGATCTCATCGTCTTCTGCAAGAAGTCTGTCATCTGTATCCAGTTTTACGTTGCGGTAACGCTTCATACCTGTACCAGCAGGAATTGGCTTACCGATGATTACGTTCTCCTTGATACCGATCAGATGGTCAACCTTACCGTTGATAGCAGCCTCTGTCAGAACCTTGGTGGTCTCCTGGAAGGATGCTGCGGATAAGAAGGAATCAGTTGCAAGGGATGCCTTGGTGATACCAAGCATTACCTGCTTGCCTTCTGCAGGCTGTTTGCCCTGTGCGATCAGTTCTTCGTTCATCTCGTTGAAGTCAAGAACATCCATGGATACACCTGGGAGAACATTGCTGTCACCGCTCTCTTCGATACGGATCTTCTTTAACATCTGGTGTACGATCATTTCGATATGCTTATCGTTGATCTCAACACCCTGGAGACGGTATACACGCTGAACTTCCTGGATCATGTAATCCTGTACAGCACGAACGCCCTTGATCTTTAAGATATCATGTGGGTTTACGCTACCTTCAGTCAGCTCATCACCGGCTTCAAGGATCTGGCCTTCCATAACTTTAATTCTGGATCCGTAAGGGATCAGATAGGTCTTGGAATTGCCGCTTTCCATATCAGTAACAGTAATTTCACGTTTCTTCTTAGTATCCTTAATGTCTACTACACCGCCGAATTCAGTGATGATAGCAAGACCCTTTGGCTTACGTGCCTCAAAAAGCTCCTCAACTCGAGGAAGACCCTGTGTGATATCGCCGCCGGCAACACCACCGGTATGGAATGTACGCATGGTCAGCTGTGTACCAGGCTCACCGATAGACTGAGCTGCGATGATACCAACTGCTTCACCAACCTGTACAGGCTGTCCGGTTGCCATGTTTGCGCCGTAGCACTTAGCACACACACCAATGTGTGACTTACAGCTTAATACGGTACGGATCTTAACAGACTTACGTCCTAACTTGTTCAGAACCTTCATAACTGCTGCTGCACGCTTTGGTGTACACATATGGTTAGCCTTGATCACTACTTCGCCTGTATCCGGATCAGTAATGGTCTCAGCAATATAACGTCCTGTAATCCTCTCTTCCAGGTCCTCGATCACTTCGTTGCCGTCCATGAAAGCCTTGATCTCCATGTAAGGGATCTCTTTGCCTTCGCAGCAGTCAACTTCACGGATGATCAGATCCTGGGATACGTCTACCAGACGTCTGGTCAGGTAACCAGAGTCAGCGGTACGAAGAGCGGTATCGGACAGACCTTTACGAGCACCATGAGCGGAGATGAAGTACTCCAGTACGTCAAGACCTTCACGGAAGTTAGACTTGATAGGAAGTTCGATGGTGTGACCGGTTGTATCTGCCATCAGTCCTCGCATACCAGCTAACTGCTTGATCTGCTTATCAGATCCTCGCGCACCAGAGTCAGCCATCATGAAGATGTTGTTGTACTTATCCAGTCCTGTTAACAGGTCATGGGTCAGCTGATCATCGGTGGTCTTCCAGGTTTCGATAACTTCTTTATAACGCTCCTCCTCGGTAATAAGACCGCGGCGGTAGTTCTTTGCGATATGGTCTACAGTTGCCTGAGCGTCAGCGATCAGCTTCGGCTTGCTTGCAGGTACGGTCATATCGGAAATAGATACGGTCATAGCTGCTCTTGTAGAGAACTTGTAACCAATTGCCTTAATATCATCCAGTGTAACAGCAGTCTGGGTAGCGCCATGAACATTGATAACTTTTTCAAGGATCTGCTTTAACTGCTTCTTAGCTACGTGGAAGTCAACTTCCAGCTTTAATTCATTTTCAGGAATGCTTCTGTCTACAAAGCCTAAGTCCTGAGGAATGATCTCATTGAAGATAAAACGTCCGATGGTAGACTCGATCACACCAGTCTTAACAGTGCCGTCTGGCATTGTCTTATTGACTCTTACTTTAACTCTGGAATGAAGAGTTGCCTCCTGGTTCTCATATGCCAGGATTGCTTCGTTTACACTCTTGAAGATCATGCCTTCGCCCTTAGCGCCAGGACGTTCCTGGGTCAGATAGTAGATACCAAGTACCATATCCTGTGAAGGAACGGCTACAGGACCACCATCAGATGGCTTTAACAGGTTGTTCGGGCTTAACAGCAGGAAACGGCACTCTGCCTGTGCTTCTACGGACAGAGGAAGATGAACTGCCATCTGGTCACCGTCGAAGTCGGCGTTGAACGCTGTACAAACAAGTGGATGCAACTTAATAGCTTTACCTTCTACCAGAATCGGTTCGAATGCCTGGATACCAAGTCTGTGCAGTGTAGGAGCACGGTTTAACATAACCGGATGCTCTTTGATAACATCTTCCAGAACATCCCAAACTTCTGTCTGAAGCTTTTCAACCATCTTCTTTGCATTCTTAATATTGTGAGCAGTACCGTTTGCTACTAACTCTTTCATTACGAATGGCTTGAACAGCTCGATCGCCATTTCCTTTGGCAGACCGCACTGATAGATCTTTAATTCAGGACCAACGACGATAACGGAACGTCCGGAATAGTCAACTCGCTTACCTAACAGGTTCTGACGGAAACGTCCCTGCTTACCCTTTAACATATCGGAAAGGGACTTAAGAGCACGGTTTCCAGGTCCTGTTACAGGACGGCCACGGCGGCCATTATCGATCAGGGCATCAACTGCTTCCTGAAGCATACGTTTCTCGTTACGAACGATGATATCAGGAGCACCAAGCTCTAACAGTCTTGCCAGACGGTTGTTACGGTTGATAATTCTTCTATATAAGTCGTTTAAGTCACTGGTTGCAAAACGTCCACCATCCAGCTGTACCATAGGACGGATATCCGGTGGGATAACCGGGATAACATCCATGATCATCCACTCAGGACGGTTTCCGGAGCTTAAGAATGCCTCTACAACTTCCAGACGCTTGATAATTCTTGCACGCTTCTGGCCGCTTGCATCGATCAGCTGCTTTCTTAACTCTGCGGAATCTTTTTCCAGGTCGATGGCCTTTAACAGCTCCTGGATCGCCTCAGCACCCATTCCTACACGGAATGCAGTGCTGCTGCCGTATTTCTCTACTTCTTCACGGTATTCCTTCTCAGACAATACCTGCTTGTACTGAAGGCTTGTTACACCTGGATCCAGTACAACATAGGAAGCGAAATACAGAACTTTCTCCAGAGTTCTTGGAGAAATGTCAAGGATCAGACCCATACGGCTTGGGATGCCCTTGAAGTACCAGATATGGGAAACAGGAGCAGCAAGCTCGATACGTCCCATACGCTCTCTTCTGACGCTGGACTTGGTAACTTCAACGCCGCAGCGGTCACAGATCACGCCTTTGTAACGGATCTTCTTATACTTTCCACAATGGCACTCCCAGTCCTTGCTCGGTCCGAAGATCCTCTCGCAGAAAAGTCCGTCTTTTTCTGGTTTTAAGGTTCTATAGTTAATGGTCTCCGGCTTCTTTACAACGCCGTGATCCCACCAGTCTTTCCACTCCTTGGAAGGAGCGCCTGAAGGTTCAGGCATACGGTTGCGTACTGCACCCTGCTCCCACCAGTCTTTCCACTGCTTGCTTGGCTTATCTGCAGGCTCCGGAGTTCTGTGTGTCCAGGAGCGGATCTTTTCAGGGGAAGCCAGACCTATTTTAATGGCATCAAACGCCATTGGATGATAAGTTTCATTTGTTGTTTCCGGCATGAGCTTATACTCCCTTCTATTATTCGTTCTCACTGTCATCTGTATATGCGTCATACAGGTCATCTGTATAATCGTCGTTAGTTTCCTTGGAATCGGATTCTACATTCACAAGCTCATTGTTCTTGAATTCCTGCTCCTGATATCCGTAATTGGAGTAAGACTCTCTGTCATTGTAATGACGGTCGCCTTCCAGCATAGCACGCAGTTCTGTATCACCATAGTCGATGCTCTCTGTCATCTCTACTTCGGTACCATCTTCTCTCTGAACCTGAACATCCAGACCCAGGGACTGCATTTCCTTAAGAAGTACCTTGAAGGATTCCGGAACACCTGGCTCAGGGATATTTTCGCCCTTGATGATAGCCTCGTATGTCTTCACACGGCCAACCACATCATCAGACTTAACAGTCATGATCTCCTGCAGGGTGTAGGAAGCGCCATATGCCTCCAGAGCCCAAACCTCCATCTCTCCGAAACGCTGTCCGCCGAACTGGGCTTTACCACCCAGAGGCTGCTGTGTAACCAGGGAGTAAGGACCGGTAGAACGTGCATGGATCTTATCATCTACCAGATGATGCAGTTTCAGGTAATGCATGTGTCCGATAGTTACTGCGCCATCAAAGTATTCGCCGGTACGTCCATCACGGAGACGTACTTTACCGTCACGGCTGATCGGTACGCCTTCCCAAAGCTTTCTATGCTCTAAGTGAGTACCCAGATAATCCATTACCTCAGGTTTTAAGGTATCTTTATATTTAGCTTCAAATTCTTCCCATGGAGTATTTACATAGTCGTTTGCAAGCTCCAGAGTATCCTGGATATCATTCTCGTTTGCGCCATCGAAGATAGGAGTGGAAACATTAAATCCAAGTGCCTTAGCTGCAAGGCTTAAGTGGATTTCCAGCACCTGTCCGATGTTCATACGGGAAGGTACGCCCAGTGGGTTAAGCACGATGTCCAGAGGACGGCCGTTTGGAAGGAATGGCATATCTTCTACAGGAAGTACACGGGAAACGACACCCTTGTTACCATGACGTCCAGCCATCTTATCACCAACAGAGATCTTACGTTTCTGGGCGATATAGATACGGACAGTCTGGTTTACGCCTGGTGCAAGCTCGTCACCATTTTCTCTTGTAAATACCTTTGCGTCTACGATGATACCGTATGCACCATGAGGTACCTTTAAGGAGGTATCACGTACTTCTCTTGCCTTTTCACCGAAGATTGCTCTTAACAGTCTCTCTTCAGCAGTCAGCTCGGTCTCTCCCTTTGGAGTAACCTTACCTACCAGAATATCTCCGGCACGGACCTCTGCACCAATACGGATGATACCGCGTTCGTCCAGATCCTTTAATGCATCTTCACCAACACCAGGTACATCCCGGGTGATCTCTTCCGGTCCTAACTTGGTGTCACGGGCTTCTGCCTCATACTCTTCAATATGAACAGATGTATAAACATCATCCCGTACCAGACGCTCAGAAAGAAGAACCGCATCCTCGTAGTTGTAGCCTTCCCAGGTCATAAATCCGATCAACGGGTTCTTACCAAGAGCGATCTCACCATTGCAGGTAGAAGGACCATCTGCGATAACTTCACCAGCTTCTACGTGATCATTCTTATAAACAATCGGCTTCTGGTTGTAGCAGTTGCTCTGGTTGCTTCTCTTAAATTTAGTCAGATGGTATACATCACGGTTTCCATCGGAATCTCTCTTGATGATGATCTCATTGGAAGCGGAACGCTCAACTACACCTGCATTCTTTGCAACAACACAAACGCCGGAGTCAACAGCAGCCTTACCTTCAATACCGGTACCTACTACAGGAGCCTCTGTGCTTAACAGCGGCACTGCCTGACGCTGCATGTTGGATCCCATCAGAGCACGGTTCGCATCGTCATTCTGAAGGAATGGGATCATAGCAGTTGCAACAGAGAATACCATCTTAGGAGAAACGTCCATTAAGTCGATGGTGCTCTTTCTGAATTCGGAAGTCTCTGTACGGAAACGTCCGGATACGTTGTTATGGATGAAGCGGCCTTCTTCATCTAATGGTTCATTCGCCTGGGCTACGATGAAGTTGTCCTCTTCGTCTGCAGTCAGATATACTACTTCATCCGTAACCTTTGGATTAGCTGCGTCAGTCTTATCTACTACACGGTAAGGTGCTTCAATAAAGCCATACTGGTTTACTCTTGCATAGCTTGCAAGGGAGTTGATCAGACCGATGTTAGGACCTTCAGGAGTCTCGATCGGGCACATACGGCCATAATGTGTATAGTGTACATCTCGTACCTCGAATCCGGCACGGTCTCTTGACAGACCACCAGGACCTAAGGCAGATAAACGTCTCTTATGTGTAAGCTCGGACAGCGGGTTGTTCTGATCCATGAACTGGGACAGCTGGGAACTTCCAAAGAATTCCTTTACAGCAGCTGTAACAGGCTTGATATTGATCAGGGACTGTGGTGTAATGCCGTCTACATCCTGAGTTGTCATACGTTCTCTTACAACACGCTCCATACGGGATAAGCCGATACGGTACTGGTTCTGTAACAGCTCACCTACAGCACGGATACGACGGTTTCCTAAGTGGTCGATATCATCAGATGTACCAACCTGCTCTTCCAGATGCATGTTGTAGTTGATGGAAGCTAAGATATCTTCCTTTGTGATATGCTTCGGGATCAGGTCATGGATATTTCTTCTGATCTCTTCCTTAAGCAGTTCTTCATCATCACCTGCTTTTTCCAGGATTGGAGCAAGCGCAGGATAATATACTAATTCAGAAACGCCAACTTCTTCCGGATCAAAGGATACATAAGCACCAAGTTCAACCATCATATTGGAAAGAACTTTCTGCTTTCTGTTGATGCCTTCTACCCATACGAAAGGAACAGCGGAGTTCTGAACCTTCATAGCAGACTCTTTGTCTAACTTTGTACCAGCTTCTGCAATGATCTCACCTGTAGTGGTATCAACTACATCTTCTGCCAGTACCTGTCCATTCAGACGGAACTTAAAGGACAGCTTCTTGTTGAATTTATAACGTCCAACTTTTGCCAGGTCATATCTTCTGGGATCGAAGAACATGCTGTTAAGCAGGCTCTCTGCACTGTCTACAGACAGCGGCTCGCCTGGACGGATCTTCTTGTACAGCTCTAACAGACCATCCTGATAGTTATCAGATGTATCCTTTCCAAAGCTTGCAAGGAGCTTTGGCTCTTCGCCGAACAGATCTAAGATCTCTGCGTTGGTTCCGTAGCCTAAGGCACGGATCAGTACAGTAACCGGTACTTTACGGGTTCTGTCTACACGAACATAAAATACATCGTTGGAATCGGTTTCATATTCCAGCCATGCACCACGGTTCGGGATAACCGTACATGTAAACAGTTCCTTACCTACCTTGTCATGTCCGATCCCGTAGTAAATACCAGGGGAACGTACAAGCTGGCTGACGATAACACGTTCTGCACCGTTAATTACAAATGAACCGGTATCTGTCATCAGAGGCAGATCACCCATAAATATCTCATGTTCATTCATTTCATCTTTATCTTTATTGTACAGTCTGACCTTTACCTTAAGCGGTGCGGCGTAAGTAGCATCCCGTTCTTTACACTCTTCGATGGTATACTTGATATCATCTCTGCACAATGTAAAGTCAACGAATTCCAGACTTAAATGTCCTGCAAAATCCGCGATAGGAGAGATATCAGCAAACGCTTCCTTCAGTCCTTCATCTAAGAACCACTGGTAGGAGTCTTTCTGAATCTCGATCAGGTTAGGCATCTGAAGGACTTCCTTCTGCCTTGAATAGCTCATTCTTACGCTTTTCCCGGCCGGTACCGGACGTATTCTGCTTTTCTCCATTGACGTTTCACCCCTGTTTTCTTATTTGGTTGCAGCGGCTTTTTCGGGGATTTTTCTTTCTTTTTCTGCCCCTTTTTCCACTGCTGTCGTTCTCGGTAATCGGGCGTCAGCAAATGGGCGCAATAAGCCCAAGACGCCACAATAATGCACTCTCCATAATAACATATATTTGTCAAGGTGTCAAGAATTTTTTCTTGCTTTTTCTTACCACAAATGATATACTATATTAGAATGTCTTGGGGCATGTCTAATCAAGCCCACGGGAACTATACTACAGTTCGGAGGTATACCTTATGTTAAATACCGTTTTAAACATACTGCTGGTGATCCTCATCATTGCAGCTGTCATCCTGGCTATCCTGTATTTCCTTGGAAATAAGCTTCAGAAGCGCCAGTTAGAACAGCAGCAGATGTTAGATGCCGCAGCACAGACCGTATCTCTTCTTGTTATTGATAAGAAGAAACTGAAGCTGACTCAGGCAGGTCTTCCAAAAATGGTAGTTGACCAGACTCCAAAGTACATGCGCTGGACCAAGGTTCCGGTTGTGAAAGCAAAGATCGGACCAAAGATCGTTACACTGATCGCTGATGCAAGAGTGTTTGAATGCCTTCCTGTTAAAACAGAAGCTAAGGTAGTTTTAAGCGGTATCTACATCACCCAGATCAAGAGTGTCCGCGGAGGTTCCATTCCAACTCCGCCAAAGAAAAAGGGATTTTTCGCAAGATTCCGTAAAGATGCATAATATGGGGCGTAAAAAAACAGCCGGCTCCCGGATGGGAGCGGCTGTTTTTTGTTTTGATGAGGTGCATTTCCCTGCGGATGCGGGGCGCCCTCTCTTTCTACTGGCAGGACTGCACAGCTACTAAAATGCGGCAATCCGACATATGCTCATAATTAATATCCAGGGAATAATCCACATTCACCTTCAGGCTGTCTGCCTGCTCATCTACTGCAAAGTGATTGGCCTGTATCCCTACTACCATTTCACCTAAAGGGGTGCTGTAGCAGGAAATATTCTTCCGGTTCTTTTCAAACAGCATGTGGGTAGTGGCTGTTCCCTTTTTTGTAATATCCATAGAGGTTGGCGTGATCTTGATGATATTCTTTACCGGTTCTTTAAAACCTTCTAACAGTTCTTCGTAGAGAACGTAATGTTTCCCATTCTTCTGGTAGTAATCTCCCCGGACGATCATCTCCACATCATTGTCCTCTTCATCCATGGTATGGACACCGCGGATGGTGATCAGTACATCCTTTGTCATGTAACTCCTCTTTTCTTTTTACGTAAACCTGTGATCTTAGAAACGCTCTAAAGCATGGCTCATCAGCTTATCTACTAATTCCTCTTTGTTGACGCCTCTTGCCTCCCAAAGCATTGGATACATACTGATGGCTGTAAATCCAGGCATGGTATTGATCTCGTTAAATACAACCTCTCCGTCTTCCTTTACAAAGAAATCTACACGGGAAAGTCCGTATCCGTCTACTGCCTTGAAAATAGCAACTGCTGCTTTTCTTACTTCTTCTGTGGCATTTCCAGGAAGTTCTGGATCTGTTACCGTCTTGGACTCAGCATTGTAATATTTTGCGTCAAAATCATAAAAGTCTGCTGCTGCCAGGATCTCGCCTACACCGGAAGCCTTCACTTCTTCTTTTCCGCCGCCGAATACAGCACATTCGATCTCACGGCCAATAATAGTCTCTTCTACCAGGATCTTTCTGTCATGCTTTGCAGCCTCTTTTAAGCCGGCTTCCAGTTCTTCTCTGTTTTCTGCCTTGCTGACTCCCTTGGAGGAACCTGCGTTAGACGGCTTGATAAATACAGGGTATGCAAAATGTGCTTCAATACGTGCTGTTACAGCATCCATATCTGCTAACTGCTCGCTCATAACAGGCTCATAATCTGCCTGGCGGATGCCTAAGTTATTTACAATGATCTTTGTATACAGTTTATCCATGCCCACTGCAGATGCCAGTACACCGCAGCCTACATATGGGATCTTTGCCAGTTCTAAAAGACCCTGGATGGTTCCGTCTTCGCCGTGAAGTCCATGAAGTACCGGGAATACAAGGTCCAATTTTACTTCTGTTACTTTATCTCCATCCATAAGGATCGCACATTTCTTTGTAGCATCTGGTAAGATAGCTGCGGAAACTTTTCCATTTCTCCACTCACCGCTTCTGATCTCTTCTACAGACTCTGTCTTGATCCAGTGTCCGTCTAATGTAATACCAATAAGAAGCAGGTCATATTTTTCTTTGTTGATGCGGTCGATCACATTGGCTGCAGACATGCAGGATACTTCATGTTCTGATGACTGTCCGCCGAAAATGACTGCTGCTGTTTTTCTTTCCATTTTTATATCTCCTCACTTATCCCTTTTCCAGAAATCTTTAAAATCTTTCTTTTCTTAGATTTTACCGTTTACAGTATAGCATATGTGGCAATAAATACAAATAGAAAATATGTTCTCTCAAAATCCAGAAAGGAAGTTTTAGTCCATGAAATCTGTATCTTATCGCCACAAATGGCTTATTTGTTCTCTTGCCTGCTTTTTTACTGCTTTTCTCATTGCAGTTTCTGCCAACACCTGCAAACAGGAGGCAGATGCCAGCCGTATAGCCCCTTATGTGCTGCGTTTTCACATTTTAGCGGAAAGCAACTCAAAAACGGACCAGGAATTAAAATTAAAAGTCCGGGACCAGGTTCTTTCCTATATCCGTGAAAATGCCCCGGATCATGCCGGAAAAGAAGAGCTGGCTTCCTGGCTTCTTTCTCATAAAGAAGAGGTCGTTTTTAAGGCAGAACAGCCCCTGGCAGACTCCGGCTGTGAAGCGGATGTGGATCTTAATCTGAGCCATGACCATTTTCCAGCAAGGACCTATGGAAATGCCTTCTTTCCCTGCGGTTACTATGACGCTGCACGGATCACTATAGGCAAAGGAAAAGGACGCAACTGGTGGTGCGTCCTCTATCCCGGTCTTTGCTTTACAAATTCTTATCATACAGATATAGATGAAACAGCTTCTGAAAGCTATTCCCTGGTCTTTGAAACTGCTCCAAGGCCGGAACTGCACCTTGGACTTTTAGATGCTGCAAAACAGCTTTTTAAGCAGAAGGCTTAATTTCAGGCTTTCTGCTTATCCAACATCTCCTGAAGAGCTTCGTCGCTTTCATCGATCCATACGTCCTCTTCATCTGCATTTAACCCCAGATAAACAGCCAGTGTACGCTCATCATCGCTGTTGTTCCAGCGGCTGATATAGCGGTCGATCTCTTCAAATTCGATCTCTCCTGCAAGATAGCGCTCTTTGAAGGTCTTTTCTGTCTTATCTTCTACTTTATTTTCTTCCATTTATCTTCTCCTCCAATGCCATTTCCGCTATCTTCTTCCACGACCGCGGACAGGCATGATATCTTCCTGCTCCTTGATATTCTTGGAAACAGTGATCTCCTGATTATCAATGTGTTCTCTTGCTGCATTCTTTGCCTCTGCAATATTGTGGGCTTTGATCGCAGCCAGGATATGTTCATGCTCTACTATCAGGATCTGGCGTTTGTCCTCGTCCTTGATATATTCCAGACGATAGCGGTACATCTGCTCTCTTAAATTATTTAAGATCTGTACCAGTTTATCATTTCCGGTTCCCAGATAGATCACATCATGGAATGCCTCGTCTGTCTCTGCAATGTTCATGGCATTTCCCTTATTAATGGCATTCTTAAAGTCGTTCTGGCGTTCCCCTAACTGTTCGATCTCTTCATCGGTCATTCTCTGGCAAGCCAGTTCAATAGCCAGTTCTTCCAGGGAACGGCGAACTTCCAGCACATCCCTAAGGCTCTTTTCAGAGATTTTTGCAACCTCAGCGCCTTTTCTTGGGATCATAAGTACAAGACCTTCCAGTTCCAGTTTACGAATGGCTTCACGGATCGGTGTACGGCTTACACCTAATTTTTCTGCCAGCTGGATCTCCATCAGTCTTTCCCCCGGAGCCAGTTCTCCTTTTAAAATAGCCTGACGCAGTGTATTAAATACAACATCGCGAAGAGGCAGATATTCGTTCATATTGACTTTAAAATTATTTTCCATCTCAAGACCATTCCTTTCTGTGTTTTATCTATGTCTGTTTGTCTATATTTTTATGTTTACGATCTGCTTGTTTCTATCTGCTCCGCTTTACATGAAAGAAGTTGGTCAGATATACCTGCTTTGCCAGTTTGGAAGCATCACCATAGCGAAGCTTTTCGTAGGCATTCTGTGCTGCCTGTGGATTGGTAAACAGACCAAATACAGTTGGACCGCTTCCGCTCATCATGGCATTAACAGCCCCTTCTTCTTTCATCACCTGCTCGATCTCACCGATCACCGGATATTTACCGGCTGTTACCAGTTCCAGCACATTTCCGAATTTTCCGGCTATCTCATGGATATTCTGGCGGTTGATCGCTTCAATCATGCCGTCAATATCCGGATGATCTTCCTGCTTTAGCTCCATGGCATCCAGGCTCTCATAAACCACTTTTGTAGAAACGCTGATCCCCGGTTTTGCGATCAATACCTGACACTGGGGGATCTGAGGCAACGGAGTTAATTCTTCCCCAATTCCTTCGGAAAGAGCGGTTCCACGCATCAGGCAGTATGGGATATCTGCTCCCAGCTTTACGCCACGTTCCATCAGTTCTTTTATACTTAAGCCCAGGCCAAACATTTTATTGACTCCAAAAAGGACTGCAGCTGCATCGGTACTGCCTCCGGCCATTCCAGCTGATACAGGAATGAACTTTTTCAGTTTTATGGAAACACCTTCTTTTACACCAAACTCTTCCATTAAAAGAGCGGCTGCCCGGTAAGCCAGATTTTGTTCATTATTTGGAAGGTAAAACAGGTTGGTCTCCAGACGGATACCAGGCTCCTTTGTCCTGTAAAGTTCGATCCGGTCATGAAGTCCTACAGTCTGCATGATCATGCGGACATCATGATACCCGTTGTCCCTTCTCCCCAGTACGTCCAGCGCCAGATTTATCTTTCCATATGCCTTCAGGCGTAAATGTGTGATCATAGCTGCTATCCCCTTTTTTCTCAATTCCGTTAATTCCACTGATACCAACGGATTGCTCCGCACTTTGTGTTCTCGCAATCCTAAAACATTCGTAATCCACTCATTTTTCTTCAAAAAATGGTGACATGTCATAATACATAATATTGTATACATTAATTTGTCTCATTTTTCAAGAGTGAAAACATTAAAAAAATATTAAAAAAATTAAGCTGAAGATCACCTGCTGTACCGTGCCGGATACTGGATCTTTTCCTTCGCATACTCAAAGGGCCAGACTGTTTTATATCCCCCATTCTTTCGGAAGGCGGTTTTTCTGACAATGCTATTTGGCGGCCGGTAAAACATTTCAATTACACTTATCTACGCAATGCTTTTCAAACCGCTTTACTCAATGAAATGGAACAGCACATCGGACCTTCCTTCAAAAAGATTAAAGCTTATATCTATCACAAGGACAAAAACGGCTTTTATGTCTATGCCAAGCCTAATCTCTGCGACCCTAATACTGTCATTAAATACATTGGCCGCTATCTTGGCCGTCCGGTTATTGCCTTAAAACGGATTGATTCTTACGATGGTAAAAATGTTACTTTTCACTATAATCGTCACGAAGATAATACTTATGTTAAACGTACGATTCCGGCAATCGAGTTTATTAAACTTCTTATCCAACATATACCGGAAAAACATTTTAAAATGATCCGCTACTATGGTCTCTATGCGAGGCACCGTGAAATTGACACTAAACTTTATCGTGCTATTCACAAATCGAAACACCGCTTCATAAAAAGTTTTACGAAATGGAGACAGGACATTCTTTTATCTTTTGGATATGATCCTTTATTCTGTCCTCACTGCAAGAAGGAAATGGCGCTGGTAGAAGTCTACTATCGTCACAAACGGGTTTCTCTACAAGAACTTTATGAAAGAACAATGGCTAAAGTCAAATGCCGCTCTGCTTGATTTTTCTTCCTGTCTGTATCATACTAAACTCATCAACAGACAGGAAGGAATTTAAACTATGGATGCAAAGCTTATAGAGAAACTTAGGCAAAAATACACCAAGAATCCTCCAGAGGGAATGACACCCAGCCTGGTCAAAAACATGACAGACTCTGACCTTTTGGATATGCACTATTTTCTTACCGAAGATGACGATCTTGATGACGATGAATTTGAAGAAGGCTTTTACATTGACTTCTTTTAATCTATCGTCTGTTTGCCATGCCCGCCTTTGTTCGGGCTCTTTTTATCAAGAGTTCGACGGAAGTCGAACTTTCCTATTGTAAAAAAAAGAGGACTGTTTAAGCCCTCTTTGATGTGTATATTCGTATGATCTGTTTTATTTTCCTTTTAAGCTCTGGATCGCATCCTCGATCTCCTGATTGTTTTCATCCAGTAAAGGTGAAATTCCATTTGAATGTTCCTGATCCTCTTCCTTTGGAATATACTTTTTAAAGATCTCTGTAAAAAAGTAGGAATTGATAAAAGCAATCAGCGGAAATCCGAATAAAAGCAGGAGCATCGATACCTGTGGTACCATATACAGAGCAACATAAACTCCTGCTACTACAAGACCATCAATGATCAGCATGGAAATGGTCTGGAGCAGATGACGCACAGACATGAAAAATGCATTAAATAATGTACGTTTCACTGTGTTATAAAATCTTGCCTGTAATGGAAAAATATAAGTAGTAACAAACAGCAAGATCAATGTCATAGCACCAAATACAGCTGACATCACTGTTTTTACAACCGTTGATACAGTTACCACTCCTGACATAAGAAACCACAGATCAAATCCCAGCAATCCGCCAGCTACAAGGATCATCAGCCAGATCGCTGTTGCCTGCTTAAAGTTCTGGGTAAAGGAATGGAAAAATGACTTGATGGTAGAACCATCATCGTCACGTACCAGTTTTAAGGTAACATAATATACCGCTGTAGTAGCTGCTCCTGCTGTAAATACAGGGATGCAGCAGATCACCCACAAAAGATTTAAAAGTACCAGATCTCCCAGTTTTCCTATAAAACGCCACACCGGGTTATCATAATTAAAAAGACCCTGAAACATATTTTATCCTCTTCTTTCCTGCTTACGCAGCCGCTTATTTTCCACTGCGCTCATTTCTATATACTCAGGTCCACGCACTGACGTGCTCTACTGCCTGCTTCGCAGGCGGAACCTTCGTTAATGGCTTGTGTAAAATAAATGTCTGCTTACGCAGCCGCTTATTTTCCACTGCGCTCATTTCTATATACTCAGGTCCACGCACTGACGTGCTCTACTGCCTGCTTCGCAGGCGGAACCTTCGTTAATGGCTTGTGTAAAATAAATGTCTGCTTACGCAGCCGCTTATTTTCCACTGCGCTCATTACATTGTATCATATTAAGTGTAAAAATGGAACGAGTAGTTGCGGGTATCTGCATTTTCAGCTATACTGTAGTGTAATGAGCGCAGAAAAATCCAGACGTCAACCTGAAAGGAATACATCATGGAACTGAAAAAAGACATAAAAAGTGAACTTGAGAAAATAAAACAAATGTCCGGGAAAGACCGGATCTGGTATATTTATGAATATTATAAATTTCATATTGTAGCTGTCATTCTGGCATTTACCCTTTTATGGGTAGTAGGAAGCAGCCTGTATCGCCAGACCTTTACCACACGGCTTACTTTCGCCATTGTCAATGACCGTTCCGGCGGTGAGTCATCTATGGATGAATTTGAAAACAGCTTAAAAGAAGCTCTTGGTTTTGGTAAGAAGGATCTGATCGAGATCAATTCCGGACTGTTTATCAATGCTGATGGCTCCCAGTCTTCCGAATATTCCTATGCAAGTATGGCAAAGATTGCTGCTTTAGCAGCCGGAGGAGACCTGGATATTATCATCGCTGATGCAAAGACACTGGAACATTATGAGTCCCAGGGCGCATTTTTAGATCTGAAGGAATTCCTGCCCCAGGATCTGTTAGAACGTGCCGAAAAAGAAGACCTTTTCTTCTATACAGACAATGAAAAAGGGCAGTCAACTGCTGCCGCTATTTCACTGGAACCTACTGCATTTTCCGATATGACCGGTGTCTCGATCCAGCCGCCCTATCTGGCAGTTATTGCATCTTCTCAGCATACAGAAGATACGCTCCGGGCCATCCAGTGGCTGTTTGATCAGAAATAACTTTTACTACTTCCATTCCAAGGCTTTCTGCCAGTGCGCAGGAGGCCTTGTTTTTTGCTTCAATCCAGGCGCAGAGTCTGGCAGAAAGGACTTCGTGGGAATAAGAAAGAATGGCTTTAGCTGCTTCTGTTGCATAGCCATTTTTCCTGTAAGGTTTAAAAATATGGTATCCCAGTTCCAGCCAGCAAAGGTCGTCTGGAAGAGTGGGTAGCGCCTGCAAAGCAGTTTCCGGAAGATTGGGGTTACTGACGCCGGCCATGCCGATGAGAAGCGACGGACTTTTCTTTAACACAGCCCAGGTCCCATATTCATAAAAACCATACTGGTTCTTTATATATACTTCTAATTTGTCCGGATCACGGAATATCTCTTCTTCCTTACCATATTCTTCTTCTGGTATGTTCTCTGCATCCTCTTTTACAAATTCACGGATGTACAGTCGCTCTGTCTCGTCAATAAGCCACGGAAGTCCCAGATACCGGCGCAGGATCAGTTCTAAAAGTTCTTCTGTCACATATTCCATTGAGGGAACTACATAAGGGATCCCCTGAAAATCTCTGCTCGCTCCCTCCCCATTTCCCGTATCCAGACAACCTAAAACAGCCCTTCCGGAAGCTTTTGCCTCCAAAAGGGCCTGTGGTTCGTCAGATATGAGAAGCGTATATTCTTTTCCTTCTATTGAAAGAGTCCGCTCCTGCTTCATATTGTTCTGTCTCCTGTAAGAACCGTTTTTTACTATTTACTGCTGTTTTTCCGTTATATCACCGGCAATCTATCAGTATTTTTCTGGCTCTGGGTATTCTACACCAAAAGTATCTACTGTCATAGATTTGATCTTCTGTGTCTTTAATGGACGGTCAGAATAATCGGTGCGCTCTTCTGCGATCTTATTTACAACATCCATTCCCTCTGTAACCTTGCCAAATGCTGCATAAGCGCCGTCCAGATGAGGAGCATCTTTGTGCATGATAAAGAACTGGGAGCCAGCAGAGTTAGGCATCATGGATCTTGCCATGGATAAAACTCCCTCGGTGTGCTTTAAATCATTCTTAAAACCATTCTGGCTGAACTCACCCTTAATACTGTAACCTGGGCCACCCATACCAGTTCCCTGAGGGCAACCGCCCTGGATCATAAATCCACGGATGACTCTGTGGAAGATCAGGCCATCATAATAACCTTTCTTTACCAGGCTGATAAAGTTATTTACTGTGTTTGGTGCTACTTCCGGATATAATTCTGCTTTCATCACATCACCATTTTCCATGATGATAGTAACAACTGGATTTGCCATTGTTTTTCTTCTCCTTTATGCTTCAGAATTGGCCTGTGGGGTGCAGGCTCTTTTTGTTTAATATAGCAGATTGTAGGCGGGTTGTCCAGTGAAGTGGAAACCACTTATACGCTCTAATAATTCGTTATAATTAAATGTTCTGCCTTACGATCATTTCTATTCATAAAACTTACCATATATTTTTTATCAAAACTTGTTATATTGAAATTATCTTTATATAATTCATAGATAAAATCCGTATTTTTAATAATCAGTAATATTTTGGCGGGCGTCCGCTTTAAACATTCACACAGACGTTTTTGCTCCTCATGTCCAAACTCATTCTGTGCATAAGTAGAAAAGTCTGTATCATAAGGCGGATCTAAGAAACAAATATTTTTAAAGCAGCTATTTTTGAGTATCTTTAGTTTACACGACTTCATCATCATCGTCAATCATTTCACTTTCGTCACTTAGAATCAATTTGACTAAATTAAATTGTTATTCAAAAGCCAAAAAGGATGTCACTCCTTGCGAAGCAACATCCAGTCCCATTTATTTCATCCCTATTTACTTAAATAATCTCTCGAACCTGACCTACAATGTACGCCCAACTTTATGAGGCTTACCATTTTCATCTACAGCTACAAAGGTAAAGAATGCTTCTGCTGTCTGGACCTGTTCTTCTTCCGGGTCCTGATCCATCATAACTGTGATCTTGATCTTCATGGAAGTGTTTCCTACATGGACAACTTCTGCATTGATATCAATAAAGCTTCCCTGAGGCATAGGACGCATAAAACGAATGCTTTCAATCCCTACTGTCATAACTTCCGAATGTGCAAAGCGCTTTGCTGCAATTCCGGATACTTCGTCCATCCAGTCAAGCAGTCTTCCTCCATAAAGATTTCCTGCATCATTGGTTGAAGCCGGCATTACGATCCGTGACATTTTTGTAACTGGTAATTCCATCATATTTTCTCCTTTATTATGAAATATACTTCTTTAGGAAACTGCCTCGATCTCATCTGCGATCCGTTTTCCCATCTCTTTTGTTCCTACCAGGATCTTTCCTTTATGCCAGATATCTGCAGTTGCAATATTGGCCGCTAAAACCTGGCGGATGGCTTCTTCTATGGCTCCGGCCTCTGCCTCTAAGCCAAAGGAAAGGCGCAGCATCTGGGCTGCAGCCGCAATCATGCCAATGGGATTGACCATATCTTTTCCGATCACAGACTCATCTGGATAATGAAGCTGGTTCGGTGTGTAAATCCCCTGCTCTGTATTACTTAATTCCGCAGAGGGATAAAGATAGGGCGTTCCGGTCAGTTCTGTTCCTTCATCAGATATTATATCACCAAACAGATTGGAGGTAACAAAAACGTCAAACCGACCTGGATTTCGGATCAGCTCCATGGCTGCATTATCAATATATAAATGTTCCAGTTCCACATCTGGAAAATCCTCGGAAACCTGCTGTACAGTCTGACGCCAGAGACGGGAACTGCCAAGAACATTTGACTTGTCCAGATTGGTAACTTTGTTCTTTCGGCTTTTTGCCAGTTTAAAGGCAGTATAGGCAGTCTTCCTTACAATTGTTTCATTATAATACTCATATTCATAAGCTTCCCGACCGCCGTCCCCATTTCCCTGGACTTTGGCAGAGCAGAAAACTCCCCCTGCAATATCACGGACAAAAGCAACATCCATTCCCTGCTCCAGACGTTCTGCTTTTAAGGGAGAAAAACATTTTAAAGAAGGATACATACGCACAGGACGGATATTGGTACTTACCTGCAGTACCTTTCTCAGTATCATAAGAGCGCCTTCCGGACGCTTATCCAACGGCCAGTCCTGGTATTTTTTCAGACCTGAATTTCCAAATAAGACAGCCGGAACCTGGGTACAGATTTTTAAACTTTCCTGTGGAAGAGGTTCTTTTCCTGCTTCAATGGCCTGAGAGCAGGCTAAAACAGGATACAGCTTTAAATGATGGCCGAACCGGCGGCAGACTGCCTGAAGCACCCGTACTGCCTCTTCCATCATCTCCGGTCCTACACCATCTCCCTGTATTACTGCTGCTTCCAGTTTCATATTGCATCACACCTTCTCTCTTCATTCTTTTCCATATCAACGACTTCCTTTTATCCCACAGATCTTCTCTACTGCCGGTTTTAACACCTTCTGCATCGGCTTCATCAGCTTTCCTACCAGCAATGCGCATATCACGGTTCCTTCCCGGATGCCATCCAGTTTTCCAAGAAATACAAAAGAAAGGACAATACCGATCACAACGGTCAGACAATCCATGATGACCTTAATATCATGAAAAGGCTTGTCCGGGAAGAATACACGGTTTACTGCATGGGTCATTCCTTCCATAGGCATATTTACCAGCTGCACATCCATATACAGGCATACGCCTATTGCTACAAAAACGATACTGATCGCCAGCATAACCAGCTGCCCCGGATAGGTGGGAATGGCAAAATCTCCCACCACTTTCTTTGCAACATCTACAAAACGGCCAAAAATCGTGGAAAATATCAGCTGCGTCAAATCTATGGGACGGAATTTTTTTCTTAACAATAATATCTGCACCAGAATATAAAAAGCAAAAATGCCGATCACGCAGTTTCCAAGATCCAGTCCTGTAATGCGGCTGATCACATAGGGAAGGGAGTTTACCGGTGAAACTCCCAGAGAAGAATTAACAGAAAATGCCACTCCAAAGGCCATGAATAAAAGTCCGGTCACATAGATCAGGGCCTTTTTTACCATCAGCATGTAAATCCACTCCATACTGGAATACCTGTATAAGTCTTCGCCTCTTCTTCCCCGCTTAATACACGGATCGCACCTGCTGCCAGTGCTTCCATTTCAAACTCGCCTGCCATAACAGTGATCGGCGCAATAAAGGAAAGCATTTCTGTCAGTTTTTCTACTACATACTTGTCATGGGAGATGCCGCCTGTTAATACGATCCCGTCCACCTTTCCATGAAGGACTGCTGCCATAGAACCTGCTGTCTTTCCGATCTCATAGATCATGGAATCGTAAATTAATTTCGCATACTTATTCCCATTTTCGATCATGGCAGTTACTTCTCTTGCATCAGAAGTTCCCAGGTGATCTACCAGGCCACCGGTCTTTGTGATCTTCTCACGCATCTCTTTTTCTGTATATTTACCGGAATAGCACATGGTCACAACATCCTTTACAGGAAGCTGGCCACAGCGGGTTGGTGCCATTGGGCCGTCACCATTTGCAATATCATTGGAATCAACCATTTTTCCCATTCTGTGGGCAGTAACGGAAATACCGCCGCCAATGTGGCAGATGATCAGGTTCATGTCCTCATATTTCTTGCCCTGCTTTGCTGCAAAACGGATGCCGATCTCCTTCTGGTTTAATGCATGGATACGGCTCTCTCTGTATACACCCTTTAAGCCGGTTACACGGGCTACATCCTGGAACTCATCTACATCTGGTGGATTTACTACAAATGCAACTCCGCCGAATTCTTTGGAAAATGCATCTGCCAGCTGTGCGCCTAAGGTTGCCGGATGCTTTACGGTATAGCAGGTTCTTGCATGCTCAAGAAGTTTGTCACCAATAGTGAAAACGCCGCCTTCTACATTTACCAGGCCGCCGCCTCTTGCGGAAAATGCATCTACGCCTTCTAAGGTTTGTCCTTCTTCTTTCAGGACATTTAAGATCATTTCCTTTCTGTATGGAAGCTGGTCGCTGATCTCCTTGAACTCTTTTAATTTTTCTGCATCATGGCTGATATTTCTGGAAAAAATTTCCTTTTCTCCTTCAAACATGGCGATCTTTGTGGAAGTAGAACCGGGGTTGATAGCAAATACTTTATAGTTTTTCATAATGATTTTCTCCTATTTTCTAAAAGAGGCACGCTGACATAGCGCCAACGTGCCTGATTTTGTGTTGTAATGTGCCTGCCTTAATGGAACAATGGATATAACAGTCCGATCCAGATAACCATCAGGGCACCACCGATACGGGTAGAGATAGAAGCGAATGCCAGCAGGTTCATACGGTTTGCTGCAGATAAAACTGCCAGGTCACCGGAACCACCGATGTTGCAGCAGCAAAGACCTGCTGTAACACCTGCTTCATATGCCCACAGACCAGAGAGCTTTCCGAAGATCATTGCACCTAACATTGCGCCGAATACTGCTAAGAAGATAACAACGAATGCGCCTGGGCTGAAGTATTCTGCCAGAGTGGAGAACTTCAGGGAGTTGATACCGATACCAGCGATCAGCATTGGAAGCAGTGCTCTTAATGCAAAGTTCATGGAGTATACACAGTTGTCAGCAAACTGGTCTGGAAGAAGACCGGTAAATTTAATGATGATTCCAAGGATAATGGTCCATGCAAGTCCCGGGATCACACCGAAACCTGGAAGGCTTCCAAGGATATTACCCAGTAAGTACAGACAGAAGCTCATGAAAATACCAGAACCTAATGCTACATAATCAGCAGAAGTTCCAAGTCTCTTCTGTTCCTTCTCCTCTGTTTTGCTCTCCTGTGCTTTCTTGGAGCAGAGGATCTCGCCGTTACCATTTAAGCCTTTCATTTTAGCAGTTACAGAACCTACAATAGCAGCTAATACAACAGCCAGTACGTTTGCGATAGATGCGTAGCACAGGAATTTTCCTGCCATTGGAGTCATATCTGTACCGGAAAGGCTGGAATACAGAGCTGGCAGAGTGGTCATAGCACCGCCGGAACCACCGGACATACAAGGTGCGCCGATATCAAACAGTGCCTCTGGAATACCATATCCGGTAACCAGACCTGCTAACATACAGAAGCCTAATGCAAATACCTGGCTTCCCAGGATGGTAGGCATGTATCTTGCAGTTGCACCAAGTAAAACCTTACGGTCCATAACAAGGATGGAGCCAACTAACAGCATGGCAATATATGCATCCTGGAAACCGCCGCCCATAAGGACCTTAACTCCGTTTACCAGTTCCTGAGGAACCAGACCAACGTAATTTAAGAAAGAAGCACCGATCAGAGGCAGAAGACATGCACCGCCTAAGTAGTTATTTACGATCGGGATGGTATTTCCAAGCCAGAAGAACAGACCGCCAACTGCCATCAGATAAGCGATGGTCATGATAAAGCTGGTTGCCATGTACTTGCCTGCATCATTGGAATAGATCTTAACAACCGGCATAAAGCCAAGGTAAACAGTTGCCATTACAATGATAAAGAATGGAATGAAATACTTTGCAGGAAGCCCACACACCTTAAAATTTAATTTTTTCTCCATTGTTTTTCCCCCTATTATCTGCTACCCACTAACGCCGCAATGACGATGGACATATATTTATCATCTGCACTTGCTGCACGGGATACCAACAGGACCGGAACCTTTGCTCCCAATACCACGCCGCCGGTTCTTCCGCCACCAATTACAGTGATGGTCTTTGCTGCAATATTTCCGCTTACAATATCCGGAACAACTAAAAGATCTGCATCTCCTGCAACAGGACTTACATAGCCTTTAATTGGTGCGGAAGCAGGATCCATAGCCAGGTCATAGCTGATCGGGCCTTCGATGATGCAGCCTTCTACGCCTTCTTCCTTGATCTCAGCAGCTTCTACGGTTTCCTTCATCTTAGGATTTACTTTTTCTACTGCTGCAAGGATAGCTACCTTTGGCTGTTCTACGCCTAATGCATGGAATGCTTCTACTGCATTCTGGATAGCTGCTTTCTTCTGATCTTTGGAAGGATAAGTAAGAAGGCCTACATCAGTAATAGCGAATACCTTGTGGTAATTCGGGCTTTCCATGAAAGCAAGTAAACTCATGGTATCGTTCTTTCTGATCCCTCTTTCACGGTTTACCAGTACCTTCATCAGGGCTCCTGTCTCTGTTTTTCCTTTCATAATGCAGTCTACTTCACCGTCTCTTGCCATATCAGCAGCCTTCTGGATGGCTTCCGTAGGATCTTCCACATGGATAATGGTCATCTTATCTGCATCTGTGCCGATCTGAGCCAGGATCTCACGGATCTTTGGCTCATCACCGATCAGAACCGGCTCAACCATGCCGTCCCTATAAGCATGACTGATCGCTTCCAGTGTATGTTCATCCTGAGCCGGTACTACTGCTACTTTGCGCTTTACCGGCATAGCTTTTAACATTTCTTTCAGCTGTTCAAAATTCTTTATCATTGATTTTCCTCCTGTTTACAGATGTCCTCCCGGAGTCCGGGAGAACATCGACCCGCCTGTCTTTAAGCCAGTGCTGGCAGATCAGCCGGGTCTGTTACAACACCCATAACTGCGGTTGCTGCTGCTACCGTAGGACTTGACAGATAACCTAAGGTTTTCTTGGTTCCCTGACGTCCGATGAAGTTACGGTTTGCAGTCAGCAGGATCCTTTCATCATCTGTCATCAGACCATATGGCATACCACAGCAAAGTCCGCAGCATGGATGACAGATCACTGCACCTGCCTCAATAAAAGTCTTAATATATCCTCTTTCAATGGCCTGTTTGAAAATGGTATTAGTTGCAGGAACAACGATAAAACGCAGTCCTTTTGCCACTTTACGGCCTTTTAAGATCTTTGCAGCTGCTTCCATATCTTCAATACTTCCGTTGGTGCAGCTGCCCAGATATACCTCATCCATTTTGGTGCCTTTTACTTCACTGATGGGGTGAACATTGTCAACGCCCTGTGGACAGGAAAGCTGAGGTTCCAGTTCGCTTACATCATAGGTAAGTACCTTTTCATACTTTGCTTCGTCATCTACGCATACCCAGTCGATATCTTCTAATGGCATTCCGTAGTACTCTGCTGTCTTTTCGTCAGCCTCAAACAGACCGCACTTTGCGCCTGCTTCCAGAGCCATGTTTGCAACTGTAAAACGCTGTTCCATGCTCATTTCATGGGCTGCAGGACCGGTAAATTCCAGAGATTTGTACTGTCCGCCGTCGGCCTTGATATCACCTAAGATACGAAGGATAACGTCCTTACTCATAACACCGTCTCTTAAATGGCCGTTTAATACGATCTTGATAGCCTCTGGAACCTTGAACCAAAGTTCTCCGGTAATAAGAGCTGCTGCCATTTCTGCTGTACCAATACCAGAGCAGAAGTTTCCGGCACCGCCATAAGTAGTTGTATGGCTGTCGGTTGCAGTTGCGATCTCGCCTGGCTTTGCATACTTTGCTTCATGCATAATGGTGTGGCAGATGCCTTCTCCAATGTGAAGCTTCTTAATTCCATAGGTTTTTGCCAGTTCCAGACCAGCTTCATAATGGTCATAGTCATTTTTAGCAACGGCAGTTGGCATACAGTGATCCCAGACGATGGTTACCTTATCTGGATCGTCGATCTTGTCTGCACCAATGTCTTTCATGGTTTCTAACAGATAAGTAGTATAAATATCATGGATCATGAACATATCTGGCTTTGTGATCACGATATCTCCAGGAGCCACATGTTCTTTTCCTGCATTTTTCTTTAATATCTTTTCTACCATGGTGTAGCCTTTTTTACGGCACTGTTCCATGGAAAGAGGCTTGATATCCATTTTCACATTTCCAGCTGCAAGACGCTTCTTTGTATCTTCGATCAGTCCGCCGTTTGCTACAATGTTATACAGATTTTCAGGAACTGCACCAACCTTGAAGGTCTTTCCATTTACACTGACAGTCTGTGCATCTACATCTACAGTAACGATATCTCCGCCTTCACATACATCCTGGATCTGATCACAGGTAAGAAGAAGGATGCCGCTGTTAAATGCATTTCTGAAGAAGATTCTTGCAAAGCTCTTTGCGATGATGCAGCGGACACCATTGTAAGAAAGAACGGTAGCTGCCTGCTCACGGCTGGAACCACAGCCAAAGTTGGTTCCTGCTACCAGGATGTCTCCTGGCTGAACGGTTGAACCAAATTCCGGCTTTAACAGCTCAAATGCATATTTTTTCATCTCGTTACGATCCGGGATAGTACCTCTTTTTCCAGGGATAATGGTATCTGTATCAATATCATTTCCGAATTTCCAGATTTTTCCACTGAACTTCTTTTCCATAGCTGTCTCCTTACATCTGCTTCGCAAAGGAAGCGTTCATTACTGTTTCAACAGAGCCTGTATAAACTTCTGCGTCATCGCAGCCCATAGAACCTGTAAAGGTGTACAGTCCGGTGGTTACCAGACGTTCCTTATGTCCCATAGCTCCAGGTCCCTGGATCACAACGCTGTGGTCCCCTGCTGCATTGATCTGAGCCCCGAAATCAATGAATTTTGTAAGGATGCCTTCCTCAGCAGCCTGGATATAGTCACGGCTGGTTGCCGGGCAGATGCTTAAACGGAAGCCTAATGCCAGCTTATGTCCATCTAACATAGAAGCAGCTTTTCGTAACTCCTCAATAGTTCCGCCTGTATAGCCGCCGATCTGGCCTGCATTTAATTCCATGCCAGCTTTAGAAGCTCTAGAAGCAATTCCGGCCTTCTTCTGGTCATTTCTATCACCACATGGAAGCATGAGCATTGGCTCTACAGAGCCTAAATCCAACGTTAAACCAGCAGACTGCTTTTCTTCTGTAATGGATGCGGTAAATGCCCCTGTAATGCATGCCATGCTGCAGAATACTGCTTTCTCATGTGCATCAAAGGATGGTGCATAAACTTCCACTGCCTTGCGGTTTAACTCATGATCTTCTGCCAGGAATGCAAGTGCTGCGTCCATAACAGTTACGCCTTCTTTTAAGCTGCCTTCCAGGTTTACATAAACTGTTTCCGGAACGATGATGCTGTAACGGTCTGTTTCAGCTGCTCTTGCCAGCTCAGGAATGCTTACGTTGATGCCCAGAGCACCGATGCTTCCGAAAATACTTCCGTGGGAACCGCCGCCTACAATGATCTGGCCCGGTTTTACCACTTCATTTAACATATACTGATATCCAACACCTTCTGCCTGGATATAAGGACATCCGTACTTTTCAGCAAATGCCAGGTTCTTTCTTAAAATAGCTGCTGCTTCCGGGCGTCCGGTTGGTACATCATGGTCATAGATGACCATTACCTTTTCAGGTTTTGCTACGGCAGAGATTTCCTCTACCGCAGCATGAGATACACCATCATTGATAACGATCCAGTCAGGTTCTACTGTTACAACTGTACCGGCTTTTCCCCCAAGTAACCGTTCTACAAATGTACTCATAATCTTCTTCTCCTGTTTTAGTTCTTTTCAGCAAGTTCTTTGTATCTTGCGTAACGTGCCTTTGCTTCGCTTTCTGTACGCTCAAACAGTGCATCGGCTGCCTCTGGGAAGGTACGCTCCAGAGATGAGAAACGAACCTCGCCTCTTAAGAACTCTCTAAAATCGCCCTGAGGTTCCTTGGAATCCAGGATAAATGGATTCTTGCCTTCCTTGATCAGTTCTGGGTTGTTTCTGTATAACTGCCAGTAACCAACTTCAACTGCACGCTTGATCTCGCCCTGAACATCACTCATTCCGCAGCGCAGTCCGTGGCTGATACATGGAGCATAGGCAATGATCAGAGATGGTCCCTTGTGAGCTTCTGCTTCTGTTACTGCCTTTAAGAACTGTGCAGGATTTGCACCCATAGCTACCTGTGCTACATATACATCGCCGTAGCTCATTGCCATCATGCCTAAGTCTTTCTTCTTTCTGCGCTTACCAGCTGCTGCAAACTGCGCAACTGCACCGGTAGGAGTTGCCTTAGATGCCTGACCGCCTGTATTGGAGTAGATCTCGGTATCGAATACCATTACATTTACGTCTGCGCCGGAAGCTAATACATGGTCTAAGCCGCCGTAACCGATATCGTATGCCCAGCCGTCACCGCCGAAGAACCATACGGATTTCTTGGTCAGATGGTCAAAGTTTTCACAGACTGCCTCAGCCAGTGCTTTTACATCATCTCCAGGAACATTTGCTGCAACCAGATCTGCATTTTCATTTAATAAACCGCTTTCCAAAACTGCATTCTTTAATGCTTCTCCTGTTTCACGGGAGCTCTTGTCATTGTAAGATGCCAGCCAAGCTGCTGCTGTCTCTTTGATCTTGGCATCATCTGTCTTTTCAGCAAGTTCCTCTACATGCTTAGCCAGCTTTTCTCTCTGCTGTTCAACAGAAAGCCAGATACCCATACCATACTCAGCGTTATTCTCAAATAAGGAGCCGCCTACTGCAGGTCCCTGTCCCTTGTGGTTGGTGGTATATGGGAAGGAAGGGAAGCTGGTGGACCATACCTGGGAGCAGCCTGTTGCAGTTGCTACATACATACGGTCACCAAACAGCTGTGTGATCAGCTTTGCATAAGGAGTTTCGCCGCATCCTGGGCAGGAGCCTGGGAACTCTAACAGTGGCTGCTCAAACTGGCTGCCCTTAACAGTTGTTGTTCCAAACGGATTTGCCTTTGGAGCTAACTTCATTGCATATTCCCAGTTATCTGCTTCATTTAAGTTGTTGTCTAATGGCTTCATGGTAATAGCCTTTTCCTTAGACGGGCATACATTTGCACAGCTTCCGCAGCCTGTACAGTCAAGAGCGGATACCTGTAAACGGAAACGTAAGCCTTCTGCGCCTTTGCCCTTAACATCAGTTGTTGTAAAGGTTTTAGGAGCCTTTGCTGCCTCATCCTCATTTACAAGGAATGGACGGATACAGGAATGAGGGCAAACGTAGGAACACATATTACACTGGATACATTTCTCGCTGTCCCAAACAGGAATATTAACTGCAATACCTCTCTTTTCGTACTTGGAAGTACCCTGAGGCATGGTTCCGTCTGGCAGATCGGTGAAATCGCTGACAGGAATATTATCGCCCTTCATAGCATTTACAGGCATCTGGATCTTGCGGATCCACTTTGGCAGGTTCTCATCGATCTTCTCTTCTGGAATTTCGATATCAGCCCATCTTGCAGGTACTTCTGCCTCTTCTACCATTTCTACGCCCTTATCAACAGCTGCGTAGTTCATGTTGACGATCTTTTCGCCCTTTCTTCCATAGGACTTTAAGATAGCTTTCTTCATATATCCAACTGCTTCTTCGATCGGGATAATACCTGTGATCTTGAAGAATGCAGCCTGTAAAATGGTATTGGTCCTGCTTCCCAGTCCCAGTTCTGCAGCAATTGCAGTGGAATCAATGGTATACAGATGGATCTTCTTTAATGCTGCTGCTTTCTTAAATGCAGGAGTTAAATGCTTTTCTAACTCTTCGCCCTTCCAGTCGCAGGTGATCAGCACATTTGCGCCTTCCTTTGCATCTGCCAGGATATCATAGCGGTCCAGATAGGACTTATTGTGGCAGGCAATGAAATCTGCGTGGTTTACAAGGTAGGTAGAGTTAATCGGCTTCTTGCCAAAACGTAAGTGGGAACGGGTAACACCACCTGACTTCTTGCCATCATACTCAAAGTAAGCCTGAACATTTAAGTCTGTGTGGTCACCGATGATCTTAATGGTGTTCTTGTTTGCACCAACAGTACCGTCAGAACCAAGGCCCCAGAACTTGCAGCTGATGGTTCCTTCCGGAACAGTATTTACTTCTGGTCCTACAGGCAGTGACAGATGGGTCACATCGTCATTAATACCTACGGTATAATGGTTCTTTGGCTCTGCTGCCTTCATATTGTCAAACTGTGCGATAACCTGGTCTGGAGTATAATCCTTGCTTGCCAGACCATAACGACATGCTAAAACCTTGATATTTCTGCCTGACTCCAGGATCACAGAACATACATCCTCGTACAGCGGCTCGCCTGCTGCACCCGGCTCCTTGGTACGGTCGCCAACAGTGATCATCTTTACAGTCTCAGGCAGCTGGCTTAAGAAATACTTTGCTGAGAATGGGCGGTACAGATGAGCATCAATGAAACCAACCTTTTCGCCCTTTGCATTTAAGTAATCTACAGTCTCGCGGAGAACGCCGCTTGCAGATCCCATTACTACGATCACACGCTCTGCATCCGGAGCACCATAGTAGTTAAATGGCTTATAATCTCTTCCTGTGATCTTGCTGATCTCGTTCATGTAATCTGCAACGATATCCGGCAGTGCATCATAATAGGTATTGCATGCTTCACGGCTCTGGAAATATGTATCAGAATACTGACCTGTGGTTCTTAAAACAGGATGCTCTGGATTTAATGCATTCTCACGGAATTTTTCCAGTTCCTTCCAGTCAACCAGTTTCTTTAAATCTTCGTAATCCAGACATTCTACTTTCTGGATCTCATGGGAAGTACGGAAACCATCAAAGAAATGAAGGAAAGGTACGTGGCCTTTAATAGCTGCCAGATGAGCAACTGCACCTAAATCCATTGCTTCCTGTGGTGAAGAGGATGCTAACATTGCATATCCGGTCTGACGACAGGCCATAACATCGGAATGCTCTGCGTTAATAGAAATCGCATGGGTTGCCACGTTTCTGGATGCTACATGGATAACACCTGGCTTTAACTGACCTGCAATACGGTACATGGTCGGGATCATTAACATAAGTCCCTGGGATGCTGTATAAGAAGTTGCCAGTACACCGCCGTCTAATGCACCATGTACTGCGGAAACAGCTCCGCACTCAGACTGCATCTCGACCAGTTTTACCTGCTGGCCGAACATGTTCTTCATTCCATTTGCTGACCACTTGTCAACCAGTTCAGCCATTGGAGAAGATGGTGTGATCGGATAGATCGCTGCTACTTCGGTAAAAGCGTAGGAAGCGTAAGCTGCTGCTTCGTTTCCGTCCATTGCTCTGCTTACTTTACTCATAATCTGTACTTTCCTTTCTTTGTGGGGTTGATCGTTTTTAATTAGTTATCATTTTTCATCTCTGTCAGATCTCTCTTCCCCAGAAATCGGACAGCCGGCGAAATGCCTTGCTTTTGCGGATATGTACTTGTGCATCTTTGTATCTCTTGTATTGCATTTATTTAGTAGTAACATGTACATATCTCATTTAGTTTAACGTGTTAGTAAAACGTTCATCCTTGGCACAAATAATAGTTTATCGTTTGACGTTTGTCAAGTGTTTTGATAAAAATACAATATTCTTTGTCAGTTTTATATAGTTTAACGTATTACTTATTGTGCATTTTTCATACATGATCCACGATACTCTTCTTTCCTGCTTGACATAATGTGGAACTCTGGCTTAAGATTGGTTTTAGTAAACATAAAACGTATTACGAACATGTTTTTGATATACATAACAGACCTGCCACCTGACGGTGACAACAGATAATATATGGAACAATAAAATAAGACCGCTGCATTTCATTCATTTTCGCGGTCTTAGAGAACTTAGAGAATAAGATATAAGATATTAAGATAAGGGTGAACATATGGCAACTATAAAGGACGTAGCAAAACAGGCCGGTGTATCCGTTACAACCGTGTCCATTATCATAAACGGAAAAGCAGAAGAAAGAAAGATCTCTGCCGCAACCCAGCAACGGGTGGCAGAAGCAATGCGTGACTTAGGCTATCAGCCAAACTTAAGCGCAAGACGCCTGCGCTCCCAGGAAAATGAGCGCCCTGTGATCGCATTTTTCTGGCCATTGGACTATCGTGTTTCCATTCTGGCTTCTTTCTTAAATTTCATTCAGATAGAAATTGCCGAATCTGGCTTTGACTGTGAAATGATGATACAGACTTATGAAAATGATAAACTGGAACAATATGGTACCACTTTCTTAAAAAATGGCTACAGCGGCGCTATTATCGGTGCATGCTCTGCCAAAGACCAGCAGTGGCTTGAGGGCATCTGCCCCCGTATGCCAGTGATACTGATCAACCGTGAGTCCGAACATTTTTCCACTGTATGCACCGATAATGACGAAGTCGGCCTGATGGCAGCCACAAAGATCCGCCAGAAAGGTTATACAGAAGCAGCTATCTTTGCATCCAGACACTCCTACTTTGCTACCAGTCAGCGTGTCCAGGCATTTATAAGTTCCTGCGAACGTCTGGGAATTGAAACAGACGAAAAATACATTCTGAAGGGATCCAGTACACGAAACGGCGGTTATGAGATCGGCAAACAATACGCTGCCCTTAAGGAACCACCAAAAATGATCTTCTGTGACTCCGATGCCATTGCCCTGGGTGCCTTAAGAGCTTTCCATGAAGAAGGGATCTCTGTTCCGGGAGATGCAGAACTTCTCTCCATTGGTATGTTGGATCCGGAAGCTGCTTCCTACTATGTTCCATCCCTTAGTGTAGTAGAAATGCCAAACAAAGAGATCGGTCAGCAGGTTCTGCGCCTGATGAGAAAAAAAGTTTTAAACAATGATATGTCATCAGAGCATGTGAAAGTACATGCGAAACTGATGCTGAGAGAGAGTTTTTCATAATCCATTTGTCATCTATTATTTTTTGCAGGAGCTGTAAATATCAGCTCCTGTCTTTTTATCTCATTACTATGTTATAGTTTCCACAACACGTAATCTTCTTTTTCACGTTTTTTCATTTTCCCTCTTGACAACCTCATTCTTTTTTAGTATTCTTGTTTTAACGATTTAGTTTAACGTTTGACTTAAGTATTACATATCCTACATGATTCAACCTTTGCAGGTTTCTGACATGCATACTTCCCCTTTTGCATCTGCCAGTACCTGCCGTTCTCTGGCCAGCTTTCAGTACCTGGCCCCTCCGGATTCTTTTTTTGATTTCCTGCCGGAACCTGCCATTTTCCAGGTACTGTAAACTGACCAGAGAACGATTCTCCAAAAAATCAAGAAAATCCAACATTCCCCGACAGGTTTTCTCTTTGATCCACCTGTCAACAGCAAACAACTATAATAAATAATCAAAGGAGCATGTCACCTTGCGGTGACATCCTTATTACGAAATGAAAGGTGTGGTATTTTGTTCTGGAACAAAAAAAAGGCTCCTGAACTTTCTGCTCCTTCCGGAATCGGAGCAGCAGACTTTGCAGGCGCAGGAACTCCTCTTAAATTCAACAGTGTAGATTTCCGCGACGGACAGCAGTCTCTTTTTGCAACCCGTCTTACCACTGCAGATATGATCCCGCTCTTAGAGCAGATGGACGCAGTTGGATATGACTCCATGGAAATGTGGGGCGGCGCTACCTTCGATGTAGCAGTCCGTTTCCTGAAAGACGATCCGTGGGAGCGCGTAAGAACCTTTAAAAAATACGTAAAGAAAACCCCATTAAAAATGGTACTCCGCGGCCAGAACCTGGTTGGCTACAAAGCATATCCAGATGACGTAGTAGAAGCCTTCATCGCACAGGCAGCAGAAGCCGGAATCGATGTATTCCTTACCTTCGATGCCCTTCAGGACCTGAGAAACTGCGAAACCACATTCAAAGCCATCAAAAAAGCAGGCAAAAAGATCGAAGGTTCCGTTCAGTATAATGTAAGCCCATTCCATACAACAGAAGTATTCGTCCAGAATGCCTTAGAACAGGAACAGATGGGTGCATCCCTGATGCACGTAGAAGATATGGCCGGACTTATGACACCGGAAGCTGCCTACGAACTGATCACCGCTTTGAAAAAAGCCCTTAAGATCCCGGTACATCTTCACTGCCACTGCACAGGCGGTATGGCAGAAATGGCTTACTGGGAAGCCATCCGCGCCGGTGTAGACGGACTGGATGTATGTGTTTCCTCTATGTCCATGGGACCATCCCTTCCGCCAATCGAAAGCTACCTGGCAGCTTTAAAGGGAACCAGCAGAGATCCGAAGATCGATCTTGGACAGTTCGCTGACATCAACAAAAAATTTGCTGAACTTCGCCGCAAATACGCAGACTTCGGCACCAAACTGGTAGGTGTAGACGTTGGCTGTCTCCAGCATCAGATCCCAGGCGGTATGCTCTCCAACCTGGAAAGCCAGCTTACAGCCATGAAACTGTATGACCGTCTCCCAGAAGTATTAGAAGAAGCAACCCGTGTCCGTGCTGATATGGGATATCCGCCTCTTGCCACCCCATCCAGCCAGATGTGCGGTGCCCAGGCAACCACAAACGTATTAACCGGCAACCGCTACGCAATGGTCAGCCGTGAATTAAAAGACTACTGCCGCGGTCTCTACGGACGCCCACCGGGCCCTATTGATCCAACCCTTCTTGAAAAGGCCCTTGGAGATGAAAAACCGGCATTCATCCGTCCTGGTGACCAGTTAGCTCCAGGAATGGACACAGCAAGAGCCGAAGTCGGCTCACTTGCCCGCACAGAAGAAGACATAGTCACCTATGCCCTCTTCCCAGGCTATGCCCCAGATTTTCTGAAAGCTAAATACAGCTTGCAGTAAATCCCATTTTATTTTATCCACTCACGAACACGCACTAATGCGCTCCACTGCCTGCTGACGCAGGCGGTATGTTTATCAATAATAAGTGAAAGAAGGTATTACGTTGAAACAGACAGACGAAGCTAAACTTGAGCGTTCCAGAGAGATCCTGGAAGCTTTAAAAGAAGCCCGCGGAGGAAAACTTTTAGACTCCCACCGTGTTATGGGAAATGACCCGAACCTGATCAATATGTTCTATCAGCAATATGTAAACTGCAACAAAAAAGACATCTCTATTCCTAAAAAGTACAGAGAACTGATCGTCATGGCAGTCGGAATTGCAACCTCCACAGAGACCACTATGAAAGTCCATGGAAAACTGGCTCTGGAAAACGGCGCTACCATTGATGAGATCTTTGAAGTTATCCGCATCCTGTTCTTCACCTGCGGCGTAACAAAACTGCTTCCAGCACTGGAAACCCTCGGAGATCTTTTCGAAGCAATCGACCTGGAAGAAAAATAAATATAAACACCGCTATGTAAAAACAAAGTAAACTTTTTTTAACTGAACAGTATAAAAACGCTTTTCAAAAGGCCTTTCTATGATAAAATAAATCACAGGAGGGCCTTTTATTCTATTTCCCACACTTATATATAAAGGTATACATATTATGAAAACAGATAGTGCGCAGATACAATATGATAAAATGACAAAAACCCCCGTCAACAAACTGGTACTGCAGCTTGGACTGCCAACCACAGTGAGTATGCTTGTGACCAGTGTATACAATATGGCAGATACCTTCTTTGTAAGCCAGCTCGGAACCAGTGTCAGCGGTGCTACAGGAGTCGTGTTCGCCCTGATGGCTATTATCAATGCCTTCGGCTTCATGTTCGGACATGGCGCAGGCAGCAATATCAGCCGTAAACTGGGAGCGCATGACGTAGAAAGCGCCCGCAAATTCGCATCCACCAGCTTCTTCTTATCATTATTATGTGGCGCCCTCATTTGCATCCTTGGCTTTCTCTTCCACACTCCCTTCATGCGTCTCCTTGGAAGCACTGACTCCATCCTTCCTCACGCGATCGAATATAGCACCTGGATCCTTATTGCAGCACCAGCCATGGCATCCAGCTGCGTTATGAATAACATTCTCCGCTACGAAGGAAAAGCCTTCTTTGCCATGTTAGGTCTTGCCTCCGGCGGTATTTTAAACATCTTCGGAGACATGTTCCTGATCTTCGTCCTAAAACTGGGAGTCCGTGGCGCTGGTATCTCCACCGCTATTTCCCAGTACATCAGCATGGCCATCCTCATCAGCCCATTCCTTCGCGGAAAAGTCCAAAGCCGCCTAAACATCCGCTACGTCACCCGACAGTTCAGCGATGTGTCCAACATCCTGGCAACCGGCTTTCCAAGCCTGATGCGCCAGGGACTTAACAGCGTTTCCGTTATGGTTTTAAACCGCTTTGCAGGCCCTTACGGCGATGCCGCTATCGCAGCCATGAGCATTGTCACCAGGATCATAAACTTCCTCTTCTGTGTAGCACTGGGCATAGGACAAGGCTTCCAACCCGTCAGCGCCTTCAACTACGGCGCAGGAAAATACAAACGTGTCCGTAATGCTTTCTGGTTCAGCGTAAAAAGCAGCTTCGTAGTAATGAGCATTTCCGCCTTTATCGGAATAACCTGCTCTGCCCCCATCGTGCGCATGTTCCGTGATGACCCGGCAGTCCTTGCCATCGGTATTCCCGCCCTGCGTATCCAGTGCATTGCCCTCTTCTTCATGCCACTTTCCCTCTATGGAAACATGCTCTTCCAGAGCATTGGAAAGAATGGCCGTGCTACCTTCCTGTCCATGATCAGAAGCGGACTCATTTTCATTCCCGTCCTCTGTATCATGAACACTATCCTTGGACTCACCGGAATTCAGATATCCCAGACCATCTCTGATATCATATCAGCTTCTATCACACTTCCGATGGTCGTAAAATTCTTTAAAACCATGCCTAAAGACAAATAAAATTTCCATCAAAAAACCTCCCGGACTGCGTCCGAGAGGTTGGCAACACCCTAGCTGAAAAGAGGATGAGGTACATGAGAAGCAGCCATTTCAGAAAAAAGACCTGTTTTGTGAGTATAGCGTCAGGTCTGTGATACACTGTCTGAACATGCGCAGCATGTGAGTTTGTATCACAGACCTGACAAAAAGCGACGGAGCAAAACAGGTCTTTTTTCGCCGGGATGCGCTTATGTACCTCATCCTCTTTTCTTTCGAATATGTGCCCTATTTCCTACGAAACACCCCTCTAACCTTCTCCACATAAGGCTTCGTCCAAGGAATATTTCCCAAAAGCACCCAGGCAATACAAAGCAGCAGCAACACCGTCTGCCAATGCCCAAACGTAAACAAAATCGGATGATCTGCAGAAGAAGCCAATGATACCGCCTGTCTAAAGTTAGAATCCATCATCTGTCCCAAAACCATAGCCAGGATCAGCGGTGCAACCGGATAATCAAACCTTCTCATCAAAAATCCGATCACTCCAAACAAGAACATCAAAGCCACATCAAACAACCGGTTATTACATGCAAAAGATCCGATCACACAAAGACTGGTCACAACCGGGATCATCACATTCTTCGGTATCGTGATCACCTTACTGATCCTCGGCGCTACCAACAATCCAAGTACCAACAGCGCGAAGCAAGCAATAATCCCCGCGATCAAAATAGCCTGAAACGCCTCCGGATTTTTCCTGATAAACATAGGTCCCGGCTGCAGTCCATGAACATAGAATACAGACAAAATGATCGCAGTAACCGCATCACCAGGCACAGCCAGCGTCAGCATTGGAATAAGCGCACCACCAATACATGCATTATTAGAAGACTCACTGGCCATAATACCTTCCACAGCACCTTCACCAAATGGCACCTCCGGTTCCTTCACAATACGCTTCGCCTCATTATAAGCAATAAACGAAGCCACCGGACCACCGGCACCAGGAAGCGCACCAACCAGCATACCAATAGTCGAAGTATAAATAGACAGCTTCCAATGTTTAAGCACTTCCTTCAAACTAACCTTCGTCTTCTCCATAGCCAGAACATTCTGTTCCTGACCAAGACTATAAATAACACTCAACACCTCAGCAAATCCAAAAAAGCCAACCAGCGCCGGTACCGTACTGATACCACCTGTTAAATTCTGGATCCCCAAAGTCAGTCTCTTCGTACCCATTAACGGATCAAGTCCCACCATGCTGATGATCAGTCCCAGCATAACGCTGACCAATCCCTTTGCATAATTCTTCGTGCTGACAGATCCAACTGTCACCAGTCCAAACAAAGCCAACAGGAAATAATCCATTTTCGTAAACTTAATAGCAATCGCCGCAACCGGCTCAGCCAACAGTCCCAAAGCAATAAATCCAAAAACACTACCCACGAAAGAATAGATCGTAGCCGTAAAAAGCGCCTTATAAGACTGTCCCTTCTTAGACATAGGATAACCATCCAAAGTAGTAACAACTGAAGACGGCGCACCGGGAATATTGATCAAAATAGCAGAAACAGCACCTGAGAATACACCCACCACATAAACGCCCATGATCATAGCCAAAGCGTCAGAATGATCCCAGGTATAAGTAATAGAAACAAGCAGCGCTGTAGCCATGGATACAGAAAGTCCCGGTATAGCACCTACAAAAAGACCTGCCACAGATCCCAAAAGGACCATAAGAAGAAAGCGCAGATCCACGATCGATAACATTTCCAACATCTGTTTTTCCTCCTTAAACTTATGGCAGCATTACATGTAAACAAGTCCTAAATGCAATACTCAAAAACAATGATGTCCCAATAGGAACAAGTACAAGCACAGCCACTTTTCTCACCTTCATAAACCACATCATAGCAATCAGAAAAATAACCGTAGCAACCTCAAAAATAGAGATCGTAATACTAAAACTCAAGATTCCGATCGTAACCCGCGGAATTGAAACCTCTCCCAGAACCAGATAATAAAGTCCACAAAGCACCAGCACTCCCAAAACTCTTGCCATCTTTCCCTTACTATCTGTCTTCTCTTTCAAAGTAATTCCATTCCCGACTCTCTTCATAGCCAGAACTCCCTGTCCCATGATCCAGATAGAAAGCCCGATCAGTGCTGCACCAACCAATACCGGAAAAAGATACGGAGACTGGCTCCAAGATTTATTAAACGCCTTTGCATAGGATATAAGAGAATACGAGAGCAGCAAAATGCCGCTCCCGCAAAATAAGATACCCTCTGCAATCAGTGAAGAAACTTTGTTTTTCATTGATCAATCCTCAATTAACTCTCAACATTTCCAGATTACAGTTCCACCATATGCTGAACTGTAACTATCACTCTGCAACTCTTGCAATACCAAAATCCTCAGGGCTCTTCTCAGCTACGCCGTTGTCATACTGTAACCAGCAGATAACAGACTTCCAGTTATCATAGAACTTCTGGATAGAAGCATCATCTGTATACTCTTCATAAACAGGATCAGCTGCTTTCTGCTTAACAAAATCAGTCCACTCAGGATCAGCAAATACCTTCTGGGATGCTGCCTTTAATACATCAACCACATCCTGTGGAGTATCATTATTAACAACAAAGCTTAACAGAGTATAAGGAATATTTAAATACTTCTCAGCTTCCGGTACAGACTCAGTAAATGCAGGAATGTCAGGATAAGCTTCCATTCTCTTATCAGAGAAAACAGCTAAAGGCTTAACATCGCCACTTTCAATATAGCCGCCTAAAGTAGAGATATTAGGGTTAGTAAAATCAACCTGTCCGCCAATTACGCCTAACAGAGCATCATTACCGGAGTCAAAACTGGTCATAGCCACATCATAACCAAGCTCCTTCATAACAAGACCCTGGTTGTGTCCGCTTCCGCCAGGACCAGAGTGAGACATAGTGATCTTTCCAGGATTTGCCTTAATATCATCCAGTAACTCTTCCAGAGTGTTGTACTGGGAGTCTTTACCAACAACCAGTACCTTAGGATCTCCTACTAATGGAGAAATAACAGTAAAATCAGAATAATCCAGATCGCAGACATTCATAGTGCGATAGGTTCCCATGGTCTCTGCACAAACTAATACAGTATAACCATCAGAAGGCTGTTCCTTTACAAACTGGGAACCAATAGAACCAGAAGCACCACCCTGGTTGGTAACTGTAATAGCCTGTCCTAAATACTTCTCTAACAGAGCTGCTAACTTTCTGCCCCATACATCCGTAGTTCCGCCTGCTGCGTAAGGGATGATCATGGTAATAGGCTTGGTAGGATAATCAGCAGTTGCTACTAAATCTCCCTCTGCTGCAGACTCAACTGCTTCGCCGGACTCTTCCTTGTCCCCTGCCTCTGCTGCGGTGGTTTCTGCTGATGACTCAGCTGCTTTTGTTGTCTCATTTGTGGATACAGAAACACTGCATGCTGTCATAGACAGGCACATTGCAGCAGCTGTAGCCAGTGCGACCCATTTTTTCAGTTTCATAATACTACACTCCTTTCTGTAAAATAATATACTCTCGTAATCTCCGCTGTGCTAATGCAGATTATAACACAGCAGGTGATAGGTTTCAACAATAAACTTTGTCAAGTTAAAACTTTAAAGCTTTTACTCACTGTTGTCATATTCCTTGTATTCTTTCCTGAAACATGGTATCATTTTTGCTGTATACAACCTCAAAGTAATTTTTTATACCCACAGGAGGATCCCTAAAAAATGCCCACAAAACTGACAAAACCCATTTTCCTCTGCGGCTACACCAGCAGTGGAAAAACTACCATAGGAAAAGAACTGGCCCGCCAGCTTGACGTACCGTTTTACGATACAGACGAACTGATCACCTCCCAGACAGGACAGACTCCACAACAGATCTTCGCCTCTCAAGGCAACGAAGCCTTCCGCAATATTGAACATGAGATCACCAAACAGGTATCCAGCTATCCCCCCTGCGTAATTTCCACAGGTGGCGGTCTGCTCACCTACTCCCGCAACGGCGATCTTCTCTCCAAAGCCGGTACCATTATCTACTTAAACCGCCCCTTTGAAGACTGCTACAAAAGCCTGATGCGAAATCCTGACCGGCCTCTTATCAAAAACAACACCAAAGAAGAACTTCTTGACCGATACAACAAGCGGGCAGTCTCCTATGAGGCTTACGCAGCATTTACAGTAAAAAATGACCGCACCCCACAGGCAACTGCCCGTCATATCATTGAACTACTTTTCTAAAAACATCATAAGTATTTCTTCATAATTTCATACAGCAGCTCAATACGGATGGGCTTAGATAAATGTTCATTCATCCCAGCCGCCAGAGCTGCTTTCACATCTTCCTCAAAAGCATAGGCTGTCATAGCAATGATCGGTTTATTGGCATGGACCGGATCCGCCAGTTTCCGGATCCTTCTTGCAGCCTCATACCCATCCATTACCGGCATCATGATATCCATTAAAATAAGATCAATATCATCTGCCTCCGGCTGACTCATATATTCTACCGCCTTCTGTCCGTTTCCCACACAGACCACATGGATGCCTGCTTCCTGCAAGATGGTTTCTGCGATCTCACGGTTCAGTTCCACATCTTCTACCAGAAGTACCTTCCTGCCCTTAAAAGTATCCGGCGCAATGATCTCATTTCCGCCAATACCGCCTGCCTTGCTGGAATTTTGCAGCACATCATAAAGTTCCGATAAAAACAACGGCTTGGCACAAAATGCCGTAACACCTGCTTCTCTTGCCTCATCCTCAATATCCGACCAGTCATAAGCAGTCAGAATAATGATGGGCACCTCATCTCCAATCTCACTTCGGATCCGTCGTACTACCTCCACGCCATTCATATCCGGCATCAGCCAGTCAATAATGTATACATGGAACGGATCATTCTGCTCAGTAGCATATTTTGCCCTGAAAACTGCCTCCTTTCCGGAAGTCGTCCACTCAGGCCGCAACCCGATCGTCCGCAACATCTTTTCCACGCTGACGCAGCTGTCCATATTATCATCTGCCACCAGTGCCCGAAAACCGTTTAATTCCTGGATCACGCCCCGGTTCTTTGTTGCAGAAGTAGTCTTAAAACGCAAGCCAATAGTGATCTCAGAGCCTTTTCCCAGCTCACTTTTCACCTTTATATTTCCGCCCATCATATCTACAATATTCTCTTCCCGTCTACCTCTGCCTCATAGGTGATACTGTTCTCTTCATCCCGTTCTTCCGGATCTCGGCTGTTAAAAAATGTTTCTATACTTTCCAGAGACAGATCTTTCTTTAAACTCTCCTTATACTCTTCCACTGCAGAATTACAGACAATAAAATCAGCCAGCCCGGTATACATACCAGTCTGACTGATTTTTAACAACCATGGTGCAAAATTCATCCGCGTATATGTATTCTTTTCTATATCCACCAGGACACTATTAAAGAAACTTCCACCTAAAACCTGCAGTACGTCTTCTTCCCTCATCCTAAGCTCCTTTAATTCCCGTCAAACCAAAAATCTCATACTGCTTTCATTTTAAGGGATGGGCTAAGGATTGTCCAGCAGATTTTAAAACGGTCCTATATTAATTGTCTGGGCAATGATCAGCATAATGACACTTACAACAGTCCAGATACAATGCAGTGGAAACTGGAATTTCAGCCAGTCTACCCAGTTTACTTTGGCAACTGCCATCGTTGCCATGTAAGAAGCATTGGTAGGATAAATAGTATTGGACCAGCCATCACCAAACTGTGTGGCAAGGACAGCGCCCTGCTTGGAAACATGAAGGATATCTGCCAGTGGAGACATGATAGGCATGGTAGCTGTCATCTGGCCGGAACCGCTGTTGATCGGGAAATTAAGCAGCATGCCGGCAATAAAGATACCCACAATAGCCAGAGTAGGAGGAAAAGCGCCTGCAATCTTTGAAATTCCATAAACAAATACGTCAAGTGTATTGCTGGTTGTCATAAGAAGGGCAATGGTACGTGCAAAACACATAACAAGGGCTCCCTGAAGAATATCTCTTGCACCATTCATGAACATTTTACAGGTATCAGTAAGACTGTGGCCGGAGAGAACGCCGGCACCTGTACTCATTACCAGGAACAGACCTGTCATTTCAGCAATATCCCAGCCAAGCTTGATCACACCGAAAATATTAAAGAAAAAGCAGACAACAACATAGACACATACCACTTTGTTTTTAGCGCTTAAAGTTGCATTCTGAGTCATCTGCATATTCTCTTTTCTGCGTATCTCATCTTCTTCGTAGGTAGCACTGAGTATAGGATTTTTGCGTATTTTCTTCGCATATCTTAAAATATACCATACAGTGATCCCGTAAAAAAGGAAGAAGCAGATGGCACGATACCACATAGCAGAATAAAGAGGAAGCTGGCAGATCTTCTGGCCGATAATAGTAGTAAACGGATTTCCCATACCCGTACTATAGCCAACGCAGTTTCCGCAGATAACGATAGCAAGGGCAGTCATGGTATCAAAACCAAGATCCAGTACCAGCGGCAGTATCATGGGAAGGAAGATGATACAAAGCTCCGGAGCCCCCATAAAGGACTCAAAAAGTCCAAAAACAAGAATGAGGAACGGGATCGCCATTTCCCGGTTCTTATCAAATTTTTTAAGGATGATGGCAAGAGCAGCCGGGATAATGCCAAGTTCATTGATAATGCCGAAGGTTCCACCTACTACAAGAGTCATAAAGATCATGCTGGCAGCATTGGTAAAACCTCCAGAGTAAGCAGATATAAACTGGATAAATGTAATCGGGGTTTTTGGAAGATAATGAAAGCTGTTAGGATCAACAATATTTCTTCCTGTATTGGGATCTAATACCCGGTCATAAGCTCCTGCAGGCATAATCCACGAAAGTACAGCAAAGAACATAGCAATGCATACCAGTATAACAAAAATGTGGGGGATCTGTATTTTTTTCTTCACAGTATAGTTCTCCTCTCCATTTATGGTTCATCAACGGTTACATGAACAAGTGCCTCTGCAATGGCTGCTTCTGAAAGCTCCTGTCCGATACCCGGTCTGTCTGATACATAGAATTTTCCATTTACAGGCTGATAATCATACTTGCCAAGACGGGCAATAGCAGGCTGTGTGGAACGAAAATGATGTTCATAAATCGCAAAATTGGTAGTAGCGGCTGTCAGCTGTAAAGCAGCTGCTGTGGAAATTGGACCGCCTGCACAGTGGATCTGCGCCTTTACGTCAAAAGCTTCTGCCATGGTACAGATCTTTCTGCACTCTGAAATACCGCCGCAGTTGCAGGCATCCGGCTGAACTAACTGGATAGAGTTATCTTTAAAGTAATTAAGGAACTGCCATCTGGTATATAAACGTTCCCCAGATGCCAAAGGAGTGCGGACCTTTTCACGGATCAGCTTCTGGAATTCCGGGCGGAGGGGCGTACAGGGCTCTTCTAAGGCGTAAAAATTATATTTATCGCAAAGCTCTCCTAATTTAATACCGGAAGTAACATCGGTACGCCCATGATTTTCCATGATAATATCAACATTGCCGCAGGCTTCGCGGATCGCAACAATACGTTCTTCTACCATATTATAAAAATCAGTAGAGACAAAACCTTCACAGTCACGGTTTGGAATATCTTTCTTATCCCGGTCATAAAGAGTAAAATCCAGCTTTACCGCATCATATCCGTCTTCCATTGCATATTTACAGATATCTGCGTATTCTTTTGCGGTACCTCTTGGCCCTACATCTTCATTCCAGCCAAACTGAAGCTGTGACGCATAGCAGCGGATGCTGTCATTTACCTTTCCGCCTAATAATTCATAAACAGGAACATTTAATACTTTTCCCTTGATATCCATTAAGGCAATGTCAATGGCGCTGATAGCTGCAAAGACAACCGGGCCGCCGCCCTGGCCCCAGAAGCTTACTTTAAACATTCTCTCCCACAGCTCATCTGTACGCATAGGATCTTTTCCGATGACCAGACGGGAGATATCCTGGAGCATGCCGATCCCCGCAGGTGCTGCGTAATCAAAAGCGATCCCCGCTTCACCGTCACCATAGAAACCTTCATCTGTCCATACCCGGCAGCAGATGGGACGTCTGCTGGCTCTCTGGGCAGTAGCATCCAGCATGTAAATATCAACTTTTGTTATCTTCATAAAAAACTCCATTCTGCCGCCCAACAGCAGCCCAAACTTTTAATAAACTTTTTCCTGTTTTTTCCAATTATCCAAAGCTTTCTCAACTTTATCAAACGCCTCCTCCAGATACGCTCTGGGGCAGGCGAAATTCACACGGATAAAACCGGGAGCAGAAAAAGACTCTCCGTCATTAAATTTCACACCTGCTTCTTTCATAAAAAAGCCGGCAGGATCACTTAATCCGGTTTCTCTGGCATCGATCCAACCTAAATAAGTACCTTCACTGTGGCAGATAGAAAGCCCCGGGATCCGGCTGATCCGTTCGTCCAGCCATTTTTTATTTTCCCTCAGGTATTCTAACAGTTCCTGCCGCCATTCTTCCCCTTTTGTAAAAGCTGCCTCAAGGGCAACAAAAGAAAGAGTATCAAAAGGCGCATGCATCGTTGCTGCTACTTCTTCGTATTTATGTCTTAACTTTTCATTTGGGATAATGGCAAATGCCACCGGAAGACCGGGTATGTTATAGGTCTTGCTTGCAGAATGATGAAGGATCACTCTCTGTCTGGCTGCTTCATTTAAGGTAATCGCAGGAATATGTTCTCCTTCCAGGATCAGGTCACTGTGTATCTCATCTGCAACCACCACAATGTCATGTCTGGCAGCAAATGCAAATAACTCCTCAAGTTCCTTTCCGGTAAATACACGACCTACCGGATTATGAGGATTACACAACACAAAGGTGGTCACATCCTGTGTAACCGCTTTTTCCATTGCCTCAAAATCAAAGGTATACAGCCCGTTTTCCTGTTTTAAAGGTACACGGATCACTGGCTTTCCCGCTTCCTGGGGCAATTTCTGGTTAATATGGGGATACATAGGAGTTGCCACCATAATGGTGCCGCCTAAAGCTCTGGCAGCAATATTATTTCCTGTATTAACTCCATGGTTAAACAGGATCCATTCTTTTTTTACATCAAAATCATATCTTCTCTTATAATAGGAAATAACTGCCTGATAAACACTTTCTCCGGGAAATGTATATCCGAAAAATGGATGTTCCAGGCGTTTTTTCAGTGCTTCTAAAACAGGCTCTGCCACAGGAAAGTCCATATCCGCAACCCACAGCGGGATATAATCTCCTCCCTGGCCGTCCCATTTAGAGCAGTCTGTATTTTTTCTGTTTATCTGTCTGTTAAAATCAATTTTCATTTGGGGGACTCCTTTCGCAGCCGCTTGTTTTTCTTTTGGACTCCTTAAACTCACAAGCCCCGCGCTGGCGCGCTCCACTGCCTGCTGACGCAGGCGGCTTGTTCGTTAATGGCTTGCGAAAAACAAATGCGCCTCGGGCGGCGCTTGTTTTTCTCTGCGCTCATTATATCGTATACGACCACTTAGGCAGTACACGCTCTAAGAACTGCTTTGTTCTTTCTTCTTTTGGATTGGAAAAGATCTCATCCGGCTTTCCTTCTTCCACTACAACACCACCGGCCATAAAGATCACACGATTGGCTGCATCAGAAGCAAAGCTCATTTCATGGGTCACTATGATCATGGTGATCCCTTCTTTTGCAATATCTTTGATAACTTTTAATACTTCTCCCACCAGCTCCGGATCCAGGGCAGACGTAGGTTCGTCAAAAAGGATCACATCCGGATTTAACACAACAGCTCTGGCAATTCCCACTCTCTGCTGCTGTCCGCCGGAAAGCTGGGACGGATAATAATCTGCCTTATCCTTAAGACCTACCTTTTCCAATGCATCAAGAGCGATCTCCTTTGCCTTTTCTTTTGATACGCCTCTTGCCTGGGTCAGTCCTTCCATTACATTTCCAAGGGCCGTTTTATTGGCAAACAGATTATAATTCTGGAAAACCATGGCAGTCCTTAAACGGATCTCATGGATTTCTTTCTTCTTTGCTTTTGCTGCGTCTACCGTAATATCTCCTACTGTGATCGTTCCTTCATCTGCTCTTTCCAGGAAATTAATGCACCGCAGCATGGTGGTCTTTCCGGAGCCGCTGGGGCCGATCACTACCACCACATCTCCTTTATTTACAGTAATATCAACACCTTTTAAAACCTGGTTCTGTCCAAATGCTTTATGTAAATTTTTAATCTCGATCATATCTTACCTCCTGCCGCATATTTATACCGTTTTTCCATTACATAAAACAGCTTTTCCACGCAGACGCACATAGCCCAGTATACGACAGCTACTGCAATATATGCCTCCAGATAACGGAAATTCACAGCTGCCGAATTGATAGCCGCTCCTAAAATATCATTTACGGAAATAAGATATACAATGGATGTGGACTTTAAAAGACCGATCACATTGTTGCACAGAACAGGAAGGGCTGCAGGAACAGCCTGTGGAAAGACCACCCGAAACAATGTCTTTGTCCTGGTAAGTCCTATGGAATACGCAGCTTCATACTGTCCTTTTCCCACGGAAAGGAGAGCGCCAAGAACTGTTTCTGTGATTTGCACCACTGCATAAATGCTTAACGCAGCAATACCTATATATATTTTATTCATAGTCTGCAGCGGCTTTGCCCACTCATAGCTTAATGCCAGGTAATCAATAGGCTTTAAGATCAGGTAATTGATCATAAGCACCAGCAGTACCGCCGGTATTCCTTTTAAAATATTAGACGCATTTTTTAAAAACGAAGCTGCAAAAGGAACATTGAAGCGGCGGATCACCGCAAAGGGAACACCAAAAAGGAAACCTATAAACAGGGGAGCAAAAGTCAGCAGCAAAGTAACCGGCATAGCTTCCCATATTTTCCCGATCACTGTAAAAACATACGAAAACTCAAAGGGCGATGCCATTTTCCTTCCTCCTTGTCTGACCATTAAGCCGGTGCTCCATCCAGGTAAACAAACGCTCCAGTAAATAGGAAACGATGATAAATATGATCGCTGCATCTACATAGCCTTCCAGAACACGGTTGGTACGTGTTCCAATAGCTTTTACCTGACCCATGATATCAATAATTCCCAGTGTAAATGCCATTGCAGTTGCCTGGAAAGATCCGATCACACGGGTTCCAAATGCAGGCGCTGCTATTTTAAATGCCTGTGGGATAATGATCCTTTTATAGGTCTGAAATGTGGTAAGTCCTACAGAAGCTGCCGCTTCAAGCTGGCCCTTGGGAACACTTTCAATAGAAGACCGGATGATCTCCGACATAAATGCCCCATCATTTAAAAGATATGTAACCAGTACAAAAAACAGCTTACTCCAATGGTTAATATCCACTCCTAAGGGTGCTACAAGAAGTGGCAGTCCATAATAGACTACAAATAGCTGCACCAGGATCGGGGTACCTCTTACAAAAGAGATATAAAGAGCTGCCAGTTCTTTTAACACTGGTATTTTAAAGATACGTGCCGCTGCCAGAATAAATCCCAGGACCAGCCCCCCTGCAACGCTCACTACTACAATAAGAAGCGTTACAGGGAAACGGGATAAGATCTTTGGGAAATATTCCACCATATCGCTGAAACGGAAAATGCTGGAAAGATCCATGTTTTATGCTCCTGTTCTGTTACTGTTCATGTTATAAGATCATTCATAAAATACGTGTACCGTAAATTTATTCTTCTGAGTTATAATCACTTCCTGTGTACTCAATAGAAAGCTTTGTAAGAGTTCCGTCTTCTTTCATTGACTTTAAAGCAGTATCCATGTCATCCCGGAGCTGTTCCTCTCCCTGTGCCAGCATGAAATAGGCCTGTGACTCGCTGAAATAGCTGTCTTCGTTAATATCATAGCCACCGCCAAATGCTTCATTGTATTTTTTAAATGTCTTCTTGGTTGCAACAATGGCATCCAGTCTTCCGTTCATTACATCATCATAAATACTTTCATTGGTAGCACCATTGGAATATACAATATCGATTTTATTGTCATGTTCTGCATTGTATGTTTCCAGAATCGCTGCTGTGTTGCTTCCCTGACCGGCACTTACTTTCTTTCCAACCAGATCATCAATAGAGTGGATATCATCTCTTCCTTTTTTGTATACAAGACGCTTATTGTAAGCGGCAAAACCTTCATTTGTAAACAGATACTTCTTCTCTCTTTCCGGGTTCTTCTCAAACTGCTGGGAGCCAATGGAAACCTTCTTTGCATCCAGAGCAACAGAAATGTTGGCAAGTTCCATGTTTTCAATCTGGAATTCATACTGTGGAAGGCGGTTGTCGATCTCCTGTAAAACAGCTACATCATAGCCTGCAGGCTGATTGTTTTCATCTATGTAGGTATATGGTTCAAAAGTGGCACCTACTGCCACATAGACTTTTCTTACTTCCTGGCTGTCTGAATTTCCCTGGGTTGTATTCTGTCCTGCATCCTGAGCTGCCCCACTCTCTGCTGTTTTGCTGCTGCAACCAGCTAAAACTGCTGCCGCAAGTACAGCTCCTGCAAATATTCTGATGCCTGACTTCCATTTTCCTCTCATAATTGCTGCCTCCTGATCTTTCATGATCTCATCTATTCTGTTCTCACTTTTTCCAACCTATCTAATCTGTTATTTCTCTTCTTTTTTATCGTCCTCATCATCCCATAAAGGCTGCTGTAAAAGCCGCTTATAATAAGCTCTTGTCTGATACAGCGCACCTACCGGGTTGTGGGCCAGAACACGGTCCTTTGTGACCAGCGTAGTTGCCAGAGCCTTGGAATATTTATAAAATAAACTGTCATGGCCTACACAAAGCCCCACTACTACATTTAACTGGGTCCCCGCTTTATTTAAAAGCTTTGCCTGTAAAATAGGATTACACATCACCGGTCCGGTCTTACATGTATATTTGGGATCCAGACCAATATCTGTTTTATCTACAGAACCTACCTTACATGCCACTCCGTATACATCAAAGCCATTTAATTTCAGTATCCTTGCGAAAATACGGCTCTCTTCGATCAGGCCCACACAGGTTGCGATGCCGATCTTCTTTGCACCGATCCTTTTCGCTACTTCCATGATCTCCTCTACACGGGTATATTTTCCATAAAAGCCACCTTCCACTTCAGCTGAAGCAATGGCTATCTTATTGTTTTCTTCATTTTCTGTATAAAGCTTAACTACTTTTTCTAATTCTTTTTCAGTCAGTTTTTCTGTAAGACAAAATTCCGGATAAGAAGCGTTCCGCTTGGAACAGTTAAGCACACCACAGTCCGTACAGCTGTGGGGAAATATCTTTTTCTCTGCACTTACTGACACTTCCTGAGTTTTTTCCACATTTTTCTTAGCCTTACTGCTTTTTACCTTGCTATCTTTTTCTTTCTTGTCACTCATATGCTTTCTCCTCGCCTTTTATTAACCAATCACATTGGTATGTTAATGGGTATTATAGAGATGGTGAGCATTTTTGTCAACAAGTGATTTTCTATTGCCAGTTATAAAAGAAGACTATAGCAGAACAATTGCACAAAATGTCTGTTCCACATAAAAATCACAAATTTCTCTGGTATACTCACAAAAACAATGAAAGTAAAGAGAGGTACAATGTTTATGAAGATCCTCAGAAAAACACTGCATATCGGCGGCATGAGCTGTGTAAACTGTGAACACAGGATCCGGTACGTCCTGAAAACCGCACCCGGGATCCAGGACGCTACTGTAAGCTACAATACCGGCCTTGCCCATGTTACTTACGATACCGATACCATTTCCTTAAAACAGATCCGGGAGATCATTGAAAAAAACGGCTATACCACTTTGCCGGAAACAGGAACATCCGATTATGATATGAAAAAAAACTTTGTCTCACTGGCTGTTATCCTGTTTTTATATGCCCTTTTACAGCATTTCGGCATTCTCAACCTGCTGGCTCCAGGGCAGCTGGCAGATACAAAAATGGGCTATGGCATGCTGTTTGTGATCGGACTTATTACATCTGTACACTGTATTGCCATGTGCGGCGGCATCAACCTGTCCCAGTGTATTCCACAACCTTCAAATGCCTCTGATGTTTCCGGAAGCAGCCGCGCTCTTGACATTTTTCTTCCGGCTCTTCTTTATAATACAGGCCGTGTGATTTCTTATACAGCGATTGGTTTTCTTTTAGGTCTTGTTGGCATGCTGTTAGGCGCCGGTACACAGACCGAGATTTCCTATTTTCTCCAGGGTAGCTTAAAAATGATCGCCGGAATTTTTATGGTGATCATGGGCATCAATATGCTGGGGATCTTTCCCTGGCTTCGTCCACTTACCTTACGGATCCCACGTTTTTTATCCACAAAAGTCCTTAAAAAGCGTGCTTCCAGCCGACAGCCACTGTTTGTTGGACTTTTAAACGGCCTGATGCCCTGCGGTCCCCTTCAGTCCATGCAGATTGTGGCTCTGGCCTGCCAAAATCCATTTTCCGGTGCTTTATCCATGTTTTTATTCAGTCTTGGAACCGTTCCCCTTATGCTTGGGCTTGGCTCTCTGGTCTCCGTTCTTGGAAAGCGTTTTGCAAAAAAAATGACCACTGTTGGCGCCATCCTTGTAGTTGTCCTCGGTCTTGCCATGTTTTCCCAGGGAACTGCATTAGCCGGTATTTCCGAAGGCCCGGAAAATTCTCAAAATACAGCAAATCCTCAAAATACGGGAACTTCCGAAGATCAGGGAACCTCGACAGATACCACAGATTCTTCCAATGCTGCCGATAAAACACCCCAGGATGAAAATGCAAATAACATCCAGGTCATCTACAGCACCTTACAGCGCGGAAGATATCCTGATATCAAAGTTCAGACCGGTGTTCCTATAAAATGGATCATCAATGCTCCCAAAGGCTCCCTTAACGGCTGCAACTACAGAATGTTGCTGCGCTCCTTCGGAATTGAACATACCCTTTCAGAAGGAGAAAATGTGATCGAATTTACTCCTTCTAAATCCGGAACTTTTCAATATACTTGCTGGATGGGAATGATACGTGGTAATATCACTGTAACAGATACACTAGAAACTTCTCCAACTGATCCAGATACAAGTACAGGAGCGGAAGAAACAGATCCTGAAACAGAACCATTTTTTAACGGCTCCGGTATGGGCTGCTGCGGAAGCTAAAAACATCTGGAATTGTATGGCGAAAACTTGTAATGAGGATGTTTAAGAAGGAATGGATGATTGATATGATGGAACAGAAAACGATACTGATCGTCGATGATGAAAACATGATGCGTGAGGCCGTTGCCTCCTATCTTGAAAAGCAGGGATATCATGTGCTCCAGGCAGAAACAGGAACGCAGGCACTCAGCCTTCTGGAAAAAGAAACGGTTTCCTTTGTAATCCTGGACCTGATGCTTCCAGATATATCCGGTGAAGAAATCTGTTCCAGAATACGCAGGCAGTCCCGGATTCCCATTATCATGCTCACAGCCAAAACCATGGAAGATGATATGTTAAATGGTTTAAACCTTGGAGCAGACGATTATATCACCAAGCCTTTCAGCCTGAAAAACCTGTATGCCAGGATCCAGGCAGTATGGCGCAGGTCAGACCATGACCTGAAGCCTCTTGCAGAAAAATTTTCATGGAATGCCGGGGATCTGGTGATCGACTATAACCGGAAAGAAGTGTTAAAAAAAGGGGAAACTATTTCACTTACCCCCATTGAATGGAAGATCTTATCTGCATTTACCAGATATCCTCAAAAAGTATTTACAAGAGACGAACTGATTGCTTCCGCTTTCGACACGGATTTTTCCGGATATGACCGGGTGATTGACACCCACATTAAAAATCTGAGAAAGAAAATAGAAGATGACCCCAAAAATCCCATTTATCTGTGTACAGTTCATGGAATTGGATACAAGTTCGGGGGAAATATACAATGAAGCAGAAAAAACATAAGATAAGCACACAATTATCTGCCGGATTTGCAGTAATCGTCCTGATCACTATTTCCGTAATCAGTCTCACTGCCAATCTGCTGATCAGCCATCAGTTTGAGAAATATGTAGCCAGACAGAGGGAGACCTTTGCCGAACAGCTGATCACCACACTTCTGTCCCAGTATAACAGCAGCAACCAGACCTGGAACCTGGATTATATCCATGGTGTGGGAATGTATGCTTTAAAAGACGGATATATCATCAAAGTGTATGACAAAGATAAAAATATCATCTGGGATGCCGAAAATCATGACATGACCCTATGCCACCAGATCATGAAAGACATCCATACAAATATGGAGAAGAAGCGGCCCGGCCTTAAGGGCAGTTTTTCCACTTATCACTATACATTAAGCCAGGACAATAAAATTGCCGGTTATGCAGACATCAGCTACTACGGCCCTTATTATTTCAGTGAAAGTGACTTCCAGTTTCTGGACTCATTAAACCAGATCCTGTTTATCACCGGTATTTCTTCTCTTATCCTTGCAGTGATCGCCGGTATGCTCCTTGCAAAACGGCTTTCTGTTCCTCTTACAAAGGCAAAGGAAACGGCCGAAAAGATTGCTGATGGAAATTATCAGATCCGATATGGCTCAGATAAAGCCAATACAACTGCACTGGAACTGGCACAGCTTGGTCAGGCTATTGACCATATGGCTGAAAATCTTGAAAAACAGGAAGAAGTCCGCAGACAGCTAACCTCCGACGTAGCCCATGAACTGCGCACACCGGTGGCAAATGTATCTTCCCAGCTGGAAGCTATAATCGAGGAAGTATGGGAACCTACAAAAGAGCGGCTTCAAAGCTGCTATGATGAACTCGGCCGGATCTCCGGTATCATTTCTGACCTGGAAAAACTGCGCCAGATCGAGGCTTCCAATATGGTTCTGGAGAAAGAACCAGTTGACCTTTTAGAATTGGCTCAGGCAGTAAAAACTGCTTTTGAACCGGAACTGGCAAAAAAGAAACTCACCTGCATGGTAACAGGTGAGTCTGCTATTATCTCCGGAGACCAGAGACGGCTCCACCAGGTGATCTTCAACCTGGTATCCAATGCTGTTAAATATTCTACCGAAAGCGGTCAGATCCTGATAGATATCCACAATTCAGGCAAAAACGTGCAGCTGACCGTCAAAGATCAGGGCATCGGTATCGCTAAAGAAGACATTCCTCTGATCTTTGAACGCTTCTACCGTACCGACCGCTCCCGCAACCGCAAAACCGGCGGCGCAGGTATTGGTCTGACCATTGTAAAAGCCATTGTGCTGGCACATGGTGGAAATATTTCTGTGGAAAGTGTAAAAGGCTGCGGAAGCTGCTTTATGGTGGTATTACCGAAAAAATAAATCCCGCTTTTATTTATCCTAACACTGATGTTCCCCACAGTGATGTTCTCCGCAGGAATGTCCCGCTCCATGCTCATGATGAGTGCAGTGCACATCCGGGTTATAGTCTAATTTTCCTTCTGCATATGCTTTTATTTGTCTGGCGGAGCTGTCGGCCCTTTTACAGCTGCCGGTGCAGCAAAAAGCCGCCGGAAAAAGCTTTTACACTTCTTCCGGCGGCTCTTATTTATAACCTTATGACCTTATTTAGTTGACCAGCTCCCGCTCCCTGTTTCATATTAACCTTCAATAGAAACATACTTCTTCTGCTCTACTGCCGGCTTTGCTTCCTTCTTCGGAACGAACAACTTCAGGATACCATGTTTGAACTCACCCTTGATATCTTCTTCTGTGATGTCTTCGCCTACATAGAAGCTTCTCTCACAGGATCCTGCGTAACGCTCTTTACGAATGTAACGGCCAGATTTCTTATCCTGTTCGTCTTTATCAAGTCCCTTGGCTGCACTGATGGTCATATAACCATTCTCCAGGGATACCTTGATCTCATCTTTTGTAAATCCAGGCAGATCCATTTCCAGCTCATAACCGCCTTCGGTTTCCTTGATATCAGTCTTCATCAGGTTTTTACCTCTGCGGCCGTACAGCTTCTTTTCTACATTGCTTTCTGTGTTATCATCAAAAAATGGAAAATCCTTCATAAAGTTATCAAATAAATCTTCTCCAAAAATACTAGGCATTAACATAAGTCATCTCTCCTTTTCCTATACTCTCTATGTTTTATTTTACTTGTTATCTTCTGGAACCGGGGATGTCTGGAAACTTCCCGGAACCTTTGGCATCTTACTTCTTTGCCTCTTTGTTCCTTTCTGTTTCCCTTCCTTTGTTCTAGCTGTAATATAACACTTATTATTAGCAATGTCAAGAGGCGAGTGCTAATTTTTTATAAAAAACTTCCACACCGAGCTGGTCACGGAACAGCTCATAATCAATGGATAAATCAAACCATCGAGAAGTTTTATCCTCTGCTGATTTGGTCGTTTCAATCAATACGCTACATTCTTCCATCGTAATTCAGTCCTTTCTTCTGATTTTGAGTATGAAAAAAGCAGTCGATCATAACGGAAAGACTGCTTTAAACCATATCCTTTATTGCTTTGTGTGGAGATTTAACTGATTGTCTATGTCCCGTCCGGCATACATTACTCTAAGAAAAGCAATATATTCAAAAATTCCTCTCAAATCACTGTCAGCCTGTTCGGATACTTCTATTTCATATATCATAAGCCATAATCCTTGCGAATGTCAGCACAATAGCAATACTAATTTTATGCTCCAATAATCTTATTGAATATGTTCACATATAATAATGAGGTCACATTCCATGACCTCATCACTTTCATTTTTTCCAGATCTGCCATTATTCGGCTATACTCTGTTCCAGCGGCATAGAGGCCAGAAATGACAGTTCTTTCTTTTCAGCTATTCCCAGATAAATGATTGCAAATACAACTGTTACTGTTTCACTGATGAGAAAGCTCCACCATATTCCATTGATTCCCATCATCTTACCCATAATTGATGCAAGTGGAAGCAAAATGATCACCTGCCTTAGCGCGGAAATTAAAAGACTGGCTATTCCTCTTGAAAAGCCCTGTAAAGCATAGCAGGTCATAACAGAAATTCCTCCAAACACAAAACTAAGTCCCAAAATACGCAATGCAGTCACACCCAGTAAAAACATTTCTTCTGATGGTGCAAATGCTGATATTAACTGTATCGGCAGCATCTCCATTATGATCAAACCAACCAGTCCGATCAAAGCAGAATACGCCCCGCTAAGCCGGATAACTTTCTTAATCCGTTCTGCATGTTTTGCGCCAATGTTAAATGCTACGATCGGGATCAAAGCATTATTTAATCCAAAAACTGCCATATACACAAATGTCTGTAATTTAAAATATGCTCCAAATACTGCTGTCGAAGTTGTTGAAAAATCCAGAAGAAGTTTGTTAATGCCAAAACACATAACGCTGGACATAGATTGCATAATAATCGTTGGAATTCCAACAGTGCAAATCCCCTTAAAATAATAGCTTTCTAATTTAATGCATTTAAAATCAAACTGCACATCTGTATTTTTAGTCAGATTAAAATATAATCCCAACAGCATTGCTATGATCTGACCTGCCACTGTAGCAATTGCCGCACCTCTGGTTCCCATTGCCGGCAAACCGAAATATCCAAAAATAAAGATGGGATCTAAAATAATGTTGATGACCGCACCAACGATCTGCATTACTTAACATTAATTAATCCTGGATCATTCATATGCAAAACCATAAATAATCCAGGATCATCTATACTTTTTATTTACTGCATTCTATGATAATTGCTTCACACTTATCATATCCAATCTCTGAACTGTTCAGACACAACGTATAATTGCTGGCTTTTCCCCAGTTCTGCTCCGTATAAAAGTTGTAATTTGCCATACGTCTTTTATCTGTGTCTGCCATCATTTTAACAGCTTCCTGCTCTCCTACATTGTATAAATGGGTGATACGCTGTATTTTTTCCGGCATATCCCCATGAATAAATACATTCAGCACATCGTCCCGGTCTTTCAGGATAAAATCAGCATTTCTTCCAATGATCACGCAGGGCTCCTTCCCAGCCAGATCTAAAATAACTTTTCTCTGTGCCTCATACACCATATCTTCCACTGATTTTCCTGTAATATCACGTCCTACAAGTGCATATGCAAATAATCCTTTCTTCGGAGACAGCTCTGCTTTTTCCTGGATATAATCTGGAGACAGACCTGACTCTTCTGCAATATGACTAATGATGTTTTTATCATAATAGGCTATTCCCAGTTTCTTTGCTACTTCTTCACCGATAAAACGTCCACCGCTTCCAAATTCCCTGCTGATCGTAATAATTTTTTTTGCCATTTCCAGTTCCTCCTTAAATTAAAGTATTAACTCTGTTTTTTCTGATTTTCTTTAAAAATACATATCCAACCAGACATGCGATCACTTCAGTGACCGGAAATGCCCACCAGATCAGTGAAATTCCCATCTGTCCATTTCTGACAAATAATGAAAAGATTCCCGCCAATGGCAATATGATAATAAGCTGTCTCAAAAGTGAAATAACCAGTGATTCCAAGCCGCCATCTAATGCCTGATAAATTCCCTGATAAGCAACGTTAATTCCGGCAAACAGAAAGCTGACAGAGATCACTCTCATTGCACCGATAAAATATTCTCTTGACTGTCCTGCATTAAACAAAGTTGCAAATGCCCCAGGGAAAATCTCTGTGATCCCAATTCCCAGGATCATTAATGCAATGGTATAGATCAGGCCATATTTGATCCCATCCTGAATTCTCTTTTTATTTCTCATTCCATATGCAAATGCAATGATGGGAGTGATCGCATCCCTCAGGCCAAAGGCAAGGAAGAGAACGAACTGCTGAACCTTATAGAACAATCCATAAGCTGTCTGTGCTGACGGATTGAATTTCAGGATCAGATTCATCACATAAACCATAATGGACATCAATGCCTGCGCAATAATTGCAGGAAGTCCGATCGCATAGATTTCTTTTATAACACCGGCATCCGGCTTCATGTATTTCACTCCATGCCCGAATTCCTTATTCAGCCTTATATGAAATATAAGCAGCAATACTGCTGATGCTACCTGGCCAATTACAGTTGCGTAGGCCGCACCTTCCACTCCCATTTCGGGACAAGGTCCAATACCATAGATCATGACCGGATCAAGGATAATATTTACAACAGCTCCAACTACCTGGCCAATTGTTGAATAAAGGGAACGGCCCGTTGCCTGTAATAACTTTTCAAATAAAGAAAAGAAAATAATACCAAAAGAGATCACGCAGCATATCCTCAGATAACTGACTCCCATTTCCAATGCTTCTGCATCAACTGTCTGTGATGAAATATATGCTCTCACACCAAAGATGCCAAACAATAAACATACCACATAAATGATCACACCAAGAAACAGGCTGTTTCCTGCTACCTTTGCAGCCTTTTTACTGTTCCCCTGTCCCAGTGTCCTTGCAAGAAGCGCATTTGTTCCTACACCTGTTCCGATCCCCACTGCCACCATAAGCATCTGCACCGGAAATACCAGGGTCAGTGCATTTAATGCTGCTTCACTGCCCACTCTCATATTTCCTACAAATGCACTGTCTACAATGTTATAGACCGCCTGCAATGCCATGGATAAGATCATAGGGATCCCCATCTGGATCATCAGCTTATTCACCGGCATATCTTTCATCTTGTTACTTTCTGCCATTTTGTTTTAACTCCTCTCTTTTTGGCACAAAAAAAGTGCGCACCTTGTCATATAAGCTGGACTTACGCTGACAAGCTACACACTTTTTCATGGCAAATATTCTATTTTAATAAAATAAAAACGAGCAGCATGTAAACTGGATTTACGCTCACCTGCTACTCGTTCGTTGTAATTATATTTCCTGTTTTTCAAAAAGTCAAACAAAATTTTTCTGGCATTTTCTCTTTTATGAACCATTTATGATAATGTCCTAATATACCACAAGGAAAACGATATCACTGTAAGTCATCCCATCGGATTTATATAATAAAATTTGGCACGATCCACATACCAGTCTTTTCAAACATATTATAAGCAGAAATACCGCATGCCACCGCCTATAAGGATAAGCACTACCGGCAAACTCCCCCATAACGATCAGGCGGTCTGGTGAAATTCAGGCATTTACCTGTATATTTACATAATACTTTCCATAAACCGCTGGATCCGGTCCATCCCCCGGTTAATCTGCTCCATGGATGTTGCATAGGAAAGGCGCACATATCCTTCGCCCTGTTCTCCAAATGCTGATCCGGGAGCTGTTACGACGCCTTCTTTCTCCAGAAGTTTCTCGCAAAATTCCACAGAAGTCATCCCTGTTTCTTTAATATTTACAAACGCATAGAATGCTCCGTTTGGCGGTGTACAGGATAAACCTTTGATGCCATTGATCCGCTCCAGAACGAGTTTTCTTCTTTCTGCATACTGTCTGTTCATCATTGCAATATCTTCATCGCCATTTTTTAACGCTTCAATTCCTGCATACTGTACAAACTCGGGAAGACAGGAAGGCATATTTTCCTGCAACTTTGGCAGTCTGGAAAGGATATTTCTTGGTCCCGCCATATATCCAAGACGCCAGCCTGTCATGGCATATGTTTTTGAAAAAGAATCTACATAAATAGTGCGTTCTCTCATTCCATCTAAAACTGCAATATTGATATAATCTGTATCATTATAGATAAGATGTTTATATACAGCATCGTAGATCACATAAAGATCATATTCTAAAGCTACTTTTGCAACGGTCTCCATGGTTTCCCTTGTTGCAACGCCTCCCGTAGGATTGCAGGGAGAATTAAGGATAATGGCTTTTGTTTTATCTGTCACTCTGCTTTTAAGGTTTTCATAAGTAAAATTAAAATTATCCTTTTCATACACAGGCACCGGAACTGCAACTGCACGGTTCATCACAATCTCGCCTACATAATTGGTATAAGACGGATCTGCGATCAGGATCTCATCCCCAGGATTAACAAGGGCAAGGATCGCCATATACATTCCCATCATTCCGCCTACTGTTACTACAATCTCACCTTCTGGATCGTAATCTACTTTGTCGTACTGTTTTAAAGCTCTGGAAATTTCCTGACGCAGCGGTAAAATGCCTGCATTATCCGTATAATGGGTACACCCTTCATCTAACTTTTTCTTTGCGGCTTCAATAATGTGCTTTGGTGTCACAAAATCTGGCTCACCAAGAACAAAACTTACAGTATCTTTTTTATTTTTTGCCAGATCATACATTCTTCTGATTCCTGACTGCGGCAGATTTAAAAAACTACTTGTTGGCTTCATTTTGTCTCCCCTCCGTTTATTTAGAAATACCTTCTCGAGCAAGTATACCTTTTCGTTTTTCTATCGACTTCTTAACTGTAACATAGTCTTATTATGAATGGAATTGCTATGTATTCATATTAAGTTGAACAAAATTCACCATCCTTATTTACATTTGTTTGTACAGAAATTATAATTTCTAACAAGGAGGGAATCACTATGACATTATCAGATTATATTATTTTTACAACTGTTTCCGAACTGAAAAATATGAGCCTTGCTTCTGATAAACTCTACCTGACAAGGTCTGCTATCAGCCATGCCATTTCCCGCATAGAACGAGAAATCGGCTTTCCATTATTTATAAAAAATACGCACGGAATCGAACTTACAGACAACGGAACTAACCTTCTTCCCCTTGCATACGCTGTTATACAAAGCCACCAGCATTTCAATGAAAAAATCGCAGCGATCAATGGACTGGCTTCTGGCAATGTCCGCCTTGGAACCTGCTCCAGCATCTGCATTAACTGGATACCTGAACTTGTGAATAATTTCCGTCATCATTATCCTGACATACAGATTCATATATTTGCAGGTATCAATAATGCGCAGATTGTAAAAAAACTGGAGCAAAATGAAATCGATATTGGTATTAGTTCTTACTACTCTTGTGATACCATCAACTCCTCTGTCATCAGCTCTACCGTCATCTATGAAGATGAAATGGTTTGTGTTGCAAATTCCAACTTTCATACAGCCACTCCTGGGATCATCACTGCGGAAGAACTGCAAAATTCTGCTTTCATCATCAGTGATCAGGACTATGGTGTAGAATCCCGCAGTGTTCTTGAAAAACTTCACTTAAATGCAAATTCCACCATTACAGCCACTGACGATGCAGGACTGGTTGCAATGGCATCTGCTGGCTTAGGCTTTTGTATTTTAGGGCGCCTGATATTAAAAGGGACAACTTCCCCTGTAAATGTTTATTCCTTCCATCCACAGCAATTCCGCCATATTGCTTTGCTGCAAAAGAAGAATACAACACCTTCTCCTGCTGCAGAAATTTTCCAGAAACATATTATAAGCTATGCCTCTTCCTATCCAAATCCAGCAATTCCATTCAACATTTGATGAAAAATGTTCAATGGTTCTGTATCTGACAGGTACTTGTAAAAAAATCACTTGCTCCGTATAATAAACGTAGATCTATTACCAAACAAAGCATTCCTGAAAATATTTATTAAAAGGGGAAGCAAAATGCAGATAAAACAAGAAAATGACGGACACGCCATTATTGATCATCTGACAGGAGAAGAAGTATTGACCTGCGCCATTAATATTGGAGAACAACTTTTAATGAGTGGTGCAGAAATCAGCCGTGTAGAAGATACGATACGCAGGATCTGTGCAGCTTACGATATCAGGCAAAGCCATATATTTTCCATTGCATCCTGCATCATCGTGACATTAGAAACAAAAGATCATAAATGGATCACCCAGACCCGGCGGATATTAAGCTATGGAACAGATATGTGGAAGCTGGACCGGTTAAATAATCTTTCCCGGCTGATATGTTCAACAAAACCACCATTAGAAAGGATCAACCGGGAATATGCACTTATATTAAACGGGCCGGTCTATCCTCCTGTGGTCCAATGCCTTATCTACGCAATGACAGCCGGTGCATTTGCGATCTTCTTTGGCGGAAATCTATTGGACGGTTTTTCTGCCATGTTTGTGGGGGCACTGATCCGGATAACATTGTACGCATTTACCGCAATAAAAATGAAAGCCATTTTTTCTAATATCCTGTGTTCCATGATCTCCGGTATGGTATGTATCCTTACCCACTATATCGGTCTCGGACATCATGTAGAAATGATCATGATCGGAAATATCATGCTTTTAATTCCCGGTGTCCTGATGACAAACTCTTTCCGTGATTTCATCAGTGGCGATATGATCAGCGGACTTTTACACTTTTCAGAAGCGATCATCACTGCCATCTGCATTGCTGCCGGATTTATTTTTTCAAAAATACTGCTTGGAGGTATCTTATGAATCAGGAACTTATCTCTGTCATTTCAGCATTTTTCGGTTCTCTGGGATTTTCTATCATCTACAACATCAGAGGACTGCGGATCTGGATCCCGGCAATTGGAGGTGCTGTTTTCTGGGCTGTGTATCTGATATTCCTTCATTTTATAAATAATGAATTTTTAGGTTTTTTCTTTGTGGCGATCCTGATCACAATTTATTCAGAAATATGGGCAAGAATATTAAAAACACCTTCCACCGTTATTTTAATGCCCACAGTTATTCCACTGATCCCCGGCGGATCACTATACTATGCAATGGATGCCGCTCTCCGGCATGATATGCCACAATTTTTCTTAAAAGCCCAGGCCGCTGTCGGACTTGCTGTGGCACTTGCAGCAGGTATCATGGCCGTAACCTCCATGCAGCATTTAATATCGGCGCTTATAAAAATGATTAAACCAGCCCCATGACCGGAAAATTACCGGAAAAACGGCCGCAAAGATAAGTGCAGGAAAGACTCCGGGAGTACATCTATCTAAAAAAAGAGAACCAGCCGCCGCAGCTGCCGGTTCTCCCCTGATCATTTTACTTTTCTTTTCAGGATCACCATGGCTAAGAGGATCAATCCACTAAATATCAAATTTGCCATTGCTACCTTCGTCTCTAAACGAATAGGCTAATATCCACACATTAGACAGTGTGATATCCATTTCTTTTAATGTACTTAATGCGACACGATAAAATAAAGGGCATTGATACATTTGTATCTAAATTACTATTATCATACCTCATTGATAAGCATTTATCAAATATTCCCCTGCTTTGCCAGTTCCTTCTTCAAATACCGCAACTGGCCTCCGCAGAGCACTACTTCCAGTTCATTATCTGTCAGGTCTAGCTTTGTCTTAAAAATAAAGCCTTTTGTCACATCTTTGACTACTACTCTCCTTGTTGGAATCTGGTCCAGGAAATTTTCAATCTCCAGTTCATCTCTCAGATCAACTTTTTCATAATCTGCCGGATCCTCAAAAAGCATTGGCACGATGCCGTGGTTTACCAGATTTCCCTTGTGGATACGGGCAATGCTCTTTGCGATCACACATTTTATACCCAGATACATTGGATTAATGGCTGCATGCTCTCTGGAAGAGCCCTGACCATAGTTTTCACCACCGATAATGATACTGGATCCCATTTCTCTTGCTCTTTCAGAAAACTCAGTATCATATCTGTAGTAGCAGTATTTGGACATCAGCGGGATATTGGAACGCATGCTGGAAAATTCCGCGCTGGCCGGTGTTATATCGTCAGTGGAAATGTTGTCGCCGCCTTTTAAGCTTACCGGCACTTTTAAGTGCTGAACCGGTACTTCCGGAACCGGCAGGAACTTGATGTTTGGTCCACGGACAATTTCTACCTTCTTTGCTTCCTCTTCTGGAAGAGGTTTGATGATCAGGTTGTCATTGATCTCATACTCTTCTTTTTCATGAACTTCTGCCAGAATATCGATCTGATCTCCTAAAATATCTGCTGCTGATGCAAAAGTACCCATAATAGCAGTGGCGGCTGCGCTTTCCGGGCTTACCAGATAGATCTTGGCATTTGGATTTCCTGCACGACCCTTAAAATTACGGTTAGAAGTACGCACTGCAATTCCTTCTGTAGCCGGTGTCTGGCCAATGGCGCAGCATGGTCCACAGGCAATCTCCAATATACGCACACCTGAATCCATAAGCATTCCCAGATAGCCATCTTCCATCAGTGCCTTATAGGTCTGTCTGGAGGCAATGGCACAGGTACAGCTTACATTATCATTTACCTTATGTCCTTTAAATACCAGGGCTGCCTTTGCAATATCTGCATAGCTTGCATTAGTACAGCTGCCGATAAATACCTGCTGAACAGGAAGTTTTTCTACCTCGGATAGTGGTTTTACATTGTCCGGCTGATGAGGACATGCCACTAATGGCTGTAAGGAACTAAGATCCAGGTCGATCACTTCGTCATATTCTGCGTCCTCATCCGCAAGCAGCTCTCTGTACTCATCTTCTCTTTTCTGGGACTTCATGAATTTACGTACCTGTTCATCTGCCGGGAAAATGGACGTGGTTGCACCCAATTCTGCCCCCATATTTGTAATAGTCGCTCTCTGAGGTACTTCCAGAGTTGCTGCACCAGGACCTGCATATTCGTATACATTTCCAAGACCGCCTTTAATGGTCACACGGCGCAGCATCTCTAAAATTACCTCTTTTGCGTTGACACCTGGATTTAAAGCGCCGGTCAGGTTAACTTTGATCACTCTCGGCATTTTCAGACGCATAGGAACGCCGGTCATGGCAGTAGCAACATCCATACCTCCTACACCGATACACAGCATACCAATAGAACCGCCGTGAGGTGTATGGCTGTCACCTCCCATGCTTACCTTTCCAGGAGCGCCGAAGCGTGATACCTGGACTGCATGACAGATACCGTTTCCAGGTCTGGAAACATGAACACCGAAATGCTCAGCTGCAGACTGTAAGTAAATATGGTCATCCGGAGTCTTATGATCTACATAAAGAAGATTATGATCCAGATAGCTTACGCTGCATTCTGTGCGGATCCGGTCCAGGCCAATGGCTTCAAATGCCAGATATGTCATAACTGCGTTAATATCATGTGTCAGTGTCTGATCTACTTTTATAAAAACTTCTTCTCCGGCTTTCATGCTTCCGGATACATAGTGAGCTTCAATGATTTTTCTTGTAAGTGATTTTCCCATAGTGTTCTGTCTCCTGGAATTTAAGTATCTACATAATCATTTCTTTAACTACTGTTTCCGCTGATCCGGTGCCGGGTTGTCTTTTTCTCCTCCCTGCATATGATCATAATCCTGCAGTTTAACCTGAGATACCTCTGTATCCTTCTTTCTGCCGATTCTTATTTTTCCAGATTTCCGGCTCCTGAAAGTTTTCCGGAGCTTCCACACCAGGCACCCGATCACTGCTGCTGTTATCCAGAACGGGCTGGTAATGATCACACAGATTCCAAAGTTTTTCACTCCTTCTGCCAACCGCCTTCCATTATCTGACAATCCCTTTAAAATCTGCTCTCCAGCAGATTCCGGAACAGCCTCGGTATACCGCTTCACTTCGTTAATATTTAACGTCACCTGACTGTACTCGATCTGGTTGTCATAGAGACGCAGCTGGGATTCGTAAGATTCCAGTTCATAACGGATATCTGACAGCCGCTCTTCTAATGCGATGATGCTATCCATGGAGTCTGCCTTTTCAAGCAGTACCCACAAACGGTCCTGTTCAATCTTTAATGTCTTTTTGCGGCTCTCGATGTCACTGTACTGCAGTGTCACATCCTTGGTGCTTTCTGACCTTCTAACTACGTTTCCTGCTGACTCCACACCATTTAAGAATTCATCCAACCGGTCCTTGGGCACACGTACGGTCAGATCAGCCCAGCGCATCATAGGATTGCCCTGCCAGTCTAATTGATTGCCAGAAACATTTTCATTTTCAATATATCCGCCGAACTGCCTGATCTGTGTTTTCAAAGCTGTCATCAACTGCTCAAACTGCTCAGTCTCAACGTCCATGCTGGCAGTTCTGATCAGCTTTCGGCCTGTTTCTACTGTTGCCATATTCTCTGTTCCTGATGCTGTGCCCGCTGCTGTATCCACAAAAGCTGATGCCCCTTCCCCGGACATCTCCCCCTTCTCATTCTCCACATCCATGGCAGCGGCTGCTGTCTCCATGATATACCCGTTATTGATGCTGTTTTTAGAACCGCTTGCGGCTCCACACCCTGAAATGACTGCCACTACTCCGGCAATTGCAATACCACGCCAATACTTCCTCATAATTTTCCTCCTTCCATGTCTAATGTTCTCCCGGAATCTTTTTTCATTTCAAAAAATAATCTGATTTTTTACCACGCTGCCTTCCTTGTATTTTCAGTATATCAGATTTCTTCCCGTCAAACCTATCTTTTCCCTTAACTTTGTGCAAAGATTCTCTTGCAGACAGTGCAATAACCTATCAAACACACTGATGATTTTGCTAAGTATATCCTGCCTTCTTCTTACATGCCCCATTAAAAAAACTTATATGTCTTATTTAAAAAAAACTATTTTCACATCCAGAGTATTGCTGTATAATCATATCCATACTTAATCATACATTTTATGGCCTTTTCCAAGAAAAAGAAGCCAGAAAGGACATTTTTATGACCAAGCTCGATCATGCTGCTATCCGCACAGTTCATTACGAGGAAGCACAAACGTTTTTTAAGGATGTTTTTAATATGCATATGTGGAGGGAGATTGGTGAAAAACCAGGACGCAAATGCTGGTTCAAAGAAGGGATCCAGTTATGCGAAGCAACAGAAATATCTGTTTCTGCTGAAAACGGCTACGACCATATTTCCCTTGCTGTAGACTCTGTTCCTGAAATCATGAAAAAAATCAAAGCATATCCTGTTACCCCTATTAACGACCACTGGTTCTCACTTCCAAACGGAACAAAAATCGAATTAAAGCTTCTTTCAGACTGGAAATTGAATGAGGAATAATATTTTATAAAGCTCTCTGGAAAGTGGGGTAATCTTCTTTATTTTACTTTGTTTCTGTCTTCTGTAAGAAATTCTTCCTGTGGAAATGCCACACCATCTTCTACTACTTCATTCCAAATACGGATCATATCTGAGAGGTCTTTTTGCTAAAAGTATATCCCCGCTTTCTAAAACAATCAAGCTATGGTAAAATGAATGTTGCAGATACAGTTACACTTCCTGGTTTAACTGTAACCAACTATAATCCCACAGAGGTGTGTCATGAACCATTCAAACAACCATGTTACAGAACTGATCAAAGAAACTCTGGTCCTTACAGCAGCTATGGCCATCGTAGCCGGAGCTGTGTACTTCTTTCTTTTACCAAGCCATGCTTCCGTAAGCAGTATCTCCGGTCTTGGTATTATCTTATCTAACTTTGTCCCTCTGCCCCTTTCAGCCATCACCATGATCTTAAATATACTTTTACTGATCATCGGATTTTTTACCTGCGGAAAAGAATTCGGGGCTAAAACCGTATACACCAGTATTGTACTTCCCCTTTTCCTGGCCCTTTTTGAAAGAATCTTCCCGAACATCGGCTCCTTAACTGACAGTCAGGAACTGGATGTTTTATGCTATGTTTTAACAGTCAGTATCGGTTTAAGCATCCTGTTTAACCGAAATGCTTCTTCCGGTGGTCTGGATATCGTTGCCAAGATCATGAACAAATATCTCCATATGGATCTTGGAAAAGCCATGTCCTTATCCGGCATGTGCGTTGCTCTTTCAGCGGCTTTGGTATACGACAAGAAAACCGTTGTTTTAAGTATTCTGGGAACTTATTTTAACGGTATTATCCTGGATCATTTTATCTTTAACCATAATGTAAAGCGCCGGGTCTGCATTATCACAAAAAAAGAAGAAGAGCTGCGCCATTTTATCATTAATGACCTGCACAGCGGCGCTACGATCTATGAGTCGATCGGCGCCTACAATATGGAAAAGCGCAATGAGATCATTACTATTGTAGACAAATCGGAGTACCAGAAACTGATGAATTATATCAATCGTGAAGACCCACATGCATTTATCACTGTATATACAGTATCTGATATACGGTATCAGCCCAAGAAGTAATTTTGCCTCTGCTTTGCGGCAATTAACATTCCACTTTGCCTGTATATCTTGACTTAGAGTCAGCTCCAGGTTGTATAATGTTTTCAGACCAGAAAACTATACTTTTATGAAAAAGGAGTGTGAAACCGTGACCATCAAAGAAGTAAGCCAGAAATACAATATTTCCAGTGATACACTGCGCTACTACGAGCGTGTGGGAATGATCCCGCCTGTGACCCGGACTGCCGGAGGCATCCGCGATTCGGCGAGTCTGATCTTGGCTGGGTAGAACTGGCCCTGTGTATGCGTGGCGCCGGACTTCCTGTAGAAGCCATGATCGAATATGTAAAACTGTGCCAGCAGGGAGATTCCACCATCGAAGCCAGAATGCTTCTTTTAAAGGAGCAGATGGAAACCTTATTAGAGCAGAAAGCACAGATTGAAAGCACCATCAAGCGGCTGGATTTCAAGATCTCCCGCTATGAGGAAGCAGTAAAGACAGGAAAACTTACCTGGGAATAAACGAATTTGGAACTATTTTAAAATCTACTACACTATCATAATAAGGAGAATTTATCATGAGAAAGAATTTTGGAGCAAAACCATACACCTATCCACAGCCAGTATTTATGATCGCAACTTACGATGAAAACGGCACTCCAGATGTGATGAACGCAGCTTGGGGCGGCATCAGTGAAGGAAATGAACTTTCCATGTGCATCAGCGAAGGCCACAAAACCACAAAGAACCTTTTAGCCCGCAAAGCCTTTACTGTAAGCATGGCAGATGCGCCTCATATGACAGCCTGCGACTACGTAGGCATTGTTTCTGCAAACAAAGTACCTGATAAATTTGAAAAAGCCGGTTTCCATGCTGTAAAATCGGAGTTTGTTGATGCTCCTCTTATTGAAGAGCTGGCAGTTACTGTAGAATGCAGACTGAAAAGCTATGATGCCAAAACCTGCCGTCTGGTAGGTGAGATCGTCAATGTCAGTGTTGATGAGAAAGTATTAGATGAAAACGGAAATGTAGACATCGCAAAAGCACAGCCGATCACCTTTGACCCATTTAACAACAAGTACGTTGTTTTAGGTGATGTTGTAGGAAATGCCTTTACTGATGGTAAAAAACTGATGTAATACAAATTACGTCCGTAAAAGTGTAAAAACTCCCTCTGTACGTCAAAGATACAGGGGGAGTTTTTGTTTAATCTGCAAACAGAATACACACCGGGCTGCCGGTATGCACAATATTCAATGTTGGGATCAGTGCCCCGGTCATATTGTCAAAATCAAATTCTATAATGGTATCACTGTCCTCATTTGCAACGTAGCACTTTCCATTGTCTCCAAAACAGAAGAACCGTGGAGTTTTTCCCAGGCATGGGTAAAATCCTACGTTTCGCATATAACCGGTCAGCGGGTCGATACGGTAGACTGCAATACTGTCTGTATAACGGTTGGATACAAGAACAAATTTGCCTGAAGGGTCAACCATGACCTCGCTGGCATCGGAATATCCAGTCACTGTTTCCGGCACAGTGGTCAGCTCCTGCAACGCCTCAAAGGTACCATTTTCATCATCAAAACGGAAGAAAAGAACTTTATTTCCCTTCTCCTCACACATATACACCCAGAGGTTATTTGGGTGCACTGCTGCGTGACGGGGCTCATCCCATGTTCTGGATAAAAACTGAGCCGTCTGAGTAAACTGTCCGGTCTCATGATCATAACGTAAGGCCCGCATCTGTCCATAACCATTTACACGGCTCTGGGCACAGGCAAATAAAAAGTTCTTCTTTTTATCCCAAAGACACTGATGAATGGTTGATACCTTTCCCGGTTCCTTGCCCTCATAGGTAAATTCTGCGATCACTTCTCCCAGGGAACCGTCATTCTTCCGGTCAATGGTGTAAATGGTACCTCCCTGTAAAGTGGCAACGATTACATGTTTATTGTTGCGGTCCACTGTTATATCCACAGGATTTCTGCCGCCAATATCAATGGTATTTATATGCTCTAATGTATGATCTTTTAAAATACGGTAACTGGAAACCTTCGTAATATCCCCATGAACACTGTAAAGATATTTTCCTTCGCCATCCAGAGTCTGAAAAGACGGGTTTGGCTCTGTTTCCAGACACTGCAGGCATTTCCAGCTGCCATCTGGCTGGATTTCATAAGTTTTAAGACCTTCTCCCCGGGCATTTCTCTCTTTCGTTGTCCGGCATCCTACATAAGCATAGCGCATGATTATTTCCTCCGTTTTATATGTTCACCACTTCTGTTGTTTTTGCAAAAGGATAGCACATTCATATAATAACACATTCCACTACATTTTCCAGCTGAACCAAACAGTTCCTTTTTCATTTGAGAGATATATGTTTCTTCCGCTTTTAATCCGGCTGGAATGTTTCCAGTTTTTTCCATATCTAGGACATCTTTTAATATTTCCAGTGCCTTTCGAAGATTTCTAATGTCACGTTCCATGTAGTCAATATAATTTCCTCGCCCCACTAATTTTAAATGGGTAATGCCTGCTTTTTTCAGACTGTATAAAGCGCAGAGACCACAGCCAGTCTGTCCACAAAGATAGCTGTCATCTTCCGGTTCATCCACATTTTCTGCTGATCCAATGTTTTTCATTTCATTTTCCTGGAGTTTCACTGGCAATGGGCTTGTTTTCAATCTGTTTTCTGCTGATACACATTCTCTGATCCGCCCCAATTCATAGGGAACCAGACAAAGATGGCACATTTCATCGCAGTGGAGAGAATTGCAGAATGCACCGGTAAACTGACACATTTCATTTAGTGCAAAGGCTTCAAATTCTGTGGTCTGTCCTGCTTTGCTGATAATGGATCCCATATCTTCTATACTGTTTTTTCTGTGAAAGATCAGACGCTTCAGGTTCCGTTTTTCAAAAGTCTTTAGCATTTCGCTGTTGACCTCTGCTGTTTCACCACTCAGGTGAATATCACAATCTATCCTCTGCTGGCGCAGATATAAAAGCAGCGCCGGATCTGCGATGATAAAGCTTTGAAAGCCGATAGACATACACTGTAGAATGATATTAGCAATTTCCAGGTATTGTTCTGGAATGTAGTATAAAGAGTTAAAGGTTAGGTGGACTGGTTTTTCGTATTTTTTTACCATAGAAGCCAGTATTTCCAGTTCACTGAACGCGCCTAACTGTACATTGGAACAAAGGACTTCCCTGCGGTTAAGAGGCAGAAGTGTCCCATATTTTTCCGTCCATGAATAAGGGACGTAGCCACAGAAAAATTCGTCTGCCCCGGCTTTTACATAGGGGATATATTCATCTATAGAACCAAGTCCGGCTACGATCTTCATCTGTACTTTTCCCTCCTTTTCTGATCATGTACTCTTATTTTTTTATCTTTTAACACCTGAATCCAGCAGGTTCACTACCAGACGGTCCACACCCGCTTTTTTCCATTCTTTCAGTATTTTTTCTGTTTTTATTTTCGTTCCTATTTCAGTTCCTGTTCCTGAACCAGAACCATCCTCAAAAATACGACTGTCCAGTGCAAATAACGAATTATATCTGCCAATCATTATCAAATGATCCGGATACAAAAATGCATAGTCTTTACAAAACTTCGGACATTCCTCTGCCAGCTTCTGCTTTCCCCGCTCTCCTGTCATACACTTTGCATACAATGTGCAGTACTGGGAGGTATTGGTCTGGTAAAAAGGAAGATGCAGGCTGTTTTTTCCTGGAGGCAGAGTCATATCATAGCCGCAGCTTTCCCACTCATACCTTACAATGCCGTATTCTTTCTTCAGATATTCCCTGTAAAAATCAGCATTTAAATTATTTTCTGACAGATATTTATCTGCATCTGCCCCGATCTGTTCCATGGTCCCTGTTTTATAATGCAGCCTCGGATCTTTCCGCCGCTTATTTAATAAAATGCCAAGTGCCGGAACAAGCAAAGATTTCCCCTTTAACATTTCTGCCATAGCCCAGTCATTGACCTGTATCTCCAAAATAACCTTATTTTCTTCGCACCAATTTTCCAGCTTTTCTATCAGCTGACCTGTGTTTTCTAACATAAATTCACGGATATAAGAGAATGTCAAAGTTACCTGCAAGCTCTCTTTTCTGGCTTTTTCAAGAAGCTGAAACAACTGGTCTTCCTTTGGAAAAAGCAGGTGGCAGAAGGAATTTCCGATGTAAAGACGCTGTGGAAAGTGATCGGAAAGCCAGTGCCCGGACAGGTAATTTCGCTTCCAGTAATTTTCCATGAAGGTTGTAAGATCCTTGGATAAATATTCCTCGTAAAGCCAGGGATTATCCAACTCCAATGTATACTCAGATACCGGACTTTCTGAGCCAACCTCCAATCCAGTTTTCAATTTCTGTTTTGCATCCTGTACTGTTTTCTTTGCTTTTTCTGCTTCTACTTCTTTTTCATCCCTGTGAATTTCTTTCGTCTCTCTGAAAAACCAGGCTTTTTTCTGCTCTTCAAAGTCCCTGGCAGTGACCACATCCCCGCCTTCCGGGTACGCTGTCATAAAACTTGCCAGTTCTTCACTGTCTCCCAGTAACTTCATCCGGATATACCGGTCATACCACCCTAAAAGATACTGTACCTGTTTGCGGTATTCTATAAATTCTGCACTATCATTATCATCTATAAAATGACTGTCCCACATAATATCTTTATTTTTTATATGATCCAGATATAGAGTATACTCATAATAAAATTCATATTCTCCGCTGCATTCCAGTGTATAAGAATGCAGTTCTACCTGCTCATACTCCAGTTTCGGATAATGATAAAAGCAGACTCGAAATAATTCCGGGTCTGCTATTTTTTCTGCTGTGCGGAAGGTAAAACCGTTTTCCGCAAGCTCTATGATACGAATTTCTTTTTCACCGGCAAAACCGGCGATCAGTCCAAAAGGGAGCATGGACACTCCCTGTATCTTTTCTCTGACCTTGTTTTTGATCGTTCTGTCCTCATTTTTATCCAAACAACCATGCCTCCGTTATTCCAAACCACCTGGACTTTGCCTTTTCAACATGTCTTAAAGTTTCGATCTTAACATACAAACCAGTCCTGTAATATCTGCCAGTACCCAACCGATGGGGATCGCCGCCCAGATACCTACTTCTCCTACTTTCGCAGACAACACATAAGCTAAAAGTACACGCATTCCTAAAGAAATAACCGTAAGGACTACGGACATTCCCGCCCGCTTTACAGCACGGTAATAACCGTAGAACAGGAACAGACAGCCAATTCCCCAGTAAAATGCACCTTCTACCCGCAGATATTTAATACCACAGGCAATAACCTCTGTTTCTGCCTTGCTTACGAAAATGCCCATTAACTGTCCTGCAAAGATAAATACCAGGGCAGAGATAAAGATACAGAACAGAATACTCAGTGCAAAAGCCTGTTTTGTGCCCTTTTTAATACGTTCTCTGTTTCCTGCTCCATAATTCTGTGCAATAAAGGTAGAATAAGCATTACCAAAATCCTGAACCGGCAGATAGGCAAAGGAGTCAATCTTCACCGCTGCCGCAAAAGCTGCCATGACTACCGGGCCAAAGCTGTTTACCAGTCCCTGGACCATAAGGATGCCGAAATTCATTACCGACTGCTGGATACAGGTCATAGAAGACAGGTTGACGATCTCTTTTAAAATGCCGCCATTCCATTTAAGCTCACTCTTTTTGGGGATCACCTGCGGACAGCAGCGAAGGGCGAAAACCGTGATACCAAGTCCCGAAATGTACTGTGCGATAATGGTAGCCAGTGCCGCACCGCCGATCCCCATAGACCACACGGCCACAAACAGCAGATCCAGTACAATGTTAATAACCGTAGAAACTGCCAAAAACACCAGCGGCACCGTAGAATTTCCCATTGCCCGCAGCAGACAGGCAAAGAAGTTATAAAGGGATGTTGCGATCAGGCCTGCAAAGATGATCAACAGATACTGGCGCATTCCCTGCCATACCTCTTCCGGCACCTTTAAAAATGCCAGAATGCCATCCAGTCCCAGATAGACCAGGATATTTAAGACTACTGTTACTGCCATGATCAGCACAAAGGCATGAAATACAGAGGATTTTAATGTTTTTTCATCCCCTCTGCCCTTGTAAATAGAAAACAGCGCCCCGGAACCTAAACTTAAGCCCAGAAAGATAGACGTAAGAAAAGTCATCAGTGTATAAGCAGAACCAACTGCCGCCAACGCATCTCTTCCCAGCACCCGGCCTACGATCAAAGTGTCTGCAATGTTGTAAAACTGCTGGAGCAGATTTCCTGCCATCATAGGCAGAGCAAATAAAAGAAGGGAACGGGAAATGTTCCCCTTTGTTAGATCGTGATACATAAAATATTACCTCTTTTGCATAAAACTGCACCCGGCTTCTGCCAACACAGATGTACCGCCGGACAAAATGTCACTTTGTCCATTATATAACACAATATAAAAAAAAGTCCAGACAGAAAGCAGCTGCTTCCATCCGGACCCTTCAACACGGCACAAAATCCGGGCAGCTTTTCTGGAAAACCGGCGCTGTTTTTGCTTCCAGCGACTGTATTGAGATCCATATTCACGGAAAAGGCGGACATGCTTCCACCCCGTTTCTGGCCATCAATCCTATTTTGATCGCAGCTGAAATAATAAACAGCCTTCAGGGACTGGTATCCAGAGAATCCACCTATAATGTACCTGCTGTATTAACAGTCACCGGTATTACTGCCGGAAATGGAGCTTATAACATTATCCCAAATTCTGCCACTATTGTAGGCGGTCTTCGTACCCAGAGTCTTGAAGTGCGCAGCCACCTGTTAAAACGTATGGAAGAGATCAGTAAACAGTGTGCTGCCATGTACGGCGCAACTGCTGAAATGAAAGTTCCGTCCGGCTGCCCTCCGGTGATCAATGACCCAACTGTGACTGCCGATTTCATTACAGCAGCAAAAAAAGTCTTCCCGGCAGAGGATATCCTGGAACTGGATCATTCTTCCATGGGTGGAGAGGACTCTTCCTACTTCTTTACAGAAGTGCCTGGCTGTTATGCGTTTCTGTATAATTCCATTCCTTCTGATGATGGAAAGGAATATCCACACCATAATGGCCGTTTCTGCATTGACGACTCCGTTCTGTATCTTGCCAGCGCTGTGTTTGCACAGGCAGTAGCAGACCAGATCTGTAAATGAACTTTATTAAAACAGGCTGCAACGAGAATTATTCCCATTGCAGCCGTATTTGTCCCCTCTGATACCGGATTGCTACGTGCATTGCACTCCCGCAATCCTAAAAACATTCGTAATCCGCTCATTTTTCTTCAAAAAATGGCTTCTTACTCATGTTTTGGCGGGTCCCAAGTTCAAAAATCCTACTGCAAGCAAGCTTGCGTCGGATTTCTGACCTTTTGACCCTGGTATCATATTATGTTATCACCAGTCTTTTACAGACCCGTCAAAGGCCCTGCGGGCTGCATTGCTGCCACGCTCATTGGCCGGATACAGTTCTTCTGCATCATCTGCCAGTTCCACACCAATACCAGGTGCTTCCGGGATCAGCATGCATCCATTTTCAAAGCGCAGCGGTTCTTTTACCATCTTATCTTCTGCACCGTTTAAGCAGAAACCAGGCAGTTCCTGGATGCCAAGATTTGGAATGGAGGCACAGATCTGCAGGCATGCTGCTGTGGATACAGGTCCCAGTGGATTGTGGGGGATCACAAGGACGTCATGAGCCTCTGCCAGCGCGCAGATCTTCTTGCTGGTAGTGATACCGCCTACTGCACATACATCCGGGCGGACATACTGGCAGGCGTGACGTGCCATTAATACCTCAAATTCACGCAGGTCGATAAAGCGCTCTCCAGTGGCAATGGGAACGCCCACTTTGGATGCAACCTCTGCCATGGTATCTACATTATCCGGCGGAACCGGATCTTCTAAGATCATAGGACGGTAAGGCTCTACTGCACGTCCAAATGCAACTGCCTCCGGCAGAGTCATGCCACGATGCACTTCCAGTACAAAGTCAAAATCATTTCCAACTGCTTCACGGCAGACACGTACCTTTTCTACTTCACGTTCAATACGGCTGGAATAAAATTCCCCTTTTCCATCTGGTGCGCTGACCGGACCGTTGCAGAAGATTTTTGCAGCTGTAAAGCCCATTTCCTGCAACTGCTGATACTGCTTTGCAAGCTCATTGTTATCTTCTGTGAGATGCATAACAGATGCATAAACGCGGACTTTTTCGCGGGTCTTTCCGCCTAAAAGCTCATAAACTGGAACTCCAAGTGCCTTACCCTTAATATCCCACAGTGCAATATCAATAGCAGAAATAGCGCTCATAATAACAGAACCGCGGAAATACACGGAACGCAGGAAATTCTGGTTAAAATCCTCAATACGGAACGGATCTTTTCCGATCAGGTAATCTGCAAACTTTTCAATGGCTGCTGCTGTGGCCCGTAAATACCCCCAGTTACCAGCCTCGCCAAGACCTGTGATCCCGGCATCAGTATATATCTGTACAAACAGGTAATGCTTTGCAAAACGCAGCTTTACATCTGTAATCTTCATTGTCTTACTCCTCATATAATATCTTTTCTTTTGACATTTGTTCTATCTTAAATGCTCCTGAAAAAATTTGTACTGACGATCCAGTGCCCGTTCCCAGCCAGGTGTCCGGTTTGTAGTAAATCCATGCATAGCCTCTGTGATCCGCTGCATTGTCACACAGACTCCGGCTTTTGCCAGACGCATTCCAAATGCTTCTGTATCATCTCTGAGGCTGTCTTCCCCGGCTGATATGATCAGACAGTCTGGAAACGCGGCCAATGCCTGATCTTTGGCAAATGCAGGTGAACACAAAGGATCTGATGGATCTGCATCTCCTACATAAAAATCAGTGTACATTTTTTCTGTCTCCGCACGTTTTACCCAAAATGGATCTTTCTTCAGTTCTTCTGACAATCTTTCTACTGGATCTACGGTATTATCTGTAGGGAAATATTCCATTAATGCACAACAAGGATGCAGTTCTTTCGTCTCCTCATTTTTGATCAGAACAGATGCTACTAAATTCCCTCCTGCACTATGTCCGGCAAGAATGATCTTTTCCTGGTCAATTCCAAGTTCTGTACTATGTTCAAATGCATAACTTACGATCTCATAAGCTTCCTCTGCCGCAAAAGGAAATGGATTTTCCGGTGCAAGGCTGTAGTCAATATCCCATACCAGGCAATTTAGTTGTTCCATGGCCCAGCAGCAATACCTGCGGTCCCGGTCTGTACGGCCTTTCAGAAATCCACCGCCATGAAAATTTAACAGCAGTGCAGCCTGTTCTGGTAAATTTTCTGGACGTTCTTCAAAAACATGCACCGTTTTTCCGTTTTTTGTGCGGATCCAAAGTTCTGTTTCTTTTCCCGGCAGCGCTGCAAGTTCTTCTTCGCTTACCGGACCAAACCGATCACGGCTGCGTACCATATCCGCAATTTCGATTTTTTCTTCCTGGGTCATAGCCATATCCACTCCTTCTTCTCTTTAAAATGCCGGAAATACGGTCATAGTATAAAAGATATAAATAAATGGCAGGATCAATGTGATCAAGGCACCGCTCTTAAAAATTGCCCTTAAGTCATAACCTCCATCTGCCATACACATAGGAACAGCCGGAGTTGCCATAGGTGTTAAAAATGCAGTCAGGGAACCTGCATTAACTAACAGTACCAGTCCAACAGGGTTTGCGCCCAGCGCAGAACTTGTAAGCAGACAGATTGGAACAAATACTGCAGATACAGAACGGTTCAGCATAAACTGAGTAAGTACAAACGGGATCAGGAAAAACAGTGCGCCAAGAACATAATTGTTATGTGTTCCACCAACAGCTGATGCAAGGGTATTTCCGATCATATCGCCTGCACCGGTATTTGTCAGTGCTGTTCCCAGAGCCAGTGCGCCTACAAACAACATCAGCATATCCCACGGAATGTCGCGCAGCGCAGCTTTCTGGTCTACAACACCAAATAATACCATAAGAAGGCTTCCGGTCAATGCAACAGACCATGTAGCAAGATGTAACTGGCTGGAGAAAATGAGGCATAAGATCGTACCAAAGAAAATTGCGATTCCGATCTTGTCTACAACCGGACTGAGTTTCTGCTCCTGTTTTCCAGCATTTCTCTTTTCCAGGGCTTCAATAGGAACTACCGGTGTTTTAGGTGTGAATTTCGGTCCAATAAATAATGCCCAGAGAGGAACAATAATAAGGATCGGCCAGGTACCAATGGTAAAATCTACAGCACGGATACTCATATCAGTAAATCCGTAGGTTTCCATAAATCCGGTAAACTGTCCTGCCTGCTGGATAGCAGTAGATAGCGGCAGGATGCCGCAGCATGCCACACATACAACCATAACCGGGAACATGTACTGGGTACGGCTGTGACCAGTGTTGTCACAAAGAGCTGCCAGCAGGGGACTTACGATCGCATATACAACCATCGGACTGGCAATAAAGTTAGTCAGTAATACAGCAATCAGGATATATCCAAAATAGGCTGTGAGAAAACTTCCTCTTGTCAATTTCATAATAGCATCACACATTCCATCTACCAGAGATGTGCGGCGGAAACCTGCCGCTACTATAAACATAGTTGCCATAAGCAGCGTATTAGCATTTGAAAAACCAGCCAGTGCGCCAGTTGCATCAATGCAGCCTGTAAAATACAGTGCAGTCAGAGAGAGCATTGCTGTTAGCCACATTGGTATCTTATTCATCATATAGCTGACCAGAGTAGCTGCAAAGATCACCATACAGATCATCATTTGAGTATTCATATTCTTTTCCCTTCCATTATTACATCATTATTAAATTATAGTCTGAAAACTCCATAAGCTTTTAGCTGCCCGGGCCGGGGCTCATTGTTGTTATGCTCATCCTAACAGAATGTGAATTTTTTGTCGCTGTGAATATTCGCAGCTTTTTACTGCACTCTGTTTTCCATTTTCCTCTTCTGCCCTCAGTCCCTACTGTCTTTTACCGTAAAAAATCCAAATATTTCCCCTGTTTATTTCGTCATTTTTTTGTCCTGATTCTTGTGCATTCTGCCAGTTTCCAAGGTTTTTCTTTTGTATTTAAGGAAAAACAATCGTTGACACAGGCCACATTAAACAGTATTCTGAAATCAGGTTTAAAATCTGGATCGTATCTTTTCTAAATTTTACAACAGGGAAAATGTTTGGATTTTGAAAAATAAAATTTTAGAGAATAAAAAGGAGCCCCTATGGAAGAAACTTATTATGAAATGGATCTGCCCCGTGAAAATATCCACCTGCGCTGCTTTGCACACAGCATTATGAATTACCGTTATCACTGGCACCCGGATGAATATGAGCTGAGCATCGTTCTTAAAGGCAACCAGGAATACTGCCGTGGTACAGAAACACACTCTCTTTTTGAAGATGACCTTATCCTGACAGCACCAGGCAACGGCCACGCCTCCATGCGCCAGCAGCCTGACACCCGGGCTCTGGTCCTGCATTTTCCGTCAAATGCATTAAAACTTTTAGTTAAAAAGGGATATATTTACCAGTTTCCCTCCTGTCTTTCCAATGAAAACAACCGTTACGAAGAACGTTTCTGCCGCATCCGCTTTTATGCCAGCCAGATCTGGCAGTCACTAGAATGTGGCGGTACCTATGCCCAGTTAAGTGCAAAAGCAAACCTGGAGCTGCTCCTTATCACACTTTTTACAGAATTTGATCCCCAACAGATCAATCTGATCTCTGAAGAAGACAAACGACGCGCTACGATCCATCTTCTCCTCAGTTATGTAGAGGAACATTATGCAGAAAAATTATCCCTGGAGGATCTGGCAGACTACGCCCAGTACAACCGGACCTATGTTTCAACTCTATTTAAACAAATGGTAGGTATCAATTTCCACGAATATCTTACAAGAGTAAGATTTCAGCATGCCTTAAATGACCTGACCTACACCAGGGATAACCTGACGGACATTGCATTAAAAAATGGCTTTCCTGATCTAAAGACTCTCACTGCCCGTTTCCGTTCCACCTTCCAGCGCACTCCCGCCCAGTACCGGGCGGCGTTAAAACCAGATGAAGTGCTCTATGATAAAGTGCGGCAGTTCTTAGATCCACAGGATATGGTGCTGAGAAAAAAACTGGGGGAATACGCAAAAACCGGAATAATAAAATAGTATTCTGAAATCCTTACAAAAAGGGCTGCCCATTTTCGGACAGCCCCTTCATTTCTTAAATAATGTATAGATTTTATATCAAATAAGACCTATATTCTTCCATTTTACAGGCAGCTAGCATATGCAGCCTTAGCGCCTTTTTCACGGATCAGCTTCAGGTCAGCTGCAACCTTAGCTTCCAGACCTTCGATCTGGGTCAGATCCTGATCCCACATCTTTTCATTGGTCAGAACTGCGTGTACCAGTTCTTCTGCAGAAGCATCCTTGTGATCGTTGTAGAATTCCAGTACCCAACGGTCATCACTTACAGTGTACTCGTTGCCAGCCGGACGCTTGCAAACCAGACCTGCATCTGTAAGAGACTGGATATCATTGCTGTAGAATGCGATGTATGCAGCCAGTGACATGGTCAGGCACTCTGGCAGAGCACCTTTTTCCTTGATGTATTCCAGGAAGGAAGGCATATTTCTTGCTTTCCACTTAGAGGTGGAGTTTAAGGAAATGCTCATCAGTTCATGGTTTACAAATGGGTTGTTGAAACGATCAGATACAGCTGCTGCAAAGTTTAACAGATCGTTCTTGTCCAGTGGCAGGGTTGGGATAACTTCATCGTAAAGCATCTTGTTCATGAAGCCCTTGATGGTCTCATCGTTCATGCAGTCACGAACAATGTTCTCGCCAGCCAGGTAAGCACCCAGAACGAAACCTGTATGAGCGCCGTTTAAGATACGAACTTTTCTCTTCTTGTATGGGCTCATATCCGGAGTAACGAATACCTTGTCTAACAGACCAGCCTTCTTAAATGGCAGTACGTCATTTAACTTCTCATCGCCTTCGATTACCCAAACGCCGAATACTTCACCAACGTCGGTCAGAGGATCTTCGTAGCCGTTCTTTGCATCCAGAGCCTTAACTTCTTCTGCGTCACGGATACGTCCTGGAACGATACGGTCTACTAAGGAACCACAGAAAATGCAGTCTTCATTTACATACTTCTTGAAGTCAGCGCCCAGTTCCCACTGATCAATGTACTGGTTTACGCACTTTAACAGTTCTTTACCGTTGTTGTCGATCAGCTCGCAAGCCAGCATGATAATTCCTGGCTTACCAGCCTGGAAACGATGATACAGAACCTGGGTCAGCTTTCCCGGGAAGCTTGCCGGTGGGCAGTCATCCTTCTTACAGGATGGATCATACTGGATACCAGCCTCAGTTGTGTTGGAAACGATGATCTGCAGATCGTCGCTTGCAGCAACTTCCATCATCTTATCGTAATCAGCTTTCTCATATGGATTTAAGCAGTTAGCAACGCTGGAGATCACACGCTTGTCATCTACCTTCTTGCCGTTTTCGCTTCCACGCAGGTACAGAGTGTACAGACCTTCCTGCTCATTGATCATCTTTGAAAGACCTGGTGCGATTGGCTGTACCAGGCAGCATTTGCCGTTCCATCCGGCTTTCTCGTTTGCAAGGTCAAACCAGTAATCTACGAATGCGCGAAGGAAGTTTCCCTCACCAAACTGTAAAACCTTCACCGGAGCATCCTCCAGGATATAGCCATCGTAACCGGATTTCTTTAATACATCATAATTCAGAAGTGCCATAATTTAATATTCTCCTTTCCTATGCGGATCATTCCCTGATATTGTTTCCTGTTTCGCTTTCTGGACTCTTCCGGAATTTTCCGGAAACCATTTCCTTTCCGAAACCCCGGAAATGTCCTCTCTGAATTGCAGTATACCACACTTTTTCTACTTTTCAAATACAAAATTGTAAATACTTACATAAATTTTGTAAACGCTTACATTTTCTGCTGTTTTTCCTGGAAAATGCCGGGGATTTTCCTTTCGAAATGCCTTTATATCTGTGTTTCAAATGATCATCTTCATTTTTTGTATGAGATATGAAAAATGTTAATTAAAAATAACGAACACACATTAATTCATATAAAAATAATGTGTGTTCGTCAAATAAATTATTTAATGCTTCATGAAAATATTCCAGGAATATATTACTATAAGTCGTGCCCTATATGATATTAACTCTTTTCATGCGCACCTCTGACCATTTTATATTCCGGCTGATTTATTTTTCTTTGCCATCCACGCGCCATTTTCGTCTACATAATATCCGTCTGGTGTTTTCCGTCCGGCATACATAATGCCCTTTCTACCATCAGATACCTGGTGGAAATAATACCAGGCACCACCAAGCCGAACCCATCCAGTCTGCATACCTCGTTCCGGATCGATATAGAACCAGCCGCCAAATGTATCATCCCTCAGCCAGCCGATTTTAGCATAACCATTCTCGTCAAATGCCCACCAACTGCCATTGATAAGTTCCCAGACATATGCAGTGCCGGACGTACCACGCTTTTGGCCTTTCGGATAGCTGTTATCCGCAAAACGGAGCCACCAGCCATGATCATCCTGCATCCAGTGACTGTAACCGTCATTGGCAATGCTGTTGGCTGCGCCGGTAATGATGCCGCGATCACTGCTGGTCCATCCCCTGATCGGATCTTTTCTGATTGCGGAAGAGGATGTATCACGGTCAGAGGAAGAATCTCTGCCACTGCCATCGCTTGATTTTCGTTCAAAAACAGCTTTCACAACCACATTACCGGCCGGCATGGTAAATACATCGCCACTGATTGTCACGTCGCCGGAAACAATATGCCATTCCTTAAAGCGATAGCCACTGTTTGGTGTTGATGTCAGCGTGATTTTCCCGCCCATCGTTGCAGAAGCCGGAGCAGCAGATGCAGATCCGTTCCCATCGTTTTCTACAGTCACGTTGTAAACAGTCAGGTCATAGTAGAGTTTCAAGGTCACAATATCTGCCGCACTGCTGATCTTTTTTAATGTACCACTGGTAACACTTCCCGCTACATCCGGGTTATAAGTGTAGCCTGTGTAGATTTTCGGCTCGGCGGTAACATTCGCGCCGATTTTGTCTCCAAGTTTCTCTGTTTCTTCCAGCATATAACCATTGTTACCGGCCTTGTAATGCTCCACAATATAGTTTACCGTATCGCCGGGGATAATTGGCGTGGTGTTCCGCGTCCACTTTGCATAGAACTCCTTGTTGCCCATGTCGGCGCTGCTAATCTCCGTAACAGGCGCACCGGAAAAATCGCTGTCTGCATACCAACCTTCAAATGTATAGCCTTCGTGGGTCATATCATTTGATGTAGGCAAGGTTGCACCATTGCCGTAGGTATAGCTTGTTATGTCCTTTCCACTGGCAATCGTTCCACCGTTGGGGTTCAGCGTTACTACGTAGATGTTCGCATTCCACTTTGCATAGAACTCTTTGTTTCCTATGTCAGTGTTGCTGATCTCCATAACAGGAGCGCCGGAAAAACTGCTGTCCGCATACCAACCATCAAATGTATAGCCCTCTCGGGTCATATCATTTGCTGTCGGCAAGGTTGCTCCTTCGCCATAGGTATAGCTTATCACATCTTTTCCGTCAGCAATCGTACCACCGTTTGTTTCCAGCATTACGGTATAAGTCATAGGTGTCCATTGCGCCGTCAGGGAAGTCACACCTGCAGGAACATCTGCACCAGGAATATAAGAATTCCCATCGCTGCCCTGCCAGCAGAAATCAGTATCCGTTTTCCCGATTGGACTGGACAGGCCGGAACTTTCGGGAGCCGTGAAGCTCTCACTGTTTTTCACAACGATATTTACCGTGCCTGTGGTATCGCCAATTTTCCCATCATTTAAGTCAAGCACTATGGTTTTCAGTCCGTCATAGCCCAACGTATCAGCGTCCAGAATTTCAAGAATAGGACGGAAACCGTATTTTGGGAGCGATGCTGCTTTATGTTCCATATTACAGGAGAACGCAGATATCATACGTCCGCGTATTGTACGAAACTGCCTGAAGGCAGATGTATTCGCAGTGTCCTGCCCATAAGACCAAATGCCTTCCCAATTTTTGATATAATCGCTTACATTGGTTTGAGTACTTTGATTGGCTTTCTTCAAAATTGTGTCCCACTCGTTGTTGTCTGGGGTACTGCCGCCATTATCACCATAAGCATAGGTGTGTCCTGCTGATGGCGCACGCAGTGTGTATGCCACACGGTTGTTCTGAAAGTCTGTGCCAAAAATCAGCTTGTTATCATTTAGAATTTTCCAGCTTATGGTATGGGTCATAGTATAGTCGGCAATGAACAGACTGTGCTTGTAAGTATATCCGTACTTTGCATCTTTATCTGTGACTTGGGAAGCTTCCTCGGAGGAGGTCAGCACATTTTCAGATGCAGGTTTCAGCACATAAGCGTTGAGACTCCCTACATAAGTAAAAGGCACATAGTGTCGGGATGTATCCGGCAATGCGTTATTTGTTGAACCCGGAATCCCCGCACTGGATAAGTCAAACCAGTAGGTCGTGCCAGGCGTAAGATTGAACTGCTCACTGACTTTCCCATTAACAGTCAGCGTAATATTCTGGAATTCACTGGCGTAGTCGGTCTTATAATCGCCATTATACTGCTCGCTGAACACTTTCAGGGTATAGGTTCCTGCTGTAAGGTCGGACGGAATCTCCACGCTTGCCGTGCCATTTGCACTGTTCTGTGCGATGCGCCCGTAATAGAGGATATTGCCGCTGTTGTCTGCGAGCATAGCGGAAACATATTCGTTCTTGCCCGTACCCGCGCCGGAGTAAGTAACGGTCAGGTTTTCACCTACCCTTACCAATGTGCTGCTCGCAGAAGCGCTGAAACTGCGGCTTGTATCTTTCAACGTCAGTTTCCATTCCGCGCTGCCTGTGCCAACTTCGGTCAGATTACCGTTTACCGCAGCATCCGTTTTTCCGCCGTCAGCGGCAGATGTGAAGAGGATAGAATCCGAATTTAAGTTAAAAGCGGGACGAGCCGCCCAGTCGTGGTTCACGAGGCTATTGACCACTTCACCGTCGTCGTAGACCGTGCCCGTATAGTAACCAATGCCGGAGTCAGGAGAACGGAGCCACCACACGCCCGCACTCTGCGCGGTGTTTGTTGCCGCCAGTCCTGGTGCATCACAATAATTTCCCACATAGTCCGCCAGTTCCCGCACAGACAGGAAAAATAGCTTGTCGTTTGCAGTTAATCTACTTTCGCCCCAAGGAATAGAATACAAACCACTTTCGCCACTGTCGGTCTTTGCAACACCAAACATAACGGCCTGCTCTGCCGTGGAAAAATTGCTTGTATTGCCTACAAAGCTGCTGCACCAAGTCTGTGCGTCGCTGCCTTGATAGGCATTACCCTTGCTATAGTTACTGTTAAATTGTACGTCAGACGCCAACAAATACTCCGACAGCAGGAACATTCCGCTTGTTGTTCCATCGTTGGCCGTGTCCGCATCCAGTACCCGCCACTTAATAGGCGTGCTGCTATTTCCGCTGTTTACACCGAAATAAACGTAGCTGTTGGGGACATAATAGCTGCCCTTGCCCTCTTCCTCTTCTTCTGTCGGTCCACTGATCCCACCTGTACCAAGCTGGATGGCAGGGCCGTCATAATCCGCCAGCATAACTGCATTGGACTGGGTCGCTACTCCATACAGCAGCTGTTCCAATGCGGCAGCGACCTCCATGTAATGGGATAAATCAAGCTCGTCTATTTCCTCGTCAGAAAGTTCCGCTTTTGCATCGTCAATGGCATCCAGCTGGGCCTTTACTTTTTCCGCATTACCTTTCCTGACTTCTTCCACATCTGGCAGCGCGTCGATCATAGCCTGCACACCCGCCACAGTGACAGCTTTGGCATTAGACGGGGTAGCTGTTTTCATGTCATCATCCACGCCACATATCTCGCATTCAAATTCGCAGGGTGTTCCCCTGGTAGCGGGGGAATAGCCACATTCATCATCATGCTCATGCCGGCAGTTCAGTTTTTTTGTAATACACTCGCTGTCCTCCTCGCACATATGGGGACAATCTTCCGGTTCCCACCGGTCTGCATCGGATGGAGTGGCCTCATCATCCCATATAATTTCATCCGGGTAACAATCCTCGTCATGCCTGTGGGTACATTTGACCACTTCCGTATAGCAATCGTCTGTGTGCTCGTGACTGCAGTCTGTTCCTGCTATTCCCTCGGAGTATCCACATTCATCATCATGTTCCGGATGATGTTCACACAAGCCGCCTGCGTATTCTTCCATAACGGCATCCTTACGGTTCGTCGCAAAAACGGTTGTGGGCATCATCGTCATCACCATGCTGCATATCAGCAGGGTACTGAGCATTCTGTTCAATCGCTTTTTCATATTCATTCCTCACTTTCTTCCTTATCCGATGTATGGCCATTTTTTCTTCCTCCAACGGATACAGATGATCGTCATCACCACACCGGCTGTAAAAGAGGCGATGCCAATGGTCACATACAGATCTGCTCCGTTTCGCAGCAGAACCGCGCCGTAGCCTTCTGCCACAGAAGATATCCCCGGTTCCTGTATGTGCCCAAGCAAAATTCCTATTCCGGCTAAAAGAAACAGGCTGCATACTGTCAGACAGGAGATCTCACGCCATTCATATCGCCGCCGGTATTGCCGTGTCCTGGACTGTATTTTTCGCATCCGGATTTCAGTTATGCCGTTCATCGTCACACTCCTTCCCTTATTGTAGATGCTTTACACACCCCTCTACTTACTAAAAGACACGAAATTTAAAATCTTCTCACTAAAAATCAAAAATTTTTGAAAAAATTTTAAGCCGCCCCAAAACGGGACGGCTCAATGTGCCTTGTTCGTATTATTTTAAAGATATGGTGAACTTAGGAAGAAGGATTTTTGCTATGAAAAGGCAGAGGATCAAAATAGAGGGAAAGAGATACCCTGCCGTTTTCCATCCACCATCGGCTGTTATCAGCAGGTTATAAATTCCATGAAAACCTGTGCAGGCGCCTAAAATTCCGGCAGTTCCGGTAACTGACAGCCAGCGGTGGCGAAAGACATAGGAGATGCCGAATCCGGAAAGGATCCCGCAAAGGATATGCAGCCCGCCCGCAGAAATCCCCCGGATCAGCAGGAGCTGAAGTTAGCCGCACCGTTTTCCGTCAGGTAGCATGCATTTTCAAAAGTTGCAAAACCTGCGGCAATGGCAATTGCCACCATAGGCAGTTCTCTCGGCTCCGGCTCAAAAATCAAAAAGTAAAATAACAACGGAAGCAGCTTTAATAATTCTTCACATACAGGCGTGATCTCAATAGCGGCAACTGTTCCATCCACGCCGTATAGCCACATAAAAAAGCTGTTGACATAGGCACTCAACAGACAAATCCCCATTCCAATGGTCACAAACAGGGTATAGCTTCTGGACCGTCCTCTTATAAAGAACAGCGACAGTATCATCGGTATGGCGAGGCAGAGAAAGATATTTTCGATATAAGTCATTTCCCCACCTCCCGCAGAGTAAATGGCAGCAATGCTACCATGGATAGTGTCAGTGTAATGTCCACGGCAAAATAAAGATTAAAGCAGGTATAATCCTGTATAAAATCGGAAACCAGATACAGAAGTACCTGCAGAACGATGCAGCCAGCCATCAGACCATCCGTGCTTCGATATGGCTGAACACTTTGCATGCCAAACACCGAAAGATACATGTTCACTCCCGCTACGAGTGCAAACAGCGCGGAAAAGAAATAGGAAGGCCCAAAGGCATGGTCGGCAAAAGCGACCACTGCGACAAGCACCGCCGCGCTGCCTGCAAACCACGAGAAGCGGTATCCGATCCTCTCTATCCGCAGGATCTGCACAGACAGATAGAAAAGCCATGCAGCCAGCCAGGAAATCTCAGCTACATAGAAAACCTGCGGCACTTTTCCCATAATGACCAGATACAGGATATAGTATGTCGTTCCCATGCAGAAACAGGCATATGCCAAAGCGAGGATCAGCAAACTCCTGCTTTTATACCGCAAAGCCAGAAAAAGAGCTGCAATGGTGCAAAATCCTAATATGATTATCTGAAAGCTATTGTCAATCAGTTCAAAGTTCATCTTCTTTTTCCTCTCTGCTCCTGCGCTCATTTCTGCGCCGCAGACGGTAAAGCAGCACGGTTACGCATACACCAAGTAAAAAAGCAAGCAGTCCCATGATGATATAACCAAGAGCAGCATGACTGCCGATCATACTTGCTGCTCCCGAAGAATGGATAATACTTCCTGCCGCAGGTTCTGTCATTAGTTCCGGCATCCATGCCCCGATACCCGTAACCAAAAGCAGACAAACTGCTATGCAGACCGCATCAAGCCCTCTCTGTATTCTGTTTTGCTTTTCCCGTTTTATTTCTGCTGTCCGTTTATGAATCAGCCTGGAACGTTCTTCATTCGTCCGCATATTCAAATCCCTCCTGCTCCAAAATTGCCTTCAAACTCTGCTTGCCGCGGTATACAAGATTTTTGATTTGCTGTTCACTTTTAGACATAACCGCTGCCGCGTTCCGATAGCTCATTTCCTCCAGATAAATCAGGTATACTGCTTCCCGGTATTCCGGTTTCAGTTTATCCAGTGCCGCATAGAGCTGCCGATCCCGCTCATTCCGAAAAACTTTGGTCTCAGCCAGGGTTTTATCTGGCAGTTCAAAATCCAGGTCATCAATCCACAGGAAGATGTGGCGGTGTTTTTTGCTATGCCGCAGGGCAAGGTTGCGGGCTGTTTTGTAAAGATATGCCTTGAAGCTGCCCTCTCCCGTAATAGGACGCTCTTTTGCAAATATCTGGGAAAAGGCTTCTATCATCAGGTCCTCAGCCTCATGAATATCCTTGATATAACCGTTTATGTAAAAGATCAGCATATCAGCGTATTTTTCTACCAGCAGATCAGCTGCATTGGTTTCTCCACGCAGATATTGCTGATATATAGTTTCATCGGTAATCACACCTGTCTGCCTCCCATCCGATTTCTACTGGCACGGATCAAACGTTTTTTCTGATTTTCCCGGGATTTCCCATAATTGGTCCCATGTTCTGGAATTTCCCACTTGTGTGAAGCTTCTTTTACAGATACATAGCCATTCATTCATACATCGCCTTTCTGAAAGATATGATCAAGTTCATCATACCTGCTTTATAAACATGAGCAGGGACAATGTCCCCTTATGAAAAATATCCTATCTGAAATCTGTTGCACCTAGTATATGCGAATGTCAGCACATTTTCAAGTGAAGAAACTGGAATGTTGCTTGCCCCTGTTCCCAGAAGATGCTATAATGAATAATATTTAGCAAGCGTTATTAAAAATATATAATAACGAGTTCCAATATCTGTGCAGATATTCCATCAGCATACTGCAGATAGACAAAACGATATGTACTCCAAGAGTACATTAAAAAACGGGGGGTTAAAATGTCAGAAACAACAGAATTTAAAGATGTATACGAAGCTATAGCAAGTGTCAGTCCCAACAGGCAGAACATTCTCTATACAGTTTTAGAAGAAGACGCCTTCGGGGAAAAAGCGTTCTTTTCAGATGATAAACTGGTCTGGGAAAGCACAAAAGGTGGGTTCTTCTCCCAGAACCAGGAAGAAGTTGGAAAACTCCATGACAGCGGACAGGCCACAGCCGCCGGAAAGAAACTGTTCTGCGACTGCTTAGGTGGTGAAAAGCGCCTGGTGATCTGCGGAGGCGGTCATGTTTCCATGCCGGTGATCCAGCTTGGCGCCATGATGGAATTTACAGTGACTGTTTTAGAGGACCGTCCTCTGTATGCCAACAATGCCAGAAGAGCCGGTGCCCACCAGGTGATCTGCGACTCCTTTGAAAATGGTCTTGACCAGATCGAAGGTTCCAAAGATACCTATTTTGTCATCCTTACCAGAGGCCACAGATATGATCAGGTCTGTCTGGAACGGATTGCCAAAATGCCTCACGCCTATATTGGTATGATCGGCAGCCGCAAACGTGTGGCAAAAGTAAAGGAAGTTTTGATTGAAAACGGTACCGACCCGGAAGTTTTAAACCAGGTCTATACGCCTATCGGCTTAAATATCGGTGCGGAAACACCAGAAGAGATCGGCGTTGCCATTATGGCAGAGATCATTCAGGTAAAGAACCAGAAGCTGCGCAGCTGCGGCTTTCCAACAGAAGTATCCCGCTTTTTAAATAATCACTCTCCTGAGCGGCTTCCGGCTATCCTGACTACCATCGTAGCCCGCCACGGCTCTGCTCCGCGAAGCGTTGGCACCAAAATGTTAGTCCTTCAGGACGGAACCATTATCGGCACCATTGGCGGCGGCTGTATGGAAGCAGCGGTTGTGCGCCGCGCGCTGGAAATGATCCATGATAAGGATCAGTCTCCTATCCTTTATCACGGGGATCTTACAGGACAGGACGCTGAGGATGATGGTATGGTCTGCGGCGGAGTGGTTGATATTTTGATGGAGCGGGTGTGATCCTGATATACCACGTTCAAGATAACTGACGCATTTCCACACCGGACACAGTCATTTATGACAAATCCCCTCATCAGCTGTTTATTACTCTGTAAACCGCTGATGAGGGGACTTTTATTGCCATACATATTGAAAATATGGAGAATGCGCCCGTGACGCGTTTCCTGATTTAAAAATCATATCTTTTTATCTCACAGTTTTTGATCCCATAAGCTGCAAATTCTTCATTTGTCATATCATGGAAATAGGACTGCACCACTCGGGCAATGCCATTGTGAGCTACCAGGATATATGTTTTCTTATCTGACTGACTCTTGATCTCATCTAAAAGATTATAAATTCTCTGTGCCAGACGAAGCATAGACTCACCGGTTTCATAGCTGCACGCAAAGGACTGTTTGGCCTTCTTAAAGTCTTCACCACCTCTTGGTGTTGACTCCCATATACCAAAATTCTGCTCCTTTAACCGTAATTCTTCACGGACCGGAATGCCTGTGATCTCAGAAATGTGTTTTGCTGTATCTGCAGCCCGCATCAAAGGGGAATACAGAATCTCGTCTGCCTGGATATGCTCTTCTAATATCTTCTTTCCTGTTTCTATTGCCTGTTCATGACCAAGCTGTGTCAGTGCAATATCCGTTGCCCCACAGATCTTTCCTTCCACATTCCATACAGTCTGTCCATGTCTTACAAAATAAAAATGTCCCATTATATTAATTTCCTCCTACTAAATTCATAACATACTTTTCCACCTTTTGCGGCGTAAACATTATAACGCCACATCTCCCCTGTCTTCCACCAGTTCAAATCCAACTGACTTCACCCGGTTCTTAAGACAGACTCTGCACTCAGCCGCTTCATCACCGGTACAGATTTTATTGTCATACAGTTCATATTTCTTGCGGTCCTTTACAGGGGATAAATTAGGCATTACTACGTTTGCACCTGCCAGCAGTCCCTTTTCTCTTCCCTTTGGATCTGCAGTTCCAAGAGCTGTTGTTGCCGGAAGCAGACATTTTGGAAGGATGATACGAAGAACCGATAATAAAAACAGCGTCAATTCCACGCTTCCTGCAGGCTCATCAGCAAATTTGGTATCATGATGGGGGATAAATGGGCCGATCCCCACCATTTCCGGATTTAATTCTTTTAAAAAGATCAGGTCCTCTGCCAGGCACTCCAGCGTCTGTCCCGGCGCACCTACCATAAAACCGGCACCGGTCTGATAGCCCAATTCTTTTAAATTCCGCAGACACTGCTTCCTGTTCGCAAGACTCATCTGTTCCGGATGTAGATGGCGGTAATGGTCTTCATTTGCAGTTTCATGACGCAGCAGATACCGGTCTGCTCCTGCTTCTTTGTAAAGGCGGTAGCTTTCCTTGGTTTTTTCTCCAATGGAAAGAGTGATGGCACAGTCTGGATAACTGTTACGGATCTTCTTAACGATATCCACAATCTTTTCATCTGTAAAATAAGGATCTTCTCCTCCCTGGAGTACAAAGGTACGAAAGCCCAGTTCATATCCATTTTTGCAGCAGTCTAAAATCTCTTCTTCTGTAAGACGATAACGGCTGGCGTTTTTATTATCCCGGCGGATACCGCAGTAATAGCAGTTGTTTTTACAGAAATTGGTAAATTCGATAAGACCACGCATGTATACTTTATTTCCATAATATTTTTCACGAAGTCTCGCTGCCTCCTGCCCCAGACAGACCACAGTTTCCTTATCCTGATAACTGCCTAATAATTCCATATATTCTTCTTTTTCCAGATAACTCTGGTGGATCAGCTTTTCTGCTAGTTCCAGTGATCGTTTCATATTCTGTCTTCCTCGTTCTTTCAAAACCTGAAAGCTGGCTGCTCCTTACAGTCAGCGTTCTCACAGCTGCCGCCAGCCTTCATAGTAAAATGCATCTCCTGCAAGTTTACTCTGAAACAACACTTCCTGTCAATTCTTCCCTTCATTGACAAACCGCCAAAATTTGGTTACACTTACTTATACTCCAAAGGTTCATCCGCGGATAAGGAGGTAAAATACTATGAGACAGTGCATGGATTCAGATAATCTGCACAGACGTTTAAAAAAGATCATCGGACAGGTCCAGGCTATTGACCGTATGATCGATGAAGATATTCCCTGCGAAGAGATCCTTTCCCAGATCAATGCTGCAAAATCCGCTTTAAACGGCTGCGGTAAAGTGGTATTGGAAGGCCACATTAAACACTGTGTCCGGGACGGCATCGAACATGGTGACGCAGATAAGACCATTGAAAGCTTTACAAAGGCAGTGGAGCGCTTTGCCAACATGCAATGACGTCAGTGTTCAAAGATTGAAAATTCAACGCAATCTAACATCATATACTAATATCCAAAGTCAGTCCATTCAGGGCTGGCTTTTTTGTGTGCAAAAAAGAGCCTTACTCTTTGGATCCTTTTATAATTGCTTCTTGACAACATATACCCCTATAGGTATAATGCAGATATGTTAGGTATACCCCCATAGGTATAAAAGTCATATGCATTCTCACATAACATTTGCAATAATGCAGAAAGAAGGAGCCATTATGAAAGAGTCTGTTAAAAAACTGGAAGCTCTTATGGAGATCGGCGGTATAAAGAAAGACATCTGTTTCCTGGTCATTTCCGGTATTGCACTGATCATCAGTATTTTTAAACTGATCCCGCTGCCATTTGACGCAGCCTGGGTTGCCATTATTCTGTGTGGTATTCCCATTATCATGGAAGCTGTCATTGGTCTGATCACAGAATTTGACATCAAAGCCGATGTTCTTGTATCTCTGGCGCTGATCGCCTCTGTCTTTATCGATGAAGATTTTGCTGCCGGTGAAGTGGCATTTATCATGCAGTTAGGTGCTTTGTTAGAGGAACTGACTGTTGCAAAAGCCCGGGCCGGAATTGAAAAGCTGGTGCGCCTGACACCACAGACTGCAAGGCTGGTCAAGGATGGCACAGAAACCATAGTTGCTGCAACGGATGTAGCTGTAGACGATATTCTCCGCGTCCTTCCCGGTGAGACCATTCCTGTAGACGGTGTGATCCTTTCAGGAAATACATCGGTAAACCAGGCTGTTATGACCGGTGAGTCTCTTCCTGTAGACAAGACTGTTGGAGATGAAGTTTCTTCCGGTACAGTGAACCAGTTTGGTACCTTTGAAATGAAGGCTACTAAGGTTGGCGAAGACAGCTCTATCCAGCGAATGATCCGTCTGGTGCAGTCAGCAGATGCAGGAAAGGCAAAGATCGTTGGTCTGGCTGACCGTTTTGCAACCTGGATCGTGGTAATTGCATTAAGCGCTGCTGCTCTTACCTGGCTGTTTACCGGTCAGATCATCCGAGCCGTTACTATTCTGGTTGTTTTCTGCCCCTGCGCTCTGGTCCTGGCCACTCCTACTGCCATTATGGCTGCCATTGGAAATGCCACAAAGCACGGATTTTTGGTACGTGAAGGGGACGCTCTGGAAAAGCTGGCAAAGGTTTCTAAGATTACCTTTGATAAAACAGGTACTTTAACCTGTGGTACTCCAAAAGTAGTTACCGCCTGCAGCGCTCATCCAGGCTACTCCAGCGAAGATATCTACCGCTTCTGTGCCGGAGCAGAACAGCACTCGGAGCATCCTCTTGGAAAAGCGGTTCTTGGCTGTTTTAAACAGAAATACGGCGCCGTCCCTGCAGTGGATGATTTCCATATGATCCCCGGCCGTGGTGTTTCTGCTTTAATAGAAGGCAAAATGATACTGGCAGGAAATATGGAAATGATGGCTGAAAATAAGATCTCTTTCAATCAGGATATTACAGAAAAAGCAGAAGGCTTCCTGGCCCAGGGCTGTACTGTGATCTATGTGGCTTTTGACGGCATTCTGGCTGGTTTCCTGGCTCTTTCTGATACAGTGCGTATGGAAAGTGCCTCTATGATCAGCCGGCTTCACAGTCTGAATGTAGAACCTGTCCTTCTTACAGGAGACCATGAAAATGCAGCCGCTTCTATTGCCGGACAACTGCATATCAAAGAAGTACAGGCAAACTGTCTCCCGGAAGATAAACTGAACTTTATCCGTTCCTGTCAGGAGAAAAAGGAACTGGTATGTATGATCGGGGACGGAGTTAACGACGCTCCTGCTTTAAAAGCTGCCGATGTTGGTATTGCCATGGGCGGTGTGGGAAGTGATATTGCGGTAGATGCAGCAGATATTGCGCTGGTGGATGACGAGGTAAAAGAAATCCCTCATCTGGTAGCTCTTTCCAAGCGCATGATGACTACCATTAAGGTCAATATGACTTTTTCCATGGCACTGAATTTCCTGGCTATCACACTGGCTATTACAGGAAAGTTAAATCCGGTTGTGGGAGCGCTGGTGCATAATGCAGGATCTGTATTGGTTATTACCAATTCAGCATTGCTTTTGAAGTGGAAATTGAAGTAGAAAAAAGTCCATGCAGGCTGCCAGTGCGGCAGCGGCATGGACTTTTTTTTCAGACTTATAAATTTTGCAGACTCACAAACTTCTCAGACTCACAAACCCGCGCTTACGCGCTCCACTGCCTGCTTACGCAGGCGGTTTGTTCGTTGCTGACTAAGCAAACTCATATGGCTTGACCTGGCGTACAACGTCCATGATCGTGCCATCGCGGGCTTCGATGATACCTACTACTCTGTCTCCAAACTGAACCTTCTCCGGTTCGCCTACGATAGAGTATGCGATGTCACGCAGTTCTTCAATGGTCTTAAATGGCAGGTCTACACCCTTCATTGCCTCGATCAGATCCTGTCTTCTTGGGTTGATGGCAATACCGTAATCCGTGATAACTACGTCAATGCTCTCTCCAGGAGTGGTTACTGTGGTAACTTCGCTGCAGATAGCCGGGATCCTTCCCTGAAGCAGTGGAGCGATTACGATAGTACACTTAGCTCCTGCTGCTGTATCAGGATGTCCGCCCTGTGCACCGGTGATCACACCGTCAGAACCTACAACTACGTTACAGTTAAAGTTTACGTCTACTTCCAGTGCTGCCAGGATTACGAAATCCAGCTTATTTACAACAGCACCCTTGTTAAATGGGTCCGCGTACTCACCGGCAGAAATACGGAAATGCTTTAAGTTCTTTACAGACTCTACAGCTGCAAGGTCAAAGTCCTGAGTATCAAGCAGGCAGTCTACCTGGTTGTTGATCAGCAGGTCGCACATTGGCTTTGTCAGGCCGCCTACGCCAAAACGCATGCGGATATTTCTTTCCTTCATGATCTTAGCCAGGGAAATGGTGGATGCGATAGACGCACCGCCTACACCGGTCTGGTAAGAGAATCCGTCCTTGAAATATGGGCTGTTTACTACGAACTGGGTACAGTAGTCAGCCATCATCAGCTTTCTCATATCCGTAGTCGGCTTTGCTGCGCCGGTAGCGATCTTCTTCGGATCACCGATAGCGTCTACTACTACCACATAGTCAACCTTGGTCATGGAAATATGTGCCGGGAAGTTCGGGAATGGTACCAGGCAGTCGGTAATAGCTACTACCTTATCTGCATAGTCACCATCCACCATAGCGTAGGAAAGCACGCCACAGTCACTCTTACCACCGATACCACGGCAGTTGCCATAGTCATCACAGGTTGGTGTTCCGATAAATGCAATATCAATTCTTGTCTCACCGCTCTCGATCGCTCTTACACGGCCACCGTGGGAACGCATGATTGCAAGTCCCTTTAATTTACCTGCAGAGATTGCTTCACCGATCTTACCGCGGACACCGGAGGACTGGATATTGGTAATGGTTCCGTCTTCGATATAAGGAACGATCGGGTCATGTGCCTTACCAAGAGAACTTGCGCAGATGGTGATATCCTTGATACCCATCTTATGAACTTCTTCCATGACCATATTTACGATATAGTCACCATCACGGAAATGATGATGGAAGCCTAAAGTCATGCCGTCCTTGATGCCGCATTTTATCAGCACATCATGGATGTTGGCAACCAGCTTGCTCTGTGTATTGTTTACCACACATTTTGTATACGGGCCGTCCTTTTTGTATACATATCCGTCCCTGTAATGATTTCCCTGGAATACCTCTTTACCGGTCATCTCCAGGATCTCTTCTGGTATATCTCTTCCAACTGCATTTATCATTTTACAGATCCCCCTTATATACGCCTGATGCCTTGGCAAGTTCGATGGTTCTCTTTGCGCCGTCATAGAATGCAATGTCGATCATCTTGCCGTCTACAGTGAATACGCCGATACCCAGTTTCTTCTTTTCGTCGATCTCCTTAACTACTTTCTCAGCAAAAATGATATCCTTCTGGGTTGGTGTGAAGATCTCATGTACAATGTTGATCTGACGTGGGTTGATAATGGATTTTCCATCAAATCCCATTAAATGGATGGTCTCTACGTCGTGACGGAAACCTTCCATGTCATCCAGGTTTGTGTATACAGTATCAAAACACTGTACACCAGCTGCACGGGCTGCGATGATCATGTTCTGGCGTGCACCCATCAGTTCAAGACCGGTACCGGTAATGTGTGTCTGTAAGTCCTTTGTATAGTCACCACCGGAAAGAGCGATACCAAACAGTCTCTCAGATGCTTCGCAGATATCCAGGGCTTTCATAACACCTCTTGCAGACTCGATCGCTGCCATGATCAGTGTGTGGCCTTCCGGGATACCGTACTTCTTTTCGCACTCTTCTACTACAGCTTCTACTCTCTGTACATCCAGTGCGCTTTCTGTCTTAGGGATACGGATGGCATCACAGCCGCCTGCTACTGCACAGCGGATATCTTCTTCCCAATATGGGGTGTCAAGGCCATTGATACGGACAACTCTCTCACAACCTCTGTAGTTGATCTCTTTTAATGCGTGATACAGAGAGAAACGTGCTGCATCTTTCTGGTTCTCAGCAACTGCATCCTCCAGATCCAGCATAATGGAGTCTGGTTTGTAGATATATGGGTCTTTGATCAGACCTGGCTTCTGTGCATTTAAGAACATCATGGTTCTTCTTAAACGTTTCTTATTCGCATTGATCATCTTATTGCACCTCCCCACGGAATGTCCTCGATCTGGTCTACAGAACGGAATACCGCACCTTCTACTCTTGCCTTAATGGTGCAGTCTAAAGCGCCCTTATCCACCACTGAGATTTTTACATCCTTTACATCCAGGTTCTCCAGTGTCTGAAGGACTACCTTGCGGATCTGGTTGCCATACTGATTGATGACAGCACTTTCCAGGCTAAATTCCACAGAACCATTTCCCGGTTCTACGGTTACCTGACAGTCACTGGATTCCAGAGTTCCTGCCATGGCCGGTTTCTTGATCTCCATCTTTATTTCCTCCTATTTTTAACGATGTCTTTTCAACATCTTTTTGTTACCCCCGCATCTGTGCAAAAGCATTTTCAAACGGGCACTGCCACACATTTTCCAGATCATTTTGAATCAGGAAAATATGTGGCACTGTGTTTATCTTTAAACTCACGAACCCGCGCTATCGCGCTCTACTGCCTGCTACCGCAGGCTGTTCGTTCGTTAATGGCCCAAGAAAAACAAATGTCTGCTTCGCAGCCGCTTGTTTTTCTTTTGGGCACATTACATTATACTACTTTAAGCCTTTTCTTGCACGGTTATAATTGATCAGACAGCCTGCTTTTACGATCTTTCTTTCATCTGCAGTCATATCTGCCACGTACAGACTGATCTCTTTTACCGCCTTGGTATCTGCATTGATCACATAAGCCTTAATGTCTTTTAAATCACTATCCAGTGCTGCTTTTGCACCTGGAACGTAGATATAGTCTCCTACTTCAAACTCAGGCTCTTCTACCATCTGGAATGGGATCATTCCCCAGTTCATTACATTAGAACGATAACGCTTGGTTGCGTATTCTTTTGTGATGTTTGCAAGTCCGCCGATGACTCTCTGGCAGCTTGCAGCCTGTTCTCTTGCAGAACCATCACCAGGCTTTACAGCATAGATCATGCTTCCGATCTCTGTTTCCATTTCATTTACATTTTCCTGACCGGAAATGGTATGGATGGCATCAAATACCCCATTCAGGTCTGCATCTAACTCTGATGGCTTCTGTCCTGCTGTTCTTGCCTTCTCTAATTTGTCTACCGCCTTGCTCTTTCCTACGTATTCAGGATCTCTTCTGGATAATGTAAACTCAGCCAGTCCTAATGGGTTGGAACGATAGGAAGAGGTCTCACCAGATGGGATCAGCTCATCGGTCGTGGTTACTTCGTCCATGATCTTGGAGCATACCTTTAAGAGGATATTGTCAGTTAATGGGCTCATTTCCGGCCAGTCCTTGATATTTGGACCATATACCAGGCTGTCCTCCTCATGAGGTGCTCTGTAACCATTGTATACACGGCGGTCATAAACAGTCTTATCAAAGTTGTATTCAGGAACATCGCCCCAGCAGTCTAAGTCGGTAGCTGGTGTAAGGATACCGCCGTTTGCTGCAGTTGCTGCGATAGAACGTGCATCCATTAATGCTACTGCTGACATCTGGCCGTTTCCTGGCTTGCTGCCTTCCCGGTTCGGGAAGTTTCTGGTTGTATGACGGATACTTAAGCCATTGTTGCAAGGTGTATCACCGGCGCCGAAGCATGGTCCGCAGAATGCGGTTCTGATGATAGCGCCTGCTTCCATCAGATCTGCGATCAGGCCCTTTCTTACCAGGTCGATAAATACAGGCTGGGAAGAAGGATATACAGCCAGTGAGAATTCGCCATCGCCGCAGCTCTTTCCCTTTAATGCATGTGCTGCTTCTACTACGTTGGTGAAATTACCGCCTGCACAGCCAGCGATAATTCCCTGCTGTACTCTTAAACGTCCGTTTTCGATCTTATCAGTCAGTGTAAATGGAGCTCTTCCGCCGCTGACTTTCTCAGCTTCTTTCTCTACGCTTCTTAAGATATCGCCCAGGTTTGCATTTAACTCATCAATCTCATATGTATTGCTTGGATGGAACGGAAGGGCGATCATTGGCTTGATGGTGCTTAAATCTACGTAAACACAGCCATCATAGTAAGCTACATCTGCCGGATTTAATTCCTTGTAAGCATCTCCTCTGCCATGAGCAGTTAAAAATGCCTTTGTATCTTCATCAGTGCGCCAGATAGATGTTAAGCAGGTAGTTTCTGTTGTCATAACATCTACGCCGTTTCTGTAGTCGGTTGTCATAGAAGCAACACCAGGTCCTACAAATTCCATTACTTTATTCTTTACATAACCCTTCTTGAATACTGCGCCGATAATAGAAAGTGCCACGTCCTGAGGTCCGATGCCAGGTCCCGGCTTTCCGGTAAGGTAAATTGCAACAACACCTGGATAAGCAACATCATATGTATCACATAACAGCTGTTTTACCAGCTCGCCGCCGCCTTCACCGATAGCCATGGTTCCTAATGCACCGTAGCGAGTGTGGGAGTCAGAACCTAAGATCATGCGTCCGCAGCCTGCATGCATTTCACGCATGTACTGATGGATAACTGCAATGTGAGGTGGAACATAGATGCCGCCATACTTCTTTGCTGCGGAAAGACCAAACATGTGGTCATCTTCGTTGATGGTTCCGCCTACTGCACAAAGGGAGTTGTGGCAGTTGGTCAGTACATATGGCAGTGGGAATTTTTCCATTCCGGATGCCTTTGCTGTCTGGACAATACCAACGAATGTGATATCATGGGATGCCATTGCATCGAATTTAAGTTTTAAGTGCTCCATATCTCCTGAAGTGTTGTGGGCACTTAAAATGGAACAGGCCATTGTGCCTTTCTTTGCTTCTTCTTTATTTGCTGCTTTTCCTGTAAGAGCCTGTACTTTTGCTGCCTCAGACTCCGGTACGATCTCGGTGCCGTTTACAAGGTAGATGCCCTCATCATATAACTTTACCATAATGTTTCTTCTCCTTTTCTGTTCTTGAATGGTTATTGACCATCCTCTCCCGGAGGAGCTGGTCTTTTATTATCTGCTTCTTAAGTTTGTTTCTTTTTGTTTCTGAATTAACTATACACCTCTTTACTTTTATAGGCAAATACTATATATATAATAACAGATATACATTTTTACCTATGCGATAGCGAACCTCCTGCGTCAGCAGGCAAATAAGCGAGCAAACGCGCGTTCGCGAGTATAACACCAAGTACATACAAGGAGGCTCCCCATGACCAGCCGTGAATTAGAATACATAAAAACAGTAGCAGATGAAAAAAGCATCTCCTCTGCTGCCAGAAAACTTTACATCGCCCAGCCGTCCCTAAGCCAGTCTTTACAGAGGATCGAGGAAAATCTGGGGGCAAAACTTTTTAACAGGACGCCTTCCGGCCTGACACTGACCTATGCAGGAGAGCGCTGCTATCAGATGGCCTGCCAGGTTCTTAAGATCTACAGTGATTTTGAAGCAGAGATCAGCGACATCAACCAGTTAAAAACCGGACGTATCGTAATGGGGACTACCAACCATTTAGGTACTGTCATCCTCCCTGAAATACTGCTGGAATTTAAGGAAAACAGCCCTTCTGTTGAACTGGAGATCCTGGAGGACAATACGGGAAATCTGGAAGCAAAACTTCTTACCGGCGCTATGGATTTTGCTCTTCTCCATGCCCCGAAGCTGGCTCCAAATCCTTTATTAAATTATGAATTTCTCTCAGAGGATCCTTTTGTCATAGCACTTGCTGCCGGACATCCCCTGATCGAAAAGGCGCAAAAAAAACCGGGATATCTCTTCCCGGTTTTAGATGTACGTTTATTGAAAAATGAACCTTTGATCCTGCTCCATCCCCAGCAGCGCATCCGTCATGTATCGGACGCCATACTGGCAAAAGCAAAGATTACGCCAAATATCGTGCTGACGATAAAGAATTACGAGACAGCCCAGCGTCTGGCCGGTCAGGGCATTGGCATTACCTTTCTGCCTATGGATTACGCCGCCCTGACCTATGCAGACCATCCGCCGGTGTTATTATCCATTGATGAGTCCTACAGCCCCAGCTGGGATCTGAGTATTGCCACCTTAAAGGGCGGATTTTTGTCCAGAGCGGATCAGTATTTCCTGGAACTGGTACGGCAGACATTTGCCCAGGAACCTAATGACAAATAGTACATCCGGAATTTTTCTCCTCTCATTCCTGTACCTGCCAATATGCAACGCTCCCGCCCACAAGGGCGGGATGCTATCACACGATCTCAATATTATACTTCTTCAACCAATAATCCACCTGTATCATATAAGCCAGCATCTGCGGCCCCGCCATCAGCTGACCATACCATGGCTTTCCATAATCTGAGGGGCTTTCCAGGAATTTCTCTGTTTTGGCCTTATCCAGAAACTGCAATACAGGTGAGGTATTGTCTTCTAAAATCTCACGCACCCGGCCCACCAGCAGCGCCTCATAAGCTCTGTCATAGGTCTTTGGATACGGGGATTTTCTGCGCCACAGCACTTCATCCGGCAGCAGACCTTTTCCAGACTCTCTTAGCAGATGTTTTGCCACCCCATCCCTTGTTTTCATGTACCATGGCACATTCCACAGATATTCTACAATGCGGTGGTCTGCAAAAGGCACTCTTGCTTCCAGTCCGGAATGCATGCTGGTACGGTCCATACGGTCTAATAATGTCTGCATAAACCATCTCAGGTTCAGCCACGCGATCTCACGGCGGCGAGCTTCTTCTGGTGTATCCTCTGCCAGTCTGGGTGTTTCTGCTACTGACTTTTCATAAGTTGCCTGCACATATTCATCCATGTGAAGTTCCCGGATGAAATCATCAGAAAGCAGCACCTTTCTGGCTGAAAGATCCATAGTCCATGGAAATGTTTTCGCCTCAAAGCACTCTTTTTTGTGAAACCATGGATAGCCCCCAAATATCTCATCTGCACATTCCCCGGTCAGAGCCACCTTATGGGTACGGCTGACCTGGGAGCAGAAATACAACAAAGATGAGTCTACATCTGCCATGGCAGGCAGATCTCTGGCTTCTACAGACGTATAAAGCAGATCCGCCTGGGTCACATTGTCACATTCCAGATAATGATGATCTGAACCTAAATATTTCACCATAATGTCCACAAAAGGCCGGTCCATAGACGGCTGGAAGGCATTGGCAGTAAAATATTTGTGGTTATCCTTAAAATCAAAAGAAAAGGTAGTCAGCTGTTTATTTTTCTTCTTCAGTTCTGCGCTGCACACTGCTGATACCAGGCTGCTGTCCACACCACCGGACAAAAAGGTACACACAGGAACATCGGAAATGATCTGGCGGCGGATGGCATCCCGGACCAGAAATGCCGTCTTTTCTACCGTTTGCTCGTAACTGTCCGTATGAGGCTTACTCTCTAATTTCCAGTAACATTCTGTATGCAGACCTGCTGCATTGCATACAAGATAGTGGGCCGGAAGGAGTTCTTCTATGTCCTTGAAAACGCCGCATCCATAGGTTTTCGCAGGCCCGATGCTGAATATCTCGTTTAAACCCTTTTTATCCAGTTTTGGCGTAACACCCGGATATGCGAAAAGTCCCTTGATCTCAGAGGAAAAAATGACCTGGTCATGAAAACAGGTATAAAATAATGGCTTTACTCCCAGACGGTCACGGAACAGCACCAGGCAGTCTTTTACCGGGTCCATGATCCCGAAAGCGAATATGCCGTTCATCTGCTTTACAAAATCCGGACCGTATTCCATATATCCTGTAAGGACCACTTCTGTGTCGCCGGTAGTGGAAAATTCCCAGCCTTTTTTCAGTAAATCTTCTTTCAACTCTGTGGTATTATACAGTTCCCCGTTGTATACGATCCCAAAGGTCTTATCTCCTGTTTTTTTAAGGATTGGCTGACGGCCGGAAACCAGATCCCGCACCGACAGTCTCACATGGGCTAACCCAAAATGAGAGTCCAGATAATTTCCCTGTTCATCCGGCCCACGATGCTTCTGCACTTTTTCCATATCTTCCAGTATCTGACGGTAGTGATCTTCCTCTGTGAGATAGTCAAAATGACTCTGATAAAATCCGGCGATCCCGCACATATGATAACCTCCTCTTAAACTCAGGTTCACACGCTATCGCGCCCTACTGCCTGCTTGCGCAGGCGGAACCTTACAACACAAGACACGCCACCAGAAAAGTGCATGTCAGGCCAATAAATACCGGCAGCATATTTTTCCTTGCCAGTTCCACCGGATCTACATTACAGATAGCTGCCACCGGTATCAGTCCCCATGGCACTACCGTTCCGCCACCGATAAAAATAGCACTGATCTGTCCCAGACATGCCAGGACCGGAATGGAAGCGCCTGTAGCTGTGCCAAAGGTCCTCGCCAGGGCACCTGTAAGAGGAAGCCCGGAAAAGCCGGAGCCATCCAGTCCTGTAAGACCACCGATCACCAGCTGCAATAAGGCTGTCATATACCTGTTTAAAGGAGCATGATGGGCCAGCCACAGCGCCCAGTCATTTAAAATTCCACGCTCATAGGAGTCTCCCAAAATATGGGTAATACCATTGCCTCCCAGGAAGAAAAAGGCACCGATCACAATGACCGGAGCAAAAATGCGGATGGCAAATAAAAATCCATCTGTTACGTATTCCGTCACCTTTTCAAGAGAACCGGCCTTAAACTCCATGACCGCGCCCACACACATAAGAATAACTGCAGTCCCCGCAACCAGGCTGGTGGCATCTCCGCCCTTTAATTTGAATAAGAACATAAACAGGATATCCATAAGAAAAGCAATGGGAGTAAGAACCGCCAGAGTCTTAGCAGTGGTGGAATATTGCTTCTTCCTATCCCCCTTTTCTTCCGGAGTCTCTTCTCCACTGTCTTCCTGCTTTTCAGGCAGATCCGTTATTTTCAGATTGTTCCTCTGATCTTCATTTTTTCTCTGTCCTGCCAATGTCATCCGGTTGAGCAAAAACGCACTGCATACACAGGTAATACCCATGATCCAGAACAGTGGCCGGCCCTTGCTTAAAATATCGGTTGTGGAAATATCTGCCGCTCCCGCGGAAATGGCCGGTGCCCCCTGGATCACTGCATCATAGCTGAGGGCAAAACCATGGCCGAACAAATTCATTGCCATGGCTGCTGCAAGCGGTGTTAATCCGGACTGCACAGCAATTGGAAGTACAATAGCACCTACCAGTGCCACTGCCGGAGATGGCCACAAAAACAGGGAAAATACAAACATGATGCCACCTAAGATCCACCAGGAAACAGCAGGAGTCCTCATAACTTTTGACACCGGCTTCATAAGAAGGGCATCGCTTCCCAATTCCCGTAAACATTTTGAAAATGCCGTTACCAGGGCAATGGTAGCGATCACCTCGCGAAATTCACTGATAGCATAGATAATAGAACTGAAAATGGTCTGTATTCCTCCTGCCAGACTGCATTTTCCAACAACGCCAATTCCAAAAAGAAAGGCAATGCAGACCAATGGCGTATCTTTTCGCAATATCATGGTAAATAAGATCACCAGCACCCCCACCAGGTAAAACCAGTGGACCGGTGTTAATGCAATATAAGCTTCAGGCATATAAAAGCTCCTGTATTTCATACTTATTACCATGGTATGCAGCTTACAAAAAAAGGACTCTGCGCCAGTGGGAAACATCCCACCGGACTGCAAAATCCTTTGATCTTAGACTCGCAAACCCGCGCTGTCGCGCTCTATTGCCTGCTGACGCAGGCTGTTTGCTATTTTCTCACATAGACCATTCCATCCATGATCCTTCTTGCAGTTCTCTGTACTGCAACACCAGGAAGAACTAATTCTCCATTCTCCTCTTTCAGGTCCGGGTACATGGTCATAACACCGCTTGGATGGCCGATGCGCACATTGGTCTTTCCTTCTTCCGGCTTTCCAAGCTCTTCATACAGCAGACTTCCTTTTAAGAAAGCTGCTACGGAAATTGAGCTGGCTGAAGTCAGAGGGCATGCCTTGTGGCACTTAAATACAGAGATCACACGGGCGCAAACGTCCATATCCTCTGCATTTACCTGCTGTCCTGCAATATCCACATAGCTCTGTGGCTTTGTGAAAAATCCTACTTTTGGCACTGCAGGGCTGTTAGAAGTTGCATCTTCTAAATCCTTTGCAAAGCCCATTTTGCAGCAGGCTGCACCGCGGATCTTCTCCAATATTTCACTGGCTGCCTTGTTGCTGTTTACCTCTTCCGGCAGTTCACGGCCTGTAAGACCGATATCCTCTGCACGAACCAGGACCATTGGGTTAGACACATCCAGAATGGTCGCCTCGATCGGTCCAAATCCCGGAATATCCAGCACGTCCTTTGGATTTCCTGTTGGAAGCAGCTTTCCTGTCTTTGCACCGGCCGGATTTAAGAAATTGACCTTCAATTCAGCTGCTGTTCCGTCTACACCTGCAATAGCACAGTCACCCTCCTGGGCAAATGTCTTGGTTTCAGGATCGATCGGAACGGTTACATTGATATATTTATCTGTGTTACGGTTTAGCATACGAACAGTGGTGATCGGCTCTACAATATCTACCATACCTTCTTCTACTGCATAAGGTCCTACTGCTGCTGTCATATTTCCACAGTTGGACTTATAATCCACCTGACTCTTACCTACAATGACCTGGCCTACCAGATATTCTACATCTACACCTGGTTCTTCACTTTTCCATACAATAACGATCTTATTGTTGGAAGACACAGTACCGCCAAGACCGTCGATCTGCTTTGGATCCGGGTCGCCCATGCACTGTAAAAAAATGTTATCCCATTCTTTTCTGTCCTCCGGAAGGTCTTCTTTATGGAACATACAGCCTTTGCTGGTGCCCCCACGCATAAATACAGTTTTAAATTTTCTCATGTTTCCTGCCTCTATTTCAGCTTTTCAATGGTCTCAATAATATAATCGGTATATTCTTTTGCACTTGCATCCTCTGTAAAAGTAGTCAGTACCACTTTCTTCTCTGTGGTACATACATCCAGTGCCTTTTCCAGAAGAACCTTCTTGTCTGCATAGCCAATATGAGCTAACATCATGCCAGCTGCACGGATCAGGGAGCTTGGATCTGCGTACTCGCCTCTGCCGTGGCTCATCAGATATGGAGCAGTTCCATGGATCGCCTCGAACATGGCATATTTATTACCGATATTGGAAGAAGAAGCAGTTCCCAGACCGCCCTGATGCTCTGCTGCAATATCTGTTACAATATCGCCGTACAGGTTTGGAAGTACTACTACTTCAATACCCTTGTTAAACTCAGGATCCAGCATTTTAGCGCACATAGCATCTACTAAACGCTCCTGGATCTCGATCTCCGGATATTCCTCGCCTACCTTGCGCACTGCCTTGATAAAGTTTCCATCAGCCAGCTTTACAATATTTGCCTTTGTTACAATGGTTACGTTCTTCTTACCATTTTTTCTTGCAAACTCAAAAGCAGCTCTTGCAATACGTTCACTTCCCTGCTTGGTCTGTACCTTAAAGTCTACTGCCAGATCTTCATCTACCTGGATACCCTTATTTCCCCAGATATATTCACCTTCAATATTCTCTCTGAAGAAAGTCCAGTCAATGCCCTTGTCCGGGATACGGATCGGACGGACAGCAGCAAACAGCTCCAGGCCGCGACGCAGCAGGCTGTTAGCAGATACCAGGTTTGGCCATGGCTCACCGGCTCTTGGAGTTACCATCGGTCCTTTGATGATAACATCACATTTTTTGATCTCTTCAAATACATCATCTGGCAGACTCTGAAGCTTTGCAGCTCTGTTCTCAATGGTCATGCCTTCAATATGGCGCAGTTCTACTTTGCCGGACGCGATCTCATCCGGAATCAGTGCCTTGATCACGCGGACTGCCTGCTCCATAATGATCGGACCAATACCGTCTCCTGGAAGGATGCCTACAACGATCTTATCCAGCTTTGAAAAATCTTTTACTTCCGTACCCTGTTTCATACGTTCGATCCGTTCAAACTCAGACTGGATCAGTTCCCCAAATTTTTCCTGTGCCTGTGAAATAGCGCTCATTTTTCCTTCTCCTTTTCTTTCTTTGAAATGATCTTAAATTGATTTTAAATGGTTGTATGTGTATGTTACTTTTTTCACTTTCTTATTTTTATATTAATACAAAAACAGTAATAGGTAAAATACATTACATACCAGTTTTTATATAGGTAAAATGCAACACTATTTTTCAGAATTTTCTTTATATTTCCTTATTCCAGACACTCTTTTAATGTACGCAAAAATTCCCTGGAAGCCCTTGAAAGTTTCTCATCAGCAGGATAAGCAGCCACCAGCTTCCAGGACGCTCCCAGTTCTTTATCCAGCGGATAACAGCTTAATCCCTCTGTCCCCGAATACAGCGTCATATAAGACTTTGGCAGAAAAGTAGCTCCCATTCCCCCTGCCGCCAGACGTTTGGCTGTTTCCATGCTCTTTGTAGTGCAGCAGATATCCGGCCGGATCCCGGCTTTTCTTAAGATCTCATCTGCCACCTGGCGCAGTTTCTGTCTGCTTGCCACCATAACAAAGGGGATCTTTTTCAGTTGCCTTATATCTTCTGCCTTTAACGACTTTTCCTCTGACAGCGATACCTGTGACTGAAAAATTTCCGGCACTGCAAGATAAAAAGGATCCTCAGAAAATTCATCATAGCATACTTCATCCAATGCTTTCTGAAAATGCATAATGCAGAAGTCCACTTTATGAGACAGCATCATTTTTTCCAGTTCCTGGGAATTATTTTCACGGATAAATACCTTTACCCCCGGATAGCGCCTGCGAAACACAGGAACCACTACAGGCAGGATACAGGCCCCCAGGTTCATAGGGATGCCGATGGTTACTGTTCCTTTTTTCAGTTCCCGGTATTCTCCCAGTTCTTCCCGCATTTCCTTCCAGAGTTTCCATACTTCCTCTAACTGTTCTAAAAGCTCTGCGCCCGCTTTTGTCTCCTCTGCCCCCCTCCGGTCTCTCTGAAAGATCTTAAATCCCACTTCCTCTTCCGCTTCTTTTAAGACCTGGCTTAAGGAAGGCTGGGCAATAAAAAGAGTTTCCGCTGCCCCGGTAATACTCTTATTTTCCCGGATACATAAAAGATAGCGGATCTCATTTTCCGACCAGATCCGTTTTTCCTTTATTTCCTGCAGGCTTTTTAAGATCCTCTCCCCATAAGAAAGCACGGTTTCTCCCTCGGAAGTAGGGACCATTCCTTCCCGTATCCTGCGAAACAGCTGACAGCCCAGTTCATTTTCCACACTTTTAAGTCCCCTGGTAAGGGCAGAAGGCGTCCTGTCCACACAGGCCGCTGCCCCCCGGATTGTACCAGTCCGTGCGATCTCCCTGATGAAAATAAGCTGCTGTTGGTTCATAAGGCCCTCCTTCTGGTTTATTTGCTCTTAAACTCTTTCTTAAACCTCATTTTACCATATATCCGTCTGACTTCCCAGACCTGTAAAAGAATGTGCCTCGGTGTATACCAGGGAGTTCCAACGGAATTTCCTAGTATACACAAAACAGGCGCATCTTCCTGTTACGGAAAAATACGCCTGTTTTTATATATCACTTACCTATTTTATACGATTTCATTCACTTGCCATGCTATGTATACTGTTTTACTCAGCTACTGCCTTAAATGCCTCATCCAGATCTTCGATGATATCGTCAATGTTCTCAGTACCGATAGAAAGACGGATGGTGTTCGGGTAGATGCCCTGCTCTTTCAGCTCTTCTTCTGTCAGCTGTGCATGAGTAGTAGAAGCTGGATGGATAACCAGAGACTTAACATCTGCTACGTTTGCAAGTAAGGAGAACAGTTCCAGGTTGTCGATGAAGTCCTTTGCCTTCTGTGCATCGCCCTTGATCTCAAAGGTGAAGATAGAACCGCCGCCATTTGGGAAGTACTTCTTGTACAGTTTCTGCTGCTCTGGATCAGTTGATACAGATGGGTGATGAACCTTTTCTACCTGTGGATGGTTATTTAAGTACTGAACGACCTTCAGTGCATTTTCTACATGACGCTCTACACGAAGGGACAGTGTTTCCAGTCCCTGCAGGAAGAAGAACGCATGGAATGGGGATAAAGTTGCTCCGGTATCACGAAGTAAGATAGCGCGGATCTTAGTAACAAATGCTGCCGGTCCTACTGCCTTTACAAAGCTTACTCCATGGTAGCTTGGGTTTGGCTCAACTAAGGACGGGAACTTGCCGCTTGCTTCCCAGTCAAACTTACCGCTGTCTACGATCACACCGCCAATGGTGGTTCCATGTCCGCCAATGAACTTAGTTGCGGAATGTACAACGATGTCAGCACCGTATTCAATTGGGCGAACCAGATATGGGGTTGCGAATGTATTATCAACTACTAACGGGATCTTATGTGCATGTGCGATCTGTGCCAGTCTTTCAATATCAACTACATCAGAGTTAGGATTTCCCAGAGTCTCTACGTGGATCGCCTTGGTGTTTTCCTGGATGGCTGCCTCAACCTGCTCGTAGTTAAATGGATCTACGAAAGTGGTCTTGATGCCGTACTCTGGAAGAGTGTGGGCAAACAGGTTGTAAGTTCCGCCGTAAATATTCTCAGCTGCTACAATGTGGTCACCTGCATGTGCCAGGTTCTGGAAAGTATATGCGATAGCTGCTGCACCGGAAGCTACTGCTAAAGCTGCAACGCCACCCTCTAAGGCTGCAATTCTCTTTTCAAATACATCTTCTGTTGGGTTGGTCAGACGTCCGTAAATATTTCCGGCATCGGTCAGTCCAAATCTTGCTGCTGCATGATCGCAGTTGCGGAATACATAGGAAGAGGTCTGGTAGATCGGTACGGCTCTTGCATCGGTTACCGGGTCTGGCTGCTCCTGTCCTACATGAAGCTGTAATGTCTCAAATTTAAAGTTTCTTTCATCGTAAGATTTCTTTCCCATGTTATTGTCCTCCTGGATTAAAAATATATCAGTCATTTACCTACTGTTTTTGTTTGTTTTTGTTTATGGACAAATAATAACACTACTTTTTCCATCTGTCTAATACACAAAAAAAAGAGCTCGTTATAGTTTTTACCTATAGCGGGCATCTTCATTCTTATATTTCCGTATCTCATCCAGATATTTCTGGCCCAAAGGACTGATGGCTACTCCCTTGCGGCACAGATACCCAATAGTCATCACTTCGTCAGACTCCAATGGCACTGCACAGTAATCACCGCCATTTAATTCCTCGCAGATAATACCGGAGCAAAGAGTATAGCCATTTAAGCCTTTCATCAGGTTTAACATGGTTGCACGGTCATTGGCACGGATCAGCTGCTTATATTCATAAGTAGAAAGGACTTCTTCTGCAAAATAGAAGGAATTATTGTTTCCCTGCTCAAACGCCAGACATGGATAGGGCTGCAGATCATCCATAGTAACAGACTCTCTGGATGCCAGTGGATTTCCCTTCCACATATAGGCATAGATCCCGCAATCCAGAAGCCTGTGAAATTCCAGCCCGAACTCTGTAAACAGCTTTGTCAGCACCTTGCTGTTAAAATCATTAAGATATAAAATGCCGATCTCACTTTTAAAGTTCTTCACATCTTCGATCACTTCGTAGGTCTTGGTCTCATGAACTGCAAATTCATACTTGTCCATTCCAAACTGGCGCACCATTTCCACAAAGGCCTGGACAGCAAAGGAATAATGCTGCATGGACACACTGAACTTCTTGCGCACATTTTCTTTTTCAATGTACTTGGACTCGATCAGGCGGTACTGTTCCACCACCTGTCTGGCATAGCCTAAAAATTCCTCTCCTTCCGGCGTCACAGTAATACCACGGTTGGTACGCTTAAAAAGCTCCACGCCAATCTCATTTTCCAGCTCTTTAATAGACGCGGAAAGACTTGGCTGTGTGATAAACAGGCTGCGGGCCGCTTCGTTCATGGATTTGGTATCTGCCACTGCAATGGCATATTTCATCTGCATTAAGGTCATTTGTGAAAAACTCCTTTATCATTCGGGATTTAACATTCATACTGCGCCACTTGTTTTTCTTTTGGACAAATTATAGGCTAATCAGGTAACGTTGTCAACGCTCCTGAAATTCTCATTTATGATACCGGATTGCTACGTGCTTTTGACACTTGTATCATTCACATTTCGTTCATAAATCATTCAAAAAAGTGTTACACAATGAACACGATTTCTTCATCTTTTCTTTTTATACTTTAGTCATAGATGAGAGACAGAGAAAACAAACAAAAACCTCATCTCCTGAAAATTTTTAATACCTAACTAAGCTTACAAGATTTTTTTCATAATACTCGAGCTGGTAAATTTTATCAGCTCTCCTCCCTTTTAATAATACTTTTTTCCGGAAAAGGCACCTCAAAACGAGGTGCTTTTTCTAGTCTGCTCTTCCTAAATATACCGATCCGGATATTCAACTTCCCCTGTTAAAAATAAAAGAGCCGTCAGATTAAAAAATGCCATCAGTCCATTCCACAGATCCGACAGCATCCATACTGCTTCCAGCCTGATACAGCCTCCTGCAAATACTGCTCCTAAAAATAAGACCGGATAGATTCTGGAAAAAAGAGACAGATCTTCTATTGCCTGCTGTCCCAGGTAATACCATGCGATCACAGTGGCAAAAGCAAATACCACCATGGAAATACTGATAAACCATTCTCCTATGACTCCCAGTTTTGCAGAAAAACAGGCAGCAGCCAGGGCCGCTCCTGTAAGAGAAAGTGTTTCCGTATCTCCCTGTGTGGTACACAAGATGACCAGTGCTGTAAGGCTGCACAAAACTACCGTATCAAAAAACACCTCAAACATAGCCCACATTCCCTGTTCTTCCGGGGATGTATGTTCTGCCGGTCCATGAAGGACTGCCAAAGTGCCAAGCCCTGCCTCATTGGAAAAAACGCCTCTGGATATACCATAACGGATACTTTTACTGATGCCAAAGCCCGCTATGCCGCCTGAAACCTGCCGGATCCCAAAAGCAGACTGAAAGATCCTTAAAAATGCATCTGGTATACGGTCTGCGCATAATAAAAGTACCAGCAGGGAAAATAAAATATAGATCCCGGAAGCCAGAGGCAACAGGTATTCTGCTGCTTTGCCGATCCGTTTTATCCCACCTAAGATAACGGCTCCCGTAAGCAGCGCCAGAATACCGCTTCCTAACACCGACGGGATCCCCCAGGTAAATTCCAGTGTCTCTGCTGCTGAATTTGCCTGTACCATACTTCCCATTCCAAGGGCACACAGAAAGCAGAAAAAGCTGTAACATGCTGCCATAAAAGGGATACCCAGCCCTTTTTTCATATAGACAAAGGGGCCGCAGATCCATTTTCCCCTGTTGTTCTTAAAACGGTACCGGACTCCCAGATAGGTTTCCCCATAAGCAGTGGCCATACCGATCAGTGCGGAGATCCACATCCAGAACACGGCTCCCGGACCACCGGATACAAGAGCGGCTGCCACACCTGCAATATTACCGGTCCCCACCGTTGCTGCAAGGGCGGTACAGACCGACTGGAACTGTGTAATTCCATGGTGGGCCCCGGCAGCACCTGTACTTTCATCGCCCTCACGTTCCTCTCCCCATAAGCTTCCGGCAGTTGCCTTCCACCAATATCGAAATCCCCGGATCTGAAAGAAACGGCAGCGCACCGATAACACCAGTCCCACAACCAGAAACACCCCCACCGTCCACGGCCCCCATATGATCCCATGCACCATTTCCAGAACTTTCATATGCGCCTTATTTATGCCTCACTGCAACCTTCTTATGAGGTTTTTATGCACTGTTTTTCCCTTCTATGCCTGCTTTATCCACAAAAATATGGTATAATGTAAAGAGCGCAGGAACCTGCGTGGCCCCACAACGCCATCAACACCCGAAAGGAGGCCCCACAACCATGCCCGGCTTCACCACCCACTACATTCTCGGTATGAAGGCATACAATGACATGCCTCAGAACAACTTAAAATTCATCATTGCAAAATACCGCTGGCTCTACCAGCTTGGTCTTCAGGGACCGGATATGTTTTTTTATAATCTGCCTGTTTTGCGCCACAGGGATCACCGCAACGTAGGCTCCTATATGCATGAACACCATGTAAATGACTTTTTCCGCTGTGCATTCACCCGTCTTTCAAAAATTGAGTCCCGGCAGCAGCGTGAGGAAGGCCTTGCTTTCTTATGCGGTTTCATCAGCCATTATATTGGCGACTCTATCTGCCACCCTTATGTATATGGCCGCATCCACTATGACGCGGAGCATCCAACAGCCGCCTGTCACGGTTTACATGCCAAGCTGGAAAATGACATTGATGCCCTGTTATTGATGAAATACAAAAAGAAAAAGCCGTCCCAGTTCAACCAGGCGGCTACCATCTGTTTAAATGGCATGGAAACACAGTTTATCTCCCGTTTCCTCTCCTCCTGCTTAAATGACGCCTTCTATCCTTTAAGCAGCAAAAATCATTATCAGGTATCCCCGGGAATGATCCACCGTTCTATCCTTGCCCTGCGTCTGGGCTGCCGGACACTTTCCGACCCAAACAGCCAGAAAAAGAACTGGATCGAATACGTAGAGTCCCTGTTTTTAAGAAATCCTTTAGCTTCCAGTAAAATGGTAACCGATGTGGTAGAAGACCCTGTATGGAGCCTGAACCTGCGCCATGAGACCTGGTGCAATCCCTGGGACAAGAGCATTGCTTCCCAGACCTCTTTCCCGGATCTGTTCCGCCAGTGCCTTGCAAAACATGCCACCATCTACTATATGATCAACACTTTGATGGAAGAAAATAATATTCGCCCAGCATCCTTTGACCGGATACTGGACGAACTTGGAAATTATTCTTATCACAGCGGGCTTCCCTGCAACGACGAGGAAGACTGACGCATCATAATTCTTATAGCATTACCGCTGTCCATAATAAGCGCCCGGGCCATGCTTGCGCAGATAATGTTTATCCTGCAGGCACTTAGGCGCTTCTTTTACGTCTGGATTTAAACGCTCACAGCGGGCTGCCATTTTAGCAACTTCTTCCAGTACTACTGCATTGTGTACTGCCTCTGCCGCATCTTTTCCCCAGGTAAAAGGACCATGATTTTTACACAGAACACAGGGAACTGCCACCGGATCCAGTTTTCTTTCTTCAAACAGATCCGCGATCAGAACTCCTGTATTTCTTTCATAATCCTTTAATTCTTCCTCTGTCAGGTTTCTGGCACAGGGAACTGCCCCGTAAATATAATCTGCATGGGTGGTTCCGTAACACGGGATGTCTCTTCCGGCCTGTGCCCAGGAAGTAGCCCATGGACTGTGGGTATGTACGATACCACCGATCATCGGAAAACGGTTGTACAGTACCAGATGGGTCTTTGTATCAGAAGACGGATTTAATTTTCCCTCTACCTGATTTCCCTCCAGGTCCATAACCACCATATCTTCCGGTTTCATTTTATCGTAATCTACCCCTGAAGGCTTGATCACAAACAGTCCCTTTTCCCTGTCAATAGCAGAAACATTTCCCCAGGTAAAAGTGACCAGACCATACTTTGGAAGCTGCATATTGGCTTCATATACTTTCTGTTTTAATTCTTCCAGCATTTATTTCCATCCTTCCACTGCGCCCTTTTCAGCTGCCAGTCCTTTGATATAATCCTTTATAAAGCTGTCAAAGCCCTTTACATCCTCTGCATCCGGCTCCATTACTTCTTCTTTGGCATCCGCAAATACATACTGGTTCAGATAATCAGAAAGGCTTTCCCCTTCTTTCTTATCTTTTCTGTAAGCTGCTAAAAGAGCAATGCCCCAGGCGCCGCCCTCTCCTGCTGTCTCCATAACAGCAACAGGTACATCTGCTGCAGCAGCCATAATGCGCTGTCCAACACCTTTTGTCTTAAAGAAACCGCCGTGTCCCATTAATTTGTCCAGAGACACATTCTCTTCTTTAAACATAATGTCCATGCCATATTTAAGGGTTGCAAGGGAACTGTATAAATGAGTCCTCATAAAGTTAGCCAGTGTCAGTTTGCTGTCCGGTTTTCTCATAAACAGAGGACGTCCTTCTTCAAAACCTGTGATCGGCTCTCCGGAAAGATAACCATAAGACATAAGGCCGCCGCAGTCAGCATCCCCTTCCAGGGCTTTTCTGTAAAGATTACCAAATAAAGTATTTTTATCCACTTTCTGGCCCATCATCTCATAAAACTGCTCAAACAGTCCTACCCAGGCATTCAGATCCGAAGTACAGTTGTTGCAGTGGACCATTCCTACCAGATGACCGTCAGGTGTAGTTACAAGGTCGATCTCCTCATGGACCTTCTTTAAGTTCTCTTCCAGGACTACCATGGCAAATACGGAAGTACCGGCAGATACATTTCCTGTACGGACAGCTACACTGTTTGTAGCAGTCATACCAGTTCCTGCGTCTCCCTCTGGCGGACAAAGTGGGATACCTGCCTGAATCATTCCGCTTTCATCTAAAAGGGCTGCTCCTTCTTCTGTAAGACTTCCCGCATCTTCTCCTGCAGTAAGGACCTGAGGCAGGATACCGGATAATTTCCAGGAATATCCTTCCGGCTCCATCAGTGTTTCAAACTTGCGGACCATTTCTTTCTCATACTGGCCATCTGCCGGATCGATTGGGAACATTCCTGAGGCATCTCCTACGCCTAAAACCTTCTTTCCTGTCAGCTTCCAGTGGATATATCCAGCCAGAGTGGTGAAGAAATCCAGCTTTGACAGATGTTCTTCTTTGTTTAACACTGCCTGGTATAAATGGGCAATGCTCCATCTTTGCGGAATATTATAATCAAACAGTTCGGTCAGTTTCTTTGCAGCTTCCCCTGTAATGGTATTTCTCCAGGTTCTAAATGGCACCAGCAGTTCTCCTGCTTCATCAAATGCCATATATCCGTGCATCATGGCACTGATACCCATAGAGCCGATCCGTGTAAGTCCCACTCCATACTGCTTTTTTACATCTGCTGCCAGATCCTGATAGCAGGAACGCAGGCCTTTCCAGATATCCTCCAGGGAATAGGTCCAGATCCCGTTTTCCAGGCGGTTTTCCCACTCGTAACTTCCCTGTGCAACAGGGGCGGTGGTACTGTCAACCAGTACCGCCTTGATCCTGGTAGAACCAAACTCGATCCCCAGAGATGTTCCCCCGTTTGTTATGTCATTTCTTATTTCTTCTACACTGCGACCCATAGCTCCTTCTTTCTTCCTGATCAGTGGAACTTGTAATAAGCCTCATTCCAGCGCAGTTCATTGCGCAGCTGACGGATATTTGTATCTTTGTCAATATAAACGGTTTCAATTCCCATTGCATTGGCCCAGTCTCCCATCTGCTCTGCAGTCAGGTCATAGGAAAAAGCAGTATGGTGCGCGCCGCCTGCATAGATCCATGCTGCAGCCCCTGTTTCAAGAGATGGCTCCGGAGTCCAGAATGCAGTTGCTACCGGAAGTTTCGGCATTGGTTTTTCTGCCTTCTTTACTTCCACATCATTGATGATCAGACGGAAGCGGTCTCCCAGGTCAATAAGGGAAGTTGCAATACCATGTCCTTCCTTTGCAGTAAATACCAGACGGGCCGGATCTTCCCTGTTGCCCATGGAAAGCGGGCACTCTTTAATGGAGATCTTTCCATCTGCGATGGTCGGGCAAACCTCTAACATATGAGCCTGAAGGATACCTTCTCTTCCTTTTACCAGATTGTATGTATAATCTTCAAAGAAGCTGGTTCCCTTTGCATCCTTTGTTCCTGCTGCCATGATCTTCATCAGACGTACCATTGCCGCTGTCTTCCAGTCACCTTCTGCGCCAAATCCATAGCCTTTTTCCATCAGTCGCTGGATCGCAAGTCCCGGAAGCTGCTTTAAGCCGCCCAGATCACCAAAATGGGTTACGATCGCCTGATAATTGTTGGCATCTAAGAACCGTTCAAAGCCCAGCTCGATCTGTGCCTGTACAGCTACATGACGGCGGAATTCCTTTTCATCCCTGCCTTCTAAGAGGATGTCATATTTATCATAATATTCTTCTACCAGGGCATCTGTATCTGCCTGTGAAACAGCGTCTACCGCTTCTACGATCTCATTTACAGGATAAGCATCTACTTCCCAGCCAAATTTGATCTGTGCCTCTACCTTATCACCGTCTGTAACTGCTACGTTGCGCATATTATCGGCAACACGCATTACACGGATATGGGAAGACTCCATTACTCCGATGGCTGTACGCATCCAGGAAGCCAGCTGATCCTGTACTTTTTCATCTGCCCAGTGGCCTACGATCACTTTTCTTTCAATCCCCATACGGGTCACAATATGTCCATATTCTCTTCCGCCGTGGGCAGACTGGTTTTCATTCATGAAATCCATATCAATGGACTCATAAGGGATCTCCTGGTTAAACTGGGTATGCAGATGGCATAAAGGCTTGTGATATTCCTGTAATCCCAGGATCCAGCTTTTAGCCGGTGAAAAAGTATGCATCCAGGTGATAACGCCTGCGCACTCCGGATCCTGATTTGCTTCGTTAAATGTCTTCCGGATCACTTCATTGGTGATCAGAGTCGGCTTCCATACAAGCTCAAATGGAAGTCTTCCGCTCTTATTCAACTCTTCTACTATGATCTGTGAATGTTTCGCTACATGAGCCAGACACTCATCTCCGTAAAGATCCTGTGAACCGGTGCAAAACCAAAATTTATATTTTTTCTCCGTCATCAGCATAGCAAACTTCTCCTTATTTTTCTACATTTTTCTATTTTTTCTACTTCTTTTTCTTCATCATGGCAAGAACAGACTGGAGTACAATGAAGAAGCATAACAGAGCTGCAATGGTAATACGTGTCCACCAGGAAGATAAGGTTCCCTGGAAGGTGATAAAGGCTTCGATGGTTGCCTTGATCAGTACACCAAATAAGGTTCCAAATACATTTCCCACACCACCGGTAAGAAGGGTTCCACCGATAACGGAAGAAGCAATGGCATCCATTTCAAAGCCCTTTGCCTGCTCTACGAAACCGCCCAGTGTGTTTAAGCAGAATAAAATACTTCCAACGCCGCAGAGGAAACCGTCTAATACATAGGCTTTTAATTTGACCCTGCGTACATTTAAGCCCATCATCAGGGCTGACTGCTCATTTCCGCCTACTGCATAAATGCTGCGTCCAAACTTGGTATATTTTAACATGATAAATGCCAGTACCAGAAATACCAGGGCGATCACAACGGTAGGATACATATAAGGATAGACCATAACGCCCTTTTTGTTCAGGTAGCCGCCAAATGGCAGATACAGCTTCATTTTTGCCCATGCCATAAAGGTCTCATTGGTAATACTGATCATATCTTTGGAAATGATGGCAGTCATACCTCTGGCAAAGAACATACCTGCCAGTGTTACGATAAATGGCTGGATGTCCATGTAGGCAACTAAAAATCCCTGGACCAGGCCAAATACAATGCCTGTCACCAGAACAATGATCACTGCAGGAACTGCACCAATACCGCCTTTTTCCATCATCCAGGCAAGCATCATACAGCCCATAGCCACGAAAGAACCAACGCTGATATCAATACCGCCGGTGATCATAACAACAGTCATGCCGATACCGATAACGATCAGTCCTGCATTGGATATAAACAGGTTTAAGAAGTTCTGTGTCTTGGAAAAGCCCTGTGCGTTAAACAGCACACAGCCGATCCCGTACATAATAAAGAACAGCAAAATGGTAACAAGCAGCAGGAAACTGTTCTGTTTTAATTTCATTTTACCTTTCATGTCATGCTGCCTCCTTTCCTGCTTTTATCTCTTTCTTCTGTAACAGAGATTTTCTCCATCTTGCAAAACCTGGAGACTGGAGAGCTACAATGATAACAACTACGATAGCCTTATAAACAGGCACCTGGTCAGAAGAAACATGCATTGCATACAGGGTAGTTGTAAGTGCCTGGATGGTAAATGCACCGATCACGGAACCTGCCAGTGAAAATTTTCCGCCGCCTAAGGAGTTTCCGCCAATGGCAACTGCCAGAATGGCATCCAGTTCCATGTTAAGACCAATGTTGTTGGCATCTGCAGAATAAATACGGCTGGAAGCGATCAGGCCTGCAAGGCCGGAACACAGGCCGCAGTACGCATATGTAAGGAAAATGATAAGAACGGATTTAATACCTACTAACTGGGATGCTCTCTTGTTGATACCTACAGACTGGATGTACATGCCCAGGGCTGTTTTCTTTAAAAGCAGCGAAGTAAGGGCAACTACCAGCACTGCCACGATAAACGGGGTAGGAACCGGAAATCCCGGGAAAGAAGCGCCCAGTACACGGTAACTGTCTACACGCACATAGGTGATCTGTCCGTCTGTGATCAGCTGTGCAATACCTCTGCCTGCTGTAAACATGATCAGAGTTGCCACCATAGGCTGGATATTTAACTTTGATACTAAAAATCCGTTAAAACAGCCAATGGCTGCGCCTACTACCAAAGCTGCTATAAAGCCAAGGATCAGTGGATTTGCATAAGCAGTAGCTGCTCTCTCTCCACCTGTAAGGATGTTACAGCATACAGCTGCACTTACTGCCATAATAGCGCCTACGGAAATATCCGTTCCTGCTGAGGAAGATACTACCAGGGTCATTCCTACTGCCAGGATCACAAGTTCGGAGGCACGGTTGATGATATCGATCATATATCCATAGAGAACGCCATCACGGATCTCAATGGAAAAGAAGTTCGGTGTTGTGATGATATTTACCAGCAATACCAGTGCCAGGCAGAAAATAGGGAGAAATAATCTCTGGGATGTTATGTTTTTTAATGTTTTATTTTTCATGACTACTGCCCTCCTGCAATGGTTGACATAATGGAAGACTGGTTCATTTCATTTCCGGAAAGTTCTCCTACCTTTGCACCGTCACGCATAACCACCATGCGGTCACAGGTACGGAGCATCTCTTCGATCTCTGAGGAAATAAATACCACTGCCATTCCCTGGGAAGCCAGTTTTACTACCAGCTTCTGGATCTCTGTTTTGGTTCCTACGTCAATGCCTCTTGTAGGCTCGTCCAGAATAAGAAAATCCGGATTGGTCAAAAGCCAGCGGCCAATGATCACCTTCTGCTGATTTCCACCGGATAATGATTTGATCGGTGTTTCACGGCTGGCTGTTTTGATCTGCAGCATTTCAATATATTTATCTGTAAATTCTTCCTGCTGCTTTCTGCTTAATAAGTGGAACATGCCACGTTTTGCCTGAAGTGCCATGATCATATTTTCTCTTACAGACAGGTCTGCAATGATACCTTCATTTTTACGGTCTTCCGGAAGATAGGCCATTCCTGCATGCATGGAAGTAATTGGGTGTTTGGCTGTTATTCCATTTCCCTTTACCTGAAGGGTTCCTTCATCCGGACGTTCTGCCCCGTAGAGAACACGGACTGTTTCAGATCGTCCGGAACCTAACAGGCCTGTAAAGCCAACAACCTCGCCTTTGTGGATCACCAGGTCAAATGGCTTGATATAGCCTTTCTTTCCCAGTCCCACTGCCTTGATAACGATATCTTCCTCTGTATGTTCCTCTTCGTCCTTTGCTTCCTTGATGGCAGCCAGATCATCAAAATCTTTACCCATCATCTTTGCAACCAGCTGGACTCTTGGAAGTTCTGCTGTGGTAAATTCTCCTACCAGCTGTCCGTTACGCAGTACTGTGATCTTATCGCAGACTGCATATACCTGCTCCAGGAAATGGGTAACAAAGATAATGCCCACTCCCTCTCCTTTTAAACGAAGCATCAGCTTAAACAGCTTTTCTACTTCCCCGTCATCCAGAGAAGAAGTAGGCTCATCCAGGATCAGAACCTTTGCAGACATGTCCACTGCACGGGCAATGGCGATCATCTGCTGGATGGCGATGGAATAATTGTCAATAGTCTGTGTAACATCTGCATGTATGTCAAGATCCTGCAATAATTTTGCAGCTCTTTTATTCATAGTTTTCCAGTCGATCAGCCCTGCTTTTCTGGGCTCTCTTCCAATAAAAAGATTTTCTGCCACTGTAAGGTTGGGGCAGAGGTTTACTTCCTGATACACGGTACTGATACCGCGGCTCTGGGCTTCCTGCGGACTGCGGTTGATGATTGTATGGTCACAGCCATCGATCATGATCTCTCCTGTTTCAAACTCCTCCACACCGGTGAGAACCTTGATCAGAGTGGATTTTCCAGCTCCGTTCTCACCCATAAGTGCATGTATTTCCCCTTTTTTTAATGTAAAATCCACATTCTGCAGAGCTTTTACACCTGGGAATGTCTTATATATATGCCGCATTTCAAGGACAGAATCCTTTTCCATAAAAGCCATGCCTCCTTTTTTCTAAAAAAAGACACGGGAGGGGACTTTTGTCTCCCGCCCCGTGCCTGATCTGCTATGTATTACTGGTAACAGATTGCTGGTTATTAGTATGCTCTGGTCTTTAAGATCTCTTCCAGATCCATGGAGGTATCAAAGTAAGCTTCATCTACATACTGGATCTTTTCAACTTCTTCGCCCTTTTCCAGTTTCTGGATGATCTCAGCTACACGTGGTCCATGAAGTGGGTTGCACTCGAAGGTTGCGTTTAAGTCACCTGCGATCATAGACTCAAATGCTGCCTTTACAGAGTCAAAACTTACTACGATAATGTCACCCTCTGGTCCACAGGTCTTTCCTGCTGCCTTGATCGCGTCGATAGCACCGAATGCTTCGTTATCATTCTCACAGATAACTACGTCAATATCATCGTAGCTCTTTAAGAAGGACTCCATAACTTCCTGTCCTTTAGCCTGTGTAAATTCACCGGACTGCTTGTCTAACATATTCCAGTTGGAATGTTCTTTTAACTTGTTCTCCATACCTTCTGTACGGCCAACCTGTGCAGATGCACCGATGGTTCCCTGAATGGTTACCATATTGATCTCTTCGTCTGCTCTGCCCTGTTTCTCTAAGTAATCTGCCAGCCAGTCACCACAGGTCTCGCCTTCTTTTACGAAGTTTCCGCCTACCCATGCTTCATAAAGGCTGTCATCTGAAAGCTGCATCTGACGGTCAGAAAGAATAACCGGTATTCCAGCTTCTTTTGCTTCTTCCAGAACAGTTTCCCATCCGGTCTCAACTACAGGAGCAACTACGATATAATCAACATCCTGCTGGATAAAGGAACGGATCGCTTTGATCTGGTTTTCCTGTTTCTGCTGTGCGTCATCAAAGATCAGCTTATAGCCGTTTTCTTCTGTAAATGTGGACTTAAAAGATTCTGTATTCGCAGTTCTCCAGTCAGACTCAGCGCCTACCTGTGCGTATCCGACTGTGATCAGATCTCCGTCAGCTGCTGCTTCCTTCTTTTCCCCTTCAGAAGAAGCTTCTGCTGCTGTGGTCTCCTCTGCCTTTGTCTCAGCTGGCGCTGCAGTTGTTTTTGACTCTGCAGGATTGCTGGTGCATGCGGTTGCTGACATTGCTACAGCTGCTGCTAATGCTACGGATAAAAATCTTTTTTTCATATGATGGTTCCTCCTTTTTAATAACATCACATTTGTTTTTGCAGTTTTATTATACAAAATGCTCCGTATATTTTATACAGAGCATCTTTTCAAAAAAGTGTGTTTTTTATAGGTTTTCCACAAATTTTTGTGTTTTCTTTGGAAAAAGTTATGTTTTTTTATTGAGGAAGATCTTAAAGCAGGTCCCGATCCCTTTTTCAGACTCAACCAGTATCTCTGCCTGATCCCCATAATACATCCTAAGGCGCTGTGCCACATTATTAAGACCAAAGCCGCCTTTTTTCAGATCTGCCTGTTCCCCTTCAAAGGTTCCGGAAAGCTTTTTACGTACTTTTTCAAGAGTTTCCGGATCCATGCCGCTTCCATTATCCTCCACTTCAAAGATCAGGTTATCCCGGTCCTCATAGCCTCTTATGATAATACAGCCTCCGCCCCGCTTATTTTTGATCCCGTGGTACAGAGCGTTTTCAACTAAAGGCTGCAGCAGCATTTTTAAAACAATATGATCCTTTATTCCCGGTTCGATCTGAATGGAATAGTCTAAAATATCCTCATAGCGGATCTTCTGGATCTTTAAATAACTGCGTATATGAGACTCTTCTTCCTCCACTGTAATAAAATCTTTTCCTCCCGACAGCACGGTGCGGAAGAAATCACTGAGGTCTGTGGTCATTTCCACTACCTGACGGTTATTTCCCCCTTCTGCCATCCACACAATGGAGTCTAAAGTATTATAAAGAAAATGGGGACTGATCTGCTCCTGGTGGAGCCGCAGCTCTGCCTCCCGCAGATTTTTCTGCTCCTGGGTATTTTTCTCTAACAGCCGCCGGATCCGCTCACTCATATGATTAAAAGTACGGGCCAGTACATTGATCTCCTCTAAACTGCCAAGATCCGCCTTTGCATCCAGATCTCCCTTTCCCAGACGTTCTGCCGTCTGCTGCAGCCGTCCCAAAGGCCCTGTAATGGAATTTGTGATGGCCAGTGCAAGGAAAGTGCCTGCTGTCAGCACACAGGCCAGCAAAACCATATATTCCTGGATCCGTTTGGTCACCTGCTGTTCCAGTTCTTTTTGCAGCTGCTCCATATTGATCATCTCATAGTAGGTATACTGGGTAATATAATCCTGGATCATGGAACACAGCCCCTGGATATCATTTTCCCAGATATTTACATTTTCATCGTATCTTCCTGTAACAGAGGCATTGTCGATCATCCGGTTGACTGCCTTTTCCAGAGAGTCTAAACAGGATAAAATACCTTTTATCTTAATATCACCGTCTGATCCCGGTACCCGCTCAATGGACTTTCCAAAGGCATGACGGGCAGATGCAATCATGTTCAGGGGATTTTTCACCACTGTAGCATACTTGCTCTTCCCCTCTAAAATATCCCCGTTTTCAAATTTATCTACATCGATCAGACCGATCATGACCCGGTACATGGAATATTCCATATCGGATTTAAACTTGATATTGTATTCATTGGCCACTTTCAGGTTTGCCATGATCTCATTATAGGACCGGGAATAATTTTCAAACATACGCTGATAGCCGGCTACCATAAATGTAAGAGGGATCACGATCACAAACAGTAAAAAGAGCAGACGCATTTTCAGTGACAGGTAAAACTTCTTTTTCTTTTCCATGTCTCTATGCCCCTTTTATCCTTTTTGTCCTGCCCTGTAGTCTTTTGGTGACTGCCCCATCACTTTCTTGAAAGTAGCGCTGAAATAATGGGGATCACTGTAGCCTACCTGCTCCCCGATCTCTGCTGTGCGGCTGTTGGTGCAGCGCAGAAGTTCACAGGCTTTGTCAATGCGTACTTTCGTAAGATATTCCACAAAAGTCGTCCCAGTTTCCTGCTTGAAAATAGAGCTGAAATAGCTGGGACTGACTCCTATATGGGCCGCGATCCTGTTTAATGACAGTTCTCCGTTGGAGAAGTTCTTTTCTATGTACTCTTTGGCACTTTGGATCACACTTCCATAACGGTCATTTGAGACACTGTTCCTTGCCTCGATGGCTGCCTGAAACTGCTCTTTCAGATACATCTTGGTCGTATCCACGCTGACGATCACTTTTGGGATCCGCTTAATATCCGTAACTTCCGGTGAAATTGTTACATTTCCCTCTCCCAGTCCTTTTAAGAATTCCTGGATACAGTAGAAAATATCCATGGTAAGATACTGGCGCAGCAGCAATGACTGATAATTGTTCTCACCGATCGCAGCAAAATATTCTTCCACAAAAGGATCACATTCTTCCATTGCTCCTAACTTCAAAAAATCCAGGATCAGCTTCCGGTCTACCCCTGTATAATTGGTATTGTCCAGAAATTCCGTGTATTTTTCATAGCTGGCAAAATAGCGTTCCAGAAGCCTGGATTTTTCCTGCTCTTCCCTGATCTCATCTGCTACATGTTTTAAGGTATCCAGTAAACTTACAGAAGTTACCGGTTTTAATAAGTAGTCACTGATCCCGATCTTAATGGCTTCTTTGGCATATTCAAATTCATTATAACCACTGAGAATGATGATCCTGGTTTTAGGCAGACTTTTTTTCACCAGGCGGCTTAATTCCAGTCCGTCCATAAACGGCATCTTTATATCTGTGATCAGAATATCCGGTTTTGTATTTAAGATCAACGGATAGGCATATTCTCCGTCTCCTGCTTCCCCAACAAATTCAAATCCATGACTCTCCCAGGCAATATTGTCACGGATCCCCCGACGGATGATGGACTCATCTTCCACCAGAAACACCTTTACCATCTTAGCTTCCCCCTTAAGTTGTCTATCAGCTGTTTCCTATGTATGTACATGTATCATGTACCTGCGTATGGTCCGATTATCCCACATTTATGACAGCGGGTCAATGAAATGTCATATCAAAAAAAGATCAAAAATTCCCATTTTCTGGAATTTTCGATCTTTTTTGCGTTTTTGTCTAATTATAACGTTTCAATTTTACGGTTACTTTTTCTGTTTCCGAATTATTCGATCACCTGATCGCCATCCTTGGTGACATAATACTCTTTTACACCAAGACGGGTCATCCAGTTTCTGGTCTCCTGTGTCTTCCAGGAACCGCTTCCTGCTCCGCCGCCGTTATCATTATCCCATAACCACTGAGGAGTCGGCCATAAGCATACAGATGGTCTTAATGCCTTGTATACTTCGTAGTCTACACCATTCTGTCCGTGATGGGACATCTGGACCATCTTGCATTTTAAAGCTCCAAGATTTACATCTTGCATCAGATGTTCACCGCCGGTGCGTCCCAGGTCTCCTAAGAACACTACATTGGTACCGTTTAAAGATACCATATAAGCAACACTGCTGTTATTTACAAAGTCATTGTTTTCTTTGTAAGCCTGGTTTAAAACCTGGATCTTTGCAGGTCCTGCGTTGATCACCTGTCCTGCTACGATATCACCGTGAAGAACGGATGGAGAAATTTTTGCAAATGCGCCTTTTACATATGCCACCATAGAAGCAACATTTGCGTCCTTTTCTGCGTACCAGCTGTCTTCTAAGAAGGAGTAATAGATACCGTCAATGGTGATCTCTCCTGCATGCTTATAAAGAATATCTGCCAGGGCACCTACGTGATCAGAGTCAGGATGTGTGATCAGCCATGCCTGAACATGTCCGCCTTTTGCCTTGATCTGATTTAATACATAGTCGGTATTGTCTGTCCAGCCTCCGTCTACTACGATCAGGCCGCCTTCTCCTGTTTCAATGATCGCTGCCAGCTGCTGGGCTGCTGTATCATGATTTGCCAGAAGTGTCAGCCTTCCTTTTCCAAAATAAGAGGAAGAGTCTGTAACAGGAGTGGATACTTCTCCAAATCCGGCAACCTCTGCCTTAGTAGTTACCGTCTGTGTATTGGTATTATTCTGATTGCCTGTATTCTTATTTTCATCCTGTACAACGATCCTGTCTGGGGAATTAATAACCTGCGCATTCATAGCATAAGACTGCATGGTTCCCTGTCCCAGCATCAGTGTAACTGCTGCCAGCAGACATGCCCCGCAGCGTTTCCAGTATCTGTCGATCCGTCTCATTTTCCCTCTCCTTACTGTACCGGCTCAACGGCTCTGACATCCCCTGCTTTAATGGTGTCATTTACCAGATAAGAGCTTTCGTCCCCTTCTTTATCATAAGGGAATACCTGTACCTTTACATCATGATCATCGAAGAAGCTGCCGTAGCTGGTAGTAAATCCGTTTTCATTCTCCTCCGGTGCTGTATAATAGAAGTTCTGGGTTGCTACAGACTCACCAATGCTTCCTAAAACATCCTGTGCATAAACCACTGCTACATCGCTGGTAGTCTTGCGGGTAACAGGCAGCAGTACAGTCAGAAGACCGGTTTCGTCATCATAAACAACGTTTAAGTCCATTACATAATCAGCAAAAGCACCATATGGCTCTAAATACTGCTCTTCCAGGTCTGAACGTACTTCTTCCCAGTCGATCTTAATATCTTTATCGATCTCTGTATCCGGCTGTCCATCTCCCTGGATCTTTCCATCTGCTGGAGAAACAATATTACTCTGGGTACAGCCGCTTAAAAGAGCTGCTGATGCCAGAAGGATCAGAGAAACCTTTTTCCAGTTAAACATTACAAAAAACCTCCTTAATTTTCAACGGTACTATTATAACGAAGAAACCACAATTTTAACAGTGGTTTTTTCTTACAAAATTGTTACCTATATGAAACTTCTGTGAAATGTAGCTTGCTATTTGATCTTATTGGTGCTATCATGTTCAATATGATTTAATTTTTTATTTTTTTGAACATATTATTTTTTAACAGGAGGTCATTTTCATGAAACCGAAACAGAAATCATTTTTGCAGAACCTTGACTGGGTCACCACTATCCTGCCTTTCGGATGCATCACATTGTTATGCTGTCTGTTTATGATATTTCCGGAAGGCTCTGCCAATATCCTTGCTTCCATCCGTTTCTTCCTTGGCGACCAGCTTGGCAGCTATTATCTGTTAATGGGACTGGGGGCTGTGATCTGTTCCCTGTATATGGCATTTTCCCGCTTTGGTTCTATTAAACTGGGGGATGTAGAAAAACCACAGTATACTGCTTTCCAGTGGGGTTCCATGATGTTTACAGCCGGACTGGCTGCAGATATCCTTTTTTATTCTCTCTGTGAGTGGATGCTTTATGCAGATGAGTCTCATATTTCTGAGATGGGTTCCATTCAGGACTGGACTTCTGTTTACCCATTGTTCCACTGGGGTCCTATTCCATGGAGCTTTTACATCATCCTGGCTGTTGCATTTGGCTTTATGATCCATGTGCGCCGCAGGAATAAACAGAAATACTCAGAAGCCTGCCGTCCTCTTCTTGGAAAGAAAGTAGACGGAGTGGTTGGAAAACTGATCGACCTTACCGCTGTTTTTGCTCTCTTAGCAGGAACTGCCACTACCTTTTCACTGGCTACCCCTCTTTTATCCATGGCTTTAAGCAAGGTGTTAGGAGTTGCAGAGACGCCCCTTCTTACCATTGCTATTTTAGTGATCATCTGTATTGTATACACACTGGCTGTATATTTTGGCATGCAGGGAGTCACACGGCTGGCTGCTTCCTGTATCTATCTGTTTTTTGTGCTGTTAGCTTACTTCCTGTTTTTAGGCGGTCAGACACGCTACATCATTGAGACCGGGATCACTGCCATCGGACTTTTAACCCAGAATTTTATTTCTCTGGCTACCTGGACTGATGCCCTTCGCACCTCTTCCTTCCCACAGAACTGGACGATTTTCTACTGGGCTTACTGGATGGTATGGTGTGTGGCAACCCCGTTCTTTATTGGAACCATCAGCAAGGGAAGGACCATCCGCCAGACTGTTTTAGGCGGCTATTTCTTTGGTCTTGCTGGCACCTTTACTTCTTTTATCATATTGGGAAATTATGGTCTGGGACTTCAGACTCATGGGATCTTAGATTTAATGGGACTGTACCGGGAGACCGGGGATCTGTATCAGGCGATCATCGCTGTTTTTGAGACAATGCCTGCAGCCAGGTTTGGACTGATCTTACTGGCTGTTACCATGATCGCTTTTTATGCGACTACGTTCGATGCCCTTACCATGGTGGCAAGTTCCTATTCCTACCGCTCCCTGGATGCAGATGAAGAGCCGGATAAGAAGGTAAAACTGTTCTGGGCCATTACTTTAATGCTTTTCCCTATTGCACTGATCTTTTCAGAAAATTCCATGAGCAGTCTTCAGTCTGTATCCATTGTCGCTGCTTTTCCTATTGGATTTATTATCCTGATGATCGTGTGGAGCTTTTTTAAGGATGCGGATGCGTATTTGCATGATACAGGGTCAAAAGGTTAAAAATCTGGTATCATAACAAAAACAGGAGACGTCCCCTTCCAGGTCTCCTGTTTATACGTTACTGTGCATTTTTACACTTCCTTGTCTGTTACATGTAATACTCATCCTGCCATAGGATCTTTCTTATACAATTATCTGCCTCTGTTTCATCTCTCCCCTTAAAACATATGGTCAGAAAACCATATAAACTTAAATTTTTCATTTCTTCGTAGTGTTTTAAATTTGCTGTTTTTTTGTCATCGGTTACGAAAATGTCACAATCAAAACGGTTTGCGGTCTGAATCAGATAAGAGATCGGTATTGGATTCAGCGCCTTTTTTCTTACGTCCAAACTCCTGGTTACCATTCACATCACCTCAATTTCAGAAAACTACAGCATGTTCCACTCCCTCTACTGAATTATTATATTCCCCTTTTGTTTATAATAGCACCACTTTTTGTTAATAACAACCAGTTGTTACAAAATTTATCAATTTTTTATGTGCAATAGTTATATTTTCTTTTGTTTTGATAATTAAGAAGCGACAGTTGTTACTTTTTTGACAACTGCCGCTTTTTCTTTGGAAGATTTAGTTTATTTATTTTGAAATATGATCATTACTGGGTGTCCGCAGATACGGAAGCACCTGCTACTGCCCATTTGTAATTCTGGATGGCCTGCTGGAGAGCCAGGTCTGCACATTTATATCCGGACTGTGCCTGAAGCCATGCCAGTTCCTGCTGCATATACTGGATGTTGCTTAGCATGCCATTGGCCTTCTGCACCTGCGCTGCCTGCCAGGAGATCTGGCCGCTTTCGTAGGCTGTTTTGGCTGCTGAATAGGAGGAATTTTTTTCTTCCATTGCATCATACAGCGCCTGGATATTGGAACGGACATTTTCTTCGGAATATTCTACATTGCGCAGTTTATTGGCGATCTGTGTAGTTGTCTTTGAGGTACGGATCTGCAGATCTGTCATTCCGCCGCCTGTCTGTCCTCTGAGACTGATCAGCTCGTAGTTGTTATTTACTGCTTTTTCTTTATCTTCTGCTACATTGACTGTGGCAATGTAGGATGGATCTGCTGCCGGTACTTCTCCGAATACTGGATTAGATGCTTCGTCGTATCCGGTAAAGGAACAGAGCATTTTACGGATCTGCTCAATTCCTGCATCCAGTGTATTTAACTGGGACTGACCGGAAGAAAGGCTGGCTGCTGCGGAAAGTACATCTGCGTCAACTGCCATTCCCTGGGCCTGCATGGTGTTCTGCAGCTGTTTTGCTGCTGTAGCCAGTTCTACACCTTTTGCTGCTATAGTACGCTGGGACTGCAGCTGCTGATACTGGTTTAACATCATTTCTACATTAAGGATCAAACTGTTGGCCTGGCGGTCGATCTGTTTTTCAGAAGAGTTCTTCCGGGATAATGACCGGTCCATATTGTTGGCCATTGTACGCATCTGATTTGCAGTCTTACGCAGCGCTTTTGCCGTTGCCTTGTTGATCATCTGATCCATACCTGTCTGGTCTTTGGCAAGGTCTTCTGCTGCTCTTGCCTGGGAAATAAGATCGTCTGCCATGGTCCTCTCATTAACTGCGATCTGCCCCTGATCTTCTGTCATTCCCCGTACCATGTTGTAGGCACTTTTGATGGGACCGTAATATTCTTTTACTCTGGCACCTATTTCGTCATAGTCTAACTGATTATCTGTAAGGCGTTCCTGATCAACAGAATAGCTGCTGTCCGGGTTTGCTTCTTCTGCGAATGCCTGAAAAGGAGCGGACGCTGCCAGCAGGAATGCCATTGTGGCTGCTGTCATGGAGCTTAAATGATTTTTTTTCATCTTTTTTGTCCTTTCTCTCTATGTACTCTCGAAGTCTTTTTGTATTTGATCTTGCGAGAAAGCCTCCGGGAGTGCATCTATTAATTTGAGGTGGTAAGTCCTTTTACATTCCAGTCATAGGCCTCTAATGCGAGGAGAAGCTGTAATTCTTTGGTGTTTACATCGTTTTTGGCTGATGTATAGGTGTTTAATGTACTCTGGTACTGCAGTTTGGTCTGGCTTCCTACTGCAAGGTTTGCCTGGGCAAGGTTTAAATTTGCTTCTGCTACCTGCAGCTGTGCTTTAGCTGCATTTAAGGAGTCTCTTGTAGTAAGTACGGTGTTGTACTGTGTTTTTAAGGAACGGATGGCTGTATCTTTTGCATTTACAATAGCTGCCTGGTTGGACTCGATCAGATCCTGGCTTGTTAAGTTGCCTGCTTTTTTGGTGTAGTATCTTACATCATAGTTGTTGTCAATGGCTGTCTGGGCATCTGCGTTTGGATCTAAAGCATCTACACGGGATAAATCCGGCTGTGGTACTTCTCTGATCTCAGGCTGTGCATCTGCGCTCCAGCCTAACATAAGGCACAGATTTCTGTGTACATTTTCCTGGCTCTTTTTTGCTGTTAAAATGGCTGTATCCTGATCCTGTACACTCTTTAAAGCTGTAAGGACATCGGTCTGGGTTGCCATTCCTACGGACATCTGAGCCTGGGTTGCTTCGTACTGCTGCTGCAGAAGATCTCTGGTACTCTGTAAGTTTTCCAGGTTATATGCGGACTGCTCTAAGGAAACCATCATTTCCTGTGCCTGGTATACCAGTTTTGCTTCCTGCTGGTCATACTGGATCTTTTCCATTTCCGCGTCTTCGTAGTTATTGTCTGCCTGTTTGGTTAAAAGGCCTGCGGAGTAACGCAGGGAAGCCCAGGTTACATCGTTGTCTGCGTTGTCAGCCTGATCCCAGATGTCATCAATGTCTTTCATATAGTCGTCATAGATGTCATTTAAGTTTTTGTTTTTCTGGTCTTTGTAAGTGGAACGGTTGCTTAAAACGGTTGGGTTGTATTCGTGGATCAGGTCTGCTAATTCGCCGTATTCCATGATGTTGTCACGAAGGGTTGCCCATTTTTCTGCGGAATAGGCAAATTCCGGAGTTAAACTTTTTTTGTAGTCTACTGTCTGAACGTCTTTTGGCTGATAGGTATTATCATCCGGGCTGTTCTGGGCTGCCAGAGCTGTAAGTGGAAGGGCTGCTGACAGAATGGATGCTGTAAGTACAGTGGATATCCGTGTGATTTTTTTTGTGATATTTTTCATTGCTAAGTCTCCTCATTTCGTTTATGACTGCTGTGAAGTCTGGGTACACATTCCTCTTTCCAGGATCGTCATTTCTTCTGTTAATACCTGGATGATGGTTTCTTTTTCGGAAGGATTTTGGTAATACATTGCCATGGATTTGATCAGGATCATAATTGCCATGTCTACTATGTAGCACAATGTTTCTATTGTGGTCGGGTAGCGGTCTTTGTCTAAGCGGTTGTACAATTCTTCTACGAAGGATTTATAAAGTTCGTCTTTCATCAGAAAACCACGGATCCCAAACATCTGGTTCTGTCCTGTTACGCTTAGGTCTGCCAGAAGGTTTCTGTGGATCTGGAATGTAATACGCTCACTTCCTGTTTTTATCCAGTCTTTCAGAAGACGGATACACAGGCGAAAAGGGTTGCCGTTTTCTTCTTCTAAGAATTCAAATACTTTTTTTCTTAAGGTATCACGAAATCCTCTGAGCATGTAGCGCATCAGGTCGTCTTTGTCTTCAAAGTAAGTGTAGAAACTTCCTCTGGATATTTCGGCTTCTTTGATGATCTGGTTAATGGATACTGCGGAGTAGGGAACTCTGGCGAATTCGTGGGCTGCAGCTTCCAGGATCGCATTTTTTTTTGAGTCTTTTAAGTTTAAAAAACGCTGGGTTGGCATGTAGTTGCCTCCTTGTTGGCTTTTGTATGGTTGATATTATTTGTATAGATGACAGGGTGTTATTTGTGACATGTTGTCACCGTTGTCACTTTTGAGATTATATATATGTTGATTGGGAAAGTCAATAGGAAGAAGGATTAAAACTTTATAAACAAACGGCGAAATGGATGGGATGGGACACGGGGGATTTGCGCGGGGACAGACTAAGGATTTGAGAAAAGGGCTAAAAACAAGAGAGGGGCGGGCAAAACTCACTTCGTTCAAACAGTTGCCCGCCCCTCTCTTAACGCCCTTTTCTCAAACCCAAGTCTGTCCAGCCTGCGCATCCCATGTGTCCCATCCAATTCATTTCGCCTGAGGGGGCCTGGTATCCTCATTCTCCCGCCATCGGCGGGGGGATATCGTCTTAGTTAAAGATCATAATAAAAAATACCCCAGACCATGTGATATGTGAGAGCTGAGGCATTTTCCATTATGTTCCAAACCAGTTATACTTTACCTTGTATTAGCTGTCTGGCTTTGTGTTCGTCTTCTTTTTTTACGGATATAGAGTAGGTGTTTTTTACACGATAATATTTTTCACCGTCTTTCCGCCCCTTTTAGGGGCGGAAGATGTACCTTTCTTACATGTTCTCTGTCTTTTCTACAATATAAACTGGGCGGTCTTTTAGTTCTGTGAAGAGGATTGCAATGTATTCGCCGATGATCCCTATTAGCAGGAACATCATGGCAAACATGAAGCAGAGAAGGACTACTATGGTTGCATAGCCGCTTGGGGCACCTTGTCGGGTGAAAAGGGTGTATATCATAACAGCTACCCCAAGGGATGCTGATAGCATACCTGCGTAAATTCCCAGTTTTAGTGGCATATTGGAGAAGCAGAGTATCGTATTTATGGAGAATATGAACAGTTTTTTGATGCTGTATTTGCTTTCTCCTGCTACTCTGGCTCTGGCTTCGTATTCTATGTTGGTCTTTTTGAAACCTACGTTTTGTACATAGCCTCGAAGGAAACGGACTTTTTCACGATAGTTGTCTTTCAGGACCTGGGCTACGTGACGGCTGATGGCGAAAAAGTCGGAAGCGTTTGGCTCAAAGTGAACATCGGAGATATGGTTGATGAGCCAGTAAAAGCCGGATGATGTTATATTTTTTACAAGGCCTGCGGATTTATTTTGGGTACGTACCATATTTATTACTTCGTAACCATCGTTAAACTTTTCGATGATCTCTGGGATACATTCCGGGGGATGTTGAAGGTCTGCATCCATGCAGATGATCCCATCTCCGGTGCTGTAATCGATGCCAGCGATCATAGCTGCTTCATGCCCGAAGTTTCTTGAAAAACTGATAAGTTTTACATCATGGTCTTCATGAGCTATTTCTTCCAAAATACTCAGACTATTATCTGCACTGCCGTCATTTACAAATATCAGTTCATGTTCCCACCCAGATTTTTTTATCTGTTCCAGGATTTTATTTGTTTCTTTATAGAATTCTCTTAGTGCTTTTTCTTCATTATATACGGATACGACTACAGATAATTTACAACATCTATCGTCTTTTTGACTTATGCCATTATTATTTTTTTGTGTGTTATTTTCTGCTGCATTGTTCATTAGTCGTATACCTGTATCTGTAAACTGGAATGGGTTGGAACACGTTTTTCTTCCGGCGGAAGCTGCATATAGTCCCCATATACTTCTTTAAGGACCGGATCCCAGCCCTTCGGGATCATAAGCGTCGTATCTTCAAATGGTGCATCTATTACTTCCTCACACCAGTCTTTGTGCAATGTTACATAAAGATAATCCGGCTGATAATTGCTGTAGTAGCGCAGATCACCTTTACTGTGTTTGTCTTTCAGGGCAATGGCCTTCTGCATAAAGAAGATTGCTTTCATAGGAATGAATTTGCCTATTGTTGCAAGACCGCCTACAAAAACTTTATACATCAGGCTGTACTTTGTATAATCCAGGTCATGTCGGTGTCCCATGGCAAGGCCGTAAACTGCCTTATGAAGGAAACGTGTGATCTCCGCTGCAGCCTTTCCTTTTGGAAGCTTGTCCAGGATAAACAGATCTACCCACAGATGGTTTAATTTTCCATCATAGTAGTCCATCTTATTGCTATCCGGATGCATACGGCTTTTCTTATAGATAATACGTGGAGTAAAGTCAAAAAATGCTTTTCCTTCATGGAAACTGTCTGGTTCTACCAGTTCCATTGTATCTGGAAGTTCTCTTCTTACTACTTTTTTAAATGCTTCAAACTGATTACGCGTAAAAACAATATCTGCATCATCATCCCAGGGAATAAACCCTTTATGACGTACTGCCCCAATAAGTGTTCCCGCATCCAATGCATATTGGATCTTATACTTCCGGCAAATACGATCTATTTCCTTAAGGATCTTAAGGTTAGCCGAATGTACCCTACTCATGTCATATCCAACGTTATCCTTTATAGCACTAACTTTGTTACTACCATTCTGCGCACTATTTATGTCTTCCACCATGCTATTCACCATATCATTTACCGTATCACTTACCTTATTTTCTGCCATATAGCCATTTCCCCTCCTTTACTAAACGCATATACTTTTGCAGCCAGCGAAGCTGGCTGCACATATTATTTTTCCTCACTCACGCCTGCATTGTAGAACTGAGGGAAGGGGGACGCTTTCATTTTTGCAAGTGTCCACATCTTGAGCGCAGCTGTCCGAATGCAGCGGACATAGTCCGATGCAGGCGAACAAGTGCATGCCGAAAGCCAGTGGACAATGCAAAAATGAAAAAAGGACTCCTTTCCTCAGTTCGGACCCTTCGCGACATTTCCTTGGTCAGAAAACCTTTCACACCTCTCGCGACAGACTCTTGGCCTGAAATCAGCTCAGCCCTCTCGCGACTATCTTACCGCCTCCCGAATAGTCTTCGCCATAAAATCAATCATCTCATCATTCATTCCCGGATAAACTCCAACCCAGAAAGTATCCCGTAAGATCCTCTCCGTATTCTCCAGTTCACCCACAACACGATACCCGGTTCCGGAAGCTCTCATCTCATCAAAGCACGGATGCTTGATCAGATTACCAGCAAACAGCATACGTGTCTGTACGCCTTTGCTTTCAATATACTGAACAGCTGCATTTCTGTCTGTTCCTTCCTTGCAGGTGATCAAAAATCCAAACCAGCTTGGATTGGAATGTGGTGCTGCTTCCGGGAGGATGAGTTTATCGGTGCAGTCAGCCAGCGCTGCCTTTAATCTTGCAAAGTTATGACGGCGGCGTTCTACGAAAGACGGGAACTTATCCAACTGGGCACAGCCAATAGCAGCCTGCATATCCGTAGCCTTTAAATTATATCCAAGATGGGAATATACATATTTGTGGTCATATCCCACTGGGAGTTCGCCGTACTGACGGTCAAAGCGGTGTCCGCACAGGTTGTCATGTCCAGATGGACAGATGCAGTCTCTTCCCCAGTCACGGAAGGAGCGGATGATCTTATTTAAAAGTGGATTATTCGTGTAAACAGCGCCGCCCTCTCCCATAGTCATATGGTGAGGCGGATAAAAACTGGAAGTTCCGATATCACCTACTGTACCGCTGAAATGTACTACCTCTTTTCCATCTTCTTCCATTGTATACTGTGTTCCCAAAGCATCACAGTTATCTTCTACCAGCCACAGATTGTATTTATCACAGAATGCTTTTACAGCCCGCAGGTCAAATGGGTTTCCTAAAGTATGAGCGATCATGACTGCTTTTGTCTTCTCGCTTCTCGCCTCTTCCAGCATATTTACATCAATATTATACTGTGGAATTGTTACGTCTACGAATACCGGTACTGCGCCGTACTGGATCATTGGTGCTACGGTTGTTGGAAAACCACAGGCAACAGTAATAACTTCATCACCGCGGTTTACACGACGGTCACCAAGGAGTGGAGAAGTCAGTGCCATAAATGCGATCAGGTTTGCGGAGGAACCGGAGTTGACCAGGGAGCAGTAACGTACACCCAGATATTCTGCCAGTTTCTTCTCAAATTCATCGGTATAACGGCCGGAAGTCAGCCAGAATTCCAGGGAACTGTCTACCAGATTGACCATTTCGCTGTGGTCATAGACTCTGGACGCATATGGAATGCGGTCCCCCTCTTTGTATCCTTTCTTTTTATGGAAAGTATCGCAGTAATCAGCTACCAGATCCAGGATCTGTTTTCTTGCTTCTGCTTCTGTTGTATGTTCAAACATATTTTTATCTCCTAATCAACCAAATTAACGTCTTTACAATTTTGCAACCGGAACAGGATAACGCTCCCGAAAAATACCTTAAGCGAAAAATTCCCGGATCTGGCGGTCTGTTACTTCTAACATGTCTGCACCGTTTAAGTATTCTTTGGACCATTCTACTGTCTTTTCAACTGCTTCTTTTACTGTGTATCTTGGTTTCCACCCAAATACGGTTTTGATCTTGGAGCAGTCTAATTTCAGGAAATTTGCTTCGTGAGGTCCGCCTACCCAATGGTTCTCCCAGGTCATTCCTTCTCCCCAGGCATTACAGAATAAGTCTGTTAAGGTGCCTGTTGTTACACAGTCTCTGTCATCTGGTCCCACATTGTAGTAATCCTGATATTTGCTGTCTTTGTACTGTTCCATGGCAATGGTCAGATAAACTGCCAGCGGTTCTAATACATGCTGAAACGGTCTGGTGGAATGTGGATTTCTTACCATGATCGGTTTTCCGGCCGCTGCTGCGCGGACACAGTCCGGAATAATGCGGTCGCTTGCAAAGTCTCCGCCACCGATCACATTTCCGGCACGGGAGGTGGAAATAGCACAGCGTCCGTCTTCAAAGAAGGATTTTTTATAGCTGTGTGTTACCAGTTCGGAACAGGATTTACTGTTGGAATAAGGATCATAGCCGTCTAACGGATCACACTCTCTGTATCCGTATTCCCATTCTTTATTTTCGTATACTTTGTCGGTTGTTACGTTTAGGAATGACCGTACAGTGTCAGTAAGGCGGACACATTCCAGGATGTTGACCGTGCCCATTACGTTGGTCTCGTAGGTGTAGACCGGTTCTTTGTAGGACTCGCGGACGATAGGCTGCGCTGCCAGGTGGAATACGATCTCCGGCTTTACTTCATCGAACACACGGCGCAGATGAGCCAGATCCCGCACATCACCAACTACACTGTGAATGGTGTCTTCCAGACCTGCGATCTCAAAGAGATTGGGGTCTGTAGGCGGATTTAAGGCATAGCCTGTTACCTGGGCACCTGCCAGTGTAAGGATGCGTACCAGCCAGGAACCTTTAAATCCGGTATGTCCTGTGACCAGCACTTTTTTTCCGTTATAGAATGATTTTAATTCTTCTAATGTTAATGCCATAATTACTCCTTAGTCTTTCCAGATCTTCCATGGTGCTTTTCCGGACTGCCACAGTTCTTCCAGTTTTTTCATCTCTCTCTGTGTATCCATGCACTGCCAGAAACCGCCATGATAGAAGGACTTCATCTGGCCTTCTGCAGCCAGTTTCTGCATTGGTCCCTGCTCGAAAATAGTAGAGTCCCCTTCCAGATAATCGAAGATCTCCGGGTTCATGACCATGAAACCGCCATTGATCAGAGCGCCATCGTTATCGTCTTTTTCACGGAAGGAAAGGACTGTATTGTCCTCTGCAATGTTTAACACGCCTTTGGACTGTCCCAGATTGACAGTTGTGATCGTTGCGATCTTGCCATGGGATTTATGGAATGCTACCAGCTCATTTAAGTCTACGTTGGAAACGCCATCGCCGTAAGTAAGCATAAACGGTTCATTTCCAATATATGGCTGGATACGCTTTACACGGCCGCCGGTCATAGTGTTTAAACCGGTATCTACCAGTGTGACTTTCCATGGCTCGGAATAGTTGTTGTGTACTTCCATGCTGTTGTTTGCCAGGTCAAAAGTGACATCGGATGTATGCAGGAAATAGTCTGCGAAAAATTCTTTGACTACATACTGCTTATATCCCAGACAGATCACAAAGTCATGGTATCCAAATTCGGAATAATATTTCATAATATGCCACAGGATCGGCTTTTCACCGATCTCGATCATTGGCTTTGGTTTTAAATGGCTTTCTTCACTGATCCTGGTGCCGAAGCCCCCTGCTAAAATTACTACTTTCATTTTCAATCTTTTTCCTCCGAGAGTGTATCTATGTTCTCCCACATTTGTGGAAGGATATATTGTTACCGGTCCCTGAAGATATTCAGGTGGTTCTCTTCCAGGATACGGAATGCATCCCGGATCTTATCTGTTCCTTTACGGTATTCGTAAAGATCATCTATTTCTTTTGAATGTTCTTTTAATTCCTGATCTGACATAAATGGGATCTGTGGTGCCATTTCTGCCATTTTTTCAAAGTTCTCTTCTCTGTAAGGTGCTTTCTGTATCTCACGATAAGTAGTATACCCATTTCCAATTAGGATTGCAATACAGAAGACAGTTTCAAGAACAGGCACTGTCCGTTTTACCAGTCCTCCATTGATACGTTTCCTGCGTATTTGGGAAGCCAGGGCAAATGTGAGAAGGATCCCCAGGACTCCTACCTGAAACTGCAGGGCATATCGGGAGCTTAAGGCATAATCTTCTTTTTCAAAAATGTAACGTGAAAGGAAGATGAGAAGATGATTGGCTCCGCCGGATACAAGGAGTATTAACGGAAAGAATGTTTTTTTATAAATGCCAAGACTTATGTTCAGCCACAGGGACCACAGATAGCCAACCATAAGTATGACTCCCAGCAGATAGATGATTTTGTTGGAAATACAACCATTTGCGATCCACTGCTGTAATTCTTCACCGCCAACCATCATTCCTGCCAGGGATTTCAGGATAAAACGGATGGGAAATGTAGGGAAGTCTTTTAATATTTCCCCTAAGGATCTTCCTGTTGCCCCTGCATGTTCTTCTACTGCAAAGGAATTGCTGAGAATGTAAAGGAGCAGCGGGATCAGTGTGCAGATAAGAAAGATCACATACTGTTTTCTTTTTTCTCCTGTATCCATAAATGCTGCCGCACCGGATGCCAGTATCATAACAACTGCATAGATGGCGCAGTAGGGACCGGCTGTCCCCAGTATGATCAGCCATGGAAGCAGCATAAGTATCGTTTTGTCCCATTTTCGCTCTTGTCCCCGGTAATATCGGTCGAAAAGGATCTGGTGATAATAAAAGCAGGCAAAGGCAAAGAAATGGGACCAGCCGCTTCCATTTGTCAGCATCTCCCATTTGTTCAGACTGAACATAACGATCATGAAGGTGATAAACCATTTTATATTTATCTTCAGCTGACGGGAATATGCTGCAAAACACCAGGCTGCAAGACTGACGCTTACAGCACCTAATACCCGGTCAAAGGTAATGGAAAAGCCAAAAAATTTTACGTTTATGATACGGGACAGGTAATTGATGGGAATACGGGTAAGCACATCTGCCACGAAGAATTTTTCAGGGTTAAATACATCTGGCAGATAGCTGTTTACCAAGCGGATGTAGTCGGAATAGACTACATCGCAGGCTGCATTTTTAATATACCACAGGAGAAATGCCAGTCCCAGAAGAGGCAGAAGGTAAAAAACTATCCTGTGTGTACCGTCAATTATTTTTTTATCCCTGTTTCCGGGAAGTTCCATGTGATATCCTCCTGCGTATAGTTACGTTCTTTTACGGTGTTGTAATGTGAACGATGGCTGCCAGCCGGTCCTGTCCTCTTTGTTCTCTGGCATTCTGCATATAGAAATTATAATCAAACTGCAGATGGACCATCTGCCATGGTTCTGCCTGTAGGGTTGTTTCTACTACGCTGGAATGAAGAGGCAGTGTACGGACCGGTTCTTCATCTTTTGTAATGGAAATGGCTTCCCCGCCGCTCATTACTCCCGGATACATAAATTCCAGTTCTATTTCCCCGGTGGAACCTGCCATCACAGTGAGGGATGCGTGTTCATCCATCCAGCCGTCGGAATAGTATCCGTAATCGGTCTGCAGTTTCAGGCTGCGGACAAAATCTGTGATATCCTGGAATGCATTATGAGCAGGATCTTCTCTGAGGACTAACATCTGGTCATCTACCATTCCAATATCACGGATGCTGTCTATAAATTCTACCTTTGTGCCCTCTGCCTTCATTTTCGGGTCAAATACTTTAAAGAAGGTACGAGCTGTAAAATCGCTCATTTCGTAGCTGTTGCCAATGATATAAATGGTTTTTCCAAAAATCCCGTTTCCGTATTTTTCGTAGGTCTGTTCTGCTAATGAATTATAGCGCAGCTGATCCGGCCACAGATACAATTTTGGATAGCAGCTGCGGTAGAACAGTTCTGCCGGAAACATAAGTAATACGTAAAGTGCAAAGAGAATGCCCCAGGGATACAGGCGTTTTAAATACAGTTCTTTTTTTACTCCTTCTGTCAGTTCTCCGTAGATATAGGAAAGGAAGAGCAATGCACCAGCTAGGGATACATAGATCCAGCGCATTTCCACACGGATGGTCACACTGGAAGATGCAATGTTTAAAGCAATAAAACCGATAAAAAGCATGGTATTAAACAGCATGGAAAATTTACGCTCTTTCCGTTTTTCCATGATGAATTTTACCAGAAACGCCAGCACCATGATAAGGAGCATCCCGTCTGCCATACCGATCAGCCCTTTGACCCACATAGGGCTTTCACTCCATGGGCAGCCGTTTAAGTGTTCCGGTCCTGCGTTAATTCCAAAGACATAGGCCGCCTGACTGAAGGCAAATTTGATGGCCTGTAAAATATTTAAGGTGTCTGCTACCTGGGTTCCGCCGGTTCCTGCAGGAAGAACAGAACCAATGGTAAAGGCACGGATCAGCTGTACCAGTCCAAAAGAGACAATTGTACTGAGCCAGAGGGATATTTTTTTGCACTGTTTTAAGAGAAGGGCCAGAAGTAATAATGGCAGCAGTGCCATGTACCGTTCATGGACGAAACATACTCCAAAATACAGCAGGCTGGCAATGTAAAAACATTTTTCCCTGTTTTCTTCGTTTACATAACGATATAAATTCCAGAGAATGGAAATGGCCATCCAGAGAGCCATTGTCTCCATCAGTCCTAAAACCTGACCGATCTGATAATACGCCATCCGGCTGGCTAAGAACATGGCTCCTGTAAAGAAGCCGATGGCTTTTGCCCTGGAAAGCCGCCATGCTATGGAATACAGATACCAGGACAGTGCTGCATTCAGCAATATGTTAATAGGCACGAAAAGAGCTACGTGATTTCTTACCACTGCCATTTCAAGCCAGGCTGCAAGATAATACAGGAAGCGGAAACGGGTGCTTCCCATAGGAAATACATATTCAAAGAAACTTTGTTCACCATAACAGGACCAGAAATACAGATCATCCATATAAAGGCCTTTGATCTGTATTCCATGGTTCACCCACACAGCTAATGCCAGCAGAAGTCCCATGAAGATCACATGGTCCTTCCACTCATATTTTTTCTCCATTCTGGAAAATCCGATCCTGAATTTAATTCTTTCCCTGGTGTCCAAATTTCTGCCTCCTTAAACTAGTTCCCGTTTTTCTCCATGCTGTAATTGTCACGGAACAACTGTACTAATCGTTCATCCGGTTCTTTAAATGGATGATCCAGATCTACTTTTGCCAGCATATTTCCCCATTCAAAGGTAAGATCTCTTAAGGTCCCTTCTGCGATCATATCTTCGATGATCTGTGTGGCTCTGGGCTGGTCTGCCAGATATCCCGCCTGTACATATATATATTCGGTTCCGGCCCATTTTAAATATTCTTCAAAATATGCCAGTTTTTTTACAAGATACACATCCCCACCGCTTCCTGTTATATCATAATAACTCTGGACGCTGCAGGCCATATCTAACACCTGGGGGTGAAAGCCAAAGGCTACTACCCGGGTTTTAGGTGTAAAACGGGAATAAAGTTCCTTACAGCCTCTTCGTTCCCAGCTTTTATGTGTATGATGACGATGGTCATAATATCCTCTGTTTACCAGTTTAAAAGAGGTAAAGCCCGGGCATCCTGCCCAGCTGGTAGAGGATGCGATCAGGGTATTGAAGAGAAAGAATGGAACGGCCAGTAAACAGATGCCGGACCTGAGGATCTTTTTCGTTTCCACTGCTGCACTGCCTGTTGTAACTGCGGCAATGTTTTCTGTCTCTTCTGTTTTTAGCCAGTATCCTGTGATCCGCACGGTACTGATCGCCGCTACTGCATACACCAGTATGAAATAATTTCCATCTATCTGGGCAAGTGTGTAAATGCTGGCCGCGGAACCAATTAACAGTGTGATCATAAGAAAACCATCAAAGAAATCTAACTGGGAGATCTGCTGATGCTTTATAAACCTCGTTATTACCTGAAAGATCCAGAATAACAGGAGTGCTGTTACAAGCACTGTTCCCCAGGCAATGATCACGTGTTCCATATCTTCTCCTACCGGAGAGATCAGTACTCCCTTTAACCGTTCCAGCAGCCGGTGTATTTTTTCTCCCCTGGAAAGGACAGACGGATCACCGATCACATGGGAAAAGTTATAGGGATATTTTACTTTAAAACCTATCTTTTCAAAGAAATTTGCATATACAGAAGTTACCGGAACTCCTGTAAGCAGCCAGGTTCGATACCACAATCCTGCTGTTGCAAATAATGGCAGGATCCATGTTAAAAATGCTCTTTTTTCCGGTTTTCCTGTCTTTTTAAAGATCAGGAGACTGACAAGCCCCACACCGCCTAAGGCTGTAGAAAATACAAGAGCCGTTGGTTTGTAAACCAGTGAAAGAAGATAAACAGCTACCGCAAAGATGAGCCATATATTTTCTCTGACAACTGCCAGACAGAGAAAATCATAAATAATAAGCTGACACATTAAGGTAATACTGTCACTTTTAGCAGAAACCGCCATATTCATAATACCTGGGATCGCACTGACCAGCGCTCCTGTCCAGAAACCGACTGTTTTTCCGCTGAAACGCGCACCCATAACTGCGGCTGTCACTACACTGACTATGGTTGTCCAGAAAGTAAAGGAAAGGACAAATCCGTAAGTCGGTGTACCGGATAAGGGAAGCACCAGTACTTCTGCTCCCTTGCTGTAGGTATACACCAGATTGATCAGCCCCAGATTTTTATAAATACCGTTTCCATTATCCAGGACATAGGCGGAACGCAGTCCATAGTGGAGAGAGTCATAGTCCAGTTCATGGTTTGAACGGCCTGCCTGAAGAAAGAACATGGTGAGGATGAATGCAAGAAGAGCTGCCTGAAGCACGGTTTCCGGCATGACTGCACGGAATAGATTGCTGCACTTACTGACCACATTCTGTTTTTTCATCCCTGACATATCTGCAATCTGTTCTGTTTTCAGACAGTTATCCACAGACCTGCCAAAATTTTTTTTATTTTTCCACAGGAAAATTGCCGTAATCCCCAGAGCAAGCAGCAACGCCAGCTTTCTCCAGAGCCCGATTCCCCCATGTCCTGTAAGAGATACTGCACATACAAGGACCATCCATGCTGCGCTTCCGGTGGTCAGCCCCAGAAGGATCTTCTCCCAGACAGGAAAAACAACTTTGTTTTTTCTTCCAATATTTTCCAAAAAACAGTTGTTGATGCAAATGCCATATCCAGCCAGCGTTCCCATCCACACACCAGCCCCTATCAGCGGGATCAGTATCCTGTGTCCCCAGAGGAACAAAAGCCAGCCGGGTATCAGACAGGCTATAGCCAGTCCTCTTTTTTCCCTGCTTTTTACTGCCAGGCATAACCACCATAAATTCCATAAAAACAGGACAGACAGTTCCATTAGCATCCGTCCTGTTTCTTTCTTTTGTAATGTTCTCCCCAAAGGGCCATGAAGTATCAGTCTGTTTGCAGCTGTCCCGATCAGAGCAATTGCCACCACCCAGAATACAGCCAGCAAAAGACCTTCTTTCCCTCGTCTACTCCCCATTTTAACTTGTTCCTTTTAACTCTTTACTCGTATTCCTTATAAGCGGAAGAATATCCCTTCATGATGAGTTTTACTACCGCTTTAGGCCAAAATCTGGCAAACATTTCTGCCTCTTCCCTGGCTCTCCGGTTGTCTTTGATGCAGGCATTTGTAGTAGCGCCCTCATGGACCCGGTAATAGATCAGCGGCTTTTCCACACAGATAAACCTGCCTTTTTCTCCTGCCAGCTGTACCATGTGGTCCCAGTCTAAGGCAAACTGATACTCAGACTGGACAAATGGTTCTCCCAACCGCTTTTTGCTGTAGGTTGTTGCCGGACAGCAGATGGGATTGCCAAGTACCAGGGGCATTATTTTTATCCATTTTAAACCGCAAAGAATATGAAACCGAAGGGGAAGACGTAAAAGACGCTTCACCCACAGCATTTTATCCCCGGTAATTACCTTTTTATTTTTCACAATGGCATAATCAGAGGTAAATACAGTCATATCCGGATATTTTTCAGCTGCCTTTAACAGTTCTTCCCCATAGTTTTTGCAGTACATATCGTCCTGATGGGCAATAGTGACAAACTCTGCATCTGCCATGGAATAAGCATAGTTCCAGTCATCCCGGATATTGCTTTTTCCTTCCCGGATGTAGTAGGGCAGATCATATTTTTCTGCCATAGCTCCCAAAAACGGGCTTGGTGTGGAAGTACAAAGGATCACCGGCGAAGTTACATTCTGGGCTTTCAAAGACTTTATGCAGCTTTCCAGATAAGGAGAATCCCCATAGGCAGGGATCGCATATACATGCTTATGACTCATAAAAATGATCCTCCAGCATTAAGCACAGGGCATGGTATACAGGAAGATGCAGTTCCTGGATCTTAAAGGTTTCCTGTACCGGAACGATGATAGATACATCTGAAAATTCTTTGATCCGTCCGCCGTCACGGCCGGTCAGTCCGATCACAGTCACACCTAATGCTTTTGCTGCAGTTGCTGCATAAAGCACATTTTTAGAATTGCCGGAAGTCGTAATTCCCAGGAATACATCTCCTTTTTTAGCGTAGCCATACAGCTGCTGGGCAAATACCATATCTCCGTTTACATCATTGGAAAAAGCGGTAGTCAATGCCCCATGGCCGGTGAGTGCAATGGCCGGAAGTCCGCCCTGGAGATTTTCTGCCAGTTTTTCCCCCATCTGAGGGTCTGCTGCCTTTAAAGCCTGGGCTAGTTCTGCTGATACAGGACGGCGTTTTACAAAGCCTTTCATCAGCTCTCCTACAATATGTTCGCTGTCAGAGCAGCTTCCGCCATTGCCTGCGATCATCAGTTTCCCGCCCTTTTCATAGCAGTCTCTCATGATCTCATATGCCTTAAGGATGTCTCCTTTTACCGGCTCAAGCACCGGATAACGCTGTACTAATTCATCCAAAAATCTAAGTTCTTTCATATACGATTTTCTCCTTTTGCCAGAACTTCTTTTTCCAGGTTTTATTTTCTTTCCAGTATCCATTGTGCTGCCTGTTCAAGATCAGCTGCATAGTGGACATACGGCGGTTTTTCACCATTTTCCTGCTGTTCTTTATGAAGCTCTGCCCCATATCCGGTTCCTACTAAAATAGAGGTGACTCCAAATTTCTGTCCGGCTTCTGTATCAAGAAGCTTGTCCCCGATCATATAGGAAGCAGCCCTGTCCACCGGAAAATCCTTTTCTGCCATTTCAAACATGCCGGTTCCCGGTTTGCGGCAATTACACACTTTTTTGTATGCACCGATACCATGTACCGGATGATGAGGGCAATAATAAAAGGCATCAATTTCTGCTCCCTCTTTTTCTAACAGCTGGTTCATATACTGGTGAAGGATTTTTACATCTTCTTCTGTATAATACCCTCTTGCCACTCCCGCCTGGTTGGTGACTACGATCAGCTTATATCCGGCATCTTTCAGCTTCTTTAAAGCCTGGGGCACTCCCGGAAGAAGCTTCATATCTTCCGGTTTATGAAGATAATTCACTTCTTCGTTTAAAGTGCCGTCCCGGTCTAAAAATACTACTTTATTTAATGTATGTTCCACGATATTGTTTCCCATTTCTATAACGATTTATAGTTTTTTATTTCAGATTAAAACAATATTCTCCGTTTGGCATCTGTACTTTTACCTTGTCATACTGCCAGCGGTCTTCGTCTGCTACCCAGCTCTGGGCGCCGCGAAGTTCAAAGTTCCAGTCAGCTAACTGTCCGCCCATAGCTTCCATACGGGCTGCTACTTTATGGCGCACATTGTATGGGCAGTACATTAACAGGTATCCGCCGCCGCCTGCTCCTAAAAGCTTTCCGCCTAACGCCCCGGCCTTTAATGCCTCTGCATACAGCTCGTCGATCTGCGGATTGGAGATCTTATTGCTCATACGCTTTTTGCTCTGCCAGCCATAGTCTAACAGCTTGCCAAAACTGTGGAGATTGCCTTTTAACAGTTCATCCTTCATGGCATAAGCCAGTGCCTTTACCTCGCACATCGCGTCAAAAGCATCTTTCTTCTCATAGTTCTGCACCTGGTCTTTGATGATATTGGCAGAAACATGGATCTTTCCGGTATAGCATAACAGCAGGTTATACTGCAGTTCATGGATAATGTCTTTTTTAATACGCAGCGGGTTTACCACTACATTGTTGCGTCCATGGAACTCAATGAAATTAAAGCCGCCGAAGGTTGCCGCATACTGATCCTGGTATCCGCCATCGATCTTTAAGTCTTCTCTCTCTACCTCATATGCCAGATCAGCCATTGCATAGGCATCTAACATAATACCTTTCCACCGTGCCATAGCAGTAAGCATAGCAACCATGACGGTAGAAGAGGTTCCAAGGCCGGAGCCTGGAGGTGCATCACACTGTAAGTAAACTTCGCAGCCCTGCTTGATATCCATTGCCTTTAAGGCTGCTGTTACCAGGTCTAAGCGTCCGTCATAGACATAATTTTCATTTGTGTTGTATTTTACTGTCATATCGAAATCCAGAGAGTGGACGATGATCTGGTCATCCTTTCTTGGTACGATAGAACAATATGCGTATTTATTAATGGTACTTCCGATAATAGCGCCGCCCTGCTGCTCACAGAATGGTGCTACATCTGTGCCGCCGCCGCCAAAGCTGACGCGAAGGGGCGCTCTGCCTCTGATCACCATAGTTTTTCTCCTTTCGGACCCATGTATGCCGATAATTAATGTACAACTCCCGTTTTTACATCTTCCTGGAACTGGAAATATGCTTCCGGAATACCGATGTCAATGAAATAGCCGTCATTTACAAAACCGCCCAGTTTCTTTCCTTCAGAAAGCCACTTGGGGATCATCTCATTTTCAAGAGATACTTTGCCCTCCGGAATCTCCTCTAACAGGCTCTTTTTCATAAGATAAATACCGCCGTTAATGGTTCCCGGCACCGGATCTGCTGTTTTTTCATTAAATCCGGTGAGAATGCCATTTTCATCTAAAATGGCTTTGCCATAGCGGGACACATCCGGCACCTGGCGCAGCACCAGAGCCATATCCAGGTTCTGATCATCCTGCTGTTTTGCCAGACGGGTATAGTCGATCTGGTAAAAGGTGTCTGCGTTTAACACATAAAAACGGTCTTCTGTAATAAACTTACCTGCATTTTTAATAGCGCCCGCTGTGCCTAAAAGAGTTTCCTCATAGGCATAGGAAGCCTGGAAGCCGAATTCACTTCCGTCTTTAAAATATTCTTCCACCATGGAACCTTTGTAACCTACAGCGAAAATGATCTCTGTAATGCCGCTGCGCACCAGCTCCCTGGTCACATATTCCATAAATGGTTTATCCTCGATCAGTGCCATTGGCTTTGGTCTGTCGCTTACTACACTGCGAAGTCTGGTTCCCAAACCTCCGGCTAATAAGATTGCCTGCATTTTATTCTCCTGTTCTGTTTTTCCCTTTTTTGCAGTGCTAACCTCCAAAATGCTACACATTTTCTCGGTCGCGGGCATTCGCCCTATGAAAAAACTTCTCAGCCGTATCTTCGGAAAGTAAACTTTTCTCAGTTTCGTCTGAGAAGTTTTTTCGCATTGCTCATTGCTATCGCGAAAAGTCTTCCTCTATTACCTTCCATGCCCCATCCATGCTGAAGTGTTCCCTGATATACTTCTGGGTTCCTTCGCACATCTGGCGGCAGCGGTCATTATCCTGATACAAAGCTACTGTCTTATCTGCAAATGTCTTTGGATCATCTTCTACTTCAAGAACCTGCTCTACCTGCGGTATGCCTTCGGCACCGGTGCTGGTGGTAATGATCGGTGCGCCGTTATAGATTGCTTCTACCACTTTGCCCTTTACACCTGCACCGTAACGCAGGGGAACTACCACTACCTTGCAAGAAGCATACAGGTTTGCCAGCTCTTCTTCACTGACAAAGCCCTTGATGATGATACCGTTTCCAGGCTGCTCTAAGGCTTTGATCTCATCTGTTACCTTGGAACCGACTACATAGAATTTAATATCCGGCAGCTGCTCCCTGATATACGGGAAGATTTCCTTTGCAAACCAGAGCACAGCATCTGCATTCGGCGGATGGGCAAAACCGCCCACAAACAGCAGTCCTTCTCTCTTTGCAAAGTCTTCCTGGATATTTGTCAGGAAGTGATCGTATACATACGCAGTAATGGCTTTTGCCTTGATTTCTGGATCAATAGCATGAATGGCGTTGATCTCCACATAAGACGGATAATAGGAAATAGCCGCCTTGCGCATCATGGAAAGTTCAATGGCCCTCCAGTAATCAGCCTCTCTCTTAATATTAATATCCCCGGTCAGCTCATATTCACGGCCCAGACGTAAGAAGTGCAGGTCATGACCATAGTAGATCACCTTGATATTGGTATTTTCCTTGATGAAGTCTACATATTTGGTAGCAATATGAGGTCTGTTCAGATAAGCAACGTCGATCTCATCTTTATTTAATTTCAGCCAGTCCCAAAGACCGGTAGCCCAGTGATCCCCATAAAGGATCTCAATTCCCATCTGCTGAAGAGTGGTAGAATATGGCTCTTCATGAAGGAAGTTATCTCCCAGGAACTTGACAACATAGCCTTTCTTTAAGAACATTTTCAGATACTGATAGGTTGTCTTGGAACCAGCGTCTTTATCAAAGGTAGGAACATAATGATCCACTACTAAAATGACTTTCTTGCCCTGACTGCGCTCTCTTGCACGGAATGGGTTTGGATTTCCGTCATTGACGCACTGCTTCTTAAACTCATCCGCCCATTTTTCCTTTAATTTCTGGCTGTTTTCCACCTGATAACGCTTTAGTCCGGTACCGTTTACATCCGTACCATTGGAAACGCCCTCAAAATGAATGACTTTGGAAAGGGGCTGGTAAACCACTCTGTAACCGGCTTTTCTTACCTCAAATGCCAGGTCAGAGTCTTCGCAGTAAGCAGGAGCAAAACGTTCATCAAAGCCGCCGATCTGCTTCCATAAATCTACTGACAGCAAAATGGCTGCACCTGAAATATAGTCTACATCTTTTACATAGTTATATTCTGCCTTATCCGGATCATCCAAACGGCCGTAATTCCAGCCGGAACCATCGCTCCAGATAATACCGCCTGCTTCCTGTAATCTTCCATCCGGGTAAACCAGCTTGGAACCAACCATACCAATGGTATCATCTGACTCGATCAGGTTCACCAGGGAAGAAAGCCAGCCTTCTGTAACCTTGGTATCATTGTTTAAGAACATGATATACTTGCCTTTTGCAGCCTTGGCAGCCTGGTTGCAGTTGCGAAGGAAGCCCTGGTTGGTCTGGTTGCGGCAGATCACAAGGCCGTCTACAAAACGGCTAATCTCTGCAGTAGCATCCGTAGAAACATCATCTGCAATAATAACCTCATACGTCACATCTTTGGTAAATTCCAGAATGGACTGTAAGCAGGCATAGGTATAATGGATCTGGTTATAGCACGGAATTACAATAGAAACAGTCGGGTTCTCATATTGCGGGAAAGAAAGATGTCCGCCGGTAAGATAACCTTCTCCGATCTTAAAGTCACCTTCGATGAGGTTGCGTCCCTCTTTGGTGGCATACATTTTTCCGTATTTAACCGGATGCTTTACTGTATTAAAACTGTAATTTAAAAGTTTGCGTTTTCTGGTTCCCTTTGGAAATGCCTTGTTTACCTGTTCTCCCAGTTTCCGGCGCATTTTAAAGATCACTGCTTCATGTCCATTTAAATAGGTAGCCAGCTTGCCCAGTTCATTCACCTCATGGCGCAGGTCTTTGATCATCACTTCCAGGTTGGTCACATGGTTATTGGTAAGACGCAGGATCTCCTGGTCTTTCTTTACCTGGATATTGCGCTCTTCTACCTCTGCCTGAAGCTGGTTGATCCGCTCTCTTGCCTGAGCCAGTTCCTTTTCCTGGGCCTTTAATTCTTCCAGTGTCACCAGACGCTGCTTGTAATTGCCAAGGTATCCCTGAGTACCGTCTCCATGTACCCAGGTCTGGAATGCTACTTCCATAGAAGCATAGGTTTCTGCCAGCTTCTCATCCATTCCAAACTCTTTTAAGAACTGGGTTGCATTTTCATACTCCATCAGTCCTTCATATTTATAATAGAAGTAAACCAGATTGCGGTAGCGGACAAAACCGGATGGAATTGGGAAATCAAATACCCATTCATAATCCATACAGTAAAGTCCGTCCTCAGTCTCCATCAGATTTTCAAAGAGGCCATCAATGTTGCTGACTTCATAGGAAGTATCCTGTAAGGAAAGAACATCTTCACTGTCACCAAATACCTCTTTAAACGGGTCTGTTGGAGCAAATGGCTCATTTTTAAGAACTGCCTGTCCAAATACCTGATCGATCGCTGCTTTTAAAGCTTCTACCGGTGCTTTCTTTCCCCGGATCTGTTCTCCTAAGATCTCTGCCAGTGTTCTTCCCTTTAAAAATTCAAAGCGGACTGCCTTTTTATCTTCGGAATACACAGGTGCCAGCACTTTTACCCCGGAATTTACCTTTGATAATTTCTCATATTTTTCACTCATGGAACTGATATGCCCTGCCGCCTTTTCTGTAAGAGGCGTCTTTTCCACATATCGTTTTCCATTTTCTTCCAGAATTGCAGTCCGGATCTGGAATTCTTCTTTTCTGGTACTGTTGTATTTTGCAAATACTGTCTTAAAACTCTCTGCTCCCTTAGATGCTACTGCCAGATATGCATTGGAAAACAGACCGAAGGCCTTTTCCTGCACCAGTTTATCGGAGATCTCGTCTTCATGGATGCAGGCCCAGCGCTGTCTGTCATATACTGCCGTCACATGAGGGATATCTCCCTTTCCCGGAAGATACCGGTCAGAATAAACAGATACTGCCCGCTTATATTCCGGCATAGGATAATAAAATTCCACTTTGGAAAGTCCTGCTTCTTTCAAAGCTTCTTCCAGTTCTCCCTTTGTAAATGCAGTCTCATCCTCATCATGGACAGCACCGGAAAGGAAGTTTAAACCAAGGGCATTTTCACATGCAAAGATCAGCTTGCCGTTTTCTGAAAGATATGAGGATAACCTTGTAAAGCATTCCTTAATATCCATATCCGGGCGGTCTGCACGTAAAACTACCAGATCATATTTTCCTTCTTTTTCAACTGCTTCCATTTTCTGGAAATCAGCTGCTTTCATATAGGAAATATTGGTGTGTGCTTCATTCATCTTCTGGTTCACTACCAGATTTTCGTCTCTCTCATCTACAACTGCAACACTGGCGCAGCGCTCTGCAAGCAGACCTGTGATCACGCCATAGTCAGAACCAAGCTGCAGTACATGTTCCTGTCCTGAAAAATCCATCCAGTCCATAAGATTGCGACGGATGTCTGAAAGGGCATAAAGGACTTCCGGGCGGCTGTCTGCCTCTAAAATTTTTAAGATTCCCTCTTTATCTGCGCCGTATTTCTTAAATAAGTCCAGAATTTCATAACTTATGTCATTCATCTGCGTTCCTCTTTTCCGCCTTTACCTGTGATTCCATATCGTAAACGCCAACGGTATTTTTATTGGAAATAACGGTAATATTGGTTACGTCATAAAGTCTGTGGTACACCACATGTTCTCCCTGTTCAAAGCCGGTACAGCTCATGCTTAACAGGTACTCACCACCCTGAAGGTTCATTTTCTGGGTAAATTCTACGGTATATTCATCTCCGTTCTTCACCGGCTTGATATCTGCCCCTTCAAACATGGTATTGGTTCCAGTCAGTTCTGTTCCCTTTTTATCTTTGATGGTATAGGTAAAAATAGGAGCCTGGATGTCCGCATGGAAACGGATGCACTCTTTTATGGTGAACATTTCCCCCTTTAACAGCAGGTTGGTCACATTTCCTCTGGCATCTAAAAGACCCAGATCATAGATCTCCGCTCTTCCATCTCCATATTCGGTGCGGTCAGTGTTAATAGCCAGCTGGTCACGCATAAGGCCTGTATGGGATAAATTCATTCCGCCGGAAAAATCGGACATTTCTGTACCGTCGGTATTTCTGTCTCCCGTTTCTGCACTGCTTTTTCCATCTGGGAGTTCTGCTGTTTTTCCCTCTTCTGCTGCCTTTTCAGCCGCCAGTTCTGCACGCAGGTCATCTAACTTTCCAGCCAGTATCTTCTTATACATATCTACCACTTTTCCAGCCGGACCTTCTGCAATAAATTCACCCTTATGCAGCAGTACAACTTTATCGCAGTACTTGATGATACTTCCCATATCGTGGGTAACCATCAGAATGGTGGTGCCCTTTTTGCGGATCTCTTCCATTCTCCGGTAACATTTGGACTGGAAGAATACGTCACCTACAGAAAGCGCCTCATCTACGATCAGGATCTCCGGATCTACGTTGATGGCCAGCGCAAAAGCCAGACGCACAAACATACCGCTGGAATAAGTCTTTACAGGCTGGTATACGAAATCTCCGATCTCTGCAAAATCCAGGATATCCTGCAGCTTTGCATCCATCTCTTTTTTCGTATATCCCATCATGGTACCGTTCATGTATACATTTTCAATTCCTGTATAATCCATGTTGAAACCGGCACCCAGTTCCAGAAGGGCTGATATTTTTCCGTCTACATCCACCTGACCGGAAGTAGGTGTAAGCACGCCGGTAATGATCTTTAAAATGGTAGACTTGCCAGAACCATTCGTACCGATAATACCTACGGTCTCTCCCTTTTTTACCTGGAAAGACAGTCCTTTCAAAGCATAAAAGTCACGGTGATAATTTTTATGGGAAATACTTACAGATTCCTTCAGCCGGTCGATGGGCTTGTCATAAAGGCGGTAAACCTTAGTCACATCCCTGACACTGATGGCATTTTCCTTTCCCTGTTCATTCATTGACATATGTTTCTCCATCTCTATCGCATAGTTTTCCACTTTAGGGTTTAGTATAGCATAAAATAGCTTTGTTTCATACTATTTCTGAGCAGATAGACACATTTTACATGAGAAAATACAATAATAACGTGAAAATGGGAACCCTGTAAAATCATCTTTTTACAGAATTCCCATCTTTTATATTACTTACTTTCTATTGCTTATTTTAGGGGTGTAAATATTATAATGCCCGGATGTCCCGGATCAGCTGATCTTTCTCTGCTTCGGTTGTGGCCCAGCTGGTACAGAAACGGACTACCTTACTTCCATCAGCCAGATCCTGCTGGTGTTCAAAGGTATATTCTTTTCCCAGTACCTCTGCCTGTTCTTCTGTCAGGATCACAAACAACTGGTTGGTATAGCTGTCCACATATTCCCGGATCCCTTTTTCTTTAAATGCAGCCTTGATCTCCAAAGCATAGGCATCTGCCTGGGCTGTCATTTTTTCGTAAGTATCATCCTCTAACAGGGCACAAAACTGCATCCCAAGAAGCCATCCTTTTGCCAGAACGGCTCCGTTCTGTTTCATATAAGTACGGAACTTCCGCGCCAGCTTCTTGTTTGTGATCACCAGTGCCTCGCCAAATAAAGCGCCGCACTTGGTCCCTCCAATGTAAAATACATCCGTCAGTTCTGCCATTTTTTCCAGTGTCAGGTCATTTTTCACAGAACCAAGGCCATAGCCCAGTCTGGCTCCGTCTGCAAACAGGTACATTTCGTACTCATCGCAGACTTTGCGGATCTCTCTTAATTCCTGCTCTGAATAAATGGTTCCCCATTCTGTAGGAAATGAAATGTATACCATCTTAGGTTCGCAGATATAATTAGGCTCACCGCTATTGTAATAAGAAGCTGCCACTTCCCGGATCTGCTCTGCGCTGATCTTTCCGTCTGTTGAAGGAAGAGGCACCAGCTTGTGTCCGGTATTTTCAATGGAACCAGCTTCATGTGCATATACATGACCGCTGTCCGGACAGATCACACTCTGGATAGGGCTTAAAGCTGCCGCGTGGACAATGAAGTTAGCCTGTGTAGCTCCCGGTAAAAAGTGGATAGCAGCTTCCGGTGCCTTACATTTTTCCCGGATCAGCTTAGCCGCCTTCTCACACCATGTATCTTCCCCATATCCATCATAGCTTTCCCCATTGATCTGTGCCAGTTTCTCTAATATCTTTTCGCATGCACCACGGTTATAATCATTGTGTAAACGGATCATATTTGATTTTTCCCCTTTGCTAATTTAATGTACTCTTTTTTCAAACTTTAGCATCTTTCAGTTTTATACAGCAGCGTTTCTTAAAAAAGGAAACACCATAGCACAAAATGTGATCAAAATCATCTTCATATTCTTTTGCATACATTTTTTCATTGATCTGATCTAATGCTTTTTGACAGTCTGTATCCATAGTTTCCAGCGTTTTTGAATATTTAGCCTCAAAAATAGCCACACGGCCTTCCTCAGGATCATAAACCACCACATCACTGCGGCCTTCTCCATGTTCTTTATTGGATTCTACCACATAACCCGCCCCTGCAAAAATACCTGCAAGAAAAGCATGATAAAAGTCTTCCCTGTAATCATGATAGCTGATGGTTTTTCGCAAAAGCCGGTTCATTTCTTCCATTACTGTCCTGCTGTCACCCTTCCACACTGCCGAAAACATTTTTTTCCTGTCCCATGCTTTTGCGCTGTCATCAAACCATTGGATCACTGTTGTTTCAAATATTTCCCGTATTTCTGCATTTGGTATCATAAGTGCAGAAATCCCATCTGGAAGTTTCTCTTTCAATTCATTTTCCCGTATACTGGTAAGATAACCGGTAAGATAAAGGATGCTCCACAGATTGTCCTCTGATGAATGAAGATAATCATAAGTCAGATTCTCATCTATACGCTGTAAAATATACCCACCATTCAATAATGTTTCCAGTTTTTTTGTAATATTACTGCCTGCAATATCGATAAAGGAACGAATAATTCCATTATCACTTGTGTTCATCCAATAACTTTTTGGCCTCGTATCTGAATCTCTCTGTATATCCCTGATATAATTCATTACATCCCATGGACAATATACATCCATCCGCCCAAAATGATAACCATCATACCAGCTTTTTACACGTTCCAGATGATCTATGCTCCCGGCATCCCTCAGGATCTGCTCTACATCTTTTTGAATAAATCCAAAATATTCATTTAACCGGGTATCTGTGATCGTATCAGAAACCAGATTATTGGTTCCAGTAAAAATGCTTTCCTTGGCAATTTTAAGACAGCCAGTAATAATCGCAAATTTTAAAAATGGATTGTCCTTCAACGCTGTACTCATCATTCCTTTGATCACAGACAGCATTTCTTTATAATACCCGTTACTGCTTGCTTTTGCCAGTGGAACATCGTATTCATCCAGTAAAAGAATAACTGGCTTCCGATAATAAGACTCCATCATGCGCATTAATGTATTTAAAGAAAAACCGACCTGTGCTTCACTGGCCGTTCCTGCTTTCAATTCCAGAAATACTTTCTTATCATCCGGATCGATTGCCTCACTCTGTAAAAGATATACATGCATCTTACAAAGATTAGAAAGCTGGACCACCAGACGATCATATGCGCTTTGAAAATCCAGACCATCTATATCCTTTAAAGAAAAAAATATAACTGGCCACTGATTCATCCATTGATCGCACAATTCTCTGTTTCCTGAAATTTCCAGATTCTCAAATAGTTTTTCACTGTTTTTCCGAATATTAAAAAAATTTTCCAGCATACTCATACCAAGGGTTTTTCCAAACCGTCTTGGTCGCGTGATAAGCGTCACTTTAGCTGCCGATGAAGTCAACATTTCACGGATCAGACCCGATTTATCTACATAGTAATATCCATTGCTGCGAAGTTCTGCAAAATCCGAAACTCCTACTGGAATATTTAACTTTGCCATAGATCCAGCTCCTTTCCATTTTATGTGTACGCAAAATTTTTCTATAACTTCTATAACTAATGATACCATGAAGTGTTGATTTTTACAAATATTCTAACCATCACTATTTACAGAAAAATGGCTGTCCACAAATCAGCAGACAGCCATTTTTATAAATATATTTTCTTATTTTTCTACCACGATCCTGCCATCGATCAGGACATACTTCACTTTTCCTTCCAATGTTAAAGGTGAGCCTTCTGTAATCACAATATCAGCATCCTTTCCTTCCTCCAGAGAACCAACGCGGTCCTGGAGACCCAGATGTTCTGCCGCATTAATAGTGATTGCTTTTAATGCTTCAAATGAATCCATCCCCGCCTGTATTGCCATTCCAGCAAACACTGGAAGTCCCTGAAGAGGAACTACCGGTGCATCTGTGATCAGGCACACATGACAACCTGCTTTTGAAAGAATTCCTGCTGTAGCCGGATCTACATTTTTATACTCCAGTTTAGAACTTGAATTATAGAACGGTCCTACTGCCATATACACACCAGACTGTCCCAGCTTATCTGCATTTAATTTGCCTTCTGTTACATGTTCCAGTGTAATATTTACATCAAATTCCTTTGCAATACGCAAAGCCGTCTGGATATCATTCGCCTGATGTACATGTGCTTTTAAAGGGATCTCTTTTCTAAGGACCGGAAGTAATGCTTCACATTTCTGATCATAAGCCGGATATTTTGCAGGATCTGTCTGGGCACGTTCTACTTTTTCCAGATAAATCTGCGCCTTTCTTAAAGCTGCGCGTATCACAGCTGCATTGGTCATACGGCTGGCAATTCCCTTATTCTGATAAAATCGTTTGGGATTCTCGCCAAAAGCACATTTCATTGCCACAGCCTTTTTCACCACCATATCATCGGTCCAGGTCCCTACTGTCTTAAAGGCTGCAAAAGTGCCTCCAATCGCATTGGAACTTCCTGGGCCAGTTGCGATACAGGTAACTCCACCTTCTCTTGCCAGTTCCAGATGATGATCAAATGGATTAAATCCATCCACTGCTGAAAGCTGAGGAGTAACCGGGTCATTGGTTTCATTAAACTCCATACCCATAGGACCACCTGCAAATACATCCAGACCCACATGGCAATGAGCATCTATAAAACCAGGATATACCTCCAGTCCTTCTGCCCGGATCACCTGATCAGCCTGACCATCAAGATCTGTACCAATCTTAAGGATCTTTCCGTTTTGGATCAGGATGTCTCCTTTAAAAGTCTCTTTTTTAACTGCTGTATGTATAGTTCCGTTTTTAATACAGATCATGTATTTTTCCTCCTACTGTTTACCCGCCTGTTCTTCTTCTCCCATATTTTCTTCATAACTTGGAGTAATATGGGTATATTTATGGCGTGTGAGAGCAAAGATCACCGCACCTGCGATCATCAGCAGATTACCAATAAACATTTTAGGTGAAAGCTGGCTTGCATTCAGGTAAATATTAAACAGTTCTGCACCTGTAGCATATACAGCGATCAGGATCAGTACCGGCTTAGAGCAGCGAAAACGGGAATTCTTCCAGCCTGTAGGGCATACTTTTGGAAGTCTTAAAACAGCTACGCAGGTGATCAGGATCGTAATACCGCTGCAGATAATAGTCAGGTTTGCAATGGTACGGATCTTAAGTCCGGATAAAATAGTAAAAACAGAAATCAGGTAAAACATGGTAAGAAGGACTACTGGTGTACGGAACTTAGGATGTACATATCCCATCCATTCTGGAAACCATCCGTCTCTGCATGCCTGAAGAGGAGGTCTGGAGGCAGTTGCGAACTGTCCGTTCAATGTAGAAATAATAGCAAACATAGCGCCGCATACCATAAAGAATACATATAAAGGTTTTGGAAGAATGATCTTGGCTACAACTGACAAATTCTCACCTGCTACCTGGTCTACAGGAAGAACATCTGCCGCTACAACTGCGATCACCGAATATAATGCAGCAACTGCCAGTGTTGCGGTAATGATGACCATAGGAATATCGCGGGTCGGATTCTTTGCCTCGCCTGAAAGGGCGGTGATCATAGAAGCACCTGCTACTGCATTGGTCATCAGCGCACCTGCCTGGAGCAGTCCCAGCCAGCCGCCTGTCATAAAATCATGATCCATATATCCCGGCTGAACATGAACAATTCCAAATGCTGCAAATAAACCAAGGGCAATACTTAACATCAGTACAATAGCATTCTGTGCCTTTGCCATTTTATCAATTCCAAATACATTTAATAAATAAAAGATCGTAACTGCGATCAAAGCGATCACTTTCTGGTTTCCAAAGCCAAAAAAGCTCATAAAGTAAGAAGCCAGTGATAAACCATACATTCCAAGACCAAGATTTCCCAGAATATTCATAATACACTGTACGCCTGTTAATTTTGTTCCTGCCAGCATACCGATCATTGTATAAGTACCGCCTTTTACTCTGGCAGTACTACAGATCAGTACATAAGGCAGCGCATAACCTACTACAATAAAAGTTGCAACAAGAAAAGACAGCGGAAGAGACCGCCCTGTAAGAGCGATTGCAGATCCTAAAAGAGTCATAACTCCTGCTCCGATTATGTTACCAACCGCCTGGGCCATTAATTCTCGAAAGCCCAGAACACGTTTTAATTCAACTTGTTCCTTTGCCATTTTTTATCCCCTCTAATTTTATTTTTCATATATATTTGCTTTCTACACTTTGTACCTTACTATTACATGATCTTATGGATCCAGCCTTCCGGTGCTTCGATCTCGCAGTGCTGCATACCTGTTAATGTATCATAAAGCCGCTTTGTAACAGGTCCCATGGTATGTTCTGAGTCCCTGAATACGATCTCTTTTCCATGATCTGTGATCTTGCCTACTGGAGAGATGACTGCTGCAGTTCCGCACAGTCCGCTTTCTACAAATTTTCCAATTTCTTCCAGTTTTACAGGACGTTCTGTTACTTTAATTCCCAGCATACCAGCTACTGTGATCACAGAACGACGGGTGATAGACGGTAAAATGGAGTCGGACTTCGGGATCACCAGCTCTCCGTCTTCTGTTACAAAGAAGAAATTAGCTCCGCCGGTCTCCTCTACAAAGGTTCTGGTAGCCGGATCAAGGAACATATTTTCATCATAGCCATTTTTATGTGCATCTACATAAGCATGAAGACTCATTGCGTAGTTTAAACCAGCCTTGATATGGCCGGTTCCATGAGGTGCTGCACGGTCATAGTCACTGACGCAGATGTGAAGAGAACGGACACCACCCTTAAAATATGGGCCTACAGGTGTACACAGAATGCGGAACTGGTATCCTTCTGCCGGTTTTACTCCGATCACAGGTGTAGAAGCAAACATATACGGCCTGATATAAAGAGAAGCGCCGCTTCCATAAGGCGGCACCCAGGCCGCATTTGCCTTTACCACCTGATCTAAGGCATCCAGGAAACGTTCTTTTGGAAATGGGGGCATTTCCATGCCTTTAGCAGAATTTATCATACGTTCTGCATTCTGATCAGGTCTGAAAGCAACGATGTTTCCGTCCTTTGTCTCATATACTTTCAGTCCTTCAAAAACCTCCTGACAATACTGAAGGATACCTGCGCACTCACTGATCACCACATTAGCATCTGCAATAAGTCCTCCTTCATCCCAGGCGCCATTTTTGTAATTTGCCACATAGCGCATATCCGTCTGATGATATGCAAAACCGATATTTTCCCAGTCCAGATTTTTCTTTTCCATAATTTTTACTCCTTTGCAGATGCTATTGCGGTAATCTTTTTATTTTTACTTTTCTTTTAATTTCTTAGCTTCTCTGATGATCGTTTCAGCTGCCTGCTTTACAAAAACAGGATCTGTTGCCAGGTTCATACGGATAAAGCCTTCATATCCGACTCCAAACCATTCACCATAATCTACTGCCAGACGGCATTTCCCCTGGATAAAATCATGAGTTTCTTCCGGTTTTACCCAGGCTCTTAAGTCGATCATTGGAAGATAGGTTCCTTCCATGGAGCATACCACAACTCCCGGAAGCTCTGTTTCCAGTGTTTCTTTCAGATATTTATAGTTGTCGCCGATCACTTCCAATACATTGGATAACCATTCATCACCTGTCTTATAACCAGCCATAGTAGCAACCATACCCATAACGCTTACTTCTGTACGGTTTAAACCGCTGGCAAACTGGTCATATTTCTCCCGAAGTTCTTCATTAATAATAATGATATGAGAATGGATCAGGGAAGCTAGGTTAAATGTCTTGGAAGATGAGTTAAGCACCAGCAGGATATCCTGATATTTGCCTTCTGCAACTGCTGCAGCCGGCACAAAATGGTTTTCTCCAAATACAATATCCTGGTGGATCTCATCTGCAACCACCAGAACATTGTGCTTTTTGCAGATAGCAAGCACATGATCCAATTCTTCCTCTGTCCATACTCTTCCTGCCGGATTATGTGGGGAACACATAAGGAACAGTTTCACATCATTTTCTGTGATCGCCTGCTCAATTGCGTCATAATCCATGGAGAAATAGCCATTTTCATATTTTAAGTCTGCGGTTACAAGCTTACGGTTATTGTTGGTTACAACATTGTGAAATGGATAATACACAGGAGTCAGGATCAGACATGCATCCCCAGGCTGTGTATATGCATGGATCATCCATGCAATGGCTGTTACACAGCCGGTGCAGAAACGTACCCAGTCTTTTTTTACGGAAAAACCATGGTGTCTTTCCATCCACTTTGAAAACAGTTCATAGTATTCATCTGGAACTACACCGTATCCGAAGATTCCCTATTTTGCACGTTCAACTAAGGCATCTGTGATCCCGTCACATGTCTTAAATTCCATGTCTGCCACCCACATAGGCAGCAGACCGTCTTCCCCAAATTTTTCCTTTAAACCGTCCCATTTACTGCAGTTTGTGTTGTGACGGTCAGCTATATATTTTTCTAAAAATTCCCGCTTTTCCATTTTCCTTTTTCTTCTCCTGTTTCTGAAAGTTTTCCTGAAATAAGCTTTTATTTCTCTCCCAGATACTTTTCTGTATGTTTTGTATTAACTGCTTCGCAGATTCTTCTTAAACCTTCTGCCAAAGTTGCCTTCGGGCAAGCCAGGTTCAGACGGATGAATCCATCAGAGTTCTGTACGAACATGTTGCCTCCTTCCAGAAGGACTCCGGCCTTGTATGCGAAGAACAGAGGCAGGTGCTCATCTGGCTCAAAGTAGGCATTTAAGTCTACCCACGCAAGATAGGTTGCTTCAGATACTCTGTATTTTGCCTTTGGCAGATGCTCCTTTAAGTATTCTCCGGTGAAGCGGAAGTTCTCATCCAGATATGCCCTTAATTCTTCCAGCCATGGCTCGCCCTTTTCATAAGCTGCCTGTGCTGCTGCAATACTTAACGGGTTGTCAAAGTTATAATGACGGCCTAACCAGATTTCTTTTAAGCCTTCATCACGGATGATCACGTTGGAGATCATCATACCTGCCAGGTTAAAGGTCTTGCTTGGTGCCATGCAGGTGATCAGGCGCTTGTAATCCGGCATTACCTTGCCCATTGGGATATGCTTTTTATCGCAGCGGATCAAATCACAGTGGATCTCATCAGAGATGACCCACATATTGTTCTTTTCAATGATCTCTGCCATCTTCTTTAATTCTTCTTCAGTCCAGATACGTCCACTTGGGTTATGAGGATTGCACAGGATAAACAGTGTAGTCTTCTCGTCTGCTGCCTTCTTGGCAAGATCATCAAAATCAATGGTATAATATCCGTCTTCATCATGAAGGTCACTGCATACATAGCCTCTCTTGCTAAAGTCTGCTGCATACTTGAAATATGCATAAGAAGGAGTTAAGAATAATACCTTTTCATCTGGTTTGCAGATGTATTCCACCATTTCATATAACGCTGGAATGATACCATTTGACATTACCAGTTCTTTTCTGTCAAAGGTCCAGCCATATCTTCTCTGGCACCATGCGGAAAATGCTTCGTAATAGCTCTTTTCAAATACTCTGGTATAGCCGAAGATACGCTTGTCTAAACGCTCTCTCATTCCGTCAATAACAACATCCGGTGTGGCAAATTCCATATCTGCTACCCACATACGGATAAATTCTTCATCCTTGTATGGGAATTTCATAGTCTCATCTGCATGGAAAATGTAATCACGGAAACCGTCTGTGTTCATGGCATTTGTATGCCGTCTGTCAATGATCTCATCAAAATTGTACATATTTTTTACCCCGTTTCTCTGATTTTCCAGGCTTGCGCCGGCCTGGTCTGTTATTTTTATTTCAGGTACTGGATGCATCTCATGCCTGGATTGTACTAAAATAAGTACCCGAAATCAAAGTGCTTTAAGTTTCTCTACAGTGGAATTTTACAAATTAAGTTTCCTGAAAATAGATTTTTCTTTTTTCTGTGCAGAGACTTTAGAAAAAGCAGGTAAACCAGAAAAGAAATCGTTGATTTATTGATTTATACGAAACTTTTCAGGGCTTTTGACCGGTGAATATGTCACAGATCCCTTCACCATATACACAATAAAAAATGAGAGATAAAGCCTTTTCAACGCAGGCTTATCTCTCATTTATATCACTGTATAACTATATTACGCCGGTCCATCCGGTAACAGTCAGCAGGAAAACGATCACACATGCCAGTAAAATAAGGGTGATAACCTTTGGGAACACCCACTTAAACCATCTTGGAAATGGCACTTCCGCCATAATGCAGGACCCGATCATCCAGCCTAAAAGCGGGGATAACAGGTTGGTAAAGCTGTCGCCCATCTGATAAGCTACAACTGCAAGGTTCAGATGTAAGCCCAGTGCTTCTGCTACCGGCTTCATAATAGGAACCAGGATCGCAGCCTTTGAAGTAGCAGACGGGATCAGCGGGTTGATAACAGAAACGATCAGTGTAAGTCCTACACTGGATACGGATTTTGGAAGACTCATAAGCGGCTTGGTAAGAACATACACAATGGTATGGATCACATTTCCATCTGCCAGCACCAGAGAGATCACCTTTGCAAGTCCGATAACAAAAGCTACAAAAGCCATAGAGCCAAGGCCTTTTGCAAAAGCATCAGCCAGCTTTTCAGCAGACATACCGCCGATAATGCCTACTGCGATCATAGTAATGATCATAACTGCAAGCATAAAGTCAAAGGTCAGGTTACTGTCTCCGCCCATAAGAGGATAAATGGCAATGATCAGATACTGAAGTACAAAAAGAACAATAACTGCTACTTTTCTCCAGTTCATTTCCACATGCTTTAACAGTTCTTCCTCTGAACCGTTCACAATAGCATCCGGTCTCCAGCCATCCTGATACATTATAGATGCAGCAGGATCTTTGCGGATCTTTTTGATATACTGCATAGTCATAATGATCGCAACAAATAAAAAGAAATTCATGATGACCAGCCTGGTAAAGAAACCAGAATAAGGAGTGACGCCCATAAGCATCTGTGTAGTTGCCTGCTGCGCAGGACCTGTACCAAAGCCCACTAATGCTGCAAAGGTGGTTACTACAAGGGCACAGATTGGATCCAGCTTCAGCTTTTTAGAGAACATAACACCAACCGGTACTACAGCGATCAGGGCATCCGTTCCACCAAATCCACCTAAATAAGCCATAAGGATCATCATCATGGATACCAGGATACCTGTTCCTTTATCCTTTAACTTATAAACACCCCAATTCATCAGATCGTCCATAACGCCTGTTTCCAGTACAACGTTGATATTAGCTCCTGATATCATAACAACAAACGCTATGGTTGCTGCTCCTACCATGCCTGACTTCACACGCATCAGTGCGCCCCACGGACTGACCGGTGTCTGATGTCCCAGGAAGTGGAAATCAGTACCTGTGATCTGTCCTGCTTCATTTACTGCAAACTCTCCTGCCGGGATCAGATAGGTTGCCAGACAGGCCAATACTATGATCCCAAACATGATCCACAAAAGATGCGGCATTTTAAACGGTTTCTTTTCTTTTTTTCCCATTTAGTTTTTCCCCTTTATACTCTTACGTATTTTTCAAACCATTCCCTGTTTTTATTTTTCAAATGCAAAGGCTGCTTCTGCACACACTCCCAGCCAGAATCCTGATTCATCTATATCGAATTTTCCATTATGGTGTGCTGCACCGCTGCCATAAGCTTCATTGCGGATCCCTAAAAATCCCAGCACGCCTGGATATTTGTTCTGATATGCACTGTAGCACTCAGAAGCAAACCACTTATCACAGTCTCCTAATACTTCTTCTCCACAGATCTCACCTACTGCTTTCTGGATCTTAAGAGCTGTTTTCTCATCATTTACAACAGGATATGGGCTGATATTATTTCTCTTTTCAAATTCAATGCCGCATCTGTAGGAATCTGCTGTATTTCTTGCGATCCGCTCAATGATCTCTAATGCCTTTTCTCCTTCTTCTTTATTGAAGAAACGGGCAGTTCCTCCTACATAAGCATCATCCGGGATAATGTTGGTAGCTTCTCCAGCTTTTACCATTCCAAGACCAAGTGTAACTGTTTCTTCTACATTTAACTGGTTCATAAAAGCAGAATTCAGCTGTGTGATAATATGGGCTGCCGGAATGATCGGGTTGATCGCCTGATCCGGTCTGGAGCCATGTCCGCTCTTTCCTTTTAGGTGGAAACCAATTCCTACTGTTCCTGCCATTCTTGGTCCCGGAACAATGTTGACCTTGCCTGCATCCAGTTCGTTATATACGTGAAATGCAAAGCACTCATCAATAGGATATTTTTCCAGTGCCTCTATCATGGTATCAATTCCGCAGTTTGTTTCCTCTCCTTCTTCAAAACAACAATATACAGTTCCTGGAAGTTCTTCTTTGTTCTGCACCAGTATTCTCATTGTTCCAAGGAGCATTGCCATATGGGCATCATGGCCGCAGGCATGACATCTGCCTGGAATTTCAGAAACGCAGACCTTAGGCTGCTTTAAATTTTCAGTTTCTTCCTGTAATGGCAGAGCATCTATATCTGCACGCAGTATTTTATTCTTCCCAGGCTTTCCGCCTTCAATGATCGCAATAAGGCCTGTTCCTGGAAGCTTTTCATAGGGAACACCCATTTTTTCGATTTCTTCTATCAACCGTTCTCTTGTGTGGAATTCTTTTCCTGAAAGCTCCGGTGAACGGTGAAATTCCCGCCTCATAGCCACTACGTAGTCCTGCTGGTCCTGTGCCAGTTCTTTTATCTTACTGGATTCCATTCATTTCCTCCTGCTTTTGTTTGTCAGGCTGCGCAAACCTGTCATTTAACTGATTTCCTGGATGCATCTCATATCTGCATTGTACTAAAAAAATACGCTGAAGCAAAAAGGCATTTGTTTCCTCTTAATGGAAAAATCTAAAACTTGTTTCCTGAAACTGGATTTTTTTCTTTTCAACACCTGCTTTTGGCCCCGCCTGAAAAACTGCAGAAAAAAATCGCGGTTTTGTTGATTTATACGAAACTTTTTGCTATCATAAAGTCACTAAAAATACAGTTGGATCCTTACTTTAATCTATAAAAGGAGTGGCTTAATCTATGTCCCAGATCAGTACAGAAATCGGAAAACAGATCCGCACTTTCCGCAAAAAACGCAAAATGACACTGGAAGCCCTTGCGGCTGTTATCTGCAAAAGCAAATCTACTGTTTCCAAGTATGAAAACGGGGAGATTCCGGTAGATATTGAAACATTATATGAAATTGCCTCTGCTTTGCAGATCCACGTAGAGCAGCTGCTCTACTGTCCGCCACGCCATGCCAACCTGCCGGACAGCAAAAACAGTCCCGCCTTTTTCGCAGGCTGCTCCCAGTTTTATGCCTATGTATATGACGGAAGAAATAAGCAGCTGATCCGCTGCGTCTTTGATGTGCTTTCAGAAACTGATACATCAAGTTATAAGATCATGATGTATATGAATTTTAAAGATTTTGAAAATTACAAGCTGTGTGAAAATACATACTGGGGCTATATTGAGCATTTTGACGCCCTGACCAATATCCAGCTGACCAACCAGGACAGCCCGGTAGAAAAAGCCAGCGCACAGATCCTTGCTTCCTATCTGGATACAGATACAAAACGGGGACTGTTTAATGGTTTTTCCAGCCGTCCCATGATGCCCATCGCTACTAAAATGCTGTTTTCAAAAACAAAACTCCCGGAAGACGAAGCTCTGTTGCAGGGCCTTAAAGTCTCCCGGGAAGATATACGTTTGTTAAAGCTTTATAATATGTTTACAGTGCTTTAGATTTCTTTCTTGTTGTCAGCACCAGGTGTGGTAACGATCACTTTGGCAGGTGTGATGATAAGCGCCCCCTTTGCAGTTGCAGCACCCTTAAACATGCTCTCTACCATAGCCTTAAAGGTATCTACAACATCGCCCTCTGTTACGTACTCAGCAGTTCCCTTGATCTGATATCCTTCCAGGCTCTGTGCGTCATATACAGAAATAGCAATTTTTCCGTCATTTGCCTTAATGTTGTTTAAAATTGTTTCAAGGAAAACATCACCTACAACCAGCTTTCCGTCCTCTGTTACATTCTTAAATGCAACTGGAACTACGTTTGGCTCTCCATTTGCGCAGGTAGCAAGATCCCACATACTATTTTTTAAAACTTTGATCACTGACTCATTTAACATTGAATATACCTCCATTCGTTGCTTTTGCATGTCTGCATTGCTTATTGACAGTACTTATCTTATCGGATCTGCTACTGTTCTGGAAGATATTAGTCAATTTATAAGTCACTACTATTTTTCATAGTGTTATCTGTGATCTTTTTACAGAAGCTTTCCATACATCTCCGGCCGTCTGTCCCTGAAAAGTCCCCAGGAAAGGCGGTCTTCCATCAGCTGGTCCAGATCAAAGGTAGCTGCTATAAAACCTTCTTCCTGTCTTCCCATGGATATCTGGATCTCTCCACAGCCGTCGGTGATAAAAGATGAACCGTAGAAAACAAGGGAAGAACTCTGTCCTGCATTTTCTGCACATGGCTCTACCCGTTCCTCGCCTACCCGGTTCGCTGCAACCACAGGCACCAGATTAGATGCGCTGTGTCCCTGCATACATCTTCTCCAGTGAGGCATACTGTCAGTGGAAAGAATAGGTTCACTTCCAATAGCTGTTGGATACAGAAGGATCTCTGCGCCTTCTACTGCCATAGCTCTGGCAGTCTCCGGAAACCACTGGTCCCAGCAGATCCCAACGCCCACTTTTCCATAGGCTGTGTCAAATACCTTAAAACCGGTATCTCCCGGTGTGAAATAAAATTTTTCCTGATAGAAATGGTCATCCGGGATATGGGTCTTTCTGTAAACGCCCAGAATAGAACCGTCTGCATCGATCATAGCAACAGAATTAAACAGCCGGTTTACATCTCTTTCATAAAAGCTTACCGGGATCACTACTCCAAGGCTTGCACAGACTCTCTGGAAATATCTCACTGCCGGATTTTCCATTACAGGCGTTGCAAACTGATAGTAATCATATCTGCGCTCCTGGCAGAAATACTGACGTTCAAACAGCTCTGGAAGAAGGATCACCTGAGCTCCTTCCGCTGCTGCCTGACGTACCAGAGCCTCTGCTTTTTCTATGTTTTCTGCTACATTTCTGCTGCAGCGCATCTGGACTGCGGCACATCTTACGTTTCTCAATTTTCGTTTCTCCTTCTTTCACTGGACCCGATATTCCCAAATCCATTTGATCCGTTGTTTTTACAACATTTTATAATGTTTCATCCATTTTTATTTTCGTTGGCAACTTTTGCGGTTACTGCTGGTTGCCGAATTTTACTTTCCACAGCCTGAAGGGATCTGCTGGGTAATACAATGGATATTTCCGCCACCTATGATGATGGCCTGTGCATCAATCGGGCAGATCTTCCGCTCCGGGAACAGCTTTCCTAAAATATCGCAGGCCAGCTTATCATGCTTATCCTGAAACTGAGGAACTAAAACTGCTTCATTTGCAATATAGAAATTTACATAACTGGCTGCCAGCCGTTCTCCTGCTTCTCTGGTATCTTCTCCCGGCTCAAAAGCAAGACCTTTTAAATCTTCTTCCTGGATGCATACCGGCTTTTCAGGAATTGGCAGTTTATGGATCACAAACTTTCTGCCCTTTGCATCTGTCTCATTTTCCAAAATCTGGTAATCTTCCATGGAAAGGGCATACTGTAGATCTTCTTTATCATCGGTCCAGGCTAAAACTACCTCTCCCGGCTTTACAAAGGCGCACACATTGTCCACATGCTCATTGGTCTCGTCCTGCCAGATGCCGTTTTTCAGCCAGATCACCTTTTTTGCACCCAGATATTCACAAAGCTTCTTTTCAATCTCTTCTTTTGTAAGGCGTGGGTTTCTTCCAGGACTTAAAAGACATGCCTCTGTTACTAACAGCGTTCCTTCTCCGTCACTGTGAATGGAACCGCCTTCCAGGACAAAATCTCCTGCATCATATACAGGATAACCAAGAGCATCGCAGACCGCCTCTGCCGCAGCATCGTCCTTTTCCCAGCTTGCATAAAGGCCGTCTACCTCACCGCCCCAGGCATTGAACTGCCAGCTGATGCCCCGGACTTCCTTCCGGGCATTTTTTACAAAGGTAGGTCCTACATCTCTGGCCCAGGCATCGTCTGTTTCTATGGGAAGAATGTGGATGTTTTCTGACTTTCCAGAAAAAGCCGCTTTCGCAGACTCGATGGAAGAAGGACCAGCAAGCATGAAAACATCTTCTCCTTCTGCTATGGCCTCTGCGATCTGTGCAAAAGCTTTTCTGGCATCTCTGGCTCCATAAGCCCAGGAACCGGGGCGCTCCGGCCAGATCATAATGGTGCCTTTGTGAGGTTCAAATTCCCCAGGCATGTGAAATCCATCTGATGCCGGCAATGTTTTTAGCCGTTCCGCCTGCACCGTTTTATTTATCTTATCCATTTCACCGGTCATATCCGTCTTTTCCATCATCTCCATTATGCCAGTCTCCCCTTAAAGTCTTCATATCCAAAAGTGCGGATCATCTCGCAGTCCCCGTCCTCTTTCATCACAGCGATCCCAGGAAGGGGAATACCGTTAAATGTATTATTTTTCACCATGGAATAAATAGCCATATCCTGAAAATACAGCTTATCTCCCACCTGAATCTGTTTATCAAAGGAATAATCCCCGATCACATCTCCCGCCAGACAGGTACAGGAGGAAAGACGGTAGGTAAACTCCTTTTCTCCTGAAACTCCGCTGTCCTTTAATGGCGGTCTGTATGGCATTTCCAGCACATCCGGCATATGGCAGGCAGCAGAAGCGTCAAGGATCAGCACAGAAAGTCCATTTTCCACAATATCCATTACCTCAGTCACCAGATAACCGGCATTTAAGGCAATAGCTTCTCCCGGCTCCAGATACACCTCTACTCCATAAGTATCTCTTATATGACGAATGCATTTTATAAGCAGCTCTCTGTCATAATCATCTCTTGTAATATGATGACCACCGCCCATATTCAGCCATTTTATCTTAGAAAGCCATGGGCCGAACTTTTCTTCCACTGCTTCCAGTGTTTTTGCCAGATCATCTGCATTCTGCTCGCAAAGCGTATGAAAATGCAGGCCGTCCAGAGCCTCAAAAAGCTCCGGCTCTGTTGCAATCTCACAGTCAAATACCTCTTTTGTAACACCAAGTCTTGAACCAGGAGCACAGGGATCATAAATAGCATGATCCCCCTGAGTGGAACACTCCGGGTTGATGCGCAGTCCCAGGCTTTTTCCTGAGACTGCGTCTTTATGGCGGCGAAGCTGGGCAAAGGAATTAAAGATAATGTGGTCACAGATCTCTCCCAGTTCTTTTATATCTGCATCCTTATAAGCCGGGGCAAACACATGGTTTTCTTTCCCCATTTCTTCTTTTCCAAGTCTGGCCTCATACAGGCCGCTGGCTGTGGTGCCGTCTAAATACTGCCCGATCAGAGGATATTCATAAAAGCAGGAAAAGGCTTTCTGGGCCAGCAGGATCTTACAGCCTGCTTTTTCCCGGACATCCCCCAAGATCTCCAGATTTTCTTTCAGTTTCTTCTCATCGATCACATAACAGGGAGTGGGAAGCTGATCCATTCTCATTTTCAAGTTCTCCCTATTCTACGATCTGAGGATCTTCGCATACCTGCCATGGAAGTCCCCACTTATTTAAGGCGTCCATAAATGGATCCGGATCAAATTCCTCTACGTTAAACACGCCGTCTTTTTTCCATGCACCGGTAACTACCATCATAGCGCCGATCATAGCCGGAACACCGGTTGTATAGGAAATTGCCTGGGAACCAACCTCTTTGTAGCACTCCTGGTGGTCGCATACATTGTAAATGTAAATGGTCTTTTCTTTTCCGTCTTTTACACCATTAAAGATACAGCCGATATTAGTCTTTCCTACAGTTCTTGGACCTAAGGAAGCAGGATCAGGAAGCAGTGCCTTTAAAAACTGGATCGGTACGATCTCCTGTCCCTGGAACTGGATCGGGGAAGTGGAAAGCATTCCTACATTTTCCAGGCATTTCATATGGGTTAAGTAGCTCTGTCCAAAGGTCATAAAGAAGCGGATCCGCTTAACTCCCGGGATATTTTTTGCAAGAGACTCGATCTCTTCGTGATGAAGAAGATACATATCTTTCTTTCCTACTTCAGGGAAATCATATTCTCTCTTGATCTCCATTGGCTCTGTTTCTACCCAGTGGCCGTTCTCCCAGTAGGAGCCATTTGCAGATACTTCACGTAAATTGATCTCAGGATTAAAGTTGGTAGCAAATGGATAGCCATGATCTCCGCCGTTGCAGTCTAAAATATCAATGGTATGGATCTCGTCAAAATAATGCTTTAATGCATAAGCAGAAAATACGCTGGTAACACCCGGATCAAAACCGCTTCCTAACAGGGCGGTAAGACCAGCCTCTTTAAAACGGTCATTCAGATCCCACTGCCAGGAATAATCAAAGTATGCAGTAAATCCTTTTTCCTTGCAGCGTTTTTCGTAAATTGCTCTCCACTGTGGATCATCTGTATTTTCAGCCTCATAATTGGCTGTATCAATGTAGTCTACACCTGTACGAAGGCATGCTTCCATAATAGTAAGGTCCTGATAAGGAAGAGCCACGTTTAATACTGCATCCGGCTTATAGGAGCGGATCAGTGCCTCAAGTTCTTCTACCTTATCTGCATCCACCTGGGCGGTTGTGATCACCGTATCTGTTTTTCCTTCTAACTGTGCCTTTAAGGCATCACACTTTGATTTTGTGCGGCTTGCGATCATAAGTTCTGTAAATACACCGCTGTTCTGGCAGCACTTATGTACTGCTACGGAAGCTACGCCTCCACATCCGATCACCATTAATCTGCTCATTTGTTATTTTCCTCCTCTTCTAACAGGTCCTCCACATATTTTGGCAGCATGAACGCGCCGGTATGGAGATTGGTTGTATAGTACCATGTAGGTATATGAAGTTCATTCCACTTTTCCGCCTGAAGATCATTTAACGGATGATACTTCTTTGACGCAAAGCCGAACAGCCAGTAGCCGGACGGACAGGTTGGAATATGGGCCTGATACACACGGCTTACAGGGAAAGAACGGTATACTTTCCTGTGCATGCTACGGCAGGCAGCTTCATCTTCATCATAAAAGGGGCTTCCATGCTGATATACCATGATCCCGTCTTCCCGCAGCGCATTGTAGCAGCTGCCGTAAAACTCCTTTGTAAACAGACCTTCTGTATGTCCAAATGGGTCTGTAGAGTCATTGATGATCAGGTCATAACAGCCTTTCTTTCCACGAAGGAAACGCAGTCCGTCGTCATAATATACATGGACCCGCTCTTCGTCTAATCCGCAGGCTACCTCCGGAAAGATCTCCCTGCACACATCTACAAACATTTTGTCCGTTTCTACTACGTCAATGGACTCAATTCCCGGATACTGGATCAACTCCTTTGCCACACCGCCGTCCCCGCCGCCAATGATCAGCACATTTTTCACATTAGGGTGGACAGCCATAGGCACATGGGTCACCATTTCATCATAGATAAATTCATCTTTTTCGGAGAAAACGATCTCCCCGTCCAAGGCTACAAATTTTCCAAACTCAGCAGACTCAAATACATCGATCCGCTGATACTCACTTTCACCGGAAAACAGCTGACGGTCCACACGGACAGAAAGCTTTACATTTTCCGTATGAAACTCCGAATACCAAAGTTCCATTTTCTTCCTCCTGATGTTCTCCCACAGCGGGAGCAATTTATACTAAAACCATCAGCCGTTCGATCTTCGGGTCTTCTGTTCCCTGCATGGAACATCCTTTTTCCTTTGCATAAAGAATGTACTCCACGATCTCCTGGGTGATCACTTCCCCTGGCGCCAGGATCGGGATACCCGGCGGATAACACATAACAAATTCACCGCTGATCTTTCCTGCCGTCTGTTCAATAGGGAGTGAAACTTTCTGGGCATAAAAAGCTTTCTGTGGGGAACATTCTACTTTTGGTGAAATGTATTCCCCGGTGAGCATGCCCGTCTTATCTTTCCTGTAAAGGCGCTCAATATCTGCCAAAGCTCCCACAAGGCGCTCAATATCCTGAATGCGGTCACCAATGGAAATGTATGCCAGAATGTTGCAGATATCTCCAAATTCGATCTGGATATCATACTCATCCCTTAACAGGTCATAAACCTCGATGCCAGCCAGTCCGATCCCCAGTGTATACACAGAAAGCTTGGTCACATCAAAATCATAGACACTGGTACCATTGACCAGATCTTTTCCGTATGCATAATAGCCGCCAATGGAATTGATCTCATTTCTGGCATATTCTGCCATCTGGATCACTTTCCCAAAGGATTCCTCCCCCCGCAATGCCAGGTTTCTTCTGGAAATATCCAGACTGGAAAGGAGAAGATAGGATGCGCTGGTAGTCTGCGTCAGGTTAATGATCTGACGCACATAATCCTGGTTCATGCCCTTATTTAACAGAAGCATGGAGCTTTGTGTCAGGCTTCCTCCAGATTTGTGCATGGAAACAGCTGCCATATCTGCACCTGCTGCCATTGCATTTACCGGAAGGCCTTTTCCAAAGTACAAATGAGTTCCATGGGCTTCATCTGCCAGCACCTTCATGCCTTTTTCGTGGGCCAGCTTTACGATGCCCTGCAGATCAGAGCAGATCCCGTAGTAGGTGGGGTTATTTACCAGAACTGCTACAGCATCCGGATTTTCTTCAATCGCTTTTTCCACCTTATGAATGTCCATTCCAAGAGAGATGCCCAGATCTCCGTTTACTTCCGGATTTACATAAACCGGAACTGCCCCGCAAAGTACCAGGGCATTGATGGCACTTTTATGTACATTTCTTGGCAGAATGATCTTATCTCCTGCTTTACAGACTGAAAGGATCATCCCCTGAACAGCAGAAGTGGTTCCCCCTACCATAAGAAATGCATGGCTGGCGCCAAAGGCCTCTGCTGCAAGTTCCTCTGCCTCCCGGATCACAGATACCGGATGGCACAGGTTATCCAAAGGTTTCATGGAGTTTACATCTAATCCAACACATTTTTCCCCTAAAAGAGCTGCCAGTTCCGGGTTTCCCCGTCCTCTTTTGTGTCCCGGTACGTCAAAGGGCACTACCCTTTTCTTTCTAAAACGCTCTAACGCCTCATAAATAGGCGCACGCTTTTGTGCTTCCAGGTCCATTTTTCCGCCTCCTCATACTCGCCGTCCCTTTTATCCATAAAAAAACATAAAAAAAACAGGTGACGGCATATTCCATCACCTGCTGTATGTGTTTTGTCTTTAAATGTCTCTGTCCTTTTAACAGACAGAAAAAAAGTGACCCTACTCCCCAGTTCTCTGCTCTGTTTTGCCAGAAGCTCTTATTGACCGTTTCACAAGTGACGTGCCTTTTTGCACTGATAAAATTACGCATACTGCGTATCGACTTATAAAATTTGGGCTCCTAACCCAATCAATAATGTGGTTTCCCACTTTCGGCTTCTGACCCGCCTGTCCGTCTGGGCTTAACTCAATATATTGAGTGGTCACACTTTTTAAATTAACATAGTCTTAACAAGCTGTCAAGAAAATTTTTATGATCACCTTATCATTTTCTCATTCATTTTTACATTTACATCTGGATTTTCATGGCTTATAGTAAGAAAGAATGTTGTTGTACGTCCACGATCTGGACGTATAGTAGTCTGTTACACAGGAGGAAAATATGGAATTAAATATAAAAGGAGCCAGTAAAGGTGAGATCCTTAAAAAGCTCTTTCTCTCAACTCTGTATCTCAGCGCCTTTACTTTTGGCGGCGGATACGTGATCGTTACTTTGATGAAAACAAAATTTGTAAACCAGTATCACTGGATCGATGAGGAAGAAATGCTGGATCTGGTGGCTATCGCCCAGTCATGTCCCGGAGCCATTGCTGTAAACGGGGCTATCGTTGTAGGTTACAAGCTGGCTGGCCTGACAGGAGTCTTATGCTCTGTGGTTGCTACAGTAATACCGCCTTTTGTCATTCTTTCTGCTATCTCATTCTGTTATGCGGCATTCCGTTCCAACCTGATCGTTGGGTGGATGTTAAATGGCATGCAGTCCGGGGTAGGCGCTGTGATCATGGAAGTAAGCTGGGGTATGGCATCTGGTATTGTAAAGGAAAAGCAGTATCTGTCCATTATCATCATGGTTGCTGCTTTCATTGCCAATTATTTTTATAAAGTCAGCGCCATTGTGCTGATCCTGCTGTGCATTGCGTTAGGTGTGATCCTTACACTGTACCGTGAGAAAAAGGCCGGAAAAAACGACCGCAGTACTTCCCAGGATAATGCACAGAAAGGAGGCAGCTTATGATCTATTTACAGCTTTTTATCAGTTTCTTACAGATCGGTGCCTTCAGTTTCGGCGGCGGATATGCTGCCATGCCTCTGATCCAGAACCAGGTCGTACAGCTTCATCCATGGCTTACCCAGTCAGAATTTACAGACCTGATCACCATTTCCCAGATGACACCGGGACCTATTGCCGTCAATTCCGCTACCTTCGTAGGCACCCGTATTGCCGGAATGCCGGGGGCTTTGGCTGCTACTGCCGGCTGTGTTCTGCCATCCTGCATTTTAGTTACATTACTGGCAAAGATCTATCTGAAATACCGGAATTTAAGCCTTCTCCAGGGCGTCCTTAAATCCCTGCGTCCGGCTGTGATCGCCATGATCGCAGCTGCCGGTGTCAGCATCCTGGTCAACGCTTTCTGGGGCGAAACTATGGCTTCCCTGACAACTACGGAACTTCTGCCAAATATCAGCATCCAGGCCGTAGGTATTTTCATCGGCTCCCTGATCCTGTTGGTACGCTTTAAAATAAACCCTATTCATGTAATGCTTTTGTCAGGAGTGGCGGAAGTGGTGCTGCAGCTGATAGGAAAAATTTTTACTTGAGAATTTTATTACATATTTTTCTCTCACTTTGTGGTATGATATAAGTGTTATGACATCAGATCATATCATTCAGACAATAGGAGGTTTTTCATATGGCACTTACACATTTAACATCTGACACATTTGACCAGGCAGTAAATGCCGGTGATGATCTGGTAGTAGTGGATTTCTTCGCTACATGGTGCGGTCCCTGTAAAATGCTGGCTCCAACTGTAGAAAAAATGGCAGAACTCCACCCGGAAGTTCATTTCTATAAAGTTGACATTGACGAAGACATGGATCTTGCAACCCGTTTTAAGGTAATGAGCGTACCAACTCTTCTCTATTTCAGAAGAGGTGTTGTTGCCAATAAGACCATTGGCGTTATCTCTGCTTCTGAAATGGAACAGGCGATTGCTGAGGCGAAGTAACAAAACCAGTTTTTAGCAGAGCTGTATAAAAGCAGCTCTGTTTTTTTCTGCGTAAAACCGCTGTCACTCTTTTTCCACAATCGAAAAAAATTCCAGAAACTCCCAGAATATGATATACTTATATTCAGATATCAAGCCCAAAAACATGAGTAGGAAACCTGAAAACCAACAAGAAAAGCACCAACATTGAAGGAGGTTCCCGTATTTATGAATAAAACATCCAAACTGCTTATACTGGCCGGAGCTGTTTTGGCATCCCTTTTTCTTTTCGTGAGCATTGTTTACAACAATTTTGTCCAAAAAAGTATCTATGAGGAAAATTCCCAGCATCTGCTGTCTACTTATGAGCAGGTAGACAAAACCTTTACTATGTTTGTCCAGCACAACTGGAATGCCCTTTCTGACTGGAGCAATAATTTGCAATACCTGGATGATGCTGAAAATATGAAAACTCTCTGGTATGACTTTGCCAGACGCAAGGATGCCTGGCAATATCAGGATTTTTATATGTTTAATGAGAACTGTGATTTTATAACTGCTGCAGGGCGGGACGGAAATGCCCCAAATATACAGGGGATCTTTCTGGATATGTATGAAACTGGCCAGCCTGTTATTTCCAGCTATATTGCAAGCGATTCCAACCGCCGGATCGTATTTGCGCTTCCCATGGATGTTCCATATACCATAAATGGCATAACCTATTCCGGACTTGCTGTCAGCTATAATAATGATGTAGTGGAAAAACTGATCGCAGGTAATATTTATCAGGGACAAAGTGACTGCTACATCCTTACATCCGATGGCAATGTCCTCCTTTCCCTTGAACCCAAAACAGAATTTCTCCAGAAAATATCTAATCTCTTTGATTTTTTAAACAAGTATACGAATATGACAGAAACTGAGATAACTGACCTGAAAAAGAATATTAAGAATGTTTCTACCGGAAGTCTCCAGTGCCGTTACAACAACAAAAACTATTATCTGGTATACGAACCCACCGGGATCAATGACTGGACCATTGTGGGTATTATCCATGATGATGTTGTAGATGCCAGTATGCGCCGTATACAGTCCATCACCATTGTCCTGCTCCTGATCCTGAACGGATGTATCGCCCTGCTTCTTACGGGCATTGTTTTTGCCCTGATGGATTCCAGGCTGCGCATGAAAGAACATGAGCAAATGATCCTGCTAAAACGCAAAGAGCTTACTGAACAGATGTTTTCAGGACTTGGAAGGATCGTTGACCGTTTTGCTGTAGGCGATCTGAAAAACAACCGCTATGAATATCATGAAAACCTGCTGAAGCACCCCATCTATCCGGAAACCGGATACTATGATGATCTGGTTGAGGATATTTCCCGCCAGTATCTGGTGATGACTGATACGGAAAATAAAAAGATGAACCATCTCCTTACACCAGATTATCTGCGCTGCGTCCTGAAAAAAAAGGATGATATCTTTAAAATTGAATACTACAACCGTTCCGCCGATGCATACCTGATCATGCATGTTGTCCCCGTTGAATGGAGTCCTGAACATGAACTGGAGAAGGTTATGCTTATCACCCAGGATATTGGACAGAAGCATGCCTTAGAGAACCTTGCCAATACAGACGGCCTTACTGGTTTATTTAACGAGCGTTATTTTAACTCCATACTGCATAAAAAGGAGCTTCAAAAGCTCCCTTTCATACTTTTCTATCTGGATCTGGACCATTTTAAATCTGTTAATGACACCTATGGTCATGACATGGGAGATAAGCTTTTAAAAGAAGCTGCCAACCGGCTTCAGTCCTGTATCCGCAGCAATGACTATGCCTTCCGCATCGGCGGTGATGAATTCAGCCTGGTAGTGTGTACTGAATTTGATGAAAGTCTCTGCTGCAGGATCAAGGAACAGATACAAAACCGGCTCTGCGCTCCTTTTGATATTGACGGAAAAACTCTGTATATTGGTTCCAGCTGCGGATATGCCGCCTATCCCAATGATGCATCTACTACTAATGAGATCCGTATCCTTGCAGACCAGCGTATGTATGCGGAAAAGGAAAAACATCACATGTTCAGCAGTTTAAGCAGCTCATCCACTGGAAGTGGTCTGGAAAAATAATATCCCTGGATCATATCTACACCCCAGCTGCTTAACAGACTCATTTCCTCTTCTGTCTCTACTCCTTCTGTAACTATGCTGTAACCCATCCGGTGGAAGGTTTCAACAATACTCTGATAAAACATGGCACGTTTTTTATCATTACATATATCAAAAAGAAGGGTTCTGTCTATCTTGATGGCAGAAAATGGCAGTCTCATGACTGTATTCAGGTTTGCATATCCAGAACCAAAATCGTCCAGACACAGTCTGACCCCGGCAGCCATAAACCCATCTATTACCATTCCTAATCCTGCGTTGTATTCTGTAGCAACTGTTTCTGTGATCTCAAACTGTATCCAGTCATGGTGGATATCCATATCATCCATCATACGGATAAAATGGCTGCTGCAGTCACTGCGCATCAAATCCAGGGAAGACAAATTTACTTTTATATTAAAGAGCTTCTTCATCAGATCCCGGTGTTCATTTATAAACATGCAGACGCGTTTAAATTGCAGATCTGTGATCTGTTCGATCATATGATTTTTTCTGCAATCTGTATAAAGACATCCGGTGCGATCCAGCCTAACTCCGGATGATGCAGACGGCTTAATGCTTCCAGTGTAACAAAATCATTTTTCTCTGTAGAATAAACCGGCTGATAATATACTTCAAAAAGATCCTGGGCAATAGCCGTGTGCAGATACTGCTCTACTTTTTTATTATATAAAAAGCCATCCATGGTCTGCTGATCATCCTGTATCACCTCTATCATGCCATTTTGCAAAGATAATGATTCCAGATACTCTTCATATTCCAGCATCAGCCCGCTGGTGCCAAGCTTTTGCCCATGGACGATCCCACTGAGGATCACAGGCGTTGCAGGTTTACTGCTGTCTGCATCCAACTGCATATCTGTTTCAAACCTCTTCTTTATCTGGGTAATATAATACTCACACTCCTGCAATGACATAGTCAGAACTAAAAAACGTTTTCCCGTAATACGGAAAACCCGGCTTCCACACAGTTCTTCCAGTTTTTTGCTGCAAGCTGCAGAATATGATCACCGCCTTCAACTCTGGCAACTTTATTGATATGCTTTAGCTGGTAAAGGTATATTGTGATGATATGGAAAGATTTTCCTGCTGCGATCAGTTCATCGCTCCTTCTGGTAAGGTAAAGGTGATTATATACTCCTGTAAGGCTGTCCCGGTTCGCATTTGGATTATTGATAGTAAGAAACAGAGCCAGTATTCCAAGACTCATGCCAAAACCTATCATCAGCAGAGGGTAATGCAAAAGCTGGATCACTCCCCCGCATCCGTACAGGATCAGGATAACCAGGATCACCTTTGTTTTCTGAGGGCCAAATTCTTTTCTCCATGAGGTAACAAGGATCAAAATCACTGCCAGATGGAAAAGGGCGCTGTAATACATCAGTCTATACCATGGTCCTTCCACATATCCGGCTGATACATCAAAATAAAACAGTTTTTCAGTAAAGGGATTGGTAAGCACAATACTGGCCAGTAAAATAGTTGCAAGACCCGCCAACAGCATCTTCTTCACCGAAATAAGCTTATTATCATGCAATGTCATAATATAACAAAGAAGCGCATATGGAAGCAATGCCTGAAACAGATAAAAAATAGTTGTAGTCACCACTGCCGCCAGGCCAAAATCCCCATCTCCTGAAGTTATATAATAATTGCTTACTAATTCAGCGATCACATCCAGGATCCCAATAACTGCAAAGAAAAGAAATACCCTGCTATTTAAATCCTCTGCCCTTTTCTGATCCAGGAAATTTCTCAGAACCAACAGCAATATGACCACTGCTGCGATCAGAAAATCTGCATTATACATCATCATAAATAGCCCCCTTTGTTCTTTGCAGCATGTGATCTGCCTGACGTTTCCAGTCACTTACTGTATTTCGTGTACCATCCTCATTTTTCAGATAACCATATCCGAATTGTAAAGAAATATAATACCTGTTTTCCGTTTCCTTTTTCACTTCATTTTCAAGGAGGCATTCCAGCTCCTGCGGCTGTATCTGGGGATCCATTACGATCACTGCAAACTCCGTACCGCCATTGCGGAAACTTTCTATCTTATGCCTCTGGTCACTATCTGCTGCCTTTTGGATACACCGGGCTGTCTGGATCACTGATTCATCTCCTGTTTTCATTCCGTAGACATCGTTGATCTGTTTCAGTCCTGTTATCTCGATAAATAAAAACAATGCATTCTCAAGCCGGATCTTTCCTTCCTGGATCTCCTTTATGTATTTTTCAAATGCTTTCCTGTTTTTTAATCCAGTCATTCTGTCTTCCATTGACATTTTTTCATAAACCAGCTGCTCCATCCTGAACTGACTGTCCCTGGATGTTTTTTGCAGCAAATGCCAGAACAGGATTGATGTATACAAAAAGATTCCTGCCTGAAAGACCATATCATACCAGTAGATTGAATATACCCAGTACAAAATAAGGGCTGTCATACCGCTGACTCCCAATGTGGCAAATACCAGCAGACAAAACAGAATTTCTTCCGCTTCATTTCTTTTTTATTCTTTCCACAGAAGACAGATCATGGATATAACCCCGGAAAACAGCATAATGTGTGTTAAAAACAGCATATACACAAATGGGATATGAAACAGGATATTGAGTATTCCCTGTAAAATGGCATTTCCATAAAGAAGGAAGATCCATACCTGCGGGACCCACCGTACTTTCTCACTTATTGTATTCTGCACAAACCAGAGCATTGGAACTGACATAAGAATAAATGCATAAAAAGAAAGAACCATCCCAACAGCGCCATGCTTTCCGTACATCTGATAAAAACCTGAGTCCAGGTAACACCACAAACCACAGATGAACATAAACAATGATGCATCCAGAAAACGCTTTTCAACAATATGATGGGCTTTCATATACCAGAAAACAATAGCAGAAACAATTCCCGTTCCCCACATTCCAAGGATCATGAGAAATGAAAATACAGATTCCTGGAAATGCTTTTGTGAAACTGCCGGAAAGCTTCCTAAAACAGGTGCCTGTATATAAAGGGAGGCTCTGTTATTGCTTTCATAAACAAGGCAGACCGGCTCTTTTCCTGTATCTTCTGCCAGCCACACATCTGCCCACATTTTTCCCTTCATCTGGTCATTCTTTAAAAAATCGTTTTCTTCATACCAGAACAGACACTGTTTTCCCATCCACACTTCCGGCTGATCCTGAAGACCGTTTATTGACAGGACCTTATTTTTATCTTCCGGAGTCAGTGTATTATTATAAAGCATGATCTTTCCATCCTGATCTGCCTTAACCATGGCAGGAAGATCAAGGGCCTCTTCTTTTTCATCTACTATCTGATACCAGCCACTGCTGACAGAACGGATATCTGCCATTTCTCCATCTGCCCCTGAATTCCATAACATATGTATCAAAACCATCAGGATAAAAAATATACAGATCAAACCGGCCCATTCTGTTTTTTTCCATACATTGCTTTTTTCATGATCACTATTTTCCTCGCCCAAACAGACAATTCATCCCCCCCTACTTAAAAAATTATAACAGAATCTATATTAATTGTCACCATTTGCAGTGCTGGATTTCATTTTTCTATCAACGTAAAAAGCAGTAAAACCATATTGTTCTTTCCGGTTTCACTGCTTTTTTAATGCGTTATATGTCTTTATTTACTTTTCGTGCTTTTTGTTTACTTTCTGTATCAGCTTCTCCACGCCCCCAAGATAATGATCTGCAATAGCCTGTTCTACCTGTGCCGGTGTGCCGGTCTTGCAGGCATTTAACAGCTTTTCGTGGATAAGATACTGACGTTTGATGACCTGTTCACTGTCTATTTCCATATTGTACCCCGTTACAATATTTCCGTAATTTAAGTCTTCCCAGGCTTTTTTCAGGCGCTTGAAACTTACAAGGTCCAGGATCGCTTCATGGAACTCATTATCCAGTTCAAATACCTTGCGGTATTCTTCTTTATGAAGCTGCTTCATCTGCTCTAAAACCTGTTCCATTTTCTCAATGGTTTCCTGGGGAAAAGGAGCATTATACAGTCTTACTGCCATCATTTCATAGTTGGCACGCATGTAGTATATCTCATAAACATCATCCATGCCTATATGCTTTACAGAGCAGCCTACATTTCTGGAATATTCCACCATGCCTTCCTGCTCCAACTGGCGCAGTGCTTCCCGCACCGGGCCACGGCTGATGCCAAATTCCGATGCCAGTTCCTGCTCTATGATCTTATCTCCCGGCTTCATATCACCGTTTAAGATCTTCATCCTTATCTCGTCTGCTACATTTTCCCTTAAAGTCCGATAATCAAGCTTTCCCATAATACTCTGTAAGTCCCTAAAAAATCCCTGGTACATTGTTTACGAAACAATGTACTGATCACTGTCATAAACATTAATACCAACATTTGTTGTTGGTTATTTTACCATAACGCGTTAAACAAGTAAACTAATTTTTCTGCTCTCTCTTTGCGATCTCAGGAAGTACCAGTCCCAGAGCGGTCAGTACAACAGGTGTGATCACATTTAACGCATCTGTCGGGCCCGCCATATACTGGCGAGCCCATATTTAATAGGATCTGTAAATATACATTCTATCTATTTTTCCTCTTTTAACAGTTCTTCCATGGTATGCCATCCCAAAACAGCACATTTTACTCTGGCCGGCATATGGGAAATATCCTGTAATGCCCCTGCTTCTTCTAGGGCATCCATATCTTCCTCTGTTGCGTTTCCCTTGATCATCTTTAAGAAACTTTCTGCCAGTTTCACGGCTTCCTCTTTCTTTTTACCGATGATCAGATCCAGCATGATATCTGCGGACGCCTGGGAAATGGCGCAGCCATCACCTACGAAACCACCGTCTTTGATGATGCCGTCTTCTACTTTTAACTTTAACCAGATGTGGTCACCGCAGCTGGGATTTAAGCCTTCCAGTACCAGATTGGCATCCGGGATATCTTCTTTGTGGACCGGATGCAGATTGTGGTCCGTTAATATTTCATTGTAAAAATTTCTACTCTCCATAACCCATTCTCCTTCTTACCGTCTTCATGCTTTCTACAAAAGCATCGATCTCTTCTTCTGTATTGTAGAAGAAAAGGCTGGCTCTTGTGGTAGTAGAAACGCCCAGATACTCCATCAGAGGCTGTGCGCAGTGATGTCCGGCACGAACGGCAATTCCGTCTGCGTCTAAAATGGCGCTTACATCATGGGGATGTACGCCGTCTATGGTAAATGTAAGGATACCGCAGTGTTCCTCTGCTTTTTCAGAACCTAACACATGAACATGTGGGATCTCTTTAAGGCCTTCTAAGGCTCTGGAAGTCAGCGCCTCTTCCCGGCGCTTTATCTCATCAAAGCCAATCTGCTGCAGATATTCAATGGCTGCTTTCAGTCCCCATGCGCCCGCTGCATTAACGGTACCTGCCTCAAATTTGTGAGGAAGTGGAGCAAATACAGCACCTGTACGGCTGACGGAGTCGATCATCTCTCCGCCTGTAAGGAATGGAGGCATTTCTTCCAACAGCTCTTTCTTTCCATAGAGAACACCGATGCCCATAGGTCCCATTAATTTATGACCGGAAAATGCCATAAAATCCACCTCCAGGTCTTTTACATTAATTGGCATATGTGGCGCACTCTGTGCTGCATCCATGACAACTACGGCACCATGTTTTCTTGCCAGTTTTACGATCTTTTCAATGGGAGCAGTCCGTCCCAGTACATTGGATACCTGGGCAATGGCTACCAGGCGGGTCTTATCTGTAATGGCATTTTCCAGTGTTTCATCACTTAAAAATCCGGTCTGGTCACATTCCAGAAATTTAAGCGTTGCACCGGTCTGACGGCATACCATCTGCCATGGAAGGAGATTGCTGTGATGCTCCATAATGCTTACCAGCACTTCATCTCCTGCTTTTAAATGGCTGAAACCATAGCTGTAAGCCACCAGATTTAAGCCTTCGGTAGTATTTCTGGTGAAAATGATCTCTTCTGTGCTTCCTGCGCCAATGAACTTGCGGACCGTTTCTCTTGCTTCTTCGTAGCAGTCTGTGGCTTCTACACTAAGCTCATAAAGGCCTCTTAATGGATTTGCGTTGTATTTTTCATAAAACTGTGCCTCTGCCTGGATCACAGCCTCCGGCCTCTGGGAGGTGGCTGCATTGTCTAGATAGATCACCTTATTATTTTCCAGAAGAGGAAAATCTTTTCTGTATGGGTTGCTGCTCATGTTATTCCTCCTCTAAATAGTCCTGTACCAGCTTTTCTAACTGCTCATCGCCGATCTTCTGGCAGACTGCATCCATCCTTGCTCTGGCGATCATCTTGCTGGCGCTTTCTGCGCTCATACCTCTGGAAGACAGATAGAACAGCATTTCTTCATCTAACTGTCCAATAGAAGCACCGTGGTTTCCTTCTACATCTTCCTCTGCACAAAGGATCAGAGGAATGGTCTGGTTGACTACATAGTCCCCCATAAGGAGTACGTCTTCCTTTTCGTCTCCCTTGGAGCCGGAAGAACCATTTTTGAAATCAATGGTTCCACGAAACAGCTTAAATGCCTGATCATCCAGAATGCCGTCTGCGTTCATTTCACTGACGGTTTTTTTGCCCTTATGGACTGCCACATAGTTCATATCATAGCGCTGGCTGCCTTTTCCCTGATAACCGATATCTGCTTTAAAATGGCTTTCTTTTCCTAAAAGATCTGCCTGACAGCCGGAATAGGTTTTGCTGCTTCCTAAAAACAGCTGTAACACTTCAAACTGGGCCCCATCTTCACACTGGGCGCCAATATCATTTAATAATGTATACTCATTCCCTAACAGCTGCACCTGAACCAGACGTACTTTTGCCCCTTTTTCAATGTGAAGCTTTGTCTGGATAGCTGCCAGACCGGAAGATGTTTTTTCCGGGGAAGTGTAGTCCATAAGGACGTTTACTTCTTCTCCCTCTTTTGCCAGGATTTCCACTTTCTGGAAACTCTTTTTATTATCTTCACAGGAAAAATGAAGACGAACCGGTTCAGATCCTCCCTCAGACTTTGGACTGCTTTTTATCATGATTGCCTGTGATCCGGCCATTTTTCCTAAACGGTCCATATCCGGACCCATTCCTGTGTGGATATGGGAAAAAACTTCCTGATTTTCAGCTGTGCCCTTTGTCAGACCAGCTATTTCTTCGGACTCTCCGGCTACTTCTTTTACATCCCAGGTATCTCCTGCTTCTATCTCTTTTAACTTACTCTCATTCATTTTCAGCCAGTTCCATGTTCTGGAAGGAAGGCTGTTTACTGTCATATCAAGTCCCTGACTCATATGGGACCTCCTTTCCTTTAACCAGTACCCCTTTGCTTAACCAATGCTTCCCTTCATCTCCAGACGGATCAGGTTGTTCATCTCCACTGCATACTCCAGAGGAAGTTCCTTGGAAACATTGTCTGCAAATCCGCTGACGATCATGGCACGGGCATCTTCTTCGCTTAAGCCTCTGGACATAAGATAAAAGACTGCTTCATCGCTGATGCGTCCGATCCGGGCCTCATGGCCGATATCTGCATCTTTGGTACGGATATCCATAGCCGGGATTGTATCGGATCTGGAAATGGAGTCTAACATCAGAGACTGGCAAGAAACGGAGGATCTGCTGTTTTTTGCCTCTTTTGTTACAGAAACAGAGCTTCTGAAGGTGCTGACACCACCGTCCTTGGAAATGGAACGGGTATTCATAAAGGATGATGTATCAGGTGCTGCATGGACTACCTTGGCGCCTGTATCCAGGTCCTGGCCTTTTCCTGCAAAGGTAATCCCTGTAAATTCCATTTTTGCCCCACGGCCCTTTAAGATGCTCATTGGGTACAGATAGGAAACATGGGAACCGAAGGAGCCGGATACCCATTCAATAACGCCGCCTTCTTCTACCTGTGCACGCTTGGTATTCAGGTTATACATGTTCTTGGACCAGTTTTCAATGGTGGAATAACGCAGTCTTGCATTTTTTCCAACAAACAGCTCCACGCAGCCTGCATGAAGGTTAGCCACGTTGTATTTCGGTGCGGAACATCCTTCGATAAAGTGAAGGTCTGCGCCTTCATCTACGATGATCAGTGTATGTTCAAACTGTCCGGCGCCTGGTGCATTTAAACGGAAATAGGACTGCAATGGTATCTCAACAGATACATGAGGCGGTACATATACAAAGGATCCGCCGGACCATACAGCTCCGTGAAGAGCAGCAAATTTATGGTCTGTTGGCTTTACCAGCTTCATGAAATGTTTTCTTACCATGTCTGCATAAGGACCGGTCAAGGCGCTTTCCATGTCAGTGTATACAACGCCCTGCTCTTCCACTTCTTTACGAACATTGTGGTAAACCAGCTCAGAGTCATACTGGGCTCCTACGCCAGCCAGTGATTTCCGCTCTGCCTGGGGAATTCCCAGACGTTCAAAGGTATCCTTAATATCCTGCGGGACCTCAGACCATTTTGCAGTCATTTTTGTATTTGGACGGACATAGGTGGCGATATTGGACATATCCAGTCCTTCAATAGAAGGGCCCCAGTCCGGTACTTTCATTTCATTGTAGATCTGAAGAGATTGCAGACGGAACAGCTCCATCCATGCCGGATCATGTTTTTCCTTGGAAATTTTCTCTACGATCTCCGGAGTCAGACCTGCCTGGATCCTGTAGGCGTCTTTTTCTTCATCTTTTATGTCATAAATACTTCTGTCTATATCATTGATCTGTGTTTTTTCTTCCATATGCTTTCGATTTCCTTTCCGGAAACTGTTTATAATCTGACTTATAATCTGCTTTGCAAACTGCCTGAGGGCATATTTACATTTTCCTTTTACTTAAGAAATTCCTCAAATCCGGTCTCATTGATCTGGTCTACCAGAGAGCCGTCTCCTGTTTTAACGATCTTTCCATCTACCATTACATGAGTGTAATCTACATGGAGCGCTTCCAGGATACGGGTGCTGTGGGTGATGATCAGTAAAGAGCCATCTCTGTCTTTCTGATACTCTTCCACGCCCTTTGAAACAGTGCGGACTGCATCTACGTCCAGACCTGAGTCTGTCTCGTCTAAGATTGCCAGATTTGGCTTTAACATAAGCATCTGCAGGATCTCAGCCTTTTTCTTCTCACCGCCGGAAAAACCCACATTCAGATCTCGGTCTGCATAAGACGGATCCATCTGCAAAAGTTCCATTGCCTTTGCCAGCTCTTTTCTGAAATCCCAGAGACGGATGCGCTCTCCTCTTCTCTGCTCTAAAGCACTGCGGATAAAGGAACTTAATGACAGTCCCGGTACTTCCAGTGGGCTCTGGAAGGATAAGAACATGCCAGCTTTAGCTCTTTTATCTACCGGCTCCTCGTTGATCTTCTTTCCCTGAAACCAGATCTCACCATTTGTCAGCTGATATCTTGGATTTCCCATTAATGCATAGCCTAAAGTGGACTTACCTGCACCATTTGGTCCCATTAATACATGGGTCTCTCCTTTTCCAATCTTTAAGTCTACTCCATGAAGGATCTCTTTATCTTCTACATTTACAAATAACTGTTTTACATCCAGTAATTCCTTTGCCATGACCGTACTTCCTTTCTCATCATATTCTCCCATGATCAGGAGGACATTTTTATAAACCTACTCATGTAATTGGTTTATTTAGCACATTTATAATAGTATTATAAACCTAGTTTGTCAATAGGTATTAATTTTCATATCAGCTTGCTAAGTATATGCTTTCTGGTGTATACTATATGGTAATCTTCAAAGAGATAGAAAGATATGTGTTTAAAGAATTACTATAAATAACTATAATAACTATTTTGAATAAAGGAGAATTCGATAATGATCGTTTCTACAAAAGGCCGTTATGCCCTGCGGGTCATGGTAGAACTGGCCCAGCATCAGGGAGACGGCTATGTTCCTCTGAACGTGATCGCCGAACGGCAGGACATTTCTGAAAAATATCTGGAAAGTATATTAAAGGTACTGGTACAGGATAAACTTCTCACCGGACTCCGGGGCCGTGGCGGCGGCTACCGCCTGACAAAAGCACCGGAAGATTATACGCTGGGTGAAATACTCCGGCTCACCGAAGGTTCCCTGGCTCCCGTAGCCTGCACCGATGATGGCGAACACGACTGCCCCAGAAAAGGGATCTGCCCCTCCCATCCGGTATGGCAGAAACTGGACAATATGATCAATGAATTTTTTGACGGGATCACATTGGCGGATCTGATACAGACTGCGCCTCAATAGTCTCTCCCGTTTTCCTTCAACCATGCCCGTCTTGCCTTATAATCTGGCAGCACTTTTTCTACTTCTGCCCAGAAAAGGGGCGAATGGTTCATCTGCTTTCTGTGGGCCAGTTCGTGGACTACTACATAGTCTAAGATCTCCAGCGGCATGAGGATCAGTTTCCAGTGAAAGTTTAAGTTTCCTTCCCCGCTGCAGCTGCCCCAGCGTGTTTTTGCAGCGCGGATGCTGATGCGGCCGTAGGTGACACCCATGATCTTTGCATACCAGGCAGTTCGCTCTATGATCTTCTTTCTGGCAGCACGGCGGTAAAAGGCCTCTACTTCCGGATTTCCCTCATAATCTGGCTTTGGAGCCTCTGCCTTTTTGCGGCGGTGCTTCTCAATCAGGAACCATTTTTCCACGATCCATTCCTGACGGTCATTTACAAAATCCATCAGCACTTTTTTAGTGATCCCTTTTGGTGCGCGGATCAGCACTTTTCCATCTGCCTGCACTTCCAGCCCAATGGTCCGCCGTTTGGAATATACCACATCTACCGGGATCGTTCCCTCTTTTTCTCCCTGGCGCCAGCCAACTTCGATCCTGCTTACCACCTTATCACCTCATTCCTGTCCTGCAAACATAACATATCACAAAAACGCATATCCCTCTGCAAAATTTGATTTTTAAAAATACCCCCGGCACAAAATGAATATAATTTCTTTTTGTACTGAGGGTATAATCTTCCTTTTTCTGCCTGTCACCAGGCACATTTTCCGCTTACAGCCTACAACACATCTGAAAAATGCGGCCGCAGCTTCTTAAACATCTTAAGTCCCACTCCAAACACCAAAAGAGTGAAGACCCAGTAATAAATGGTCAGTTTCGGTCTTTCCCAGAACCAGTTGCCTGTGATCATACTGTCCTTATAACCGGTTACAATGTAATAAAATGGATTGATCTTAAATAATGGTTCGATCCATGGTAAGCGGTTGGTAAACATGGACTCATGATACATGATCGGAGCCATCCAGATACCGAACTGAAGGCAGATACCTACGATCTGGGACATATCCTTGAAAAATACATTTACAGAGGATGTAAAATATCCAAGTCCCAGTGCCAGCATGGACGCCGCAAAGCTGTAGTAGATCACCTGGATCCAGGACAGCATAGGCATTCTTCCTGCCACCAGATACATGATCATCATAATGAGGACGAAAAATCCATGTACCAGCAGACAGGAGATCAGCTTGATCATAGGCAATATCTCTACTTTAAAGACTACCTTTTTCACCAGATAACTGTATTCCTGAAGACACCCCGTGATCCCGTTTAAGGCTTCTCCGAAGAAAAACCATGGAACAATACCCGGTACCAGCCAGATCACATAGCTGACTCCCGGAACAGGCGGCGGTGATTTAAAGCCGATACCAAAGATAACTGCATAGATCACAATGGTAACTACCGGCTGGATGAACATCCACACAATACCGAAATAGGAGCCTACAAAACGCTTGCGAAAATCTGCTTTTCCCAGATCCCATACCAGTTTTCTTTTTTTAATGATCTCTTTTAAAAGAGACAATGCATAATTCATAAATTCGTTTCCTTATACTTTTTTCCCGGCAGAACTGTCTTAGAACTTAAAAGTATCCTTTAAACCGCTCCACTTTTTGTCCTTATCGGAGATGATCAGCTCCATACCTGGTTCGATCGGCCAGTCAACACCGATCTCAGGATCGCTCCATAACAGACCGCCCTCATCGCCTGGATGATAGAAATCAGTACACTTATAAGCAAACTCAGCCTCATCAGATAATACTAAGAAGCCATGTGCAAAACCTTCCGGAATATAAAACTGCTTTTTATTCTCAGCAGATAAGGTTACACCAAACCACTTTCCATAGGTCTTGGAATCGGAACGCAGGTCTACTGCTACATCAAATACAGTTCCGCGGACAGCACGTACCAGCTTGCCCTGTGGATACTGCTTCTGGAAATGAAGTCCTCTTAAAACGCCCTTTACAGACATAGACTGGTTGTCCTGAACAAAAGTCATGTTCAGACCAGCTTCCTTAAAATCATTCTGGTTGTAAGTTTCCATGAAGTAGCCTCTTTCGTCTTTGAATACAGTAGGCTCGATCACATAAAGTCCTTCAATATCACAGGTTGTTACTTTAATCTTTCCCATAATGTTTCTCCTTTATCTTCTTTATTTTTCTAATTTTGTGTTTCTATTTATCGATTATAAATTTTCCACATTCATCTGGAAATTTTACCACGTTATCAACAAGTCTGCAACTGTTTATCCCCTTGCCGGCAACATGTTCACCGCATGTTATCTGCTGTACAGGGTTAAAATCCTTACAATCTCAGGCACACCACTGCAAAAATACGCAGGATCACATACACATCTGCAGCCATCATAGTATACAGGACCAGCCGGTCATCTGTTCCTGTCCGCACTACCTTTTGATTTTTAAGGGTAAGCAGCAAAACAGGAAGCAGTGGAAGCATGTATCTTCCCTGGACTCCCTGGACCATGTTGGAGCTTTTGGGCGTCCATGCAAGAAGCATGGAAAACATCAGTGCTGCGAAGATCACCAGACAGATAAACCAGATCCAGAGCCGTTCTTTTATTTTCATAAAGATCTCTTCTCCCGGCTTTTTAAGGACCAGGATCACCAGGCATGCTGTAAGTAATAAAATGACCACATAAGGGGTATTTAACACTGCATCCCGGTTGCCTAAGGACTCTCCTAACATTCCCGAATACAGGCTTTCTCCCTGCCATGCAACTGTATTATAAAACAGCTGCAGTACGCGGACCGGCTGGTGGAGCAATTCTGCAAAGGAATATCCCGCTTCTTCGGCCCAGGCAACATAGCTGTCACTTTCCTGTGTATACATGGCAACCGTCCTTAAATTTACCACTGCCATTGCTGCTAAAAAGCTTCCAAGAACAGCTGCTGCTGAGACCGTCCATTTTCCCCAGTTGCCAAACTTCTTTACCGGGATCAGCAGACAGAAGCCTGCAATGGCACCATATACCATTTTACAGGGACCCATAACTGCCATGACCACAGCCAGAGCGATCACATCTTTCACTTTCACTGTGTCCGCTTTATAGGCCAGATCCAGGCACACTGCTGTAAAATATCCTGTAAATGCCAGGATCACAACATCATAAGATAAAGAAGCCGCCAGATGAAGGCTCATTGGTAAAATGGACACGCCGAAAAATACATTTTTTCCAAAGGGAAGCCTTTTTATGGTCAACACACCAACTGCCGCAAAAAGCAGGAGATTCAAAAACCGGCCCAGATATAAAAGGGCGATGCTGTTAAGTCCAAGTACTCTTGCCAGAGTAAAACCCAGAGCCTGAGGTACATAGGCCAGTGGGGTGGTCCGAACGGACGGCTGGCGGGAAACCCTCAGACCGGCTGTTTTGCCACTGTTGCCTGCGCTTTCACCAGCCACAGACTGTTCTGCGCTCTGATCACTGACCGCGCCCCCGTCATGGATTGCCGCATAAGTTTCTTCTTTTAAGGTCTGTCCCAGAATAATAGGTTTTCCTGCCTCAGTCTCCCCATTTTCCCCGTTCAAAGACTCTTGCTCACTTTTTTCCTTCCAGTCCCGAAATTCCTGGTTCACATCCTCGATCCAGTCATCTTCTGCCCGGATGTAAATATAACCGTCTTCATCCGTTCCCGGCAGTCCTAAGAAGCGGTTGGAAAGCTCATAGGCGCTGATATAGTGGCTGACTTCATCCGGTGCTGAAAGAGGCGCCAGGACCAGCATATACAAAATACCAAGGCACATGACCACTCCAAAGTACAGACCTGGAAGTTTCCAGCATTCTGTCTTTGAACCAGATTCTTTCCGTGAGACAAGTTCTTTCTTTAAAACCAGTGCATTCCCGCATCTACTGGAAACGCTGTCAAAAAATCCCCAGTTTTTTCCAAATATCAACACCCCAAAGCCGACCAATATCACCATACTCACGAAAAACAGGCCCCCATACCAGCCATAAAGCCAGTGGTGGCCTGTCTCTGTTACAGATGCCCGCACATCCAGCAAATGCCATATTCCCAGAAGAAACACGGCGAAAGGCCATAAAAGCCAGACAGGTAATTTCTTTTTCATCATTTCTTTCCCTTTTATCTTTTACTCACCTTTCCCGCAGGTTTCTAACGCAGCTTCCCGTTCTTCCAGCTCTGCCTCTTTTTCTTCCAGGAATTTCTGCTCCAGAGCCATTTTCTGGATCAGCTCCCTCTGCTTGCTCTCAAGCTGGGACAACTGGATGGTCATACCAAATGCCTTTACGATCAGCAAAAAGATCATAAACAGGAACAGAAAGTTTGGTGTGGAATAAATGCCTAACAACCTTGCGCAAAGATCCGCAGCTCCTGGAACCACTGCAAATACTACTAAGATCAGCGCCATGATCACCCAGAACATGGCAGCTTCGATCTGAACTTTTGCCTGGCGTATCTTGCGCATCATAAATGTCATGGTGATAACAGAAACCACGATCAGCACCACGCGAAGCATCATTGTCATCATCGTCTGTCACCGCCTTCTTTTTTCTCCAGCCAGTATTCCCGGTTCATGGTACATTTCATGACCAGCCACTGGGGAAGCATGTGATATGCCTTTCCCATACGGTATCCCATGTACTTAAAACCGCTTTTTACAAACATTCCCGGGATCAGCCATGGTTTATGCTGTTCTGACAGATAATGGGCTGTCTGCTTCACCAGACGGATGCCTTCACTTTCTGAGCGAATACCGCCAAATACCTCCGGGTGGTCTGCCTGGGACACAGCCAGGTCAAAGTTTCTCTTAAACTGCTGGGTGCAGTTATAATTGTGGGAATGGATCACCTTTGCGTCAGCCACATAGGCAATGGCATAATCGTCTTCCATGACTGCCTTTCCTGCAAATATCATATCTTCATTGAAAATGGCATTTTTAATAAATCCGCCCTGGAACCAGAATTTCTCCCGGTCATAGGCACAGCATACATTGGAAGCAAAGAAGGTTTTAATGCCCAGACGCTTTAAATCTGCCTTTGTCTTTAAGCAGCTTTCCTCCGGATAGTTAAAGGAACGTGTATACCGCTCTGCCAGAGGACAGTCCTTATCTGGAAGCTGTCTGGCATAAGCCATGATCACCGCTTCTCCTTCCGGACCTCTCTGGTCAAATGCTCCCACCAGCTTTTCAATTAAAAATTCATCTGCCGGAACTGCGTCATCAGTCATAAACACCACAATATCAGCCCGTGAAAAACGCATTCCCCTGTTTCTTGTGGCACCATGGTCAAATTCCGCCTTTGTCAGGTGGTGGACCTGAAGATTGCTGATCCCTTCAAAGCCCTTTTCATTCCAGAATGCCTTTTCTGTATTCATTACAATGATCTTCCCTATGGGATAGGTCTGTTTCTCCAGCATTTTTAAAAGTCTGGAAAATTTCTTACCTGGTTTATAGGTAGGAATCACCACATCGACCCGTGGCTTGCGAAGAGCATTTTCACTCTTTCTTTCCTCTGTCATTGTCTTGTCTCCTTTTCCTCACTCCTGCAGGATCTTACAGTGCAAAATCCAAAACCTGCCGTTTCTCCTGCCATCAGCAGCAGATAACACAGCGCCGCCCCGTTAATACCAAAAGCCCCAACAAGGCCTCCTGACAGGAAAAACGCTGCTACAGCTGCCGCTGCGTATACAAAAAACACGGTTCTCTGCTTTCGCATGATCACCAGTGCGTAATACATCAGATTTGCCAGTGCATAAAAACCGCCTCCAAGGACGATCCCTGCAAATGCCCCAAAATAAACGGTCAACGTTCCCTTTTCGCCTCCCATAAGAAGCTCCATAATGGAAAGTGCCCATTTTCCTAAAACAAGTGTACCTGCCACTGCAAGTACAGTAAGCCCTAAAATAACAGCCGCAATACGCACCAGTGTCTTTTTAAACTCAGCAATCTTTTCTTCTGTCCAGAGATTTGTAAGTGTGGTCAGGTACGGACGTATCACGAAATTGGCTACCATATAAATAACAGAGGTAGGCATAAAAATCAAGTTAAAATATCCCGATGCCGCATTGTTCATCCGGGCGTCAATGGCATATTTTGCACAAGAGAAAATGTAAAAATCCAGGAATACAGAGATGAATAAAAATCCCGTATTTTTAAACAGCTTCGTCACTTTGCCCTTTGTAAAGGTCCAGTCCACGCCATCTAATGCATGGATCACATCCAGGTTAAATAAGAACACACCCATAGCCTGGGCTGCCACTGCCATGAGGCAGGCAAACAGCAGATGTTTAAATGCCCCCAGCGTCACTGTAAACACTGCTACAGAAAAAACAGTCCTGAAAAAGTTAGACTTTCCTGTAAGATATAAACATCCCTGACGCTGAAATTCCGACTCATACACATCTGCATATCCGTCAATGACCTTATAGATCACAAGAAGAAGCAGGATCATACATTTTCCCGCTGTATAATCCCCGATCCCTTTACGGAAAGCAATGGTCCTTGCAGTGAGAAACAGCGCACCTGCAACCAGTGCAAACATACAGGTTATATTTCTATGTTCTCTGTATTCCTTAAAGGAATACTCTCCCTTTCCGTCTGTGATCTGGAAAGGCCGGATGCCAAAATAGGCCACTAAAAACAGCTGCTGGCCCAGCGTAGAATAACCAAAGGAGAAAATACCGCCTTTTTCCTCTCCTGCCATGCGGATGACCAGAAAAGAAAGGACCATACTTGCAAAAGCATAGACAAAGCTGCCTGCAATATTCCACACGACATTGGCTCTTGCAACATTATCTCCCTTATATAATAACTGCTTCGTAAGATTTTTCATATCTAATCCCTTATATTTAACGCTTTCTGAAATTCTGGATGACCAGTATGGATAACAGCATGCGCACCATATAACTTGCAGCTGTCAATGGTTTCAAATAGCTTTCTCCTGCTGTACGGTCATCAATAGTGACCTGCACCTCTGCGATCTTCGCTCCCTGGCGGATCAGGAAAGATACAGTATCCGGTTCCGGCCCATAATTTAAGTTCCAGGCAAATTCACCGATCATCTTCCGGCTGAAAAGACGCATCCCGGAAGTAGGATCTTTGATCTTTGCCCCTGTAGTCAGCCAGATTGCCGTTCCGATCAGGCGGCTTCCAAACATACGCATGGACCAGCTTTTCTTCTCTGTTACAAAACGGGAACCAATGACAATGTCATATCCTTCATCCATTTTTTCTTTCATTGCCTGAATGTATTCCGGGCGGTGCTGTCCGTCGCCGTCAAACTGTACTGCATAATTATAGCCTTTCTGCCAGGCATATTTCATACCGGTCTGAAAGCAGCCAGCCAATCCTAAATTTACCGGCAGGTCAATAAAATTATAGCCACGCCTGCGACAGATATCGGCTGTATCATCTTTGGAGCCGTCATTGACCACCACATAATCCAGTTCCGGAAAATCGTTTTTAATGTGGTCTACCACCCTCTCAATGTTTTTTCCTTCATTGTAGGCCGGTATGACCAAAAGTACCTTATCCATTGTCTCTGTTCCTCAATACTCTGTTACAGTTCAGCCATGCGCTGATTTGTAACACTTTCCCTTTTATCCTGATATCCATTATCCATCATTACCAGCGCATCTTCAAGACACCTGTGAGAAATTTTACTTCTGTAAGGACCACCGCCAGAAATGCTTTTGCCACAGCCAGTTCCATTTCTCCCAGTTTCAGGTAATGTTGGTAGTAATATAACTTGCTCTTATGAAGGAGCTTCTGTTTATCACTTATCTTTGTATAGCTTTTATCAATGCTTACAGAATGTGCATGTACATAATAAGCATCTGTCACTAAAAGCTCTTTTAATCCCATTTGTTTTAATTTCTGTCCTAATATTTTCTCTTCATAATAGAGAAATACATGTTTATCAAACAGTTCTTTTAAATCTCCTGGCGTAAAACAGCCTGTTTTCACCATGAAAAAGGAGCCTGGAAGAGCCCCCACCATACGACTGACACCATCTGCTGCCAGAGGCAGCTTTTCTAACGGCGTTTTCAAAAAGGCACGGAACAGCCTCCTGGTCACAAGACCGGTATCTAAAAGATCCAGCCACACAGACTGGAGATCCCAGTAGCTGAAAGAGGACTGTCCCTTTACATCCACTACCATGGCAGAAGCTACAGCTCCGTCCTCCTGCTTCTCTAAAGCATCTGCCACACGCAGGATACAGGCGTCACTGACCTGCACATCCGGGTTTGCGATGATAATATAATCCGGTTCCAGATACTGGACTGCATAATCGATCCCCGCCTGGTTTCCGCTTCCGTAGCCACCGTTTTCTGTTGTCCTGAAAAGGTGAAGCTGCACTTTATCTGGATCATCCGGATGATCTGAAGCAAATTCTTCTTTAAATTCTCCCAGTTTTTCCCAGGAGTCATCGGTAGAACAGTTATCTACAATAATGATATTCCGGATCACTTTGCTGTTTTTCCAGCTTTCTGTAAGTTTCATGGTTGTCTGTGCATCATTATAATTTAATATTACGGCACATATATTCGTGTCTGCGTCCATAGTCCCTTTCTCTCACTGTTTTTTCTTTTAATTTTATATTCTTCAATATCTTACTTTTTCTGATGTTTCTTCCGGTTGTCAATAACTTTCATCCCCAGCCGTTTGCTGATGGCCAGCCGCAGAGCCGGACATACCCTTGTCATCTGGTTAAAGCACCACCAAAGCTGCATATACCAGAACTTACCCTTTTGCATAGGCATGTCCTTCCATGGGGTCATAGCCAGATATTTCCGATACCATTTTCCATAATAATTGTGGTTGCCACCGATCCAGGGCCGCTCATCTCCCAGAAAATGAATGATCGTTGGTCTTCTCTTAGCTGCAGCAAACTCTTTTTTACCTACCGCCCGGTAAGCATCACAAAGCTGCACCAGTGTATTATAACGGAAATACCGGTAATTGGTAAAGAAATTATACCTTGGGGAAAGAGGTAAAATGCGCCCATTTAATGCTCCGTTAATGGTATCCTGATCACAGGCAAAAAGGCTTCCTGCATGATCCCCGTAAAAATCCAGCAGTTTCTTCAGCACATTTTCCCTGCGCCAGCCAGCCAAGTCCATTAAGATCACACCGGAGTTAAAATAGGCATCATCTTTATCCATATCAATGGACTCTTTCATTTCTTTATAGACCGTGGGCTCCATGATCATGCCTGCCAGACAGTCTCCCAGCGGTGTTTCATACATTTTTTCAATGGAACTGCAGACAATGGTATCACAGTCCAGGTACAATGCCTTAGTCACAGTCTCCGGCAGTACTTCTGGCGCAAAAAGCCGCCCCATGGCACTGATATCAAAGCCTCTTGTATCTATTTTATAAGGAAATCTTTCTTTCAGATCTCCCAGTTCCACCGCATAAAGCTGACGTCCAAAACCGGCTGCCAGCGTTTTAAGCCGGTTTTGAAACGCTTCACACATCTGGGCAGAAAGCACATATATATCCAGATTTTTTATATGGCGGTTATTGTCCAGCAAAGAGCACAAAGATGCCGCCAGATGTCCAGCATAGCCGTCATTGGAAGCATAGATAATGTGGACCGCCTGTTCTTTCGTTTTTATAGTCTTTACAGCCTCTTTCATTGTCTTTTCCATTCTCATGTTTTATTCATGATGATGTCGCCTGCCGACGACAGATCCTTCTGTTCCATAATACATTTAATTTCTTACATTCCATGGTCATTTTATTTACGATTTTACAATACGGGTCCTAAAATGTAAATCCTATATGGCATTTTTCCCCCAATTATGATAAATTAAAGGCAGTATGGTTATTGTTCTCATTTTATGCAGACAATAACATGTAACTAACCGTAGGAGGTTCTATTATGCGTAAAACTTTTAAACATCTGGCAATGGCTGCTCTTGCCTCTGCACTGATCGCAGGACAGGCTACCACTGCTTTTGCATTCAAAAATGACACCAACAATGGTCCTGGTTCAGGAAAATCCACTGAAGTATCTTTACAGGCACCTGGGGATAACAGTGACAGTTCCCAGTCATCTGGAAACAATACTTCCCCAACTACCATTGTAGAAGAGTCTTCCCAGTCAACAGACACTTCCCAGTCTGAGACCTCTCAGACCACGGAAACTACTACAGAAACAACCACAGATACTACTACTGCAGCAGAAACCGTTACAGAAGACACTTCTGCCCAGGTTCCGACCAACCAAGCTTTCTTACAGGTACAGCTTCTTCGTGCCTCTGACCAGGTATGGAGTGATCCGGTCCGTGATGACTCTGTTCTTTCTGTGGGTGATGCAGGATTTTTAAGTATGTGCATCTATGCAAACAATCTTCCAGGTGATGTCCTTTACCGTACCTACAGCAGTTCCCGTGGCTGGACCAACTGGGCCATGAACGGCGGACATACAGACTGGTCAGCTGACTGCCCTGTAGAAGCCGTACAGATCCGTTTAAATGGTATTTTCGGCGACCGTTTTGATGTTTATTACCGCTCCAATCTTTCTGACGGAACAGAATGTGACTGGTCTAAAAACGGCGGCACCAACGGCGCTATGGCCTGCGGCCGCATTATCACCGGCATGCGCTTCTCCATGTGGGGCAAAGGAGTTGACGGCGCTGCTTACAAGATGGACAATCCATTAGTATCCGCTGCTCCTGACGGCATCCAGTTTGTAAACGGCACTCCTGTATTCAGCAATGGTACTGGCGACAACTTTACCGGATGGGTATGGAATGACAGAGACCGTTATTATGTAGTTGACAATGCCATTGTAACCGGATGGCAGTACATAGATGGCTACAAGTACTATTTTGAAGGTGACGGCAAGCTGGTAACTGACCTGGAGCCTTACTTAAATTATCAGGGTCAGTTTAAGATCAAGATCAACAAGCAGATGAACTGCCTGACCATTTATATTCCAGATGGTGATAATGGCTATATCATCCCGTACAAGTCCTTCCTGTGCTCCACCGGTGATGATACTCCTTTAGGTGAGCACAAGACTCCTGAGAAATATCGCTGGAGACTGATGAACACCGATGAGTACTGCCAGTACCTGACCCGTCTGGATGCAGGTATCCCGATCCTTCTTCACTCTGTTATTTATGAGAGACCAGATCCGTATACCTTAAAAGCATTTACTTACAACTATTTAGGCGCTACCAAGTCTCACGGATGTATCCGTCTGACTACCGCAGATTCCCGCTGGATCTACGAACACTGCGCACTTGGAACTTCCATCACTGTATACGAATCCCCGATCCCAGGTCCATTTGACCGTCCGGTCATCAAGACCATGATCCCGGATACACAGACCTATGATCCTACTGATGCAAATGTACCGGAGAATGGATTACAGTAATATCTGTTAGCAGTTGATAATAACAGATCTTGTATGTATATAAAAATACCTCCTGAGGCAGATGAACATTATGTTATCTGTACCGGGAGGTATTTTTTATTATTTTATTATCCTGATCATTTCGTAAAATATAATGAAGCAAAATAAGAACTCAAACGCTGTGCCTCATCTTTCGATATATCTTTTGGGATTTTAAATGACACTTCAAAATCTGCACGTAACGGATAAGTAACTTCTATATAGTCCGTAGTTACAGCCAGCTTTTCTCCCTTACAAAGAGCTTCGATCTCATCTATATGATGTGATAAATTTGCTGTCGTTCTGTGAACCTTAAGTGATGAACGCAGTTCCATAGACAGATCTTTTCTGGAGGTATTGGTGATCCATTTTGCCGTTCTCTGGTGGGGATATCCTTCTTCATTGCTGTCTACTGCTGCATCTAAATAATAATCACTGGTTACTTCTCCCAAATAAATATCCTCGCCATTTGGCATAAGCAGCAGATCGCCTACTTCCATTTGATTTACGAAAATATCAATAGTTGCGTATGCATTTCCAAGAGCTAAACCCGTAAGACTGTATGGCGGCAGAGAGAGCAGATGCTTCAAGTCTTCCCTTGACTTACCTTTTAAATTTCCAATACAGGGCCAGCCAACAGCAATGATCCCCTTCTCTTTAAACTCAGTTACTCTTGGAATACCATGTGGTACAGGACGGATAAGCCATGCGTTTCTCATAAGATACCTCCTTAGACTTTTTCGATAAATCTTGTTGTTATCTACTTCATATCTTTATAATACTTATATTTTATCCAAAAGTCAAGTAGATATCTTCTAGAAATCATTTTTTTAGATTACACCGTAATTTCAATCTGATTGCCCTCGATCGCAACAATGCAGCTTTCGTAATAGCCATCTCCCGTGGTCCGCGGTCCACTGACTACTTCATATCCGTCAGCTTTTAACTGAGCAGTCAAGGCATCTACCTTTTCCTTACTTCCCACACTGAAAGCAATATGCGCATATCCGGTGCGTACCAGATCTTTCGGCAGATCCGTCATTTCCGGTTTATTCATGATCTCAAGTCTTGCGCCATCATCAAATGAAAGAAAATAAGAGCGAAAATTGGTTCTCGGATTGTGATACCCATCATTTGACTGTGCACCCAGATATTTCATAAAGAATTTCCTGGCTCCTTCCAGGTCATTTACATAAAGTGCGATGTGTTCGATCTTCATAACTGCCTCCATGACTTCTTACAATATTTTACTGACATCTTTCCAAATATTCCCTCAACATCTGTTTCACATATGTCTGTATTTCATCTATGATCTTTTCACAGCTTCCCTTTTTCATGCCTGCCGCAATTCCAACTACCAGAAGTTCTTTTCTTCCCGGATCTCTTCCATTTCCATCAACCGTAGTTGTATGTTCTCCATAATAGGTATTGCTGTAGGTAAGATCATACGCAGGACTTAAATGCCATTTATCTTCCTTGTCATCATATAAATATGTGAAATTCTTTGAATGATCGTCCCGGTTATGGGCAAATACATTAAAACACATCCTACGAAACATATTTTCCATATCTTCTGCGTTATCTCTTGTCAGTATTTTTGTCAGCTTCATCAAACTATGATAATCCAGACTTGGCTGTTCAAAATCTAACTCTAAAAGTGCCGCCGCTGTCAGCATATGGAGCCTTTTTCCATCTGGTCTTCGGTCAAATCTTTTTGTTCCAAAATATCCTTTGCACTTGTCAGAAGGAAATAATCTTGTTTCACTCATAACAATACCACATTGTCTGGCACAGCAGGAATAATCATACTCCATTTTTCCTGTATCTTTCCCATCTACGTGGGCAGGAAATTTTATGATCCATTCTTCCCCATTGATCGTAGTCATGATCTTTGGTCTTGTTCCGCCACTGGTGCCACCCAGACGGTACAGTTCATCCAACTTATCTGAATATTCTGTATTCAATATTTTCTGACATTCTTCTGCCAGTTCATCTAAATCCAAATTCCCTGTCTGCTCAGAAAAACTCTTTTCAGGATAATAAGTCAGCGCTCCCATTCCTGACTTTCCAACGATTGCCAATCGATCTAAAACTGTCAGTTCGTCTGGAGCCTGCTTATGTGCCCGGATCAACCGGTCTAACAACAATCTTCCCCAATTATCCGGAAGACTGTCTGCAAACACTCCAAAAAGACCTGAAAAATAATCTTTTGTTGGTAAAAATACCTGTTTTTTCAGTGGAAGTGAAAAAGGACTGATAGAAAAACCATTTTCCAGCCATTTTTCATCATACTGAAAAGCCGCTTTATGATCCGCTGTCAGCGCCAGAATTCCCACACGCTTTTCCTCATAGTATACCTGGAGCACATTATCTTCTTTCATTTATAACCTCCTGGATATCTCTGTACGGTACCTGCGTAAAAATATTTCTCAGTTCATCTGCTATATCCAAAGCCATAGCAATCTTCGTCAAAGATATCAATGAGATCTGTCCTGTCGCTTCAAATCTCTTGATCGAACCATAGCTTACACCGCTTAAAGATGCTAATTTCTCCTGGGAGATCAAGCGGCGTTTCCTGATATTACGCACTCTCTGCGCAAGTTTCTGATCCAGTTCTTCTGCTGTTTCCCATATAAGCTGTTCCATAGACACCCCATTTATCTTTCTGCTAATATTTTATCCAAAATATTAGTTTTATATTAAAAACAGATAATATTTTATCTATTTCATTTTATCACTTATTTTTGTTGCATACAATATATTTTTCACCTAATTACTGATAAGCAACAAAAAAGACAACTGCGTTGCTAAAAACGTCAGTTGTCCTTTTATGATCTTGTTCAAATATTAATGCGAAATTTTACTGTATATCCAGATACTCTTTCCTGGTTGGCGGCGGATATGCCTGGTCGATAGCGTTATAATCTTCTTCTGTCAGCTGGATCTGATCTGCCTGTGCATTAAGAAGTGTATGCTCCGCACGGCCGCTTCTTGGAATGGCAATGGTATGTCCGTCCCGGATATTCCAGGCAAGCATGACCTGCTCTACGGTGGCATTATACTTTTTAGCGATCTCTTTTAAAACCGGGTTGTTTAAGATGCCCCTTCTTAAAGTCCCAGCCTGTGCCAGAGGACAATAGGACATCAAGGCCACATCATGCTCTCTCATCCACGGCAGAAGGCTGTATTCAATGCCTCTGGAACCGGTATGATAAAGAACCTGGTTTACCAGGCAGTTTCTGCCTTCCGGGATCTGCCACAGTTCTTCCATATCATCAATATCAAAGTTGGAAACGCCCCATTCTTTGATCTTTCCTGCTTTTTTCACACGATCCAGCTCTGCTACGGTTTCTTCCAGAGGATAGTTTCCTCTCCAGTGATACAGATAAAGATCCAGGTATTCCACGCCCATCCGCTTCATGGAATTATCTAGCGCCTGTTCCAGTCGGTGTTTCCCCGCATTGTTTGGCAGAACTTTAGATACCAGAAAAAGATCATCCCGTTTTTTATCAGAAATGACCTCTTTTATAAGACTTTCCGCTTTTCCATTTCCATACATTTCTGCAGTATCGATCAGCGTCATACCAGCAGAAATGCCAGTGCGCAGACTTTCCATTTCCCGCGCTCTTGCTGCTTTATTTTCCCCAAGGAACCAGGTTCCAAGCCCTAAGGCCGGAACCTGCACTCCGTTTCTTAATGTAACTGTATGTTTCATATTAGATCAGACCTGCTTTTTCCATTTCTTTTTTCATCTTATCATAAGACGCACCTTCTGGTGTTGGAAGATTTGGTAAATATGGTTTTCCAGCTGCCTGTCCACGCATGATAGCCATATCCTTTGCAGCTACCGGGAAGCTTGCACCATCCATTGCCAGACGAACTGGATTTAACTTATACTGGGCTGCCAGGGAACCTTTCAGATCTCCGGCCACGTATTTATTGTAAATATCTACGATCAGCTCCGGCATAAAGTTTCCGGCTGTACACACACCACCTACAGCTCCAATACATAAGCTGGCATATAACAGTGTGTCCTTTCCGCCAAATACCTTAAAACCTACATCTGCATTTCTGCGGATAAATTCCTCTGTCTGGGTAATGTCACCGGAGGTATCTTTCATACCTACGATATTTTTCACCTCATGGGCCAGTTTTTCTACCAGATCTGCACTTAAGGTATAACCAACTCTTCCAGGATTATTATACAACAGAACCGGAATTTCCGGAACTGCCTCTGCAATTGTTTTAAAATGCAGGAACAATTCGTTAAAATTGGGTTTTAAGAACATAGGTTGTAAAATGGAGATGCCTGCTGCACCGTTTGCTACTGCCATTTTTGCAAGGCGGACGCATTTTTTCGTATTGATCGCGCCGATTCCAAAGTAAACAGGAACTCTTCCCGCTGCCTGGTCTACCATGATCTTAAATCCACGTTCCATTTCCTCTTCTTCGATCTGGTAGAACTCACCGTTGGAGCCAAAAGCAAGGATACCGTGAAGGCCGCCATTAATCACATAGTCTACCTGTGCCCGCATAGCTGCTTCATTGATTTTTTCCTCTTCGTCAATAACTGTAATAATAGGAACGATAACGCCCTTGATAAAATCTGTATTCATAACATTTCCCTCTTAGATCAATAAAGAATTATTTTTCTTTTACAATAGAAACACCGGTCATTCTCTCATAGTAACGGATAATGTCATCATGGTCGCAGCTGCCTTCGTCATGGTTCTTTAATTCCTGCATTACTTCCATCATATGTGCGGTCATTGGTACTGGCATATTGATGGCATGGGAAGCGTTTAATGCATTATTTAAGTCCTTGATATGCAGGTCAATTCTGAATCCAGGTTTATAATTTCCCGCTAACATCATAGGAACTTTGGCATCCATAACCGTAGAACCTGCTAATCCGCCGCGGATCGCCTGATATACTAACTCTGGATCTGTTCCCATCTTTTTCGCAAAGGTCATTGCCTCTGCGCAGATTCCGATATTCGCTGCAACTACCATCTGGTTGGCCAGTTTTGCCACGTTTCCGGAGCCGATCTCACCTACATATACAACAGAGCCTCCCATTGCTTTTAACAGATCGGTGTATTTGTCAAATATTTCTTTCTTGCCGCCGCACATGATAGATAAGGTTCCGTCGATCGCCTTTGGCTCTCCGCCGGAAACAGGGCAGTCTAACATTTCCATGCCGGTTCTTTCTTTCAGTTCTGCTGCGATCTTCTTAGATTCTACTGGATCAATGGAAGACATGTCGATAACTACCGTATCCTCATCTGCGCCTTCAGCGGCACCATCTTTTCCTAACAGGGCTTCTCTTACATTTGGTGAGTTTGGCACCATGGTAATGATCACATCTACGCCTTTTACTACTTCCGCGTTGGTTGCACCTGCTGTTGCGCCTGCGGCTACCAGTTCTTCTACTGCTTCCTTTTTAAAGTCATTGACACAAACCTGATGACCTGCCTTTAAAAGATTCTTTGCCATTGGCTTTCCCATGATTCCTAATCCAATAAATCCTACTTTCATTTTTGTTTCCTCCTGTTATTGAAATTTGAATTTTAATGTACTTGATCCTCTGCCCTTGTCTCCGCTTATGCAGGGGGAGATTTTTAATGCATCATATATTTGTCTACTACATCCCAGTTAAGTTCTATTCCCAGTCCCGGCTTATCTGTCACCAGATAGTTCATGTGACCATCTGTTTCGATTTGGGCCCTTAATAACTCTGTACGCAATGGATTTTCATTTTCCTCTGCCTCAATAAACGGTATATTTACCTGGGACGCTGCAAACTGGATGTTAGCAGCTGTCATAACGGCTGAGAAAAAGGAATGTGGTGTATACAATTTATCAAAAACCTGGGCCGTTGAAGCGATCTTGCGGCAGCCAGTAAATCCGCCGGCCCAGCCAAGAGATGCCTGGACCACATCCATAGTGTCCGTTGCGATCATCTCCCCAAATCTGGAAACTCCTTGTTCTGATTCGATTCCAGCTACCCGGATTCCTCCCATTTCTCTTGTAAGACGTCTGTATCCGGCAATATCATCTGAACGGGTCGGTTCTTCGATCATAAAAATATCATTTTTTTCAAAAAACGATCTGGCACGAAGTACATCATCCACATCCCAGGTGCAGTTCATATCTACCATTAAGGTCTTATCCGGTCCAATAGTCCGTCTTACCAGCTCGATCCGGGCCTTATCTTCCTCATTGGTAAGATAAAAATCTCCGTTTTTCATATATTGGAGACGCATTTTATAGTTATTGGCAGTTCTGCCGATCTTCATTTTAAAAGCGGTAAATCCTCTATCCAGATATCCTTCGATTTCTTTTTGCAGATCTTCCAAGCTCTTTCCCTTTGCATAAAATCCAGCACTTGCATATCCCTGCACCCGGTCTGCCACCTGGCCCAAAAGCTTGCAAACTGGAAGTTTGGCTGCCTTTCCCAACAAATCCCAGAGAGCCACGTCAATGCCGCTGATCGCGCCCATAACCATTCCCTGTCTGCCGTTTGCCCAGCAGTTCCACAGCATCTTCTGATGGAGGAATTCGATCTTAGACGGATCTTCTTCTAAAAGCAGCGGCTTTAACTGCTTTTCTACAATCGATTCCATAGCTTCCATAGAGCTTCCAAAGGTTGCTGCTTCTCCAATACCTGTCAGTTCCGTATCTGTTTCAATGAATATAAGAAAGGCACCTCTGGCACCGCAGCTTCCACAGCCGTCAACAATCCAACTTTTATAAGGATAATGCAGCTTTATGGTCTTAATATCTGTAATTTTCATAAAACGCCTCTTTCCATGATCCTGATCTTCAGGATCTTATTTTCCATTATTTTCCAAATAAGTTTACAAACAACAGTGAAAGCTAAGGCACATAGGTAATAAACAGAACACCTGCAACCAGTGCCGCAAAATAGCGAACCAGATACGGAAACATTCCTTCAATCTTTACTTTTGCTGTATCACATACCACATACAGATTTACACCAATCGGAGGTGTCATCATACCGATCGCCAGATTGGACATCATGATAATACCGAAATGTACCAGATCGATTCCCAATGTCTTCGCTACCGGAGCTAACAGCGGTGCCAGGATTACCATGGCGCACCTGCTTCGCAGAACATACCGATAAAAAGGAGAAGCAGGTTGACTAACAGCAAGAACACATACTTGCTTGCGGAAATTCCCAAGAATCCAAATGACATTTTAAGCGAAATGATGTTAATGGAAGAGATCGACGCAAGCCGCACGCCCATCCGTGAAGCCTTAAATATGCTGGCCCAAGAGCAGTTAGTCCAGATCATTCCCAAAAAGGGGATCATGGTCCTGCCGCTGACCATGAAAGAGATCGCCATGACCTTTGAAGCCAGACTGCTCATGGAACCCTATATTATTGAAAACTACAGCAAATATATTGATATGGATAAACTTCTTGAATTAGAAGAACAGACAAATAAGATCTTAAGCAGTGAGATCTTAGAGCGGAAAGACGCCGTTATCTTCTGCAATATTGACGATGCCTTACACCGCACCATTGCCGACGCCTGTAAAAACAAATACCTGAACATGAACCTGTCCCAGATCTACGACCAGAATATCCGCATCCGCATTCTGGGTGAGCAAAACATCCGGGAACGCCACAAAGTAGCCGCCATGGAACACTTAGAGCTGATCAACTACATCAAAAACCATGACCTGCCAAGCGCAGTGGCTTCTATACGGGTGCATCTGATACATTCTAAAGAAGCGGCGGTGGCATCGTTTTTAAGTTGATCCAAGATCAAAGCCATTTTATGATCCATGATAGACCAGATCATAAAATGGCAGCTTTTTAGTTCTTAGATCAATCATCATTTGCCTGTATGGTATTTTCCATAGTTTCTGTTGGATTCTTCTTTGATTTTAATATATCTGATATCAGTGGCCATACTAAACAAACCAGAGAAATGATCAGTAAAACGCAGGATATCGGACGCGTAAAAAATTCTTTATAACTTCCATGGGCGTAGCTGATACCTTGGCGGAAATAACGTTCCAATTTACTTGAAAGGATAAATGCCAGTACCAACGGAGAAGTCGGCAGTCCCGCAATACTCATAAAGATAGCCAGCACACACCATGCCAACATAACATAAATATTAAACATAGTATTGGAAATTCCATAACCACCTATATAACAGATCACAAGAATAACTGTGTATAAATAGTGATACGGAACTTTCAAAATGTATGGAAACCACCTTTTTGTTAAAATCTGTATTACATAAGTAACAATTGCCGACACCAAAACACACGCAAATATCAGCATGGCCAAATCTGGCTGTTCTGTCATGAATAGCGGTCCCGCCTGTAATCCATGAATCGTCAGACCTGCGATCAGCATCGCTGTAATTCCATCTCCAGGAATTCCTAGTGCCATCATTGGGATCAACGCACCACCTAAAGATGCATTGTTTGCAGTTTCTGATGCCCATACACCTGCTGGATTTCCTTTTCCAAAACTATCTGGATCTTTACTGATACTTTTTGCATATCCATAAGCCACCATATTAGAAATACCAGAACCCATGCCTGGAAGAAAACCAATCCACAGACCGGTTGCAAAAGCAAATAAAATAGTCTTGATATTGTCAAAAATATCTTTCAACCCAATACCAATCCCCTTCATATTCACTACATCTGCTTCCGGCATCTTTCCTTCTCCCAATGCAGAATCACGGATGATCTGACACATAGCAAACATTCCCAACATCTGCGCTACTGTACTGAGTCCAGAACTAAGGTTTACACTTCCAAATGTAAAACGCTGTGATCCATTAATAGGATCCATGCCTACACATCCCATAAGCAGCCCAATACCTGCAGCCATGATCCCTTTAAAAATATTTCCTTTTGATAAAGAAGCAATCAATGTAATGGCACAAAAACACAGTGAAAAATATTCCCATGGTCCCAGATGAAGCGCAAATTCTGCTATAACCGGAGATAATACAGTTGCAATGATAACGGAAACCACCGTTCCTATAAAGGAAGCCGTCATACCAATTCCTAATGCTTTTCCCGCTTGCCCTTTCTTTGTCATAGGAAAGCCGTCAAAACAAGTGGCAATAGCGGAAGAAGACCCCGGAATACCGATTAAAACCGCCGAAATAAAAGTTCCCGATACTCCGCCGATCCAAATGGCAAGAAGTAATACAAAAGAAGTTTCCGTAGAAAGGCCAAATGTAATAGGAAGCAATAAAGCAATACCAAGGGTAGCTGAAAGTCCTGGAATTGCGCCAAATACAATTCCTAATGAAACCATGGCTATGATCAACAGGAAATTGACTGGCTGCAGACAGATCAGCAATGCATTCATATAATCCGTCATTTTTCTTCTCCTCTCTTCTACTCAAATAGTATGCCAGACGGCAGTTTTATCTGAAAACCATAAACAAACATTGCATAGAGACTGGCTGTAACTACCACAGAAATAATGATTGCCGTAACCAGCCGCACCTTACTTTCTCCCTTAAGATCATAAATAAATGCAAAAGTAGCAAAGGGCGTCGTAAATAAAAATCCCAGATAATTCATAGCAACAGCATAAAGAAGAAGTTTCATAAAGCTTAATGTTATTTTACAGATACCTCCCTTGGGAAAATATGGCTTTTCCTCCCTTTTTCGTTCTATGACCCCTTTGATCAATAAAGCTAGAGAACTGACCGCAATAAGAAGCAGTGCTACATATGGCACGATCCTTGGTCCTGGTTCCAATAATTTAGCCGGTTGTTTGATAAACCGGGTAAAATACAGAAAAAAAGCACTTCCCACCAGACCTGTAATACCGGTGATCGTATCTCTGTGCATTTTCATATTCCCAATCTTCTCCTTTCTAAAATGTCCTGAGAGAGATCCCTCAGGACATCCTTTTCCATTATTCCACTTCACATACACCTAAGCTTTTTGCAATGTCTACAAACTGTGCATATTCTTTATCATGAATCTCCTTAGACTCTTCCAAATCATGCCAGCCTGGAATGCAGCCAATGCTCGCAATACCGTCTTTTACAGTTGGATCTTCTGCTACCGCTTTCATAGCCTCATTCATTTCAGCTACCATCTTTTCATCCATACCTGCAGGTCCTAAAAGATAATGATATATAGACATTGTACAATTCTCGTATCCCTGTTCCTGTAATGTCTTATAATTATCCGGTAATTCTTCCGGGTAATCTCCAATCGTAATTCCATCTGATGCAACAGTGCCAATTACTTTTAACTTTCCTGCTTTTTCATACTCTACTGCATTTCCAACGCCAACAACACCTACATCAATGAATCCGCCTGCAAGATTGGTAAGACGGTCTGCTTCTGATGCACACTCAACAGAATTCAACTCAATACCAAGTTCTTTACTTAACATTCCAAATAAAAATGTATTAGAGCCAGATGCAGGCATGCCTGCATTTAATTCTCCCGGATGTTCCTTAGCATACTCTACAAAACCTGCAAAATCATCATAAGGAGCATCAGCCGGAACTGCTAACGTAAGAAATCCATTATCCTGAAGGCATGCGATCAATGTGAAATCTTTGTTCGGATCAATATCAGTATTACCCGTAATATACTGTATATTTAAAGCAGACGTTGCCACTGTAAGAGTTGTTCCATCAGGCTTTGCATTTGCTACTGTCTGATGCCCCACCGTATTACTGTCATAATTGGTAACGGTTGTTTTAAGTCCATATAATCGATTCAATCCTTCACTGTAATAACGGATTCCCAAATCAGAGCCGCCACCTGCTTTTCCAGGAACAACCAGTGTGATCGTTTCATCTTTTGGGAAACCAATTTCTGTATCAGCAGCCGCCTTACTGTCATTTTTCTGCGTTTCCGCTTCAGAAGCTGCCGCAGTAGAAACTGTTTCATCTTTTTTTTCAGAACAGCCTGCCATTCCTGCTACCGCTGCCAGGATCACACCTGCCGCTAAAAAACGATACAAATTCTTTCTCATAGTTTTTCCTCTCCTTTTTCATATCATATTTAACAGAGCAATCTTTCGCTCTGTTATTTGCATTTTTAGCAATTTTGCTATATTTTTTCGCTAAGTGCTTTTATGTTTCGTATTATATACTTAGTTTTTGCATTTTACAAAGCCATTTTGATTATAGTATTCATATCATTTTAGTTATAATAAACTCATTTTTTCTTGACACTCATTAGATTTTGTCTATAATTTAAAAAAACAACAAGAAAGGGGTGGATCTCACATGACAACACGACAGCTTTATTATCTTACTGTTATATCTGATTTCGGAAATCTCTCAGCAGCAGCACAGGCATTGCAGATTTCTCAGCCTGCACTCAGCAAATTTCTTACTGAATATGAAACCTCACTGGGCTTCCAGATCTTCCTTCGTTATCACAGACAGTTGGTGCCTACTTCTGTAGGACGCTATGTAATCGAATATGCACATAAAATCGTAAATGAACAAACAAGACTTTCCCAGTCACTAAGAATGATCACAAATATGGATCATTCCTGTATCCGCCTGGCAACCGGCCCCAATCGCGGATCCATGATATACAGCCGTATTTACCAGTCATTTATAAACCGTTATCCCAATATTTCATTATCTTTAACAGAGCTTTACTCTAATGAACAAACGAACGCTGTTTTGCATGGGCAAGTAGATCTGGCAATTGGTTCTGGAAAAGCCTCTGATAAAGTAACAGATATTCCCATTGCCTATGAAGAGCTTCTGGTTGCACTTCCTGCAGCTCATCCATTAGCCACTTCCAGCAAGATCCGTCTGGCTGATCTGAAAGATACCCCATTTGTACTACAGGGGCTCCGACACAACATTCGCATCCTTGCAGAAGAACTTTTTAAGGAAGCAGGCTTTGAACCTGTGATCACTTTTGAGTCAGATAATGTGATTCTTGTTGATTCTATGCTCCATCACGCAGCTGGAGCAGGTCTTGTATCCAAAACATATGTCACACCTTGTAATGAGCTGGTGTTCCTTCCTTTAGATCCACCTGTTCACCAGGTCACACATATTCGTTTTCCTCTGGGGTATAAACTGACAGAACCGGAAAAATATCTCGCATCTTTACTGATCAAGGATCTGCAGTCTGATCCAGATCAACACTTTGAGATCATTCCATCCTCACAGGTCAACGATCTGCTTCTGGCTGCTGACCTGTCATTCGGAAATAAAGGTTCAGGTATTTCTGCACCAGATATCCCTGGTACTTTGGCATCCACACAAAATCCTCCTGAATTAAATCTGAATCCACAACTGCTGCGTTACGTTATTGCCATTGTTGATGAAAAAAGTCTGACAAAAGCTGCCGAAAAATTTTATCTTACCCAGCCTGCTCTTTCCCGGTATCTGCATTGTATGGAAAAAATGCTTTGTACCAAATTATTTACCCGCGAACATAATACACTGCTCCCCACCAATGCTGGAAAGGTATTTGTCAACTTCGCCCGTAACATCCTGCAGATTGAAGCCGAAATGTCCGAACATATTAAAGCTTATCAGCAAGGACATGAGGGAAGTATTTACCTGCAATGTGATCCCAGTCTGATACATATTATACAAACTCAGATTGTTTCTACTTTTCAGGAACAGCATCCAGATATCCAGCTTCATATCACCTGCGGTAACCGTGAACAAATCCAGGAAGCTCTTTTAAATGCATCCGCAGATTATGGCATCTATTTTTCCTGTGAAGAAGAGCATCCCATTTTAGACAGCCGTATTCTGGATGAAGATGAACTAGTATATTGTTCTAAAAACGATATTGCTTCCTGTTCTTTAGAATCTGCGAAAGCTATGATGGTCCCTCAGACAAATGCGCTGCACCGCGAACAGGAACGTTTATTCCAACAGATATGTCCGGCCTGTGTATCCTCCATTTGTGAGGCTATTCCATCCATCCTGCATTTTCTGGAAAAAAATGGAATTGGCAACACGATCCTTCCATCAAAGATTTTTGCTGACACTCCTAATGATATTCATTCTTTTACACCACCTCAGGGATATTTTCTGATCATGGCCCATCATCCGATCCGCGCCATGCCCCCTGTGACCCGAGATTTGGAAAATTTGCTTTATGACACATTTGAAACCTATTTTGAACATTATGAGGAGGTATTTTCATGAACTATCTTTTTAACTATCCAGATGTCCTTAAAATCAAAGAAGCTATATTTTATGATGTAGCACCTATTCCACTTCCAGTTCCTTTTAAAGACGGAACTGGCGGGATCCGTCATGCATCCTTTTTCCAGGGCTGGCTAAAAGTATATGACGAAGATGGTTTCTGTGGTCAGGGCCCAGCTTCCCGTATCATGGTAGATTTCTTTGTCCCAAGACTATTAGAGCAAGGCGGAAAAACCAATAGTGAATGGACTCATTACTTCTGGTGGGAGATCCGCAACTTTGGCTATCAAAGCCCTTATGTTGCAGAAATGTTTAATCTGGACTGGATCCTTTTAGACCTTTTAGCCAACCGGGCCCAAAAGCCACTTCATCGTTTTCTTGGTGCCACAAAAGACTGGGCCAGCGTCTATAAAGGCGGCGGTTCTGTGCTTCTTAGCGATGAAGCCCTTTTAGACGATCTTCTCCGCTTCAAATCAGAAGGTTTCAAAATCACCAAATTTAAGATTGGTGGAAATGGCAATGACTGGTCTGCAGATGTCCGCCGTCTTGAAAAAGCCCGACTGGCTCTGGGTGATGATTTTGGCATTGCTGTAGATGCAAACCAAGCCTGGGATGCTGATACCGCTTTTGAATTTGCAAAAGCTGCTGCTCCTTATAATGTGGAATGGTTTGAAGAACCTGTCCATGCTTTTGACATGGAGGCGCTTCGCTCTCTGCGCGACCAGATGGATAATGCCGGTATTTCCATGGAAATTGCTATGGGTGAATCTGTCAGAAGTTATCATGCTCATGTGGATTATGCAGAACATGGCGTAGATCATCTCCAGCCTGCCCGTTTATACTGCCTTGCTGAAATCATGCGTGTACGGGATTATGCCCACCAACATAACTGCCGTATTTCTACTGGCGGCTTTCCATTTATAAATGCCGCTTTAGGTGCCCTCTATTCCGAAAATGAACTTCTGGAATTCCATCAGCCATTAAATGAAGTATTGATTCCTTACTTTAAGGTTGTATCCCAGATCAAAGACGGGCGATTCTACCTTCCAGATATTCCAGGCATTCCTGTTCAGCTCGATTTTGACCATCTGGAAACAGATGGACTCTTAAGAGGTATCCAGTATTATTACAGAAAAAAATAGGTTTTCTCTGTTTAAATAGATAATAACAGTCCATTTCCAAAAAGAAAACGTATTCATCTCGTATACAAGATAAAGATAACCGGCAGAATCTTTGCAATTATAATATGCGAAGTTTCTGCCTGTTTCGTTCTACTATATATGCTAAACCAGATAATTATTTGGCAGGCGCACACTTCTCCTGCATCTCTCAGGTTTCCCTTGTCTGTACCAACAGCGTGGGGATCGTGCGAAATTTTCCACCTCAAATAATTACCTGGGTAAAGCCCTATCAATTTTCTCTTTTTAAATATTCCGTATATGGCACATCCGGATCCAAGATCAGTCCCCCATGCATAGTCGGGGCTTTGGCCGGTTTCATATAATCACCATATTCGGCGGTGAGTCTGCCGTCATAGCCTACAGGAACAGGTATCTTACGGTTTTCAAAGGGCATGTAAACAGCTTCTTTGAACCACTCCCGCTTCCAGGTGTTTTTTTCCAGATAGCGGATAAATACAGTGTCGCAGACATATTCCGTATCTTTGCCTTTGAAGCGGGTACACAGTTTTTCATAACCCTTATATGCCTTGACCATGGGAACATGGAGAAGCATTCCAATGCCATGGAGAAGTTTTCCAAAAACCGTTGCATTTTCATAATAATCAAAGCGGTACCAGGTATAAAGCACGGTCCAATAAAACTGGATCTTTTTGGCCCAGCTTTTTCTTTCTTTTTCCGTTTTCGGCATACCGTCCAATGGAAAAATATCAATAAAAATGCCGCAGTTATATCCCGCCTTTTTATCTTCTTCATTGCAGCCGCAGGTCTTGCTGTTTCGGATCTGGGCGTGGCCGCGAAGGTAATTTTTCTCTGTATACACAGTCTGAAGCACCAGATCTTCTTTCAGCCATTTCGGGGCAATCTGCACAAATTTATCATAATCTTCCCGCAGCATGACCAGGTCAATATCGTCATCCCATGGAATATATCCTTCATGGCGGATAGCACCGATCAAGGTTCCGCTGTCAGCAAAATATTTAAGCCCATTGGCTTTGCAGATGCGCTCCACTTCATCTAACATTTCCAGCTGCACCGCCCATACACGCTTCGTTTTTTCATCTACCGTGTATCCGCAGCGTATTTCCTCTTTATAAAATTCCGGCTTTTCTCTCAGCATGTCCCAATAATCAATCCTTCCAAACTGTTTTTATCTCACATAACATGGCATTCCTGTGATTTTTTTATGGCTGTCCCGTCAGCCGCCTGTATATTTTCCCTAAATACTGATACAGGAACGGATCACGCATTACCAGAAGCACCAGTAAATACACCACTGCGCCTGCACCGATCTGAACAAAAGTGGTGATAGGTCCCAGGCCACGGACCTGTTCCAAAAACTGTCCCGTCCACACCACAGCTCCCAACATAATAACAGCCGCCACAAGACGCCTCCAGCCATAACGCACCAGCATTTTCAGCTTTATAAAATCTCTTCCCAGCCACAGATAAAGGGAGGTGATAAAACATTCTGCTGCTACTGACGCTGCTGCTGCTCCCAACGCTGCAAAATGAGGGATCAGAAGGAAATTTAAACAGGCATTGACCATAGCTCCTGCTACGATCACTTTGCCGCTCTGGGCCCTTTTTCCACCAGGCGTTAAAATCTGGCTGCCGATGCAGTCACTTAAACCTACCACCAGCACCAGAGGACTGCATACATACATTAAAAATGTCACCGGCAGATACCCGTTTCCCAAAAACCAGGGAATAAACTGGGCTGCGATCCCCGCCAGACCCAGCATAATAGGCATTGCCATTAAAAGGACAAAATCCAGTGAGTCCTGGAAACGCTTATGGATCTCTTCCATCCGTCCAGTTCCAAATAAATAGGACATACGGGCGGACATAACTGCATTAAAAGACATGATCAGTATTTTCGCCATATTCACAAAACCGGTGGCATATTCATAATAACCGTTCTGTGACTTATTTTCCCCGGAAAACCAGCCAAGCATAGTCTTATCCAAAATGGTATAGACGGAAGTGGCGATGGTAGGTATAAAGTAAACCAGAGTCTCTTTTAAATGGCGCAAAGGACGCAGTTCTTTTAAAACCGGCTTTTCCACCTGCCCCTTTAAATATCCCCACATGGAAACATTTCCCAGAAGTCCGGTTGCCGCAGTCAATGCCACATACAGCAGAAGATCTTCTTTTTCCCGGATAAATAAAAACAGCATGGCAATGCCCACAAGCTTCACTGCCGTATTTCGCAAAACGATCAGGGAATACTGCTCCAGCCCCCCATAAAACCAGGAAATATCAAAAGCAACTGCCAGCAGTGTCATCGTCAATACCACATAATAAGGCCTGTATTCCCTGGCAAAGCCGATCACAAACAGCCAGATAATAAGACATGCTGCGGTCGTTGCCATACAAAGCACCTCGATCTCCCAGAAAAGCCGGCTGCGTATCTTTATCTCATCTCTGTGTCTTGCGATCTCCCTCTGCCCATAAGAAGCCGTTCCCAGAGCCGCCAGTATGGCAAAATACTGGACTACGGAATTGGTATAACTCTGTACTCCCGTTCCATCTGCCCCCAGAACGCGGGAAATATACGGGGTCGTGATAAATGGGGTGATCAGCGTCATCACCTGGTAAATTAAATTGTATATATAGTTTTTCCGAACACTGGGTGCTTTTGCCATAAGATCTTCTCTATACTCCATTTATATTTATGTTCTCTTAAAATCTTTTTTGTCTCTTGGCTCATTATACCCATGGAAACCTTTTTAAGCAAGGCAAAAAATCCGCAACAATGCCAGTACCGGCATTATTGCGGATTTTCCAGATAAATCTGTCTGCAATGTTCTAATCTTCCATCATATGATCATATTTCTCTCTTGTTTCTTCCCGTTCCAGATTCAGCACATAAGAAAGACCTTTTAATTTCGTATTCAGGATCAGCTTTTTCGGAAATTCGCAGGCCTCTAACATTTCCTTTGCCCGATCCAGGTTTCCTATATCGTAAAATATGTGAGCATCACTGTCCACGATCACCGGCACCTTGTATTTTTTACAGAAAGACAGCATAACCGGAAGATTTTTGTCTGCATTCAGTCTGCCGGTACGGGGAGAAAAAGAGCTGTTGTTTACTTCCAGCGCCACCTTTTCTTTTGCTGCCGCTTTTACCAGTTTTTCATAATCCAGAGGAAAACGGTCATCATCTGGATGTCCGATGATCTTCACATATGGATTTTTCATAGCTCCGATCAATGCATTGGTATTTTCCTCTCTGGTTCCTGCTTTTACACAGGGAACATGAAGACTGGCAATCACATAGTCCATTTTCTTTAAAACAGCTTCTTCCGCATCCAGTTTTCCTTCCAGATCTATGATATTGGCTTCCATACCGGTAAAAATACGGACTCCCAGTATTTTCTCTTTGATCGCCTTAAAATTAGTAAAATAAATAGGCTGCGCAGATCCCGGCATGGCACTGTAGTGATCTGATGTTCCCATGGCTTTTAATCCTTTGGCCGCTGCCTCTTCTATATTTTCTTTTAATGTGCTAAATGCATGACCACTGGCCACTGTATGTGTGTGAAGGTCAAATAACAGCTTCATTTTTTATTCCTCTTTTCTTATGATGCCTGGTAAACCAGCTTTACCTGTTCTCCCGGCTCATACTGTTCTCTGCTTCCTGCGTATACCGTAAATGTATCTTCCCCGCATTTTAAGGAATAATGGATCTCCCTGCCGCTGTACTGCCTGTTGGTTACAGTTGCCGGAATACCTTTTCCTTCTTTTACAATGTGAAACTGCTCCGGACGTACAGGAAACAGACCATGGTTTTTAAAAGCCTGTGCTACTTCCGGTCCATCATATATAAGGGACTGATCCATTACTTTAAAATAGGAATCATTCCATTGTCCTCTGACAAAATTACATTTGCTTACAAAGGACGCTGCAAATTCAGTCTGTGGATGTAGATAGATCTCCTCAGGTGTTCCTACCTGTTCTATCTTTCCATTTTTCATAATGAGGATACGATCTGCCATGGCAAGAGCCTCGCTCTGGTCATGGGTCACATAAATAATGGTCGCCCCGGTCATACGGTGAACATCCTGGATCACCCGGCGCATACTGATCTTTAATTCTGCATCCAAAGCACTTAAAGGTTCATCCATTAAAAGAATGGATGGCTTTCCCACAATGGCTCTTGCAAGAGAGACTCTCTGCCTTTGTCCACCGGAAAGTTCTCCCGGATACCGGTCTTCATAAGGCTTTAATCCCATATTTTCAATGGCTGCATCTACGGCTTCTTTTTTCTGTGCCTCTGTCAGGTGTTTCTGCTTTGGACTCTTCATTGGAAATTCTACATGCTGGCGCACTGTCATATTGGGCCACAAAGCAAATGACTGAAATACCATTCCCAGGTCACGCTGCTCTACCGGAACCATTTTTCCATTTCCGGAATAGATCACATCATCCATCCGTATCTTTCCCTCTGTAGGTTTTGCAAATCCGCCGATCGCCCGCAAAAGAGTGGTCTTTCCACAGCCGGAAGGTCCTAAAATAGCCAGAAACTCCCCATTTCGTATTTCCAGATCAATGTCATTAAGCGCCAGTGTTTGCCCGAACCTCTGGGTTATATGCTCTAAATAAAGACTCATGTTCTTTTCCTCTCTTCTTTTTTTCTGCCGGTTTTAAAGCCACCAGACAGTAACCTGTAAGAACCATTACAACGATCACAGCTGACATAGCTGCCGACAGATTGTAATCTCCAGACTGCTGGAAGTTAAAAATAGTAAGTCCTATGGTCTTTGTTCCTGCACTTGCAAGCATAGATGACAAAGTAAGTTCTGTAAGTGATGATACAAAGATCAAAAAGGAACCGGATAAAATAGGACGTACCAGCATAGGAAGCAATACCTGCTGCCAGAGAGCTCTTTTGCCTCTGCCACAGGCACGTACTGCTTCTTCCAGTTCCGGGTTCACAGACATAAGAGCTGTGGTGCTCTCTTTGATCTGAAGGATCAGATATCTGGTTATATAAGCGATCACCAGGATCCATATGGTTCCGTATACTCCCGGACGGATCCCGGGAAGCGGCTCTACCCAGTGGAAGATCATTGCCAGAGAAAGAACGATACCTGGAATGGCATAGGTCAGAGAAGCACATTTTTCCATGGTCACAGCCCCTTTACTGTTTCTTCTCACTTTCATATAGGCTGCTGCAGTTCCCACAACAATACAGACTCCACAAGTCACAAGTGCCAGAAGGATACTGTTTCTGACAGCGGCAAGAACACCTCTGTTTGTAAATACAAAAGCAAAATTTTTAAGGGACAGATTATCCAACGTCATTTTCAGGCCATATGTTTTTAAAAATGCGCTTTTTATCATTACCAGAATGGGAACCAGATTTAATACACCTAATGTTCCCAACAGCCCCCATTCTAATAGCCTCCGTTTTGGTCCTTCCAGCTCAATACGTACCGAATAATCTTCTTTAATGCTTTCTGATTTTCCATTTTTTCCCACTAATGCTGTTTCCATCAATGTACCGCCTACTGCGATCACAGATAAAAGAACAGAAAGAGCAGCTGCCAGAGGGAAAGCGTCTGGTCCAAATCCAATTGCTTTTTCATAAATATAGGTGCTGAGCACCGGGATGCCAGAAGAGATACCTAAAAATGCCGGCACAGAGAAGTTATCAATGGCTGATAAAAACGCCAGAAGCCCGCCTGCAATGATCGCAGGAAGCACCTGCACCAGATCCACATGGATCAGTGTATAAGAAAGACCAAATCCGCAGGCTCTGGAAGCCCATTCCAGGTCTCTTGGAATACGCCGAAGCATATGGATCACGCTCATGTATACAACAGGGATGTTGCAGATACCGATCACCAGTAAAATACCGCCAATGGAATAAATATTCACCGGACCGATCCCCACGGCCCCAAGGATCTGGTTTACGATCCCTTTTTTACCTAAAAATCCGCTCCAGGAAAGAGTAATAATATAAGAGGGGATAATGAAAGGAAGCAGCACCAGTAATTCTAAAAGCCTTTTTCTTTTTATATTGGTATAAGCTGCTGCCAGAGCCAGTCCGCTTCCTGCCACGATGGCGATCATGGTAGAGGAAGCAGCGATCAGGATCGTATTAAAGATCGCTTCTCTGGTCCGTTTTTCCTGTAACAGGACCTGATAATTAGAAAGTCCATAACCATCGCTTCCTTTCAGGCTCATAAACAGTAAACGGACGATCGGCGCTATAAATACCAGGAAGACTCCCAGGTAAAACAGCAGCAGACCTGTACTGCCTAAGACTTTTTTATGTTTCATAACAATGCTGCCCCTTTCTGCCTGTATACCTGCTGTTACTGGAAGATCTCAGAAAATTTCTCTTTATCTGCGTCACGGCTGCTGTAAAGTTCTTTTGTATCAGCACTGATGGTCTTGATCTGATCAATGGATTTTAATCCTTCTGGTGCTGCTACACCCTCTTTTACAGGTGTATAACCAATAGAAGCTGCCAGTTCCTGTCCTTCATCAGAAAGAACGAAATCTACAAATGCTTCTGCTGCTTCCTGGTTCCTGGAGTCTTTTAACACACCAATTGGTTCGGTAATGGCTGGTGAACCTTCTTCCGGATAAACAAACTCTACCGGGGCACCATCATTTTTAGAACGGTTTGCCATGTAATCGACCAGGATACCGCAGGACTTTTCTCCTGCCACTACTGCCTTCTGTATTGCTCCGTTTCCTTTATCTACTGTAATTCCGTTATCCTTTAATCCCTGGAAGAAATCCCAGCCTAATGTTTCATTGCGGCTGAGTACCCCCAGATTGTAAGCTGCTGCACCGGAATACAACGGGCTTGGCATGATCACTGCATCTTTAAATGCCTCTCCTGTCAGATCTGCAAATCCCTTTGGCGCATCTTTTACCAGATCTGTGTTGTATGCAATACCTGTTGTGATCACCTTTGTTCCTGTATACATATGGTCTTTATCAATGTATTCTTCCGGAATGCCTTTCAGTTCCGGTGACTCATAAGGTAAAAGCATATCCTGTTCTTTTAAAGTTTCAAATGTAACACTGTCTGCTACTAAAAGCACATCTGCCTGAACAGCACCTGCTGTCTGCTCTGCCAAAACCTTGCTGACTACTTCTTCTGTTCCGGAACGGAATACATCTACTGTTACATCCGGGCACTCTTTGTTAAAGCCATCGATCAGCTTCTGTGCATCTTCCTCCGGCTGGGAAGTATATAATGTGATCTTTCCGGAAACATCTTTCTTTTCTGCCTCTGTGGAAGCTTCTGTCGTCTCTGCCTTTGCCTGTGTAGCCGGTTCTGCTGTGGTCTTGGCAGGCGCTGCTGTTGTTTCTGTTTTATCAGTCTGTCCGCTGCATCCTGCAAGTCCCATAACTGCTGCTGTTGTTAAGATCAATGCCATTTTCTTATTCATTTTTAAAGTCCTCCGTTTGTTTTTAAAAAAGCTGTATTCTCTGTAAATATATGAAAATCCCTGCTGTCATCATAGCCTTCTGTTACCAGAGGGAGTCCATATGCTAAAAGTTGGGGAAGCATTTCTTTAAATGAAAAATCGCCGTTTCCTAAAGGAGTATGGTAACATTTTCCTTTCCGGTTGCTGATATGGATCTTGGAGATCCGTTTCAGCTGGTCTAATATGTGAAATGGTTCTTCTTCGCTGTCACAATGTGCTATATCCAGAGTATAAAAAAACTGTTTTTTTCTGCTTCCTGCTGCTTCTTCCATACTCTGTGCATCTGTTACAAATTCTTTTGGGATCTTTTCCATGATCTCTAAAGAAACATCTACTCCGATCCGGTCAGAAAGCCTTCCGATCTGTTCTAACGAGTCCTGAAGAAGTTTCATGCTCTCTTCTCTTCGTCCCGGAAGTGTCATATGTCCCGGATGAACTGTCAGTTCCATTGCTTCTAACTCTGCTGCCAGCCTCATAGATGCTTCCACCTGTTTTATGGACATTTCCCGGATCCCCTGATTCATGGAAGCCAGATTTAAATCCCAGCTGCAGCTGTGTACACAGGTTCTTAAAGGGTATAATGCCTGAAGACGCAGATACTCCTGTGTGTCATACCCTCTTGCAAAAAACTGCTGCGCCCAAAGTTCGATTCCATCAAATCCATTGTCATATACCCGCTGGAACATTTCTTCCAGCCCGGCATTCCAAAGCAGAGTCGATGAAACAAATATCTGTTTCATATCCATGCCCCTTTCCTGTTGAACTGTTTGCATTATACGGTCTGGAATGTAAAATTCAAAAGCAGGGAAATGTAAAATATGAGTAATATTTTTCATTTATTATAATTATGAAATTTTATTTGCATTTATGATCACCAAATGATAAAATAACTCATATAGATGATCATTTTCAGCCATTCAGATCAAAAAAGGAGTTGTATTCTCAGATGCTTCAGGAATTATATGAACAATATAAAGATACATTTTCAAAATCGGACCATAAACTGATACAGTATCTTCTGCGAAACGAAGAACAGCTTCAGTATCTCACTTCAGAAGAACTTTCTGCACACACAGGCATCAGTCCTGCCACGGTTTCAAGATTTTGGAAAAAAATAGGATTTCAGAATTTAAAAGAACTGAAAATAAAGCAGCGGATCCAGGATACCGCTACTCCCAGTTCCCGCCTTACTTCTGCACTGAAGCGTTTTGAAGAAACCGCTTCCCTTACAGAAGACCTGAAAATGCATTTTGGAAATAATACAGCAAAAACGCTGGACCGTATGGATCCAGCACTTCCAGCCCGTGCAGCAGACCTTTTACTGCAGGCACAGCATGTTTATATCTATGCCCCGGATGCTTCCTGCGGACTGGCATCCATTTTTTGTTATCGCGCAAGACGATTGGGGATCCAGCCTGTTCTCTTAGAAGGTGGATCTGCCATTTATGAATATATGGTCAACATTACCGGCAATGATCTGGTCCTTCTTTTCAGTTTCTCACGTCTTTTAGGTGAAACACGGATCCTTTTAAATCACTGTAACAAGATAAACTGCCCGGTTATCCTTTTTACAGACCTTTTTGCGACTCAGGAAGAAATGCCGTCCAGACTGACTTTTTACTGCTATCGCGGCGAACCAAATGAATATCATTCTATGACGGTTCCTTTACTGGTCCTTGATCTGATCATTTTAAATCTGATGCAGGCAAGCAAAAACAGTCTCACCTCCAGCCATTATCTGGAGAAACTGCGGGCCGAATATGCACAGATCATACGGAGATGACCTCAGCCATTGACAAATCACCGTTTTTGTGCCTATTCTATACTTATAATGTAACCATAATAAATACAGATCCACAAATGATCATAAGGGGGAGTACAACTATGAAAAAGCCATTGGCTGTTCTTATCACTGCTTTCAGTCTTTCTTTGGTACTTACGCCTGCATTTACCGGAATATCCGGAAATCTGATTATAGAGGCTGAGGCACATCAAGGCCGGACTGATGCAAACGGCGGACATCATGATTATAAAAACAAAAGCGGTCTTGGAAGCTATCACTATCACTGCGGAGGCAATCCTGCTCATCTCCATCCAAACGGGGTCTGCCCTTATGCAGGCGGTTCTTCTGGTAATTCCGGCTCAGCTGGTGGTTCTTCCTCCAAAAATCCGTCTTCTTCCGGAAATCAAAATCAAACAGAAACAGCAGCCGCTCAGGTTTCTACTGGTTGGCAGAAAGATGATCATGGCTGGTGGTACCGCCTTTCTGCAGATACCTACTATGCTGACGGTATAGCTGACATCGACGGCGCCACCTATCTATTTAACAGTGACGGCTATATGCTTACCGGTTGGCAGCAGTTAAATGGACACTGGTACTATTTTAACGCAAGCGGTGCCATGGTAACTGGCGGACTGACCATAGATGGGAAATATTACTACTTTGACTCTGACGGCGTACTGGACGAGACCGATTACGATGCCGTAGATGAACCAGGAGACGAAACATCAGATGATGACACAGAATATGACTACGATTATGATTACGACTTAGAAGAATATTAACAGGCAAAGCACAAACTGTCGCAGGTTCATCTCAAACAGATGTTCCTACGGCAGTTTTCACTTTTTACATAAAAGCATATAGGATTCCTCTGTACCTCTTTTGAAATTCAGTCGAATTGACTACGATATAAGATACTTAATAGAAATAGATTCTGCCATTCAGGCAAAACGGCTCACATGATATGAGCCGGACTTTTTTATTCATAGAATTTATAATCATTGATCTTTATTTTGGCCATTAAAAACCAAACTCCTGCAATAACTGTTCCAGATATACAGGATCCTTCAGTGCACGCTGCAGATCATCTGCACGATCCGATGTCAGAAGGCAGGAATATAATTTATTCAGTCTGGTAGTAGCTTCTGCACGGCCTTTCTGTAAGCCTTCTGCACGACCTTCCTGTAAGCCTTCTGCACGACCTTCCTGTAAGCCTTCTGCACGACCTTTCTGTAAGCCTTCTGCATGGCCTTCTGCCAATCCTTCTGCCCACGCTTCTTCCCGGATCTCATCTGCATGTTCCTGAACATACTCTTTCATATACTGTTCAAACATCATATAGCGTTCCCCCATCTTCCGGCTTCTTTTGATCTGGCGCATGGACTCCTGAAGCCGTTTGACCAATGCATCTTCATAATCAGCTTCACTTCCAGCCAGATCAGCCTTAACAAAATCAAGTAATGCTACCAGTTCCTTTGGTATTTCCTCACGATTTTTTCCATTTGTATTAAGAAAAACAGTGCAGACTCCGTCACCAAATACATTTCCCGTTTCTTCACAGTATCTGCGGATGGTATAACGGCATTTTTTCTGCCCCAGGGGATCAAAGTTACAAATGAAAATGACATATGTGTCTGCCAGCTCTCCATAACTTTTCCCTTTTTCCAGCATTTCCACATCCATCTGACTGTGGTAATAACGGCTGCGTTTTTCCAGACTGTCTTTTTTCACCAGCTGCATCTCAATATCATAATGCGTCCTGTTTTCATCTTTTGCAAATACGTCCATGCGAATACTCTTACATTCCGGATTGAAAAAGAAACCATGTTCTGTGCTGATCTCAACTCTTTCAATCTGGATCTCCAACACACGTTCTAGGAAACATCGGCAGTTTTCTGCATCCATCATAACAGCTGCAAACATAAAATCGTCATGAAATACCAGTTCTTCCAGTGTTTTTTTACTCATTTTATTCCTCCATATTACAGAGGAATCCTATACTGGTAGATTATCATAATTTTCCTGTACATGCAATGGAATTCCCAAGAAAAATTATCCCCCTCCATTAAATAATGGTACGGTTGTACCCCCAAAAATCTTTCAATAAGTTTTTTTGACTTTTCCATATAAATTGCTTATGCTATACTGTAGTGAGCGTGCAAACACACACATTGAACACGGCGCGAAAGGAGCCTATCGTGAAATTCGCAGTTACAATCGTTACTTACAACCGACTGGAATTATTAAAAGAATGCATACAGCAGGTTCTGTCCCAGACAGTTCCCTTTTCTTATATTTGTATTGTAGACAACCACAGTACAGATGGTACTTCAGAATATCTGGACCAGCTGGCGGCTGGAACTGAAACCGTTTTCCCAAACGCCGGAAAACCGGAGTTTCACATCCTCCATCTTCCGGAAAATATCGGCGGGGCCGGCGGCTTTGCAAAGGGACTGGAAGATCTTGGAAAAACAGACTGTGACTGGATCCTGATCATTGATGATGATGCCATGATCGCAGCAGATTATATAGAACAGCTTCAGAAAGCCATTTTAAAAACAAACTACCTGGCTTATTCCGGCACTGTAACTACTGCCGGAGCCATTGATACCACCCACAGACGTTTCATCCAGTGTCCAAGACTGATGTTTTATAAGCCGGTACCGGAAGAGGAATATGCCAAAGCTTCTTTTGAATACGATATCAGCACCTTCTGCGGCCTGTTGGTAAACGCTGACATGGTACGAAAGATCGGCCTTCCAAAAACAGAATATTTCATCTGGTTCGATGATACAGAATACTGTCTGCGGTTCCATGACCAGTCACGGATCTTAAATGTGACTACAGCTGTTTTAAACCACAAAACAGCCCCCGTTGGTTCCGCCCCGGTCATCAGCTGGAAAAATTACTATGGTTTCCGCAATGCCATTGACATAGGAAAGACCTATTCCAAAAATCCACACCTGTATATGGCATATATCTGGCTGAACCATAAAGCCCACATTTTCTTGGATACCTTCGGGCTTCTGCTTGGAAACCAGAAAGAAATGCGCCGTTACCGCATCAAAGTCTACAAAGATGTCCTTAAAAACCGCCATAAAAAACCAGACGGAATATCCCCGGATTACCTGCCTGGAAGCGGATACAAATCATAAAGGAGAAAAACGCATGCAAGCAATCATCCTGGCTGCCGGAATGGGAAAACGTTTAAAGCAGCTGACACAGAATAATACAAAATGTATGGTAAAGGTAAACGGTGTTCCCCTGATCAACCGCACCTTAAACCAGTTAGAACAGCATAACCTGTCCCGGATCGTTATTGTTACCGGATATGAAGGCCAAAAACTTCGAGAACATATTGAAGGTCTGCATATCAAAACACCGGTTGTCTTTATTGACAACCCGGTCTATGACCGCACCAACAATATTTACTCCCTTTTCCTGGCAAAAGACTATTTATTAAAAGAAGACACTCTTCTTTTAGAGTCTGATATCATCTTTGAGGACTCTGTATTAAACAGCCTTACTGATGACCCAAGAGACAGTCTGGCACTGGCTGCCAAATATGAGTCATGGATGGACGGAACCTGTCTGGTCCTCTCTGACCAGGACGATATCGAAGCCATGATCCCAGGCAAAAAGTTCCGTTTTTCCGATACCGAACATTATTACAAGACCGTAAACCTTTATAAATTCAGCCAGGAATTTTCCAGGACACACTATGTTCCTTTTCTGGAAGCTTATACAAAAGCACTTGGAAATAATGAATACTATGAACAGGTATTGAAGGTTCTGGTAACTTTAGATGATCCAGGCATCAAGGCAAAACGTCTGGATGAGAACCAGCGCTGGTATGAAATTGACGATATCCAGGATCTGAACATTGCTGAGTCCATTTTCGCACCGGAAAAAGAGCGCACTCACCTGATCCAGAAGCGTTTCGGCGGCTACTGGCGCTATCCAAAAATGCTGGATTTCTGCTATCTGGTAAACAGTTATTATCCGCCGCAGAAAATGATGGATGAGATCAAACATAATTTTGATGTCCTTGCAAGACAGTATCCATCCGGAATGGCTGTAAACTCTCTCCTGGCCGCCAGAAACTTCTCCCTCCGCCAGGATCAGATCGTAGTAGGAAATGGCGCTGCAGAACTGATCAAAGCCCTTATGGAGCGTGTAAAAGGCAATCTGGGCGTGATCCGTCCTGCCTTTGAAGAATATGCAAACCGCTGTGACAAAGAAAAGGTCATTGCATTCGTTCCTCAGACAGAAGATTTCTCCTATAATGAAAATGATGTGATGAACTTCTTTGAAGATAAGAACCTTGACTGCCTGGTATTAGTTAATCCGGACAATCCAACAGGCAATTATATCTCCCGTGAAGGTATGTTAAAACTAGCCCGCTGGACAAAGAAAAAAGGCATCCGCTTCCTTGCAGATGAGTCTTTCGTAGACTTCGCAGAAGAAACAGAACCTACCCTTTTAGTGGAAGAACTGTTAGATGAAAATCCACATATGATCGTGGTAAAGAGCATTTCCAAGTCCTACGGTATCCCGGGACTGCGCTTAGGTGTCGCTGCCAGCGGCGATACGGACCTGATCGGACAGCTGAAAAAAGATGTTGCCATCTGGAATATCAATTCCTTTGGTGAGTTTTATATGCAGATCGAAGAGAAATACAGAAAAGACTATGCCTCTGCTTTAGACAAGCTTCGCACAGAGCGGGCCCGTTTTGCGGAAAAACTTGGCAGTCTCCCCGGTGTCCGCATCTTCCCATCCCAGGCAAATTACCTGATGGTGGAACTCACAGGCGAAAATGTCAAAGCCACAGAGATAACAGAGCTTCTTTTAACCCGCTATAACCTGTTTATCAAAGACCTGTCCTCCAAGATCTCCAGAGATGACCGCCAGTTTTTACGGATCGCCATCCGGAATGAAGAGGAAGATGATGTGCTGGTAAAAGCACTTGAAGAAATTTTAACTCACTGATCTGAACAATAACAATATAAAACCACTTTTAATCAGCTAACAATCAGCGGACGCGCCACTGGCGCCTCCTCGATATGCTTGGCAACAAAAAAGACCGCCCGGACCTGTTCATTATCCAGTCCAGACGGTCTTTTCGTTGTATTTACAACCTATTAATTCTTTTTCTTCTTATAGTCTCCCCATGCATACATAACCAGTGCCAGAGCGATAACTCCGTAGGAAATGAATACACGGAAGTACTCACCGATCGCAGCGTCACCAAACAGGTTCTTTCCTGCGGATGGAGCTACGATGAAAAGTAAGTGGAACAGGATACAGCCAAGAAGCGCCTGTCCGTTGGTTGCCTTTTTAATGGATGCACCACCTACCAGAATGGCTGCACCTGCGTACAGACCCACCTGCTCATGGGCACCGTAAGTCTGGAAGGAACCCATGTTCTGAACGAAGATCAGCTGTCCCCAGCCAGCCAGTACGGTAGAGATCACGATAGCGATCACGCGAACGCGGTCCACATTGATACCGGAAGCATTTGCAACGGTGCGGTTCTGTCCAACAGCACGGAACTGCTGGCCGATCTTTGTTTTCATCAGGGCATTGTTAAAGATACATAACAGTCCTACAACAAAGAAGGTAACCATCGGTACAGTGACCATGGAGAATATATTCTTTACAAATGGAAGCTGTGCTACTACGATAGTAGCCACGCAGATGCCTCCATAAGTAAATGCTTTTTTCTTCTCCATTTTCTTCCTTGCAAACAGGACCATGGCGCCCACTGCAATAATACCGCAGATAATAAGAACAGCTGTGCTGAAGGAAACTCGCAGCAGACCATCTAAAGCATATTTAAAACCACGGTCTGTAGAAAGGTCGATGGTATTTGCAACACCGGTAGAACCCTTGATCACCAGACCCGGAGCCTTTAACGGGATCAGGTTGCCGAAGATAAACAGGAACAATAACTGATATAATCCGTTTGCAAAGTAACCTAAGATCAAACCACCGATCATTTCCTGGCCCTTCATCTTGTTCATCAGTTTACCAATGAGGAAACCGAAGAAAGCTGCGATGGGCATAGTCATAAGCATGGCAACCAGAAATCCTGAAAGACCGCTGATGCCCCATTCGATCACCCATAAAGCGGCGATCTGTGCTGCCATGGCACCAATGGTGATGGCAAAGTTGATACCCATACCGGCAACGATCGGAATAATAAGGGCCAGTACAATAAATGCGTTTCGGCTTAAACGGCCGAATAATTCATACATTACATAAGAAACTGTCTGTCCGGAGCAGATGAGTCCGATGATACATAATACCACGAACATGACGGTAACTGCATTTTTCTGCAGGATTTCACGAATATCCCATTTACTACGCACGAGACTCACCTCCTGACTTTGTAAGTGCGTACAGAATGATTCCATTGGAGATCAGGATACGCAGTGTTTCGGAAATAGTGGAACCAGGTACTAATACGTTTGCAACCGGCATTCCCAGTGTTAAAACACCCTGGAACAGGAAGGTACCGATGAGAACATGGCTGATCTTGCACCGGCTTGTAGACGCACCGCCGATAAGGATAGCAGATGCTGCGATAAAGCCCATCTGGCGAGGTGCTGTATACAGCTGCATAAAGCCGTAGCTCTGGGAATATACCAGAATTCCCACCGCGCCAAGTACGGTTGAAAATACAGTACCTGTAATACGCATCTTGTCAACATTGATACCTACAGACTCTGCAAAACGAGGATTGTTTCCTACTGCCTGCATCGCCTGACCGGTACGGCTGCGTGAAAACATCCATACAATAAAGCAGCTAAGTGCCATAAATAACAGCAGTCCTGTCGGAATGGTAAAATCGCCGATCTGGAATGCCAGGAAATCATTTAAGATATGGCGGAAGTTGGTTCCGTCCAGACCAATGGTATTTCTAAGACCGGTTCCTAATGGCCAGCGAAGCTTCAGGGACTTAAACGGCAGTACCAGCCATGCAATACACATTAAAGATACGATGGAAAAACCAACGTAGGTGGTAACAGACATTTCAGAACCTTTTAAGCGGTTTAACATAAGTGCATACAGATAACCGCAGACAGCTGCCAGAGCGGAACCTGCAACAATAGCGAAGAGGAAACCTCCCCATCCTGGAATACCAAACTCAATGGTTAAAAGACCACCGATCAGACCTGCAACCAGACCAATGGGAAGACCCAGATTCAGGCTGATACCGCACTGGATACCAGGAACCATTGCCAGAACCATGATGGCATTCATTCCCATTCGTACAACTGTATTACTTAACAGAGTAGAAAGAGAAAGATCATACCATAAGGTCATAAAGCAAAGTAAGATAAAGAATACACCGATGATCACTCTTGGAATACCAAGTTTTGCAACCAGCCAGCTGTTAAACAGTAAAAGTACAGTCAATACTAAAAGGGCAAAGCCTAAATAAACCAGGTCATCTGCGTGACGGATGATCCGTCCTTCATTTGTCTCTTTAATATTACTCTGTTCAACGTAACGGTCATACTGAGTGGCAAAACTGTCACCGGACTGATAAAGGATGCCTTCTACTGTCGCTTCCAGTGTTTCTAATGCTTCATCCGTCAATACCGGATAGATCTTTTTCAGCTCTGCGCCTACATTTGCATAAGTTGCCTTTGCTTCTTCCTGCTTTTCAAGCATTTCAGGAGTTGCCTCAAAACCGGACATATCAACTACTACTTCATCATCTTCCGGGATCTCTTCTCCTGCTGCTGACATTTCTTCATGTTTCTTTTCTAAAGCTGCCTCTGCCTCTGCATAATGTGCCTCTTCATAAGCAGCGCGGGCCTGAGCCTCCACCTCTGCATAGGCCTTTACAGCCTCTGTATATACGTCAACAGCTGCAGAAAGACCGGTTACATCAATACCGGAAAGATCACTCTGGGCGCCATTTTCGTATTTTGCTCTTGTTTCTGTTTCTGCCTTTTCTACTGCTTCACGGATAGCTGCCATACCGCCGCCGGATGCCTTGGCTGCCGCCTGTGCTTCCTGTTTCGCAATGGCTACGTAACTTTCCACTACGCTGTCGCCGGTAGCACTGAGCAGTGTCTGGATACGCATGGTACGAAGGATCTCCTGACCTGCCGCCCCATTCTGCTTAGGCATATTTATAAATCCTAATACCATACAGAAGGCTGCCGCTACTGCACAAAGAATGGCAAGGAGTCTCTGGATCTTATTTTTCGTCATTCTTCTGTTCCCCCTTTCTCTATATGTTCGGACGGTTTAATGCCGGACATGGCCAGACCATAATCTGCGTCTGGTGCCTGTGGAGATAAGATGTCTACCAGTTTGCCTTCTGAAACAATGGCAATACGATCAGAAACACTCTTAAGCTCCTGAAGTTCTGAGGAAACAATGACAACGGTCATTCCCAGTTCCCTGTTTAAACGCACCAGAGTCTCTAACACCAACTTTTTCGCGCCGATGTCGATACCTCGGGTAGGTTCGGAAACAAACAGGAATTTCGGAGACATGCACAGCGCCTTGGCAATACATACCTTCTGCTGGTTACCACCGGATAAAGTACCGGAATGCTGGGTCGGTCCAAAGCAGCGGATGTCCAGGCTCTTTATGTATTCTTCTGCGGTTTCACGGATCTTTTTGCTGTCGATCTGGGTAAATGGTCCGAATTTCTTCAAATATTCCCCTTTGATCTGCATGGCGTTAAATACGATATTGTCTTCAATGGAACGATCTAATAAAAGGCCCACACCTTTACGGTCTTCAGAAACCATGGCAACACCTGCGCTTAAAACAGATCTGGTATCTTTAAAGTTTAATTCCTGTCCGAACAGTTCTACCTTTCCCTCTGCATCATAAAGTCCCATGATACCATTGGGGATACCCAGTTTTCCCTGACCTGCCAGACCGCCGATACCGAAGATCTCGCCCTCGTAAATATCCACAGATAAGCTATTTACCTGCTCACCGGGCATATCTACATGAAGATCATGGATGCTCATAGCCACTTTTTCACTTGGAACCGGTCTTGGGGCTGCCTCTACCATTGCTTCCCCTTTTCGGCCTACCATCAGTTCCGCGATCTCACGGATACTGGTTTTTGCAGTTTCTCTTGTTGCTGCCAGCTTTCCGTCTCGCAGGATGGTAATGTTATTAGATGCGGCCATTACCTCGTCCAGACGATGGGTAATAAAGATAATGGCAATACCGCTTTCAGAGATCTTCTTCATAACGGAAATAAGCTGGGCTGCCTCACTCTCCGTAAGAACAGCAGTGGGTTCATCAAACACCAGAAGTTTTACACCTGTTTTATCGATCTCTCTTGCGATCTCGATAAACTGCATATATCCAACCGGCATTCCATGGACCAGCGTTTTTTCATCTAAATTCATTCCTACGTCATCCAGAGCCTTACGGGCATCAAAAGCCATAGCCTTCATATCCAGGCTTTCCAGGTTCTTTCCCAGAAGGCGGCTTACCGGATTGGGATTTGTGATCTCACGATTTAATTTGATGTTTTCCGTAATAGTAAATCCCGGAAGAAGCATAAATTCCTGGTGGACCATACCAATGCCCTTTTCCATGGCGTCATAAGGAGAATGGATATGTGTTTCTTCCCCATCTAAAAGGACCTTTCCCTCAAAACCGCCTGTGCTGTGGATGACCGGCATACCAAACAGGATATTCATCAGAGTAGATTTACCAGCTCCATTTTCTCCTAACAGTGCATGGATCTCGCCTTTTTTCACGGAAAGAGACACGCCATTTAATACGGTATTTTCACCATAATGCTTGGTAATGTCTTTCATCTCAAGAACATATTCTTTTTCTGTGTTCATTGAAATTCCCCTTTCTGTCAGTTATCATTTTGCTGAAAAAGGCCCACCCGAAATCAATAGGGTGAGCCTTTTCTCAGATTTCAAGTTTCTTATAAGTAGTCGTTAAAATCAACCGGAGCAAGCAGAATGGTATAGTAATTATCAAAAGTTTCACCTTCTGCATTGGTATAATTATTGATCTTTGCCCCTTCAACTTTAGAGTTAAACATTTCAACCAGCTTATCAGCATCATTGCGGTCTGTGATCTCGCCTGTGATATATCCCTTTGCATAATCAACACCAACTGCAATAATGGTCATAGCAACCGGGGATGCCCATGTAGAGAAACGTCCTACTGCGTCATGCTCCTTTAATTTAGCTGCGATCTGCTTTAATGCGTCTTCGTCATCACCGCCAATTGCAAGTTCCAGTCCTAACGTAGCTGGAAATGCGTGATATGGACTTGGGCAGCAAGGCTGTGGATAATAAGCATTAGGCTCATCTAAGCAAGCGGTCTGTAAAGAAGGCTGCATACCACAGTTTGTTGTGAAGAAAGCAACTTTCTTGCCTTCATATTTCTTCAGCTGCTGTGGAACATCTTCCAGGATGAACTGCTGGGAAGCGGAAAGTCCAGCCTCTGCAGTTGGGTCTGGAGCAGTAACGTCTACCATTTCGATGCCAAGCGCATCTGCGTTCTTCTTAAGAAGTTCGTGGCGTGCTACGATCAGCTCCATTGCCATATGGCGTGGGAAGGAGTAATGTACGAATACATCAATACCCCAGTCAGCGCATTTTTCCATAATGGTATCGCCCTGTGCTGCTTCATCTGCATATAAAACAAGATCAGATGCTGCTGCGATAACAGCCGGGTCTTCCTGAGGAGTACCAGCGATCAGGAGGATGTCATCTCTTCCCATCTCGCGAACCTTATCAAAACCAGCCTTTGCACCAGGAACTGCCTGACACATAACGATCGCTTTTACATCAGGATCAGATGCGAAAGATACGATCTGGGATACGGTAGTCTCCATCTCTGACATAAAGTTGTCCGGATAAGTTGCTGTAACGATGTGCTCCGGACCATATGTAGCTAATGCTTTTTCTGCTGCACGGAACTCTTCCTCGCCCTGTGAAACAGTACCGGTTAAAATTGCTACTTTCCAGTTATCACTGCCTTCTGACTTTGCAGCCTCTGTTGCTTCTGTAACAGCTTCTGCTGCGGTAGTTTTTTCTTCTGCCTTCTCAGCAGGTGCTGCTGTTGTAGCTGCGGTATTTCCACCGCCACATCCTGCCAGACCAAATGCCATCGCTGCTGCTGTAACAAGAGCCATCATTTTTTTGCTTTTCATAATTCGTCCTCCTTAATTTATAGATGTCCAGACCATCTACCCCCCTGCATGTTTTCAACATGGATCATGCTGTCCTCATGGCCAGCGGCATACAAGTTTTATTTTGTACGTCTACGGTCTACACTTGTGTGCTAGTGTAACACACCCCTGTTAAAAAAGCAAGTTTTTTTGTTGTGAATTTGTAATTTTTTACCATTTATTTTTGTAATCCATTTATATTTTTATGCTTTAAAGTCACAAATTATACAAAAAATCTTTAATCTGTCATTTTATAGCTCGTCATTTTGCTGCATTTTTCGTCTGTAAATCCCCTGTATCAACAGGGTTTTTGGAAATTTCTGGAAAATAATGGCGCCGGTAGTTCCAACGGAATTTCCCGGTACACAAAAAAGCTACTGCAAAATGGTCTCTTTCCACTTTGCAGCAGCTTTATCTTACTCAGGCTCATATTTCTGTCCGTCAGGCATGACATTCCCCCGTTTACAGCATATTCAGTTCTTCCTTTGCACATGCCATGGCAGAAGCGATCACCTTGTCCATGTCGTAATACTTATATTCTCCTAAACGTCCGCCAAAAATAACATGTTCTTCTTTTTCAGCCAGTTTTGCATACTTCTGATACAGTGCCTGGTTTTTCTCATCATTGACCGGATAATAAGGTTCCATACCTTCCTGCCAGGTAACAGGATATTCTCTGGTAATAACCGTCTTTGGCTGGGTACCGAATTCAAAGTGCTTGTGCTCAATGATGCGGGTGTACGGAGTCTCGCGGTCCGTGTAGTTTACTACAGCAACGCCCTGGTGGTTTTCCTCACCCAGAACCTCAGACTCAAAACGCAGGCTGCGGTATTCCAGCTTGCCAAACTGATACTTATAATAAGCATCAATGGTTCCTGTATACACGATCTTTTCCCCTAAACCATCGTAATATTCCTTCTTTTCCAGATAATCTACGCCGGTTTCAATATCGCAGCCTTCAAAGAGACGGTCAATGATCACATTGTAACCGCCAATAGGAATTCCCTGGTACAGATCATTGAAATAGTTATTATCATAGGTATAGCGCACAGGAAGTCTCTTGATGATAAAAGCCGGAAGTGCTGTGCAGTCTCTTCCCCACTGTTTTTCTGTGTAGCCTTTTACCAGTTTTTCATAGATCTCGCGGCCTACCAGGCTGATGGCCTGCTCTTCTAAGTTCTTCGGCTCGACGGTGATCTCTTTTTTCTGCTCTTCAATGATCTTTTTCGCCTCTGCCGGAGTGGAAATATTCCACATCTTGCTGAAGGTGTTCATGTTAAAAGGCATGTTGTACATTTCACCTTTGTAATTGGCAACCGGACTGTTGGTATAACGATTAAATTCTGCCAGTGAATTTACAAACTGCCATACTTCTTTGTTGCTTGTATGGAAAATGTGGGCACCGTATTTGTGTACATGGATACCTTCTGTATTTTCACAGTACACATTTCCGCCAATATGATCCCTCTTTTCCAGGACCAGGCACTTCTTTCCCTTCTGCTTCGCAAACCAGGCAAAGACACCGGAGTACAGTCCGCTTCCTACTAATATATAGTCATATTTTTTCATTTTTATGCTCCTTTTTTATACCACGACATAATCCGAGTATACCGCATCTGGCATCATCAGGCAATCAACAGATTTTCCCCTTATGTGCAGACTTTTTATATTACCACGGAAAAATCCCCAGAAATCCGGCTCTGATCAACACCAGAACGGTCAGATGCACCGGATAAAACCAGTAAAACACATATTTAAACTTCTGTTTTCCCCGTTTTCCATTATAAAACCAGATGGGTATTGCTGCCAGGGCACCAACTCCATAGTTCAGATCCAGTGTTTCCAGGCCGCCAAGGACTGCCGCTGCCACACTGCGCCCTGCCCTGCTGTAATGAAACTCATAAAAAGCTGCAATAATGATGATCCCGATATAATCATAATCTGACTGAATCAGCACTGCTGCCATACAGCCCAAAGCTACTGCAAATATCTTTCCCGCTTCCACTGCAAGGGGAGTTTTTTCCCGAAACTGTGCCTGTTCCATGCCCCATAAAACAGCCAGTCCTATGAGAAATTCAAAAAATACATTCTGGTACCCCGGATAAAACCAGCGGTTGGCTGCCGCCAGGTCAAAAGGCAGTTCTGATATGAGGGCAAACAGAAACATCTGCAGGGCGTAACGCCTCCGGCTGTGTGTATGGTAAAAGCCCTCTACCAGAAGAAAAGCATAGATCAGGAATGCAGGCCGTCCCAGCATACGCATTCCCCGTTGAAGCACATACAGCCACTGGCCATTTCCATTTTCCAGAAGTTTTTGAAAACATTCTGCTCCGCCCTGATAATACAACCCATATTCCACGACCACTGCCCCAATATGGTCAATGAGCATGGAGATCATGGCGATCCATTTAAGCGCTGCGCCACTTAAGCCAAAGGTACTTCCTGTATCTGCAGAAGCACCTCCCGCATAGGCATACTCCATTTTATTTTTCATCAAAATATTTCCTCAACACAGCTAAAAGCCCCTGATGTTCATTGTCAACCGGAGTTACGAAAGGAGCCGCCGCTTTTACTTCTTCCGGCGCATTGGCCATGGCAAAACCGGCACCTGCTGCATTTAACATATCAAGGTCATTCTGCCCGTCCCCAAAAGCCAGGGACTGCTCCACAGGAATGTCATATTTTTCACATACAATCTTCACTCCTGCTGATTTACACACGTTTCCGTTCATTACTTCCAGATAAACCGGCTTGGATCTTGCAATGGAAAGCTGTGGATACCGTTCTTTTAAGCGGTTTTCTGTACGGATCACCGCTTCTTCATCCCCCATAAACAGAAACTTATGAATGCCACCCTCTTTTCCAAAAATCTCCCTTATATCTCCGGTTTCCGGTATCAGATGGGTAATTCCCTGTTCCTGGATCACCCACGGATCCCTGATATCGTCCACTACCCAGTGTTCCCCACCGTATATGCCGCAGACTACCTCCGGAAACTCTTTTGCAACCAGACTTTTGATCTCACATGCCAGGTCCAGATCCAGCAGGCAGCTGTATATTTCCTGATCATCCGGATCCAGAACCAGACCGCCGCTGTAGCACACCATAGGAGCATGGATCCCCAGTTCTTCCCGGATGGGGCGCATTCCTTTTGGCATACGGGCTGATACCAGTACAAAAGGAACTCCCTGACTGTCCAGACGGCGCAGTTCCTCTATAGTCTCCTCTGGAACCTGGTTTTCATTGTTTAAAAGAGTGCCGTCAATATCGCTGAAAATGATCTTATATTCTTTCAAGTTGTTTAACCCCCGCATTTATAATGTAACATTTGAGCTGAAACCAGTTTCTAATTCTGGAACATATCTCCTGCCAGCGCCCGGATCCTTTTTGCCAGAAATGCCGCCATAACGCAGAGAAGAAAATCTTCCACCACTGTGATCAGAAAACAGTTGATCACCACCAGTTTCCATGAGATTGGCATATGGATCACATAATTACTGATCCCATAAAAATACACCATTCCTGAAACATAATAAGCCATCATCCCCCAGAAGGCACTGAACAGATCCCAGGCAGTACCTGCTCCCGGGCGAAGGGAGGACAGCTTTCCTGTGATCCAGGCAGCAAATACAAAGCCCAGTAAAAATCCGAATGTTGGACGGATCAGATAAGCAGGACCGCCACCTGCCGCAAACACCGGAATACCGGAAAGGCCTACCGCCAGATAAATCCCCACACAGATTGCACCTCTGCGGGCTCCAAGCAAAAATCCTGCTAACAGGACAAATAAAAACTGCATGGTAAAATGCATGGGAAAGGGCTGCACCGGTATATTGATCTTAATATAGGCCCCTGCTGCGATCAGAGCTGTAAACAGACCGATCTGCGCCATTTCCCTGGTTGTCAGCGCCTGAGAACGGGCCACTTTTAATTCATGCATAAATGATTTTCCTCCGTAATGTATGATATCCTGAAACATAAAACATTGTAACATTGACCATAACCTAAGTCAACGAAGGAGTTCACTCTGGCTCTGCGTTATAACAAAAAAGGATATTGGCACGTACAAAAAAGCGCATTGCCATAAATGACAACACGCTTTTTGATTTCACATTTATTTTTATTTCATACCGGGGATCCGGCATTTACCATTCATTAATAAAACAGTCTGTTCACAGCACTGAAGATACCGCGGATAGATGCTCTGGTAATATTGGAGCTGATGCCTACGCCGTAAGTTGCTTTTCCAGTACTCTGGTCTACTAAGTGGATGTAGGAAGCAGCCTGTGCGCCGGAACCGGATGCCAGTGCATGCTCGGTGTAGTCTAATACCTTGATCTGGATGCCCAGTGCCTCTTCTAAGCCTCTCTGAACAGCATCAATCGGTCCGTTTCCAATGCCATCGAAGTACTTCTCAATACCATGATCAGTGTAGGTAAGTTTAACCAGTGTTGCAAACTCGCCGTCTGCAGTCTCTGTATCGGTAATACGGCACTTGCGGAAGTGCATTGGTTCTTTGCGGTCCAGATAATCCTTCTTGAACTCTTCCATGATCTGCTCTGGAGCAACTTCACCCTGCTTTTCGGAAATAGCCTGGATGACATCTGCAAACTCCTTGTGCATGCCCTTTGGAAGCTTGAAGCCATAGAAAGTATCCATAACAAAGGCTACGCCGCCCTTTCCGGACTGGCTGTTGATACGAACGATTGGCTCGTACTGTCTTCCAATATCGCTTGGATCGATAGGCAGATACGGAACTTCCCAGTACTGGCTGTTTCTCTCATGAAGAGCCTGCATACCTTTGTTGATCGCATCCTGATGAGAACCGGAGAATGCGGTAAATACCAGCTTTCCAGCGTATGGATGTCTTGGCGGGATCTGCATCTTGGTGCAGCGCTCGTAAACTTCTGCGATCTCACGGACATTTTCAATATTTAACTCTGGGTTGATACCCTGGGAGAACATATTGTAAGCAACGGTTAAAATATCTACATTACCTGTACGCTCACCATTTCCGAACAGGGTTCCCTCTACACGGTCAGCGCCTGCAAGCAGTGCTAATTCAGTAGAAGCAACACCTTCGCCTCTGTCATTGTGTGGATGCACACTTAAGATAATGCTTTCTCTGTTCTTAAAGTGTGTATTCATCCATTCGATCTGGTCTGCGTATACGTTTGGAGTGTTCATCTCAACAGTAGATGGAAGGTTGATGATGATCGGGTTCTCCTTGGTAGCGCCCCAGGTTTCCTGAACTGCAGTACAGATATCAAGAGCAAAATCCAGCTCTGTGCCGGTAAAGCTCTCTGGAGAATACTCCAGACGGATCTTGGTATCACATTCTGCTGCGTATCTCTGTACCATCTTGGTACCTACAATAGCGATATCCTTGATCTCATCCATATCTTTGTGGAAAACAACATCTCTCTGAAGAGTAGATGTGGAATTGTAAATATGTACAATGGCTTTCTTGATGCCCTTCAATGCCTCAAAAGTTCTCTTGATCAGATGCTCACGGCACTGTACTAATACCTGGACTTCTACATCATCCGGGATCAGCTTGCGGTCAACCAGGGTACGAAGAAAATCATATTCGATCTGGGAAGCTGCAGGGAAACCAACCTCGATCTCCTTAAAGCCCAGCTTTACTAAAAGGTTGAACATCTCTACCTTTTCTTCTACTACCATTGGTTCTACCAGTGCCTGGTTTCCGTCACGAAGGTCAACGCTGCACCATACAGGAGCCTTTTCAATTTCCTTATTTGGCCAGGTACGCTCCGGGAAATTAACTACAGGTACTCTTTTATATCTCTTATAATTTAACATAATAACTATTTCCTCCTTGTGTCTATCTCTGTCTTTTTTGTTACATGCTACTTGCTGTTGTGACCGGCATTTAAACGGTTCTGCTTTGTATTTTTTAATCTCAAGCCCTTCCGGGCAGTCGCTCGATCACGCCGTAACGGCAGACGATAAACAGCAGTACTTTTACTGATTCAGCCCCACGTTTCATCATTCCTTTTCTTAATAAAATCGTATACAGCATGGGATTTGTTTAAAAAAGCTCCGGAGCAACATTGTCCCCGGAGCCTCTGATACACCAGCCTCATTGCTGCAAATGATAAAAAATATATATTACAGTATAACATATACCCTTTATTCTTACAAGCAATGAGATTTCATTTTACTATTCGTTCTGGTTATGGATAATATTCCTGATCAACGTTTGCAGGCGCATTTTTTCGCCTTATAAACAATGTCCCTGCTCTTCCATTACTTTAATCACTTGGTCAACGTATTTTTCACAGGTCTCAAGATCAGATGCCTCTACCATAACACGGACAACCGGTTCTGTACCAGACTGACGAAGAAGGATACGTCCATTGCTTCCTAAGCTTTCTGTTACTTTGGCAACCTCTGCCTGGACTTTTTCATCATCCTGGGCTGCTTTTTTGTCTTTTACCTTTACGTTCTTAAGAACCTGCGGATAAACTTCATATTCAGATGCCAGTTTTGCAAGAGTCTGCTTCTTCTCCAGGATCACTTCCATTACTTTCAGGGAAGTAAGGATGCCGTCTCCGGTCGTTGCATGTTTACTGAAAATGATATGGCCGGACTGTTCGCCGCCTAAGCAGTTGCCGGTAGCAGCCATATTTTCATAAACATATTTATCGCCTACAGCTGTCTTTTCATAGGAAATGCCTTCCCGGTCAAATGCCTTGTAAAGACCGAAGTTTGACATAATGGTAGTAACAACTGTGTTGTGGAACAGGCTTCCCTGCTCCTTCATGTACTTGCCGCAGACATACATAATGCCGTCTCCGTCTACTACATTTCCCTTTTCATCTACAGCGATGCAGCGGTCAGCATCTCCGTCGTAAGCAAAGCCTACATCACAGCCTTCTTCTACTACAAATTTCTGTAAATGTTCAATGTGGGTGGAACCGCAGTCTGTGTTGATGTTTAAGCCATTTGGCTCATTGCTGATCACATGTGTCTCAGCGCCAAGGGCATCAAATACATTTTTAGCAATCGCAGAAGCACTTCCGTTTGCACAGTCTAAAGCCACTTTCATGTTCTTGAAAGAACGGGTGGCAATAGCGATCAGATAGCCGATGTAACGGTTTCTGCCTGCTGCAAAGTCTACCGTGCGTCCGATCTTGTCTTTCTTAGCTAACGGGATCTCGCCCATTTCGCCGTCTAAGTATTTCTCGATCTCTACGATCACAGATTCTTCCAGCTTTTCGCCCTTTTCGTTGATAACCTTGATACCGTTATCATAGTATGGGTTGTGGCTGGCAGAGATCATGATACCGCAGTTAAAGCCCTCTGTACGTACTACATAAGAAACGCTTGGTGTGGTAGTTACGTGAAGCAGAAATACATCAGCGCCGGATGCGGTCAGACCTGCTACTAAAGAATACTCAAACATGTAGCTGCTGCGTCTGGTATCTTTTCCGATAACGATACGGCATCTTTCATCTGGCTTTTTCTGTCCGTAGTACCAGCCTAAGAAACGGCCTACTTTAAAGGCATGTTCAACGGTTAAGTTTACATTTGCTTCCCCGCGAAAGCCGTCTGTTCCAAAATATTTTCCCATTTTTTATGATCCTTCCTATCTGCACCTGTATCTGGCCGATCACTGCCTGATGCAGAAGTCAATTTTATTCTGAACCGGATTAAAACATATCGTTCTTCTTCAGTTCCTCTAAATAGCGTCCCAAAGCGTCCTGCCATGCAGGAAGTCTCTCAAAGCCGTTTTCTGTCAGTTTATCCTTATTTAAGCGGCTGTTAGATGGACGTTTTGCCTTAACAGGGAATGCAGATGAGTCTACCGGTGTTACCTTTACTTCATCCATACCAGCCTGACGGAAGATCTCGCAGGCAAATTCATACCAGCTGCAAAGTCCTTCATTGGTTGCATGATATCTGCCGTACTTGTCGGTCTGGATCATGGCAACTAACAGCTTAGACAGATCGTAAGTATAAGTTGGGGAACCAATCTGGTCATTTACAACGCTGACAGCGCCTCTCTCTTGGCCTAAACGGAGCATGGTCTTAATAAAGTTCTTTCCATTTACACCAAATACCCATGCAATACGGACAATAAAGTACTTTTCCAGGTTCTGCTCTACTGCGATCTCGCCTTCGTACTTGGTCAGACCATATACATTTAATGGCTCTCTGTGGTCATCCGGCTCCCATGGGCGCAGACCTTCGCCGTTAAATACATAGTCTGTACTGATGTACATCATCTTAATGTCTAAGGCTTTGCAGACTTTTGCAATGTTTCTGGTTCCTTCTGCATTGACCTTGCGGCACAGTTCCACATTGTCTTCAGCAGCATCTACTGCAGTATATGCTGCACAGTGGATCACTGCATCCGGTTTTGCCTCAGTAATTACTTTTTCGCAGGCTGCGGCGTCTGTGATATCCATTTCTTCTACATCTACGCCAATTCCTTCGATGCCCTTAGCTGCCAGTTCGTCCATTACGTCATGTCCAAGCTGTCCTTTTACACCTGTTACCAGAACTCTCATAAATGATCCCTCACTTTTATTATGTACTCTCAGAGTACATCTTACTATACACGTCAATGGCTGGCGGAAATTTCCGTCAGCCACAGTTACTTGTTACTTATCGTTCACTTACAGACGGTTTCCGTACATTTTATCGAAGTAATTGCTGTACTCACCGCTTAAAATATTTTTCCACCATTCCTGGTTGTCCAGATACCACTGGATGGTCTGCTGAATTCCTGTATCAAAGTTGTATTTTGGCTTCCAGCCTAATTCTGTCTCGATCTTGGTTGGGTCGATGGCATAACGGCGGTCATGGCCTGGGCGGTCTGTTACAAACTTGATCAGGCTTTCCGGCTTGTTTAATGCCTTTAAGATAGTCTTTACAACTTCCAGATTGGTTCTCTCGTTGTGTCCGCCAATGTTGTAAACTTCACCTACACGGCCCTTGTGGATGATCAGGTCGATTGCTTCGCAGTGATCGGATACATGAAGCCAGTCACGTACATTTTCACCGGTTCCGTATACAGGAAGCTCCTCATCTGCTAATGCACGGCTGATGATCAGCGGGATCAGCTTCTCAGGGAAATGATATGGGCCATAGTTGTTGGAGCAGCGGGATACAGTTACAGGCATTCCATAGGTTCTGTGATATGCCAGTACAAACAGGTCTGCACTTGCCTTGGATGAAGAATATGGGCTGGAGGTGTGCAGCGGTGTTGTCTCTGTAAAGAACAGGTCTGGGCGGTCTAATGGCAGATCTCCATAAACCTCATCGGTAGATACCTGATGATAACGCTTAATGCCATAGGTACGGCATGCATCCAGTAAGGTAGTAGTTCCCATTACATTGGTGCGCACAAATGCCTCTGGATCAGTGATGGAACGGTCTACATGGCTTTCTGCAGCAAAGTTTACTACTACGTCTGGTTTTTCTTTCTCAAATAAGTCGAAGATGAACTTTCTGTCAGCGATATCGCCTTTTACAAAGCGGTAGTTTGGCTTGTTCTCTACTGGCTTTAAGTTTTCCAGGTTTCCTGCATAGGTTAACAGATCCAGGTTGATGATCTCATAGTCTGGGTATTTGTTTACCATATGATGTACAAAGTTGCTTCCGATAAATCCGGCGCCGCCGGTTACGATGATCTTCATAATGTAAATGTTTCCTCCTAAAATAGCTCTATGCGAGGGACATCTTCTTGCTGCGGCAAGCCGCAACAAGAAGCATCGGATATCCATCCGATGTAAAATTCAAGCCATAAGCGGACTTATGAGCAAGCTCAACATCCGCTTATTTCTTGAATTTTGCGCCCTATAGCTTGTTCGTTAGAATTCGCGGTTATGCAGCTTGTCTACATACTTTCCGTCTAAAACGTCTTTCAGGTACTTGCCGTACTGGTTCTTCTTTAAAACTTCGTAGGTCTCTAATACCTGCTCTTTGGTGATCCAGCCGTTTAAGTATGCGATCTCTTCCAGGCATGCGATCTTTCTGTGCTGGTGGGTCTCTACCGTCTTTACAAAGTTGGTTGCTTCTACTAAGGACTCATGGGTTCCTGTATCCAGCCAGGTAAAGCCCTGTCCCAGTAAGATAACATCCAGATCGCCATTTTCCAGATAGATACGGTTCAGGTCTGTGATCTCTAACTCGCCTCTTGCAGATGGCTTTAAGTTCTTTGCATACTCTACAACGCGGTTATCGTAGAAATAAAGTCCTGTTACGCAGTAATTGGACTTCGGCTTTTCAGGCTTCTCTTCAATAGAGATCGCTTTGCCGTTTGCGTCAAATTCAACGATACCGAAACGCTCCGGATCGTCTACATAGTAACCGAATACAGTTGCGCCTTTTCCCTTATTGGCAGCAGCTTTTAATCTCTTGTTTAAGCCCTGTCCATGGAAAATATTATCACCTAATACCATGGCAACGGAGTCACCATTGATAAACTCCTCGCCAATGATAAATGCCTGAGCCAGTCCGTCCGGGCTTGGCTGTACAGCATAGCTTAAGTTGATACCGAACTGCTTTCCATCACCTAACAGAGCCTCAAAACGTGGGGTGTCAACTGGTGTGGAGATGATTAAGATATCCCTGATACCTGCATTCATCAACACAGATAACGGGTAATAGATCATAGGTTTGTCATAAATAGGAAGCAGCTGCTTCGATGTTACTTTGGTTAAAGGGTAAAGTCTGGTGCCGCTTCCGCCGGCAAGTATAATCCCTTTCATTTTTTCCTCCTTGCAGGTCCCTGTAACCGTATTGCTTCTTATTTTAATGCAGACTACGGCCGAACCACTGGTTATTCTTTGTTCAATATACCATACTATGCGCCATTTTTCAAATCCTCAGGGAAATATTTCGCTATAATTCATGAAATATTAATATACGATTTTTTTCAATAGGGGATTAGGGATTGAAAAAAGTCTTTTTATTTAATAAGATAGCAGTAAAACATACAAAATTGGGGGAAAACTATGCTTTTAATGAACAAAACTCTTTTAAAGCTTGCCCGGGGACTATGGCTTTGGATCTTAGCCATAGCAGGGGTGGGCTTTCTTACGTTGGTAGGTACCACGGCGCTGGCTGAGATCATTGCCGATTTCCTTGGTACTCTTTTTCAGCCTCAGGCGATCTTAAATACTGCCTGGAGCGCCATCCGGGCCGCGCTGGCTGCAGCTGTATTTACCTTTCTTGCCCAGCTCTTAAAAGGACTGTTAGAATACAGGACCGCTGCAAAGGCAAGAGAAGGCATGCGGAAAATGATCTTTTCCAAAGTTCTGGAATTAGATGCAGGAGGCATCGAAAAGATCGGTCCTGTCTCTGCTATCACAGCCTCTGTAGATGCCGTGGAACAGATGCAGACCTATTTCAGTACCTACCTTCCAAGTCTGATCTACAGTGTGATCGCGCCCATTTATCTGTTCTTTCATTTAAAGAACATTTCCATGCCTGTGGCTGTTTTATTATTAGTAGTATCACTTTTTCTGCTTCCTATTAATAATGCATTCCGCAGCAGGATCGAAGATATCCGCAAAATCTACTGGCGTTCACTGGATGATATGACCGGCTACTATATGGACAGCCTGCGGGGACTTACTACTTTAAAACTGTTTGACAGAGACAGGGAACATTCCCGTATCCTGGGGGAAAAGGCAGATATATTAAACAAAAATATCAACTGTTTTATGAAGATCAATTTTACCTCTTTCCTGGTAACAGAAGCGCTGATCTATGCTGCCCTGGTAATCGCCCTTGTAGACTCCTGTGTACGTATTACAAAGGGTTCCATTACCATTTCACAGGCACTGATCGTTTTAATGCTTTCTTACAGCTATTTTTCTTCTGCACAGCAGCTGATGAGCGCTTCCCACAGTGCTTTAACCGCTATTTCCGCAGCAGGTAAAGTGGAGGAGATCCTTGATACAGATACAACACGCCCCTTTGACCCGTCACTGCCGGAAGATAAGGAACATTTTAATGGGATCCGTATGGAACATGTATCCTATGGTTATGAAGGACGGGCCAGAGCCTTACAGGATGTTTCTCTTACAATCCCCAAAGGTTCTGTTGTCGCTTTAGTTGGACTTTCCGGCTGTGGAAAATCCACCACTGCTTCTCTTTTAATGCGTTTTTGTGACGCGGCAGCCGGACATATTTACATGGACGGCAAAGACTATCACAGCATGAAGCCGGAGGAACTGAGAAAGCACATTGCCATGGTTCCCCAGCAGGTAAACCTTTTTTCCGGGACCATCCGTGAAAATCTGCTCCTTGCTGACCCGGATGCAGATGACCAGACTTTAATGGAGGCTGTAAAAGAAGCGGGACTTTTAAAATTTGTACAGTCACTGGAAAAAGGACTGAATTCTGATGTTGGAAATGCAGGTGCTTCCCTCTCCGGCGGCCAACGCCAGAAAATCGGTATTGCAAGAGCCCTTTTATCAAAGGCTGAATACATGATCTTTGATGAGGCTACTTCCAGCGTAGACCCTGAAAGTGAAAAGGAGATCTGGGAGACCATCGGCCACCTGGCCCATACCCGGACCCTTATCATCATCTCCCATAGAATGTCATCAGTACGTGGCGCTGACTGCATTTACGTTCTAAAAGATGGCAGGGTGGCACAGCAGGGCGATCATGAAACTTTAATGGCCCAGGATGGCTTATATCATGAACTGGTAATACGCCAGCAGGCAATGGAGGTGGCAGAATGAAACGAAAATTCAGTTATTCAATGAAGAAAATGAACCGCCGGCTTCTGGCCATTGGAAGACCGATCCGGAACTATATTGCCATTTCAACAGTTGCCAGTGTACTGGGAGCACTCTCCCATATGGGACTGATGGGATTTGGCGCTTTATGGCTTTTGGCTGCGGCTGGTTTTTGTGATGGAATGATGACTTATGCAGCCCTTACTGTTACCTGTGCTGTTTTGATCGCAGTGTGCCGCTATCTGGAAGGTTTATTCTCCCATTTAGGTGCATACGGCATCCTTGCGAAAATGAGAGTCCATCTTTTTGACGCCATCGACCGTATTTCTCCTGCTTATATGATCGGACGGGAAACCGGTGATATTATGAATATCGCTGTGGCAGATATCGAAACTCTTGAATATTTCTTTGCACATACTATCGGACCTATGTTTACAGTCATTTTACTGCCGGTAACAACAGTGGTTCTGGCATGGTTTGTAAATCCGCTGTATGCACTGGTGCTGATCCCAATCTATATTATGATCAGCGTTGTACTGCCTCTTGGGGCACTGATCGCCGGACGGGGCATCGGTATGCGCTACAGGGAAGAGTTAGGTGATCTGAAATCGAAGATCCTGGAAAGTGTATACAGTATCCGGGATATCCAGATCTTTGGTGCAGGAAACCGGAAAATGGAAGATGTAATGAAGGCAAACAGCCAGGTAAATAAGGCTGCTTTAGGACTTACCCTTCACCGCCAGACCATTGCCTCTTTCCCTAACTTTTTCATCTACCTTGCAAGGATACTGATCCTTGTATGCGCCGGATATCTTGCATCAAAAGGCATCGATAACCCGGTAGGAACCATTGCTATTTCCTTTGCTGCAACAGCTTCTCTATCCTCTTCTTTCAGCCTTACTTTTGTGGTAACAGGCCTTTTAGAGGCATATGGCGCTGCAGAACGTATTTTTAAGATCGAGGACACATTGCCGGAGACTGAGGAACCGGAACATGCGGTTACCTGCGGCGAGATCCAGACCATTGAATTTAAAGATGTGACTTTCGCTTATCCAGGTACAGAACGAAAGATCCTGGAACATTTTAATTATGTCATACACAAAGGGGACCAGATCGGTATTGCCGGTGAGTCCGGTGCCGGAAAATCCACACTGCTGCGGCTTCTTCTGCGGTTCTATGCTCCAACAGAGGGCCAGATCCTGATCAACGGTATTCCACTGGAACAGATCAGCTTCAGGGAACTGCATAAGCGAATCGCATTTCTGGAACAGGATACTTATCTGTTCGACATGACCATTGCAGAAAATATAGGGATCGCAAAACCCGGTGCTTCTATGGAAGAGATCAAAGATGCTGCCAAACGGGCCGGAATTGCGGAATTTATCCATACCTTGCCAGATGGATATGATACCGATATGGGGCAGATGAGCGCAAGGCTTTCCGGCGGTGAACGCCAGAGGATCGGAATTGCAAGAATATTGCTCCGTAACCCGGATATCTGCCTGATGGACGAGCCATCCAGTGCTTTAGATGCCCTTCATGAAAAGGAACTGCTCCATACGCTGCAGACTGCCTATGCAGGAAAGACACTGCTGCTGATCTCCCACAGAGGAAGTACGCTGACAGGATGCAGCAGGATTTTGAGAGCTGAAGATCTGAAATAAAGTCTTCATTATCGACATGCCCCAAATACAGCTTTCCCCCGCCATTGGCGGGAGATTGTGCATATAGGACATTCAACAAAAAGACCAGCTGTACCAGACAGATATGTCCGTCCACAACTGGTCTTTTTATAATCCATTATAAACTTATGAAATAGACTCTACTGTATAACCTGCATCTTCCACTGCTTTTTTCAGCACATTTACATCGATCTCACGGTCATAGGAAACAACCGCTCTCTTGCCTTTTAAGCTGACATTTGCAGATACACCGTCGATCTTGTTTAAAGCACGCATTACACGGTTTACACAGTGCTCGCAGGTCATTCCGGAGATCTGGACGATCTTTTCACCGATCACAGGTCTCTCTAACTTGCTCGGTTTTTCCTTGATCTCGCTGGCTCCGCCGCCACCGCAGCATGGGCTTTCGCCTTTCATATGCTTAATGGTGCCTCTGATAGCAAAGATGGCGATCAGGATCAATATAAGGATCACAATTGCATTAACCATTTCTAAGTCCCTCTATTTCTGTAACAGGTATGCCACTGTTTACTCTTCTTCGCGGAATTTCTTATCTTTTGCTTCTTCCCGCTTTTTCTGGATAAATTTTACTCCCTGGTAGATCCCCATTCCCACTACATAGATGATAATGAGAAGAACTACCATATAGAGCATGGAACCGGATGAATTTCCCATTTTCCGCTCCTTTTCTAACATTCAGTTTATGTCACATGTGCTGTCCTGCCTGCAGACGCAGGCAGCGCACCGGATCAATGTTTCTTAGCTGCCTTATGGCTGTCCATATGATGTGCATGGGCACTGCCGCAGCTGCTGCAATGTCCGCTGCAGCCACCGCATCCACCGCCGCAGCCGCCGTTTCCGCTTCCACAGCTGCTGCAGCTGTCTTTTAATACGCCTGTGCGCTTCCAGTAGATCACCAGACCGCAGTAGCCAAATACAAGGAGCAATATAATTACATTTGCTATCATAAAATTCCCTTCTTTCTTAATGGAAACATGAAACAATGGATATCTGCCATATTCATTTTACCACAATCATGCAGTTTTAAAAAGGGGACCGGATGTTTCCACCCGGCCCCTTTATTATGCCGGTTTAATATACCGACGCTTGTTTTTCTTCTGCGCTCATTATGACGCGGACTGTACAGAACGCTTGGAATAGGTCTTCTGATCCTTATATGGATCTGGACGGAACAGCATATACAGCATGAACAGTAGCACTACGAATGCCACAACTGTGCCTGCACCGAAGGAACCATAGAATAAGAAGCTGCCGATCTGGTATACGCAAAGAGTAACAGCGTAAGCAAATACGTTCTGGAACAGGATCGCAAACCAGAACCACTTTCTATCCTGCATCTGCTGGGCCATTGTAGAAATAGCTGCAAGACAAGGAGAGTCAAGGAGGTTAAACAGCAGGAAGCTGAATCCGGCTAAAGCGGTTGGGAACCACATTCCAACACCTTCTGCAACAGTTTCTGCATCTTCAACGTCACCAGCAACATTTGCAAGTACGCCCATGGTAGAAACGATACCTTCCTTTGCACTGAAACCGGAGATTGCAGCTGCAACCGGCTGCCACTCGCCCCAGCCAAGAGGAGCAAAGAGAGGCGCGATCGCACCACCAATGATAGCCATAAGGCTGTCTGCGGAATCTTCAACAATGCCAAAGGAACCATCAGCAAATCCAAAAGTAGAAAGCAGCCACATTACTACGCAGGCAAGGAACAGGATAGTACCAGCTTTGATGATAAAGCCTTTCAGTCTTTCCCAAACATGCATCAGAACAGTCTTAGCAGATGGGATATGGTACTGTGGAAGCTCCATAACGAATGGAGCAGGTTTTCCGGAGAATGGTTTTGTTTTCTTTAACATGATAGCTGCTACAAGAACAGCTACGATACCTACAAAGTACATGATAGGAGCCATCATTCCGGCTACATCCCAGCCAGTTACATAGCCAGCCATAACGCCGCCCATTAAAGCGATTACAGGAAGCTTGGCACCACATGGGATAAAGGTTGCTGTCATGATTGTAAGTCTTCTGTCGTTATCCTGCTCGATGGTCTTGGAAGCCATGATACCTGGGATACCACAACCGGAGGAGATCAGTAACGGGATGAAGCTCTTACCGGACAGACCGAAGTGACGGAATACACGGTCCATAACGAATGCGATACGTACCATGTAACCGCAGTCTTCCAGGATGGACAGGAACAGGAACAGGATCGCCATCTGAGGAACGAAACCAAGTACTGCTCCCAGACCGCCGATGATACCATCAACAACCAGGCTTAAGATCAGATCGCTTGCGCCGGCATTCTCAAGGAAACCGCCAACAACTTCCTGAATAGCACCTACAAATGTATCGTTGGTCCAGTCAGTTACGAATGTACCGATGGTAGTTACGGAGATGTAGTATACGATCCACATTACCAGCATGAAGATCGGGATACCTAAGAAACGGTTGGTAACGATCTGGTCGATCTTATCAGATACGGTCAGCTTCTCGCCGCTCTTCTTAACAGCAGTTCCAACTACCTTCTGGATGAACTTGTAACGCTCGTCAGTTACGATACTTTCCATATCGTCATCATGAGCTTCTTCAATTGCTTTTCTTGCGTTCTCAACAACAGACTTGCCGGAAGCGGAAAGTGGAGTACTCTCAACTACCTTGCTGTCGTTTTCAAGGAACTTAACTGCATACCATCTCTTCTTGTTCTCAGTGATGTCTGCCGGCAGTACGCTTTCAACCTCAGCTACTGCTGCCTCTAATTCCTTGGAGAAGATCTCCTTAGGAAGATCAACTTCTTTCTTCTTAGCAACCTTAACCGCTTCGTCGATCAGCTTATCAAGACCGGTCTGCTTCAATGCAGATGTTTCAACGATCGGACAGTCAAGGAGCATGGAAAGACGCTCGATATCGATCTTGATACCTCTCTTAGCAAGCAGGTCTGCCATGTTTAATGCGATAACAACCGGAATACCGGTTTCGATCATCTGAGTGGTCAGATATAAGTTACGCTCAATGTTTGTTGCGTCAACCAGGTTAACGATAACGTCTGGATCATCCTTTAACAGATAATCACGGCTGACAACTTCCTCCAGGGTGTATGGAGAAAGTGAATAGATACCAGGAAGGTCAGTTACGATAACTTCTTCACTCTGGCTCTTGCTCTTTAATTTTCCCTCTTTTTTCTCTACCGTAACACCAGGCCAGTTACCAACATACTGGTTGGCACCTGTTAATGCGTTAAACATAGTTGTTTTACCGCAGTTTGGGTTTCCGGCAAGCGCGATCTTAATTGCCATTTCCTTTTTTACCTCCATGAGTCCATTGCAAAGGACTCTTTTTAATTCTCACGGTGTGTTATGTATGATTACTTTACTTCTACACACTGAGCATCGTTCTTTCTTACAGAAAGCTCATAACCTCTTACTGTAATTTCAACAGGATCTCCTAAAGGAGCAACTTTTCTGATATAAAGCTCACTTCCTTTTGTGATCCCCATGTCCATAATACGACGTTTGTAAGCGCCATCACCTGTGATCTTAGTCACTACTACAGTGCTTCCAACTGCTGCATCACCTAAAGTCATTGCTATGTCTCCTTTCTTCTCTTTGTCATGTTTATTTATGGCTATATCACCCTTAGGCAACATGTCCATTTAAACCATGATATGTCTTGCCATATCCTGATTTATTGCAACTCTTGAATCCTTAATATTGACAATAACATTTCCACCGATGGCAGATACAACTGTGATCTCTGCTCCGGCAACAAATCCCAGGTTTTCAAGAAAACGCTTTGTTTCTTCATTTCCGCCTACTTTGCGGATGGTATTTGCTTCTCCGATCGAAGCCATTGTTAAAGGCATCTTCTTCACTCCTTTTTTCAAGTTAGTTGTTCCTATTTCAGGTTAGTCATTGCTACCCTGATCATCTTAGTTAGAATACGCTAATTTAAGTTAGTTGTCAATAATACAGGCTCTTTACATGCTGATAATTTTTCTCAATAAGGTGCATTTTTTTAATTTTTGCTGTATAATTCATAAAGATGTTGTCTATCTTCATAAATAAACTGCCGTCAGCCACAAAGGAGAGCTTCTATGACATTACAGCAAATGCGATATTTTATTGGTGCTGCTGAATCTGGTTCGATCAGTGAAGCCGCTAAACGGTCTTTTACTGCCCAGTCCAGCATTTCCGGCGCTATAAAAGAAGTGGAAAATACCTATGGGATCACTGCTTTTGTAAGAGACAGCAAAGGTGTCCGCCTTACCAGAAGCGGAGAAGAGCTTCTTATCGAATTTAAAGGAATATTAAACCGTCTGGACTACCTGGACGAAAAATTCAATGGTTCCAAAGACCGTCCTTTAGGTTTATCTGTTTCCTCCCAGCATCATATCTGCGGTATGAATTCTTTTGTATCGATCATCAAAAGCCTGAATACAGGTGCCGGACCTTATCACTGCGGTTTTCACGAATGCCGCACATCTGAAGTTATGGACCGGGTAGAACGCGGTCTGGATGATCTTGGCATCGTTTTTGTTACAGAATACAGCAAGGGCCAGATGATGCAGGAGTTAAGGAACAGAAGCATCATTTTCAATCACATTACCTATCAGACTTCCCATGTATACATATGCCGAAACCACCCTCTTGCTGGCAGCCGTGAAATCGACATGGAAGATCTGATCCAGTATCCTTTTATCACCTATGACCGGTCTTCAGATACGAATCCCGCTTATACTGACCTGATCGTTCCTTATCATCAGTTAAACAGGGTGATCCAGGTTTCTGACCGGGCTGCTTCTTATTCTGTTATGCGTTACTGTCAGGGATTTGCTGTAGGAAGCGGCTACCGGCCATTTGATGATAACTACAGCGATATCGTTTCCATTCCTATTAAAAACGGGCTGCGTCTTGAAATAGGTTGGATCGTACGCCAAAAATATACTCTTTCTGATACAGCCAGCCGTTTTGTGGATCTTTTAATGCAGGTCGAATCAGTTGTTCTGTGATTTTAAAGACGGTTTTCGTAAAAAGCGATGGAAATCCATCGCTTTTTGACGTATTCGCAGAAAACACTTCCTGTGTTATGTTTAAATCACAAAAATAATTTCTGCACAGACAGAAGAAAGGGGTATCTTGTATGGAAAAGTTAAAAGCTGTTATTAACAAGTACTGGAAGGTTTATGTTGCAGCCCTGATCATTGCTGCGGTCTGCGATCTGATCGGTACACTTAAGTTCAATATTGGAATTGGTACACTTACCTTATTTCCAATGGTATTTGCCACGATCTTTGGAGGACTTTTAGGACCGGATGCCTTTAAGCTTTTCAAAACAGAAGAATCAAAGCTTGGAGGAAGCCTTGTTTTAGTAGCCCTTGCACCTTTTATGGCAAAAATGGGAATCTCAGCAGGCGGAAATCTTGCAAAACTGGTTGCTGTAGGACCTGCGCTTCTGCTGCAGGAATTTGGTAATCTGGGAACTATCCTTCTTTCACTTCCACTTGCCCTGCTGCTTGGCCTGAAAAAAGAAGCTATCGGTGCCTGCTATTCCATCAACCGCGACTCCAACCTCGGATTAACCACTGATATCTTTGGACCGGATGCCCCGGAAACCCGCGGAACCTTTGCTGTATATATTGTGGGTTCTGTTATTGGCACCGTTTTTATCAGTGTCCTGGCTAGTATCGTAGCTTCCTGGAATATTTTTGATCCTATTGCCCTTGGCATGGCCTGTGGTGTAGGAAGCGGATCAATGATGACTGCCGCTGCCGGAACATTAGGTGAGATCTACCCGCAGCAGGCTGAAAATATTATGATCATGGGCGGCGCCAGCGATATGCTTACTGGTATCACCGGAATTTATATGGGAACATTCGTAGGTCTTCCTCTTACTAAAAAACTGTATGCAATACTGGAACCTAAAATCGGTCACAAAAACAGTAAGGAGGCTAAATAATGGTCAGAAAATACTTTTTACAGCAGCTTGGACTGCTCCTCATGGTTTCTGTTATCATGGTACTCACAAATATACTGGGCTACAAAATGCCGGTAGGTGATTCCATTGCCGGGATCCTGGTATTATGCGCCATTGCTCTTTTTGGACTTACAGTAAGTAAATTTATGAGCCAGTTTATAAAGCTTCCGTCTATGATGTATGTATCTCTTACCGGACTGCTTCTTGCATGCCCTATTTCACCGGTAAAGGACTTTGTGATCGGTGTTACATCCCAGGTCGCATTTATGGCTCCTGCCACTGCATTAGGCGCATTTGCCGGAATCTCACTTGGAAAAGACCTGAAGGATTTTGCTAAAATGGGATGGAAACTGGTGATCATCACCTTATTTGTAATCACCGGAACATTTATTTTCTCTGCCTTAGTAGCAGATGTTATCTTAAAACTTACAGGTGCCATTTAACATGAGCGAGGTAAATTTATATGGAAAAATATGATATTTTAATTAAGAACTGTCAGGTTTTAAACCCTGATATGACGGTTTCATCTACCTGTTCTGTAGGAATTAAAGACAGCTGGATCAAAAAGATCGGTCCTACAGATGAATTGATGGCTGACAGCTCTGCCAGTGAAATAATTGACGGCAAAGGAAAACTTGTCATGCCCGGCATGGTAGATGGCCATACACATACCTGCCAGCAGCTTTTAAGAGGACGTGTTGCCGATGAATATCCTATGGTATGGACCCGTTTCCTGGTTCCTTTTGAAAGCAATCTCCAGCCAGAAGATTCTTATATCAGCGGCCTTCTGGCATGTCTGGAAATGATCAAAAGCGGAACAACTGCTTTTGCTGATTCCGGCGGTGTACACATGGACCGGGTTGCAGATGCAGTTATTGAATCCGGCATGAGGGCTGCCATTGCAAAATCAACCATGGATATGGGAAATGCCATTACCGGTGCAATGAAAGAGACAGCTAATGAAGCTATCGAAAATACAAAGAAACTGTATCAGAAATATCAGGGGGCTGGCGATGGCCGTGTTGATATCTGGTTTGCTATCCGTCAGGTAATGACCTGTTCCAGGGAACTGATCGCCATGGTAGGTGAATCTGCTAAAGAATTCCATACCGGCATTCATGCCCATCTGTGTGAGCATAAAGACGAAGTCAGCTTCTGCCTGCAGAATTACAAAAAGCGCCCTGCAGAATTTCTGGAAGAAATGGGTATTCTTGGCCCCAATCTTCTTACTGCCCACAATGTAATGCTGTCAGACCACGATATTGCACTGATGGCAGAACGTGGTGTGAAAATGATTCATTGCCCAAGAGCCAACCTGTCAAACCACGGTTTTCCAAAAGCTCCCCAGATTCTGGAAGCCGGTGCAAGCCTTGGCTTAGGCTGCGATGGCGCTGCACCTTCCAACCTGGATATTTTTGACGAAATGAAGGTTCTTCGCTATGCCATGATGGCTTACTGGGGACTTCCATCTTTTAATCCTGTAGTCATGACCTGTCCTACACTTTTAAAAATGGCCTCCCAGGGCGGTGCAAATGCTCTTGGACACGGTGATATCCTTGGATCCGTTGAAGAAGGCAAGAAAGCTGACCTGATCCTGTTAAATATTGATCAGCCTCATATCACTCCAAGCCAGAATCTGGTAAATACCATCGTAGATGCTGCAAACGGACATGATGTGACCGATTCTATCATCAACGGAAAGATCGTAATGAAAAATCGTGAAGTCCTTACTCTGGATGAGGAGCGGATCCGCTTTGAAGCTGAAAAGCATATGAATGATATTATTAAACGGGCATACTAAGATATAAAAAAATGGCGGCGCTGTTTCCTGTTTTGGAAACGGGCCGTCATTTTTACAGCATTTTCTGATCATATATAAAGCTGCTTTACATTTTTTCTTTTTTTATTACCGGTTCACCACATTCACCGGATTTCCAGCTAAAAACTGTTTAAGATTTTCCACAGACATGTCCATGATCCTCTGCCTTGCTTCCTTTGGCGCCCAGGAAATATGAGGGGTAATGATGCAGTTTTTAGCTTTCAGAAGAGGATTGTCACCCTTAACAGGCTCTGTACTTACCACATCCAGTCCTGCTGCGTATACTTTTCCACTGTTTAATGCATCTGCCAGATCTTTTTCCACAATCAGCTGTCCACGGGAGTTATTAATGATGATAACTCCATCTTTCATCCTGGCAATATTATCTTTATTGATAATGCCTTCTGTAGACGGGAACAATGGGCAATGAAGCGAGATCACATCTGATTTTGCAAATATCTCATCCAGTTCCACATACTCAGCAATATCACGTCCTTTATCATTTGGATGGGAATCATAAGCCAGTACATTCATACCCATTGCCTTTGCTATTGTTCCTGTTTTCTGTCCAATACGGCCAAAACCGATGATCCCCAGTGTTTTTCCTGCCAGTTCGATCAGCGGATAGTCCCAGAAGCACCAGTCCGGAGCATTCTCCCATCTGCCCTCTTTTACAGCTTTATCATGATGTCCGATGCGATGGCAGATCTCTAAAAGAAGAGCAATGGCAAACTGTCCTACACAGTCCGTTCCATAAGTAGGAATATTGCTGACAACGATCCCTTTTTCTTTTGCATAATTAACATCGATCACATTGTAGCCTGTTGCAAGGACACTGATAAACTTAAAATCCGGGCATGCGTCCATGGTTTCTTTCGTGATCGGAGTCTTATTAGTAAAAACGACCTCTGCATTGCCAATACGATTTACCACTTCCTCTGCCGGTGTCCTGTCATAAACCGTCAATTCTCCGTATTTTTTCATCTCATCCCAGGAAAGATCTCCCGGATTTTCTGTATATCCATCAAGTACAACTATTTTCATCTGTATGTCTCCTTTGTATGTAATGTACTTACAAAATCTTTTTATACTATAGTCTTATTGTTTCTTTATCCCATCCCGATACATCGACGGTGAAACCCCAGTGACATTCTTAAATGCCCGGTTAAAGTGGGCGGCATCTTCGTAGCCTACTGCCAGGGCAATGTCTAAAAGCTTCAGGGACGAGTCTTTCATCAGTTCCTTGGCCTTTGTCATGCGCAGCTGCAATATGTAATCTCTCACTGTCATATCCAGCTGCTTTTTAAACAAACTGCTGAAGTAATTGGGGTGGAGATGGAACTGGGCAGCAATGTCTGAAAGGAGAAGCTGTTCAGAACAGTGCTTTTCCATGTATTCCTGTGCCTTTTTTACCACATATTCTTCTTTCTTTTCCTGCTGCTTTTTCAGCTGTTCCATATACAGCTGCAGGATCTGCTCCATTTTCTGTTTTAACTGACTGATGTGGGGCTGATTTTTAATCTGGGCAGCCAGATCATTATCTGACAGCTTGTAACCTGCTATAATAGGGATCAGGGTTGTATTTTTCTGCATTAATGTGTAGAGAAATGCGGAAAATACCTGCTTAAACTGTTCTTTTGCCATAGCTTCCTGGGATAAATGGGAGAAGATCCCCTGGATCTTATCTTTTGTGCCCTCTTCGTCCATGGACAAAAGCCCGGCTGAAAGATGTTCCAGTTCTTTTCCCAGATCTTCTTTTGTATAATACGGTTCTTTCGCCGGAAGATCAAAATAATCCCCCTGTGTTTCCGGACGCACACAACTTACCTCTTCTGCCTGCAGCTTTACGGAACTGTCTTTTAACCGCGGGATCAGCAATCTGAGCATGGACACAAAATTCTGTATATTCACAGGCTTTAACAGATAATCATAAGCCCCCAGCCTCAGGGCATTACGGATATAGGTATAATCATCATAGCCACTGAGCATGATCACCACACTGGGAATCTGGTTTTTGCTGATCAGCTCCAGAAGACTGATGCCATCCAGCTTTGGCATACGGATATCCGAAATGATCACATGATAGTAATCTTCTGTAAGACGGTTTAAAGCATCACTTCCATCGCAGGCACTGGATATAACAAAGATATTTTCAAAATTTTGCTTTATAATACTCCCAAGACCATCTACAATATTCTGGTCATCATCTACTAATAGGATCCGGTACATCCTGTTCCTCCTTCTTCGTCGGCTCTTCTTCCATATCATCACTCATGTTATCTTTCCATGGAAAACAAAGCATGATCATAGTTCCCATTCCTTCAGCACTTTCAATGGATACCTTATACTCCGGACCATAGTTTAAGCTGATCCGCCTGCATACGTTACGAAGTCCGATGCTGTTGCTGGAAGGACTGTCTATATCATGGCGCAGCATCTCTAACTGTTCTTCACTCATACCACATCCATCATCGGAAACCTGGATATATAGGCGGTCCTCGTCTCTATATCCCAAAATATCAATATGCAGGATCTGATGACTGTCTGTAATACCATGGATCACTGCATTTTCCACAATAGGCTGGAATACCAGCTTTAAAACATGGCAGGAATACAGCTCCCTGTCAATGCAGATGTTAAACTGAATCCGTTCATTGTACTGATATGCAAGAATAGCCCGGTAGATATTTAACTGATGGATTTCTTCTTCCAAAGGCACTTCTTTTGTGGTATTCCGAAGGCCATACTGGAGATTCTGCCCTAACAGTTCTGCCATGGTAGCTGTTTCATAATCCTGGCACATATAAGCCTTCATGTGCATGATCTCCAGAGTATTATACAGATAATGGGGATTGATCTGGGTCCTTAAAAGCTGCAGTTCTGTTTCCTGTTTTTCCTGTTGCTTTACAAATACCTCATGGATCAGCAGATCAATACGTTTTGACATTTTATTAAAAGAGGATACCAGAGTCTGAAATTCCTCTGGAAGTCCTTCTTTTGAAACTTTATTTATGTGACCCAGTTCAAAATGATTACAGGCTTCGATCAGACGGTTTAATGCCTTTAAGATCCGGCCTACCATCTGAAAGATCAGAAATATGATCCCACCTAAGATCATACCTATGGGAATGATATTTAACATCTGGATCCTTCCCATATTTCCAAAAATGTCAGACAAAGGAGTCTGTAATACCAGAGTGTAGCCATTAGCGTGGCCGATCACATTGTATACACAGGAGTTTTTATCACTGTGCTTTAATTTTCTGCTCTGGTAATTTTCTTTTCGTTCTGTTTTTTTCAGATTTTCTTTTACAAATCCCTGATAGCTTTCTTCCTGTTCTATATTTCCATACAAAAGCTTCCCGTCTTTATATACCGCAAATCTCTGATTCGGTGCCTGACGGTTCTGCTCAAAATAATTTTCCAGATAAGAAGTATCTATTCCTGCCACGCAATAGCCTACGATCTTGATCGTATTCAGATCCAGAATGCCTCTGCCAATGCATAATGAACCGCCGTCACGCATATTCATACCCGATCCTCTAAATTCCTGCGCAGCTATGAGAAGTGGCGTACCTGTTTTATAAGCAGAAATTTTTTTATACCATTCTGCCTTTTCCTTATCCAGAAAGCTAATGCCGTAATTTGCCCCTTTTGAAGTGTATACGCCGTTTCCTTCAAGATCATAAAGAGCAATAAAGCTGGTAGATTCTGTTGTAAAACGATTCTGGGCCTGAGTATTAAAATACGAATAAAAACGAAAATTTTTAAGGATGGGGCCTTCCCTTAACGTACTGCACAAATAGGGGTCATTATTCTGGGCATATAACTGGGCCGGGAAAAAGGTGGCCTGTTCCAGTTCTTTTACAGATATCTCCACCCGGTCTAACAGCTGCTCTCCTATCTGGAAATACCGGTGGGTAGCCATATTATAATTCTGGTAGGCACTTACAGTTACAAGATAACATAAAAATGCCATGGTAAGGAATATCTGCAGGCCTGCCAGAAGGATTAGCCATTTTTTAATTGAATCTGTTTTTGTCATATTTTTCTTTACATCTTTCCAATTAGCTATATATTTTTTCACTTTCTGCCATTTTTTCATATATCTATCGCACCTCTTTATATAAAAATATACAACAATCTTTGAAAATGGCAAGTAAAATTTGAATATGGTATTTATAATTTTCCTGAAAAAGCCTATACTTTGGCTACAAGTTAAGACTGTACAAGAAACATATATGAAAGGGGAAACATTATGAAAAAAAGATTTACAGCATGTATGATCGGAGCCACTCTTTTAACAGCTGCACTGACCGGTTGCTCAGGAGGAAAAACCGCTGATGCTCCTGCTTCCAGTGCAGACCAGACCACAGCTGCCGAAGCTGCCAGCACAGATGCTGCTTCCGGAGGCAAAGTAGCCATTGAGTTGTTCCATCAGAAACCAGAGAACGTAGAGCTTTACAACACTCTGGTAAACAAATTCATGGAAGAAAACCCGGATATACAGGTAAACGTTACTCTGGCTGAATCCACCACAACTACACTGATCTCCCGTGTAGCAGCAGGAAATATTCCTCAGTTAGTATCTGTATTCCCATGGAATGCATCCTATAAAGATATGTTCAGGGAAGGTCTTTTCATGGATCTGACGGATCAGGACTTTATGAAACGTGTAACTCCTTCCGTTCTGGAACGCTGCGAAGTGAATGGAAAACAGTACTCCCTTCCACTGACCACCAATTCCTTTGGTCTGTACTACAACGTAGATATTTTTAATGAACTGGGACTTACCATTCCAAAGACCATGGATGAAATGTGGGGTGTATGCGACAAGTTAGTTGAAGCCGGTATCCAGCCATTCTCCTTCCCGGATAAGAAAGCAGTCCGCATCAACCAGCAGTTTGACCGTATGCTCATTGGCTGCGTGGACCATGACTTCTATAGCAAGTGTGATGAACAGATCAATGGCAGCTACAACATTAAAGATGATCCTAACATCCGCAAATATGCAGAAACCATATTGAAGCTGCGTGAATACGGAAATCCTGATTCTCTTGGATATGATGACGAACCTGCTTATGAAGAATTTACCAGCGGAAAATCTGCTATGTACATTGATGGTTCCTGGGCAGTAACTACTTTCGAGACCATGAATCCGGATTTGAATTTCAACTGTACCGCTATTCCTGCTATTACAACTGATGATTTCTGGACCTGTGGTACTGTTGATACTGCTTATTCTATTTCTGCTGACTGCACACCAGAACAGCAGGATGCATGCATCCGCTTCCTTGATTTTCTTGTACGTGAAGATATTGCACAGGAATTCAGTGACGGTGACAAAAACCCAACTCTGATCCAGGGTGTCGAATACAACGTTCCACAGCTTAAAGAGATCAACGACTACATTGACGAAGGCAGATTTGCTCCTTCTTTAGCAAGTATTTGGACACAGGATTTAAGAAACAGCCTGGTTGTATCTGTACAGGCCCTGATCTTAGATAAGGATGTAGATACCTTCTTAGACGAATTCCAGTCTTTAGTAGAAGAATACTATACTCCTGCTGAATCTGAATCCTAATTTTTCAATTCTTATGTATTACTGGGATCTTTCTGTGATCCCAGTAATACATTCCTAAAAAAATGGAGGCAGCATCATGAAATCAACGAAAAACCGTGATCGCAATATCACACACTTTTTATATGTACTACCGAATCTGATCATGTATTCCTTTCTCTCTATTGTTCCAATTGTCCTTGGGCTGTATTATAGCTTTACCAACTGGAACGGTATCGGTAAGAACTATAAATTTGTAGGCCTTAAAAACTATATTAAAATTTTATCCGACAATCGTTTTCGGAAAGCCGTACTATTTAATATACGATATGCCGCAATGCTGATCATCTGCGTAATGCTGCTGTCTGTTGTACTTGCACTGTTAATGAACACAAAGATCCGTGGTCAGAACTGCTTCAGAGCTATCTATTTTTTTCCGGCCTGTGTCAGTATGCTGACCATTGGACTGATCTTCAACTATATTTTCTTTCAGGGAATCCCCAGTCTCGGAACTTCCCTTGGGATTGAAGCATTACAAAAAAATATTTTATCTGGCAGAAGCACTGCTATTTACGGTATCCTGATCACAAATATATGGAAAAGCGTTGCAATTCCAACAGTTTTAGTCATTTCCGCTTTGCAGACCATTCCAGGTGAGATTATCGAAGCAGCCATTGTAGATGGTGCAAATGGCCGTCAGCGTTTTTTCTACATCACCCTTCGCTACATTCTGCCTATTTTAAGTATTATTTTTGTCCTTGTCCTGAAAGAAGGACTTATGATCTACGATTACATTATGGCAATGACCTCTGGCGGACCAGCAGGCGCAACAGAAAGTATCACTCTTTCCATTTACCGTATCGGCTTTGAAGACATGAAGTTTGGATATGCCATTTCCCAGGCTATGATCGTTGCCGTTATCATTGCAGTTATTTCCATTACCCAGATCCGATTTACTGACAAAAAGAAGATCTACGATTAAAACAGGAGGTATCCCATGAAAAAAAGAAACATCTTACATGCTCTGATCTATACAGTGCTGACTCTGGGCGCTCTCCTTGTATTTTTCCCATTTTATCTTACTGTAGTTTCTTCTTTAAAGGATATGAGCGACATCTTCAGCAATTTCTTCGGCCTTCCAAGGCATATTGTTTTTGACAATTTTGCCTACGTACTCCAGCGACCGGATTATTTCATCGCACTGAAAAACTCTGCGATTATCACTGGTGTAGCCATTGTTGCCATGGTATTTTTCCTTCCCATGTGTGCTTACGCCATTTCCCGCAGAAGATTTACATCCCGTTTTTACAGCTTTCTCTACTTTTTCATGGTAGCCGGTATTTTTATCCCTTTCCAGGTAAAAATGCTTCCCATGGTAAAGTTAATGAGCAATATCGGTCTTCTTAACAGGACTGGCGCCATCCTTTTCTACATTGCAAACTCCACCTGCGAAGGTATCTTCCTTTTAGTAGGCTATCTGGCTTCCATGCCTACTGATCTGGAAGAAGCTGCCTATATTGACGGCGCTACTACAAACCAGGTGTTTTATAAGATCGTGCGTCCTATTATGAAACCTATCATATCCACAGTTGTTATCAAAAACTCCCTGTGGATCTGGAATGACTACTTTATGCCATCCCTTGTATTAAACCAGTCTAACTTAAACCGTACACTGACTTTGTACCAGTACTCATTCCGTACAGAAAACTCTACCAATTTCACTATTGTATTTGCAGTTATGCTTCTTTCTATCCTGCCGATCTTTATCGTTTACTGCCTGTTCCAGAAACAGATCGTCTCCGGCATGATGGAAGGTGCTGTCAAAGGTTAGGAGGTATATACATTGGCTTTATTACATGTGAATTTCCACTCAAAGGTCCTGAATATGGACACTAAGATCGGCGTGATCATGCCCCAGAAAATGCAGGGCATCGGTCTTGCCGGAAGCGAGCAGGCAGACAGCTTTCCAGTTCTGTGGCTGTTGCACGGACGCAGTGATGATTATACCATCTGGATGCGCCGTACTTCTATCGAACGCTACGCAGCTCCTTTAGGTCTGATGGTCATTATGCCGGAGGTAAGCTACAGCCGTTATATCAATATGAAGCATGGTCCCCGCTATTATGACTATATTTCAAAGGAACTGCCTGAATTTTGTGCAAAATTATTCCCGAAAATGAGTCGGAAACGGGAAGATAACTACATTGCCGGATTGTCCATGGGCGGCGGCGGCGCTATGTGGGTAGGTCTGCACAATCCGGACAAATATGGCTGGATCTGTATGCTTTCCACTGGAGGAGTTGCTCCACTGGAGCACCTTTGGAGAAATACAGTTGTCAGTGACTATATGTTTAAAAAATGCAATGAGGACATTTACGGCACCTCTGATTCTGATTCCCTTGCAGGAACAGAATACGACATTTTAAAGCTGATCCAGGATACTGCAAAAGAGCATACTGTACTGCCAAAAATATACCACGCTATGGGTACAGAAGATGTCCGATATCCTGTTGCCATGGAGATCAAAAAAACCTTTGAAAACCTTCCCGGTAATCCATATGAGTATGAATACCACGAAGGTCCCGGTGTCCATGAGTGGGTCTTCTGGGATGAATGGATCCAACATTTCCTTGACACTCTTGCGTTGAAAGGAGGAAACTAACATGGCTCTCATACTGGACCACTTTTATTCAGCTGCCCTTACGGAATGCAATTCCCTGACAGCTATTGTTCCTGTGGAAAACAATGAAAAAAGCTCTTATCCTGTTTTATGGCTGCTTCCCCCTGCAGGCTGCGACCACACAGCATGGCAGCGCCATACAGCTGTAGAGGATCTGGCAGATGAACTGGGCATTATCATTGTGATGCCGGATCTGAAATTAAGCTACGGGCTTGATATGATCCATGGATTTGCTTATTTCCAGATGCTTACAAAAGAGCTTCCGGAAATGGTTGCTGACTATTTCCCGGCTGACCTGGGCTTCCAGATGATCGCCGGTGTAAAGGAAGGAGGCTATACAGCCTTAAACGCAGCTCTTTCTGTTCCTGGACAGTACCATATGGCAGCATCTTACAGCTGCGGTTCTCTTACAGACGAGACTTTTGACCCAGAACTGGATAAGCAGCTGGATAATGCATTTGGAACCACTGATCTTCGCACATTGAATGGCACGGATAAGGATCTGAAAATGCTGGTTCAAACATCCAAAGATCACAATATGGTCCTTTCTTTAGAGTATTCTGAGAAAGATGACTATAAAGCTTCCTCTGCTCTTTTAGCTGACTGCATCCTGAAAAGTTCTTTTAGCAACCGGTCTGTACGGGTACAAAAAGAAGCTCTTACCTGGTCAAAATGGGCTGAAGCTTTAAAAACCGATGTTAAAAATGCTTTGAAACAGCTTTGATCAGGCAGATCAAGCTTCACAAGAAAGGATGATATCATATGACTCCTGGTGCTTATTGTGACGGGATCCAGCATGTTGGAATCCCAACAGATCATTTAGAAAATACGATCCATTTTTACGAGGATCTGGGATTCCAGGTCATCTTAAGGGCTTGTGTCCCGGAAAAGAACCAGCATGTAGCTTTTTTGCAGTTAGGAAATCTGGTGATCGAAACTTATGAGGATCCTGTGGCTCTCTGTGACGGAGCCATTAACCACATTGCCTTAAACTGCCTGGATATTGAAAAAGCCTACGAAGCTGCTTTAAACCAGAAGCATCTGGTGTTGAGCAATGGCATTGAAGCTCTTGATTTCTGGGAAAGAGGTGTGTACTTCTTTATCATCCAGGGACCAAACAAAGAGCGGATCGAGTTTTGCCAGAAACTGTAAATTTGATTTTTAGGGGAGTATTTGTATAGATCACAGAACGCGCCTTCTGGCGCGTTTTCTGTGTGGATAAAGCAAAAACAGGCTGAACATTTTTATATGACATGCAGCCTGTTTTTGCTATGCATACAGAAGAACCTGCCATGAGGCAGTTTCTGTAAGTAAACTATCCCGGCTTTAGCTGATCTTATCTTCAACTGGATAAGAATATCTGTATCCTCTGCTTAAAAATCCCATTTCCTCTAATACGCCTACCATTCTGTAAACAGTCGCCAAGCCGATAGTTGGATCCTTTTTGGAGGCCATGTAGTAGATTTCCTTACAGCTGGACCATTTTCCTTCTAATATAACATCCAGAAGGATTTTTCTCTGTCCTGTGATCCTTTTTCCTTTTCTCTGAAGTTCTCCTATGATCTGCGCTTTCTGATCTGACATAAGTCTCCTCCTTCTTTTAAGCATCACGGATATCCTGTTTTGATGCCTTTTATCCATATTTCCTACATAGTCTGTTTCATCTTTTTTATTTTATACATTTTGGATCTGTGTTATAGTTAGTTTAGACTAATTTATCTAACCGTTTATAAGATTAGCACCAACTAACTTTCTTGTCAACTGTTTTTTGATAAAAAATAAGCAACAAGTACTATCTGTTAAGGTTCTCCAGACAATACCTGTTGCTTGAGTTTACATGAAAATGACTATTCGATTATTTTAACATTAAAAGGGGATATAAGAAACCGATCCATACTACCATCAGCGCACCGCCGATACGGGTGGAAATAGAGGAGAATGCTAACAGGCTCATTCTGTCACCTGCTGTCAGCACTGCAAGATCACCGGAACCACCGATGTTGCAGCAGCAAAGACCTGCTGTAATACCGGCTTCATAGCCCCACAGACCAAAAAGTTGTCCAAAGATGATGGCTCCAATGTATGCACCAAGAACTGCTAAAACAATGATAACTAAAGCTGCTGGTGTAAAATAGCTGATCATAGTTTCAATACTAATAGAGTTAATGCCGATACCTGCGATGATCGCTGGCAGCAGTCCCTTTAACATAAAGTTCATGCCATTTACTGTGTAGTTGGTGATCTTTTCATCCATAATACCGGTGCATTTGACCACAACAGCAATGATGATCGCCCATGCAAGACCAGCGATCACTTTGGTTCCGGGAAGCTTGCCTAAAATAGTTCCTAATAAATAGATGCCAAGGCAGATAAAGATACCGCCGCAGACTTTGGCAGGATCTTCACTGAGGGCTGGAAGCTGCTCAGTGCTTTCCGTCTGCATAGTTCCTGCTTTGCGAAGGATAGCCGGATTTTCATCTGGAGATACCATCCCCAGCTTCCTTAAAATTGGTTTGGAAAGAGCACACATTAAAACAGCTACTACGTTAGAAAGTGAAACGTAGCATAAAAACATACCGGACATGCTCATCCAGTCTGTACCGGAAAGATCCGTATACAGAATAGGAATAGTTACAAGAGCACCGCCGGAGCCGCCGGACATAGTAGGCGCACCAATATCAAAGATAGCATTTAATGGGCCATATCCTGTGATAAGACCACCTAAAAAGCAGAATCCCAGTGCAAATACCTGAGAGCCTAAAATTGCAGGCAGATAACGTGAAATAGCACCTAATAAGATCTTACGGTCCATATACAGGACAGATCCACAAAGAAGGGCTGCAATGTATACGTCCTGAAAGCCGTATTTCATAAGGATAGATACGCCCTTTACAGTTGTTTCAGGAAGCAGTCCGAAATAATTTAACAATGCCGGTCCGAACATACAGAAAAGAACAGAGCCGCCTAAGTAGCTGTTTACAATGGGGATACTGTTGCCCAACCAGAAGAACAGGCCGCCTACACTCATTAAGAAGGCCAGTGTTCCCACCATTCCAACACCGGTAGTCTCACCGATCTTTACAGTTGGCATAAAGCCGCCATAAGTACAGATGATCACTACTAAAAACAGTGGTACGAAGTACTTTGCTGTAAGTCCGCAGACTTTAAATTCCACTTTTTTACCCATTTTGATTTCCTCCTTTCTATAACAGACCTTTTTCAACTTTTTTCATAATGCTTTTTACCAGACCACCATCCATAATGATGTGGTACAGGTTTTCCGGGATAGCCGGAATCGCATATGTTTTGCCGTCAGCAGTGATCTTCTGGTTGTCCAGATCTACCTGAATGATATCACCTTCCTTTACGTGATCCGCCAGATCCTGGCATTCAAGCATCAGGATACCATTTGCCACCAGAACCTCTGCCGCCTGCTCTCTGGAGGAACCGCAGCCGAAGTTGCTTCCTGCTACGATCAGGTCACCTTCCCGAAGCTTCGCTGCCAGATCCGGTCTTAAAGGCTCAAATACATGGGTTTTGATCTCGTCCATTGTCTCATAATTTAAGTGCTGTGTTGGGATAATGATATCGGTGTCAATATCATCACCAAACTTCCAGCAGCGGCCCTCAAAGGTAAGGGAACGTGTTTCTGTCTTCTCTTCCTCTGCCGGAGCCAGTTCTTTTAAGGTGCCGCCAGTGGTTCCGCCGATGAATACACTTTTGATCTTTACTGCTGACAGTTCAGAGAGAGGTTTGATCTCTGTGCAGCCACCTGGAAGTGCTGTTACTTCCCGGGTTTTAACTGCATCAAAGATGTATGTACTTGTTTCGCTGTCTGCTGTGTTCGTATTGAATGCTGCCGGTTCCCCTGTTACTTGCATATTCTTTATATTTCTCACGGATCATTTTAAAATAATCATTGATCTGGGCCAGAAGATCCATATCCAGATGAGGATCAAATCCGGTTCCCTTTAAGCAGGTAACAATACTTTCAAGCGGCGGATGAGATGGGCTTAAAGATAAGGAGGAAACATCGCAGTCTACTGTGCAGGCACCAGCCTTAATGGCCTCCCAGTAACAGATATCAGCCATGCCACCGATGCAGTGTGCATGAAAATGAACAGGAAGTCCTACTTCTTTGCGCACTGCGCTGATCACATCAGAAACCTGCTTTGGATTTATCATTCCCGCCATATCTTCAATATGAATAGCTTTTACGCCCAATGCTGCGTAGTCCTTTGCCATCTGCACATATTTTTCCAATGTATGTACCGGACTGATGGTATAGCAGATATTTGCCTCAGCAACCTTGCCGTTTTTAACAACTGCCTTAATAGCTGTCTCTGTATTTCTCACATCATTTAAGCCGTCAAATACCAGGAACTTGTCAATTCCTGCTTTTGCAGCCAGTTCTACAAACTTCTCCACAACATCATCTGGATACTGCTTATAGCCGATCAGATTCTGTCCACGAAGAAGCATTCTTAGCGGAGTCTTCTTACAAAGCTTCTTAAACTCTCTTACACGATCCCAGGGATCATCCCCCCTATATCCGTTTGCATATCATCAACCAAGTCGTTTCCTTAGTTATCAATTGTTACTTTTGTTAACTGTAACGTTAATATGCAAACTTATATCTTGGTATTATTGGTTAAATTATTAACTATTTTCTTTTAAAAATCATACATCTTTTCCCAAAAATTGGCAACAAAAATCTGCCATTTCCCCTGTTAAAACTATTTTTGCCCCCGGATATTTCATATCTTCTGTACTAATTTTAGCTTCCAGCACTTTTTCAACTGCCTCTTCTACTGTTTTTGCCTCTTTCTCCAGTCCAAAGCTGCACCGCAGCATCAGGGCCGCTGCCATGATCATTCCCACGGGACTTACCTTCTGTTTTCCGATCAATGACTCATCTGGATAATGAAGCTGGTTAGGTGTATATAGTCCTTTTCCGGATACGGAAAGTTCTGCGGAACCAAAAAGTCCTGCAGTTCCAGTCAACCCGGTTCCTTCATCGGAGATAATATCCCCAAACAGATTGGCAGTAAAGATCACATCATATTCCCAGGGACGACGGATCAGTTTCAAGGCCGCAGAATCAATATATTCATGGCTCAGTTCCACCTCCGGGTACTCTTTTCCGATCTCTGTTACTGTTTTCCGCCACAATCTGGAGCTTCCCAGTACATTTGCCTTATCAAGACTTACCACCTTATTTCTTCTTCCTTTTGCCAGTTCAAAGGCAAAACGGGCCGTATCTTCCACGATCTTCTGATTATAATATTCGTATTCATAAGCTTCCGGGCCATGTACCCCCTTTCCTTTTACCTGTTCCGAGCATAATACTCCCCCTGCTATATCACGGACAAATAAATAATCAAGCCCGCCGGAAAGGGTATTTTTATTTAATGGTGAAAGCTCCATCAATGCCGGATATAGCCGCACCGGCCGCAGGTTGGTAGTAACTCCCAGCTCCTTTCGTAACTTAAGAAGGGCATATTCCGGGCGCTTGGTCAAAGGCTCATTTTTATATTTTTCCAGACCTGTATTTCCCAGAAGAACTGCATCTGCCTGAAGGCACTTTTTTAAAGACTCTTTTGGAAGAGGTTCTCCTGTTTCTTCTATAGAAGAAGAACAGGCCTTAACGTGAGTAATGTTAAGTACATGACCATATATTTCACACACTCTCTTTAAGACCTGCTCAGTTGCCTCTGTGATCTCCGGACCGATCCCGTCCCCCGGTATTACTGCTATATTTATTTCCATATTTTTCCATTTTCCTTTCTGCAAACATGTTTGGCTACATGTGCTGCCGTTGGCAGCGCAAGATAATCGCAAAAACCGCCCAGGACCGGTATCCGACCCATTACTGGTCGGACCGGTCCTGGGCGGTCACATTATTTATTCACTTATCATTCACTTATTCAGGATTAATATTTAACTTTTTCGTTGACTTATTCTTTAACTTAGGAAGATTAATTTGATTTTATTATAACACTTTTAACACGGTCATTTATTTCAGCATTAACATTGGATACAGAAAGCCGATCCATACAACCATCAGGGCACCGCCGATACGGGTGGAGATGGATGAGAATGCTAACAGGCTCATTCTGTCGCCTGCAGTCAGAACTGCCAGGTCACCGGAACCACCAATGTTGCAGCAGCAAAGTCCTGCTGTAATACCAGCTTCGTAGCCCCACAGGCCAAAGAGGTGTCCGAAGATGATCGCGCCAATGTAAGCGCCTAATACAGCCAGAACAATAATGACCAGAGCAGCCGGTGTAAAGTAGCTGATCATAGTCTCAATACTGATAGAGTTGATGCCGATACCTGCGATGATCGCCGGCAGCAGTCCCTTTAACATAAAGTTCATACCGTTTACAGTATAATTTGTGATCTTGTCTTCCATGATGCCGGTACATTTGATCACAACCGCGATGATGATCGCCCATGCAAGTCCTGCGATCACTTTGGTTCCAGGAAGCTTGCCTAAAATAGTTCCTAACAGATAGATGCCAAGGCAGATAAAGATACCGCCGCAGACTTTGGTAGGATCAGCACTGAGAGCCGGAAGCTGCTCAGATGCCTCTGTCTGCATAGTGCCTGCTCCACGAAGGATGCCCTGATTATCTTCAGGAGATACCATACCCATTTTTTTAAGGATCGGTTTGGAAAGAGCACACATCAGGATAGCAACTACGTTAGAAAGAGAAACATAGCATAAGAACATACCGGACATGCTCATCCAGTCTGTACCGGAAAGGTCAGTGTACAGAGTAGGGATCGTTACTAAAGCACCGCCGGAACCACCGGACATAGTTGGTGCGCCAATATCAAATACTGCATTTAAAGGTCCATAACCTGTGATCAGTCCGCCAAGGAAGCAGAAGCCCAGTGCAAATACCTGGGAGCCCAGGATCGCCGGCAGATAACGGGAAATAGCACCTAATAAGATCTTACGGTCCATATACAGGACGGAACCGCAAAGGAGAGCTGCGATATATACGTCCTGCAGACCATATTTCATAAGGATAGAAACACCTTTTACAGTGGTCTCTGGCAGAAGACCAAAGTAATTTAACAGTGCCGGTCCAAACATACAGAAGAGCACGGAACCACCTAAATAGCTGTTTACAACAGGAATACTGTTACCAAGCCAGAAGAACAGGCCGCCTACACTCATTAAAAACGCCAGAGTTCCTACCATTCCAACACCAGTAGTCTCACCGATTTTTACAGTTGGCATAAAACCGCCGTAAGTACAGATGATAATGACTAAAAACAACGGTACAAAGTACTTTGCTGAAAGTCCGCAGACTTTAAATTCCACTTTTTTACCCATATTTTTCCTCTTTCTACAGTCGTCCCCTCAAACAAGAGGGGACATATAGTATTTTGCTTATTCGTAAATCTTAGCTTCTTCTTCCCCTCTTACCACACGCATAGCGCCTTCGTAAAGAGCCTGGATCTCGCCTTCTCCCGGATAACGGTATACAGGTGCGATAAAGGATACTCTGTCTGTGATCCAGTCAGCCATACGCTTGGAATAAACGATACCGCCGGTCAGTGCGATTGCATCCACTCTGCCGTTTACAGTGGTAGCAAGAGCACCAACCTCTTTTGCGATCTGATATGCCATGGTCTCAAAAACCAGCTTTGCATACTCATCGCCGTTATCGATCATTGCTTCTACAGCTCTGGCATCATTGGTGCCTAAATGGCTTACAAATCCGCCCTTTCCTACCATGGTACGGTAAGCTTCTTCATAGGTTAAACCATGATTGTATGCCAGATCCAGCACATCTGCATTTGGCAGTCCTCCGGAACGCTCCGGTGACATTGGTCCGTCTCCGTCAAGACCATTGTTTACATCTACTACCTTGCCACAACGGTGCATGCCAACAGTAATACCACCGCCGATATGGCAGACGATCACATTTACCTCTTCATAAGTCTTTCCAAGGACTCTGGCAACCTTTCTGGCGATAGCTTTCTGGTTTAATACATGGAACTGGCAGACTCTTTTTACTTCTTTAAGACCTGTCATTCTTGCCCATGGCCACAGCTCATCTACGACTACCGGGTCTACGATATAGGATTTAATGCTTACACGGTCAGCCAGGTCTTTTCCAATAAGAGCACCCAGGTTGCAGGCATGTTCCTTTTTCGGATGCATCATTTCATCTACCATGATGTCATTTACTTCATAGGTACCACCTGGGATCGGGTGGAGAAGTCCGCCTCTTGCGGAAATACAGATCAGTTCATCCAGTTTGATACCCGCTTTATCAAGAACATTTAATATCTTTTCCAGGCGGTATTCCTTCTGGTCCTGCACATGGGCAAAGGGAGCCAGATCTTCGTGGGAATGCTGGATACTTTCCAGGTGGATAATCTCATCATTGCAGTAAACTGCAATCTTGGTGGATGTGGAACCTGGATTCAGGATCAATACTTTATCTTTCATGTAGGTACCTCTTTATTTCTTGTCCTTGTTTCCTGCGATCAGCAGAGCAAGGGCAATACTGTTTAACTTGGTTTCAGGTGCATCAGAACGGGAAGTAATGACAACTGGTGCTGCAGCTCCCATCAGTACGCCTGCAATCTCACATCTTGCCATGTATACCAGAGTCTTCCACATAATGTTTCCGCACTCGATATTTGGCATTAAAAGTACATCTGCATGGCCTGCAACCGGGCTCTTGATGCCTTTGTGACGGGCTGCATCTTCATTTAATGCATTGTCCAGTGCCAGAGGTCCGTCTACAGTGATGCCCTTAAACTGGCCTCTCTGGCTCATGATGGCCAGGGAAGCTGCATCCAGTGTAGGCTGCATGGAAGGATTTAATACCTCTACTGCACACACAGCTGCTGCCTTTGGATCTTCGATCTCCAGTGCCTGGCATACAGGAATGGTATTGTTGATCATGGCGATCTTTTCTTCCAGTGTTGGATACATGACCATAGCTGCGTCTGTCATAAGGATCAGACGGTCTAATTTTACAGAGTCAAATACAGCCACATGGCTTAAGATCTTGCCGGTACGAAGTCCCCATTCTTTATTTAATACAGCCCGCAGGAAATCCGCGGTTCCGATGAGACCTTTCATAACAAGCTGTGCTTCCCCGTTATGTACCAGTTTTACAGCCGCTTCTGCTGATTTTCTGATATCCGGTTCATTTACAATGGTTACTTTGTTTACATCCAGCTCGATCTCTTCTGCGATCTGGCGGATCTTTGCCTCATCACCGCAGAGAGTTGCCTCTGCGATCCCCATCTGTACCGCCTCTTTTACTGCTTCCAGAACAGGTCTGTCCTCTGCCGCAGCCACTGCGATCCTTTTTTTCTCTCTGGCTAACAGGCTGTCTCTTACTTCTCTTAATGATCTCATTTTCCAAGTCCTTTCTATATTTATGATCCTATCTGTTTTAACTCAGTTCTGCCGGATCTGTGATCACGCCCATAACAGCGGATGCAGCAGCTACTTCCGGTGATGACAGATATGCTTTTGCCTTTGGAGAACCATAGCGTCCTAAGAAGTTACGGTTGTTGGTTCCAAGAACTACCTCGTCATCTGAAAGCAGACCCATGGTACGTCCCTCACAGAAGGAGCAGTACGGCGGTGTTACCAGCGCTCCTGCTTCTACCAGCGTCTGGATATAGCCTTCCTTCATTGCCTCTTCCATAATGCTGTTGGAAGCGGGTGTTACGATGCATTTTACGTGAGAGCTGATCTTTTTACCCTTCATCACATTTGCTGCGATCTTCAGATCTTCCAAACGGCCATTGGTACAGGAACCGATAAATACCTGATCCAGTCTGACACCTTTCACCTCAGACAGTGGATGCACATTATCCACATATGGCGGACAGGATAATACTGGCTCTAAATCTTCTGCCTTATAAGTGAGAACTCTTTCATACTCAGCATCTTCATCTGCCTTTACCCAGGCAACGTCCTCATAATCTACGCCGCAGTAATCAGCGCATTTCTGGTCTGCTGCGAAAAGTCCTGCTTTTCCACCGCACTCTACAACCATGTTTGCAATGGTCATACGGCCGTCAATACCTAATGCATCAATGGCAGTTCCACAGAATTCCAGAGACTTATAGGTACCGCCTGCAGCTCCCAGATCTCCTAATACCCGAAGGATAATGTCCTTTGCGTATACATGAGGAGGAAGTACTCCGTCGATCTGGATCTTAATGCTGCTTGGAACTCTTAACCACATCTGGCCGGTTCCCCATACAGCTGCCATTTCTGTGTATCCAACACCGGTAGAGAAGCAGCCTACAGCACCGTAGGTAGGTGTGTGGGAGTCTGTTACAAATACAATGTCACCTGGCTTGGAATAGCCTAACTCAGGAACTAACTGGTGAACGATACCGCCGGTAGCGTGGAAATGGCGGATACCATACTCTTTTACCAGTTCATAACCGGCTTCCAGGCTTCGTGGGTCGCCCTCTAAGCAGGCTGGCATCAGATGATCGTGCATGATGACGATCTTATCTGTATTCCACACCTTGGTAAGTCCCATTTTCTTCATTTTATCCTGAAGGAAAGCGGTATAAATATCATGGATCACTACGCAGTCCGGCTCTACAACTACCAGATCTCCCGGCTTTACGCTTTTACCGCCAATGTGCTTCATAATGATCTTTTCAGCTAATGTATGTCCCATATTCTTACCCCCTTCCTATAACAGGCCTTTCTCTACTTTTTTCATAATGCTCTTTACCAGACCACCGTCCATGATGATGTGGTACAGATTTTCCGGAATTGCCGGGATCTTGTAAGTCTTTCCGTTGGCACTGATCTGCTGCTTATCCAGCTCTACTTTTACTGTATCTCCCTCATTTACATCATCTGGAAGATCCGGGCATTCCAGAAGTAGGATACCGTTATTAATAGCATTCCGGAAGAAAATACGTGCAAATGATTTTGCAATGACACAGTGTACGCCATTTGCTACCAGAACCTCTGCAGCCTGTTCTCTGGAAGAACCACAGCCAAAGTTATTTCCTGCTACGATCAGATCACCTTCACGAAGTTTAGCTGCCAGTTCCGGTCTTAAAGGCTCAAAGGCATGAACCTTGATCTCATCCATGGTTTCATAGTTTAAGTGCTGTGTTGGGATGATAATATCTGTGTCAATATCATTTCCAAACTTCCAGCAGCGTCCTTCAAATGTGAGAGAATGATTTTCTGTCTCTTCTTCCTCTGCTGCCGGTGCTTCTTCTTTATAACCTAAGGTTCCAAGAAGGGCTGCTTCTACAGCTGCTTTTGTGGAAGTCAGATAGGTCTTTGATGTGTCAAAGCCGGCATAACCAGGCTTATTTTCCAGATCATTAGATACCATAACTTCCGTTTTTCCAATACGTCCCTGAACTTCCGGATTTCCGCAGTGGTTGATCACAATTCCGCCAGCCTCTAAAATATCTGTAATATATCCGGCAGTTGCTGCCTTGATATAAGTGTCTGCATCAGAAGGTGCTACTACCAGGCGCAGTCCGTATGCGATCTTTCTTCCCTTTAACATAGAAGATACGGTTTCCAGATCTTTTAAATTGCCGCCGGTAGTTCCGCCGATAAATACGGATTTTACATCTGTCACCGGCAGTTCCTCTAATGCTGCAAACTCTTTATATCCTCCTGGAAAAGCAGTCAGTTCTTTTGTCTGTGCTGCATCAAATACAACATCTGTCTTTTCCTCTGCCTCTTTTTCCACTGTAACAGCAGTTGCTCCGGCTTTTTCAAGAACTCCGCAGAGAACCATTTTTTCAGACAGTTCCATATCCTCTAAGGTATCTCCTGTCAGGCTTAAAAGCTTTCCTGCTAAATTTTCTGCTCCCAGTTCTTTTACCAAGCTTAAAGCCAGATCTTTTGCAGAAAGTCCCTCTGGCAGTTTTCCAGTTAATTTTACTGTTTCTTTTAAAGCACCGTTTTCAGGTTCTTCTAACAGCAGTTCGCCGGTCTCTAATACCTGCTTTAACTGTGTCGGATCTGCGCAGGTGACCTGAGCGCCGATGGCGCCGGCTGCTCCCGCTGCCTTATCACAGGTGACAGCTCTCTGACCTGGTTTTAAAAGACCATCTGCAAGAAGCTTTCCGCACATTCCTTTTCCATAGTAAAATGGAATGTTTTCCTTTTCTGCCTTTTCTCTTAAGGCTTTATGTAGACCGGATACCTCCGGTGAATTGGGAGGTACGGTCTGATCAACTACAACTACGGTTGCTACTGCGGGTTTCTTTTCTGTTTTTAAAAATACCTGTGCAAGTTCATTATCCTGGATCACACACAGATCCACTTTCTGCATCTTCACATTTCCCATTTTTATTACCCCTCTGCCAGTTTTTTATACTCCTGGTACTTCTCCTTTGCATCCAGTTCTGCTTCTGCAAGAAGTTTTTCCGCTTCCTCCGGGAAGGTTCTTGTTAATGCGGAAAATCTTACTTCACCCATAAGGAAGTCTCTTAAGTTCAGAGTTGGCTCCTTGGAGTCCAGAACAAATGGATTTTTTCCTTCTTTCTTAAGGTCTGGATTATAGTGGTACAGGTTCCAGTAACCTGCTGCTACTGCTTCTTTTGCTTCCTGCTGTGCGCATCCCATGCCCTTTACAAGACCGTGGTTGATACATGGAGCATAGGCGATGATCAGGGACGGACCCTTGAATTCTTCTGCTTCTTTTAATACCTTTGCCAGCTGTGCAGGATTTGCACCCATAGCTACCTGGGCTACATAGCAGTAACCATACTGCATTGCCATCAGGCCTAAATCTTTCTTCTTTGTCTTCTTACCGGAAGCTGCAAACTGTGCAACTGCACCGATCTGTGTTGCCTTGGAAGCCTGACCGCCTGTATTGGAGTAAACTTCGGTATCTACAACCAGGATGTTTACGTCAGTTCCGCTTGCTAATACATGGTCCAAACCGCCAAAGCCGATATCATAAGCCCAGCCGTCGCCGCCGTACATCCACATGGATTTCTTGGACAGATGCTCCTTGTTGTTTAAGATATCTGCCTTGCGGTCAGCCTGCTCTCCTGTAAGTTCTGCTGCTTCTAATGCCTTAACCAGGTTTTCGCTTACTTCCATGGTCTTGTCGCCATCATTATAAGCATCAAACCATGCATCAATTGCTGCACTTAAAGATGCATCTACGCTATTTTCCTTCAGCTCTTTTACAACACCTGCAACTCTTTCTCTCTGCTGTGTCACTGCAAGGCACATACCAAGGGAAAATTCTGCGTTGTTCTCAAATAAGGAGTTGGAGAATGCCGGTCCAAAGCCCTTTTCATTGGTTGTATAAGGTACACAAGGAAGTGCTGCGCCCCATGCCTGTGTACAGCCGGTTGCATTTGCGATCACCATACGGTCACCAAACATCTGGGTCATCAGCTTTGCGTAAGGTGTTTCACCGCAGCCTGCACATGCGCCGGAGAACTCTAATAATGGAGTCTCAAACTGACTTCCCTTAACGGTATTCTTAGCCAGTGGATTTTTCTTCTTGGAAAGTTTTACTGCATAATTCCAGTTTTCGATCTCTGCTGCCTGGGAGTCTAATGGCTTCATGGTAAGAGCCTTTTCCTTAGCCGGGCATACCTGAACGCAGGCACCGCAGCCTAAGCAGTCTAATGGAGAAACCTGGATCCTGTAGGTGTATTCCTCTAAGCCTTTTCCAGTTGCCTTCTTTGTCTTAAATCCTTCTGGTGCATTTTCTGCTTCTGCTGCACTTACCAGAAATGGACGTACTGCTGCATGCGGGCACACATAAGAACACTGGTTACACTGGAGGCACTTGTCCGGATCCCATTCAGGAACATCTACTGCTGTTCCTCTCTTTTCATATTTAGAAGTACCAAGAGGTACGGTACCATCTTCTCTGCCTGTAAATGCACTGACTGGAAGGCTGTCACCCTTTAAGGAGTTAATCGGCAGCATAAGATTTTTTACAAATTCTGGAAGATTTTCATCTACCTTTGCTGTCTCCGGCTCTAAAGAAGCCCATTCTTCCGGAACCTTTACTTCTACCAGTCTCTGGTATCCGCAGTCAACTGCCTGATAGTTCATATTTACAACCTTTTCGCCCTTCTTTCCGTAGGACTTAAGGATGGCTTTCTTCATGTACTCTACTGCATCATCAAATGGGATCACATTTGCCAGTTTGAAGAAAGCTGACTGTAAAACTGCGTTGGTACGGTTTCCAAGTCCGATCTCCTTACCGATCTTTACTGCATTGATGATGTAAAATTTAATATGGTTTTCTGCAATGTAGCGCTTTACAGATGCTGGCAGATGCTTGTCCAGTTCATCTTCATTCCAGATGCAGTTTAATAAGAAAGTACCGCCTGGTTTACATTCCTGGACAATGTCATATTTCTGGATATAAGACTGATTGTGGCAGGCAACAAAGTCTGCATGGGATACCAGATAGCTTCCACGGATCGGCTTATGTCCGAAACGAAGATGGGAACGGGTAACACCGCCGGATTTCTTGGTATCATACTCAAAATATGCCTGAACATACATATCAGTGTGGTCACCGATGATCTTAATGGAGTTCTTGTTGGCACCAACTGTACCGTCTGAACCAAGTCCCCAGAACTTGCAGCTGATGGTTCCCTCTGCAACTACATCGATCGGTGCCCCTACAGCCAGTGAATGATGGGTCACATCATCATTGATACCTACTGTAAAGTGGTTTTTTGGCTCTTCTGCTTCCAGGTTGTTAAATACTGCTTCAATCTGGTTTGCAGTAACATCTTTAATAGAAAGACCATATCTGCCTGCGTATACACGGATATTTCTGCCGGACTCTGCAATAGCACTGCAAACGTCCAGATACAGAGGTTCGCCTAAAGAACCTGGCTCCTTGGTACGGTCCATAACTGCAATACGCTTTACAGTCTCAGGAATTGCAGAAAGGAAATGCTTAATGGAGAATGGACGGTACAGATGTACCTGTAAATATCCGGTCTTTCTGCCATGTGCATTTAAGTAATCAACGGTCTCACGGATCACACCATCTACAGATCCCATTGCAATGATCACTTCTTCTGCATCCGGACATCCGTAGTAGTTAAACAGGTGATAATCTCTTCCTGTGATCTTGTTGATCTCTCCCATGTAGTTTTCAACGATCTCAGGGATCGCCTCATAATATGGGTTTGCTGCTTCACGATACTGGAAGTATACGTCCGGGTTCTGTACGGTACTTCTCTGTACAGGACGCTCCGGATTTAAGGATCTCTTGCGGAATGCATCCAGTGCATCTCTGTCTAAGAGTCTGTCTAAATCTGCATAATCCATTACTTCTACTTTCTGAATCTCGTGGGAAGTACGGAAACCATCGAAGAAATGAAGGAAAGGAACGCGGCCCTTAATAGCTGCCAGGTGGGCAACGCCGGCCAGATCCATGATCTCCTGAACGGTACTGCTGCAAAGCATTGCAAAACCGGTCTGTCTGGTTGCCATTACATCAGAGTGCTCTCCGAAAATGGAGAATGCGTGGGTTCCTACGGAACGGGCACTTACATGAAGGACACCTGGGTGTAACTGACCGGAAATACGGTACATTGGCGGGATCATAAGGAGCAGGCCCTGGGATGCTGTGTAGCTGGTTGCCAGTGCGCCGGACTCCAGTGCGCCGTGCATAGCGCCGCAGGCGCCAGCCTCAGACTGCATTTCTACCAGTTTGACTCTCTGTCCAAACAGGTTTTTCTTACCTGCTGCAGACCAGGCATCTACATGCTCTGCCATTGGTGAAGAAGGGGTAATGGGGTAAATGGTAGCTACTTCTGTAAATGCATAAGACACATAAGCAGCGGCTTCATTACCATCCATTGTTTTCATCAATTTTTTCTGTTTCTCTTCCATCATTTTCCTCCTGAGATTCGTGAATGCCTTTATGGTATGGGGTTTTTAAATCTACTTGGCAATATTTCTAAATACGTTTCTACCGTGGCATTCTGTATGGTAATATTTCTGTACTCACTGTTTTAAGGGTGTTACTTTTCCGGCTCAAGTTCTTCAAAAAGTTCTACTGCCGGTATAATTGCTGATGCACCATAGTAAAAGAAAACCAGTCTTAAAACTTCGCCGACCTCATCCATGGTGGCACCTTTTTTCACTGCCAGTTCGCCGTGTGTTTTAATCGTCACAGCATTTCCTGCGCAGCATCCCATAAGCATTAACATCAGTTCCATGTATTTAGCCGGAACATGTGTTATATCCTGTTTGCAGATCGCGAACTGCTGGCTGAATGCCTGGAGCAGTTTTGGATCATTTGCCATTTTTTTGTGGATAGAAAGAACGTTTCCGCCTCTCTGCTCCTTTAACCGTTCCAGGATCTCTTCTGCCTGGGCGATCTTTTCTTTATTTTCCTGTTTCATGGTATGTACTCCTTTTGATTGTCTGTTCCTTTCTGTACCCACGGAATGCGGGTACGAAAACATTACCTTTACTGATACTTCTTCTGTAAAAATGCCGGGGCAAGTTCAGGAAACAGAGCGTATGTCATAACATCTTCTTCTGTTCTTGCAAAGCCTGCTGCTTCTGCTTTTGCTTTCTCCCATCCAGGAGCGATCAGGCTTCCCGGACGTTCTGTGATCATTTTGTCATTTCCTAAAACAGCTGCCTTCAGTTCCGGTGCGATCTCACCAGCCGGACGTCCGTACATGCCGCGGATGTAAGTTTTGCTCTCATTGGAGATCATCTTGTATCTCTGTCCCGTAAGGACGTTAATAGTTGCCTGGGCGCCTACCATCTGAGCAAACGGAGTTGCTAAAGGCGGATAACCGAAATCTTTATGTACCTTATGGACTTCCTCAAATACTTCATTAATGCGGTTTTCTGCATTCATGCCTTTTAACTGGCTTTCCAGGTTAGAAAGCATTCCGCCTGGGATCTGATGTTTTAAAACACTGATATCTACACCTGTACGCTTGCTTGCAAATTCTTTGTATTTTTCACGCAGCTTCATGAAATAATCATTGATCTCTGCCAGAAGGTCCATATCCAGATGAGGATCAAAGCCTGTTCCCTTTAAGCAGGTAACAATACTTTCAACCGGCGGATGGGCAGGGCCAAGAGAAAGAGCAGATACATCGCAATCTACGGTACAGGCACCGGCTTTAATGGCTTCCCAATAACAGATATCCGCCATACCGCCGATACAGTGTGCATGGAAATGAACCGGAAGACCTACTTCTTTGCGGATCGCTCTGATCACATCCGATACCTGCTTGGGGTTCATCATTCCGGCCATATCTTCTACATGAATGACTTTTACGCCCAATGCTGCATAATCCTTTGCCATCTGTACATATTTTTCTAACGTATGTACCGGGCTTATGGTGTAGCAGATATTTGCTTCTGCTGTTTTTCCGTTTTTAAGCACTGCCTTAATGGCTGTCTCTGTATTTCTCACATCGTTTAAACCATCAAATACCAGGAACTTATCAATTCCGGCTTTTGCTGCCAGTTCTACGAATTTTTCTACCACATCATCGGGATACTGTTTGTAGCCGATCAGGTTCTGTCCACGGAGGAGCATTCTCAGCGGTGTCTTCTTACACAGCTTCTTAAATTCCCTTACCCGTTCCCAGGGATCATCTCCTAAATAGCGGATAGCAACATCAAAAGTTGCACCGCCCCACATTTCCATACATTCATATCCAACCTCATCCATCTTCGGCAGGATCGGGAGCATATCCTGTGTGCGGATCCTGGTTGCTAAAAGGGACTGCTGGCCGTCACGCCACTCTACACTGCTGATCCTAATCGGTCTTTCAGGAACTGTTTCTTTTGCTGTTTTCCAGAAAAACATTCTGCACCTCCATTTACATGTTTTATGTGTTTTCACTGGTTTTCATTCTCTTTAAGTTAATATATTAATTTAATTTATTCGATGTTTAGTTAAGTTATTAACTTGTTTCTGAGCAAACTATACATCTTTTCTCATTAAATAGCAATAGTAAATGCTTATTTTTTTGTTTTTTGGATATTTTGCACAGTTTTTGTGCTTTGATTTAGTTGATATTTTAATGTTACTTGTTAACTTAAGTTAATTTATTAACTTCTTATGTCTTTTTAATTGCTTTTATATGGGGCGTATGATATGATAAATACAGAATAAAAAGAACAGACCAGAAAAGAGGTTTTTTATGCCTACGTTAAAAGATGTAGCTGCGCTGGCAGGCGTTTCAGCCGCTACTGTATCCTTATATTTGAACGGAAAATCTGCAGGAAGGATCTCCCAGCAGAAACAAAAAGAAATAGAAGAAGCTTTAAAGCAGTTAAGTTACCAGCCCTCATCTGCCTCCAGGCAACTAAAAGAGTTGGGCACTTCCCCCCTTATATACACAGTTGCTGTATACTGGGCAGCTGACCCACGATCTGCCCTTTTAGGAAAAGTTATGGCCGGGATCCAGTCATCTCTTGCCAAAAACCAGATGACCAACTGCAATATTGTGATCTGCCCATTTAAGCCAAATGAACTGTACAAAGAAAAGGGACTGATCGACCCGAAGCTGTACAACTACGATGCTGCTATCATCGCAAATACTGCCGTAATGGACATGCAGTACTTAGACAGTATTATGCCGCCTATCCCCGTGGTCCTTTTAAACAGACGTTCTGATCAGTACAGCTATGTTTCCATCAACAACCAGAAAATGGGTGCCTCTCTTGCTGATATGATCGCAGACCGGGGCTTTAAAAGCGTGTCTGTTTTCCGTTCCCAGTCTCCTTACCTGGCTGTGGATGACCGTGTTACCGGTTTTATCAATGGCTGCCGTGCCAAAGGGGTGGACATGCCAAATCATGCCTTATTTTACACAGATAATTCTACAGACGGCGGTATCCAGGCTGCTGCAGAATTTCTCAAGTTAAGTGAACGTCCGGATGTAGTCTTCTGCGACTCCGACTCCATTGCCTTAGGAGCACTCTACGCTTTCTACCAGGCCGGCGTCCGTATCCCAAAAGACCTGTCCGTCATAAGCATCGGGCTCCACCACTCATCCACCAGTAAATGCTCTATCCCTCCATTAACTGTATCCGAAGTTCCGCTGACACAGATGGCAGAAGGCTGTATGGACTATGTGATCCGCGCTTTGACAGATAAATCCTATGCTGCAGATCCAGAGCCGGTACATGTGGAACTGGAAACGAAGATCATTGTGAGGGAGTCGTTTCAGTAAAATGCCGTAAACAAAAAAGCTATTGCAAATTGACTTCACATCATCACTTTGCAATAGCTTTCTTTATACTGTATCTAAGTATCTGATTTTAATATACCTGACTGATTAAATCTTAGTTCTCATTCATCTTAGCCAGTTTTGCAGCCTGATCTGCAGCGATCAGGTTGTCTAACAGTTCCTGGATATCACCGTTCATAATAGAATCGATCTTATATAAGGTCAGCTTAATTCTATGGTCGGTCACACGGCCCTGTGGGAAGTTGTAGGTACGGATCTTCTCGGAACGGTCTCCGGTACCGATCTGGCTGCGGCGTTCTTCTGCCTCGGAGTTCTGGCGTTTTTCCAGCTCTAAGTCGTACAGTTTGGAACGTAACAGTCGGAATGCTTTTTCCTTGTTCTGCAGCTGTGACTTCTCTGTCTGGCTGTAGATAACGATACCAGTCGGTATATGGGTCAGACGTACTGCGGAGTCAGTGGTGTTGACACACTGTCCACCGTTACCAGACGCACGCATTACGTCAATACGGCAGTCATTCATGTCGATCTGAACATCTACTTCTTCTGCTTCCGGCATAACTGCTACCGTTGCTGTAGAGGTATGGATACGGCCGCCGGACTCTGTCTCAGGCACACGCTGTACACGATGTACACCACTCTCGTATTTTAACTTAGAATAAGCGCCTTTTCCTGTGACCATAGCCACAACTTCCTTAAAGCCGCCAATACCATTTTCATTGATACTGATGATCTCTACTTTCCAGTGCTGGCTGTCTGCGTAGTTGGAATACATACGGTAAAGCTCAGCTGCGAAAAGAGCTGCCTCATCGCCGCCTGCGCCTGCACGGATCTCCAGGATAATGTTCTTGTCATCGTTCGGGTCTTTTGGAAGAAGAAGGATCTTTAATTCATGCTCCAGCTCCTCAATGCGCTTCTTTGCATCGGATAATTCCTCCTTTGCCATTTCACGCATTTCCTCGTCATTTTCTTCCTCTAACATTGCCAGACTGTCCTCTACGTCCTGCTTTGCCTGCTTATACTGCTTATAAGCTTCTACGATCGGTGCCAGTTCAGCCTGCTCCTTCATCAGCTTGGTAAAACGTTTGGTATCCTGGGTCACATCCGGGTCCCCAAGCATACGCATCAGTTCTTCATAATGGATCAACATATCATCCAGTTTATCAAACATAATCTTCACTTCTCCTTCCTGGCACATACCACCCGGTCGTTTCCAGCCATATCCCGGACAGTCCTACGCCCACTAAATCCCATTGCTTCAAATATTTCTGTTACATCCTTTGCCTGATCCCAGCCGATCTCCATATAGATGCTTCCGCCGTTTTTCAGGTATTTTTTTCCTTCTTCTGCTAAAATGCGGTAAAATTTCAGTCCGTCCGGCTCACCGTCTAAGGCCATCCGTGGCTCATGATCTTTTACCTCCGGCTCCAGTCCCTCGATCACCTGACTGGGGATATAGGGGGGATTGGATACGATCACATTATACTGCTTTTCTGGATTCAAAGCAGAAAACATATCACTTTTTATAAATTTCACTGGCTGATCCAGAAGTTTTTCCCCATTGAATCTTGCCACCTTTAACGCTTCTTCTGACAGATCAAGAGCTGTTACGTCTGTATAGCCCCCAAGCTTTGCCAGACTGATAGCAATGCAGCCGGAACCGGTGCATACATCTAAAAGGGAAATATTTTTCTCTTTGTGTTCGCTTAATACCAGTTCTACCAGAGTTTCTGTATCCTGCCTTGGGATCAGAACGTGTTCATTTACATAAAATTCCAGTCCCATAAATTCCTGGACACCTGTAAGCTGCTGAAGAGGGATACGCATTTCCCGTTTGCTTATCAGTTCCCGGTATTTTTCTATTTTTTTCAGTGTATCCGGATCTGCATCTGTTCCATTTATTCCATTTTCCGCTCCCGTAAGGGGACGGTCCCGTTTTACAAGAAAGGAGGCAAAATTCATGTCAAATACATCCAATAAAAGAAAACGTGCATCTAAAAGCGGGTCAGGAACACCTGCTTTTTCCAGCTTTTCTTTTCCTTCTTCTAAAAGAGTCCCAAGGGTCATTTTCATGCCTGTTCCTCTTTCTTCTCCCAGCCTGGGAAATTTTCATCCAAATAGGCACGCCAGTCAAATACTGCTTCTACAGCAGCGATGGCTACCTCGATCATGGTATCATCCGGCTCTTTGGTGGTCAGTCCCTGCATCCACATGCCAGGGCGGCTTAAAATATCTACCAGTTTGGAATCATGCTTTCCTGCAAAACTTAAAAATTCATAGGAAACACCTGCGATCACCGGGATCAGCACGATACGGCTTACGATGCGCAGCCAAATGGTATCAGTACGGATCACCACGAAAAACAGGATGCTGATGACCATAACGATCATAATAAAACTGGTGCCGCAGCGCTTGTGCTCCTTGGAGCTGGCCCGCACATTGGCTACATTCAGTTCCAGACCATGTTCAATGCAGTTAATGCATTTATGTTCGGAACCATGGTACATAAAGGTCCGTTTAATATCTTCCATGCGGGATACCATTTTTATATAAATAACGAAAATAGCAATACGGATAAATCCTTCTAAGATGGCCATCACAGTATGGGACGGGATCACTTTTTTACATATATTGGAAATAAACATAGGCAGCAGCATGAATATACCGATCGCCATGATAAAGGAAAAGATCATAACAACGGTCATAAGGATGCTTTCTAATTTCTCGCCAAATACCTTATCCAGCCACTGTTCAAAGCGGCTTTCTTTTGCATCTTCGTCATCTTCAAAGAAGCTGCAGGACCAGGTAAGTGCCCTCATGCCTACGATCATGGAATCTGCAAATTTAAACACGCCTCTGATAAAGGGAATACCTAAAAATGGATACTTTTTTGTTACGCTTCTGTAAGTATCTTTTTTAACCTCGATCTCTCCATCGGGTTTACGGACGGCTACTGCATAGTTTTCACCATTCTGCATCATAATGCCTTCGATCACTGCCTGTCCGCCAATTCCTGAATATTTCATCTATGCATTACCTTTCAATTTTAACGCAAAGGGGCTGAGCTGCAAAAGCTCAACCCCTTAAATTCTCTCTTATAATTACTGAGCATTGATGCCGTACTTACGATTGAACTTATCAATACGTCCACGAGCTGCAGCAGCCTTCTGCTGGCCAGTGTAGAATGAATGGCACTTGGAGCAAACCTCCACATGGATGTCCTTCTTGGTAGAACCAGTTACGAACTCGTTGCCACAGTTGCAAACTACCTTTGCCTGGTAGTAATTTGGATGGATTCCTTCTCTCATTTTATTCACCTCTCTGATATAATTTGCGGTTTCCGACCGCGGCCTGTATGCCAATCTGCCTCTGTACACTGCAGGCAGCCGGTAGGTACCGTCACCAGAACGCACAGATATCAGCATCTTTTAAGTTATACGCATCCTTCCCGCAAGGTTCTGACTCACGCGAATGCTAAAACTGCTTGTCTCAGGGCATAAATATATTGTATCTCTGGACAGCTATATCAGTATAGCATAGTTTATCCACATTGACAAGAGAAAATATTGAATTTATACACAAAAAAACCTGAGCATTTCTGCTCAGGCTAAATATATATTTTACATACCTTCAAAACCACATATTGAACTGTTGATCTTCCGAATACTTACAACCTTTGTTTTCCCTAAACCTTATTGGTCAAGCCCTCGACCGATTAGTATCAGTCAGCTCCATGCATTACTGCACTTCCACCTCTGACCTATCTACCTCGTCGTCTTCAAGGGGTCTTACTACTTGCGTATGAGATATCTCATCTTGAGGGGGGCTTCACGCTTAGATGCCTTCAGCGTTTATCCCGTCCGGGCTTGGCTACCCTGCCATGGAGTTGGCACTCCAACAGGTACACCAGCGGCCCGTCCATCCCGGTCCTCTCGTACTAAGGACAGCTCCTCTCAAATATCTTACGCCCGCGCCGGATAGGGACCGAACTGTCTCACGACGTTCTGAACCCAGCTCGCGTACCGCTTTAATGGGCGAACAGCCCAACCCTTGGGACCTGCTACAGCCCCAGGATGCGATGAGCCGACATCGAGGTGCCAAACCACTCCGTCGATGTGAACTCTTGGGAGTGATAAGCCTGTTATCCCCAGGGTAGCTTTTATCCGTTGAGCGATGGCAATCCCACTTTCATACCACCGGATCACTAAGTCCTAGTTTCCTACCTGCTCCACCCGTCGGTGTCGCAGTCAAGCTCCCTTATGCCTTTGCACTCTTCTAATGGTTTCCAACCATTATGAGGGAACCTTTGAGCGCCTCCGATACCCTTTCGGAGGCGACCGCCCCAGTCAAACTCCCCGCCTGACATTGTCCCCCAGCCGGTTCACGGCTGCAGGTTAGAAATCCAATACCGCAAGGGTGGTATCCCAACAGCGACTCCCTACAAACTGGCGTTCATAGTTCTCAGTCTCCCACCTATCCTGTACATGCAGTACCGAATCCCAGTATCAAGCTGGAGTAAAGCTCCATGGGGTCTTTCCGTCCTGGCGCAGGTAACCAGCATCTTCACTGGTATTTCAATTTCACCGGGTGCATTGTCGAGACAGCGCTCAAATCATTACGCCTTTCGTGCGGGTCGGAACTTACCCGACAAGGAATTTCGCTACCTTAGGACCGTTATAGTTACGGCCGCCGTTTACTGGGGCTTCAATTCAGAGCTTCGCTTGCGCTAACCCCTCCTCTTAACCTTCCAGCACCGGGCAGGCGTCAGCCCATATACCTCACCTTACGGTTTTGCATAGACCTGTGTTTTTGCTAAACAGTTGCTTGAGCCTATTCTCTGCGGCCTGGTTTCCCAGGCACCCTTTCTCCCGAAGTTACAGGGTCATTTTGCCGAGTTCCTTAACAATGCTTCTCCCGCCGGCCTTAGGATTCTCTCCTCATCTACCTGTGTCGGTTTACGGTACGGGCACGTATCACACAATAGCGGCTTTTCTTGACAGCCGGAATCGCACACTTCGCTACTTAAATTCGCTCCGCATCACAGCTTCGGATTGTTAAGCGGATTTGCCAACTTAACTCCTACCCTGCTTGCCCCGGTCTTTCCATTCCCGGGATGTGCTGTCCTTCTGTGTCCCCACAGTTCTGATGATACGCGGTACAGGAATCTCAACCTGTTGTCCATCGGCTACGCTTCTCAGCCTTACCTTAGGCCCCGACTTACCCAGAGCAGATCAGCTTTACTCTGGAAACCTTGGATATTCGGCCTGGAGGATTCCCACCTCCATCTCGCTACTCATTCCGGCATTCTCTCTTCTTAAAAGTCCACAGCTCCTTATCGGTACTGCTTCATTCCTTTAAGAATGCTCCTCTACCAATGTATTTCTACATTCCTAAGCTTCGGTGTTGTGTTTTAGCCCCGGACATTTTCGGCGCAGGACCTCTCGACTAGTGAGCTATTACGCACTCTTTGAATGTGTGGCTGCTTCTAAGCCAACATCCTAGTTGTCTCTGAAATCCCACATCCTTTTCCACTTAACACACACTTTGGGACCTTAGCTGTAGGTCTGGGCTCTTTCCCTTTTGACTGCCCAACTTATCTCGTGCAGTCTGACTCCCGTACATCATTTATGCGGCATTCGGAGTTTGATATCCCTTGGTAAGCTTTGACGCCCCCTTAGGAATTCAGTGCTCTACCTCCGCTAAACTAATACGGGGCTAGCCCTAAAGCTATTTCGAGGAGAACCAGCTATCTCCGGGTTCGATTGGAATTTCTCCCCTATCCACACCTCATTCCCACCCTTTTCAACGGATGTGGATCCGGACCTCCACGGAATTTTACTTCCGCTTCATCCTGGACATGGATAGGTCACCCGGTTTCGGGTCTGCCTGTGCTGACTTTACGCCCATTTGAGACTTGGTTTCCCTTCGGCTCCATGGCTGTACCATTTAACCTTGCCAGCACCGGCAACTCGCCGGACCGTTCTACAAAAAGTACGCGGTTGATGGCTATGTACTCGCCTATTCCCGCGAAGCAGTGTGGTTGGTATGGCAGTGAGTGCATGGACATTCACGCAGGCGTAGTGGTCTACGCCGAGTAAATGGACGCCGCAATCGCTGTCATAACGGCCGCAATGCTCGTGGAGATAGGTGAGTACATAGACACATCTCCCACAGCTTGTAAACACAGGGTTTCAGGTTCTCTTTCACTCCCCTCCCGGGGTCCTTTTCACCTTTCCTTCACAGTACTATGCGCTATCGGTCACTAAGGAGTATTTAGCCTTGGAGGGTGGTCCCTCCGACTTCCCGCAAGGTTTCTCGTGTCTCGCGGTACTCTGGATCCTGCCGCTGCCTGCTGTTTTCATGTACGGGGCTTTCACCCTCTCTGGCCTGCCTTCCCAGGCAGTTCCATTAACAGATCGGCTCACTTATGCAGTCCTTAACCCCAGCATGCACGCACGCTGGTTTGGGCTCTTCCGGGTTCGCTCGCCGCTACTTCCGGAATCGATGTTTCTTTCTCTTCCTCCGGCTACTTAGATGTTTCAGTTCACCGGGTTCCCTCTGTATGGCTATGTATTTACCATACAGTGACTGAGGTCTTCTCAGCCGGGTTTCCCCATTCAGATATCTCCGGATCAAAGGATATTTGCCCCTCCCCGAAGCTTTTCGCAGCTTATCACGTCTTTCATCGGCTCTTAGTGCCAAGGCATCCACCCTGCGCTCTTATTAGCTTGACCAATTGACTTTCGTTCGCGGGAGCAAACTACTCATCTCAGATATATAGCGTTATATCTTTTGGTCTGGGTTGTTTACAAAATTTGTTGTATTGTTTTCCATATAACCTCTC
>NZ_QUCM01000010.1 GCF_003473545.1 Clostridium sp. AM22-11AC
TTGATCTCCTCAAGTCCCATAATTGGAAGGTTTTTGTCATCTGTTTTAGGCATTTTGTTTACTGCCCACAGAATCTTCTGATCCATGTTACTTTATCCTCCTTAAAATTTTTGGTTCTTAAAAATTTTTAGTTCTTAAGATGATTTACGACTGTTTACGTCGATGTAACTGTACAGAGTAAATTTGGAAATTCCAAAATACTTGGAGACTTTGTCTCCTGATTTTGTTATGAGAAAAGCGCCTGCGTCATTCAAAAACTGGATGGCGGTTACTTTTTCTTCCTTATTCATAAGAGCTGCCGGTTTTCCAATCAGAGCTACGGACTGTTCGATCAGGTTGTCCAGAAGATCATTTACATTGTGTACGATCTGTTCTGGCTGCTGTCTGGTATCACTTGGATCTTCTGTACTGATGAGAGCTTTAATGGATCTCTCAATGGTCATCAGACCGGTGATATCGTAGTTGATGGAAAAAATGTAATCCACAGCGGAATCCTCTGGGTTTCTGATAAAAAACGTACTGGATTTTAAGATCTTACCGTTTGATGTGCGGGTAAGATAACCAAGATGGTCTTTCAGTGAAGCCGGATCCCTATGCAGGGTTTCCAGAACTACCTTAGATGGTCCGTCGCCTTCACGCCGGTTGGTGATATGTCCGTTGTTGATGTGTACAACAGAGTGTTCCAGGTCGTGGCGCTTTAAGTCGTGGATCACAATTTCGCAGTCTGGTCCGAACTGTCTTGCAAGGCCGTCTGCAATCTGTTCAAGCAAGCTAAGTGTGTATGCCATGAACAACCTCCTCATTTCGGACTTTCATAATATGATATGGTAACTTTGTACAATAAACAATCTGCAAAACATTTTTGCGTTGTTTATGATTACATAATAGCACAAATAAAACAGATTGCAATAGTTTTTTACAAAAAAATTTTGAATAACTAAAAAAAATTGTATTTTTCCCTTGCAAATGGTATTTCCAGGTGTTAATATAAGAGTACGACAACATTGTTATTATATAGGAAAAGGAGAGAGCCATATGTTGATCATTGGAAACGGACGTCTGGTTACAAGAGATGCCGGACAGCCATTTTTCGAAAATGGAGCAGTAGCAATTGACGGAACTACTATTAAGAAAGTAGGAACTCTGGAAGAGATCAAAAAGGAGTTTCCGGAAGCTGAGTTTGTAGACGCTAAGGGGGGCGTTATCATGCCGGCTTTCATTAATACACATGAGCATATCTACAGTGCAATGGCAAGAGGCTTAAGCATTAAAGGATATGATCCTCACGGATTTTTAGATATCTTAGACGGATTATGGTGGACCATCGACCGCCATCTGACCAATGAGCAGACCCGTCAGAGCGCAAGAGTTACTTTCATCGACAGTATCAAGAACGGTGTTACCACTGTATTTGACCATCATGCAAGCTTTGGCCAGATCAAGGACAGCCTGTTTGCCATCGAAGATGCTGCAAAAGAATTTGGTGTAAGAGCCTGTCTGTGTTATGAAGTATCTGACCGTGACGGTATGGACAAGTCCAGAGAAGCTGTATTAGAGAATGCAAGATGGATCAAGCATGCATTAGCAGATGATACAGATATGTTTGCTGGTATGATGGGTATGCATGCACAGTTTACCATTTCAGATGAGACAATGGAATTTGCTGCAGCAAACAAACCAGATGAAGTTGGATATCATATCCATGTTGCAGAAGGTATCGAAGATCTTCATGACTGCTTACATAAATATGGAAAGCGCATTGTAGACCGTTTATACGACTGCAATATCTTAGGAAGCAAGACTTTACTTGGCCACTGTATCTATGTAAACCCACATGAGATGGAACTGATCAAGGCAACTGATACTATGGTAGTACACAACCCTGAGTCTAACATGGGTAATGCCTGCGGATGCCCTCCAACCATGGAGATCGTTCACAGAGGTATCTTGACAGGTCTTGGAACAGATGGTTATACACAGGATGTTCTGGAGTCTTATAAGGTAGCAAATGTACTTCACAAGCATCATCTGTGTGACGCAAATGCAGCATGGGGCGAAGTTCCTCAGATGCTCTTTGAAGGAAATGCTAAGATCGCAAACCGCTACTTCAAGAAGCAGTTAGGCGTATTAAAAGAAGGCGCAGCAGCAGATGTGATCGTTACAGATTATGTACCGAGAACACCTATGGATGCTTCTAATATCAACAGCCACATCTTATTCGGTATGACCGGACGCAGCGTTGTTACCACAGTCTGCAACGGTAAAGTCTTAATGAAAGACAGAGAGCTGATCGGAATTGATGAAGAGAAGGTTCTTTACGAAGTAAGAGAAGAGGCTAAGAAGCTGGAACGTTCCATTAACGGTTAATAATGTAAATGTTACAGTTCAACCATGCCATCTTCTTGTTTCCATATTCATGAAAACAAGAGGCTTGGTGGATCCACCATATGCTGATTTGAACAAGAAAGTGTTTATGCAAGCGAACTTGCAACACGCTTTCTCATTCAAATCAGCGCATGGTTGAACTGATGTAAATTAATTAGTAATAGCCGATTACAGGGCGGCGGGAAAACAGCACACCGGAATATCCGGGCGGCTGAGCCGTTGAAAGATAAAAACTGGCTTCTGCAAAGATACAAAAATTTTGCAGAAGCCCCCCTACGGTGCTGGGACCTGATCGGGTGCTATATATAAGGAGGAAATAGAATATGAGCGATATTATGACACCCATTCCCTTTGGAAAAATGATGAACTGGATCCTGGAGGAACACAAGAAAGGCGCGATCTTCGGCATCAGAAGACCTTTTGTTGCAGATCAGAGCAAGAAATATGAGATCTTTGGACGTACATTAGAGACACCTTTCGGACCTGCTGCAGGACCACACACCCAGCTGACCCAGAATATTGTAGCTGCTTATGTGGCAGGAAGCCGCTTCTTTGAATTAAAGACAGTTCAGAAGTTAGATGGTGAAGACCTTCCGGTAGCAAAGCCATGTATCAAGGCTGATGATGAGTGCTACAACTGTGAATGGTCCACTGAGCTTTATGTGCCGCAGGCATATGATGAGTACGTGAAAGCATGGTTTGCCTGTAAAGTATTAGCTAAGGAATATGGCCTTGGCTCTATGGACGGCTTCCAGTTTAATATGTCCGTTGGTTATGACCTGGACGGCATCAAACTGGAAAAGGTAGACCGTTTTATTGAAGGAATGAAGGATGCTTCTGCAGCACCTATTTTTAATGAGTGCCGTCAGTGGCTGTTAGATAACCTGGATCGTTTTGATAACCTGACAAAAGAGGATGTTGAAAGTATCTCCCCTGAAATCTGCAACTGTGCAACTCTCTCCACTCTGCACGGATGTCCTCCACAGGAGATCGAGCGTATCGCAAGCTATCTGCTCACTGAGAAGAAAGTACATACCTTTATCAAGTGCAATCCAACTCTGTTAGGATATGAGTATGCAAGAAAATTAATGGATGACATGGGCTATGATTATGTAGCGTTCGGTGACTTCCATTTCAGAGATGACCTTCAGTACACAGATGCAGTTCCAATGTTACAGAGACTGCAGAAGCTGGCAGATGAGAAGGGACTGGAATTTGGTGTTAAGATCACAAATACCTTCCCTGTTGATGTAAAACAGAATGAACTTCCAAGTGAAGAAATGTACATGTCCGGTAAGTCTTTATACGCTCTGTCCATGTCTGTTGCACAGAAACTGGCAAAAGACTTTGACGGAAAACTGCGTATTTCCTACTCCGGCGGTGCTGATTACTTTAATATCACAAAGATCGTAGACGCTGGTATCTGGCCTGTAACCATGGCAACTACCATGTTAAAGCCAGGCGGCTATGAAAGATTAGAGCAGATCGGACAGTTATTTAAGGCAAAAGAAGCAGCAGCTTTCGCTGGCGTAAGCGCAGAGAAGGTAGAAGCTATGGTAGAGGCTGCAAAGTCTGACAAACACCATGTAAAGGCTGTTAAGCCGCTTCCATCCAGAAAGGTGAAAAAGCCGGTTCCGTTAACAGACTGCTTTATCGCTCCATGTCAGGAAGGATGCCCGATCCATCAGGATATCACCCGTTACATGCAGTTGGCAGGTGAAGGAAAGTACGAAGAAGCATTAAAGGTTATCTTAAACAAGAACCCGCTTCCATTTATCACCGGTACCATCTGTGCGCACAACTGTATGAGCAAATGTACCAGAAACTTCTACGAGGCTTCTGTAAATATCCGCAGAACCAAGTTAGAGTCTGCACAGGGCGGAATTGATGCTGTTATGGCAGCATTAAAGGCACCTGCAGTTACTTCTGATAAGAAGGCAGCTGTAGTAGGCGGCGGCCCTGCTGGTCTGGCAGCTGCATACTTCCTTGCAAAGGGCGGTATGAAGGTTACTGTATTTGAGAAGGCAGAAAAGATGGGCGGCGTTGTACGCAATGTGATCCCAGGCTTCCGTATTTCCCACGAAGCAATCGATCATGACGTTGAGCTGGTTCGTGCTATGGGTGCAGAGCTGGTAAACGGCAAAGAGATCACTTCTGTTGATGAATTAAAGAAAGAATATGACTACGTTGTACTGGCAGTTGGTGCTTCTGAACCAGGCAGACTGAGACTGGAAGCTGGCGAGACCATGAACGCATTAGAGTTCCTGGCACAGTTTAAGGCAACTGACGGCAAGGTAGATTTAGGCAAGAACGTTGTTGTTATCGGTGGCGGTAACACAGCTATGGATACTGCAAGAGCTGCAAAGCGCAATGCAGGCGTAGAAAAGGTATCCCTGGTTTACAGAAGAACCAAGAGATATATGCCAGCTGATGAAGAAGAGTTAGTAATGGCAATTGATGACGGCGTAGAGTTTGCAGAGCTGTTAGCACCTGTTAAACTGGAAAATGGCGAACTGATCTGCCGCAAGATGCAGTTAGGTGATTACGATGCAAGCGGAAGAAGAAGCGTTGTTGAGACTGAGGAGATCGTTAAGATCGCTGCTGACACTGTGATCGCAGCTGTTGGTGAGAAGGTTCCAGGCGCATTCTACGAAGCAAATGGTATCGCTGTAGACGAAAAGAAGCGTCCAGTTGTTGACCACAACACTCTGGAGACCTCTGTAAAGGGCGTTTATGTTGCCGGCGATGGTCTCTTTGGACCAGCTACTGTTGTAGAAGGCATCAGAGATGGTAAGAAAGCAGCAGAAGCTATTATCGGAAGAGATTTATCTGAGGATATCTTCAAGATGGCTGATGCTGAGGTTGTTTACGGACGTAAGGGCAAACTGTCTGAGGAGAATGAAGAGTCTGACAGCAGAAGATGTCTCTCCTGCAACAGCATCTGCGAAAACTGCGTAGAGGTATGCCCGAACAGAGCAAACGTAACCTTAACAGTACCTGGCATGGACAAACATCAGGTGATCCATGTAGATTATATGTGTAATGAATGTGGCAACTGCCGCAGCTTCTGCCCATGGGACAGCGCTCCATATCTTGACAAGTTCACCTTATTTGCAAATGAAGCAGATATGGAAAACAGCAAGAACCAGGGCTTCACGGTTCTTGATGCAGCAGCAGGAACCTGTAAGGTACGTTTAGCAGGCAATGTAATTGATTACACAGTTGGAACTGCAAATGAGAATGTTCCGGATGGAATTCAGAAGATCATTAAGACTGTAATTTCTGATTACAGCTATCTGCTGATCGGTTAATTTTATAAAAGAAAAAAACTTCGGGGCGTGGCTTTTTGGTCATGCCCTAGAGGTTTTTTCACAAGCCATTAATGAAGGTTCCGCCTGCGTAAGCAGGCAGTGAAGCATGTCAGCATGTGTACGTGTGGATCTGAGCGAGAGAGGAAGATAACATGCCCAGAGAAAAGACAATGAAGGTGGTATTTGCATTTCCAACTACCACAATGGCAATGAAAATGGAAGCAGCTGCAAAAGCAAAAGAGGCTCCGGGACGTCTGATCCCGGTTCCAAGGCAGATCAGCGCAGGCTGTGGAATGGCCTGGTGCGCACCGGTTGCGGACAGAGTTTCTCTGGAGCAGCTGATCGCTACGGAACAGATCGTAACAGAGGGCTGCTATGAGCTGTTATTATAAAGGAGGCTGGATAATATGAGACAGATCATTAAAAACGGAACTATAGTCACAGGAAGCGGAAGTTTTCCTGCAGATATCCTCATTGATGGGGAAAAGATCGCGGCTACAGGTACAGCTGAAGAGATTAAAAAACTGGCACAGCCGGGAGATAAGGAGATCGATGCATCTGGATGCCTGATTTTCCCTGGATTTATTGATGCACATACCCATTTCGACCTGCATGTGGCAGGAACTGTAACAGCAGATGATTTTGCTACCGGTACAAAGGCTGCTTTAAAAGGCGGTACTACTACCATTATCGATTTTGGAACCCAGTATCCGGGAGAAACACTGGCAGAAGGCTTAAAGAACTGGCATGAAAAGGCAGATGGAAAGTGTTCCTGCGATTACAGCTTCCATATGTCTATTACAGACTGGAACCCTTCTGTTTCCAAAGAAGTCCAGGATATGATGGATGAAGGAATTACTTCTTTTAAACTGTATATGACTTATGATACCCAGGTAGATGATAAGACCTTATTTGAGATCTTACAGAGATTAAAAGAGACTGGCGGTATCACCGGTGTACACTGTGAAAACAGCGGTATGATTGCAGCTTTACAGGAAGAAGCAAAGGCAGCAGGAAAAATGGGTGTTTCCAGCCATCCAAAGACCAGACCGGTAGCTGCGGAAGCAGAAGCAATTGGAAGACTGTTACGTCTGGCAGAAGTAGCAGATGTTCCTGTAGTTGTAGTGCATCTGACCTGTAAAGAAGGATATGATGTGATTGCACAGGCCCGCAAGAGAGGACAGAAGGTTTATGTGGAGACCTGTCCACAGTATCTGCTGATGGATGACAGTCTTTATGAACTTCCTGGCTTTGAAAGTGCAAAATATGTGTGCGCGCCGCCTTTAAGAAAGAAAGAAGACCAGGACTGCTTGTGGAAAGGTCTGGCAGACGGTACCATCCAGACTGTTTCTACTGACCACTGCAGCTTTACCACAGAGCAGAAGAAGTTAGGAGAAGGCGACTTTACCAAGATCCCAGGCGGTATGCCGGGTGCTGAGACAAGAGGGACTTTGATCTATACTTACGGTGTAGATAAGGGTCGTATCACAAAAGAAGATATGTGTCGCGTTCTGTCTGAAAATCCTGCAAAACTGTATGGCTTATACCCGAGAAAGGGCGTGATCGCTCCAGGAAGTGACGCAGACCTTGTGATCATGCGTACAGGTGTAGAAGATGTGATCACAGCCAAAGATCAGGTCCAGAATGTAGATTATGCACCATTTGAAGGTACAAAAGTGACCGGAAGAGTGGAAAGCGTGTTCTTACGTGGACTTCAGGCTGTAAAGGACGGAAAAGTGGTAGAAGAGAAGAAGGGCGAGTTCCTGAAGAGAGGAAAATATGCTCTGTAAAATAGAGTGAGTGAGAAAACGGGCTCTGGCAGCTGACTAATGTGGCTGCCGGGCCCGTTTTTTGTTATGGCAGTTGACTTTCTCCGCCTGGCGGCGGGAAAGCGTGTGTATATGCACGCAAGCCCGTCAGCAGCTGGGAAATTGCAAGTCTTCCGCCAACAGCGGAAAAATCCTGAGTATATGCACGAAACCCCGCTGCCGGGCGGGGTTCCAATGCTATATTTATCTCACTTTCGTAAAAATTCCTCGCAAATCATAGATTGCATGCCGTGGACATTTCACTGCACACATACCGCAGCTTAAGCAGGATGCTTCATCAATCACTGCGCAGTTGTCTTCTACGTGGATGGCACTGGCAGTACAGGTCTTTTCGCAGATGCCGCAGCCGATACAGCTGACGGCACAGACACCTCTTGCGTCTTTGCCTTTATCTTTGTTGGAACATTTAACAGCAATGGTATTGGCACAGTCGTGTAAGTGGATGATGTGCTGAGGACATTCTCTGGTGCAGCGTCCGCAGGCGATACATTTTTCTTCATCTACTTCAGCTACGCCATGTTCATTCAGATGGATGGCACCGAATTTACAGCTTTCTACACATTTTCCGCAGGCGATACAGCCATAGGAACAGCTGGAGCCTTCTGTTACATGACATCCGCCGTTGCAGGCTACAAAAGCAGAACGATATGGAAATTTCTTTTTAACAGCCATGATTAGAATCTCCTTTCATAAGGTGTTCCTGAAATTGGAAGGCTGTAGCGGCGTTCTCCGTCACAGCGATAGTAAGCGTCTGTAATGGCCGGAGCAGTAGGGATAGAAGTGATCTCTCCGATACCGATGGCTCCGCAGGCTACATTCAGACCAGGTTTGTCAATAACAATGGCTTCGATCTCAGGTACTTCATGAGCGCGGAAGAGACCTAAAGAACCATATTTTTCAATAGGCTTGCAGTTGTCATCAATTGGATAACGCTCTCTTAAAGCATATCCCATGGACATAACGACACCGCCCTCGATCTGGCCTTCGCAGGATAATGGGTTTACTGCCTTACCTACATCATGGGCAGCAACCATTTTCTCGATCTTCTTGGTCTTTGGATCGACGATGCACATCTGGGTAGCATAACCGTAAGCTACGTGGGATACAGGGTTTGGTACGTCAGCTCCTAACGGGTCTGTCTTTGCAAGGTATTCACCGTAGAATACCTGTCCCTTCAGGTCATCTAAGGAATGATGTTCGCTGGCATTCTTTGCTTCCATTACCTTTTCGCAGGCACGGCGGCAGGCTTCACCGGTAACTAAAGTCTGGCGGGAACCGGAAGTATCACCGGAGTCAGGTGCGATCCAGGTGTTGCTCCGCTCATATACGATCTGGTCTCTTGTCAGGTCAGTATTTGTAACTACCATCTGTACCAGGACGGTACCAAGTCCCTGTCCAATACAGGAAGCACCGGTATAGATGTGCAGTTTTGCGTCATCTTCTACGATTAGTTTTACACGGCCCCAGTCAGGGATACCAACGCCGACACCGGCATTCTTCATAGCACAGGCAAGACCAACGGCTTTACCAGAAGCTACAGCAGCGTCATATTCTTCTTTTACAGCTTCCAGTGTTTCAACCAGACCGGTGGAATTATCTACGATCTGACCGTTTGGAAGAACGCCGCCCGGACGGATGGCATTGCGGTAGCGGATCTCCCAAGGAGTGATACCGATCTCATCTGCCATCATGTTCAGAAGAGTTTCTACTGCAAAACAGGTCTGTGTTACGCCGAAACCGCGGAAAGCACCGGCTGGCGGGTTGTTTGTATAATAAGCAGTTCCCTCGATCTCAAAGTTTTCATAAGCATAAGGACCTGCAGCGTGGGTACATGCACGTTCCAGAACAGGACCGCCAAGGGAAGCGAAAGCACCTGTATCAGAAGTAACTTTTGCCTTAACGCCCATGATCTTACCGTTTTCATCACAGCCCATGGTGAAATCCATAACAAAGTGATGACGCTTTGGATGTACCAGGAGAGACTCTGCTCTTGTAAGGCTTACTTTTACAGCACGGCCTGTGCAGTAGGTCATCAGTGCAGCGTGATGCTGAACGGACATATCCTCTTTGCCGCCGAAACCGCCGCCAACTAAGGCATTCTGTACCTTGACTTTTTTGCTTCCTAACAGTCTGGTACATTCGTGAAGGGTAGTATGGGAAGACTGGTCAGTAGTGATCAGGAACACATCGCCGTCACTGTCCATATAGGAAACAACACATTCCGGTTCCAGGAAAGCATGCTCAGTCCACGGAGTCTCAAAGTGATGGGAAATAACGTGTGCTGCATGTTTGATGGCTTCCTCAGCATTGCCGCGACAGACATGTTTGTAAGCCTGTACATTGGAGGTTTCCTCATCATATACTAAAGGTGCATCTGGTGCAGCTGCTTCTTCAATGTTGTGGATAGCCGGAAGTACCTCATACTCAACTTTTACCAGTTTCTTTGCTTTCTCCAGAGTTTCTCTGTCTTCAGCAACCACCAGGGCAATGGCATCTCCCAGATAATGGGTCAGACCGCCTACCGGGATCAGTGTATATTGGTCATGCTTTAAGTGTCCAACCAGATTTTCACCAGGAACATCTTCTGCAGTAAGTACAGCCACAACACCAGGAAGTGCTTTTGCTGCAGAAATATCAATAGAAAGCACACGAGCTCTTGGATATTTGCTTCGTACAGCAGAGCCATAGCACATGTTGTCAAAATAGAAGTCGTCCGGATATTTGCCATATCCTAAAACTTTTTCTTCTACGTCCAGACGATGGACTCTGGAACCGATCTTCCAGTCAGTTGCGCTGTCTTCCGGGATAATTCCTTCACGTTTGATCTTGGCTGCCAGACGGATCGCAGCAATGATCTTTACATAACCGGTACAGCGGCAGTAGTTGTTGCGGATGGCATAGCGTATCTCAGCTTCTGTCGGATCTGGATTTTTATCTAACAGTGCTTTGGTACACATAACCATGCCAGGGATACAGAAACCGCACTGTACAGCACCTGCTTCCCCGTAAGCGTAGGTGTAAACTTTGGATTCCCAGTCAGTAAGGCCTTCTACGGTAATAATGTTGCGGCCCTCTAAGGTGTCCGTGGTAGGAACACAGGCGCGACAGGTTTCACCGTCAATGATAACGGTACAGGCACCGCAGGCACCCTGACTGCATCCGTCTTTTACGGAAGTCAGTTTCAGCTCGTCACGCAGGAACCGTAACAGGGACTGCTTACGTGTAGTTGTCACAGACTTGCCGTTTACAAAGAATGTAGACATATGTATAATCTCCTTTCAAGGTAGGAACAAATAAGTTGTTAAAACGAATAATAAACCGACCATTTATACTTTTATTTTATCATAAAATAAACAAAAAGCAACAACAATCTCAAAAAAATTTATGTATGAACAAAAAAATTGTAAGCGCTTATTTCAAGGGAGAATAACGAAAATCCCCGGTTTTTGAAGATAACGTAAGTCACCTTCAGAAATCGGGGATGTAATTGGTAAAATATGGAAAAATTATTTTTGTGGGAGAAAAAACTATTTCTTTTTGGGGTCCGGACGTTCTGCACGAAGCTGGTCTGTCAGCTGCTCGATCATCTGCATTTTCATATACACATCAAAGGAAAGTTCACAGATAAAGGAAAATAATTTCAGGTAATCCTGGTCGCCGTCTTCCTCAGAAACATCCTGGAATGTATCCATTGCTTTCTGGAATTTAGAGGCGATATCTGTTTTAATAGAGGACATTTCACTTTCTTCTAATGTAAATACTTCTCTGTAAATGTCTTCCAATGAAAGACTGGAACCATGACCTGTAAAATGTTTGGCGGTGATAGGCTTAAACAGTTCTTCAATATCCCTGAAAGATAACAGGCTCTTAAAATAGTAGATAAAGATCAGCATGAGCATGTGTTCTTTGGAATATTTCTTTTTAACAGGTGGTGGGAGAAGATTATTTTTTGCGTAATTATTGATCATAGTCTTGGTAAGGACCTTGTCTTCTTCATACCGTCTGGTGTTCTTTAAATGTTCTTCCATAAAGGTTGTGACCTGATCCATATACAGGTCAATATTGGGGATCTCTTCCGGTTGTACGTGGGTCTGTCTGTCAAGATAGGCGAAAAGATCCTGAAGCCGTTCTTCATTTATTTTCATTAAAAGTCACCTCGGTTTATATTGTAACATTGCTATATATATTATATAGTATTGAATACTATATGACAAGAATAAAATGTTGATGATTTTTTGAATGAAATGGTTTATAATGTTTCGATGTAACGTTACTTTAATAAGTTCACGCGTAAAACAGCTAAAGAAGTGAAGGTGAAAATACACATAATATTAAGAGCAACTTAAAAAATACACTGTAAAAAACAAATAAAACAAAAACAGAAAAATAAAGATTAATAAAATAAATTGCACAAAAACTATTTGACATATATCATTGGCAATGCTATAATTCATTTAACAACATTATTAATAATATTAGAGATAATATTAAAAAAGGAGGAAGATATATGAAGAAGAGAGCAATGGTGATGGCGGTGGCAGCTATGATGGCAGCCGGAGCACTGACCGCATGCGGAGGCGGTTCCAAGGATACCGCAGGTACAGCTGACACAAAAGCCGCTGAAGAGACCAAGGCAGAGGAAAAGAGCGAGGAGACCGGTGCAGAAGCATCTGGTGAGAAGCAGGTATTCCCGGCTGGTACAGTAACTGTATATGCAATGGGTAACCCGCAGTACAGACAGCAGTGGTTTGAGACCTGGCTGGACAACCACAGAGACATCGCTCCGGATGTTAAGATCGAGTTTGTACAGACCAAGGGTACTGCTGATATCCGTGAGAAGATCACAATGACCGCACTTTCCGGTGCTACCGATGACCTTCCGGATGCAGCTATGTTAGACCCTGTTACCATCCAGGACCTTGCAAAGGCAGGATTATTAAAGGATGAGACAGAGTACCTGACCCCACTTATTGACAAGATGGTAGATGGTGCAACTACAGATGCAACCATCAGCGGTCACATCTATGCACTGCCTGACTCTGTAAGACCTCAGGTTCTGTTCTACAACAAAGCTATTTTCGATGAGTATGGCATTGATCCAGAAATGATGAAGACTATGGACGGCTATATCGAAGCTGGACGTCAGTTAAAGGAAAAGAGCAACGGAGAAGTTTACTTATCTTATATCGATCCTACCAGCAAGACCTGGAGATACTGGGGACGTCGTGGTTTAATGCCATCTGCAGGTGCTAAGATCTGGGATGAGAACGGTGAAGTTGTGATCGGTTCTGACGAAGGAACCAAGAAAGCTTTAGGCGCTCTTGATACTATGAATACAGAAGGACTTCTGTTAAAGACCACCATCATGGAGCCGGCTCTGTATGATGCAATCAACAAAAAGCAGGTTGCTACTTTCTGCATCGGCGCTTTCTGGGATGAGTTCATGCGTAAGAACTGTGAAGCTACCAAGGGTGACTGGAGAGTTATGTCCGCACCTGAATTTGAGGGTGTAAACAAGGCAGGTGCTCCTGTTTCCCAGTACATGGGTATCATTGAAAAAGGTGACAATCCTTATTCCGAACTGTTCCGTATGATGTGGTATGATTTCACCTTTGACGGAGCTGCAAAAGAAGAGTGGGTTAAGTCCATGGAAGAACAGAATGCTCCTTATTCCAACCCTGTTTCCAAGGAACTGTTACAGTCTGACTTCTGGAAAGAACCATCCGATTTCTACGGCGGAATGTCCTTCCGTGAAATGGAAGGTAAGTGCCTGGAGAATGGCGCAGAGAACCTGGTTGTAACTCCTCAGGATGCTGAAGCAGATGAGATCATTTCTGCAGAGTTAGAGAACTATGTTGCAGGCAACCAGACCATGGATGAAGCAATTGCAAACATGGACAAGAACTTAAAGGCTAAGATCGGAAAAGCCGAGATCGTTAAATAATCTATTTATAAACAGCCAGGCGGTTTACTGACAGAAGACCGCCTGGCGTAACTAAAGGAGGAGGTAGAACATGCTTAAGGCACTGAAAAAGTATAAAGCTCCCTATCTGTTTATTCTGCCCTTTTTTATCCTGTTTTTCGTATTCCAGCTGGTTCCTACCATATGGACATTCTACATCAGTTTTACTGACTGGAAGGGAATTGGGGATCCGGAATTTTCCGGTCTGGGCAATTACAAGAAAATGATGGTTGACAACATGTTCTGGGAGTCACTTGGAAATACAGTTGTCTATTGGCTGACAGGCCTCGTCTTTATTTTATTCTGTGCACTGTTGATTGCATGTCTGTTAAACAGCCGTTTTTTAAAGAGCAACAGCGCAAGAGCATTTTTCAAAACAGCTACATTCCTGCCAAATATCTGTGCAGCCATCGCTATGGGACTTATTTTCCGTATGCTGTTTGATGAAAATGTAGGTCTGTTTAATGAACTGCTTACCATATTTGGTGGCAGTAAGATCCCGTGGCTTACAAGTACCACGTATTCCAAGATCCCTGTTATCATCCTGAATGTGTGGAGATATACACCATGGTTTACCATGATCCTGTTATCCGGTCTTTTGAACATTTCAAAAGATTACTATGAGGCAGCAACTGTAGATGGAGCAACCGGACTTCAGCAGTTCTGGTACATCACACTGCCATCTTTAAAGAATATTTTATTCTTCTGTTCCGTGACTCTGACTGTAGATATGTGGAAACTGTTCAATGAGTCCTATATCCTGCCAGGTCCTGGTACATCCAATACATCCCTGTTCCAGTACATGTATGAGTCTGGTTTCAATGTATTTAACATGGGATATGCATCTGCTATTGGGGTAGTACTGATCCTGATCCTGATCGTTATATCTGTGATCCAGTTTATCGTGCGTCATAAGCAGGGAGAAATTTAGGAAAGGAGAACCGACATGAACCATAAAAAAGCAATGTCTTCCGCGATCACATATGGGGTACTGGTGCTGATCACTATTGTATGTCTGTTCCCTATTGTATGGATGTGCCTGATCTCTATCAAAGACATTTCTGAAAGCATTACCGGCTTTAACTCAATTCTTGTAACTCATCCTACACTGGGCAATTTCAAACGTCTGTTTGAGATGATCCCTGTAGGCCAGAATACATTTAACAGTGTATTTACCACCATTATGGGTACTGTAACTTCCCTGTTTTTCTGTGCACTGGCAGGTTTTGCTTTTGCAAAGTATAAATTCCCGGGAAAGACAGTTTTATTCTATTTTGTAATTGCTACCATGCTGGTACCGCCGGAAGTTGGTTCTGTACCACTGTTCATCATCATGAAAAAAGTGGGACTGATCAACAGCCTCTGGTCTTTAGTTATCCCAAGAATTGCAACAGCAGTTGGTATCTTCTACATGAACCAGTATATCACCGATGTTCCGGATGAACTGGTAGAAGCAGCCAGAATTGACGGCTGTACGGATTTTGGTATCTTTATGAAGATCATCCTTCCGGTTATCAAGCCGGCTATGGCTTCCTGGGGTGCGATCACACTGATCGCAAGATGGAATGACTTCTTCTGGCCATTACTTTACTTAAGAAAACAGGCAAAATACACATTGATGGTAACCATTTCCTTACTGCCAGTCAGTGAAGGTTTGTCTACACCATGGCCTGTTATCCTTGCAGGTACCACATTAGTTATCATTCCTATCATTATACTGTATCTGATCCTGGAACGTTTCCAGAAAGCAGGTATGATGGAAGGTGCTGTAAAGGGCTAAATAATGAAAATGACCGATCTTTATTAAAGGGTTCGGAGAAAATAAGAACAGAATGCCGTGTTTCAGGCTGTATGGAGAACGCCTGGAACATGGCATTTTTGTGTTTAGGGAGAACATTTGTTTTTGTGCCTGCTTGCAGGATAGGTACAGGGATGTTATAATGACTCCAGAGAAAAAAAGGCGGTAATAATATGAGCATTTATGATACATTAAATCCAAAACAAAAAGAGGCAGTCTTACATACAGACGGCCCTCTTCTTATACTGGCAGGCGCCGGTTCCGGAAAGACAAGGGTCCTGACCCACAGGATCGCTTATCTGATCGATGAATGTGGGGTAAATCCATGGAACATCATGGCGATCACTTTTACCAATAAAGCAGCCGGGGAAATGCGGGAACGTGTGGATGACCTGGTTGGCTTTGGGGCAGAGAGTATATGGGTCAGCACCTTCCATTCTTCCTGTGTGCGCATCCTGCGCCGTCATATTGAAAGTCTGGGCTATACCACCAGTTTTTCCATTTATGACAGTGATGACCAGAAGACCCTGATGCGTCAGGTGTTTAAGGCAATGAATGTTGATACCAAACAGTTTAAAGAACGGTCTGTCCTGGCAGCTATTTCTTCTGCAAAGGACAAGCTGATCACTCCGGAAGAGTTTCTGTTAAATGCAGGAGCGGATTTCAGGGAAAAGAAGACAGGGGAGATCTATAAAGAATACCAGAAGCAGCTGCGCAAAAATAATGCCCTGGACTTTGATGACCTGATCGTTAAGACTGTAGAACTGTTCCAGAATAACCCGCAGGTACTGGACTATTACCAGGAACGTTTTAAATATATCATGGTAGACGAGTACCAGGATACCAATATGGCCCAGTTTAAGCTGGTAAGCCTCCTGGCTTCCAAGTACCGCAATCTCTGCGTAGTGGGTGATGATGACCAGTCTATTTACCGGTTCAGAGGTGCGGATATCCAGAATATCTTAAGTTTTGAACATACATTCCCAGGCACAAAGGTGATCAAACTGGAGCAGAATTACCGTTCTACCCAGAATATTCTGGATGCGGCAAATGGAGTGATCCGTCATAACTTCGGGCGAAAGGATAAGACTCTGTGGACAGCCAACGGTGAAGGAGACAAGATCTTATTTAAGCAGTTTGATACAGCAAGGGATGAGGCGGATTTTGTAGCCCGCCAGATCCGTGACAGTTCATATTCCTATCAGGATCAGGCAGTGCTTTACAGGACCAATGCACAGTCACGACTGATAGAAGAGCGGTGTATTTTCTATAATATCCCTTACAGACTGGTAGGTGGAGTCAACTTCTATCAGAGAAAAGAAATCAAGGATGTACTGGCGTATTTAAAGACTATTGCAAATGGAGTGGATGACCTTTCCGTGATCCGTATCATCAATGTGCCGAAACGGGGGATCGGCGCCACTACCATTGGAAGGGTGACTGCCTTTGCGTCAGAACATGGAATGAGCTTTTATGATACTTTAAAAGAGGCAAAACAGATCCCGGGTATCGGTAAGGCGGCAGAAAAGATCAGCCGTTTTATTGCCCAGATGGAAGCCTTCCGGGCGATGGCACATTCAGAAGAGTACTCTATTAAAGATCTGATCGATCATATTCTGGAAGATACGGGTTATGAAGAGGAACTTCAGGAAGAGGGCGAGATCGAGGCCCAGACCCGTCTGGAAAATATTGAGGAATTGATCAACAAAGCAGCTGCCTACGAAGAAGACAGTGAACATCCTACACTGGATGAATTTTTGGAGCAGGTGGCGCTGGTTGCGGACATTGACAATGTAGATGACTCGGAAGACAGGGTAACCTTAATGACCCTTCACAGTGCCAAGGGCCTGGAATTTCCAAAGGTCTATTTAGTAGGTATGGAGGACGGGCTTTTCCCGGGAATGATGTCCATTATGTCTGGTGATAAGACAGAAATGGAAGAAGAGCGCAGGCTTTGTTATGTAGGTATCACCCGGGCAAAGAAGGAACTGGTGCTCACAGCAGCCAGACAGCGCATGGTAAACGGAGAGACCAGATGGTCCAAGCCAAGCCGCTTTATTAATGAGATCCCGCCGGAACTTTTAGATACGGATAAATTGCAGCCGGTCCTTGGAAAAGGAAAGCAGGATGACTTTGACGAGTCAGGACTTCCATGGAACCAGGGCACTAAAAGCGGTGTCAGCCGGTTTGGAATGGGATATAATGCCTATGCTTCTAAAACAGCATCACCAACGGGAAGCAGTAAAAGTTCTGGAATGGGCGGTTTTGGCAGCAGCATGCAAAGCTTAGAGCCAAAGAAAAAGCCGGGCTTTGGAAAGACATTTACAGTCCAGAAAGCAGCATCCCTTGACTACAAAGAAGGGGACCGTGTAAAACATGCAAAATTTGGCGAAGGAACTGTAAAAGAGATCATAGACGGGGCAAGGGATTATGAGATCACGGTAGAGTTTGACAAAGGTGGCCAGAAGAAGATGTTAGCGGGATTTGCAAAGCTGGAACGTGTCTGAAAACAGTAGTAAAAAGTAAGAGTTTATGGTATACTAAATAACAAGGAAAATAAGTGCAGAAAGGATGGACCTGCTATGAACAGATTTGACAGAGAAAGATGGGATACCATGGGAAAAGAGGCTTTAAGCCGTGTAGAAGAACTGATGAATACCAGCCGTATCAACGAACTGATCCACAAGAGAGAAGAAGATGAAAAGAAAAAGAACTGTATTCTCTGGGTACTGGCTATTATCGGTGCAGTAGCAGCAGTAGCAGGTATTGCATACGCAGTTTACCGTTTCTTTACCCCTGATTATCTGGAAGATTTTGAAGACGATTTCGATGATGACTTCGACGATGACTTCTTCGAGGATGAAAAGGCAGAAGAGAAGAAAAGCGAAAAGAAAGAAGAGAGGGCTGAGGAAAAAGCTGAATAAAATAAGAAAGAAGCCATAACAGGTGTAAAATCTTATAATTTTAAAAGCGTGTCTCATATAAAAGGGACACGCTTTTCTTAGGTATAGGTTGCTATTCGGGCATATTTGTGATAAATAAGTGATAGACTGAAATATTTAAAGTGACAGAATACAAAATAAGGAGTAGAAAAGTGAAAAAAGGCGAGATTTACGAAGCGATTGTAGAAAAGGTAGAATTCCCAAACAAAGGTATTGTTCATGTAGGCGAGGAAAAAGTGATCGTGAAAAATGCCATTCCTGGACAGAAAATACAGTTTGTGATCAATAAAAAAAGAAATGGAAAATGTGAAGGACGGCTTTTAGAAGTGTTAGAAGCCTCTGAACTGGAACGAAAGGAAGGCGCATGTCCTCATTTTGGCGTATGCGGCGGCTGTCTGTACCAGAGCCTTCCATACGAAGAACAGTTAAAGATCAAAGAGGGACAGATCAAATCACTTTTAGACAGTGTGTGCAAGTCCTATGAATTTGAAGGTATCAAGGGAAGCCCCGTTTCTGATGGCTACAGAAATAAAATGGAATTCTCTTTTGGTGATGAATATAAGGGTGGTCCCCTGGCACTGGGAATGCACCGCAGAGGCAGTTTTTATGACATTGTAAATACCCCGCAGTGTCATATTGTCCATGAGGATTTCCGTAAAATATTAACAGCTACCTTAGAGTATTTTACAGAAAAAGGCATGGGCTATTACAGAAAGCTGCAGCATGAGGGCTATTTAAGACATTTGCTGGTGCGTAGAGCTGTTAAGACAGGTGAGATCCTGGTAGCTTTGGTTACTTCCGGACAGACCGGCAAAGAAGGAATGCCACAGTCCTTAGAAACAGAAAAAGTGTTATTGGAAGAGTGGAAGAAAACACTGTTAGCTCTTAAAATGGAGGGAAGTTTTGCAGGTATCCTTCATATCCGCAATGATACTCTGGCAGATGTGGTACAGAGCGATGAAACTACAGTTCTTTATGGAAAAGGCTATTTCTATGAAGAATTGTTGGGCCTGAAATTCCAGATCACCCCATTTTCCTTCTTCCAGACCAATTCTCTGGGAGCAGAGGTGCTTTATGAGACAGCCAGAGGTTATGTAGGAGAAACAAAGGATAAAGTAGTTTTCGACTTATACAGCGGAACCGGAACCATTTCCCAGATCATTGCACCGGTAGCAAAGAAGGTAGTAGGGGTGGAGATCGTAGAAGAGGCAGTAGGCGCAGCAAAGGAAAATGCAGAAGCAAATGGTCTGCATAACTGCGAATTTATTGCAGGAGATGTATTAAAGGTGATCGATGAGATAACCGAAAAGCCAGACCTGATCATCTTAGATCCGCCAAGAGACGGCATCCATCCAAAGGCATTAGACCGTATCATTAATTTTGGTGTGGATCATCTGGTCTACATTTCCTGTAAGCCAACCAGCCTGGTAAGAGATCTGGTGATTTTACAGGAGAGAGGTTATAAGCTGGAAAGGGCAGTAGCTGTAGACATGTTCCCGGCAACTGCTAACTGTGAAACCGTAGCAAAACTGATCCGTGTAAAATAATCCGGTTATAAAAGGGGGTTACATTATGAAACTTCTGTTCCGTCAACGCTTCTTTTCCTGGTTTGACAGCTATGATATTTATGATGAAAATGAGAATACTGTATACACAGTGAAAGGTCAGCTTTCCTGGGGACACTGCCTGAAGATATATGATGTGGCCGGCCGTGAAGTGGGGACAGTGAAAGAGCGGGTATTTACTTTTCTGCCAAAGTTTGAGCTGTATGAAGGTCCGCAGTACATAGGCTGCCTCAGCAAGGAATTTTCGTTCTTAAAGCCGTGTTACAATATTGATTTTAACGGCTGGGAGATCCAGGGAAGTTTTATGGAGTGGGACTATACGATCGCGACGTCCGATGGGCGGAAAGTGGCAGTGATCTCCAAGGAACTGTTCCATATGACGGATACCTATATACTGGATATTGCGGATCCGAAAGATGCCCTTCATGTGCTGATGTTTGTGCTGGCCATTGATGCGGAGAAATGTTCCAGAAACAGGCATTAAAAGCGGTTTAGAATAAAATTACAGAAGATAAAACGAGGTGTAGAATGGAATTGGCGGTGCTGACACTGTTTGCAGTGCTTTTGATCGGTGCGCTGGCGGCAGGTGTCCCTATTTTGTATGCCCTGATAGCAGGTCTGATCCTGTTTTCGGCATACAGCTTGAAATGTGGATTTACCCTGGAACAGACGGGGAAAATGTGTTTAAAAGGCGTAAATACAGTAAAAAATGTGCTGATCACTATGACGATCATCGGAGTTCTTACAGGGTTATGGAGATCATCAGGAACGATCCCGGCTATTGTTGGCTATTGTGTGCAGCTGATCACACCTTCCGTATTTTTGCTGCTTACCTTTTTGTTAAACAGCCTGGTATCTTTTCTGATCGGAACTTCCTTTGGAACGGCAGCCACTATGGGAGCCATCTGTATTGCCATGGCCCAGGCAATGGATATAAGCCTTGCCCTTGCAGGCGGAGCAGCTATATCCGGCGCCTTTTTCGGGGACCGGTGTTCGCCTGTATCCACCAGCACTCTGCTTGTGGCAGAAGTGACCCATACGGATATGTATAAAAATATACCGAAACTGATGAAAGATTCTATCGTTCCTTTTGTGATGTCCTGTGTGGCATACCTGGTAATGGGATGGCTGCAGTCTGCTTCCGGCAGTGCGGCAGCAGGAGCAGGGGAGCTGTTTTCAAGAGAATTCCGTATGGGACTGATCCCTCTGATCCCGGCAGCAGCCATTTTTATTTTAGCAATATGCAAAGTAGAAGTGAAAAAGGCTATGGCAGTGAGTATTTTTCTGGCATTTGTGATCTGTCTGGTCTACCAGCATCGTCCTCTTACGGAAACTTTATACTCTATGGTATTTGGCTATGTTTCAGAGGATGCCCAGATCAGTAAAATGCTAAATGGGGGCGGCATCCAGTCCATGATAAAAGTGGTAGCTGTAGTGTGCCTGTCTTCCTGTTATTCCGGTATTTTTGAGAAAACAGGGCTTTTGCTGCCTTTACAGGAAAAGATCATAAAAGCAGGAGAAAAGCTGGCGCCTTTTGCCGTTGTACTTCCGGTTTCTGTGATCGCCTGTGCAGTGTCCTGCAACCAGTCGCTGGCTACACTGGTAACAGAGCAGCTTTGTAATAAGCTGGTGACAGATCAGGAGAAAATGGCCATGTATCTGGAAGACGGTACCATTGTGATCGCACCGCTGATTCCATGGTCCATTGCAGGCGCTGTTCCTTTAGCTTCTATGGGAGCACCTGGGACTGCGCTGTTTGCAGGGTGTTATCTGTATGCCCTTCCTTTATGGAGGCTGATCACAGACTGTTTTACACGGGGAAAACAGAAGGTATAAAGTGTATTGGTTTGATTGGGGAAAAACATGAAAAGGAAGTAAAAGTCATGGCATAGGATTTGACAAAGGGAAATCCATTTTCCGTAATCTTAAAATTTTCACTGCCGGTTATCGGTGGTAATCTATTTCAGTTATTTTATACTCTGGCAGATACAGTGATCGTAGGCAGGACGCTGGGAGCAGACGCTTTGGCAGCAGTTGGTTCTACGGCGATTGTTATTTATCTGGTACTCTGTTTTATCCAGGGTATTACCGGCGGTTTTGGTATCTGTCTGGGACACAGGTTTGGCGCAAGAGATGAAAAAGGAATGCGTCGCAGTGTGGCAGTGTCTATTATTCTATGTGTTTTTTTCTCACTGGTTATCATGGCGATCTGCTGCGGCCTGGCTCATCAGATCCTGTACTGGCAGAAAACACCGGAAAAGATCTACGATATGGCTTATGATTATATGTTTGCTGTATTGTTAGGAACCGGTGCGACTATCTTTTATAACATGATATCCAATATTCTTCGTGCATTGGGAGACAGCCGTACACCCCTGGTTTTCCTTGTATTTTCCTCTCTTTTAAACATTGTCCTGGATGTAGTATTTATTGTCCCGTTTAAAATGGGAGTAGCAGGAGCTGCCTGGGCAACGGTACTCAGCCAGCTTTTATCAGCAATATTATGTACAGTGATAGGCGTGAGAAAATTCCTCATACTTAGACTGAAGAAAGAAGATTTTCAAAATCTTGGTTCTGTGATAAAAACTCACATGAGTATGGGATTTCCTATGGGATTTCAGATGTCTGTTATGTGCATCGGCCAGCTTGCCATGCAGGGAGCCGTTAATGCACTGGGAACAGAGGCAATTGCCGGATATACGGCAGCGACGAAAGTGGATCAGTTTTCTGTACTTATGAATGCAGCTTTTGGTATCGCCATCTCCAACTATGTGGCCCAGAACTATGGTGCCGGTCTGTGGGACCGTATCCGCAAGGGAACGGCAGCCTGCCTGCTTCAGACAAGCATTGCAAATGCTCTTATGTGTGTGATGATCATTTTCGGACGCCATCTGGTCGTGCCCATGTTTGTAACACAGCCCACAGCAGAGATCATCTGGTATTCTGATTATTATCTGATGACCGTAGCGCCTTTTTACCTGCTTCTTGGAGTGCTGCAGATCTATCGTTCTGCCATCCAGAGTATGGGCAACAGCTGGATACCCTTTACAGCCTGTATCATTGAACTGATCTTTCGTATTACATCCACCACTGTGTTTGCAGGGATCATCGGTTATGTAGGGATCTGCTTTGCAACGCCCTTTGCATGGATCGGGGCGAGCGCATTGTTAGTGCCTGTGTACTGGCATGAAATATTAAAAAGAAGAAAAAAGTAAATTCGGAAAAGAAAAGGACAGAGGTGATCAACCTTCTGTCCTTTTTAGCTATTCATATTTTTTCTTTTTCTCATATTCAGCCAGCGCAGATAAGGCCTCATTTGAAAGAGGAAAGAGCACTGCCAGATTAAAAATAGTCATCAGTCCGATGCCAACATCTCCCAGATCCCACACCACTGTATAAGCCTGGATGCCGCCGATGAAGAGCATGATCAGGGCCAGGATCTTATAGAGAGTCTGCCACAGCCAGCGGTTTCCGAAAAGATAGGACACATTGGAACGGGCATAAAAGAGGATACCAAGGAAAGTGGAGAAACTGAACAGGGCCAGGATCACAGCTACGAAGATCACACCAAAGCTTCCCAGGTGGTAGTTCATGGCAGTCTGTAACAGCTCCATTCCCATAAGGCCACGGGTCAGTTCTTCCGGGACAAGGAGCAGGATAAAGGCAGTACAGCTGCAGATCACAATGGTATCAATAAATACGCCTAAAGCCTGGATCAGTCCCATTTTAACCGGTTCCTTTTCATCAGCAGCAGCTGCCGCGCAGGGAGCAGAACCGGAGCCAGCCTCGTTGGAGAAAAGACCACGTTTTACACCATTCATCAGTACAGCTCCAAAACCACCGCCTGCTACTGCACGAAGTCCGAAGGCTTCTTTAAAAATCCTGGAAAATACGCCTGGAAGCTGTCCGATATGGGTCACAATGATAAAAATAGTGATGATAAAATACATAGCTGCCATAATAGGAACAATGATATCCAGTGCCTTTATGGTGGCATTTTTACGCAGCACGATAATGGCGGATAAGATCACCAGGATCACAGTGGTGATGATAGGTGGTACAGAAAAAGCATTTTCAAAGGCAGAGGCAACGGAGTTGCTGATCACCTGGCTGATGCCGCACCAGCATAAGAGTCCGGATAAGGCGAAGAAAACTGCGATCACAGAGTGGTTCAGTTTCTTTCCACGGACTTTTTCTGCATAATAGTGGATATAGTAAGCCGGACCGCCGTGATAGCCGCCGTACAATGAATCTTCCTCTTTATGGATCTGGGCCAGAGTTGCCTCGATAAAAGCAGTGGCAGAGCCTAAAATAGCGGAAAGCCACATCCAGAACACAGCACCTGCGCCGCCTGCAGAAACAGCAGCCACTACGCCCACCAGATTTCCCATACCAACCCGGGTAGCGGTAGATACTAAAAGAGTCTGTAACGGTGATAAGCTGTTGCCATTTCCTTTCTTTTCTGTCAGGGAACGCACCATATCCGGAAAAAGACGCACGGATACAAAGTTAGTACGGAAGGTAAAATAAATACCTGTTGGGATCAGAAGCAGTACCAGAAGAGGAATACCAATGGAAGTGCCTGAAAGGTGCAGTGTAACCAGATCTCCCCACAAAAAGTGGTAAACAGCTTCGATTATATGAACGATCATAAATTATCTCCAGTCATTTTCATTTTCGGACCTGTTAAAACGTTGAAACACACTTAAACGCTTTAAAGGGCCAGTCTAATTATTGTACACTGTTTTTGATGATTTGTAAAACTATAAAACAGTGGAAAATGTCTATTATTGGTAACTTCTTGCCGTTTCATGGTATACCCGGGTGATCTCCTGAAGGATATCCATATGGGTAAAGTCTTTTTTGTATACGATCTTGGTCTCACGCATCATACTTAAGTTTTCAATAGGAAGAACGGCCATTTTTCCTTTTTTCTGTTCTCTTGCGCAGGCACTCTGAGGCAGGATGGAAACGCCCAGTCCTTTTCGTACCAGGTCTTTTATAGTGGCGATATTGTCAACTTCCAGAGTGATGTTGAAATTGTCAATGGAGTCCCCGATGCTTTTTAATGTGGACTCAAAAAGCATGCGTGTATCAGAAGTAGGAAGCCGCAGGATCATCCGTTCCTGTTTTAATTCTGATAAAGTGACCATGGCACGTTTGGCCAGAGGATGCCGGATGGACATAACACACACCAGATAATCGGTAGCTAACATCAGGGAACAGAGGGAATGCCCGGTTGGCGTTCCGTCCACAACAGCCAGATCGATCTCGTAATTATCCAACATATCATAAAGATTATTTATGGTATCCGTAATAATTGTTATTGAAAAATTATTATCAGCATTGCTGCAACGGGCCAGAACCTCCGTGATCAGGTTGCTTTCCGAGGTGTGGGTGATGCCGATGCGGACTTTGGTCAGCTGTTTTCTGGAATTATCGATCTCCGTCTCCATCTTTCCATACAGCGCTTTGATCCTTCGGGCATATTTTAAGACGATCTCACCTTCCGGGGTCAGCATTAAACTGCCTTTTCCGCGGATAAAAAGGGTGACTCCCAGTTCTTCTTCCAGCTGATTGATATGATGGCTGACTGCCGGCTGGGTAAGGGAGAGAGAAGCAGCCGCTTTTGTAAAATTCTGGAATTCAGCTACTGCCAGCAGAGTTTCTATTTTTGAACCGAGCATGGTACCTCCTTATTGTGTATAATAAATAAAATTTATCATACATAAAAATAAAATAATTTGCTTTTATTATAAAACAGTATATCATATAGAAGCATGACACACAAGGAAAACGAGGGGGTTATAGCATGAAGTCATTTTTATTTTACCATGCAACAAGCCAGGCATCGGTGGTCATTATCACCATTGCACTGATGCTGTTTGTTGGTTATCTTATGACCCGCATCACCAGAAAGTTTAAACTGCCAAATGTAACGGGGTACATTCTGGCAGGGATCCTTATGGGACCCTACTGTCTGGATATGGTGCCGGTGAAGGTCATAGATGGGATGGATTTTCTTTCAGATATCGCGCTTGCTTTTATTGCATTCAGCACAGGGGAATTTTTTCGCTTTTCCGTGTTAAAGAAAAACGGCTGGAAGGTGATCGTGATCACGGTTATGGAAGCGGTGCTGGCATCGGTATGTGTATTTGCAGCGGTTTATGGGGTGCTCCACTTAAATCTGGCATTTTCCATTGTACTGGCAGCTCTGGCATCAGCTACAGCTCCTGCGTCCACCATCATGACCATCCGTCAGACCGGAGCGAAGGGAGATTTTGTTGATACTCTTTTGCAGGTGGTGGCATTGGATGATGTGGTTGGTCTGGTGGAGTACAGTGCGGCTATTTCTATTGCGCTGGCAGCTCTTTCCGGGACTGGTGGTTTCCAGGTGGGAAATATCTTAAAACCGATCCTGATCAATGGGGCAGTACTGGTGTTAGGCGGTATTTTTGGCTGGCTGTTAAAATGCATGATGCCAAAGAAAAAATACAAAGACAACCGGCTGATCATATCGGTGGCAGCACTGTTTGCTTTTTGCGGAATCTGTTCTCTGGCAGATGTATCCCCTCTTCTGGGATGTATGTCCATGGGAACCATTTATATTAATTTATCTGATGATGATAAGCTGTTTAAACAGTTAAATTATTTCAGTCCGCCGATCCTGCTTTTGTTTTTTGTACGGTCCGGACTTTCCTTCCGGTTAGATGCGCTTCTTAATCCCTCAGCAGGAGAAGACGGGGCTTCCCTTTTAGTGATCGGAGTGGCATATTTCCTGACACGTGTCATAGGAAAATACGCAGGTGCTTATTTAGGCTGTCTTGCAGTACATAAGAAAAAACAGGTGCGCAATTATCTGGGGCTGGCACTGGTGCCTCAGGCAGGCGTAGCCATTGGTCTGGCGGCTCTGGGAGCAAGAACTTTAGGCGGTCAGATGGGGATTGATCTGCAGACCGTTATTCTTGCATCCAGTGTACTTTATGAACTGACGGGTCCGGCATGCGCAAAATTGTCCCTGTATCTGTCCGGATCCTATGGGGATATTGAACTGCCAAAAGAGGCGAAAGAAAAAGATCCGGTGACCCGGTTGGAAATGCTGATCGAGCGGATCCATGAGATCCAGCAGGAAATACCGGAAACAGAAGAGAATATTTCTCCGGAAGAACAGGCATTTTTGGAAGCTGCCAATGAGCAGTACGAAGCAGTGGGGGCGCTGCGCAATCATTTAAGAGCAAGGAGGACGTATTGATATGGGACATATAACAGCAGAACTGACAAAGGGATGGATGATGGAAGGAATAGGAATGCAGGTGATCCTGCGGATCCTATTATCACTGGCGCTGGCGGCGATCATTGGATGTGAACGCTCCAGCAAGCGTCATTCCGCAGGTATGAGGACTTTTATGCTGGTCAGTGTATCTGCTACAGCAGCCGTGTTCACAGATCTGTATCTGTCCAGTGAATTTTCTTTTGGGATCCCTGTTATTTCAGGAGCGGCCGTTGTGGGCATTGCCATGTTAAGCGGCAACTCCATTCTTTTCAGTTCCAAGAACCAGATCAAGGGACTGACTACATCTGCAGCACTCTGGGCCTGCGGTTTTATGGGCTTAATGGTTGGGGCCGGAATGTATATTTCCGCATTTGTGATCTTTATGGCACTTCTTTGTGGGATTTCCCTGTTCCCATCTGCAGAGCGTTATTTAAAAGACCGTTCCAATCATTTTGAGGTGCATCTGGAATTAAAGAGCAGTTTCAAACTTCAGGATTTTGTAGCGACGATCCGTAAACTGGGGATCCGCATTGATGATATTGAGGCAAATCCGGCTTATTTAAATTCCGGTCTCAGCGTGTATACGGTTTCTCTGACTGTGGACAGTCAGGAACTGAAAAAAGATAAAAAACACAGTGACATCATTGAAGCACTGCGCTCTCTTGATTACATTTACTATATAGAAGAAATCAAATAAAAACGATTTGCCTACTACCCAAAGCAGGAAAAGTATTGTATAATTAACAAGTTAGCAATAACAGGAGGAATACCCAAGTGGTTGAAGGGTCTGGCTTCGAACACCAGTAGGTCGGTAGCACCGGCGCAAGGGTTCAAATCCCTTTTCCTCCGTAAATAAGAATGTGCCTTGGCACATTCTCGCGCCGAGCGCGGTCGCTTGCGACAAACTTCCTCATTGCGCGAGTGCGCATCGTTGGCAGGTCGTGCCTTTTTGTGTACTAGAGAGTTCCAACGGAATTTCCTAGTACATAAGAAAACAGCCGCAGGAAATGCACCTTTGATGTGTTCCTGCGGCTGTTTTGCTATTATTTCAGATCACCGGTTACAGACTGGGGAATGGTAAACTCCACAGCTCCCATATAAGCCGGGGCTACCTCGGTCTCGTCAAAAGTAATGACCAGTTCTCCTTTTTCATTAAAATAGAAGCTTTCATCACCTTTTAATTCCTTAAAATCCCATTCCGGCATGTCACTGTCAATAAAATAAGTAACAGAGGAGTCGGCAGCCATCTGCTGTTTCATCTGTTCTTTTATGTTGTCGCTGATGGCAGTGAGCATTTCCGGTTTGTTTTTAAATAAATCAGAAAGAGAAATAATATCACCAGTGGTCTTATCAATGGTAAATACCTTGGTGTATTCGGTTCCGCTTGCCATCACAAGGGTGGTGTCAATGCGCAGGCACAGGTATCTGTCTGTGTCAGTTACTACCTTGTAAGTAGAAGTGAGAGAGTAGTTGCCTTCTCCCTGGGATGCCCGAAGATCCTTTTCGTACTGGGCGATCAGTTCATTTGCGTAGTCTTCAATGGAGCGGTTTACAGCTTCCGGTGCAGAGTCTATTTCCGGAATATCCACTTTGGCTTCAAAATGATTGGTCTTATCTTCGTATGTACGTAAAGTGACCACTTTTGCAATGGCACCGATCACCGGCAGGTTTGTCATGGCATTGGCAATGGTTGGGCTTACGTTGGTGACAATGGCCAGAGCTACTACAGCAGCGGCAGCAGTAGTGCCGGTGGTGCGTAAAATACGGAAAAATGGGTTGTGTTTTTTATTCATGGTTTTTCCTTTCTGGATACCTGACATGATACGTGCTTTTGCGGCTTCTGGAACGGGAATGTTGTTATATTCCTGCTTTAAAGACTCCAGTTTATCTAAATCATCAAAATATTCTAAATTACGATCCTGTTCTTTCATTAATATGTGCTCCTTTCTTTTAAAAACTGGCAGTGCCGTCTAAATGGATCCGAAGCTTTTTTAACGACCGGTATAATCTTGCTTTTACGGTGTTTACATTTTCGGCTACCGCAAGGGCAATGTCCTCTAATTTCATATCTTCAAAATAGCGAAGGATGATGATGGTGCGGTTTTTCGGTTCCAAATGGTTCAGTGCTTCTTTTAAGTCAAATTCCTCATATGTATCTTCTGTTGCCGTTTCAGGAAGTTCCTCGGCAGGCTGCTCTTTTGTCCGGCTTCGCAGCAGGTCCAGGCTTGTATTTACTACGATCCGGCACAGCCATGGAAAAAGTTTTTCTGTATCCTTTAAATTTTTACACTGTGTAATGGCTTTACAGGCACTTTCCTGGACGATATCCAAAGCGTCTGCTTCGTTATGTACATAACTGTAGGCCAGGCGGTAAAGGCGCTCATATTGGTCAATGAGCATTTTTTCCGTCTGCGCGGTTATTTGTTTTGTCTGATCAGAATGGTTCATGATATGTTCTCCTTTCATGTCTTACACTTATTAGACGCATGAACCGGGAAAAAAGTTGCAAAAGATATTATAATCTTCATAAAATTTACTGCAAGTCCTTAAGAAGTTCTTCATTGAGTTTTTCAGGGAATAATGTTATATTGGAAAAAAGATAAGATACAGGGGATAGATAACTTGGAAAAGCGAGAACGAAAGGTGATAACCTTTCCTATGGCGGCCGTTTTTATGGCAATGATGATCGGTATTCTCACCGGTCTTGGAAGCGGCTATTGTATATGGGGAAGAGAGCCTGAAAATACAATTGATCTGAAAGCAGTGGAAATGCCTGACTGGGTACAGCAGGATTTTTTGCGGAAAAATATTTTTTCCCGCCCGGATGTGACCCGCAGGCAGGTGAAAAATATTGTGATCCATTATGTGGGAAATCCGGGAACCAGTGCAAAGGCTACCAGAAACTATTTTGACGGTCTGGCAGACCAGGATGCACAGAAAGAGGGGGTTTCTTCCAGCAGCCATTTTGTAGTGGGACTGGACGGGGAAGTGATCCAGTGCATTCCCATTGATGAGGTGGCATATGCCAATGCTCCCAGAAATGACGATACGCTTTCCATTGAAGTCTGTCATGCGGATGATACAGGCAAGTTTAATGACGCTTCTTATGAGTCAGTGGTGAAATTGACAGCATGGCTCTGCAAACAGTTAAAACTTAAAAGTTCCGATGTGGTCCGTCATTATGATATTAATGGAAAACAGTGCCCGAAGTATTATGTAGAAGATAAAGAAGCCTGGAAACAGTTAAGAGAAGATGTAAAAGAGCAGATGAAGGCAGATTAATGGAGCCGTCTTGCAAATGTCATTGGCACGATACATGGATCTGTAAAAAACTCTGTAAAAAAGCGGAGACGCCCCTATAATGGGAGCATCTCCGCTTTTCTTTCGTGGAATACTGTATAATAGCGGAAACCATATTCTTTTAACATTTCCCGGCAGTAGTCAAAGCCGATGCCTAAAGTTTCCGGCGTATGGGCGTCAGAGCCAATGGTGATCCCTTCACCGCCCAGTTCTTTATAGAGACGGAAAACATCAGCACATGGATTGGTGTTTCCCAGTCCATAGCGGATGCCGCCTGTGTTACATTCCAGGCATTTTCCATTTTCAATAAGAAGTTTTAAAAGAGGACGGATATAGGGTTCGTAATCATTCCAGGAATAAAATTCATTTTTATGGGGAGCATATCTTACAACATAGTCCAGGTGGCCATAGGAGTCGAAAGTATCAAGGAGGTTTTGTACCCGCTTAAGGGATACTTCAAAAAATGCACGAAATCCTTCTTTTTCCTCGAAATGTTTCCAGTATTCCCTTTCATATGGATCCATCCGGTCTACGAAATGGCTGGAACCAAGGACAAAATCAAATTCCTTTCCCAAGGTTTTGGCAAAATCGTGGAGATACTCACCTACATGGTTTTGTAATCCTAATTCGATCCCTATATTTAAACGGATCCGTCCAGCGTATTCGTCCCGTATTTTGCGTAAACTTTCTATATAAGAAGGAATGTCTAACGTAAAATCGTCAGGACAGAATTCGCTGCCGTAATCATGATGATCGGTAATACAGATCTCTTTCATTCCAAGGGAGATGGCTTTTTCTAACTGATCCCGTACCGGGGTTTCGGAGTCTGCGGAAAATTCTGTGTGGAGATGGCAGTCATAAATGGCATCCATAGTGATATGCCTCCTTTTTATCATATTGCGTTTGTATCCATAAAAGCACATATCTGCCCCACGGGGAGTGCGGCAGCTGTATTCGTCTCTCACATTATACTCATAAACTGCCACAATAACAAGTCTATGCCCCACCCTTCTATTGAGAAAATAAAAATGCGCTGAAAATTAATGGAATTTATGAGAGAAAATAGTCAGAATGGCAGAAACAAAAAAAAGGCTTGCTATTTTGGATAAAATTGAGTACAATGTAGGCAGTTGATTAATATTTAACAAATAATATTTTTTTAACAAACTAGGAGGAATTGAATCATGGCAGTAAAAGTTGCAATTAATGGTTTCGGACGTATTGGACGTCTGGCTTTCCGTCAGATGTTCGGAGCAGAGGGTTACGAGGTAGTAGCAATCAACGACTTAACCGATCCTAAGATGTTAGCACATCTGTTAAAGTATGATACAGCACAGGGTGGATACGCTGGACGCATTGGCGAAGGCAAGCACACTGTAGAGGCTGGAGAAGATTCCATCACAGTTGACGGCAAGAAGATCACTATCTACAAAGAGCCAAAGGCTGCTGACCTTCCATGGGGCGAACTTGGCGTAGATGTAGTATTAGAGTGCACTGGCTTCTATACTTCCAAGGAAAAAGCACAGGCTCATATCGATGCAGGCGCTAAGAAGGTTGTTATTTCCGCACCAGCTGGAAAAGACTTAAAGACCATCGTTTACTCTGTAAATGAGAAGACTCTGACAGCAGAAGATACCATCATCTCCGCTGCATCTTGCACCACCAACTGCTTAGCACCTATGGCTAAGGCATTAAATGACTACGCTCCAATCCAGAGCGGTATCATGAGCACCATCCACGCTTACACCGGCGACCAGATGATCCTTGACGGACCACACAGAAAGGGCGACTTAAGAAGAGCACGCGCAGGCGCAGCTAACATCGTTCCTAACTCTACTGGCGCAGCTAAGGCAATCGGCCTGGTTATCCCAGAACTGAACGGCAAGCTGATCGGTTCCGCACAGCGTGTACCTGTACCAACCGGTTCTACCACAATCTTAACAGCTGTTGTTAAGAAGGCAGACGTAACTGCAGAAGAGATCAACGCTGCTATGAAGGCTGCTGCATCTGAGTCCTTCGGATACAATGAAGATCCGATCGTATCTTCTGACGTTATCGGTATGAGATATGGTTCTCTGTTTGATGCAACCCAGACTATGGTTTCCCATATCGCTGATGATCTGTATGAAGTACAGGTTGTTTCATGGTATGACAACGAGAATTCTTACACCAGCCAGATGGTAAGAACTATCAAGTACTTCGCTGAGTTAGCATAATCCAGATCATAAATCCAGATTTTAAAGACTCATAAGGGGTCCGGTCTTTAGGACCGGGCCCTTTTTTCGCGAAATAAATTTATCTATTTGCGAGTTTACTGAAAGGAGATATCCACCATGTTAAACAAGAAATCAATCGATGATATCAATGTAAAGGGAAGAAGAGTTTTAGTCCGCTGCGACTTCAACGTACCGTTAAAGAACGGCGAGATCACAGATGAGACCCGTATCGTAGCAGCTCTGCCAACCATCCAGAAGCTGATTAACGACGGCGCAAAGGTTATCCTGTGCTCCCACTTAGGAAAAGTTAAAAATGGCCCGAACGAAGGCGAGTCTTTAGCTCCAGTAGCAAAGAGACTGTCTGAGAAATTAGGCAAGGAAGTTGTTTTCGTATCTGATTACAATGTAACCGGCGAAGCAGCTACCAAGGCTGTAGAAGCTATGAAGGAAGGCGATGTAGTTCTTCTGCAGAATACACGTTTCCGCGGCGCTGAAGAGACCAAGAACGGCGAAGAGTTCAGCAAGGAACTGGCTGATCTGGCTGATGATTATGTATGCGACGCATTCGGTTCCTCCCACAGAGCACATGCTTCTGTAGCAGGCGTTACCAAGTTCATCTCTGCAAAGGGCGGCTCCAACGTAGTTGGTTACTTAATGCAGAAAGAGATCGATTTCTTAGGAAATGCAGTTGAAAATCCAGTAAGACCTTTCGTTGCTATCTTAGGCGGTGCTAAGGTTGCTGATAAGTTAAATGTTATCTCTAACCTCCTTGAAAAGTGCGATACACTGATCATCGGCGGTGGTATGGCATTCACCTTCTTAAAGGCTGAAGGCAAAGAGATCGGTAAGTCCTTAGTAGACGATACCAAGTTAGATTACTGCAAGGAAATGATGGCAAAGGCTGAGAAGCTTGGCAAGAAGCTTTTACTTCCAGTAGATGCTGTAGTAGCAGCTTCCTTCCCAGATCCGATCGATGCTGAGATCCCTGTAGAGAACGTTTCTGTAGACGCTATCCCAGATGACAAGATGGGTCTGGATATCGGTGCAGAAAGCGCAAAGCTGTATGCTGAAGCTGTTAAGAGCGCTAAGACCGTTGTTTGGAACGGACCGATGGGCGTATTCGAGAACCCTGTTCTTGCAAAGGGAACCATCGCAGTAGCTCAGGCTTTAGCTGATACTGACGCAACTACCATTATCGGTGGTGGTGACTCTGCAGCAGCAGTAAATCAGTTAGGATTTGCTGATAAGATGAGCCACATCTCTACCGGCGGCGGCGCTTCTCTGGAATTCCTGGAAGGAAAGGAACTGCCAGGCGTAGCTGCAGCAGATGACAAATAAAGATAACTGATATTGCAGGCGGCTGTTTTAGAAATAACTGGGGATAAAAACAGACCGCCTGTGAGTCGTGTATGTGTATAAAGGAGACGGAAGTTATGGCAAGAAAGAAGATCATCGCAGGCAACTGGAAGATGAACATGACACCTTCTGAGGCAGTTGCTCTTGTAAACGAATTAAAACCATTAGTAGTAAATGATGAAGTAGATGTAGTATTCTGTGTACCGGCTATTGATATCATTCCGGCAATGGAAGCAGCAAAGGAAACCAATATCCAGATCGGTGCTGAGAACATGTATTTTGAGGAAAAGGGCGCTTATACAGGCGAGATCTCCCCAAACATGTTAAATGACGCAGGCGTTAAGTATGTGATCATCGGCCACTCTGAGAGAAGAGAGTACTTTGCTGAAACAAATGAGACCGTAAACAAGAAAGTATTAAAGGCATTTGAGCATGGAATTACTCCTATCATCTGCTGCGGTGAATCTTTAACTCAGAGAGAGCAGGGCATTACCATTGACTGGATCCGTCAGCAGATCAAGATCGCTTTCTTAAACGTAACAGCAGATCAGGCAAAGACAGCTGTTATCGCTTACGAGCCGATCTGGGCTATCGGAACCGGTAAGGTAGCAACCACAGATCAGGCTGAAGAAGTATGCGCAGCGATCCGCGCATGCATCGGTGAGATCTATGATGAGGCAACTGCACAGGCTATCCGTATCCAGTATGGCGGTTCTGTATCAGCAGCAAGCGCACCAGAACTGTTTGCACAGCCGGATATCGACGGCGGCCTGGTAGGCGGCGCTTCCTTAAAGCCAGACTTTGGTAAGATCGTAAACTATAACAGATAATTACTCAGGACGGCGGTAAATTTGACCCAAAAAGGAGCGTCAAGCTTGCTTGTAAGCGCCTTTTTGGGGCAGATTTCACATTGGAGTGATCTCTGATGCTTCTTGTGCGGCAAAGCCGTGCAAGAAGATGCGCCGTCCGGGTGGTTGCGAATTTAGCCCTGGGGTCGTGAAAACGGGTCTCAGGGCATTTGTATCCATTTTATAAAGCCTTAGTAAAAAAGGCAGATTTAAGAGGAGAAAACAGATATGAGCAAGAAACCAGTAGTATTAATGATCCTGGACGGCTATGGACTGAATGATAACTGTGAGCACAACGCAGTATGCGAAGGAAAAACTCCTGTTATGGATCAGTTAATGAGCCAGTGTCCATTTGTAAAAGGCCAGGCAAGCGGCCTTGCAGTAGGACTTCCGGAAGGACAGATGGGTAACTCCGAGGTAGGACACTTAAATATGGGCGCAGGCCGTGTTGTATACCAGGAGCTGACAAGAATTACCAAGTCGATCAACGACGGTGATTTCTTTAATGTACCAGAATTTTTAACAGCAGTAGAAAACTGCAAGAAAAACAATTCCGCTCTGCACCTGTTCGGTCTGGTATCTACCGGCGGTGTACACAGCCACTTAAATCATATTTACGGCCTGTTAGAGCTGGCAAAGAGAAATGGCCTGGAAAAAGTATATGTACACTGCTTCTTAGACGGTCGTGACACACCACCGGAATCCGGCAAGGAATTTGTTACTGAGCTGGAAGCAAAGATGGCAGAGCTTGGCACAGGCAAGGTAGCATCTGTTATGGGACGTTACTATGCAATGGACCGTGATAAGAGATGGGATCGTGTAGAGTTAGCTTACAAGGCTCTTACAAAGGGCGAAGGAAATACAGCAGCAAGCGCTACTGAAGGCATCCAGGCTTCCTATGATGCAGGAAAGTCCGATGAGTTCGTTGTACCATTTGTAGTTACTGAAAACGGAAAAGCACTGGCAACGATCAATGACGGTGACTCCGTTATCTTCTTTAACTTCCGTCCGGACCGTGCAAGAGAGATCACCCATGCATTCTGCGATGACAATTTTGACGGTTTTGCAAGAGAGAAGAAGTTAGACCTGGTATATGTATGCTTCACCGATTATGATGAAACCATTACCAACAAACTGGTTGCATTTAAGAAAGAGTCCATTACCAATACCTTTGGCGAGTTCCTGGCAGCAAACGGCAAGAAGCAGGTAAGAATTGCTGAGACGGAAAAATATGCTCACGTTACCTTCTTCTTTAACGGCGGCGTAGAAGAGCCAAACGAAGGGGAAGACCGCATCCTGGTTCCTTCTCCAAAGGAAGTTGCTACCTACGACTTAAAGCCGGAGATGAGCGCTTACGGCGTATGCGATAAGTTAACTGAGGCGATCAAGTCCGGCAAATATGATGTGATCATCATCAACTTCGCTAACCCGGATATGGTTGGACATACAGGCGTAGAAGCAGCAGCAATCAAGGCAATCGAAGTAGTAGATGAGTGTGTAGGCCGTGCTGTAGAAGCATTAAAGGAAGTAAACGGCGTTATGTTTATCTGTGCTGACCACGGAAATGCAGAGCAGTTAGTAGACTATGAGACGGGAGAGCCATACACCGCTCATACTACCAACCCGGTTCCATTTATCCTGGTAAATGCAGACGCTGACATGAAGCTTCGTGAAGGCGGCGCACTGTGCGATATCGCACCGACCCTGATCGAATTAATGGGTATGGAGCAGCCAAAAGAGATGACTGGTAAGTCACTGATCGTTAGAAAGTAATAAGTAAAAATAAGCAGACGCGCCTTTAGGGCGCGTTTGTTGTATATATAATGTATGGGTCCATGAAACGGCCTACTAAATGTGACGGGAATTATAAATGCATTGCATCAAAAATCCGGAGGCAGCCCATGTGGGCCGCCCCCGGATTTTTTAGGAGTAACTGCTATAAATAAGAGGTGATTGCGTGCTTTCTTATTAGAAGCCCTTAATGAGTTCGCCGTTCTTTGGCTCGAAACGTCCAGTGAAGAAGCGGAGAACTTCTGGCTCGTAAACCCATTTCAGACCGCTGATGTCATGTCTTCTCTGGTACAGGCCGATGATAGCGTCAGCAACATAATCCATATGAGCGTATGTATAAACACGACGCGGGATTGTAAGACGAACGGTTTCCAGTTTCGGAACGTGGTTTTCACGGGTGTGTGGATCACGTCCTGCAGAGATGATGCCGCGCTCCATTGTACGAACGCCGGAGAACTCGTAGATTGCTGCGGAGAGTGCCTGAGCTGGGAAGTCCTCTTCCTGATCTAAGTGATCTAAGAATGCTCTTGCATCTACGAAGATCGCGTGTCCGCCGTAAGGTTTAACCATTGGAACACCTGCTGCGTCTAACTTTTCGCCCAGGTAACGGATCTGGTTTACACGGTGGCTGATGTAATCGAAGTTCATGGACTCGCGAAGACCAATAGCCATTGCTTCCATATCTCTTCCTGCCATACCGCCGTAAGAAGGCATTCCTTCAAACTGTACAACCATTCCAGTTGCGCGAACATACAGGTCATGATCGTTCATACACAGGAAACCACCGATGTTGGTTAAGCAGTCTTTCTTACCAGACATTGTACAGCCATCGCCGTAGGAGAACATTTCATGAACGATCTCTTTGATGGTCTTGTTCTCGTAGCCAGGTTCACGGGTCTTGATAAAGTATGCGTTCTCAACGCAACGGGTAGCATCGTACATAACCTTGATGCCGTATTTGTGAGCCAGTTCGGAAACAGCTTTGATATTAGCCATGGAAACAGGCTGTCCACCTGCCAGGTTTACGGTAACAGCGAGGCAGATATAAGGAATGTGCTCTGCGCCAACTTCGTCGATCAGTGCCTGGAATTTATTTAAGTCGATGTTGCCCTTGAAATCAAGGATTGCACTTGGATCGTGAGCTTCGTCGATGATAACATCACGGAAAGTAGCACCATTGCGCTCCTGATGGAAACGGGTGGTAGTAAAGTACATGTTGCCTGGAACATAATCGCCTGGCTTGATGGTCAGAGAGGAGAGAATGTTCTCTGCGCCACGTCCCTGATGAGTAGGAACTACATATTTAAAGCCAAACAGTTCACGAACAGTTTCTTCCAGGTGATAGAAGTTGCGGGATCCACCGTAAGCTTCGTCGCCTAACATAAGGCCAGCCCACTGATGATCACTCATTGCATTGGTTCCGGAGTCAGTTAAAAGGTCGATAAAGCATTCTTCAGACTTTAATAAGAATGTATTGTAACCAGCAGTCTTGATCGCTTCTTTACGCTCTTCTTTGTCTAAGCGTGCCATGTTCTCTACCATTTTGATCTTGAAAGGCTCCGGCGCAAATTTCATCATATCCATGTTCTTCTCCATTAAAAAATCCTCCTATTATATAGTTTTTATATAGTTTTTTGCAGCGCAACATTACGCTTTTTGCTTAATTAATAATATGTTTTTATGCTTTTTTCTTCTTATAATTAGTTTCGTAATCCTTTAAGGCATTGATGGCCTGGCCGGAGAGTGGGACGATCGCGATCATATTAAATACTGTCATAAGGCCTACGCCAAGGTCGCCAAGTTCCCAGACAAATTCATAGGCTGCCACGCCGCCGATAAAGAGCATGATCAGTAAAAAGATCTTGTATCCTGTCTGAGCTTTCCAGGTATCGCCGAATACGTAAGATACGTTGCAGCGGGCATAATAGAGAATGCCAAGGAAAGTGGAAAAGCTGAACAGGAAGAGTACAACTGCGATAAATACAACGCCTGCATATCCAAGGTGATGGTTCATAGCTGCCTGTAAAAGGTCCATTCCCATAAGACCTTCGATCTTTTCAGCCGGAGCTAAAAGCATCAGGAATGCGGAACAGCTGCAGATCACTAATGTATCGATAAAAACACCAAGTGCCTGGATAAGGCCCTGTTTTACCGGATGGCTGACTTCTGCTGCGGCTGCAGCACATGGAGCAGAACCACTACCTGCTTCATTTGAGAAAAGTCCGCGCTTTACGCCGTTCATTACGATTACACCAAGTCCGCCGCCGGCAAACTGTCTGATACCGAATGCCTGGGAGAAAATGTTTCCAATAACAGATGGAAGCAGGGTGATGTTCTTAATGATAACGAACAGAGTTACTAAGAAGTAGGCGCCTGCCATAACAGGAACTACCATATCTAAAACCTTAACAGTTGCGTTCTTGCGAAGAACGATGACTGCGGACATAGCTACCAGAATGGTAGCAGTTGCAACCTGCGGGATACCGAATGCGTTCTGGAAGGAAGTGGTAACGGAGTTTCCGATTACCTGGCTGATACCTGCCCAGCAAAGCAGTCCGGAGAGTGCGAATGCGGTTCCTAAAAGACCGTATTTACAACCGCGGGTGTAATAAGTCTGTTCATCATCTGCCACATATTCGGCTTCTTCTTTTACGTTCTTTACGAAAACATCTTCTCGTTTGATTTTTGTCACCAGTCGGATACGGTCCATTACATAGGCAGGACCGCCGCGATAACCGCCGTAGAGTGGGTCTTTTTCTTTGTAGATCTGTGCCAGGGTAGACTCTACGAAGCTGCTGGAAGAACCAATGAGTGCGGTCAGCCACATCCAGAAAACAGCTCCTGCGCCGCCAAATGAGATAGCAGCAACAACACCGGCTAAGTTACCCATACCTACGCGGGTAGCGGTAGCAACGATCAGTGCCTGAACACCGGATATAGAGTTTTCATCTTTTTTTGCGTCGTCTTTTTCCAGTGTGACCCGGATCATTTCCGGGAACAGGCGGAATGGAAGAAATTTAGTTTTAAATGTAAAGTATAAACCCGCTGGAATAAGGATCAATACCAGAAGAGAAAGACCAAACTGAACTTCTCCCCCTGAGAATTCCAGGATAATTAAATCTCCCCATAACAGATCATTGATAGCTCCCACAAGTTTGATGATCATGTGGAGTATTCGGTTGATGAGATACACCTCCTTTTGTAATGTGTGAATTGAGGTTCACGTTGCGTCAAACCGTCAGGGCCCTCTGACATGTCTTGCACGATCATACATCTGCAGCAACCGCTGGCGGCTGGTTCTACAGATGATGTTTGATGCGTGATGCGTGATGCATCACATATCTTGTAATTCATATAATACACTATTTTGCACAAAAGTCAATGGTTATTTTAAAAAAAATTATGCAAAATAAAAAAGAAGCCGACCCTGATGGCGCAGAAGGATGGGACAGGAAGAAAAAAACGGGAAATGTGTGACGGGCGGATACACCTGTAGTTGTGATACGGAAAAAGAATGCGAGGGGCAATTTTGAAAATATATTTTGACCGTTTGCTAAAATTGTAGTATCATGAAAAAAGTAAGTGGATCCATGCGTGATGCACTGATAACAGTACAACAGAATAAAGAAAATAAGAAAAACAATTAAGAAAAGAAGGAGGCGGGGGCTATGCCCGAAAAAATCATTAAACAGACACTCAGTGAACAGATCTACAACATTCTGAAGGAAGATATTCTGTCTGGTAGGATTTTAATGGGCGATAAGCTTACCAATCGGGAACTTCAGGAGCGGTTTCAGGTTTCATCCACACCCGTGCGTGACGCCATTAACCGACTGTCAAAAGATGGACTGACCCAGGAAGTATCAAAAAGCGGAGCACAGCTTATCACCTTTGATTATTCCTACGCCAACGAACTCAATGACTTCATCACATTTTTAGCCTGTAGGGCTGTGATGCTTTCTTCCACAGAGCCTGATACAGAAAAACTGGTAGAAAAGCTTCAGATGTATGAAGAAGAAATGGCAGGAGCCAAAACATCCATGGAATACTTTGAGGCGGATTTTCGCTATCATAAGGTATTCTTTGACCATTGCGGAAACCGTTTTATGAAGGAAACCTATAAGCAGTATAATTTTATCCGGACCCTTCTTATACGTTATGCCATCCGGACCGAAGATGAACGGGATCTGGGGATCAGACAGCACCGGGGGATCACTCAGGCTTTTCAGAAAAAGGATTATGAGAAGGCAAGAAAGCTTATGGAAGAACATTATCTGTCCGGTATGCAGTTAGCAAGAGAGCATTACCGGGAAGGGGATACTTTCAGAGAAAATAAAAAATGATCAGAAATATTGGGAAACATTAAGGAGACAGTTATGAGAACAGCAATCGCTACAGACAGCAACAGCGGTATTACACAGGAGCAGGCAGCAAAATTAGGTATTTATGTGCTGCCTATGCCTTTTATGATCAATGGGGAAATGTTTTATGAAGGTGTGAACCTGACCCATGAGGAATTTTTTAAACGGATGGAAGAAGGGGCAGATATCACTACTTCCCAGCCTTCCCCAGGTGAGGTAACTGACTTCTGGGATAAGCTGTTAAAGGAATATGATGAAATTTTATATATTCCCATGTCCAGCGGTTTAAGCGGTTCCTGCCAGACAGCTATCATGCTGGCAGATGATTACGACGGAAAAGTACAGGTGGTAAACAACCAGCGTATTTCTGTTACCCAGGAGCAGTCAGCACTGGATGCAAGGGATTTAGCTGCAAAGGGATATGAGGCAGCCCAGATTAAAGAAATCTTAGAACGTACCAAGTACGAGAGCAGTATTTATATTACCCTTACTACTTTGAAATATCTGAAAAAAGGCGGACGTATCACTCCGGCTGCTGCAGCCCTGGGAACTCTCCTTCGCATTAAGCCGGTTTTAACCATTCAGGGAGAAAAACTGGATGCATTTTCAAAGGCACGTACAGCCAAGCAGGCCAAGACCATTATGCTCACTGCACTGGCAAAAGACTTAGAAGAGCGTTTTCATGACAAGAATGCGGAACATACCTATCTGGAGATCGCCCATACCTGCAATGAAGAAGGGGCAAAAGAGCTGGAAGAGGCTTTAAAAGAGCAGTATCCAGGTGCCCCGATCACCATAGCACCTCTTTCTTTAAGCATTGCCTGCCACATTGGACCAGGAAGTTTTGCAGTAGCCTGCTCCAGTAAGCTGAAGGAGCTGGAATAATTTGGAAAAAGAAAAATGGTATGAAAAGTTAAAGGCACAGGGACAGAGTATTACTGTCCCCATGACTCTTTTGATGATCGCAGTGGCTGTTATCCCTCTTTTATTACAGACATGGATCCTCATCGGCTCTTTTAAGCAGAACCAGATAGAAGCCAGGAGCATTGAGATACAGAACCAGTGTGTGATCTTAAGCAACCGAATGACCCGCTCCGGGTATATGACGGCGGATAAGGCCAATAATGTAAGCCTAGATGCCCAGATGCAGACCATAGCGGATCTGTATAATGGCCGTATCGTTATTGTCAACAGCAGTTATAAGATCATGACAGATACTTTTAATCTGTCTACAGGAAAATATTATATATCCGAAGAAGTTATCCGCTGTTTTAAAGGGGAAAGCGGCAGCAGCTTTAATAAAGAGGGTGGATATTTTTACCAGACTATCCCTGTTTATGATCCGGCAGATGAGAAAAAGATCCAGGGAGTGATCGCAGTGACTGCTTCCATGGAAAATGTTGTGTCGGTAACAGAACGGGTAAAAAGCAGTGCCCAGCTGTTCTTTCTGTGTATGGCACTGGTGGCAATCCTGTTTTCCATTATGTCAGCTCATTTCCTGGTGCGGCCTTTTAAGCGGCTCCTGCGTTCCTTTGACCGGGTGGCCCAGGGGGATCTGGATGCAGATATCAGCGAAGATGCTTACAGTGAGACCAGGCAGATGTCCCAGGCAGTGCAGAAGTCTCTTCGCAAGTTAAAAGCAGTGGACCAGTCACGTCAGGAATTTGTTTCCAATGTGTCCCATGAGTTAAAAACCCCTATTACATCCATCCGTGTACTGGCGGACTCCCTTATGGGAATGGAAGATGCGCCGGTGGAACTGTACAGGGAGTTTATGGCAGATATTTCAGATGAGATCGACCGGGAAAATCAGATCATTGAGGATCTGCTTACACTGGTGCGTATGGATAAGTCCGCAGAAAGCCAGATGAATATTTCCCAGGTGCATATCAATCATGAACTGGAAATGATCTTAAAGAGACTGCGGCCTATTGCCAAGAGAAGCAATGTAGAACTGATCCTGGAGAGCATCCGTGAAGTAACTGCAGATGTGGATAAAGTGAAATTAAACCTGGCTGTGACCAATCTGGTGGAAAATGCCATCAAGTATAATATAGACTCCGGCTGGGTCCGTGTAACACTGGATGCAGACCATAAGTATTTTTATGTTAAAGTGGCAGACTCCGGCATTGGTATCCCGGAGGACAGTGTGGACCATATTTTTGAGCGCTTTTTCCGTGTGGACAAGGCACGTTCCAGGGAAGTTGGCGGTACAGGACTGGGACTTTCGATCACAAAAAATGTGATCCAGATGCATCATGGTGTGATCGATGTGGAAAGTACACCGGGAGAGGGAACTACCTTCAGTATGCGTATCCCGTTAAATTATGTGCCAAGACAGGAGGAACGGTTATGAAACATGGAAAAAGAAAGTTTCTTCTGAGTATACTTTTAGGTGTACTGGTGGCTGCAATGGCAGTCCTTTCCGGATGTAAAGCCAGGACAGAACCAAAATCGGATCCGGGAGCCGGAAAATACCTGATCTATTATCTGAATTCCTCGGTTACGAAACTGGTTGCCCAGGAATATGAAACAGAAACAAAAGATCAGGTGGCGCTGGCAGAGGAACTGGTCGATCAGCTGACTTATGTGCCAAGGGATCTGGACTGCCAGACTGTTTTAAATGATAAAGTGTCTTTTAAAGCCTGCAGGATCGATGAACAGGTACTGTATCTGTATTTTGACGGCAGTTATACGGCTATGAAACCGGAACAGGAGATCCTTTGCAGAGCGGCCCTTGCAAGGACTATGACCCAGATACCGGGAATTGATTATATCAGTATCTACTGTGGGGACCAGCCGCTGATGGACCGTCAGGGAAATCCGGTGGGATTTATCTCAGCAGGTGATTTTATTATCAATACAAGTAATGTAAATGCCTATGAAAAGACGGAACTGACCCTGTATTTTGCAAACAGCACCGGTGACAAGCTGGTGGCAGAAAAGCGGGAAGTGGCCCACAATATCAATACGTCCATGGAGCAGCTGATCGTGGAACAGCTGATCGCAGGACCATCCGACAGCAGCCATCAGGCAGTACTGCCATCTGACTGCAAGATACTTAGTGTGTCTGTAACGGATAATATATGCTATATCAATTTTGACTCTGCTTTTTTAAACAGCAACCAGGCGGTAAATGAATATATCCCTATTTACGCCATTGTAAATTCACTGGTAGATAAAACCTCTGTTTCTAAGGTACAGATCATGGTAAACGGTTCCCAGGATGTAATGTTTCGGGAAGTGGTATCTTTGAATACGGCCTTTGAGCGGAATACGGATTATATTGAGCAGGAATAAAGGCGGATCAAAAGCGGAAAGATAAAGCGGAAATTAAGAACAAAACAGGAGAAAACAGAATATGAAACGGCCCCTTGTGGTGATAACTGCAGGCTTTGTACTTGGAGAGGTGCTTGCCCTGTGTTTGCAGGAGGCTGTATACAGAATTTGTTTCTGGTTTGCAGGAGTGCTGTTTTTGACAGTGCTTGCTGCCAGGCGTTTTTTAAGCAGGAGTGTCATATACAGGACACTTCTGCTTATTTTTGTGTTTGTTTTTGGCGGGATGACGGCAGGAAGTTTTTCAGGTGCCAGGTGCCGGGACCAGATGGAGCAGGAAGAAAAGAGGATTATCCAGGCTGGATTTGGGGATGTGGTACAGTTGGTTGGTCAGGTAGTGGATGTACGGGAAAAAAGTGAAAAACTGGAAATAATTGTAAACCAGGTAAAAGTGGGAAAGAGAGTGCGAAATATTGCTGACCCGGATAACATCCGGTGGCTGTCACTTCAATACCCGGTGCAGCTTTCTGGAACCCCAGGTGATCTGGAAGGCTGGGAAGAGAAGCTTCTTCCTGGGAAACAGGTGAAAATGGCCTGTTCTTTCCGTCTCACAGAACCTGCTAAAAATCCGGGGGAATTTGATGCAAAGCTGTATTACCGGTCAAAGGGAGTGGTGTGTACCGGTTACATAAAAGCTTTAAAAGAAAGCAGCGGGGCGGATCAGCCGTTTATGAGGCTTATTCTGTGGTTCAGACGATATTGCAGTCATGTTCTGGAAGAATACGGTGGGAAAGAAGACAGCAGTATTTATAAAGCAATGTTACTGGGTGATACCTCGTTTATGGAGAAGGATACCCTGGATCTGTACCGCAGCAGCGGGATCGCCCACTTGCTGGCAGTCAGCGGGCAGCATTTGTCACTGATCGGTGGTGGAATGTATCTGCTTCTTAGAAAGACAGTGGGAGGTTTCCGTGCTTCCGGGATAATAGGATGCGGTTTTGTGATCAGCTATGGCATATTTACCGGCTCATCCGGGTCTGCTATCCGTGCAGTCCTTATGATCTGCTGTCTGTGGCTGGCAGCAGAGCGGGGACGGACCTATGACAGTCTTTCTGCCTTAAGTTTTGCAGCGTTAGGTCTTCTGGGAAACAATCCCTATCTGATCTTTCACAGCGGTTTTCAGCTATCGTTTTCAGCGGTCCTGGCTATTTCCGGACCGGGGCAGTGGATGATCCGGGAGTATAATATTGGAAAAAACTGGGAAAAGACAGTGGTGATCAGTTTATGGGTGCAGATTTTTCTTCTGCCTGTTATGGCATGGCATTATTACCAGTATCCTCTGTATGGGATGTTTTTGAATTTTCTGGTATTGCCGTTGGTGCCGGTTTTGATGATAGCGGGGATCATGATATTGCTTACAGGAGGATTTTTGCCTTTGGCAGCAGGGACAGCTGCTAAAGTGGGGCATGTGATATTGGGTTATTATAAATGGATCTGTGAAGGTTCCCTGAAACTGCCGGGGGCAGTAAGGATAATGGGGAGGCCCGGTCCGGGACAGATCCTGGGGTATATTGTGTTGTGGGGGATAGCGGTGGCTTTATTGAGATGCCAGAGGTGGGGGCAGACCAGAAAGATCCTGAAAAAATATATAAATTTGATATTTGCAGTTGCAACTCTGCTCACAGCAGTATTGTTTAGTTTCGCTATTCTTTCTCCACACCCGGTCCGTGGTTTTGAACTTCTCTGCCTTGATGTAGGTCAGGGGGATGGTTTTTTGCTTAGGTCAGGAACAACCAACATCCTTATAGACAGCGGAAGTTCTGACCAGAAAAAACTGGGAAGCAGGACTCTTGAACCCTGCCTTAAGTCTAAAGGGATCTCCCGTTTAGATATAGCAGTCGTAAGTCATGGGGACAGTGACCATATAAGTGGTCTTTTGTATTTATTAGAGCAGAAAATGCCCATAGATTTATTAATATTGCCTGGTGGGGGAAAAGGGGGAGAGATCTACGGTCAATTGGAACAGCTGCAGACAGAAGCAGGGGGAAAAACATATTACATGCACCAGGGAGATAAGATAAAGGCCGGAGAAATGGAATTTACCTGTATTTTTGAGAAGGAGACAGAAGAAGAACGTAACGCCCATTCCCTGGTTTTATGCTCCCACTATAAAGATCTGCATATTTTATTTACCGGTGATATGGGAATATCAGAAGAGACAGAACTTTTAGATCTGGCAGAAGAAAATGGCAGCATCCAGCAGGAACATTTGGAACATGTACAGATCCTGAAAACGGCCCACCACGGTTCCAAAGGATCTTCCAGTCCTGCCTTTTTGGAAGCAATGCCTTTAAAAGCTGCTTTTATTTCCTACGGTAAAGACAATTCCTATGGACATCCATCCGGGCAGGTCACGGAGGAGATGAAGAAACAAAACATTTCCCTTTATGAAACCGGCGGAAAGGGGGCATGGACATTAGAAAGTAAAGCGAGAAACGTTATTATAAAAAGAACCGTGAAAAGCAGGGGAGAAAATTAAAATAAAAGGTTTTCAAGTAAGAAAAGAAGTGGTATTGTTATTAACAAAATTTGCAGCCCCATATGCCAGGGACTTGAATACAGGAGGCCAGAATAATGAGTGAGAAAAATGAAAATGTAAAGATCCAGGTGGCATCAGTGGAAGATGCAGAGGAGCTGCTTGCAATTTATGCTCCTTATGTAGAAAAGACAGCGATCACTTTTGAGTATGAGGTTCCGTCCGTAGAAGAATTTAAAGGACGGATTGCCCATGTATTACAGCGTTTCCCATATCTGAAAGCAGTGGAAGATGGTAAGATCCTTGGATATGCTTATGTAAGTCCTTTTAAAGAGCGGGCTGCTTATGACTGGTCAGTGGAAACATCTATTTATGTAGATGAAAATGTGAAGCACAAAGGGGTTGGAAGAAAGCTTCATGAGGTCCTGGAAGCTGTCTTAAAAGAGCAGGGCATCCTGAATATGGAAGCCTGCATCGGTTATCCGGAAGTGGAAGACGAATACCTGGATAAAAACAGTGTCAATTTCCACGCACACATGGGATACCGCATGATAGGCGAGTTCAAAAAATGTGGATACAAATTTGACCGCTGGTACAACATGGTATGGATGGAGTACATCATTGGCGAGCATCAGGCCCATATGACAGCACCGGAAAGCTTCCCGCAGATCCGGGACAGACTGAAAGAAAAATATGGTTTAGAGTAGAGTTGTAAATGCGTTGTAAGCGTCCTTCGGGGCGCTTTTGCTTTGTCTGGGGAAATTTTATTTAAAGCAGTTTTTGGAAAAAAGAAGTGTTGTTGATACAATAAATCCGTGGTAAACTTGGAATGAGTTTTTTGAAAATGGTAGTAAATATTTAACTGCGAGGAGAAAAAAATGCCAGTTTTTGATTTTAATGATGAACCGAAAGAAGAAAAGAAAGCACCGGAATGCACCTACACTGTGATCCGTTCCAATGAAACAACCGCTTCTCCAGAACATCCGATCCTGGTTCTGGACAACAGTAATAGAAAATGGGAGCACCATTCCTGGGGTGTATTTACAAATCCCATCCGTAAAACAGCTTTTGAATTTCAGGTAGAAGGCGGCGGCACTGTCAGTGCTGACATCTTAAAAGTAGATGCCCGCTTTGTAAGCCTGCTTAAATGGCTGGGCGAGAGCCATATCAATGTACGCCTTTCCGGCTCCAATGAGGCGGACGGGTATGCTGTATACAAGATCCGTGAGATCGCCTTTGGCGGCGGCACCAAGCTTTCCGCAGAGGACGGCTTTTTACAGTACATGATCGAGCGCCTTCAGGCCAGCAGTGCGCCTGCAGAGGAGATCCGGGAAGAGGATGCAGATGAAGACGGCGATGATATGAAGCTGACCAGTTTACAGAGTATTACCGACTTTATGACCTGCGCGGGAAGGACCCTTCCTGACAATATCCGTCTTTGGGCAAGAAGAAACCTGGCAGTTGCCAATTCCCATGAGGTTTCACCGGAAGAACGCCGTCACGCACAGAGAGCTTTATCCATTATGATGAACATCCAGTGGAAGAGCAATTATTTTGAGGCCATTGACCCAGACGAGGCAAGACGGATCCTGGATGAAGAATTATACGGAATGGAACGTGTAAAACAGCGTATCATCGAGACCATTATCCAGATCAACCGTACTCATACACTGCCTGCTTACGGTATCCTTTTGATCGGACCTGCAGGAACCGGAAAGTCCCAGATCGCCTATGCAGTAGCAAGGATCCTGAAGCTGCCGTGGACTACTCTGGATATGAGTTCTATTAATGATCCGGAACAGCTGACAGGAAGCTCCCGTGTATATGCAAACGCAAAACCAGGTATCATCATGGAGGCATTTTCCCTGTCCGGTCAGTCCAATCTTGTATTTATTATCAATGAGTTAGATAAGGCTGCTTCCGGCAAAGGAAACGGAAATCCGGCAGATGTGCTTTTAACATTGCTTGACAATCTTGGATTTACAGATAACTACATGGAGTGTATGGTTCCTACTGCAGGTGTATATCCGATCGCAACAGCCAATGACCGTTCTCTTATCAGCGCTCCGTTAATGTCACGTTTTGCAGTGATCGATATTCCGGATTATACAGAAGATGAAAAGAAGATCATTTTCACAAAATTTGCCCTTCCAAAGATATTAAAGAGAATGAGCATGAAGGAAGATGAATGTGTGATCCTTCCGGAAGCTTTAGATGAGGTAGTCCGCCACTATTCTGATACTACCGGTATCCGTGATCTGGAGCAGGCAGCAGAGCACATTGCAGCCAATGCCCTGTATCAGATCGAAGTAAATCATGTGGATCAGGTTGTATTTGACGCAAAAATGGTTCGGGAACTGTTAGGTTAAGGGACAACTCACATGAAACATGTAAAAGATAAAATGATACCGGCAGTGCTTATTCTGGTGCTGCTGGTGATCTGGGAGGCAGCAGTGGACCTGCTGCACATCCCTTTATATGTACTTCCATCACCTCTGGAAGTGGTAAAAGCCCTGTTCACAGAAGGAACAGAGCTTTTTAGCCATGGCCTGACTACAGTAGGAGAGGGACTTTTGGGAATTTTGATCGCGTCAGCTTTGTCACTGGTGCTTGGAATTTCCATGGACTGGTTCCCGGCTGTGCGAAAGGGACTCTATCCTATTCTGGTAGTGACCCAGACGGTTCCCATGATCGTTATGGCTCCGATCCTGATCATTTATATGGGATTTGGAATGGCACCGAAGATCCTTACGGTAGTTCTTATGTGTTTCTTTCCAGTGGCAGTCAGTTTTGCAGACGGACTGCAGCGGGTAGACGAAGAATATGTACATCTGGTGCGCTCCTATGGGGCAGATCGGTGGAAAGCTTATTGCCTGGTAAAGATACCGGCAGCGCTGCCGGAACTGTTTTCCGGACTGAAAGTGGCAGCGACCTACAGCATCAGCGGTGCTGTAGTAGGAGAGTGGCTTGGTTCCCAGAAGGGACTTGGCTATTACCTGTTAAGGGTAAAGAACAGCTATATGCTGGATAAGGTGTTTGCCTGCGTGGTGGTCATTATCCTGTTAAGTCTGGCTATGAACGGGCTGATCCGGGTGATCGCTAAGGTGTCTATGCCTTATGAGAGAAATAAGAGATCGTGAGTTTCCCGCCGCAGGCGGGGAGCAGGTGTACCATTTCCTGCAATCAACAGAGAAACAGACAGAAAATGAGAGGAAATATTATGAAAAAATCTTGGAAAAAAGCCAGTGCTATTTTTATGGCAGCAGCTCTTGCAGCCGGACTTGCAGGCTGCGGCGCGTCTAACAATAACAATACAGCTACAACAGCTGCAGGCAAAAGCGCAGCAGAAAGCAAAGTAAATGGTGAAAACAGCCCAGAGGCAGATAGCAAAAAAACAGATGTGACTGTTATCTTAGATTATGTTGCAAACACCAACCACACCGGTATGTATGTGGCTCTGGACAAAGGCTATTATGAGGAAGCTGGACTTAATGTAAACATTGTAGAGCCGACAGAAGGCGCTACTGCCACACTGGTTGCAGTAGGAAAAGGTGATTTTGGCATCAGTTATCAGGAAGATGTAACCGTTGCCTTAGCGTCCAAAGACGCCCTTCCGATCAAGGCCATCGCAGCCATCATCCAGCACAATACCTCCGGTTTTGTAACTTATGCAGACAAGGATATCCACTCTCCAAAGGATTTTGAGGGAAAGACCTATGCAGGCTGGGGCGGACCTGGTGAAGAGGCTGTTTTAAAAGCTGTTATGACACAGGCAGGTGCGGATCCTTCCAAACTGAACCGTATTATCTCTGACGGTTCCGGTTTTGAAGCACTGAAAGACAAAGTAGATATTGAGTGGTTTTTTGAAGGCTGGGATAATGTAAAGTGCAAGCTGAATGATTTCCCGATCAACTACATGGAGCTGCGCCAGTTAGATGAGCGTCTGGATTACTATACTCCGGTGATCATTGCAAATAATGATACGTTAGAAAACCGCCCGGAACTGGTAAAAAGCTTCCTGGCAGCAACAGAAAAAGGCTATAAATATGCCATTGAAAACCCGGACGAAAGTGCCCAGATCCTTCACAAATATGCCCCGGACTATTCTATGGATCTGTTAAAAACATCCCAGGAATATCTGGCTGGAAAGTATATGGAAGATACCGACCGCTGGGGTGAGATGAAGGACAGCGTATGGGATAACTATACGGACTTTATGACAGAATACGGCGTCATTGACCATGCCATTCCTGCTGCAGACTGCTATACCAACGAATTTCTTCCAGAATAAAAGCGTATTACTTATAAAAGAGTATCACTTATAAAGGAGTGCCACTTATGACAAAAAAGCTGGAGGTCTCAGACCTTGTATTTGACTATGAAAACCGGAAAATACTGAACCACCTGGATTTTTCTGTAAATGAAGGGGAGTTTGTCAGTATCCTGGGACCTTCCGGCTGCGGTAAATCCACTCTTTTAAAGCTGCTTACCGGAGTTTTAAAGGCAGAGAAAGGTCATATTTTAGTGGACGGACAGGAGATAAAAGGCGTTACAGAGCATTTTGCCTATATGCCACAGAATGACCTTTTATTCCCCTGGAAGACCATTTTAGAAAATGTGTGCCTTTATGGCCGGATCCATGGAAGCGCTGATGGGATGAAGGAACAGGCAATAAAGCAGATGGAAGCCTTTGGTTTAAAGGGTTATGAAGATGAATATCCATCTTCCTTATCCGGCGGAATGCGCCAGAGAGCAGCATTTTTACGTACCCTTTTGTGCCATGCGGATATCCTGCTTTTAGATGAGCCTTTTGGCGCTTTGGATGTGATCACCAGAGGAGAGATGCAGGACTGGCTTTTAAGTGTGCGAAAACAGATGAACCGTACAGTTCTTCTTGTGACCCACGATATGGATGAGGCCATCTATCTTTCCGACCGTATTCTGGTACTGGATGCGAAAAAAGGCAAGGTACGGCAGGAATTTACAGTAAAAGAAGAAAAACGAAACAGGGAGTGGCTGTATGAACAGGGCGCTCTGCGCAGGGAGATCTATAAAGAGATCATGGAAGGTAAGGTAAATGTATGATACAGCTTACAGATGCCCATGCACATATAAAGAATGAAAAACAGGCCATGGAACGGATAACCTTAGGGATCCCTACCATGGCCTGTGCCGGTACACCGGGAGAAATGCAAGAACTGGAAAAATTTGGAAGGCTGCAGGGAGCAGAAAAGATCCTGATCCCTGCCTGCGGCCTTCATCCATGGTACAGTGACAAATGGGAACCGGAAGAGATGTTTTCCTTAATGGAAAAAGTGCCTGTAATAGGCGAGATCGGAATGGACAGTGTGTGGTGTGATGTGCCACTTGACCGGCAGAGGAAGGCTTTGGAAAAACAGCTGCAGTTTGCCTGTGAGATCAAAAAGCCGGTAGTCCTTCACACCAAAGGCCAGGAAAAGGAGATCGCCCGTATCATATCCCATTATCCAAACACCTATCTGGTCCACTGGTTTTCCGGGGATACAGGTCTTGAAGATTATTTAAAACTGGACTGCTATTTTTCCATTGGACCGGATGTTTTGTGGAACCCGGCAGTACAGAAGGTGGCAGAGCAGATGCCGGAAAACAGGATCCTTATAGAAACAGATGGAATGGAGGCTGTGGACTGGGCTTATGAAGAAGGAAAGAAACAGGGATTTCTTAAAGAGAAAAAAGAAAACCTGACGCCGGAAACTTCTCTGTTTGAGACCCTGAAAACAACGGCAGGACTTAGAAACTGTGAACCGGAAGCGCTGGCAGAGGCGGTGTACGCCAATTTTTATCGTTTTATATCCGTTCATATGGTCGTATGGCGCAGTGATAAATTACTAAAAACTGGACTGGTTAATTAATTGAAAACTGGATGTTTGAAAAAAACCAATTATCATTTATCCTTGTGTTAAGCTAATAAAGCAAATACAAAAAGAAAGCCTGATGCTATTCTCCCTGGGCCCCGAGAACCCGTCAGGAAGAGAGGAAAAGGATGATGAGTATGAACACAAAACAGGCAGCTGCGGCTGCAAAAAGCGGATACAGCACAAAAGAACTTGTTTTAGACGCAATGTTTATTGCACTGACCTATGTATTTACAGCATTTGTAAATGTTAGACTGCCTATCGCTGCCAATGGTGGACTGATCCATTTGGGAAATGTGCCTTTATTTATCTGTGCCATTCTGTTGGGCAAGCGCACCGGTATGTTAGCAGGCGCTTTCGGTATGGGACTGTTTGATCTGTTATCCGGCTGGACTGCATGGGCACCATTTACATTTGTGATCGTAGGTGCTATGGGTTATGTAGTTGGTGCTATGACAGAAGGACACCGCAGCACAGCAAGAGATGCGGCAGCGATCGCTGTAGCCTGTGTGATCAAAGTAGTTGGTTACTATATTGCAGAAGTGATCCTGTATCACAACCTGTTTGCTCCGGTTGCTTCTATTCCTGGAAACCTGGTGCAGATCGGTACAGCAGCTGTGATCGTTCTGATCTGTGTAGAGCAGCTTCGCAAGGTACTTCGTCCTATTTTAAAATAAGACAGAAAAATAAGAGAAAGGAACCATTATCATGTACGATATCATGACACCCGGCCCAACACAGGTAAGGGAAAATGTACGTCAGGCGAGAGCGCTTGCCTGCACCAATCCAGATCTGGATGCAGATTTTTATGATTTTTATAAGGAGACCTGTGAAGAGATCAGCGAACTCCTTTATACAAAAAATGAGACCCTGATCCTGGACGGAGAAGGCATTTTGGGACTGGAAGCAGCCTGTGCCACTCTCACAGAAAAAGGAGACCGGGTGTTGGTAATGGACAATGGAGAATATGGAAAAGGTTTCGCCGGTTTCGTGACTATGTACGGCGGAGAACCAGTCCTGTATTCCACAGATTACCGCAATGCTTTTGATGTAAAAGCGCTGGAAGAATATCTGGAAAAGGATCACGATTTTAAGTATGCAGCCTTAGTGCACTGTGACACTCCAAGCGGTATGTTAAATGATGTTTCAAAGCTTTGTCCATTATTAAAGAAATATGGTATCCTGACCCTGGTAGACTCCGTTTCCGCCATGTTCGGTGAAGAAATGCGTGTGGATGATTACCGGATCGATCTTCTGTGCGGCGGTTCCCAGAAGGCAGTTTCCGCACCTCCAGGATTAAGTTTTGTTACCATCAGTAATGATGCTTATAAGGCAATGCGTTCCAGAAAAACACCGGTTGCGTCTTTCTATGCAAATATCCTGGCATTTGACGGCTACTATGAGAAGCAGTGGTTCCCATATACTATGCCGATCAGTGATATCTATGGTCTGCGTCAGGCCTTTGATAATATTAAAAATGATCCGGGCATGTTAGAGCGCCACGCAAAGATCGGTGAAGCAGTGAGAGGAGCGGTAGTGGAAGCAGGACTGGAATTATACCAGGAAACCGGTTTTTCCAATACAGTCACTGTATTTAATGTTCCGGAAGGAACCACAGATACAGCCATCCTTACTGCAATGAAGGAAAAATGCAACATTATGTTAGCAGGTTCTTTCGGTGCTTTTGCAGGAAAGGTGATCCGTATCGGTCATATGGGTGAAAATGCATATCCTGAAAAAGTAGAAGCTGTGATGGCCGGACTGGACAGAGTATTTGCAGATCTGGGAATTACATTAAAATGCAGCCTGAAAGAGGCTTATGATAAGAGAATGAATGGATAATGGTTTAAAAGAACGGGGGGCTGAGATGCCCCCTTATTCTTTTTTGGCATAAAAGCTGATGAGATAAATACCGCATATGCCTACTATGGTATAGATGATCCGTGACAGCAATGTCATGCTTCCAAAAAGAAATGCAACAAGGTCAAACTTAAAAAGGCCGATCAGCCCCCAGTTTACAGCTCCGATAATGGATAAGGTAAGAGCTGTAGCGTCCAGTGCCGTATTTTTCATGGCAGTTTACCTCCTTATACATAGCCAGTATGGACCGGAGACAGTTAAAATATACATGATCTTATGGGATCATTGAAAAATCACCTGCCAAAAAATCTGTGAAAGAGTAAAAAATTTTCAATGACAATTAACGGACAGTGTGCTATGCTATGTTGCGCGGAACCTGAGTCCGCGTTTATTTATGATCTGTTTTGATATAAGATAAGAAAGGTAGAAAATTATGGAACAGGATATGACCAGGGGCAATCCACTGTCAGTTATTTTTATGTTTACATTGCCTCTTGCAGTTGGAAATATTTTCCAGCAGCTTTATAATATGGCGGATACGATCATCGTAGGCCGCTTTGTGGGAGCAGATGCCTTAGCGGCAGTTGGCTCCACAGGAACCATTATGTTTTTGCTCAACGGTTTTGCACAGGGCATTACAGCCGGCTTTTCCGTTCTTACGGCCCAGCGGTTTGGTGCGGGAAAAAAGGAAGGGGTAAAAGAAAGCGTGACCAACGGCGTTCTTTTATCTATTATAGGTGCCATTCTTTTTACCGTTTTAAGCTGTGGGATCATGAACCCGCTGCTGCATCTGATGAATACGCCGGATGATATTTTTGATAAGGCATATACCTATATCATTTTGATCAGCCTGGGAATGATCGCCAATGTATTTTATAACTTATTGTCCTCTTATTTAAGAGCAGTTGGAAACAGCAAGGCACCTTTATTTTTCCTTGTTTTTTCAGCCTGCTTAAATGTAGGTCTGGATCTGTTTTTTATTGTAGTCCTGAAAACGGGAGTGGCGGGAGCAGCCTGGGCTACCAATCTGTCACAGGGAGTATCGGCTGTTTTGTGTGCAGGATACATTTTTTTGAAAGTGCCTGCCCTGGTGCCGGAGAAAAAGCACTGGCGTCTTACCAGAAGAGATACCCGCTATCAGCTGCAGATGGGTATTCCCATGGCTCTTCAGTTTGCAATTACTTCTTCCGGAACCATGATCATGCAGTCAGCTATCAATCTTTTCGGTTCAGAGGCAGTAGCCGCCTATACTGCAGCCTGCAAGGTACATAGTTTGCTGACACAGGGAATGGTGGCTATGGGACAGACCATGGCAGTTTACAGCGGCCAGAACTACGGAAAAGGAGATGCAAAGAGGATCCGGGACGGTGTTAAGGCAGCATTGCTGATCGATGTGATCTACTCTGTTGTATCAGCCGTGCTGGTATCCCTGCTCTTAGGTGTGACACTGGGCCTGTTCTTCTCAGGAGATGTGGACCTTACGGTTATGATGCCCTGGGCAAGGACTTATATTACCATCTGTACATTGTTTTATATTCCTCTTAGTACGATATTTATTTTCAGAAATACCATGCAGGGATGCGGCTATGGTTTCCTTCCAATGATGGGAGGTGTAGTGGAACTGGTAGCCAGATTGAGTGTGGCTATGATCGCCATGCGTGTTCACAGCTATGCGTTGTCCTGTTTCTGCGATCCGGCTGCATGGCTCAGTGCAGGTTTGTTTACAGGTGTGTCTTATCTTTTTGTAATGAAGAAGATCAGGGCATCACTGGAACCGAAGTCAGTTACGGTTCAGCCATGACAGAACGGTAAAACTCTATAGTAAGTATAGATAGGTATAGACAAAAACTGAGGCATTTTTACAAAAAAATTTGGGGTGTACGGGGGTGAAAATTATGGATCTGAGTATTGGTCAGATGGCCAGGATCAACCACATCAGCATCCAGACTTTAAGACTGTATGATAAAATGGGGCTGCTAAAGCCGGTAGCAGTAGATGCAGGATCCGGATACAGGTATTACAGTATCCTTCAGTGTGCCAAGCTGGATCTGATAGGCAGCCTGAAGCAGTGCGGCCTCAGCCTGAAAGAGATCGGGTCATACTTTGAAAACGGGAATATTGAAAGCCTGGAGGGGGAACTTCGCAATACCTTAGACCAGATCGGTACAGAGATGAGACGGCTGTCAGAACAGAAAGAGGCAGTAAAACGCACGCTGGAGTCTTTTGAACAGTACCGTGTGGCTCCGCCTGCAGGTACCATTACCCTGGAATATATCCCCAGACGCAGTATTATCGTGCTGGACAGCGGGAATAATTACTTTGAAGAAGGGCTGGAATTTTATGAACACAGCCTTTTGCAGTTAAAACACGCCTTGGCAGATCGGAATGTGGAGCATATTTATTACCGCAATCCAGGGACCATCTGGCGCAAAGATAAGGTGATGAAGCGGGAATTTGTTTCCACGGAAGTTTATGTCCGGGCAGATGCGGAGAGGTTCCGTCCTGATGAGATCACAGAGATCCCGGCGGGAATGTATCAATGCATTTACTGCAGCAGTTTTGATACAGAAAAGGAGCTGGCATGTAAGCTTCTTGATCAGGTGGAAAAGAACGGATATACCATTGCAGGGGATTATCTCTGTGAGACTATTGTGGAAACACCTATTTTTGAGAAGGATGAAAGAGGAATGTTTTTGCGGCTTCAGGTGCCTGTAAATGTGAGGTAAGAGAAAAAATTGTCCTAAATCTGCCCTTGACTCTCTACTTAGTATAGGCTCTATAATGAAAGTACAAAGAAGGTTAATTAATTAACAAGCAAATCAATGTTGCCAATGTTATTATTCATGTACATCATTACAAGGAGGTTACACTATGAATAAAGAGAGAATCAGAGTGGTTCAGTACGGATGCGGAAAGATGTCAAAATACACACTGCGTTATCTTTATGAGAAAGGCGCAGATATTGTAGGCGCGATCGATGTAAATCCTGCTGTAGTAGGCATGGACGTTGGACAGTTCTGCGGACTGGGATTTGATCTGGGCGTAAAGATCCGTAACGATGCAGATGCAGTATTGGATGAGTGCCAGCCGGACATTGCCATTGTAACCTTATTCAGTTTTGTGGATGACTGCTATGAGCATTATGCAAAATGTTTAAGCAGAGGCATCAATGTAATTACCACCTGCGAGGAAGCAACCTATCCATGGACCACTTCCGCAGCATGCACCAATAAATTAGACGTTCTTGCAAAAGAAAACGGCTGTACCATCGTTGGAGCAGGTATGGAAGATATCTTCTGGGTACATCTGATCGGAACCGTAGCAGGCGGCTGCCATGATATTAAGAAGATCGAAGGCGCTGTAAGCTACAATGTAGAAGATTATGGTCTTGCACTTGCAAAAGCTCACGGCTGCAACCTGACACCGGAAGAATTTGAAAAGACCATTGCTCATCCGGAAGTTCTGGAACCATCTTATGTATGGAACTCCAACGAAGCGCTCTGCAACCTGATGGGATGGACCATTAAGAGCCAGACCCAGAAGTGCGTTCCATATTTCTCCGATAAAGAAGTTTATTCAGAGACCATGGGACTGACCATTCCGGTAGGACGCTGCATTGGTATGAGCGCAGTGGTTACGACCGAGACTTTCCAGGGACCAGTGATCGAGACACAGTGTATCGGTAAAGTTTACGGACCAGATGACGGCGATATGTGTGACTGGAAGATTAAGGGCGAGCCGGATGTTACCTTCTATGTACAGAAACCGGATACACCTGTCCACACCTGCGCAACCATCGTAAACCGTATCCCGGATGTAATTATGGCACCTCCAGGATTTATCACCGTAGACAAATTAGACAGCGTAGAATACAGAACTTATCCAATGCATCTGTATGTAGATGAATATTAATAATAGTAATACAAGTGTTTTTAAGCTTAAGCGGCCGCAGTGATGCGGCCGTTTTTCTGCTTCTATTTGGAAATATCTGGGATTAATGATAAAACTTGGCACCAGAAAGGGTTGATCGCCCTTGCGAAAAAGTAAATTCGGATATATAATAAGCAAGTCTGTCCAGATGGGAAAAACTGGAAGATAAGAAAAATGCAAAGGAATTTAGAAAAATATGTGGTTTTGGCTTGCTCTTATTGCGCTCCTGTGCTGGAGCGGATCCGACCTGTTTTCAAAGATTGGCTGTCGCGGCAATGACAAATATGCCCATTTAAAAATGGTCATTGCTGTAGGTATTATCATGGGTATCCATGCACTGTACGAGATCTTCGTAGGCGGTGTGGAAGTTACCTGGCACGTAATACTTACTTATTTACCGGTATCCCTGTTATACATTTCCTCTATGACACTGGGATATATCGGCCTTCGTTACATTGAGTTATCTATTTCTTCACCGATCTGCAACTCTTCCGGTGCCCTGGTAGCAGTTTTATGCTTTATCACAGGTACACTGGATGATGGAATTGAAGGTTCCATGCGTCTGGCTGTTATGGGCGCTGTTGCCCTTGTATGTATCGGCGTCATCGGACTTGGCGTCGTTGAGTCAAGAGAAGATGATGAGCTGCGTGCAGAACGTCAGAAAGCATCCAATTACAAATATGCAAAATCCTGGCTGGCTCTGGCACTTCCCGTTGCGTACTGCCTGTTAGATGCAGCAGGTACATTTGCAGATACCTTAGTTCTTGATACACTGGCTGGTGAAGTGGAAGCAGCAGGATTGTTTGCAACAGCAGAGGAGTGCTCTTCCTATGCAGCTTCTGTATCCAACTGTGCTTATGAACTGACTTTCCTTTTTGCAGCTGTCTGCTGTATCGTATATGTAGGCTTTATCAAAAAGCAGAAGTTTGCATTCAGCCAGGAAGGACCGAAATACTTCGGTGCAATCTGCGAGACTGCTGGTCAGTTTGCTTACATTTTTGCATTATCTGATACTGCACATGCTGCTATTTCTGCGCCGATCATTTCCGCATACTGCGTGGCATCTGTTGTCTGGAGCCGCATTTTCTTAAAGGAAAAGCTGTCCTGGAAGCATTATGCAATGATCCTGCTGGTTATCATTGGTATTGTAATGCTTGGTGTGTTTGATATTTAGAATAAAACGAGAGATGTCTTTTTACAATTTACATTTCAGATCAAAGGCTGCTGTAGAAATACGGCAGCTTTTTTGATATGATAAAAGGAGCAGAAAAGGGGAATTATATATGCTTCAGGATAAATGGATCGAATTTGCAGTAGAACTTCAAAGCCTTGCACAGGCGGGACTGGCTTATGGAAAAGATGTGTACGATCTGGAACGGTATACCAGGATACGGGAGATCGCAGCGGAGATGATCGCATGCAAAAGCGATATTCCGCTGGAAAAAGTAAAAAATCTGTTTTGCAACGAAACAGGTTATCAGACTCCAAAAGTAGATACAAGGGCGGCTGTTTTTAAAGAGGGAAAGATCCTTCTGGTCCATGAGAAAAATGGGACCTGGTCACTGCCGGGAGGATGGTGTGATGTAAATCAGTCCGTGGCTGAAAATACAGTGAAAGAAACATTGGAAGAAGCAGGGCTGAATGTAAAGCCGGTGCGTATGATCGCAGTTCAGGACAGGAACAAGCACAATGATCCGCCTTATGCTTATGGGATCGTGAAAGTATTTATTTTGTGTGAAGTGATCAGTGGGGCATTTACGGAAAATATTGAAACAACAGAGATCCGGTATTTTGGTAAAGAGGAAATTCCTGAAAACCTGGCTCTGGAAAAGACGAATAAAGAACAGATCCAAATGTGTTTTAAGGCAAATGAAGCGAAGCACTGGGAAACGCAGTTTGATTAAATTATTAAAATAAAAGGATAAAAAGCTGATATGACGGATATTCAGAAACGATTATTTGAATTACAGGATCATGCATATGGGGATTTCCACAGCGGGCTGATCCCGGAACTGCCAAGAGAGTATTTTATCGGGGTCCGTGTGCCGGTTCTGAAAAAATTTGTAAAAGAGTATAAAAAAGAGGCAGAGTCAGAAACATTTTTAAAGCAGCTGCCTCATACCTATTATGAAGAATACATGGTCCATATCCTTTTGCTGGGGGAGATCAAAGACTATGATACCTGTATGAAGGTAGTGGAAGAATTTCTTCCCTATATTGACAACTGGGCTATCTGTGACGGCCTTTCTCCTAAGGTATTTAAAAACCACAAACCGGAATTGTTAGAAAAGATCAAACAGTGGATCCCTTCTGAGCATACGTATATCTGCCGGTTTGGCATTGAAATGCTGATGCGCTGGTTCTTAGATGAAGATTTTAAGCCGGAATATCTGAAAATGCCGGCTTCTGTCCGGTCAGATGAATACTATGTGAATATGATGATCGCCTGGTTCTTTGCAACCGCTCTTGCAAAGCAGTGGGATGCAACCATTCCTTATCTGCAGGATCCGGTTTTAGAACCGTGGACCCACAATAAGACCATCCAGAAGGCAAGGGAAAGTTTCCGCATTACGCCGGAGCAGAAGGAATATTTAAAGACTCTGAAAGTAGGGTGCAAAAAGAGCATCAAACGGCCATAAAACAGTCATCAAACAGTCATCAAACAGCGTAAAAATCCTGAAAGTTGGGAAAGGCAGAAGGAAACATAAAAAAGGGCAAAAGGAGTACATCTATGACACTGCAGCAGCTGACCTACATAAAAATGACGGCCGAATGTGGAAATATCACAGAAGCGGCAGAAAAACTCTTTATATCCCAGCCAAGCCTCAGCGCAGCGATCCATAACCTGGAAAAAGAAATGGGAGTGACTATTTTTGTCAGGTCCAAAAAGGGTGTAGTCCTTACCAGGGAAGGGGAAGAACTGCTGTCTTATGCGGGAATGCTGTTGGAACAGGTGGATATTATGAAGGAGCATTTCGGCGTCGGAAAAGCGCGGATGCCCAAGTTTTCTGTTTCCTGCCAGCATTATTCCTTTGCAGTCAATGCCTTTGTAGATGTGGTCCAGACCTATGATGCGGCAAAATATGATTTTATCCTCAGGGAAACACAGACCGGTGAGATCATTGATGATGTGGCAAATGGAAAAAGTGAGCTGGGAGTGATCTATCTGTCTGAACACAATGAAGAAGTGCTGACGAAGCTGATCAAAAAGAATGGCCTGATCTTTGAAGAATTATTTACAGCAGAGCCGCATGTATTTATCAGCAATGTACATCCTCTGGCGGTGAAAGCGAAGATACAGTTAGAGGATCTGAAGGCGTATCCATATCTTACTTACGAACAGGGGGAGCGGAATTCTTTTTATTATGCAGAAGAGTTTTTAAGCATGCTGGACATGCCTAAAAACATTCAGGTAAGAGACAGGGCTACCATGTTTAATCTGATCATTGGTTTAAATGGTTTTACTGTGTGTTCCGGAGTAATAAGCGAGGAACTAAATGGCTCCCAGATCATTGCAAGACCGCTTGACATGGATGTTCAGATGCGGATCGGTCTGGTGAAAAAGAAAAATATACTGTTCAGCCGTTATGCAGATACTTATATTGAAGCACTGAAAAAATATGTATCCATAGATTGAAACTATGGATAACATAAAATATAAAGTATTATCCCAAAATGAAAACTACTGTTAAACTATCCTCAGAAAAAAACAGACGGGAACCAGATAACAACTGGTTGATTGATCTATAAAATTGTGAAAACGGAGGATAAGACAGTGGCAGATTTAAAAACACCATTTCGTTATGATTATGTAGGAAGCTTCTTAAGACCGGAAGCATTAAAGCAGGCAAGAAAGAATTTTGAAGAAGGAAAGATCACAAAAGAAGAACTGACAGCAGTAGAAGATGACTGCATCCGTGATCTGGTTGGAAAGATCAAAAAGCTGGGATATCATGTGATCACAGACGGTGAGTTCCGCAGATCCACCTGGCATCTGGATTTTATGTGGGGATTTCAGGGCATTGAGCATAGAAAGACAGTAGAAGGAAATACGACTTTCGATGCAGAGGCAGCTATGATCGACGATACCTACATGGTAGGCAAGATCTCTGTAAAGAACCACCCGTTTGTAGAGCATTTTAAATTTGTAAAAGCATTAGAAGATGAAAATACAGTAGCAAAGCAGACTATTCCGTCTCCAGGACAGTTTTATGCTTACTTTACAGGTGCCGAGCTTCTTGGAACTACACTGGATATCTATGGAAGTGAAGAAGCTTTTGCAAAAGATGTGGCAGGGGCATATGTGGAATTTGTCAATGAGATCTACGCAGCAGGCTGCCGCAACCTTCAGTTTGATGACTGTGTATGGGGCGGTATGGTTAATCCAAAGCTGGCAGTTGCATTGACCGGAAGAAAGGGAGATGCGTTGGAGGCATACAAGAAACTGCTCCTTCAGTTAAACAATGAAGTTGCAGCTCAGGCACCGGCGGATCTGGTGATCAATACCCATGTATGCCGCGGAAACTATCATTCCACATTTTTCAGTTCCGGTGCATACGACGGAGTAGCCGACCTGCTTTTTGGCGAGGAAAATGTAAACGCCTACTATCTGGAATACGATGATGAAAGATCCGGCGGTTTTGCTCCTTTAGCAAAAGTTTCCGGCGACAAAAAAGTAGTTCTGGGCCTTGTAACCACCAAATCCCCGGTATTAGAAAAGAAAGAAGACGTGATCGCAAGGATCCATGAGGCTGCAAAACACGTGCCTTTAGACCGCTTATACTTAAGCCCACAGTGCGGTTTCGCCTCCTGTGAGATCGGAAACAAGCTTACAGAAGAAGAGCAGTGGGCAAAGTTAAAATTGGTGAAAGAAATTGCTGAAGAGGTGTGGAGATAGAAATAAGCAAATGACTTTAATGATATTCTGAAAATTCTAATATTCGCTGGTGCCGTATCTGGTGTGGCTGACTTATGTGGGATATCTGAATTTCATGATCAGTATTTTGAATTGAAGTGAGAATGAGTAAGTTAAGAATAGATAAGAACAAATGTTTGCAGCGTTCATGGACAGGAAAAATGGCGTATGGTATACTAAACAGTAACTGGTCATGGAGGTTTAAACATGGGTTCTGATAAGATTTATATTGCTATTGATCTGAAATCTTTTTATGCTTCCGTAGAAGCAGTGGATCTCGGGCTGGATCCGCTTACTGCTAATCTGGTGGTGGCGGATCCTTCAAGGACGGAAAAGACCATCTGTCTGGCGGTATCCCCTTCTTTGAAGGCTTACGGGATCTCTGGGCGGGCGAGATTATTTGAAGTGGTGCAGAAGGTGAAGCAGGCTAATAGTCTGCGAAGAAGCGGATTGCCACAGCGAAAGTTTACAGGGAGATCTTGTGATGCGAAAATGCTTGAAAGGGATCCGCGGCTTGAGATTGATTATGTAATCGCGCCCCCTCAGATGGCTCACTATATGGAAGTGAGTACAAAGATCTATCATATTTATTTAAAGTATGTGGCTCCGGAGGATATCCATGTATATTCCATTGATGAAGTATTTATGGATGTGACAGAGTATCTGGGCACTTACAGGATGACAGCCCGGGAACTGGCGATGAAAATGATCCAGGATGTGTTAAGTGAAACAAAGATCACTGCCACTGCGGGGATCGCCCCTAATCTGTACCTTTGCAAGGTTGCCATGGACATTGTGGCAAAACATGTGGCTGCGGATCAGGACGGAGTGCGGATCGCAGAGCTGGATGAAATGTCTTATCGCCAGATGCTATGGGATCACAGGCCGCTTACGGATTTCTGGAGAGTAGGAAAAGGTTATGCCAGAAAACTGGAAGAAAATGGAATTTATACAATGGGGGATATTGCCAGGTGTTCTCTGGGACGTTCTGGGGATTTTTATAATGAGGATCTGTTGTTTCGACTGTTTGGGATCAATGCGGAACTTCTCATTGATCATGCATGGGGATATGAGCCATGTACCATTGCAGATATAAAGGCGTACAAGCCTCAGGATAAGAGCATTGGCTCGGGGCAGGTATTGCATTGTCCCTGTGATTTTAACCAGGCAAAGCTGGTTTTAAAGGAAATGGCGGATATGCTGGCAATGGACCTGGTGGATAAAGGGCTTATAGCCAGCCAGATCGTTCTGACGGTGGGGTATGATATTGAAAATCTGACAGATCCGGTGAGAAGAAAAGCGTATAAAGGGGCAGTGACTACGGATCAGTATGGCAGGAAAATCCCCAAGCATGCCCATGGAACCATTCATTTAAAACTGCCGACTTCTTCTGCAAGACTGATCATGCAGGGGGCTATGGAGCTGTATGATGGTATTGTAGATAAAAATCTGCTGATCCGCAGGCTTTATATTACGGCAGAACATGCTATGGAAGAGAAGAAGGTACAAAAACAGGAGACTTATGAGCAGTTAAGCCTTTTTACAGACTATGAAGCAGTAGAGAAGGAGCGGGAAAAGGAAGTAAAGAACCTGGAGAAGGAGAAAAGGTTGCAGCAGGCTATGTTGGATATTAAGAAGAAGTATGGGAAAAATGCGATCCTTAAGGGGATGAATTTGGAGGAAGGAGCAACGGCTATAGAGCGCAACCGGCAGATCGGAGGGCATAAGGCGTGAAAAAGTATGAGGATATCATTGGTCTGTCAAGACCGGTTTCAAAAAAGCATCCTCCTATGTCAAGGGAGAACCGGGCGGCACAGTTTGCGCCTTTTGCGGCTCTTACGGGATTTGAAGGGGCTATTAAGGAGACTGCCAGGGTGACAGGGGAGAAGATCGAACTGGATGAGACGCAGAAAACGTTTTTGGATGAAAAACTTAAGGTACTGCTGCGCGAAAAAACTCCCGCCCTCTTTACGTATTTTCAAAAAGATGAACAAAAAGAGGGGGGAGCTTATATAACTGTTTCAGGGATCGTGAAAAAAACGGATGCTTATACCCATAAGATCGTCTTAGAAGATGGTACCGGGATCTGCGTGGAAGATATCCTGGAGATACGGAAACTTCTCTGATCCGGCTTATACTTCAGCTTCCTGGTGCTGGTACATCAGTTCAATGTATGCAAGGATCAGCGGTGCAACGCCTTTCGCCTCATTTTTAACGATCGGTTCGCGCATATAATAATCAAAGGTTCCTTCCCGCATTTCTTTATTTCCAAGTCCTGCCACAAGACAGATCCCGCCCAGTTGCAGTTCTCCGTTTTCTTCAGAAAGGTAAGTGCGACAGATCCCTTCAAATGCTTTCTTTCCATAGGCAAAATAGGATCCGTCCAGGAAACCGAGACGTACACTCTTCATGATCGCATATGCAAAAATTGCGGAACCGGATGTTTCAAGATAGTTGGGATGAATTCCACCCCGGTTTACGACCTGATACCACATTCCTGTTTCTTCATCCTGATAGGGAAGCATGGAATCAATAAGTTCCTTGTAGATCCGATTCATTTCTTTCTTTTCGCTGCCAAGAGTTTCTTCTGGCATTACTTCCATTGTATCGATCAGAGCCATGGCATACCAGCCCAATGCACGCAGCCAGAAGTTGTCAGATAATCCTGTGACTTTATCACACCAGAAAGACGTTCTGGAGTCATCATAAGCATGGTAATACAGGCCGTTTCTCAGATCACGCATCAGATTGTACACATTGACGAACTGCTGATAGCAGTCTTTGCAATTAGTACTGTTGTTGTAAGTAACTTCATATTGCATATAAAATGGCTGTGCCATATAGAGTCCATCCAGCCAGATCTGGTTTGGATAAATTTCTTTGTGCCAGAAATTACCAGTTGAAGTTCGGGGCTGGGTCTTTAACTGGCTGTATACCAGGTCAATAGCGAGGCGATATTTTTCTTTTCCAGTCAGATCATACAGATCAAAGAGGGTTTTTCCAGTATTAACATTGTCAAGGTTGTGTTCTTTAGGATCATAAGAATGGATGGAACCATCTTCTTCTACAAAATAGTCAATAAACCGGTCTGCAAAATCAAGATATTCTTCTTTCTGTGTAATATGATAAAGTTCCAAAATAGCATTGATCATACAGCCATCCATATAATTCCAGGAAGGTTTTGCACCTTGACGGATTTTTTCAATATTCCAGATCGGACGGGACGGACTGCTTTTTTCTAAAAGCTGGTCAATGTAGCGGTCAAGAATTTTCATAGCAATATAGATTTCCTTTCTGAATTGTACAAAGTAAAAAAGTATACAGTAAAAACTGAAAACGTTTGCAACTACTTTGATTTTAACATAAATCCAGCAGAAAGAAAATTGTGCATAATACACAAAGTAAAAGCAACTAAACTGGATAAAATGTCTAATTGACGGGAGAAGGGATGCGTGATAATATATGAAATATCACGAGAGACATGCAGGACTGATAGTTGGACCGCAGAAATGTGACAGCATCCAGGATCAGGAATGCATTAAATTTTAGCCGAATTTGCAAACCTTTGCAAAACAACAGGGCATGACGGGGATGGTTCTGTAATTCTGGCAAATATCAAAGAAGGAGTTGTGTGTGGTGAATGGATACGTTCAAAAATATTATAAAATTTGTATGTATACAATAAAAAACAACATATGTATACATACAAAATATACAATGATATATTGACATTACACTAGGCTTATACTATTATAAGAGTACAAGGCAATTGGAATTAGGATGTTTTGTGGCGAAAACAGTTAAATTCCAGAATTATTTATGAAACAGGAGGAAGAAAATGAAAAAGGAATTGATGAAGCGTGTGGCGGCAGCAGGTCTGGCAGTATCTATGGTTGCAGGGCTTACAGCCTGCGGACCTACAGGAAAGCCTGAAGAGACCAAGAAGGAAGAGACAAAGGCTGAGGGCGGAGAGACTTCCGCAGCTGCAGATAAGGAAGATGCTGCAGCTTCTGACGGAGAAGTTACTCTGCGTTTCAGCTGGTGGGGAGGCGATGCCAGACATAAGGCAACAGAGGCGGCATGTCAGGCATTTATGGAAAAATATCCTAATATCAAGGTAGAGTGCGAGTACGGAGCCTGGGACGGATGGGCTGAGAAGGTAGCTACCCAGCTCAGCGGCGGTACAGCACCTGATCTGATGCAGGTTAACTGGAACTGGCTGTATCAGTTCTCTAGCGACGGTTCTAAATTCGTAGATCTGACCCAGTTCGCAGATGTAATCAATATGGAAAACTATCCGGCAGATCTTCTGGAGCAGTGTGTAGTAGGCGGCAAGCAGCAGGCGATTCCGATCGGTACTACAGGAAAGTGCTTCTACTGGAATAAAACTACCTTTGACAAAGCAGGTATTGCTCTTCCTACAAGCTGGGATGAGCTGATTGCAGCAGGAACCACATTTAAGGAGAAATTAGGCGATGAGTACTATCCTCTGGCTATGTATGAATATGAGAGAATGCTTCTGATGATGTATTATCTGGAAGGAAAATACGGAAAAGAATGGGCAGAGAACAATACCTTAAATTATTCTCTTGAGGAAGTAAAGGAAGGTCTTGAATTTATTAATTCCTTAGAGGATGCACATGTTCTTCCAAGCATTGCTCAGTTAAAGGGCGACGGCGCTACAGTTCTGGAGAAGAATCCGGGCTGGATCAACGGACAGTATGCCGGCTTCTATGAGTGGGATTCTGCTCAGGCGAAATTTGCTAACGCTCTGGAAGGCGATCAGGAGTTTGTACTTGGTGAGTTCCTTAAGGGCGGAGAGTATGAGGCAGGACTTATAAAGATTTCTTCCTGCTTTGCAATTACAGAAACCTCTGAGCACAAAAAAGAGGCTGCTATGCTGTTAGATTTCCTTATCAATGATCCAAAGGGTATTGAGCTTATGGGCACAGAGCGCGGTATGCTGGCTAACACTTATGCAAATGAAGTTCTGTCAGGTCTTGGCAAGCTGGAAGGTCTTACCTATGAGGGCAATCAGGCAGTTATGAAGGTTGCAAACTTTGCACTTGATCCAAACTTTGAGAATTCCGCATTAAAGGATTCTACAGGTATCTACTATGAGGTATTTGAGGGACTCAGCAACGGACAGGATGTAGAGATGCTGGCACAGTATCTGATTGACAGTATCAATGAAGTTTATGCAAGCAATCCTTACTAAGAAAAAGGGATAAAGAGATGAAGAACAGAGAAGTAATTAATTCATATATTGATAAATGGATTGAAGATTATAACAACAGACAGCGTCCGGTTTGGAATTATGAAGATGGCTGTGTAATGTTAGGAGCCCAGTATCTGTATGAAGCCACCGGAGATGAAAAGTACATCAATTGTATTCGTACCTTTATGGACCGGTATATACAGGAGGATGGAACGATTCGTTATTATGTTCCTGAGGATTACAATCTGGATAAGGTAAATAACGGAAGAGTTCTTTACTTCCTCTATGACCAGACCGGGGAAGAAAAATATAAAATTGCTCTGAGCCATATCAGAGAGCAGCTGGAAACACATCCCCGTACAGACTGCGGAAGCTTCTGGCATAAGCAGATATATCCGTATCAGATCTGGCTGGACGGATTATATATGGGGCAGCCTCTTTATCTGGAATACGAAAAGAGATTTAATGGCGGAGAGCGCTACAATGATATTACAGGACAGTTTTTAAACGCCAGAAAATATCTGTTTGATGAAGAGAAAAAACTGTATTACCACGCATATGACGAGAAGCGCCAGATGATCTGGGCAGACAAAACAACAGGCTGCTCCCACAATTTCTGGCTGCGCTCCATTGGATGGTATCTGATGGCGCTGATTGACTGCTGCGGCCTGATTCCCGAGGAGAGCTTTGAACATCTGAGTACATATAAGCGGCTGTTTAAAGAAGCTCTGGCAGGAATTATGCAGTATCAGGATGAAAAAACAAAGCTGTTTTATCAGCTGGTAGATATGCCTGAGCTGGAAGGTAATTATCTGGAAACGTCTGGATCCGCTATGATTGCATATGCGATTTTAAAGGGCTGCCGTCTGGGTATTTTACAGGAAGAAAAATGGCGCAGGAGAGGCGAAGAGATCTTTGACGGCCTGGAAAGAGAAAAGTTACAGAAGGATGAAGATGGATGGCATCTGACCGGCATTTGTCTGGTGGCTGGATTAGGCCCCAAGGATGAGCGGGATGGAAGCGTAGAATACTATCTTTCCGAACCGGTGGTTTCAGATGAAGAGAAGGGCGTAGGAGTTTTCATGATGGCCTACGGCGAATATCTGAAGCTGGAAAAACAAGATGAAGCATAGAATGGAGAATGCCTTATGCAGAAAAAGACAAAAAAAATAACCCGTGCATCCAGACAGAACATAGGATATGCATATATTGCTATCTGGATCATCGGTTTTCTCGTTTTTAAATTTTATCCGTTTATGTCCTCTCTTTTCTATAGCTTTACGAACTATAATCTGTTCAAGGAATCTGTAGAAAATATAGGATTTGCAAATTATGAGAAGATTGTCGATACGGCAAAATACTTAAAGTCCTATATTGTAACCTTTAAGTATGCCTTTATGACAGTACCCTTAAAACTGCTGTTTGCGCTGTTTATCGCATATCTTCTTAACTTTAAGATCAAGGGAATTAACCTTTTCCGTACAGCGTATTATATCCCGTCTATTCTGGGAGGTTCAGTTGCGATTGCTGTTTTATGGCAGTTCCTTTTCCAGAATGAAGGTCTGGTTAACACTATCATCGGCCTGTTTGGAGTAAAGCCTGTTAACTGGCTGGGAAGCCCGGATTATGCACTGTTTGTAATCTGCCTTCTCCGTGTATGGCAGTTTGGATCAGCTATGGTTATTTTCCTGGCTGCATTAAAGGGCGTTCCGCAGGACCTGTATGAAGCGGCGTCCATTGACGGAGCAGGAAAATTTACACAGTTTTTAAAGATTACCATTCCGCTGATTACACCGGTTATTTTCTACAATCTGGTTACTCAGCTGTGTCAGGCATTCCAGGAGTTTAATGGACCGTTTATGATTACCAAGGGAGGCCCCTTAGGTTCTACAACCCTGATTTCCATCCTGATCTATCAGAATGCATTTAAGACATATGATATGGGACTTGCCAGTGCTATGGCATGGCTGCTGTTCCTTATTGTTGCAGTGCTGACGGCAGTTTCGTTTATCAGTCAGAAGCATTGGGTGTATTATGGTGATGAAGAAAGGTAGGAATTAAAATGACAAGACAACAAAAATACAAAATTCAGACCATAGCACGCTACATAATTCTGATTGCAGTGGGGCTTGTAATGATCTACCCCATGATATGGATGGTAGGAGCTTCCTTTAAAGCAACCAATGCGGAGATCTTTGGTTCCATCGGTTTTATTCCGAAGGAGTTTACGCTGGACGGCTATAAAAACGGCTGGTTCGCCAGTACCTATCAGTTTGGCAGATATATGGTCAATACCTATAAATTTGTTATACCAAAGGTAATAGGAACCGTTGTTTCCTCAGCCATTGCAGCATATGGTTTTTCACGGTTTCAGTTTAAGGCACGGGGCTTCTGGTTTGCACTGATGCTTTCCACGCTGTTTCTGCCTCAGGTAGTGTTAAATGTGCCTCAGTTCTTATTGTTTACAAAATGGGGCTGGGTGGATTCCTACCTGCCTTTAGTTGTGCCGAGCTTTTTTGCCTGTGATACCTACTTTGTATTTATGCTGGTTCAGTTCATGAGAGGAATTTCAAGAGAGCTGGAGGAGGCTGCGGAGATTGACGGTTGCAATTCCTTTAAGCGTTTCATCTACGTAGTGCTTCCCATGGTTCAGCCTTCACTGGTATCCTGCGCGCTGTTCCAGTTTATGTGGTCCTCCAATGACTTCATGGGTCCGTTAATTTACTTAAATTCTACAAAGAAATTTACAGCTTCTCTGGGCCTGCGTATGATCATGGATACGGAAAGCGGATTTGACTGGAATAAGACGCTGGCATTATCTGTTATTACACTGATTCCATCCCTGATTATATTCTTCCTGGCGCAGGATCAGTTTGTGGAAGGTATTGCAGCCGGAGGAGTAAAGGGTTAAAGACGCGAATTGTAAGAAAGGACGCAACATGAAATTTCAGATTATATTTCAGACATCCAGAAAGGTCACGATTGAATTTTTGGATTTTGGAATTTATTTTACAGAAAAGAAGTATCGTCTGTTGTTAAATGGAAAAGAAATTCTTACTTCCGATCGGGTAGTTCAGACCATTTCCGGTCTGACGCCTGATACGGAATATGAGCTTACTGCTGTGGCAGACGGGGAAGCAGAAGAGACGGTTCGTTTTAAGACAGATTATGAATTTGTAACCCTGAACGTACGCCGTTTCGGAGCGAGAGGCGATGGAAAGCATGATGATACAGTTGCTATTCAGGCGGCGGTGTCATCCTGTCCGGAGCACGGAAGAGTGTATATTCCCAAGGGAGTTTATAAAGTATCCAGTATCTTCCTGAAGAGCCATATGACGCTGGATATTGGGGAAGGAGCAGTGATTTCTGCTTATACAGAGCGGGAGAAATTTCCTATTTTACCGGGACTGATTGAGAGCTATGATGAGACGGATGAATATAATCTGGGAACATGGGAGGGAAATCCTCTGGATATGTTCGGATCTATTCTTACGGGTATTCATGTTTCAGATGTGGTAATTACCGGAGAAGGAACTCTGGATGGAAATGCCAGCTATGAAAACTGGTGGAAGGGAGAGGGCCGTGAAAAAATCGGAGGAGCCTTCCGCCCAAGAATGATTTTTTTGAATCACTGTGAAAATGTTACTGTTCAGGGACTGACTGTTCAGAACAGTCCAGCCTGGAACCTTCACCCATATTTTTCCAATCATACGAGGTGGATTGATTTGAAGGTACTCAATCCCAAGCAGTCCCCGAATACGGATGGAATGGATCCTGAATCAGTAGATGGACTGGAAGTAGTAGGCGTATATTTTTCCTTAGGTGACGATTGTATTGCCATGAAGTCCGGCAAGTTCTATATGGGACATAAATATAAGGTTTCATCAAGAAATGTTGATATTCGCCAGTGCTATATGAGACATGGACACGGAGCGGTAACTCTGGGCAGCGAAATTGCTGCCGGGGTGAGACATTTGTCCTGTAAGAAGTGTATTTTCGAAGATACGGACCGCGGACTGCGCGTAAAGACCAGAAGAGGCCGTGGAGAAGATTCTGTAGTTGAGGATATTCTGTTTGAAGATATTAAGATGGATGGCGTTTTAACACCCTTTGTAGTAAATTCCTACTACTGGTGCTGCGATCCTGACGGACATTCTACCTATGTAAGCACAAAGGAACCGCTTCCGGTTGATGAACGGACTCCCAGAATAAAAGAACTGGCCTTTCGCAACATTGAAGCTCATAATTGTCATGTGGCAGGAACCTTTATATATGGACTTCCGGAAGCCAAAATAGAAAAAGTGACAATGGAAAACATAGAGATTGATTTTGCGGAAAATCCAACGCCGGAGTATCCCGCAATGATGGCTGAGGTTGAACCCTGTACAAACCGAGGCGTGTTTATCAATAATGTAAAGGAACTCACCTTAAAGAATGTAAAGGTTCACGGCACAGCAGGAGAACCCTTTGAAATTGAAAATGTAGATTGTGTGGAAAAGGAGTAAACGATGGAGTTAGCGATAACAAGTACCAGCATGAAGCTGAGAGATCGAGCTCCGGTAGTTTTCCGGGGTGAGGATAACTGGTGCTTTGAACAGATCCGCAGCATAGGATATGATGGCGTAGAGCTTCATATCCATGATTCCTCTCAGCTTGACAGGAAGCAGTTAAAGGAGGAATTGGATCAGTTTGGCCTGAGTTTGACTTCGATTGGAACAGGATCTGCCTATGGAAAAGACAGGGTGTTTTTATCCAGCGAAGATGCGGATGTAAGACAGGCTGCAATTGAACGTATTAAGGGACATATCCTTACGGCTTCTGATTATCCTCATGCTGTGGTGATTATCGGGCTGATTAAGGGAAAGGTATCAGACTGCGAAAGCAGAGAAAGCTATTTTGCCAATCTGATACCTGCTCTGCGGGAATGTGCAGAAGAAGCGGGAAAATATCAGGTATATCTGGGGCTTGAGGTTATCAACCGGTATGAAAGCGATGTGATCAATACCGTTAAGGAGGGACTTGAATTTCTGGAAATGGTTGGATCACCATGGTTGCAGCTGCATCTGGATACATACCATATGAATATTGAAGAGAGTGATATTAAAAAATCAATTCAATCAGCTAAGGGGAAAATCTGTCATGTACACGTTGCAGATAATGACCGTTGGTTTGTAGGACATGGGCACTATGATTTCGCCGAAACATTAGGTGCTTTGAAGGAAATAGGTTATACCGGAGCTGTCAGTGTAGAATCCTTCGGTTTTCCGGATATGATCAGTTCTGCCAGGGCATCTTATGAAAATATGAGACATATTATGAATCAGTTATAAAGAAAAGCTGCAGTGGGAACCATCAAATATGGAAACTCTGCAGCTTTTTCTATCCGATTTTCAGATTTTGTGATAGAATAGAAAAATGCAATGGATAATTATTGAACGGGAGGGGGGTGCGAATTAAGTGGAGAAAACAGTGTTGTTAGTGGATCAGGCATATGAAGACATTAAAAATATGATCTGTAATTTTGAGTTGATACCGGGCCAGATCGTATCAGATTTTACATTAAGTAAAAAAATGGGAATGAGCAGAACGCCGATCCGTCAGGCGCTGCAGAAGCTTGAAGGCGATGATTTGATTGTAGATGCAGGTGCGGGGAAGAGCTATCAGGTCAGTCCTATTACAGAAGATGGAATTATTGATCTTTTTGATGCAAGAGAAGGAATTGAGGTTGCAGCTGTACGTATTGCTCTTGAAAAAGGGATTGATGAAACAAGGCTGATAGAACTGGAGCGTATTAACCGGAATATGGAGGATGCTAATATAGCCGGAAGAATTAAGGAAAATTTTGAGGCGGATCAGCAATTTCATGATTATCTTGTAAATCTCTCACGGAATAAAAAACTGATACGTTTTCATGAAAGCCTGCTTCTTCAGTGCCGTCGGGTAAGGATGATTTCATATCTGGAGCGTAAATATCAGGATAAAGCATACAGGGATCATCAAATGATTTTAGAGGGTCTTAAGTCAGGAGACAGCAGACTGGCGCAGCAGGCGCTGGCTGAACATATTGAAACAGCAAGGCTGGATTATCTGAGAGTTATGAAGGAGAAGAATATAACAGAGGATTTTGGGATGCTTCGCTTTTTCCGCTGAAAAATACCTCAAGCAGCAGATGCTTGGGGTATTTTTAATTTCCACAAGACAAACCCCCGGTAAAGGTGGTATGATAATACCAAAAGAACTAATCAGAAGAAAGCAGGTGAAGGGCTTGACATTATAGGAAGGGAAAAGTTTTTTATGAAGAAAATGAAGAGAGCAGCACTGGCAATGGCTTCCGTTACAGCAATTTCACTGGTTGGATGCGGTGGAAGCAACACAACTACTACAGCAGATACCAAGGCAGCAGGTGAAAGCAGCGCAGAAGGCGGAAATTCCGGTGATATTTCCGGTAACATCACTTTTTCCTGGTGGGGCGGAGATTCAAGACATGAAGCAACTGAAAAAGCGATCGAGGCTTTTCAGGCAAAATACGAAGGTGTAACTGTAAGTCCGGAATACGGCGCATGGTCCGGATGGGAAGAGAAACAGTCCTTAAACATCTTGGGCGGCAACTCAGCAGATCTGATGTAGATCAACTGGAACTGGATCGACCTTTATTCTAATAATGGAACAAATTTTGCTGATTTAAACCAGTACGCAGATATTATTGATCTGTCCCAGTTCCCGGAAAGCGCACTTGAAGAAAGTAAGCTGTATTTTTAAGAATGCAAGATCTGCTACCATTGAGATCGGGGATGAGGGGATCTTTCACACAAAACGAGAATATGAAGTCTATGTCAATGACGCATTTTACCAGAAGACAGACCGGGTGATTACCGGGATCTATGATCTGCAGCCTTCTTCCGATTATAAGGTACGTATAGTGGCAGAAGATGAGCAGGCGTGTATCGAGATAAAGACTGATGAGGAATTTGTGACACTTAATGTCAGGGATTTTGGTGCAAAGGGAGATGGAATCACGGATGATACTCTTTTTATCCAGTCTGCCATTATGGCATGCCCGAAAAAAGGCCGTGTGCTGATCCCTGAGGGAACTTATAAGGTGACCAGCCTGTTTTTAAAGGATGACCTGAATTTGGAACTGGCACAGGGAGCTGTGCTTTCTGCTGAAACAGACCGCAGGAAATTTCCAATCTATCCGGGACTGATCCAGAGCTGGGATGAGACAGAAGAGTATAATCTTGGAACTTGGGAGGGAAATCCTCTTCCTATGTTTTCCGCGATCATTACAGGTGTTAATGTGAAACATGTTGTGATCTACGGAAAAGGAGTGATTGACGGAAACGCAAATTTTGATGAGGACAACTGGTGGTATCAGCCAAAAGTGAAGCGGATCGCATTCCGCCCGAGAATGCTCTTTCTCAATCACTGCGAGGATGTAGTTGTTGCCGGTATCCAGGTACAAAACAGTCCAAGCTGGAATATCCACCCATATTTTTCCGACAATCTCCGCTTTATAGATCTTAAGGTACTAAATCCAAAAGTTTCCCCGAACACAGATGGCCTGGATCCGGAATCATGCAAAAATGTAGAGATCGTTGGTGTATATTTTTCTCTGGGAGATGACGGTATTGCTGTTAAAGCCGGAAAAATTTATATGGGTGCAAAGTATAAACGTCCATGTGAAAATCTTATGATCCGTCAGTGCTGTATGCGGGACGGTCATGGTTCTGTAACGATCGGAAGTGAAATGGCAGGAGGAGTGATAAACCTTACTGTTAAGGACTGTCTCTTTATCAATACAGACCGTGGACTTAGGATCAAGACGAGACGTGGCCGGGGAAAAGATGCTATTGTTGACGAGATCCTGTTTGACAATATCCAGATGGATCAGGTTATGACACCGCTCGTTATTAACTGCTTCTATTTCTGTGATCCAGATGGACATATTGAGTATGTTCGCAGCAAGGAGGCACTTCCGGTTGATGAGCGTACTCCCCAGATCCGCAGTCTTGTATTCAAAAATATTGAGGCAAAAAACTGTCATGTTGCAGGTGCTTTCTTCTACGGACTTCCGGAGAAAAAAATCCAGAAGGTGGTTATGGAACATGTTCATATTACCTATGATGAAAACCCGCAGCCAGGAGCTCCGGCCATGCTTGACGGAATTGAGCCATGTACAAAAGTAGGAATATTTGCAGATAATATTGAAGAACTGATTATGCACGATGTAAAGGTTGAAGGCCAGGAGGGAGAGGCGTTCATACTGAGAAATATTGAAAACATGATCAGTGATCCGCAATAAAAAGTGATATACTAGTTTGTAAAGGATATCAAAATGGGACGGAGGAATAGACATGGGGGTAACGATCAAAGATATTGCGCAGAAAGCGGGGGTCTCTTATTCTACGGTTTCGAGAGCATTAAATGGGATCGGAAGTACAAACGGGGATCGTCGGAAGCGGATATTGGAGATTGCCAAGGAGATGGGGTATGTTCCTAATCAGGCGGCGATCCATCTGAAACTTTCAAGATCCTATGTGATCGGTCTGTATTTCTCAACCATCAGCAAGATGACATCACCCTTCGTTCTCCATGATGTTCTCACGGGAGTATACAGTATTGTAGGGAGTAAGTATAATATTGTAGTCAAAGGTATTGACATGCACGAAGCGGGAACATTAAATCCGACCTATTATGATGGGATCATTGTTTTAAGCCAGAGAACGGAAGACCGGGCATTTATGGAGGAAGTTCTGGAGAAAAAGATCCCTATGGTTGTGATCTGCCGTAAGGTGGATATAGATGCACCCAATGTAACAACCGATGAAACGAAGGCAATGGAAACAGCAATGGATTATCTGATCGAAAACGGCCATCGAAATATCTGTGTGATCGAAGGGGCTCCGAATTTGGACTCTACAAGACTGCGCCATATTGGATGGCAGAATGCAGCCAGAAAACATGGCCTGGATCCGGATATCATTCCCACTGTCAGCGGGACTTACCGGTACGCAAGCGGGTATCAGGGGGCAAAGCTCCTTCTGGAGTACCATCCCACAGCTCTTTTATGCTTCAATGATGAAATGGCTTTCGGAGCGAGAGAGGCTATAGTAGAAGAAGGGCTGAAAGTGCCGGATGACGTTTCATTGATCGGCTTTGATAACTGGGATATGTCTGGATACAGCAGTATGAAACTGACAACGGTTGAGCGGAGTATGAGTGAGATCGCAAAAGAGGGCACCAGGGTCCTTTTGCGCAGGATCGAAGACGGCGTAGAGGATAACCACAGGATCGTTCTGGAAAACCGTCTGATCGTCCGGAATACGGTCAGACGGCTGGTGTAGCTGGTATACAGTTTTTTATATATGAGAAGGATCAAAGTTCCTGCTCATAAAGGTAAATAAAGTAGGTCAGTGCAAGAAGGTCGGCGCTGCCGCCTGGACTGATGTTGCGTTCTATCATTTCAGCATCAAGTTCTTTTGCATAAGTAAGAAGCTCATGGGTATCATGGGCTTTTTCTTTTAGTACAGTTTGGATACGGGCCTGCAGTTCTTTCATTTCTTCGTAGGAAGAGCGGTTTACGATGTTGGTGTCTTCGGAGGTCGCAATAATGGACAGCAGGGTGATCACACCGGCATCATTGATGGAACGGCCTTTTTTCAGCTCTTCTTTCAGGATGGGGAGAGCTGTTTTTAATACGGTTGCGTAGCCGGACAGTGCTTCACCCCGGGCTCCTTTCATACCATAGAGGGCGTAGAGGCGTTCGCCATTGGTGCGGGCGGTTTCTGCCGTAATATCTTTGAAATCTTCCAGGACATCGGCTACCAGTTTCCGGTTGATGGAGAGCAGAGTGTCTGGGGAATAGGGGATATGGTTTGCATACATATAGCCTAAGGAGCAGTTTAAGATCGCCAGGGAGAAGATAAGTCCTTTGTGTGTATTGATGCCTTTGGTGGCGGTCATCATGGCATCTTCTGCCTGGATCCCTAAAGAGCGCAGTCTTGCAAAGATACGGGAAAATGGTTCGTGGCCGTTTTCGTGTTCTTTTTCCATGCCGCAGAGGGCGAATTTCTCAAAGTAGTGGTTTAAGGAAACGGCGCTGGCTTCAAAAGTGAAGATGTCCATATCTTTGTGGGCGCCGGTATTGTTGCGGTCTACCAGTCCTGGTTTAGGGGTGGCGCTTACCTCGTAGAGAAGGGCCTGCATGGACAGGGAAGACAGTTTTTTTGCCTGTTTTTCTTCAAAATAGTCTTTCATCAGTTCGCAGGCTTTATCTAACAGTTCTTTTACTGTGTGGGTACGGGAACGGCTGCATACAAAGGCATCGTTGCTGCATAAAAGGCATTTTCTGCCTGGAAAGCCAAGTTCTGTACGGGAAACTTTGGTTTCATCGGTACGGATCACATCAATGTCGAAAAGACGGCCAAAGGACAGGCTGTCTTCTAAAAGGCAGAGGATCTCTTTGATGAAAAGGGTATCACCTTTAACAGACCAGAACTGTTCGTTTCCTGTAAAATCGCGGATCGTCCGTTTTTCAAGGACCGGGATCTTCCAGGCGTGAAGCTGGGAGTCGATGAGACGGACGCCTTCTTCAAAGGTCATTTCTCCTAAAGGAAAGACTTTGATGGGACCGGGAATATTTAAGGTGAAGGAAATGACTGTGGCATTGTGGGTGCGGATCAGTTCCTGCTGGATGGCGTGGCGCCTGTCTCTTGCATTTAACATATCCAGTACTGCAACTTCACGTCCGGTGATGAATTGGGATGAGTCTGTATTCATAAGGATTTTACCTCCAGATCATGGTATAGGCAGGTTCTGAAAAGCTGCGTTTTTGAGCTGAAATAAAAAGAACCTTTATTAATGAGTATAGCATATAAAAGGCTTTGAGGAAAGCTGGTTACAGTATGCCAGATGTTGAATTATAATAAAATAGATGCAGAATTACTTTATGACTTTACAGTGGCAAAATAAATTTTTCTAAAATCATTGCGTTGGATACGTTAATGTGTTAAAATTTTTGTTAATGAAAAAGAACAGCCGGTGCGGACACAAAAGGATAAAGGCACGATCGCTGTAGGAGGTAGAGAGATGGTTCTTTCAAAGAATATGCAGAAACTGGTAGCAGGAAGTTCCACAATAAGAAAACTTTTTGAGGAAGGTATTGAGCTGGCAAAGGAAGTTGGCGCTGAGAATGTATATGATTTCAGCCTTGGAAACCCGGCCGCTCCTGTACCGGAAGAAGTAAAGAAGAGCATTTACGATATTCTTGAAAACAGAAATGCCAATTTCGTACACTGCTATATGCCAAATGCCGGTTATCCGGAAGTAAGGGAGAAAGTAGCGGCAAACTTAAATAAGAAATACAATTCTTCTTTTACAAAAGATGACATTATTATGACCGTAGGTGCTGCAGGCGGTATCAACTGTGTTCTGCGCTGTCTGTTAGAGGCAGAGGATGAGGTCCTTTGCTTTGCTCCGTTCTTTGGTGAGTACAACAGCTATGTTATGAACTTCGGCGGAAATTTAAAGGTAGTTCCTGCTGATTATGAGACTTTCCAGTTAAATGTGGAAGAGGCTGACAAGTATATTACAGAGCGCACCAAGGCTGTGATCATCAACAATCCAAATAACCCATCTGGTGTTGTATACAATAAAGAGACGCTGATCCGTTTACAGAAGATGTTGGAGAAGGCGGAGGAGCGCATCGGACATCCGATCTATGTTCTTTCTGATGAGCCATACCGTGAACTGGTATATGATGGCTGTGAGCTTCCATTTGCACCGGATTATATTAAGAACTGTATCGTAGTTTACTCCTTCAGTAAGTCCCTGTCCCTGTCTGGTGAGCGTATTGGATATATGGCTGTGAGCCGCCAGATCGCAGAGTATGATACCATGATCAATGCCCTGGTGGTTGCAAACCGCTGCATCGGTTACATTAATGCACCATCTTTATTCCAGCTGGTTGTAGCTGACTGCCTGGATGTAAAGACAGATGTGGAATTTTATGACAGAAACCGCAAGCTGTTATATGAATCCATGAAGGATATGGGCTTTGAGTGCGTAAAGCCGGAGGGAGCTTTCTATATGCTGGTTAAGGCACCTACAGGGGATGACGCAGAGTTTTCCGCAGCAGCCAAGAAGTTTAACCTGCTGATCGTACCTGCAACCAGCTTTGGCTGTCCTGGTTATGTTCGTATGGCATACTGCGTATCCAATGAGATGATCCACAGAGCACTTCCTGCACTGCAGAAGCTGGCTGATCATTACGGTCTGAAGAAATAAAGAAATAACGGCAATTATAAAAAAACTATAAAAACTTTAAAATGTAAAAATAAAAAGGCTGACAGGAAAAATCGTAAGTATATTTCCTGCCAGCTTTTAGTTTGTATACAACTTTTGGAAATTATGTACAAATATCGAAAGTGTATTTTGTGCGAAATTATTGTGTAAAACCAGTTGATATTAGAAAAAAAATATGTTAATATCTTTATAGCTTCTTAACACAACCGATTGCAAAGAAAACAATCGCACAAAAAAACTTGAAATCAAGTTATTTTTTTGTTAAAATTGTGCATAGAAGTGCTGCGGATCTCAAATGGAGTTTATTGAGAAAATCAGTCAGCAGGGGGGATAAAAACCTCTTTGAATGTACGAGATTTACGGACATGAAAGTGTCCGTGAAAATAAAAGAGAGAAGGAAGTAGAAGTATGAAAAAAAGGTTAGCATTAGTACTGGCAGGTGTTATGATGGTATCATCATTAGCTGGATGCGGATCATCCAAACCTGCTGAAACAACAGCAGCAGCTGCTGGCGAGACAACCGCTGCAGCAGCAGATGCAAAAGCAGACACAACAGAAGCAGCAAAATCTGATGCAGCTCCAGAGTTAGAGCTGATCATCGCTTCCAACCAGACTTCTTTAGACAACCCATATTCCTATGGTATGGACAAGTTCAAAGAGGTAGTTGAGGATGTTTCCGGCGGAAAGATCGCTGTAACTGTTCATAAGGGAACCTTAGGCGAGAACGAGAACGAGCTGATCGAGAAGCTGGAAATGGGCGCTGCATCTATGGTAGTTGCTTCCCCAGGTTTCATGACCGCTATCGGTGTTCCGGAAGTAGATATCTTCTCACTGGAATATCTGTTTGACAGCTTTGATCACTGGGAGAAGTGCTTAGATGGCGAATTCGGTGACAAGATGAAAGAAGTTGTTAAGGAAAAGACCGGAAACAATTTCCGTATTATGGCTTACTGGAGCTCCTCTGTTCGTGATTACTACGGCAAAAAGCCAGTTACCAAGCCAGAAGATTTAAAGGGTATGACAATCCGTACTCAGTCTTCTCAGGTACAGCAGGACTTCTGGAAAGCTTGCGGCGCTATCCCAACATCTGTAGCATGGGGCGAGTTATACCAGGCATTACAGCAGGGCGTTGTTGACTCCGCTGAGAACGACTACACCAGCTTTATGTTAAAAGAGCATCACAAGACTCCAAACGGCCACTACATCTCTGAAACACATCATGACTACACAACCCGTCTGTTACTGATGAACGGCGATTTCTATGATAGTCTGACTGATGAGCAGAAGGGCTGGATCGATCAGGCTGTTGAGGCTTGTACAGAAGAAGAGCGTCAGGTAGTTTACCGTATGTTCAAAGAGTCCAAAGAGAAAGTTATCGCTGATGGCGCAGAAGTTACCAACTTTGAAGATGTTGATATCGATGCATTCAAGGCTCTGGCTCTTCCAATCCAGGATAAGTTCGCAGCTGATAACAACATGACTGCTGAGTTAGAGATGATCCGTGCAGCAGCAGAGTAATCTGTAAGCAGAACGGAACATAAGGGACTTATAAAGTTCTGAACATTTACGAAAGAAAAATGAAATGGGTCAGGTCTTCCTGATCCGGAGGATATCAGCCATCTGGGCGACTGGATGGCTGATGTTAGGTTTAAAAGAGTGTTAATATGGTGTTAAGATTTCCTGAAAGGAGAACACATTATGAAAAAAGCAATTGAATGGATGCAGAAGATCCAGATTGCTGTAGGAGGATTTTTCCTTTGCATCTTCCTTCTTACAGTTGTATTCCAGATGCTCTCTCGTTACATTGGCATCGCAGCAACCTGGACTGAGGACGTATCTATGTATTCCTTTATCTGGGCTGTATTTATGGGCGCAGGCGCTATGGTTTATGAAAAACGTCACTTTGCGTTTACTTCCGTCAGCGATATGCTGAAAAACGAGAAAATTAAGAGCGTATTAGCAATCATCATCTCTCTTGTTATGCTGGTGTTTGCTGTATTAATGGCTTATTATGGTTATAAATTAACACAGAAGTTCTGGAACTATACATGGACCAATATTCCGTCCTTTAAGCGTGGACCTACATGGACCTGTCTTCCAATCTGTGGTGTAACTTCTACTATTTATCTGATCGCGCAGATCATTGAAGAAATCGGTGCTCTTATGAAAGGAGGCAACAAGTAATGGGTGTTTTATTAGTAGTAATGTTTATCGTTTTTGTTGCCATTGGTGTGCCGATCTCATTCGCACTTGGCGTTGTATCTTTTACCGGTATCGCATCTCTGGGACAGATTCCGAATTTAGTTGTATTCCAGAAAATGTTTAATGGTCTGAACAGCTTTACACTGTTAGCTGTTCCGCTGTTTATCCTTGCAGCAAACCTAATGAACGAAGGTGAGATCACTGAAAAGCTGATCGACTGCTGTAACTCTTTAGTTGGACACCTTCGCGGTGGTCTTGCTTATTCAAACGTACTTGTATCCATGATCTTCGCTGGTATCTCCGGTTCTTCCCAGGCTGATACCGCTGGTGTTGGTAAGATCTTCATTCCTGCAATGGAGAAGCAGGGATATGACAAGGGAACATCTGTTGGTGTTACCGCAGCATCTTCCACATTAGGTTCCATTATCCCTCCAAGTATCACCATGGTTGTATACGCAGGTATCGCTAACGTAAGTACCGGTGCGCTGTTCATGTCCGGTCTGGTTCCAGGTATCTTACTTGGTCTGGCTATGATGGCAGTAGTTAAGTACTACTCCAAGAGAAAGAACTTCCCTAAGTGTGATCGTGTTCCGTTTAAGGAAGTATGCCGCAGAACTTTTCAGTCTCTGCCAGCACTGCTTACTCCTATCATCCTGATCGGTGGTATCGTCAGCGGTTTGTTTACACCTACTGAGTCTGCAGCATTTGCATGTATCTATGCATTATTAGTTGGTATCTTCTTCTACAAGACCATTAAGGTTAAGAACCTGCCACGTATCCTGATCGAGACTATGAAGCTGTCTTCCCTGTCTCTGTTCGCTCTGGCTACAGCAAATGCATTAGGCGAGTTATTAGCATACTATCAGTTGAATGTAATTGTACAGAACTTCTTCGCTAATATGCCAGGCGGAAGACTGGTATTCCTTCTTGTAGTAGTTGCATTCTTTATGTTTGTAGGTACTTTCATGGATGCTGTACCGGCAATGATCCTGTTTGTTCCGATCATTCTTCCGGCTGCTACTTCACTGCAGATCAGCCCGATCATCCTTGGCCTGATCATCGTTGTTACCCTGGCTCTTGGCCTGGTAACCCCACCTTATGGTCTGTGCCTGCTAATCGCTTCTTCTATCAGTGGTATTACCATCGAGGATGCATTTAAGGGAACTCTTCCTTATTTCTTATCCTCCATCGCAGTATTATTGCTGTTAGTTATCTTCCCAAACTTCTGGCTGGCTATTCCGGCTACCCTGTTCCCGGGACTGTTCTAATAGAAAAGCGCGATAGCGCAAATCTGAGAGAAAAAAGTATGAAACTGTCGCGAAATAAGAAAATATTTCGCGGCAGTTTTTTACTTTATAGGAAAGACCGCCTCCGGCGCTCTTTTGAAAAAGAGGAACAGGCCAAAATGCTGTATGAAATGGGCTGTGATCTGGCTCAGGGATACTATTTTGGAAAGCCGGTGCCAGTGGAAGAGTTCTTCCGGAAAATGAATAAAGAGATATAAGATGCTTCGTTTTTTTACTTATAAAAAGTGAAAGAACAGAAGCATCTTTTTTTGTATTCATTTAAAAACATGTAGAAAAAAGTCTTAACATCTTCTAAACATATATTCTGAAATGTTCCAAAAAAAATAAACAATAATCCATAATAATTATGCAATATTTAGTTTGATAACATTTGTGTTATGAAATAATAAGAAATTCAGAATTGAAAAGGAAAATTCATGTGGCTATAATAACGGACGAAACAAAAAAGACAAGAAAATAGGTAGGAAGGAGAGTGAAAAAATGGACCAGCTGGTAGACTCCCTGATGGAGGAATTAAACTGTAATACAGTATTTACCATTCCTTTATTTGGCGGGATCGATGTACTGGAATCGGTGGTGGTCACATGGATCATTATGGCCATTATCATGATCGGTTCCCTAATCTGGGTGCATGGGCTTAAGATCCGTAAAATAAGCGGAAAACAGGCAGCACTGGAAAGTGGTTTTTCTTTCCTTTATAACTTCTTTCTGGATCTTCTGGGAGAAGAAGGAAAAGATTACATTCCTTATCTGATCACCGTTGTTATCTACATAGCCATCGCCAATATGATCGGTCTGTTAGGTTTTAAATCCCCCACAAAAGACTTAAATGTGACCGCGTCTTTAGCTGTTATGAGTATTGTGCTGGTGGAAGCCGCAGGTATCCGGAAAAAAGGTGTAAAGGGCTGGGTGAAAAGTTTTGCGGAACCGATCCCCATTATCGCTCCTATTAATGTACTGGAGCTGTTTATCCGGCCGCTGTCGCTGTGCATGCGACTGTTTGGAAATGTGCTTGGCGCAGTAGTGGTCATGGCACTGATCAAATATCTGCTGCCCTTAGTGGTGCCACTGCCATTTAGCGGGTATTTTGATATATTCGATGGAGTGATACAGGCTTATGTGTTTGTATTCCTTACATCTTTATATATAAAAGAAGCAATTGAGTAAATAAACAAAAATTTTTAAACAAAAGGAGAAATCATCATGTCAGGATTAATCGCACTTGGAGCTGCAGTTGCAGTAATTACAGGAATTGGAGCAGGACTTGGAATTGGTATGGCTACTTCCAAAGCAGTAGATGCTATTGCAAGACAGCCTGAAGCAGACAGCAAGATCACAAAGGCACTTCTTCTTGGATGCGCACTGGCAGAGGCAACTGCTATTTACGGTTTCGTTATCGGTCTTCTGATCATCCTGTTCCTGAAGTAGAAAGGCAGTACATATGCTAAATATTAATTTTTGGAATATTGCCTTTACGATCATCAACATTGTTGTGCTGTATCTGTTTTTAAAGCATTTCCTTATGAAGCCGCTGATGTCCATTCTGGAAGAGAGGAAACAGATGGTGGAAAAGGAATTAGATGAAGCGGCTGCTGCTAACAGGGATGCGGGTCTGCTAAAGAAAAAGTATGAAGTATCCCTTGAAAAAGCAGATGAAGAGGCTGGCAGGATCGTTGCCCAGGCAAAGGAAAGGGCAGGAGAGGAATACGAGAAGATCCTGTCAAAGGCAGATGCAGATGCTTCTAAAAAGCTGGAAGATGCAAAGAAAATGATCGATCTGGAAAGAGAAAAGGCATTAAATGATCTTCGTGCTTCTGTTACAGGTCTGGCAATGACTGCAACGGCAAAACTTTTGTCTGAGCAGGCAGGACCGGAAAGCGACAAGAAACGTTATCAGGCATTTTTAGCAAGCGCAGGTGAAAAACATGACTGAGCAGGCAAGATTATACGGAACCGTTCTTTATGAATTAAAGGTACCTGAGAAAATGGTCCGGGAGACCGGGCGCATTTTCCAGGAAAATCCAGAACTTAAGGCAGTTCTTGATGATCCCACATTGCAGGAAACAAAAAAGGAAGCCATTATTGGAAAAATATGGAAAGAACCTGATTTTTCCAGTACAATGGTTCATTTTTTAAAGAAGGCCTGTGAGGAAGGCTGCATCGGGCAGATGGAAGATATGATAAAGGTCTGGGAGAAATGTCTGTTAGATGGAGCGGGTATTTTATCAGCCAGTCTTTTTTATGTGACCAGACCAGATGAGGAACAGCTTGCAGGGATCCTGGAATTTTTGTGCAGGGAATATAAAAAGAAGGATGTGCAGCTTGAAATGGCTGCTGCTCCGGAACTGATGGGCGGTTTCGTCTTAAAGACCGGAGATGTGGAATATGATTACAGCCTGAAAGGGCAGCTTGAGCGGCTGTTTCAGACTGCAGGCAGATAGGAGTTATTACTATGAGTACAATCAGTTCTCAGGAGATCATCTCCATTATCAAGGGCGAGATCGAAGACTATGACGCTCATGCAGGACAGGTTAATGAGACTGGTTCTGTGATCTGGGTAGGCGATGGCATTGCCATTGTATATGGTATTGATCATGCCATGTATGGAGAGATCGTTATATTTGAAAACGGAGTCAAGGGCATGGTCCAGGATATCCGTAAAAATGAGATCGGCTGTATCCTGTTTGGAAAAGATACAGGTATTACAGAGGGAACAAAAGTTACCAGAACAAAGAAAAAAGCAGGTGTTCCTGTTGGAGCGGCTTTTTTAGGAAGAGTTGTCAATGCCTTAGGAGAGACCATTGACGGAATGGGACCTGCAAAAGAAGAGGATTACCTGCCGGTTGAACAGGAAGCACCTGGTATTGCAGAACGTAAATCCGTAGGAGTTCCTATGGAGACAGGTATCCTGGCCATCGACTCTATGTTCCCTATCGGACGGGGACAGCGTGAGCTGATCATCGGTGACCGTCAGACCGGTAAAACCTCCATTGCAATGGATACTATTTTAAACCAGAAGGGCAAGGATGTGATCTGTATCTATGTTGCCATTGGCCAGAAGGCATCTACCATTGCAAAGCTGGTAAATACATTAAAGAAAAATGACGCCATGGATTACACCATTGTTATGGCTTCTACAGCCAGTGATCCGGCGCCTTTACAATATATTGCCCCTTATGCGGGAACTGCCATGGCAGAGTTTTTCATGCGCCAGGGAAAAGATGTGCTCATTGTTTATGATGACCTGTCCAAGCATGCAGTAGCTTACCGTGCATTGTCCCTGTTGCTTGAGCGTTCTCCGGGACGTGAGGCATATCCAGGAGATGTTTTCTATCTTCATTCCAGGCTGCTGGAGCGTTCCAGCCGTCTTTCAGATAAACTGGGAGGAGGTTCTATTACAGCCCTTCCTATTATTGAAACACAGGCAGGAGATGTATCAGCCTATATTCCTACCAATGTAATATCTATTACAGATGGTCAGATCTTCCTTGAAAGCGACCTGTTTTTCTCAGGAATGAGACCGGCAGTAAACGTAGGTCTTTCTGTATCCCGAGTAGGCGGTGCTGCACAGACCAAGGCAATGAAGAAGGCCAGCGGTACCATCCGTATCGACCTGGCACAGTATCGTGAAATGGAAGTGTTCACCCAGTTCAGTTCTGACCTGGATGAGGCGACAAAAGCACAGCTGGCTTATGGAAAACGTCTGATGGAACTGTTAAAACAGCCTTTGGGACGTCCGCTTTCCATGGCAGAGCAGGTGATTACCCTGTGTACAGCAACCCACAAAGTAATGGTAAGTGTGGATGTAAAACAGATCAAAAAGTTCCAGATGGATATGCTTGCCTGGTTTGAGGACAAACATCCTGAAATTGGAAATGAGATCACGGAAAAGAAAGTCTTAAGCGATGAGCTGGCAGAACGGATCGTAGAGGCAGCGAAGGAGTTTAAGGAGGCAGTATGGCAAACGCAAGAGAGATCCAAAACCGAATAAAAAGTATTCAGGATACACGTAAGATCACCAATGCCATGTATCTGATCTCTTCAACAAAGCTGAAGAAAAGCAAAAAGCTTCTGGAAGATACAGAACCTTATTTTTACACCCTTCAGAGCCTGATCCGGCGTATCCTGCGCCATATGGGGGATACAGAGCATCCTTATTTTAATGCCAGAAAAGAGATCAAAGAAGAGGACCGTGTCCGTGGCCTGGTAGTCATTACAGGTGATAAGGGTCTGGCAGGTGCTTATAACCACAATGTACTGAAACTTGCCCATGAATGGATGGAAAAAAGTGATAAAAACCGTCTGTATGTCGTGGGAGAGCTGGGAAGACAGTATTTTGCTGCAAGACATGTGCCGGTAGAAGAACAGTTCCACTACACGGTGCAGAACCCTACCATGCACAGAGCCCGTCTGATCGCCTCTTCCCTGATCGAGGATTATCTGGAAGGACGTTTGGATGAGGTGTGGATCATTTATACGCAGATGATAAACAGCATGAAGGTGGAAGCACAGATGGAGCAGCTTCTTCCCCTGAAGCAGGAAGATTTCAGCAATGTGGTCATTCCTGCGGATATCCATCAGGAAGAGATCCAGATGGTCCCATCCCCTACAGCGGTCATGGACCATGTGGTGCCAAACTATGTAACAGGATTTATCTTCGGTGCCCTGGTAGAGTCATTTTGCAGTGAGCAGAATGCCCGTATGATGGCAATGCAGTCTGCCAGCGACAATGCGGCAGAGCTTTTAAATGAGCTGTCCATTGAATATAACCGGGTGCGCCAGGCTGCCATTACCCAGGAGATCACGGAAGTGGTAGGCGGTGCAAGGGCACAGCGGAAGAAGCGGAGATAAGGAGTAAATCATGAATAAAGGAAAGATCATACAGGTAATGGGACCTGTAGTAGATGTGGCTTTTGAAAATGGAAACCTTCCTCATATCCAGGATGCGCTGACTGTAATGAACAATGGAAAGCGTTGCGTTATGGAAGTAGCCCAGCATATTGGCGGAGATGTAGTCCGCTGTATTATGTTAGCTTCCAGTGAAGGTTTATATAAAGATATGGAAGTAGAAGCAACAGGACAGGGAATTGCTGTTCCTGTTGGTGAAAAGACACTGGGACGTCTGTTTAATGTCCTTGGGGACACCTTAGATGGCGGTGAGAGCCTGGAGGGAGAAGAAAAATGGGTCATCCACAGAGATCCCCCAAGTTTTGCAGACCAGAGCCCGGTTGTAGAAATGCTGGAAACAGGTATCAAGGTCATTGACCTGTTAGCACCTTATGCAAAGGGCGGTAAGATCGGTCTGTTTGGCGGTGCCGGTGTTGGTAAGACGGTGCTGATCCAGGAACTGATCACCAACATTGCAACGGAACACGGCGGATATTCGATCTTCACCGGTGTTGGAGAGCGTTCCCGTGAGGGAAATGACCTTTGGACGGAAATGAGCGAGTCCGGCGTTTTAAAGAAGACAGCCCTTGTATTTGGACAGATGAACGAGTCACCGGGTGCCCGTATGAGAGTAGCAGAAACAGGACTGACCATGGCAGAGTATTTCCGTGATGTAAAGCATCAGAATGTGCTTTTATTCATTGATAATATCTTCCGTTTTGTACAGGCTGGTTCTGAGGTTTCCGCCCTTCTTGGACGTATGCCTTCTGCAGTTGGTTATCAGCCGACACTGGCAACGGACCTTGGCGGACTTCAGGAGCGTATTGCTTCTACAAAGAATGGTTCTATTACTTCTGTTCAGGCTGTTTATGTGCCTGCAGATGACTTAACAGACCCGGCACCTGCTACTACTTTCGCTCATCTGGATGCAACTACAGTCCTTTCCAGAAAGATCGTAGAACAGGGTATTTATCCGGCAGTGGATCCTCTGGAGTCTTCTTCTCGTATCCTGGAAGAGGATGTTGTAGGAAAAGAGCATTATGAAGTAGCCAATAAAGTAAAAGAGATGCTGCAGAAGTACAAAGAACTGCAGGATATCATCTCCATCCTGGGTATGGAGGAACTTTCCGAGGAAGATAAGCTGACAGTCAACCGTGCAAGAAAGATACAGAGATTTTTATCCCAACCATTCCATGTGGCAGAGAACTTTACCGGTGTTCCGGGAAAATATGTACCTGTAAAGGAAACGGTCCGTGGATTTAAGGCGATCATTGACGGAGAAATGGATGAATATCCGGAAGCAGCCTTCTTTAATGTGGGTACCATTGACGAAGTAGTGGAAAAAGCGAAGGCGATGCAGGAAGGAGCGTCATAATGGCAGCATTCTGGCTTAAGGTCATAGCCAGTGACCATGTATTTTATAATGGAAACTGCGAGTCCCTGGTGGTTCCGGCTCATGACGGGGAAGTAGGTATCCTTCCTCACAGAGAGGCTATGATCCTGGCAATCCAGGAAGGAGAACTGCGGTTTCGCGTTCCCGGGGAAAACCAGTACCGGGAAGCGGTTGTAGGTATTGGGATCGTACAGGTAGCAAATAACCGTGTAACGGTTGTAGTAGATACAGCGGAACGGCCGGAAGATATTGACGAAGTCCGGGCCAGACAGGCTTTGGAACGGGCCCAGGAACAGCTTCGTCAGAAACAGAGTATCAGAGAATATTATATGTCAAAAGCATCCATGGCCCGTGCTCTCAGCCGTTTGAAAGCCAGTCAGCATAAGGGCAGTGAATACCATGGATTATAATAGATCACATTATAGATCACATAAGCAGCGCGCCGGAAGGTACGCTGTTTTTGCGTTATATATTTTTTATAGTTACAGCCAGTTGTTATGTTCTACCAGAAAATCGCAGAAATCAGCTACAATAGGGCTTTTCTTTCCTTTTTCGGACCGGGTCAGGATGATCTGGCGGCGGCATTTCTGGTCTGTGATGGGCAGAAGTTTTACCGGAAAATGACCAGGCGAACCACCGAAATTAGTAGTAAGAGGTCCCCAGGAGCAGGCAGGCCAGAAACCGATGCCCATTCCCGCTGCGATCAGGTTTCGCACAGACTCCGTAGTGTCGCTTTCAAAGATGATATGGGGAGTAAAGCCAGCTTCCATAAAATAGCTGTTTGTGATCTGGCGGATGGGCTTGGAACCGCCAAGGCAGATATAATCGGCATCTTTTGTGTCTGTTAAACGTATGGACTCCCTGGATCCATAGGGAGAATGGGATGGCACTGCCAGATACAGGTCTTCTTCTAACATAACCGTGGCATCGTCATTTTCCTTTGGGGCAGTATCGGCTCTCCGGGCTGTAACACATACGTCAAAATCATCTTCCTGTCCTAGTATCTGGTACAGCTGGAAATTTACATCCGGGCGGAGACTTCTGTAGGCAATGATCCGGTTGGTGATCAGGGCAGAGGCAGAAAGGAGACGAAGATGTACAGTGTGGGTGGCAGCTTCCTTTCCTTTTCGCAGTTCTTCCGGCAGCCGGTCTAAGCTGCTTAAAATAGGGATGAGCCGTTTTTGCAGGAATTTTCCTTCATCATTTAATTCAATGCTGCGGTTTTTTCTCTCGAATAGGGGAACACCCAGTTCTGCTTCCAGCCTGTGGATGGCCTGGGAAAGAGCCGGCTGGGCGATCTGTAAGTGTTCCGCTGCTTTTGTCATATGCTGGTACTGGGCCGCAACTAAAAAATATCGTAATTGTAGTAATTCCATGATGCACCTCTTCATTTGTTGCAAGTCTTAAGTATTTCATAAGCAGTTCTATTATAAGCAAAAGGGGGAAAATGTCAAATTTATATCGAAGATACTAACAAAATGCGCTATAATATAATGAGCGCAGGGAAATCTTCAAACGCGTCGCTGGCGGGTTTTTGATATGCATGGCAAAACAAGTGGCTGCAAAGCAGAAAGGGGAATATAAATATGAAGGAATTATTGTTTATGAAACCGGTTTTCAAAGAAGCTGTCTGGGGAGGCAGAAAACTTCGGGATGATTTTGGGTATGAGATACCAAGTGACAGTACCGGGGAGTGCTGGGGCATCGGAGCCCACAAAAATGGAGACTGTGAGATCGCAGAAGGCACTTATAAGGGAGAGCATCTGTCAAAACTGTGGGCAGAACATCCGGAACTGTTTGGAAATGAAGATGGAAAATATGGAAAAGAATTTCCCCTTCTTATTAAGATCATTGACGCCAAATCTGACTTAAGCATCCAGGTACATCCGGACAATGCCTATGCAAAAGAACATGAAAATGGTTCTCTGGGAAAGACAGAGTGCTGGTACATCTTAGACAGTGAACCGGGAACCCAGATCGTTATTGGCCATTATGCAAAAGACAAAGAAGAATTAAAGCAGATGGTAGAGGAAAAGCGCTGGAAAGACCTGATCCGTGAAGTGCCAGTAAAAAAAGGAGATTTTTATCAGATCGATCCTGGCTGTGTCCATGCCATCAAGGGCGGTACTGTTATTTTAGAGACCCAGCAGTCCAGTGACATTACTTACCGTGTATACGATTATGACAGAAAATGGAACGGAAAGCTTAGGGAACTTCATGTAAAACAGAGTCTGGATGTGATCAAAACTCCATTCCAGCCTGCAAAGGACCAGAGAAGCATCACCCATACAGAAGGAGCTGACCTGGAACATCTGGAAACATGCCCTTATTATACAGTAGAAAAATACGATATCCACGGAACCTGGGACCATGTTTTTGAGGCTGGTTTTGTAAATGTCAGTGTGATTGAAGGAAAAGGAAGCATAAACGGCAGAAAGATCAAAAAGGGGGATCATTTTATCATTCCTGCTGATTTTGGGACCTGCTCTTTTGAGGGTAACTTAAGCCTGATCTGTTCCTGGGTATAAAGTGCTATATTCAGCTGTGACAGTAAAATAAGTTGCTTTTTAAACTAATAGGTGATAGGATAGCTTTATATCGAGTTAAGAGCAAATGGTGCTCTTTGTTTATGGACCAGCCGCTGATCAGCGGTCGTGTCTATTTATAAAGAGGTAAAAGGGAAGCAGGGGAAGTACCTGCGCGATCTCGTCACTGTAAGCTGTAAAGGAGATCCGGAAAGTTATCATCCAGATCCCATGCATATAAAACGTGGATAGAAAGGACAGAATATCCGCCACTGGGAAACCGGGAAGGCAGTTTTGTATGTAGAAAGCAGCAAGCCAGGAAACCTGCCATTTGTTGGTACAGGAGAAGGTTCATTCCGGGTCACGAGTAATTGATCGTGCCGGTTCTGAAAGATGATCATGGCAATTGTTCCAGTCGTGTTATCATGGATCAGGATTTCTGACTCACACAGGAAAATGGACTCCTGCGCCCTGCCGGGAATTTCTTCCGGATCGATACATATTATTATGTGTCTTAGGACAAGGAGGAAAATGAAAATGAAGTTGAAAAAAGCAATGCTGCTTTTCGCAGCGGCAGCAGTAGCTGCAGGTACCGTAGCAGGATGCTCTGGAAGCGCAAAGGAGACAACAGCCGCTTCTGTAGCAGAGACAAGTGCTGAGGAAACAAAAGAAGAGACCACAGCAGAGGAGACCAAGGAAGAGGAAACTGCTGCTGAAGAAGAGGACGAAGAAAACTACGATACAGGAGATGCAGCATTGGATAACACAAGAAATCAGGATGAGATCGGAGAAAAAGAACTTTTAGTTGTAAGTTTTGGAACCAGCTACAATGACAGCCGTCGTTTAACCATTGGTGCTATTGAAGATGCCATCGAAAAGGCAGAGCCGGATTTTTCCGTAAGAAGAGGTTTTACCAGCCAGATCATCATTGATCATGTAAAGAAGAGGGATGATGTTACTATTGATAATGTAACAGAAGCTCTGGACCGTGCAGTAAATAATGGTGTAAAGACTCTGGTTGTTCAGCCAACCCATCTGATGAATGGTCTTGAATATACAGATCTGGTAAATGAAATTGCAGAAAATGCAGACTCCTTTGAGAAGGTTGTTGTAGGTGAACCATTACTTACATCCGATGATGACTTTAAGGCAGTGATCCAGGCAATTACAGACGCAACCAAGGAATATGATGATGGCGAGACCGCGATCTGCTTTATGGGTCATGGTACAGAGGCTGACTCCAACCAGGTATATGCCAAGATGCAGGATATGCTGACAGAGGAAGGTTTTGAGCACTACTATGTAGGTACTGTAGAAGCAACTCCAAGTCTGGAAGATGTAGTAGCAAAGGTAAAAGAAGGTTCCTATAAGAAAGTTGTATTAGAGCCTTTAATGATCGTTGCCGGTGATCACGCAAACAACGATATGGCAGGTGACGAGGAAGGTTCCTGGAAGACCACTTTTGAAGAAGCTGGTTATGAAGTAACCTGCCTGGTAAGAGGTTTAGGTGAGTTAGAGCCGATCCAGCAGCTGTTTGTAGAACATGCAAAGGCAGCTGTTGACAGTCTTGCAAAATAATCGATTTTGCATTAGGATGCTAAGTTAAAATAAAAAAGGCGGTCAGAGAAAATTCTGGCTGCCTTTTGTTGCAATGCATATGGGAAATGTGCCGGTGATGTGTCCGGCAGTGGACCTATAGACAGTGAGAAAGATGGTAAAAAGATGAAAATAAGAAAATATATACTGTGTGCCGGGATCGTTGGTTTAGTGGGGATGTCTTCCGGATGCGGACAAAAGACAGACAGCGGGGCAACTTCCCAGGCTGTAAGCGAACAGGCAGATACAAAAGAAAATGCAGAAACATCTGGTGCAGCAGGTGCCGAAACAGAAAAAGAAACGGCTCCTACAGTGCAGGTAGTAACAGATGATATGGTGCCTGTTGAAGCAGATGCGTTAAAAGACGGCGTTTATCCGGTAGAGGTGGACTCCAGCTCTTCCATGTTCCACATTACAGAGGCAGAACTGACGGTTGCTGATGGAAAGATGAGCGCAAAGCTGACCTTAAGCGGTTCCGGCTATGGAAAAGTATTTATGGGAACCGGGGAAGAGGCAGAAAAAGCAGGGGAAGGAGATTACATTCAGGCAGAAGAGAGTGCAGATGGAAAGAATGTATTTGAGATCCCGGTAGAAGCCTTAGACAAAGGAATTGACTGTGCAGCTTACAGCAAAAAGAAAGAAACCTGGTATGACAGGACCCTGGTAGTCCGGGCATCTTCCCTTCCAATGGAAGCCTACAAAGAGGGGAACATGAAAACTGTGGAAAGCCTGGGCCTGGAAGACGGAACATACACAGTGGAAGTGAAACTGGAAGGCGGTTCCGGCCGTACAACTGTGGAAACGCCAACGCAGTTAAAGATCCAGGATGGAAAGGCAACGGCTGTGATCACCTGGGGCAGCTCTCATTATGATTATATGAAAGTGGGAGAAGAAAAGTATGAGCCTGTAAATACAGAAGGAAATTCTTCCTTTGAGATCCCGGTCACTGTTTTTGACCAGAAACAGAAAGTGATCGCAGATACCACAGCCATGAGTGTGCCTCATGAGATCGACTATACACTGATCTTTGACTCTGAAAGTATTCAGCCACAGTAACGGGCAGGCAGCAGATCACAGGAAAGAAAGATGAAAAAACAGATAAAAAAGAAACTATTAAAAGGATTTCTTCTGGGAACGCTGACTGTCTGCGTTCTGGGAATGTGCGCTGGATGCGGACAAAAGACAGAAAATATAGAGAATACAGTTACTTCCCCTACAGCACAGGAGCAGACAGGAAAAACGGGGCAAAAATCCCTTTCCTGGTCAGAACTAACGCAGACAGGAAGTATGGATCTTTCATATGCGGATCAGTTTTCTGTCACCTACTATGGGGAAGAAAACTATGCCCTGGTCATTATTGGAGAAGATGAAAAATTCCTGGTAGTGCCGGAAGGAGAGCCGGTACCGGAAGATCTCCCGGAAGATATTACACCCCTTTTGCAGCCTTTAACGAATATGTACCTGGCAGCTACTTCTGCTATGGACTTTTTCTGCCATTTGGATGCAGTGGATCAGATCACCCTTTCCGGTACAGACCGTTCCGGCTGGTATTTAGAGGAACCGAAAAAAGCTCTGGAAGAGGGAACCATGGAATATGCAGGAAAATACAGCGCTCCTGATTATGAACGGATCGTAGATAAGTCCTGCTCCCTTGCCATTGAGTCTACCATGATCTATCATTGTCCACAGGTAAAGGAGCAGCTGGAAAATCTGGGAGTTCCAGTCCTGGTAGAGCGTTCCAGCTATGAGGCGGATCCTTTAGGAAGGATGGAATGGATCAAGCTGTACGGGGTACTTACAGGAAAAGAGCAGCTGGCAGAGGAATTATTTGAAAAAGAGATCAAAGAACTGGAAAATGTTTCTGTTCAGGCGGATGAAGGACAGGAACATTCGGATCAGACAAACCAGGGAAAAACAGTAGCCTTTTTTTACATTACATCCAAGGGCAGTGCCAATGTGCGTAAGCCGGGAGATTATGTGGCAAAAATGATCACTATGGCAGGTGGCACCTATGTTCCCCAGAGTGCAGAGGAAGAAGAGGAAAACGCTCTTTCTACCATGAATATGGAAATGGAAGCCTTTTATGCAAAGGCAAAGGACGCAGATTACATTATTTATAACAGTACCATTGACGGTGAACTGACCACAATGGATGAATTTCTTGCAAAAAGCCCATTGTTAGCAGATTTTAAGGCAGTTAAAGAGGGACATGTGTGGTGTACAGGAAAGAACCTGTTCCAGGAGACTATGGGACTGGGAAATATGATACAGGATATTCACAGGATGCTGACAGAAGAGACACCAGATGAAGGACAGATGCATTATATCCATCAACTGAAATAAGAAAGGGGAAACACAGGTTGAAGACCAGAGAAATGACGGGAACAGCAAAAAAGCGGATCCATATTGCAGGGGGATTTTTACTCCTGGTTGTGGCACTGGTCCTGCTTTTTTTCTGGAATATTTATTCCGGAAGTGTAAGTGTAGAACCGAAAGATGTGCTGCGGCTTTTGTTTCAGGGACCGGATGAAAGTACCCAGGCAAGGATCCTCTGGGATATCCGTTTCCCAAGAGTGCTGGCAGCTATGTTATTAGGCGGCGCCCTGTCTGTTTCCGGATTTCTGCTTCAGACCTTTTTTGCAAATCCCATTGCAGGCCCCTTTGTACTGGGAATTTCTTCCGGTGCAAAACTGATGACAGCCCTGGTGATGATATTTCTTCTGGGAAGAGGGCTGGTGGCAGGTTCCGTTGTATTGATTTTGGCATCTTTTATTGGTGCCATGCTTTCTATGGGTTTTGTGATCCTGATCGCCAATAAAGTGAACAATATGTCTATTCTTGTCATCTGTGGTATTATGGTCAGCTATATCTGTTCCGCAGTTACGGATCTGGTAGTTACCTTTGCAGATGACTCTAATATCGTAAATCTGCATAACTGGTCTTTGGGCAGTTTTTCCGGCATTACCTGGGAAAATATTTCGGTTATGGCAGTGGTGATCTTTTTCTGTATGATCTGTGCCATGTTGATGGCAAAACCTGCAGGGGCATATCAGTTAGGAGAGATCTATGCAGCCAGTATGGGTGTGAACATAAAGGCGTTTCGCCTGGCACTGATCCTGGTGTCCAGTATCCTTTCTGCCTGCGTTACTGCTTTTGCAGGTCCGGTCTCCTTTGTGGGGATTGCTGTTCCACAGCTGGTAAAAAGCCTGTTTAAAACAACAAAGCCGATTATTATGATACCTGCCTGCTTTTTAGGCGGGGCAGTATTTTGCAGCTTTTGTGACCGGCTTGCAAGGACCCTGTTTTCGCCGGTAGAATTAAGTATCAGTACAGTAACAGCTGTGTTTGGAGCGCCGGTGGTTATTTATATGATGATACAGACCAGAGGAAGAAGGTGACAGGATGATGGCAGAAGAAAGAAGCAGTTCTTATATTTGTGCGGAAGATATAAGCGTAGGTTATCATAACCTGCCATTGATCCAAAAGATAAACCTTCATGTAAACAGGGGAGAGATACTGACTCTCATAGGACCAAACGGCGCAGGAAAATCTACTATATTAAAGAGCCTGATCGGTCAGCTGAAACTGGTAAAAGGGGCAGTGTGGCTGGATGGAACCTCTATGGGGACCATGAAGGAAAAAGAGATTGCCCTTCGTATGTCTGTGATGATGACCGGTCGGGTGAAAACAGAGCGGATGACCTGTGAAGAAGTGGTAAGTATGGGGCGGTATCCTTATACAGGGAAAATGGGGATCCTGACAGAAAAAGACTGGCAGATCGTAAGGGAGTCTTTAGAACTGGTCCAGGGACTGGAACTGGCAGAAAAGGACTTTGAGGCGGTCAGTGACGGTCAGCGCCAGAGAGTCCTTCTTGCAAGAGCCATCTGTCAGGAACCACAGGTCATTGTATTAGATGAGCCGACTGCATTTTTAGATATCCGGCACAAACTGGAACTTTTGTATCTTCTTAAAAATATGGTGCGGGAAAAGAAAGTGGCAGTGCTTATGTCTCTGCATGAACTGGATCTGGCCCAGAAGATATCCGATCATATTATCTGTGTAAAAGGGGATAATTCCATTGGCCGCTTTGGTACGCCGGAGGAAATTTTCAGTGGAGATTATATCAAAGAACTGTTTCAGATCGAAAAAGGCACCTATCTTACAGATTATGGCAGCGTAGAGTTGGAAGCTGTAAAAGGAGAGCCGAAGGTGTTTGTCATTGGCGGAAATGGAACAGGGATCCCGGTGTATCGGCAGCTGCAAAAAGAGGGAATTCCCTTTGCAGCAGGTATCCTGTGGGAAAACGACAGGGAATATCCGGTGGCAGAGGCACTGGCTTCTGTGGTGATTCGGGAAAAAGCCTTTGAATCGGTCTCAGATGCGACCTTTGAAACTGCGGTAAAGGTTCTTAAAAACTGTGAAAAGGTGATCTGCTGTATGGAAAACTTCGGAACTTACCAGGAACCTTGCAGACAGTTGTGGAAAATAGCAAAAGATCTTGGAAAAATTTGACTTCTATGCTCATTTTTGTTAAACTTTTATCAGCTGACAAGTAGACAAAAAAGTCCGCCAGACAAAAAACGAGAGAAAAGAGGACTTAAAAACATGGAGCATTAGCATATCTTACGATCATCCTGGCAGGTATTCCATTAACTATGATCTATAACCTGGAAGCAGGTCTGCTTCAGGCAGTGGGAATGTTTGAACATGGGCTTAGTATGGGGCTGATGAGTGCCATTTATAACATAGGGAGCGTAGTGCTCCAGAGCAGTATCAATCAGTGTGCGTCTGCGAACCGGCTACCTGGGTGGTCTGCTGCGGGTTTATTTTAGCAGCGTTGTATCTGTTCCGAAATGACTTTCGGGATGATAATATAAAAGAAACGGTTTAATGAATGAGAACAGGAGGAATGACATTATGCCATGTACAACTATATTAGTAGGAAAAAAAGCAAGTTATGACGGTTCTACCATGATCGCCAGAAATGACGATGCAGGCGGTAATCATTTTACAGCAAAAAAATATGTGATCGTACATCCGGAGAAGCAGCCGAAGGTGTACAAATCTGTGATCTCTCATGTGGAGATCCCGCTTCCGGAGCATCCCATGCGCTACAGCGCAGCTCCTAATGCCATTCCCGGACAGGGAATTTGGGCAGCCTGCGGTGTAAATGAGAAAAATGTGGCAATGACTGCAACCGAGACCATTACCTCCAACCCGAGAGTCCTGGGTGCGGATCCTATGGTAGTGTACCAGCCGGCAGAAGACGGAAAGGCAGAAGTTCCAGGTGGTATTGGAGAGGAGGATATCGTTGTTCTTGTCCTTCCTTATATTAACAGTGCCAGAGAAGGTGTAAAGCGCCTGGGAAGCCTGTTGGAGCAGTATGGAACTTATGAGAAAAATGGGATTGCTTTTCAGGATGCAAATGAGATCTGGTGGCTTGAGACAATCGGCGGACACCACTGGATCGCCAGAAGAGTACCTGATGACAGCTATGTGGTAATGCCAAACCAGCTGGGACTGGATGTATTTGATCTGGAAGATGCCTTATTTGAGCAGAAGGAATATATGTGTTCTGCAGATATGAGGGAATTTATTGAAGAAAATCATCTGGATCTGTCCTTTGATGACTGCTTTAACCCGAGGGATGCTTTTGGCAGCCATGAGGATTCTGACCATGTATACAATACCCCAAGAGCCTGGTTCGGTCTTCGCTATTTCAATCCCCATACCATGAAATGGGAAGGGGAAGACGCGGACTATACACCGGAGTCAGATGATCTGCCATGGTGCATGGTTCCGGAAAAGAAGATCACAGTGGAAGATGTAAAATATGTGCTGTCCTCTCATTTTCAGGGAACACCTTATGATCCATATGCGAAGCACTCTGACCCGGTATACCGCAATAAATACCGCGCTATCGGCATCAACCGCACCGATCTGCTGTCACTGATCCAGATCCGCCCTTATATGCCGGAGGAGTTTCAGGTAATCCAGTGGGTTGCCTTTGCTTCCAATCCATTTAATGTATTAGTGCCATTTTATCCACAGGTATCAAAGACACCGGAGTATATGGCAAATACCACAGCAGAGGTTTCCACTGAGAATTTCTACTGGGCCAGCCGTATGATCGCAGCTATGGCAGATGCAGCTTATGCAAAGACTTCTATTTATATTGAGCGCTACCGCCTGGCAGTGGGATCTAAAGCCCATGCACTGATCATCAAGGGAGATAAGGCGCAGCAGGCAGCAGGCACGCCGGAAGAAAAAGAAAAGATCCGGGAAGAGATCAACGAAGAAATGGCAGCTATGTTAAAGAAAGAGACGGGAAATACACTGAATAAGGTGTTATTTGAGCTGAGTTCTTCTATGAAAAATGCCTTTTCAAGATCAGATGCATAAAAATTAGCAGGAAGCGCCCTGGGATATGTAAAAAGCATGTTCCAGGGCGCTTTTTATGTTCCGGGGTACATTCATTTTTCAGACTTCAATTTGCAAAAATCATACATTTCCTATACATTTCCCTGGTAGTAGATTTTACATGGCTTTTTTATACTAAAACCATGATCAGAATAAAAAATAACAAAAAGTAATATAAAAGAAAGGGAATGGATATGAAAAAGAGAAGAATTGCAGCAGGACTTTTAGCAGGTGTACTGGTGATCGGGGGACAGCAGGTATGGGCTGCTACCACACATTACAATGACTCATCTGTAACCGGCGGATCTGAACAGTGGCAGAAGTGGGTAGCAGACTGGAACCAGACAGCTACAGATTTTACAAAGGTATCATTAACACCTGGCGGCGCAGCTTCCGAACTGAATTTTGCATGGTACAGTGAAGGAAACGAGCCAACACCTGTTGTTTATTTTGGAACAGATAAGGATGATCTTAAAGCCTGTTCAGGAACTGCAAGCAGTGTAGATCCATCTCTTACAGGTGGAAAACCTTACAGCTACAACTATGTAACTGTAAACGGTCTGAAAGAAAACACTACTTATTATTATTCTGTAGAAAAGAGCGGTGTGAGAACTCCTGCGGAAGTTTATAAAACAGGAAGTTTTGAAAATGTAAAGATCCTTTATGTAGGCGACCCGCAGGTAGGTGCTTCTAAGGGACAGCCTCAGGGAGAAGGAAAATTAAGTGCTGACTCCGGCGCTGCCAATACAGCAGCCCGCAATGACGGTTTTGCATGGGACCGTACACTGGATGCAGCTTTAGCACAGAACCCGGATCTGAATTTTGTGATCTCTGCCGGTGACCAGGTAAATAAAACAGGAAAGCCAAAGGAAGAAGAGTATGCAGCTTATCTTTCCGCAGATGCTTTAAAGAGCCTTCCGGTAGCAACTACCATTGGAAACCACGACTCTTTAAACAAAGATTACAGCTATCATTTTAACAATCCAAATCCGACTGATCTGGGAATGACAGAAGCAGGAGGAGATTATTACTACAGCTATGGACCTGGCCTTTTCATTGTATTAAATACAAACAACTACAATGTAGCAGAACATGAGCAGGCCATTCAGAAAGCAGTTGCAAACTTCCCGGATACCAAATGGCGTATCGTGACCATTCATCAGGATATCTACGGCTCCGGCCTGGATCACTCTGATACAGACGGTATGATCCTTCGTACCCAGTTGACACCTGTATTTGACAAGTATGATATTGACGTAGTCCTTCAGGGACATGACCATACCTACAGCCGTTCCAAAATCCTCTATGGAGATGGAAAGTCACATGGCTCTTATGAATTCAGACTGGATGAAACAGGTCTGGACTATGACTGGGATCATGCTTACAACAACAATACAGGGGAGAGCATTACTTTAAATCCTCTTTCATCTGATACAGCTGCTGTAGAAGCAAAAGATGCTTTTACAGCAGACAATAAGTGCTATACCATTGAAAGCTCCGGCAAATCCGTTGTGACCAACCCCAAGGGAACCCTTTATATGACAGCAAACTCCGCTTCCGGTTCCAAGTATTATGAGCTTATTAATTCACAGCAGGATTACATTGAAGTAAGAAGCCAGAACTGGTTGCCAAGCTACTCTGTGATCGATCTGACAAAGGATGATTTCAAGATCACCACTTACCAGATCACAGATGAAGGAAAGGTAGAAAATATTGATAATACCTTTACTATTCACAAGACCGTAAACAGATAAGCCCAAAGCCGGCAATAAAAGGTATAAAAAAGATATAAAAAGACATAAAAGATCAAATTCCGTCCCGCGAAAGCTGCAAAAAGCCTTGCGGGACGTTGATCGGATAGATCGAGGCAGTAAAAATGGATCAGGCACTGAAAAAACAGGTAAAAAAGTACGCAGTTATGACAGTGATCATGGTGATCATGGCACTGGCAGTGGTGAAACTGAATAACGTAACTAAGACACAGCTGGTCAACCGCACAGGGCAGACTTTTGAGACAGGAAAAGTGGTCCGTATCCTGGAAGACAACATTCAGGAAGACGGAATGCGTGTGGGGCAGCAGACTGTAGTCGTAAAGATGACGAGTGGAGTGAAAAAGGGACAGGAACTTACAACTACCAGCAGCGCAGGCTATCTTTTTGGTGCAGCCTGCAAAGTGGGAATGCGGGTAGTGGTTCTCCAGAGCGTTGCAGGAAATTCAGTGATCACAAGCGTTTATTCCATGGACCGGAAAGAGGTAATGATCGGTTTTGTGGTACTTTATCTGCTGGCATTGTGCCTGGTAGGCGGTTTGCAGGGCGTAAAAGGTGCTCTGGGACTGATCTTTACTTTTGGGGCCATTCGAGACCGTTTCAAGTTTTGTGTAAACGTTAAAAACTGATATAAGATTTGTG
>NZ_QUCM01000011.1 GCF_003473545.1 Clostridium sp. AM22-11AC
TTCTTTCGAAACATTTGCTGCTCTCTCAAGCGCGAAGATTATAATAGCAAATCCCCAACCGTTTGTCAACAACTTTTTTCAGGTTTTTACAATTTTATTTTGCAGACATGATTTGTGTTTTTTGTTTCCCTACAAATTATGTTATAATCAAATACGAAACTTTGCGCCTTCCTTTAACGGTAGAATGGAGATCTCCATGAAGATTACAAATGAAAAACAACAATACTATGGACTGGATCTTTTAAAGTTTATTATGGCAGTTCTGGTAGCTGCCAGACATGTGATCCAGATCTATTATCCCGCTGAAAGCAAATGGCGTCTGGTGATCGGATGCTGGCTGTCCAATCTGGCGGTTCCCATTTTCTTTCTGATTGCAGGATTTCTTCTGTTTCAGAAGATACCCGCTCAACTGCCTAATGATACAAACACAACTGATACCGATATAAAAAACAGTTGGCCCATTGCCAGGCGTTATATATGCCGCATCCTGAAACTGTATATCCTCTGGTGTATGATCTGCTGGCCTATTGACATTTACAACTGGGTCCAGGGAAATGAGACCATTGCCCAAGCAGTCCTTTTTTATCTGCACTCTTTCTTTATGTCAGCTACCATTACCCAGCTGTGGTACCTGCCAGCTCTGGCCATAGCCAGTTTTATCGTCTGGCTGTTTTACAGAGCGAAATCCAAAACCTGGATGCTGCTCCTTTTTACAGGGATCCTTTTTATTTTGGGATGTATCTGTGACAACCGTGTTCTTTTAGAGCATACGCCTGAAACACTTCAGGCAATACTTCAAGCTTTTGTCCGGTGGTACACGCCCCGGTTCATGACTATGCGAAACGGCGTTTTTTATGGAAGCTTTTATGTAGCTCTTGGTGCCTGGTCTGCAAAGAGGGAACGGCATCTGTCACCTGTACCGGCCGCTTTGGGAAGCCTTTTCTTTCTAAGTGTAATGTACATAGAAGTTTCCCTCTGCTCCAATGCCAATATGGTATTATCAGCAGCACCTGCCGTCGTCTGCCTTACAGAACTGGCATTAAACCTTACCGGAACTGGTTCCAGATTTTTCCTTTTTTTACGGGAACAAAGTGAATGGATCTATTTCTCCCATTACTATTTCATCCATTTGTTTACCTGGACCATTCATTATAATCCACTTCCTATGACTAAAACAAACATTATGCTTTCCGTTCTGGTCTCCATGTTCCTGTTTACATTGCTTATATCATTTCTGTCCCACAGGAAGCATGGCAAATGGCTGAGGGCACTCATTTAGATCAGCGGATGCGCCACTGGCGTCTCCTCGATATGCCTGGCAACAATTAAGGCTGATGCAAAAAAGATCCTATCTCTTCTGCATCAGCCTTTTCCTGACTTTATTTACTTAATTCTACTTACTTAAATGCTGCTACCAGCTCTTCTGCATCATCATATCCCTGTCTCTGCAGTTCGCCGATATACCATTCGGTTACAGGTTCTACGATTGCCTTAAAGGAGTCGATATCCAGTTCATCATTATCAACCACTTCTACGCCATTCTTGGACTGCCACCTGGATAAGATCTCGTCATCTCCGGCACGGTTGATCTCACGCTCATACTGAACAGCTAATTTTCCGCACTCATCTACTACTGCCTGCTGCTCAGGAGTTAAACTGTCATAGATATCCTGATTAATGCAGAAGAACAGACAGTCATAGTTTGCATTCCAGAGAGATACATATTTCTGTACTTCCTGTACACTGGCTGCATCGATTGCTGGAAGCGGGTTTTCCTGGCCATCTACGGTTCCCTGCTGAAGAGCGGTGTATGTCTCGGACCAGTTCATATTGGTGGCATCTGCGCCCCAAAGCTCATAGCACTTCATCAGAAGGTTAGAACCTGCTACTCGCAGCTTCAAATTCTTCATATCTTCTACAGAATGTACCGGACGGACACTGTTGGTCAGCTGGCGGAAGCCATTTTCTGCCATTCCCATACAATGTAAGCCATAGGAAGATAAGATCTCATCCATTTTCTGTCCTGCTTCCCCGTCCAGTTTTGCGTCTGCATCTTCTACAGAGTCGAAAAGATATGGCAATGAAACTACGTTAAAACGTGGATCAAATGCAGAATAGATCAGGTTGCTGTGCATGGAGATCTGTACCGGGTCACCGTTCATCAGCGCCTGGATACCTTCGGACTGGTTACCGCCGGTCAGCTGGTCTGCTGCATATACTTCTACTTTTACTTTTCCGCCGGTTGCCTGATCCATTAACTCGCCGAATTTACGTCCGGCCTGGGCCCAGGTACTGGTTTCTGTGGTAGAGCAGGTGAAATTCCAGGTCATTTCCGGCCAGTTTAAGTCACTGTGGTCTTCTACCTGGTATGCAGATGTGCTTCCGGTGCTTTCTGCGCCTGCTGCTTTTGCTGCATTATCGGTGAAAATGTGTACCAGGTCTTCTGCATCTTCATATCCCTGGTTCTTTAACTCATTGATGAACCACTCGGTTACAGGCTCTGCTGCATTCTTAAAGGACTCTACATCCAGATCCTCGTATTTTACAACTTCTACGCCATTCTTTGACTGCCAGCGTTCTAAGATCTCCTCGTCACCGGCGCGGTTGATCTCACGCTCATAAGCAACTGCCTTGCGGCCTGCTTCGTCAACTACCTTCTGCTGCTCCTGGGTCAGACTGTCATAAATGCCCTGATTGATACAGAAAAACAGGCAGTCATAATTTGCATTCCAGAGAGATACATACTTCTGTACTTCCTGTACGCTGGCTGCGTCGATCGCTGGAAGTGGGTTTTCCTGTCCGTCTACTGTCTTCTGCTGAAGAGCAGTGTAGGTCTCAGACCAGTTCATATTGGTGGCATCTGCGCCCCAAAGTTCATAACACTTCATTAAAAGGTTGGAGCCTGCTACACGCAGCTTCAGGTTTTTCATATCTTCTACAGAATGTACCGGGTGAACGCTGTTGGTCAGCTGGCGGAAACCATTTTCTGCCATTCCCATACAATGCAGGTCATAGCTTTCCAGGATACTTACCAGTTCTTCTCCTGCAGGTCCGTCTAAAACAGCATCCGCTGCTTCTACAGAGTCAAACAGATATGGCAGTGAAACTACGTTAAAACGTGGGTCAAATGCTGAGTAGATCAGGTTGCTGTGCATGGAAATCTGTACCGGGTCGCCGTTCATCAGTGCCTGGATACCTTCGGACTGGTTGCCACCGGTCAGCTGGTCCGCTGCATATACTTCTACTTTGATCTTGCCGCCAGTTGCCTGTTCCATTAATTCACCAAACTTACGCCCGGCCTGGGCCCAGGTACTGGTCTCTGTGGTAGAGCAGGTAAAGTTCCATGTCATTTCCGGCCAATCCAGATCACTGTAATCTTCAATGGTATTAAAATCGTCATTATCAGTTGCTGTGGTACCGCTGTCACCGCCTGTGGTCGTTCCATTTTCAACCGCTGCCGCACTTCCTAATGCTGCTGGAAGGAAAGTGGAAATTCCCGGGATATAGGTGATCAGTAAAAGCACTGCGATACTTGCCACTACCATAGATACAACTGCACGGGAGATCTGCTGTAAAGTTACCTGTAAACCATTTTTCAGCTTTACGCCGATAGCAACAAACAGATTGACACCAACTGGCGGTGTTACCTGACCGATTGCCAGGTTGACGGTTGCCATAATACCAAAGGCGATCACATTGTAGCCCAACTGCTTGCATACAGGAAGCATGATCGGGATGAAAATGTACATGGCTGAGTTTGCGTCAATAAAGCAGCCTGCGATCAGGAAGATCACATTGCAGATCAGCAAGAAAGTGAACTGATTGCCTGCTACTTTTGCCAGCAGCTGGGAAGCTGCGGTAGAGATACCAAAACGGGTACATACAAAGGAGAACAGGGACGCACATGCTACAATAAGCATGATGCCGCCGGTAGTCTTTGCAGAGTCAATAAGGATATCCCAAAGATCTTTTAATTTTACTTCTTTATAAATTACCATACCTACAAAAAGGCCATATACAACAGAAACGGCTGCTGCCTCAGTAGGTGTGAAAATACCGCCGTAAATACCGCCAAGGATGATAACTGGCATTAAAAATCCCCAGAATGCGTCTTTAAATGCGTCCAGACGTTCTTTTGCAGATGCCTTCTGTACATTGGACGGAACGACATGGTTTTTACGCACTTCCAACATTACCACTACGATCAGTGCAAGTCCCATGAGAATTCCAGGAACAATACCAGCCATGAACATGTCACCAATGGAAACGCCGGTAATGGAAGCATACACAACGAAGGCGATACTTGGCGGGATGACAATGGCAATGGAGCTGGCAGTTGCCATTAATGCAGTAGAGAATGGAGCGGAGAAGCCGCCTCTTTCTACCATAGCCGGGATCAGAACTGCGCCTAAAGCTGCTACCGTTGCAGGACCGGAACCGGAGATCGCGCCGAAGAAGCAGGCAACGATGATACATACATTTGCAATGCCGCCTTTGCGGTGTCCAACACAGGTGTCAACGAAACGGATCAGTCTGGTGGAAATACCGGCCTTTGCCATAATGTTTCCGGATAATACGAAAAACGGGATAGCAAGAAGCAGGAATTTGCTGATACCGGAGTAAATGTTAGTTGCTACAATGGTTAAAGAAGTTCCTGAATACAGAATCGCTGCTGCGGATGAAAGTCCCAGGCAGATAGAGATCGGAACATTTAAAACCAGTAAAACGAAAAAGGTGATAAAAAGAACTGCACTTACCATTTATTTATCCTCCTTTTTCATATCATTCTTTTCTGCTGCGTTTGTTTTTGCACATTCATCCACACAATACTCAATAAAGTGCAGGACCATGCACACGGAACCAATAGGGACGAAGGACCAGAAGATCCATTCCGGCCAGTTTAATACGAAGGTTCGTTTCTGGTTGGCAAGCTGTGCCAATACCTTGTCCATACCGTAATAGAATAAAATTCCCATAAAAGCCACGGAAAAAAGTGTGATGAGAATGATCACTGGCTTTTTACATGACTTTGGCAGGCGCTCTGTTACCAGGTTTAAACCTACCAGACCTCCCTCTCTTGCAGACAATGCTGCGCCTAAAAGGGTGATCAGAACAAAAATTGCAACCACCAGTTCCTCTGTAAAAGACCATGACTGGTGGATCACTTTACGTGAAAACACGTTTCCTACTGTCAGTACAAGGATCAGGATCATGGTAGCTGCCAGAACTGCTTTTTCAACCAGCGCTACAAAGTCCATAAGCTTTTTGTACCCTTTCATACTGCTCTCCTCCTAAATATGTAATGCTTTTACCTGTGTAAGATCCTGTGTTATTTCCGCTTTTTCTATATCATTCTTTTGCATGATGCATCAGTGAATATAAAAAATCCGCCCCTTAAGATCTAAGGGACGGATGATTAACTGATCCTGTCAGAAGTTTTCACTTTTCACGGAAAGTAAAACACCTGTAGTATCGTATAAACATACGCTGCTGCCGCTTATGCGGATCTTATGAAAATACAGGTCCTGTGGCTCTTGCTCTCAGTCAATCGAAGCCTGCCTTTATTTTCATAACAGGTTATTAATAATGTACGTATTATTGTACACGTATTCTCAAAAAACGTCAACCGCTTTTTATTTTTTAAAGATGGTCTGTAAGATCTTCCTGTATTGACAATGCAAACATTTAGATGTACCATCAACCATATAGATGTATATACATCTTCTTTTTAGAAAGGATCGTTAAATCTATGGATGATACACAGCGTAAAATAACAAAAATAGCCAGAGAAGCTGCCAAATTTACAGTCCAGACCATGAAAGCCGAGGGCATCGGCACAGCTGAATTTGACTTTATCCATCTGGTCCGCCACAAACCGGGAATCACCCAGGCAGAAATCCGTGAAACCTTAAAGATCGACAAAGGAGCCGCTGCCCGCCGGGCTGCAAGCCTGGAAGCAAAGGGCTATCTGGTACGAAAACCAAATCCTGAAGATAAACGCAGCCAGCTTCTTTTTGCCACAGAAAAAGCGGAAGAGCTGAAAAACTCCAAGGCAAACATTGAAGACGCTTTTTATGACTGGCTCATTGCTGATCTCTCAGAAGCAGACCGCAGGGAATTCTGCCGCATCCTGGATATCCTTTACTGGAAATCCAAAGAAGAACGGAGAGCAGACTTTACCCATGTATCGGCATGGACCAATGAAAAACTTTCCCGGATCCCCAGCGAAGAAATGACCGATCAAAAAATACCAGATAAAGAAATACTAAATAAAGAACTGCCCCCAAAAAAGGCTCCGGAAAAAGAACCACAGGAAGGAGAACTCTCACATGAGTAAACAATCTGCACCCCCCATATGCAAACATCCAGACCATGTCACCAGTTATTTTTCCATGCAAAAGGGAATTTTAGCTGTTATCACAGTGTCCGGTCTTATTTACAATCTTGGACTTATGGCCCGTCCCTGGTTTGAAGGCCAGATGATACAGTGCCTGTTTTTTATCCAGAAAGGCCAAAGCCATTTTTCAGATATGCTGAAACTGGCATCTGCTTATTTTATTGCCATTTTTACGGTTCAGATCTCCCGTTTCATCAAACGTCTGTATGTGCGCCGCTTCGCCAACAATATCAACCGCAGTATGAAACAGACGTATTATAACAACCTGGTCCATACGGATACCTGCGATCTGAAAAATGTCAATACCGGAAATGCCATGACAAAAGCTTTATCCGACGTAGACGCATGTTCCGAAGGGATCCGTAAATTTACAACTGAGATCTTCGATACAGGTGTAGCACTGTTTTCCTATGTTTTCATGCTTTTCGCCTACGACTGGAAACTGGCTCTTTTGTGCCTTATCTTCCCTCCTGTTTCCTATGTGATCGCAGAAAGGATGAAAGTCGTTGTCCTGAAAACAGGTGCTGCCTGCAAAGAAAGCGCCGGACGTTTAAATGCCGCAACCTTAGACCGCATCCAAAACGCCATTACCTACCGTATTTACGGCTGTGAGACCCAGAGAAATAAAGATTATGAAACCCACCTGGCTGATTACGAAAAAGCCTCTGTACGTGCAGACCTGCCGGTAGCGGCCCTGCCTCCTATTTATAAACTTATTTCCATGACCGGCGTCCTTCTCATCTTTTATTTTGGAAGTAAAAATGTAATGGGAACCGGCTGGACTTCCTGGGATATTGCCGCTTTCAGCGCTTTCCTTTCCTGTTTTTCCAGGCTGTCTGTAAAATCTTCCCATGCAGCCAAGCTTTTTAATGCTATCCAGAAAGCCCAGGTTTCCTGGAAGCGTATCCTTCCTTTTATGAAAGCAGGAAAAGAAGACAAACCTCTGCCAGCTTCCAGCCTTGGACAGGTAAACGCAAGATTCCTTGGATTTTCCTATGAAAACAGCGCTCCTCTTTTCAAAGATCTGACATTCCAGGCTTCTCCCGGTGAGATCATTGGTATTACCGGCCCGGTTGCCTGCGGAAAATCCACATTAGGACGGATCTTCCTCTGCGAGCATCCTTACACCGGCTCCCTCACCTTTAACGGTAAGGAATTTTCTTCCCTTTCACCAGATGTGCGCAATTCTCTGGTGGGATACTTAGGACATGAACCGGATCTGTTAAGTGATACCATTAAAAATAATGTTTTACTTGGGGATCAAAAGGATCTGTGGAAATACTTAGAGGCTGTATGCCTGGAAGATGAGGTACGTCATATGCCTCAGGGTGAAGATACAGTAACCGGTGAAACGGGCCTCCGTCTTTCCGGCGGACAGCAGAAGCGACTGGCTCTGGCCCGTACACTGGCCCATCCCCGCCCGATCCTGATCTTAGATGATCCATTTTCCGCCTTAGACAAGACAACAGAAGTAGAAGTGTTTGAACACCTGCGTCAAATGGTACCGGACAGCATTATCTTTCTCATCTCCCACCGCCTGTATCTGTTCTCGGAAACAGACGGCGTGATCTGGATGGATAATGGAACAGCAGAATTTTCTTCCCATGAAAAACTGTTGGAAGAAAATAGTGCTTACAGAGAATTATATCAGCTTCAAACTGACCATTCCGTTGTAAAACCAACAGAAAGTGCGATTGAAAGGGGGATCTGCTGACTATGAAAACAGAACATTCTGTCCTTAAGGTTATTTTACGCACTGTAAAACAGAATAAGGGAATGTGCGTAACTTTATTTGCTGCTGTGTTGGGATCTGCAGTCTTTGCTCTTCTCCCGCCACTGGTACTGGCAAAAGCCATTGACTATCTTACAGCCGGCCAGGCCTTTCCTTTTGCTCTGGCTCTGTCCTATTTTGGACTGCTTTTATTAACAAATGCTGCCACCTCTTTGCGTGAAAGCCTTTTGACGATCTTCGGGCAGCGCATTACGCATGGACTGCGCACTGTTTTATGCCAGAAGATCAGCCTTCTGCCTGCAGACTCTTTTGTTTCCCATGACTCAGGAGCCATTGCTTCCCGTTTTGTAGGTGATGTGGATACAGTAGAGGAACTTTTCACTTCCGGTATCATCAGCATGTTTGCAGACGCCTGCCAGCTTTGCGGTATTTTCTTTGTGATCTTTACGAAAAACCGCGGTCTGGCCATCCTGCTTCTGTTTGTGCTCCCCGTTGTATTTTTCTACACCCGTCATGTACAAAAACGTATGCTTGCATCCCAGTTAAGTAACCGTGCTGCCATTGCAAAAGCCTCTGGTCATGTACCGGAGACACTGCGCTGTATCCGCACCATTCACAATCTTCACAAAGAAATGTATATGGAAGAAAAATACAGTAAATTTCTGGAAGACAGCTATAAGGCAATTGATAAAACAAATTTTTATGATGCTATTTATTCACCGGTCATCCTTATTTCCAATTCAATTACCATCGCCATTGTTATGATCTTATCTGCTTTTGGAAATGGGGAAGTCCAGCTGTTTTTCGGAATGTCTGCCGGTACTGCTGCCGCTGTTATTTCCTATATTACCCAGGTATTTACACCTCTTGAAAGTATTGGTATGGAAATACAGACCATTCAGTCTGCTGCTGCCGGAGTACACAGGATCAATGAATTTTTGCAGCTTCCGGAACGTACCAAAGCTAGGGAAACAAACACTTCCAGACCGGATCCGGCTGCATGCCCGGTAGAACTTCAGAATGTAACCTTCCGTTATGAGGAAAGTGACCCGGATATTCTACAGTCCCTCAGTTTTTCTGTAAAAGAAGGGGAACAGGTTACTTTGACCGGACGTACCGGTGCCGGAAAAAGTACTATTTTTAAACTGCTTTTAGGACTTTATACACCTCAGAAAGGAAACGTTCTTATTAACGGACAGCCTGCCGATGCACTCTCTGAAAACCAGAGACGAAAGATCATCAGCTGTGTAGAACAGAATTTTTCCATGGTTCCCGGAACGATCCTGGACCAGATCACCTTGTTTGACCCGGATATCACATTGGAACAGGCCCAGACTGCCGCAGGTCTTACAGGACTGGATGAAGTTATACGCAGTTTCCCGGAAGGCTACAACACTCCCTGCAAACCAGGTCTTTTCTCCCAGGGACAATGGCAGCTGCTTTCCATTGCCAGGGCTGTTGCAACCAACCCCCGCATCCTTTTATTAGATGAGATCACGGCAAATCTTGACGCAGACACAGAACAGACCGTTCTTTCTGCTTTAAACCGAGCCGGAAACGGACGTACCGTGCTTTCCATCAGTCACCGGTTATATGAAAAAAATGGCGGACGGCAGATTGCGATCTGACGCCCGCTGGGATTTCATTTTTCAGCTGTAGAATGATCCAGGTCACTCTGGCAAATCCTACAGCTTTTTTCTTATATTTCTCCAAAATACCGTTGAAAGGACCACCGCGATATAGTCTGTAATTGCCTGACCGTATATCACGCCTTCTAATCCTGCGATCAGCTGCAGGATGTAAAGCAGCGGGATCAGGAGGACGCCCTGACGCATAACGGAAAGGATGGTTGCAGGCAATGCGTAATTTACAGACTGCATACAGTTCATATTTACAAAAAGCATGCCGATCACAGGACCGGAAAGCATGTATGCAATCAGCATCTTTACCCCATAATAAACCACCTCATCATCACTGATGAACATGCGGATAATAGGCTCTTTTCCCACAAAATACAGCAGTGTGGCCGCAACTCCGGCTATCAGGCAGCAGATCTTCGTAAAGCGTTCTACTTCCCGGAAGCGGCTGATATTTCCAGCTCCATAGCTGTAACCCAACAATGGCTGTACTCCGTTTGCCAGTCCCATTTGCAGGAAAGTAATGAACATATTGGCTTTAAAAACAATACCGATGGCTGCCACCGGTGCATTTCCATATTTTACCAAAATCTGGTTGACTACAATGGTGGAAACGCTCATGAGAACAGAAAAGATAGCAGTTGGGAAGCCGGTAGTGCAGACTCTCTGCGGGATATTTTCTCCTAAAGTAAAGTCTTTTGGAAGAATGGACAGCTGACCGGATCTCTTTAAGAAATACCATACAAAGTACAGACTTGCCAGGATATTTCCGATGGTAGTTGCAATAGCCGCACCGGCAGCTCCCATATGCAGACCAGAGATAAACAGGGGGTCTAATACAATATTTGCAATGGTTCCCACCATGCTTCCGATCATAGCTTCTTTACTGGCACCTTCTGCCCGGACTACAAAGCTGGCTGCCGCAGACCAGATGATAAAGGGAGCGCCCCAGGCAATGTAATGGATGTAACCTTTAGCGTATTCATAGGTTTCTGTATTTGCGCCAAAAATATGTAAGATGGGGGACATAAATGCAAATAAAATAACTGCAATTATGATGCCTACTGCTAAACTGGCATAGGTGATAAATGCGGTAGTGTTCTTTACTTTTTTGGGTTTTCCCTCTCCCATTGCCATGGATGCCACGGCGCTTCCGCCCATTCCAAACATATTGGCAAAAGCCATAAGGAGAATGAAAATAGGGTTTGTCAGACTGACTGCCGCTACCTGAAGTGCATCTCCTGTCTGTCCTACGAAAAAGGTATCTGCCATGTTATAAACGACTGTAACCAGACTGCTGATCACACTTGGGATCGCCATGGCGGCTACTGCTTTTGACACCTTCATAGAACGCATCAGTTCCTGGTCTGTACCCGTTTCTTTTGAATGTTCCATTTTGATCTTCTTCCTTTCTGTATTTCCTTTTCCCCTCAGATGTATATATCTGTCTGTTATCTACGGGGAACTTTCGTTATTAATTTGCTTCATCCAGATTTTTAAGCATACGCTCTCCGATTTCAATAAAGATCTGTCTTTCCTCTTCTGTAATACCTTTTAATAAAATGCTTTCCGACTCGCCTATTTCAGCAGCGATCAGATGACGGATTTCTTCGGCCTTGGACGTAAATTCGATCCGTTTTAAACGGGCATCCTGCTTTTCACTGACACGGCAGATCAGTTCTTTCTTTTCCAGGGCCTTTAATACTTCTGTAGCCGTAGATGGACGGAGACCAAATTCTTTTTCTATATCTTTCTGATAAATAGAATGTTTCTGTCCTTCCACTAAAATAAAATTTAAAATATTCCCCTGCGCCCCGCTCATTCCCAGTGTTTCCTGTAAAGCTGCAGATCTGCGGCGCAGACGGTTAGATATACGGTTAATGACTTTTCCTGTTTCCATATGACTGTACTCCTGTGTTTTTGTAATTAGTTCGGTTCCTAAGTATTTTAGATAAAAAAATTTCAGAAGTCAAGGATTATTTACTGCTGTTATATCTCTGACTTCTGAAATATGTTGTCGTTTATTACTTATAAATACCGCACATTTATGATCCTACGCCTGTGCTAACAGGCGGAATCTCCTATTAATCACTGTTCCAGATATTTCTTCACATATTTTCCTGTATAGGAAACCGGGCTTTCTGCCACTTCTTCGGGAGTTCCTTTGGCAATGACAGTTCCTCCCTTGTCGCCGCCTTCAGGACCGATATCGATGATATAGTCTGCTGTTTTGATCACATCCAGGTTGTGTTCAATGACAACAACGGTATTTCCACCGTCGGACAGGCGGCGAAGGATCTCGATCAGCTTGTGGACATCGGCAAAATGAAGGCCTGTAGTAGGTTCATCCAGGATATAAATGGTCTTTCCGGTACTGCGCTTGGAAAGTTCGGTAGCAAGTTTGATACGCTGGGCTTCACCACCGGAAAGTTCGGTAGATGGCTGTCCCAGACGGACATAACCAAGACCTACATCATATAAGGTCTGGATCTTTCTGGTAATGGAGGGCACATTTTCAAAGAATTTCAACGCATCTTCTACTGTCATATCCAGGACATCATAGATGCTCTTTCCTTTGTATTTTACCTCCAGTGTCTCACGGTTATAGCGCTTTCCGCCGCAGACTTCACAGGGCACGTATACATCCGGAAGGAAGTGCATCTCGATCTTGATGATACCATCGCCGGAGCAGGCTTCACAGCGACCACCTTTTACATTGAAACTAAATCTGCCCTTGTTGTAGCCCTTTGCTTTTGCATCTGCTGTAGAGGCAAACAGGTCCCGGATCAGGTCAAATACACCGGTATAGGTAGCCGGATTGGAACGTGGGGTACGTCCGATCGGGGACTGGTCAATAGCTATAATCTTATCTAACTGCTCTACTCCTTCAATGCATTTATGCTTTCCAGGAATGGTCCTTGCGCGGTTTAACTTCTTTGCGAGGGCTTTATATAAGATCTCGTTTACAAGAGAACTTTTACCGGAACCGGATACACCGGTCACACAGGTCATCACGCCTAACGGGAAGGAAACATCGATCTTTTTCAGGTTATTCTCTTCTGCTCCCCGCACCGTGATCCAGCCCGTTGGAGTTCTGCGCTGATCAGGAACCGGAATCTGCAGACGGCCGCTGAGATAGGCACCGGTTATTGACTCCGGGTTTTTCATGATCTCTTCTGCAGTTCCCACTGCAACGATCTGTCCACCATGTTCCCCGGCTCCAGGTCCGATATCCACAATGCAGTCTGCTGCACGCATGGTATCTTCGTCATGTTCTACTACCAGAACGCTGTTTCCCAGGTCACGCAGATGCAATAAAGTTTTTAACAATTTATCATTATCTCTCTGGTGAAGTCCTATACTTGGCTCATCCAGGATATAGGCTACTCCCACCAGACCGGATCCGATCTGGGTAGCCAGACGGATTCTCTGGGCTTCGCCGCCGGAAAGTGTGCCTGTAGCACGGGAAAGGGAAAGATAATCCAGTCCCACATCAATAAGGAAACTGATACGTGCTTTAATCTCCTTTAAAATAGAGGCACCAATGGTCTGCTGCATAGGTGTCAGCGTCAGCCCATCCATAAATTCCTTAAATTTCACAATGGACATATTAGTAGCCTGGTAAATATTCAGACCGCCTACTGTAACTGCCAGAGACTCCTTTTTCAGTCGCTGTCCCTTGCAGGCCGGACATGGGGTGATCCGCATATAGGTTTCATATTCTGCCTTGGAAGCTTCTGAAAAAGTCTCTTTATAGCGGCGGTTTACATTTTCGATCAGGCCCTCAAATGCTACATCGTAGATGCCTTCACCTCTCTGGCTCTTATAGCGGACTTTTACTTCATGACCGCCGGTACCATAGATGATAATATCGTGGATCTCCTTTGGATAATCCTGAAATGGAGTATCCAGGCTGAAATGATATTCCTCTGCCAGTGCGTCTAAGATAGCCCTGGTAAAGCTTCCTTTGTCCGTACAGGACTGCCATCCCATAACCACAATGGCACCCTGGGAAATGGAAAGGGATTTATCCGGGATCATCAGATCCTCGTCAAATTCCATCTTATAGCCTAAACCGAAGCACTCCGGGCATGCTCCAAATGGGTTATTAAAGGAGAAGCTTCGGGGCTCTACCTCGTCAATACTGATACCACAGTCCGGGCAGGAAAAACTCTGACTGAAATTCACCGGTTCCCCGCCGATCACATCTACAGTCATCAGGCCGTTGCTTAAGGACATAACCGTCTCAATAGAGTCAGTCAGACGATTTTCAATCCCCTCTTTTACAACCAGACGGTCTACAATAATATCAATATTGTGCTTAATATTTTTCTCTAATTTGATCTCTTCGGAAAGTTCGTACAGATTTCCGTCAATGCGCACACGCATATAGCCGCTTTTTCTGGCCTGCTCCAGCACTTTTACGTGTTCGCCCTTTCTTCCACGGACTACAGGTGCCAACAGCTGGATCTTGGTCCGCTCCGGCATAGCCATGATCTGGTCTACCATCTGATCAATGGTCTGTTTATGGATCTCCCTTCCACACTTTGGACAGTGGGGGATACCGATGCGGGCATAGAGAAGACGCATATAGTCATAGATCTCTGTCACGGTTCCCACTGTAGAACGTGGATTTCGGTTGGTGGATTTCTGGTCAATGGAAATGGCTGGAGAAAGGCCTTCGATGCTTTCTACTTCCGGCTTTTCCATCTGTCCTAAGAACTGTCTTGCATAGGAAGACAGAGACTCCATATAGCGTCTCTGACCTTCTGCATAGATCGTATCAAACGCCAGAGATGACTTGCCGGAACCGGAAAGTCCGGTAAGAACCACCAGTTCATTCCTTGGGATATCTACGGATATATTTTTAAGATTATGTTCATTTGCGCCGCGTATTTTTATATACTGCTTTGGCATGGTGTAACTCCTTTTTCTGCTGTTTCCTGAAAATATTTACTCACTTCTATGCCTGGTTTTTCCAGGCAATATAATGCTGAAAAGCGCAGGGAAAATTTCTCCCTGCGCTTTTTAGTATACCACATCCCTATTTATTTATCAAACATTTGTTCGATAAAGTTTTTTAATACAGCCGGCGTTTTTTCATACAAACTGGCTTTATTTACACGTTCCCAACGGGTATGGATATCTTTCCCCCATGGTCCAAAGAGCATGGAGGGGATCTTTAATTTCGCCATTGCTTCTATATCCATGGCATAGGCACTGCCCCATAATGGGGTCTGGGCTGCATAGGCAGCCAGTTCTTCTTTGTCCATTCCGCCACAGTAGCTTAAGTCGGAAATGCCGCAGAAATATTCATGGCATTTCAGGGAAACATTCTCCTTCTCTGCTGCTTTTTTCATCTCTTTAAAAAGAATTTTTCCCTCTTTTCCACTGTCTACAGCCGGATAAAATGGAGGTGCAAAGCCAAGGATCATGATCGGACCGGAGATTCCTGACTGGTTTAACAGCTGCTCCATAAAATCAAGGGTGGCTGATGGGAAGTTGGTCTCGCCTTTGTCCAGGTGGGCTTTCTGAGTCTTGTAGGCTTCTAAAAGCCAGGCAGTAAAGGCTTCTCCCTGTTCTTTGCGGCAGTATGCCAGCAACTCACTGACTGTAAGAACTTCTGCTTCTGCAACGGCGGCTGCGCTGGGACATGCCAGGGGATTGCCTTCACTTGTCAGACCAGCTTTTTCTTCTGGAACCTCTGCTTTTTCCACAGCCTTCCACTGCGCTTCCATTCTCCGGGCATATTCTTCAAAACTTTCTTTTCCCAGTTCTTTCAATCGCTTTATCACTTCATCCGGCGTTTTTTCAAACCCAAGCATGCTCATGTATCCACCAGCCCTGAAAGGCACGGACACATCGTAGCCTTCTTTCCGGTCACGAAGACAAAACCAGGTTGGCGGTGGGCAGATTTCCGTAGCACTTTTTTCTGCAAATTCCGGTGCCAGTTCTGTTTTCATGAAAAAGCTGCTTAAAACTCCTACAGAGCTGACACCCTGGAAACAGTTTAATACATGGGCCTTTACGCCCTGGACCAATACAGCAGGCATTGTTTTTCCAACAGAACCTGTATAAATGGTCTTTGCCCCATTTTCCATGGAAGCCGGTTCCAGATCGATCAGTGCTGTATATTCCAGGTCAAAGCGTTCTTTTAAATCATTTAAAAATGGCACAGCATCGCGCATTCCGGCAGAGTAGCCTTCTTCATCCGGTACTGTTACGAACAGGAGATTTCCAGATATTTCAGGCGTCTCTTCTGTTCCAGAAGCAGTTTTTGTCTCAAAGGCAGCCGTACCACACTCTTTCCGCTCTGCCTCAACCACCAGCTTCCCATACCAGTCCAGCAGCGCCAGTCCAACAGAAAGTCCGCCCTTCATATCTGCGGTCCCTCTGCCAAACATCCAGTCACCAGAAAGGAAATCTTTTTTCACTTCCTCTGGCATACCAGGCAGAGCATTTCCAGATTTTACCAGATCTTCCCATTTTTCCACATCATAAGCAAGAGCACGCTCATTTCCATACTCTTCTGTGTCCACCACGTCATAATGGCCTGTAAGGATAATGGTCTTACGGGATCCGTTCCTTCCTTTTACCAGTCCCCATGGTACAGACCGGCCAAAGCTGTCTTCCGGCAGGAGATATTTTCCTGTCTGCTCCGGATACTCCTTAAAGTAAGGCTGCTTTGCCAGCTCCTCTGCAATATAGTCTGCGCAGCTTTTTTCTGTCTCTGTATTGGAAGTGCTGGGGATTTTTACCAGTTCTCTTACATACCGTTCAATTAATTCTCTCATCGTTCCTCACGGAAATATGCCAGTCCCAGACTTGCCGGCGGCTGATATTCCCTCTTCTTTCTCAGACTGGTAAATACCAGTACAATAATGGTTACTACATAAGGCAGTGCCTTAAAGATCTCCTGTGCCCCGCGGTCCAGTCCCGGAATATAAAGATACAGGATATAAAGGCCGCCAAAAAGGATAGAACCCCAGATCGCATTTACAGGCTTCCAGAGAGCGAAGATAACAAGGGCAATTGCCAGCCAGCCTCTGTCACCAAAACCATTATTGGTCCAGGTTCCGCCGGAATACTCCATTACAAAGTACAGACCGCCAAGGCCGCTGATACCGCCTCCGATGCAGGTTGCCAGATATTTGTATACAGTAACATTAATACCCGCCGCATCTGCTGTAGCCGGGCTTTCACCTACTGCCCGCAGGTTCAGGCCCTTTTTGGTCTTTGAAAGGAAAAATGCCAGCACCAGAGCCAGAATAATGGCCAGATAAGTTAAAAATCCATAGGAAAATAATAACTGTCCCACTGCACCAAGACCGGAAAGTACGGGGATCTGCTTCTTAAAAGCTGCACCGGTCACTGCAACGGAGATCTGTCCAACACCGCCTGCCAGCTTGGAAAGAGAACCGCCGAAGAAGTTTCCAAAACCAACACCAAAAGTCGTAAGAGCCAGACCGGTTACGTTCTGATTGGCACGTAAGGTAATTGTCAGAACACTGTAGATCAGACCGCCTAAAGCAGCACATAAAAACGCGCACAGGAAGGAAATAAGAACTCCCACAGCCCCATTTGGCGCAGCGCTGCTGTTTTCATAAAGGAAGGCGCCGATCAGCCCGGCAATGCCGCCCATATACATCATCCCAGGAATACCCAGGTTCAGGTTTCCGGATTTTTCTGTTAAGATCTCGCCTAATGCGCCATAGAGGATACCAATTCCCTGTCCAATGGCTTTTTGCATAAAAATGATCAATAATCCCATATGTTCACCTCCTATTTACCACTCTTTTTCCCGCTTCTAAATCCTACTTTGTAGTTGATAAAGAACTCACAACCAAGGATAAAGAACAGGATGATACCAGTAATGATATCCGATGCATTTTCATTTAAGTTAAACTGGGACGCGATCTGTCCTGCGCCCTTTTGCATGAACACCAGGAAGAAGGATACCAGGATCATTACAAAGGTGTTGAATTTACTCAGCCAGGAAACGATAATGGCTGTAAAGCCTCTGCCTCCTGCTGTACTGGTAGAAATCGTATGGCTTGCGCCGCCTACAATGATAAAGCCTGCAATACCGCAGATAGCACCGGACAGAGCCATGGTGCGAAGGATAACACGTTTTACATTGATGCCTGCATAGCGGGCTGTATTTTCACTTTCGCCAACAACAGCGATCTCATATCCCTGCTTGCTGTATTTTAAGTAAATGAACATGGCAACAGTCAGAGCCAGGACGATCACCAGGTTCCAGCCATAGTCCAGACCGAAAAGCTGCGGGATCCAACCGCCCTTTGTAGAGGAATTAATGGTTCCTACTGAGTTGGAGCCCTTTGGATTTTCCCAGAAAATAATACAATAGGTAATGACCTGGGTGGCAACATAGTTCATCATCAGGGTAAACAGTGTTTCATTGGTATTCCAGTAAGCCTTGAAAAAGGCCGGGATCACGCCCCAGATCATGGCTGCTGCTGCACTGCCAAGGAACATAAGAAGGAATAATACCACTGGAGGAAGGGAATTTCCCAGATAGATCATCATAGCTGCGGAAGTAACACCGCCGATCAGCACCTGGCCTTCTGCACCAATGTTCCAGAAACGCATTTTAAATGCCGGGGTAATACCAACTGCAATACATAACAGCACCAGTGTATCACGAATGGTCATCCATGCACGGCGCTTGGTACCAATGGCACCGTCAAAAATGCCCTTATACACTTCAATAGGATTTAAACCGGTCAGAGCTACGATCACGCCTGCACAGACCACCAGTGACAAAAGCACTGCGATTATGCGGATCAGCCAGCTTTTCCATGTTTCAATTCCGTCACGCTTGGAAATATGCATCAGAGGCTCTTTATTTGTAACTGTACTCATTTCCTTACTCATCCTGTTCGCCTCCTGTCTTTGTCATCATAAGTCCGATCTCTTCTTTTGTAGCTGTTCTTCCATCTACAATACCGCTGACCTTGCCGCCGCAAAGCACCAGAATGCGGTCGCAAAGCTCCAGGAGCACATCCAGGTCTTCCCCTACGCAGATCACCGCTGCCCCCTGCTTTTTCTGCTCATTTAATAAGTGGTAAATGGTATAGGAAGAGTTAATATCCAGACCGCGCACCGGATATGCTACCATAAGCACACGGGGATTGGATGAGATCTCACGTCCTACTAATACCTTCTGTACATTTCCGCCGGAAAGCCGTCCAACAGGTGTGGAAACACCGGGCGTTACGATCTCCAGCTCTTTGATCAGCTGCTCCGCCATAGCTTTTGGCGTTCTTCTGTCTGTAAAGAATGGGATGCCCTTTTTATAGCCCCGGAGCATCATATTGTCAGTCATGCCCATGGCTGCCACCAGGCCCATTCCCAGACGGTCCTCAGGAACAAAGGAAAGCTTGATGCCCAGTTTGCGGATGGCCGCCGGGCTCATGCCGGATAAGGTCTCTTCTCCGCCTTCCGGAGGATAATACCGGATGGTTCCGCCTTCCATTGGCTGCAGTCCTGCAATGGTCTCTAACAGCTCTTTCTGGCCGCTTCCTGCAATACCTGCAATTCCCAGGATCTCGCCGCTGTAAGCTGTAAATCCTGCATCATCCAGTGTTTTTACACCTTCTTTATCTACGCAGGTCACATGTTCCATTACCAGACGTTTCTGTGGATTTACCGGTTCCGGACGCTCAATATTTAAGGCAACCTTCTTGCCTACCATCATCTCTGTAAGGGACGCTTCTGTGGCATCTTTTGTCTGGACTGTACCAATATAAGCACCTTTTCGCAGAACAGATACCCGGTCAGAAAGGGATAATACTTCATGAAGCTTATGGGTGATAATGATAATGGAATGACCGGCTTCACGCATATTGCGGAGAACAGTAAACAGCTTTTCTGTCTCCTGTGGGGTCAGAACAGCTGTAGGCTCATCCAGGATCAAGATATCCACCCCTCTGTACAACAATTTCACGATCTCTACGGTCTGTTTCTGTGAAACGGACATAGTGTAGATCTTCTGGTTGGGGTCCAGATCAAAGCCATAACGGCTGGTCAGTTCATTGATCTTTGCCGCAACGCTTTTCATATCCAGAACTTCTTTTCCAGGAAGTCCCAAGATAATGTTTTCTGCTGCAGTCAGTACATCTACCAGTTTAAAATGCTGGTGGATCATACCGATGCCTAAGGCAAAGGAGTCTTTTGGAGAACGGATGGTCACCTCTTTTCCATTTACCAGGATCTGTCCTTCATCCGGATAGTAGATACCGGATATCATATTCATAAGAGTGGTCTTTCCACTTCCGTTTTCTCCCAGAATGGATAATATCTCTCCCTTCTTTACGGACAGACATACTTTGTCGTTGGCTGTTACTTTGCCAAACCGTTTTGTGATGTTTTTCAGCTCAATGGCATATGTTTCGCTCACCAGGCAAGACCTCCTTTTTCAGTGCTGTGTTTATATTTTTGTGTGGGTCTGTGCTGCTATTTCGCGGGTACATACTCAAGAAGCGGAGCCAGACAAAGGGTGACTCCGCTTCCAAAACGTTACTCTAAAAGAGCAGCTTTATGATTTGACTTATTAGTTGTCAATGGTTGTGATACCGTCGATGAGGATATCAAATGCTGGTGCAGAAGCAAATTCGGACTCATGGAAGTATCCGTCAGAAATGTATTCAATGTCGCTTCCGTCTTTCTTGTAGGTATCTAATGTCTCACCATTTACAGTCCATGTAGAAGTATCAAATACATGAAGTTCGCCGCTTGCTAACTTAGCTTCTACTTCTTCTACTTTTTCCTTGGTTCCAGGAGCAACTGCCTTGTCATTTAACTCCGTTACAAGAACTGCGCCGTCAGAGAAGCCCTTGCACCAGTCAGCAGGAATTTCTGTTCCGTCCAGTACAGACTGTACAGCGTAGGTCATGTAAATGCCCCAGTTGTTGCTTGCAGAAGTAAGTGCCTGGTCAGGAGCAGTTGCGATCATGGAAATGTTGTAACCTACACAAGGAACTCCCGCTGCCTCGCAGGCTGTTGGAGCACCGGTTGTATCTGCATGCTGGCTGATCAGTACGCAGCCGTCAGAGATCAGAGCATCTGCTGCTTCTTTTTCAAGATCGAAGCTTGCCCAGCTGTTGGTGTATTTAACTTCCATGGTAGCGGATGGGCATACAGAACGTACACCTAAGAAGAAGGAGGTGTAACCACTGATAACCTCAGCATATGGATAAGCGCCTACATAACCGATCTTGCAGGCATCTTCTTTTACAGTGCCATCTTCGATCATCTGATTTAACTTAAGGCCTGCAACTACACCAGATACGTAGCGTGCCTCAAAAATAGATGTGAAGAAGTTGTGCATATTGGAAAGTCCGCTGCCTGCTGCCTGGAAACCGGTTGCGTGACAGAACTGAACTTCCGGATATTCTTTTGCTGCTTCTATTACATAGGACTCATGACCAAAGCTGTTTGCAAATACGATCTGGCATCCCTGGTCAGCTAAGTCCATTGCTGCATCCTTTGCTGTCTCATCTTCCGGGATGTTCCATTTTACGATCAGCTGATCGTCATTTAATCCTAATGCTTCCTGCATTTCTTTTGCGCCCTTGTAATGAGCGGCTGTGTAACCTTCGTTTTCATCACCGATGAAAATAAAGCCAACTTTTAAATCTTCTTTTGCTACGCCTTCACCGGTAGCTGCTTCTGAGCCTTCTGCTGCAGCAGTGGTCTCTTCTGCCTTGGAGTCAGCTGCCGGAGCTGCTGTTGTTTCCTGTGTAGAACCGCCTCCACATGCTGTTAATGAGAGCGCCATAACACCTGCTAATGCTGCACTGATGATCTTCTTTCCCTTCATAATACATCTCCTCCATTTGATGATATATGATCACTAAAGTCTCAAATACAGACTTTATTATAGCATGCTCTCTTAAGTTGTCAATAATCTTTATATTTTTCTGACACTTTTTTTACAATTACACAATTTTCATTATAAAGTCACACTTATTAATATTTATAAGTGACCATTTATTAATTAACTCCACAGGACCGTTCTTTAAAGACCTCACACATAATACCTGCTCCAATACGAAATCCATCACAGAAGGACTGGCGTTTTTCAAGATAGGTTAATTCCAGGTAGGTGTCTAATATGTTCTGAAATTCTTTCCGGTTTTCTTTGTCCAGCTTTTCTGTAAAATTTTCTATTTCTTTCAGGGATCTTCTGCAAAGTGTCTCATATTCTTCGTTTCCTTCTATTTTTAATTCTGCGGGAACAAGTTCCCCTGCATACAGCTGTTCTAATATGTTTTTCATGCCCCTGCCTCCTTTTGTTTTTAGAATAGCACAGCCCTGTCGCAAATGCAATCGAACAAAATCTTACGATTGCAGATGTGGCGAAGCTATATCATGATGTATTATTATATTGGGATTTAGTTCAATAGGGTCCAAAATGGCTCTTCCATGTATAAACGCATTCACGGCAATTTTGTCCATTTTGCTCCGCCGCCGATTAGGCAGGTCTTCGGCAAACTCGCTCACTGCGTTCGCTCAAACAGTGCCTCCAACCTGCCAGCTATGCTCACAAAATGGACAAAATTGCCTACCGAATGCTTATTATACATGGAAGAGCCATTTCTACTGTATTGGATATGTCACATAAAAAATGCCGTACTTATGTACAATCCCCCTCCCACATGAAAACTGCTTATTGGTTTGCTCCTACATTTTTTATTGTCAATAACGTAGAAAGCCGCCGGTGCACATTACAGAATAAGCATTTGTTTGAAAATCCGTGAGTGGGCGCGCATAGCGTCAGAACGGAGAACCACTGTTTGAGCACGCAAAGCGTGCGAGTTTGGTTCGCAGTTCTGACAATAGGCGACGCAAGCCCACGAACAAAGGATTTTCTCCCAAATGCGCATCTGTAATGCGTACCGACGGCTTTCGGACCCTTCGGAAATCTTTCAGACCTTAGTCGATTAAATCCTAATTTACATCTGCGTCATTTTTTTCATAAATCTCCATAAATTCTTCTCCTGTGATGGTTTCCTTATCCAGAAGATACTTTGCAATCTCATGAAGTTTGCCTTCGTTTTCTTTCAGGATATTCAATGCTTTTTCATGCTGGGTACGGACGATCTTCACTACCTGCTCGTCGATCATTCTGGCTGTTTCAGGGGAACAGGTTAAAGAGGTGTCACCGCCTAAATACTGGTTATTTACTGTTTCCATAGCCACCATATCGAATTCATCTGTCATGCCGTAACGGGTGACCATGGCTCTGGCGATCTTAGTAGCCTGTTCAATATCATTGGACGCGCCTGTGGTAATGGAATGGAAGATCAGCTCTTCGGCTGCACGACCGCCGGTAAAGGTTGCGATCTTATTTAATGCTTCTTCTTTGCTCATCAGGTATTTTTCACCAGCGTCTACCTGCATGGTATAGCCTAAAGCACCGGAGGTTCTTGGGATAATGGTGATCTTCTGTACCGGGGCGCTGTGGGTCTGGCAGGCAGCTACCAATGCATGTCCTACTTCGTGGTAAGCTACGATCTTTCGCTCGTCTGCAGGGATCACAGCATTTTTCTTCTGGTAACCTGCAATAACGGTTTCTACGCTTTCCTGAAGATCTTCCTGGGATACCAGGTTTCTGCCCTGACGGACGGCTCTTAAAGCTGCTTCGTTAATGATATTTGCAAGTTCAGCACCGCTGGCACCTGCTGTAGATCTGGCGATCACGTTGTAATCAACAGACTCATCCATTTTTACCTTGCGGCCATGGACCTTTAAGATAGCTTCACGGCCCTGAAGATCCGGAAGTTCTACCGGCACACGGCGGTCAAAACGTCCCGGGCGGAGAAGGGCCGGATCAAGGGACTCAGGACGGTTGGTAGCTGCTAAGATAACAACGCCTTTCTTTCCGTCGAAACCATCCATTTCTGTAAGCAGCTGGTTTAAGGTCTGTTCCCGCTCATCGTTTCCGCCCATTCCGCCGCCGTCACGCTTTTTACCAATGGTATCGATTTCATCGATGAAGACGATACATGGTGCTTTTTCGTTGGCCTGCTTGAATAAGTCTCTTACTTTGGCTGCGCCCATTCCTACGAACATTTCTACGAATTCGGATCCGGAAATGGAGAAGAATGGTACTTTGGCTTCGCCTGCTACTGCTTTTGCTAAAAGAGTTTTACCGGTTCCTGGAGGGCCTACAAGTAAGGCACCCTTTGGAAGGCTTGCACCGATCTGTGCGTATTTATCCGGGTTATGCAAGAAGTCTACGATCTCTTTTAAGGCGTCTTTGGCTTCTTCTTCCCCTGCTACATCATTAAAGGTTACACCTGTTTCTTTTTCTGCGTATATTTTTGCGTTGGATTTTCCAAAAGTCATTGCACTGCTTCCACCGCCCATACGCTTGGCCATCATACGGCCCATAAGCTGACCAATGATCACAAACATAAGGATCGGGAATACCCAGGTGGTCAGGAAGTTAAGTAATGGGGATGCCTGAGTGGGGATCTCTCTGCTGTAATTCTGGACTCCTGCGCTTTCCAGACGGTTTACCAGGTCATCTGCAGTGGTCATGTTTCCTGTTTTATAGGTAACCGCAGACCACGGTTTGTTTTTATCCTCATTTAATGTATACAAAATTTCTGTATAGTCACTGTTGACGTAGACCTGTTCTACGTTTCCTGAACTTAACTGTGTGGTGAACTCATTGAACGGTACTTCTACGGAACGCTCCATGACAGATGGAAATACTAATGCGTTTAATACCATTACAATGAGAAGGACGATACAGTAGTAGTATAAATAGGGTTTTCTGTTATTGTTATTGCTGCTGTTGTCGTTTTTTACGCCCATTGTGTTTTCTCCTTCTATTTTGTTTTATTTTGATTTTGATCTTTTCGCGATTACCTGTGTTTTTCGCTTTCTTGATGATAAAATAAACCCGCTTCCAGGTTTTGTCAATAGAAAATAGTAAATTTTTATTTACTTTTAATAATTATTGACATTTCATATTTGTTGTGGTACCGTTTGTTATATGGAACCATATAAAAAACACATCAGGACAGGAAGGAGACTTTTTTATGGTTGATCAGCAGGAGCTTTCTTCTGCGGGCTTAAAGTTTATGGATTTTGCCATCCGTTTTTTTAATATGGCCAAATGCCAGTACCAGCAACAGAACCAGGTGAAAGCGAATAAAGCGGGATTTCAGGTCCTTTTTATTTTAAGTATGCCCGAATATACGCAGCCTACTATGAGTTTTCTGGCTGATGAAATGGGAATTACAAAGCAGCAGCTGACAAAGCTGGTGAATGATCTGGAAGCCATGGGGCTGGTGAAGAGGATCCATGATGAGAGGAACCGGCGGCAGGTTTATGTGACTTTGACGGATGATGGCAGGAATGAATTTGAGGAAATAAAGCAGGCGATGTTAGAGTGTACGGTGGCTGGGCTTAAGGACTTTTCGGAGGATGAGCTGGAGCAGCTGGGGGATTGCCTTGAAAGGCTGATCCCGTTGTTGGAGAAATTCAGAGGAAACTGCTAATTTAAGCTGGGCTACAGATATATATAACCACCTCAAAATTGCAACCAATTTACCTTTTTGAGCATGTGATTTTATTTTTATAATGTGCCTTGCACCCACCGCGCCGCCAGGCGCGGTTCAATCATACATAAAAAAAATGAGTGTCAACAAAGCTTCATCTGTTGACACTCATTTTTTACAGCACCTTACTTAAGAAAGACTTCAGGCGCTCATTTTTAGGATTTGAGAAGAACTCTTCCGGTGCGGCTTCTTCCATGAAGTAACCGCCGTCCATGAACATGACTCTGGTAGCAACTTCTCTTGCGAAGCCCATTTCGTGGGTTACCACTACCATGGTCATTTTTTCAGCGGCCAGGTCACGCATTACGTTTAATACCTCGCCTACCATTTCCGGGTCGAGAGCGGAAGTCGGCTCATCGAAGAGCATTACGTCTGGCTTCATGCAGAGGGCTCTTACAATGGCGATACGCTGTTTCTGACCACCGGAAAGCTGGCTTGGATATGCATGGGCTCTGTCAGCAAGGCCGACACGCTCTAAAAGGCGCATAGCCTCTGCTTCTGCCTCCTGCTGGCTCTTGCCCTGAAGCTTCATAGGCGCCAGTGTCAGGTTTTTCATGATATCCATATGCGGGAACAGGTTGAACTGCTGGAATACCATTCCCATTTTCTGACGGTGTTTATCAATATCGGTTTTCGGATCTGTAATATCGGTACCTTCAAAATAGATATGGCCTTTTGTAGGCTCTTCCAGACGGTTTAAGCAGCGTAAGAAGGTACTTTTACCGGAACCGGATGGTCCTACTACAAATACTACATCACCTTTGTAGATATCCACTGTGATATCTTTTAATACTTCGATGTTTCCAAAGCTCTTTCCAAGGTTCTGCACCTGGATCAGAGGCTCTCTTTTTTCATTACCGCTCACTCTGACGCAGCCTCCTTTCCAGAATCTGGATCAGTTTTGTGAAGATCATAACAATAACCAGATAAACCAGTGCAACTGCGATCAATGGCATAAACGCACTGTAGGTTCTGCTTCGGATGATATCGCCGCCTTTGGTAAGATCCTGGATTGCGATGTAACCGGAAACAGAGGTCTCTTTTAACAGAGAAATGAACTCGTTACACAGAGTTGGCAGTACGGTTTTGAATGCCTGAGGCATGATCACGTACCACATGGTCTGAGCGTAGTTAAAGCCAAGGCTTCGTCCTGCTTCCATCTGTCCCGGATCAATTGACATGATACCGCTTCGGAAAATTTCTGCCACATAAGCGCCGGAGTTGATGCCGAATGCCATGATCGCTACCGGTACTTTATCAATACGTGTGCTTCCAAATACAACAAAATAGATGATCAGCAGCTGAACAACTACAGGTGTACCGCGGATAACTGTCAGATAGATCTTGCACAGAATATTCAGCAGTTTTAAGTTTCCTGTTTTATCGTGGGTAGAACGGATCATACCTACGATAAATCCCAGAACAATGCCCATCATGCAGGCAAAGAAGGTTATGATCAGTGTGGTCTTAAGACCATCTGCAATATAATGCCACCGATCATCTGAAATAAAATTCAGATAAAATGCATCTGTAAAATTTTTCCACATGCCGATCATCCTTTTCTCTCTAAATACTTGTTTCTAATGACTATTGATTACTCTGCCTTGATGTACTTAGCTACGATCTCGTCCAGAGTTCCGTTGTCCTTTAAGGTCTCTAATGCGCCGTTTACTTTGTCAAGCAGCTCGGTGTTGCCCTTCTTTACAGCAATTGCATACTCTTCTACAGTAAATGCTTCGTCTAAGATCTTTAAGCCTTCTGTTTCAGATACGAAAGTCTTTGCTGGCTCACCATCGATAACAACTGCATCGATCTTGCCCTGGCTTAATGCCTGAACAGCTTCAAATCCCTTGTTGTAACGCTCTACAGTGGTTCCGTCTGCTTCCAGATCAGATACATAAATGTCACCGGTAGTTCCTAACTGAACACCAACGGTAACTCCCTTTAAGTCATCTGGACCAGCGATCTCGCTGTCTTCCTTAACGATGATCATCTGGGAAGCAGTTGCATAAGTATCAGAGAAATCTACAGATGCCTTACGGTCTTCAGTTACAGTCATACCAGCTAAAGCCATATCAGCCTTACCGGATACGATCTCTGGGATAATGGAGTCAAATGCGATATCTTCAATCTCTAATTCCATACCAAGCTCATCAGCAATAGCCTGTGCGATCTCAGCGTCGATACCTACGATCTTGTCTCCGTCATGGAACTCGTATGGTGGGAACTCAGCGTTGGTTGCCATAACCAGTTTGCCGCCTGCTGCTTCCTTTGACTCAGCTGCTGTACTCTCTGCTGCAGTGGATTCTTCTTTTGCTGCTGCAGTTGTATCTGCTGCTGCAGCTGCTGTTGTCTCTTTTGCGGAACCGCCGCATGCGGTTAAGGATGCTGCCATAAGAGCAGCCATTGTCAGTGCGATTACTCTTTTTTTCATAATGTTTTCTCCTCTTGCATGTTTATGCATATTATTATGTTTGCTCCCTCTATGGTGGGAAAGCTGTCTGTTCTATTATAATGCTTTTTTTCTTTTTAGCAAGAGTAAATTTATACATAGGGTTTATGGGGTTTATGCAACTCTATATATAATTTTACTTTCTGAGAGCCGCCTGTACCAGGTGTTTGGCAAGAACGGCAGTGGTAACTGCGCCTACGCCTCCCGGAACAGGTGTAAGTTTTCCAGATTTTTCCTCTAAAGTTTCAGCAGCTACATCACCGCAAAGTTTTCCATTTTCATCTACGTTAATGCCTACATCGATCACAGTAGTATTTTCACCTACATAGGAGGCATCTAACATTTTTGCCTTTCCTGCAGCTGCTACCAGGATCTCAGCCTGTTTGCAGGTGCCTGGAAGGTCTTTGGTGCGGGTGTGGCAGATGGTGACTGTGGCATTTTCTTTTAAAAGGAGCATGGACAGAGGACGGCCTACAACCATGCTGCGGCCTACGATCGCTGCTCTTTTTCCTTCCATAGAAATGTCATATGCCTTTAATACTTCGATCACTGCCTCTGCTGTACATGGTGCAAATCCGGTAGAGTCTCCGGAGAATACTTTTGCAATATTTACCGGTGAAATGCCATCCAGGTCCTTTTTCGGGTCGATCATGGCTTCAATGTCTTTTTCACAGATCTGCTTTGGAAGAGGACGAAGGAGAAGGATACCGCTTACATCCGGGTCTTCGTTGATAGCGGTAAATTCTTTTTTGAATGCTTCGTCTGTGATGTCAGCAGGAAATGTATAGCACTGGGAGCGGAGTCCGAATGCATCCATTTTCTTTACAGCTCCTCTTTCGTAGGACATATCATCTGGATTTTCTCCTACGCGGACGATAGCCAGCTTTGGTGCCGGTCCGTTTATTTTTTCAAGCATTGCCCCTACTTCTTCTTTGATCTTTGCGGAAACAGGTGCGCCTTTGATTAATTCCATATTAATTTTCTCCTTTTATGATCATATAAGCTGTGCCAGGACTTTTTCGTAGATCTCATCTGCCTGGGAAGTGCCGATCTTGATCATGCGTTTTGCCTTCTGGTTGATCTCTTCTGCTTTTTCACGATTTTTCATGGATTTCGTGTTTATATATACATTCATGACAGCTCCAAGAAGCGCTGTACGGGTAAACTGTACCGCTACGCCCACATCGCTGACTGCCATGCGGCTTCCTTTATCTGCCAGGACGTCTAAAATTTCTAAGAGTTCCAGTGATTTTTCCATGATCTCTACTGGAACCATGCTGGCATCTAACAGCTTTTCTTCCATAACGGCATCTTTATGCTCTTTTTCTTCCGGGGTGGCGGATGGCAGGCGGTAACATTCTGCAAGAGGTGCAAATACTTCTGCGTCACGGTCGGAGAAGTGCAGGAATTCCTGCTGCATGTTCTTTAAATCAGTCAGGTATTTCTGCATTTCGTCTTCTACTTCTGCATATTTTTTCTTTCCTACAGTCAGATTTACCACCATCTGTCCCAGGGCATTTCCCAGTGCTCCTGCTAAAGCGGATGCTCCGCCGCCTCCCGGAACCGGCGCCTTAGATGAAAGGACCTCCAGGTACTCACTTATCTTTTTCTCTTCTGTCATTCTTTCTCCTCAATAATCTCTGTGTGCTGTCTGCACAGCAGACATGCTGAAACCACCTGTGAAAAACACGGGATGCGTATTTTGTTTCCTACGTTTTACCTTATTCCTCAGCCTTGACAATCACGTCTTTTGTCAGATCCTTGATCACTTCTCCTGCAATGATCAGGCCTACCACGGACGGCACAAATGCAGTACTTCCCGGAATATCCCGGCGTTCAGTACATTTATGAGCTGCACCTGGCGGGCAGATGCAGTGGTTTCTGCAACTGATGGCCATATCGTTGATCGGTCTTGTAGGCTGCTCCTCGGAGTAAACCACCTTTAATTTCTTTACGCCTCTTTTTTTCAGCTCCCGGCGCATAACTTTTGCCAACGGGCAGACTTTTGTTTTGTAAATGTCAGCTACACGGAACATGGTAGGATCTAATTTATTTCCGGCGCCCATGGAGCTGATGATGGGAACTCCTTTTTCTTTTGCTTTCATTACCAGTTCCAGCTTGGCTGTAACGGTATCTACTGCGTCTACGATATAGTCGTAATCTTCAAATGGAAATTCGTCTGCGTTTTCCGGCAGGAAGAAGCATTTGTGGATCTCTACCTTTACGTCCGGGTTGATCTCCAGCATACGTTCTTTCATCACTTCTGCCTTGTATTTTCCTACAGTTTTGCGGGTTGCAATGATCTGGCGGTTTAAGTTGGTCAGGCATACTTTATCGTCATCGATCAGGTCGAATGCGCCTACTCCGCTTCGCACCAGTGCTTCACAGGTATAACCGCCTACTCCGCCGATGCCAAATACTGCTACACGGGAAGAAGCCAGCTTTTCCATTGCCGCTTTGCCAAATAATAATTCTGTTCTTGAAAACTGATTTAACATGCATTTTTCCTCTTTATCTGTCACTCACTTGTCAGTAGTATCATGCTGTTGGTCATATAGTGCACAGACCATAACTATTACTTAAAAAATGATACTTCATACCCGCTGTCTTGTCAATTGGCAAACCTTTGGGTATAATAGTCATAACTAACTGCAGATCAAATCCAAAAGAGGTGTATACAAACATGAATCCAATGAATTTTCTTGCTTTAAAACCATCCTGGGAAAAATTTCGGACCAATCACCCGAAAATGATCTCCTTTGTGAAAACAGCTTCCAGGGAAAGCTTTTTAGATGAAGGCAGTCTGATCGAGATCAAGGTCACCAACAGCAGCGGAAAAACCATGGCTGCCAATATCCGTGTGAAAAAAGATGATATTGAGTTTTTAGGAGGCTTAAAAAATGCGCTGGAGAAGTAATTTCCCCGGCGTATTTTTTAATATTTTTTCTTACATTTTTTTACATTTTAATGAAATGTATATATTCTTTGATTTTTATATGGTAAAATTCAGATACAAAATATTATTTTACTTGAAGCTGCCAGTTGGATATCACGGCAGTGTCAGAAAGGAGTTCCTATGTTAGAACTGATCCTCTATTTTGGTCCTGTTATCCTGGTTGTCCTTCTGGTGCTTCTTATTATAACCCAGGGATACGTAAAAGCTCCACCGGATCACGCCTATATTATCTCCGGTCTCAGAAAAGAGCCCCGGGTGCTGGTAGGCCGCGCCGGTCTGAAACTGCCTTTCTTTGAGCAGCTTGATAAGCTTTATCTTGGCCAGATCACCGTTGACATTAAAACAGATGAGTACATTCCTACTAATGATTTTATCAATGTTATGGTGGACGCTGTTGCAAAGGTACGCGTGGCAGATGACCCGGCCATGTTAAAACTGGCTATGCGAAATTTCTTAAATAAGAATTCTGCCAAGATCGCCGCTGATCTGCAGGACTCTCTTCAGGGTAATATGCGAGAGATCATCGGTACGTTGACTCTGCGTGCGATCAATACAGACCGTGACTCTTTCTCAGATCAGGTTATGGCAAAGGCTTCTAAGGATATGGAGAAGCTGGGAATTGAGATCCTTTCCTGCAATATCCAGAATGTAACAGATGAACATGGCCTGATCCAGGATCTTGGTATGGATAATACTTCTAAGATCCGCAAGGACGCTTCCATTGCAAAGGCGGAGGCAGAACGTGATATTGCCATTGCCCAGGCTGCTGCAGATAAGGCTTCCAATGAGGCAAGAGTTCTTGCAGAAACAGAGATCGCCCAGAAAAATAATGAACTGGCTATTAAAAAGGCTGAATTGCAGAAAGCTTCTGACACGAAAAAGGCTGAAGCAGATGCTGCTTACGAGATCCAGAAACAGGAACAGCAAAAGACCATCCAGGCAGCTACTGTAAATGCCCAGATTGCCAAAGCTGAACGTGAAGCTGAACTGCGCAAACAGGAAGTTGCTGTACAGCAGCAGGCATTGGAAGCTGAGATCAATAAGAAAGCGGATGCTGACCGTTATGCCATTGAGCAGGCTGCTGCCGCTGACCTGACCCGCCGCCAGAGAGAAGCAGAAGCAAAGAAATACGAACAGGAAAAGGAAGCAGAAGCACGAAAGGCCCAGGCGGAAGCACAGAAATACGCTATGCTCCAGGAAGCAGAAGGTATCCGGGCGAGAGGTGAAGCAGAAGCTGCCGCTATCCAGGCAAAGGCTTTAGCAGAAGCAGAAGGTATGGAAAAGAAAGCCCAGGCTTACCAGAAGTACAACCACGCTGCTATGGCAGAAATGATGATGAAAGTCCTTCCTGAAATTGCCGGAAAGATCGCAGAACCATTATCCCAGATCGACAAGATCACCATTATCGGCGGTGGAAATGGGTCTGATGACGGTGTTGGCAACGTTGCAGGCAATGTGCCTGTGGTTATGGCAAAGCTGTTTGAGTCCATGAAAGAGGCTACAGGCGTTGACCTGGCTGAGATCATGAAAGCAGATACATATGATGCCAAGGTGACCAGGAATATTAACCTGAACGGGGCAGAGGATGCCTTGAAGCAGGTGATCGCTGCTGATACAGCTCCCGCTGACAAACCTGTTGCTGAAACAGATCCTGAGATTGCTAAGACTTCTGAGATTACTGAATAAAATATACGGGCGGCTGCACTTTATAATGCGGCCGCCCATTTTTTATGCCTGCTTTTATAAATTATTTTTCCTCATATTCTTCGGAGTCCTCAGGATCATGTTCTTCTGAGCTGACCGGTTCCGGCTCTTTTCGAAATTCTTCGTCTGACTCTTCCTGAATATTTTCTTTAAAAGCTTCATCTTCCTGATCTGATCTTAACTTCCATCGAAGGATCACCCTGAACAGGTCTCCTTCTACCTCTATCTTCATGGTGCCGCCCTGGACTTCGGTAAAGCTTCTTGCAATGGCAAGACCAAGACCGGAGCCTTCTGTATTTCTGGACGCATCCCCTCTTACAAAACGTTCTGTCAGCTCTTCCGGTGAAATCTTCAGTTCTTCTGCGGAGATGTTTCGCAATGTTACCTGTACATATTCTCCGTCTTTTTCTGCCTTAATATAGGCTCTGGTGCCTTTCATGCCGTACTCGGTAATGTTCACCAGAAGGTTTTCAAAGATACGGCAGGTCTTCTGGCCGTCTAAGGATGCCGCCAGACGCTCATTTGGCAGGTCAAAGTGGAACTGGATGCCGCTGGCTTCTATTTTATCGGAAAGTTCAAAGCGTACCTGCTTTAACAGGCTGACTACATCTACTTCTTCCGGGTGAAGGACCACGGTACCGTTTGCCGCCTTGCTTACCTCAAACAGGTCCTCGATCAGCTCTTTTAAGCGCATGGATTTCTGGTCTAAGATCTGGATGTAGGAGTTTCGTTCTTCTTCGGTAATATTTTCCTGCTTTAACAGGTTTACATAAGTAATAATGGCAGTCAATGGTGTTTTTAAGTCGTGGGAAACATTGGTGATCAGCTCTGTTTTGGTCCGCTCACTTTTCACCTCTTTTTCCACTGCCTTTTTGAAGCCGTCCTGTACCTTAAACAGCTGGTTTTTAAATGGCTCAAAAATCCCTAAATCTTCCTCTTCTTTTACATCCAGGTTGCCCTCTGCCATTTCCTGAATACAGTTAAGGAGCTTGTGGTATTTTTCCTGTACTTTTCCCCAATATTTCTTTAAAAGGAAGAACAGTACCAGAGAATACAGTACTAATGCACCGATACCCCAGAACCACAGCAGTGAAATGCACGCAAGGATCACAAAGTTTGCAAGCACTGCCTTTCCTATGATCTTGCTGGAATTGCTTTCCCAGTCTGTCTGTGAAAACAGGTCCAGGCCAGTGCATACCCAGTGTTTGCAGAAACGTAAGAATTTTCCAAGCCAGGTGCGCTCTTTAAAGTAACACCATGGTCCCAAACTGAAGAAGGAACGGAAACTGGTGACTCCCCAGTAAAACATTCCGTAAATGACCACCCAGAACAGGAAATTGGCTGCAACGGCCAGGGCATTGGCCATAACCGGTAAAAAGCCTGCTTTTGCCAGCTCTGCCTGGAGAGTTCCCGCCATAAAGCTGCGTACTATATCTAACGGGATCTCCATATTTAAGAAAAGCAGCAGCCAGCCCACTCCGATAACGCAAAGAGGCTCAAGTGACCAGCTGAATATTTTCATTTTGACCACTTCCATTCCCGGGATAAAAGGGATAAGAAGTGCTGCCACCAGGACTGCCATGCTTACATATGCAACAACGGTGATAAATCCATGACCGCTTTGATAATCATAATTATCATAAGCATATGCATTCCGTGGCTTTTCCTCATTCCAGCTTCCAAGCTGAGTCGGCTGACACCGGAATTTAATGGTCATATTTTTCGGACCACTGAATTCCAGACCAGATCTGCGGTAGCTGTTATTAAGTCTTGCAGCCAGGGGATCATAAAACTCAAAACGGCCAATGGAACGGATCAGGCCTGAACAGTTGCTTTCAAGACCTGTTACACCTGACACAGTCAGTCTGCCATTTTCATCAAAATGTACGGTAAACTGAAGTTCATTGTCTGCTACTGTCCGGGAAAATATTTCCTCAGGAGCACTTACATTGCTGCGCAGGTAGCCGCCCTGTGGGTCCATGACCGCATAGGAGATACGTTCATTGTACTGGTTATAAAGATTATTCCAGCTGGTTCCCAGTTCATCGATCAGATCTGTTATTTCTTTTCTGAGAGCCGGAATGTCTTCTTCTGTTTCTGTAACATCTGCACCATAAACTTCTTCGTCTGTAACTTCTGCGTTCTCACTTTCATCTGTCTGCTGTTCTGAAAGGGATGGATCGGCTGCAGCCCCATCGGTCACTGCATCTGTATTTTCTGTGGCATCTGCACCGGCTGCTGTATGGTCCGTGTCCGGTGTTTCCGGCACATTCTGCGCATCTGTCGTATCCAGAATAGCCCCGGCCCCATCTCCTGTGAGAAATGTCTGGGAATAAGTAAGGATACCACCATTTTCTTCCTGTTTCTGCTGATGCCAGAGAACGTAGCTGAAATTCATCACCTGGGTGGTCAGATTTCCGAACCCGCCTGCTGCTTCTGTTTCCTGCCTGCGGTTCCTGCTGTTGAATTCTGCAGCTTTCTCTTCCATATAGGGATATAGCCCCACCGTAGCACCTGCCGCAATAAAAACCGTCAGTATCATGGCTATAATTCCCAGAATTTTCCAATTATGATTTTTCTTTACAACATTTCCGTTTGTAACATTTTCATTTCCAGCATTTTTCATTTCCAGATCATCATTGTTTTTCAAGTTTGTATCCAACACCCCACACCACCTTTATGTATTTCGGATCTTTTGGATCCACTTCGATTTTTTCACGGAGGTTGCGTATATGGACCATGACAGTATCTGTGTTGATGGCACGTTCGTTCCATACTCTTTCGTAGATCTCTTCTGCCGGGAAAACTCTTCCCGGATTGCGGATGAGAAGGAGAAGGATCTTGAATTCAATGGGAGTCACTTTTACATTTTTACCGTCTGCATTGACTTCCACTGTTTCCTCATTGACTTCCAGTCCGCCCACCTGGTGGATCTTTGGATTTTCCTTCTGCCCGGAATTTAACCGGTCTAAGAAACGGTGATATCTGCGCAGCTGGGAGTTGACTCTTGCCATCAGTTCCATGGGGGTAAATGGCTTTGTCACATAGTCATCTGCTCCTATGTTGAGTCCCAGGATCTTATCTACCTCTTCTGTCTTTGCCGAAAGGAAGATCACCGGAAAGTCATATTTTTCCCGCAGTTTCGCAGTCATGGTGATACCGTCCATTACCGGCATCATCACATCTACGATTGCCAGGTCGATAGGCCTTTCTTCCAGGATCTTTAAGCCTTCAAGGCCGTTTTCTGCCTGAAATACCTGGTATCCCTGGCTGCGCAGGAAAATTTCCACTCCCTGGCGTATTTCTTTGTCATCCTCTACTAAAAGGATACTGTCTCCGTTCATATACTCATTTCCTCCTTACGGTTTATATAGTAGCAATGAATTTGAAAGAGGCGCTTCATAAAAAATGAAAGTTTTTCTAAAGAATTATATCACAGTAGGGCTTCTCCCGCCAGTAGGCGGGGAGAATGCAAAAAAAGGACCACCCGGCGCGGCCCGCAGGCCACACCAGAGCAGTCCCTTTTTCACATTTTCCCAGATTTTTCCAAAATCCTGTTTTTAGAAACTCTTACAGGATATCCTGATGCATCAGATGCTTAATTCTCTCCTCATTCAGTCCCTTGATAACCTCAACTGCCATGCGGACGGTGCTTTCTACATCTTCGATAGCACAGAAATTATAGTGGCTGTGTACATAACGGCTTGGAATGCCAAGTACCAGGGTTGGTACGGCTTTTCCTGCAAGGCTGATCTTGCCTGCGTTGGTGCTGCCGCCTCTTCTTACTGCGTCCTGGTAGGTGATACCCATGGTATCGCCCAGTTCATGTGCATACTCTAAGAATGCAGGATTGGTAATATAACTCTTATCCATGCAGCGGATCTGTACGCCTTTATGCATGCCGCCCTGGGATTTTTCAGGGCTGTAGTAGAAGTCGTCTGCAGGAGAGCCCTCAAATACGATAGCCAGATCCGGCTGTACCTGTGCAGAGGTAACGGTCGCGCCTCTCATACCAACCTCTTCCTGGGAAGCGAATGCACCTACTACTTCTACTGCCAGGTCATCTTTTACTGCCTGTAATGCTCTTAATGTGTGGATGATGCAGGCACAGCCCATACGGTTGTCAAAGGCCTTGCCAAAGCATAATCCATGCTCTTCATCATACTCGAATGCAACTTCCGGAGCAGCCGGATCACCGATATTGATACCGAAGCTTTCCATTGCCTCTTTTTTGCTGCATGCGCCTACATCTAAGAACATTTCACGGATGTCAAGCGGTGCGCTCTTTTCTTTATCCGTCATAAAATGCACCGGACGGGAGGTGGTGATGCCCTTTACCAGCTTTCCGGCTCTGGTGCGTACCAGTAAGGTATGTGCCGGGATACTTGGCAAGTCCATTCCACCTAACATGATCAGGCTTAACAGACCATTTTCCATGATCCCCTGTACCATAAATCCGCACTCATCTGTATGGGCATCCAGCATCAGCACCGGCTTTTTTCCATTTGCATTTCCGCCGATTCTTGCGTATACATTATTCATGGCATCGTTGGTCAGGCTCATGCCTGTGCAGTGGTCCCTTACCGCCCTTACTACATCTTCCTCAAATCCGCTTGGGCCAAAGGCATTGGTCAGGTCCTTTAATACATTGATATCAATCATGTTCATATGTTCCTCTTACAAGAAGAGTTCCTCCTTCCATCATCTTACGGCCGCCTGCAATGACGGTATCTAAGGTTAAGTCATCTTTGATCAGCAGGATGTCTGCGTCAGCACCTGCCACGATATGCCCCTTTTTCTTCTCGATCTCCAGCGCTTTGGCAACATTGGATGTAAAATAGGTCAGTGCCTCAGCAAAGTCAAAGCCGCCTCTGGTAACTAAAGAACACATCTGTGCATACATATTTCCCACATCCGTAACACCGATCTCTTTTAACATGCCTGCTTCATCGTAGCTGGACCAGCTTCCCTGACCGTCAGAGCTGAAGGTAATGTGATCCATAGGAACATCTGCTGCCTTTGCCTCTTCAAGAAGTGCAGGCATTGGATCATGTCCGATGACCGGCTCGCCATTTACAAAGTCTTCACAGGTAATGTCAATATAACCGCCCATTTTTGCCAGCTTCAGTCCATCCAGATACAGTTCATGGTTGCGGCTCATATGAGTAGGCTGGAAGGTCTTTACAGGGATATCAGTTTCAGCCAGCGCCTCAAATACAGGCCCTAATTTTTTCTTTCCGCTTCCCATATGTAAAACGATAAATCCAGGCTTTCCGCCGATCATGCCTGCAGTACGCACATCACTTCCTAAACGGATCAGCTCATCTACTGAAATATTTGGCGCCCTGTGGTCAGAAAGCGCCAGCTTTAAGCCCATGATCTCGTCTACAAAGGCAATATCCTTCTTTACGCTTCCTGTTAAGGTCACCGGCGGATAGCCATAGGCACCGCAGAGAGCATAGGCAGTAATGCCTTCTTCCTTTAATGCCTTTACCTTTGCTAACAAATCCTCTACACTGCGGGACATATCATCGGTTCCAAGCAGTCCTAACACAGTGGTGATACCTGCCTTTAAAATAGAAGAAAGTTCGATCTGAGGTGTTCTTGTGTGGAAGCTTCCTTCTCCGCCGCCTCCTGTTACATGTACATGGCGGTCAATAAGACCAGGTGTTAAGCGCATTCCCTTTGCGTCGATGACCTGACAGCCGGTACCTCCTTCCAGGTTATCTCCTACTGCCTCGATCTTTCCTCCGCACACTAAAACATCCTTGATCCCAAGGTGTTCCGGTGCGTATACATCAGCCTGTTTCAATAATATCATGGTTATATTTTCTCCTAAATATATTATATGTTCTCTCGGAATCTTTCTGTACCTGATTTTGTGAGAAGATTTTTTGTCAGTTGTACCCAAATTTCTGAGGCGTACGCGGTGCGTACGTTGATGAAATTCGGGTGCGACTGGCGGAAAATCGGCCACAAAGGCAGGTGCAGGAAAGACTCCGAGAGGACATCCAAATTTTCCAGACGCAGCTGCGTCCGGACCGGATATCCATCTTTTACTTTTCTTTGTAGAAGTCCGGTACGACTTTTTCATGGTACTCTGCTGCCGCCTGACGAAGGCTTTCATCTAACAGCAGGTCAAGACCGGTCATTGCCAGTCCCTGTGCCCCCTTGATGCAGATCTCATCTGCAGCCGGTTCTGCTGCTGCTTTGGCATATTCTTTGGAATGTGCCGGGATTTCTTCATCTGTAATAGACAGATAATCATGGATCGCCGGGATCTTAATGGACACATTTCCAATGTCAGAAGAACCAAACAGCAGTTTCGGATCCGGCAGACACATGCCAACGCCTACGCGGGCCATATTTTCCTTAAAGTCTTCACAGATCGGCAGACATGGATAACGCTCTGCATAAATGGGTTCTGACTCGATCCGGACCTTTGCCCCTGTAAGGCTTTCTGCACGTTTTGCACAGCCGATGATCATGTTCTGAAGCTCATCAATACGCTTCATGGTAGCCGCACGGATACAGAACTCCGATTTGGAAAATCCCGGAATTACGTTAGAAGCAGTTCCGCCCTCTAAAATAACACCGTTTACATTGTCCTCTGTTTCAAATAACGGACGCAGCATATCGATCTGGTTAAACACGCTGATAGCCGCTGTCAGGGCATTGATGCCAGTTGCCGGTGCAGAGGAATGGGCAGACTGTCCTGTAAAGGAAATGGTAAGACTTCCGGAAGCTCTTCCGTTCCGGTTAATATAGTTCCTGCTTTCACCGCCACAGGTGGGATGGATCATCAGTGCAAAATCCACTCCATCAAAGCCGCCCCGTTCCAGCATAATAGCCTTTCCGGCACCTCCTTCTTCTGCAGGAGTTCCAATGATCCTTACTTCTCCTGCAATTCCCATTTCCACAAATATTTTTGCCAGAGAAGCAAATGCACCGGAAGCACAGGTGGCGATCACATTGTGGCCGCAGCCATGTCCTACGCCTCTTAAAGCATCATATTCTGCCAAAAACGCCACTACCGGGCCTTTTCCTGTTCCTTTTTTCACTGCCTTAAAGGATGTTGGAAGGTCACAATAATCTCTTTCTGTTTCAAATCCCTGTTTTTCCAGAAAATCACATATTTTAGCAGATGATTTAAACTCCTGAAAACCGATCTCCGGTTCATCATGGATGCTATGGGAAAGTTCGATCAGCTGCGGTCTTAACCGTTCTGCTTCCTCACAGATCTTTTTCTTCCATTCATCCACAGAAATCCCTTTTATTTCTGTCATGATCCACACCTCCAAAAAATAAAATGTGTATACAAAAAGCTGCAGACGTATCCAAATGGCGCCTGCAGCCTTACTTAATTACAGCTTAAAGCAGATGACAAGCAGCCATATGTCCTGGTTCTACTTCACGCAGCACCGGCTTTTCCTGACGGCAGCGGTCGGTAGCATATGGGCATCGGTCGCTGAAATAACAGCCCTTTGGAAGGTTTACAGGGCTTGGGATCTCTCCCTTTGCATCAATTCCCTGAACCAGCGGCTTTTCGCCTACAGTAGGAACTGCTGCAAACAGCACCTTGGTATACGGATGTACCGGATTGGTGAAAAGGGTGTGTTTATCTCCCATTTCCACAATACTTCCCAGATACATAACGCCCAGTCTGTCACTGATGTGGCGTACAACTGATAAGTCATGTGCAATAAACAGATAAGAGAAATTAAATTCATCTTTCAGATCCATTAACAGGTTTAAGATCTGGGCCTGAATGGATACGTCCAGAGCGGATACCGGCTCATCGGCAATGATGAACTCCGGATTTACAGCTAAGGCTCTTGCAATACCAATACGCTGTCTCTGTCCGCCGGAGAACTGATGAGGATATCTTCCAGCCTGCTCCGGTCTTAAACCAACACGGGCTAAAATACTCATGCAGCGTTCTCTTGCTTCTTCTTTGGTCTTTGCAATGCCATGGAACAGAAGAGGTTCCATAATGATGTCAGCAACTCTCTGTCTCGGATTTAAGGATGCATAAGGATCCTGGAAGATCATCTGCATGCTCTTGCGGTAAGGAAGAAGCTCATTTGGTCCTAAGTGGCTGATATCTTTTCCTTTATAGAGTACCTGTCCGGAGGTTGGCTCCAGGAGGCGAATAACGGTTCTTGCTGTAGTAGATTTACCGCAGCCGCTTTCTCCTACCAGACTGAAAACTTCCCCTTTTTTAATCTCAAAGCTTACATCATTTACAGCGTGAACTACTTTATCTTCTTTTACAAGCTTTCCCTTTTCAAAACGAAGGGACTGCAGGAGGCCTTTTGTAAGGTGGAACTCCTGACATACATTTTTTACTTCAATGAGAGTCTTGGATGTTTCCATTTATGCTTCCTCCTGTTCTTTTTTCTTTAACAGTGGGAAGTGACATGCAGCCATATGGCCCGGTCCCACTTCCTGCATCTGCGGCTTTTCATGGCGGCAGATCTCCTGGCAGTATTTACATCTTGGTGCAAAATAACAGCCTTCCGGCAGCTCAAACATATTTGGAACCATACCAGGAATATAGTCCAGACGGTCTCTGTCCTCATACAGCTTTGGAATAGAATTTAAAAGTCCCTCAGTGTATGGATGTGCATTATGATAAATAATATCCTCTGTTTTTCCGGTCTCTACCAGTTTTCCACAGTACATAACATTGATCTTGTCAACCATCTGGGATACAACTGCCAGGTCATGAGTGATCAGCATCAGAGAGGTATTATGCTCCTTCACCAGCTTTTTCATAAGCTTTAATATCTGTTCCTGAATGGTAACATCCAGGGCAGTAGTAGGCTCATCTGCGATCAGCAGCTTCGGATTAGTAGCCAGTGCAATGGCAATGATAACACGCTGGCGCATACCACCGGAAAACTGGTTTGGATATTCTTTTAAGCGTTCTTCCGGATTTGGGATGCCTACTGCATGGAGCAGCTCAATACAGCGCTCTCTTCTCTGCGCCTTGTTCATCTGTGGCTCATGAAGGATCAGCACTTCTTCCATCTGTCTCTGGATGGTATAAAGAGGATTTAAAGATGTCATAGGATCCTGGAATACCATGGAAATGTCTTTTCCACGGATCTTTGACATATCTCTTTCACTGATCTTTGCCAGGTCTTTTCCATCAAACATGATATGGTCTGCATCTACCACACCTGGATCTTCTACCAGCTTTAAGATAGAGAAACTGGTAACAGACTTTCCGCTTCCGGACTCACCTACGATACCTAAGATCTCACCTTCTTTTAAGCTGAAGCTTACATTATCTACTGCTTTTACCACGCCCTTGAAGGTGTGGAAATATGTTTTTAATCCCTGTACGTCTAATAATACTTTATCTTCCATACCGCACCTCCTATTTCAGATTCGGGTTCAGCTCATCTCTTAAGAAGTCACCTAAAAGATTGATACCGAATACGATCAGCATGATATACAGACCTGGGAACACAGATGCCCACCACAGGCCTGAGAACAATACATCAAAACCAGTTTTTACAAGCAGTCCCAAAGAAGGCTGTGTGATCGGCACACCAACACCTAAAAAGCTTAAGGTTGCCTCTGTCAGGATAAAGCTTCCGATCTGGATAGTTGCTAAAACGATAATGGAATTGATAACGTTTGGAAGTACATGTTTTATAATGATAATGCGGTTTGGAAGGCCGATGGTACGTGCTGCTTCCACATATTCCATTTTTTTAACGGAAAGTGTTTCACCGCGGACTGTTCTTGCATAAGTTACCCAGCCTACCATAGTCAGGGCGATGAGCAGTTTTCCCACGCCCCGTCCAAATACGGACATGATGAATAATGCGATCAGCATTGATGGGAAAGACAGCTGTACATCTGCAATACGCATGATAACAGCATCTACTTTGCCGCCAAAATATCCTGCTAACAGTCCCAGTGTGGTACCTATGGCACAGGAGCAGATCATGCCTACCAGACCGATCATAATGGAACTTGCACTACCATAGATAATGGCACTTAAAATATCACGGCCCTGTTCATCACTTCCCAGAAAAAATCCGGCTTTTCCGCCGTCTAACCATACAGGTGGAAGATAAGAATCTGCCAGACTGATGGCAGTCAGGTCGTATGGGTTCTGCGGAGCCAGGAAACGTCCAAATACTGCAACCAGGATTGCAACTACCACCAGGATACTTCCGATGATGGCTGGAATATTGTGTTTATAGTGATAGAAAAACTCAGACTTTAAAAAGTTTTTCCACCATCCTGTTTTTTCAATGGTTACTTTCTCTTCCATGTTCATCACCTCAATTCAATTCTAGGATCAATGAGTGTATATAAAATATCAACAATAAAGTTCAGCACCACAAACATGCAGGCTGCTGCCATCAGATAAGCCACGATAATAGGTCTGTCTGATTTATTAATAGCATCAATAAGCAGCTTGCCCATGCCAGGCCATGCAAAAATGGTCTCTGTAATGGTGGTGAACGCGATCATATTTCCCAGATCCATACCAAAAATAGTAACAACCGGGATCAGCGCATTCTTTAAAGCATGTCCAAAAAGAATGGACTTGGCAGGAACACCTTTTGCTCTTGCAAACTTAATATAATCCTGACGCATATTTTCCAGGATACCGGAACGGGTCAGTCGAAGCATGGTAGCCACATTGGTCAGAGCCAGTGTTATTGCCGGAAGAATGACATAACGGATACCACCGGGAGCAAAAATGCTTAAAGCTACATTTCCCACCATTACCGTATTTCCACGGCCAGAAGCCGGAAGCAGTCTTAAAACAACTGCAAAAATGTAGATCATCATCATGCCAACCCAGAAGGAAGGAAGAGAAATACCTAAAATAGAACCTGACATAATGAGCTTGCTGCTGGCTCTCTTAGGATAAGCACCTGCATATACACCTAAAGGAATGGCAATACACAGTACAAGACAGGCTGCAACAGCAACTAATTCAAGAGTCGCTGGCATACGTTCAAAGATCAGATCCATGGCAGGTTTTCCATATATATAAGATTTACCAAAATTGCCGTGAAGCACATCTCTGATAAAAATACCATACTGAACGGGAAGGGGCTTATCAAGTCCCAATCTGGCTCTTGCAGATTCGATCTGTTCAAGGGTTGCATTTTCCGGTACCAGCATATCAACTGGGTCACCGATAAAGTTGGTCAGCAGAAATACGAGAAGAGATACTATAAAAAGTACCACGATCATCTGCGCAAACCGTTTTACAACATACTTTATCATAAAATCTTACCTCCTGTTATCATCAGAGTATCTAATATTCCTTTTATCCTCATCTTCACCTGCCTTTGCGGCTGGTTTGGATCATCACCGTCAGCTGCACACGCAGGTACAGAGAGGATGTTTGGGCTCCGGCGGATCCCGGGAGCATATTTTAATGAAAAGGAGCCGTTAAATTTTACACGGCCCCTTTACTTTGTTACCTAACTTTTATTTGTAAGAGAACTCCCATGCATATACATATTTGTTCATTCTTGGGGTGTAATTTAAAGTATCCTTGATCGCATATGTATCCTGCTCAAAGTGAAGCGGGATGTATGCATAATCTTCTCTTGCGATCTTGTCAGCCTCTGCTACCAGTTCACCTCTCTTGGTATCATCCATCTCAGTGAATGCCTGATCGATCAGGGCATCTACCTGTGCATTGGAGTAATGTCCTCTGTTGACACCGCCATTACCTGCCTCACGGTCATAGGTGTAAAGCATATCGTGCATAAGAGAAAGTCCATCACCAGAAGCATCAGACCATCCGGTCATTAAGAACATGGATTTATTCTCAAGTGGTTTAATGTAGCTGAAGAAGTTAGCCTTTGGCATCAGGTTTAAATTAACCTTGATACCTACTTTTTCAAGATAACCTGCTACTGCCTGGGCGATCTGCTCATCGTTCATGTAACGGTCATTTGGAGCATCTAAAGTTACTTCAAAACCATCTGGATATCCAGCTTCTGCTAACAGCTCTTTTGCCTTTTCAGGATCATATGCTTCACGGGTAACTTCGGTGTAGCCTACATAATCTTCCGGAACAACAGAGTTCATTTCAAATGCGCATCCATTCATGATGTTCTTGATAATGGTTCCTTCATCAATTGCCAGATACATAGCCTGTCTTACTTTGACATCAGACATTGGATTTTTCTGTCCAGGGAACAGAGGAGAATCCTCACGGCTGTCCAGGTTCAGGTAGATCTCACGAAGACCCTTCTGCTTGATCACGCTGATACCCTCAGTTGCGTCCAGACGGTCAATATCTCTTGCAGATACGTCAATAGTAAAATCAACATCGCCAGTCAGCATGGTAGCGGTTCTGGTTGCTTCATTTGTAATAGGACGGAAACGTACATTCTTAATAGCCGGAACTTCGCCCCAGTAATCTTCGTTTGCTGCCAGGTCGATATGGTCTTCCTTAACCTGCTCTACGAATTTGTAACGGCCGGTACCGATTACATTGTCAGCAACCTGCTCTTCTGTGCCAACTTCTGCAATTTCCTGTTTTAATACATACAGCTGGGCAACGTCAAACAGCATTAAAGGGTTTGGTCTTTCAGTCTTAATAACAACGGTATTTGCATCAGGCGCTTCCACAGACTCAAAGCTGGATGTGTAGCTGCTGTATGCAGATGGGGAATCAGGATTGGAAGCCAGTTTGATGGATGCAACAACGTCGCCGGAATCCATTACATCACCATCATGGAACTTAACGCCTTCTCTTAAATGGAAGGTCCAGGTTAAACCATCCTCAGAGGTCTCCCAGCTTTCTGCCAGACAAGGATCAAAGGACATATCTGCATTCTGGGCAACCATTGCCTCATAGATATGAAGCATGATCTGGTTTGTAGGTCCCTCATCATATCTGTATGGGTCCATAGACAGTACATCAGATGATGTAACAATAACCAGGCTGTCCTTTCCAGAAGCGTCTGCTGCAGTCTCTCCTGCTGCTTCACTGCCTTCCGCTGCGCTGCCAGCTGCTGCTGTAGTGCTGGATGCAGAAGATCCGCCGCAGCCTGCAAGGCTTGCTGCCATTGCTGCTGCAAGTGCTACTAATAAAGCTCTTTTCTTCATTTTTCATATCCTCCTCTATCTTACTTACTTTTTCCGCCAGCCTTCCTCACTGAAAGACTATATAGAAAAAGCAGGGCACACTTCTCGCATGCACAGTTCCCTGACTGTTTTCAAAGCGCCCTTGCTTTAGTGACCATTTTATACGATTCTTTATATCGCTGTCAAATGTCCGTACAGAAAATACAACACTTTTTTTACTAAAATTAATTTTTTATTGTATTTAGGTTGTTTTATTTGTTTTATTGATATATAATCAACCTAATAAGGAGGATTACTTACATGAAGCACAAACTATTGATCCTTACCCGGAATCCGGTGGCAAAAGTAGGGATCGCCTCTTACCTTTCTTCCCTTTTTGGACAATACCTCACCATTGTGTCTACCAGAATTGCTGACCTGACGCCAGAAGATATGGAAGATGCAGGCTGTATCCTGTATACAGCAGGTGAATTAAAAGAGCAGATGCCTTTTTCCATTCCGGATTCTGTAAAACAGCTTGTATGTATGCGTACATTTAATCACACTTATCTCCAGCGCATCCTTCAGATTCCGCCGGGATCTTTTGTATACCTTGTCAATGATACAGTGGACACCACCTATGAGATCATGGACCAGTTAAAAGAATATGGCTTTTCCCAGTATCATTTTCTTCCCTATCTTCCGGGGATTGAAGAGGTGCGGAAAGATATCCAGTATTGCGTAACTCCCGGAGAGGTACACTTAGTCCCTTCTTTTATCCGCCAGGTAGTAGATATCGGCAACCGTATTGTAGACATTTCCACCATCAATGAACTGATCGCCGTATTTAAACTTCCCGCCAGTCTGGCTGATGAGGTTACAAAAAATTACTTAAACCATATTATCCAGATACAGAAACTTTCCAACCAGCAGTTAAGCCAGGCTCTGGATATGAAAGAGATCACCCGGGGAATTTTGGAGAATGCCTCAGAAGGCCTGTGCCTGCTAAACCAGTCCGGCAAAATAGAGCTGTGTAATTCCCTTTTTCTGCAAATGACCGGGATCAAAGAACGGGATATTCAGGAAAAAGATTTTTCAAGATTGTTAAAAGAGGCTGGGATTATTTACGATTATCCCAGCCAGAATGACGGAATTGCAGTACACAATGGAGAGGAAGCTTTCCGCATGTGGTTTCAGGACTTCAGCATTGCAGACAGCCGTCAGGTGCGCCTGATCCATACAAACCCGCTCCAGGATGATCAGTTTCCTACCCGTATTACGAAATTATGCGATTTCAGTTACTTTTCTACTGTAAACCCGCTGCAGCTGCATATGTTAGACACAGCACGAAGAGTATCTGTCAATGATTTTCCTATTATTATAGAAGGGGAAAGCGGCACAGAAAAGGAACTTTTGGCCCAGGCCATCCATTTAAATTCCCGCCGTCACGACGGACCATTTATTTCCTTAAATATTTCTTCCCTGAAGTCAGAGTCCGCTGAAGCAGCCCTCATTGGCAGCTGTGAACAGCAGGAAAATGGTGTCCGTAAAAAAATCGGTGTACTGGAAGCTGCAAAAGGCGGTACACTGCTGATCAATAATCTTCAGTATGCAGATTCAGAACTGCAGCGCCTTCTTTTAAGTATCTTAAAAAATGGCTTTTTTATCCCGCTGGGGAATAATTGCTCCCCCCAGCCCCTGGACCTGCGTCTGATCGTTACCTCTGTCAGTGATCTGTACTCCCGTGTACTGGAAGGGAAATTCCTGGATGAACTGTTTTTCCTTTTAAGTACCGTATCTTTATATACCATTCCTTTAAGGCAGAGGCGAAATGATATCCCCCTGCTGTTGGAAACCTTCCTGAAACGCTCTTTCCATGAACCGGGGCTTTCTTCCCGTGAACTGCTGACAGAACCGGTATTAACCTTCTTAAACCAGTATGACTGGCCGGGAAATGTGCTGGAGCTTAAAAATGTTTGTACCTACTTTTCCTGTATCTATCACAGAGAACCTTTGTCATTAAGCGACCTGCCGGGATACATTTTAAACCAGATCCGAAAGCATGAACAGCAGTTAGATATAACGGAACACCGGATCCTGTCCCTTATTGCTGCCAATCCCCGCAGCGGACGTTCTTTCCTGTGCAGCAGGCTGAAAGAAGAAGGGATCCAGCTTTCTGAAGCCAATATCCGCACCAGCCTGCAGCGACTGGCCAGTGCCGGATATATCAAAGTTCACAGGACCCGTGGCGGCTGTGAGATCACAGAACTGGGGGGGCTGGTGAACACGCAGTAAATCAAACTTATATTTCGGAGCCGTCCGTTTTGGACGACTCTGTATCTTGCGGAACAGATCCATCTGTGTCTGATGTTCCAGGATCCATGACTGGTTCCGGATGAGCCTCACACCAGATGTCATACCAGAAAAGACAGGCATCGGTCCAGGCAGACTGGGCATTTTCGTATTGCTCTGTGAAAGCAGAAAGTTCCTCTTCTGCCTGTTTTTCCTGCTTTTCACCACAAGCCGCATCCTCGTTCTTATCAGCAATTTCATTTAACCACTGATCCCAGTGCTCCAGCTCCCATTCTTCTCTTTTTCCATTTTTTTCCAAAATCTGCTGCCAGATCTCTTCCGTCTGCTCTGCAGCATTCTCTATCGCCTCTGCTGCCAGCCGCAGTCTCCACTGGTCGTAGGCCTCTTCCTCCGGGATCTCCCGCAGCCTGTGACGCTCTGCCCTTGGCACTGCTTTTAAGCCTTCGATCAGCGCCTGCTCTTCTGCCTTTATCCTGGCTGCCAATGGCTCTCCGGAAGCTTCTTTTTCTTTCCGTTCCAGATAATGTTCATATCCAAAGGGATAATAAAAAGCAGCATTATTTTCAAAAATAAGCACAGACTTTGCCACCTGACGGATAAAATACCGGTCATGGGATACAAAAAGGATGGTGCCTTCATAAGCCTGAAAGGCGGACTCTAAGGTCTCTTTCGCCTGGATATCCATATGGTTGGTAGGCTCATCTAAGATCAGGAAGTTTGGCCGGCTTTGCAGCAGTTCTGCCAGCACCAGCCTTGCTTTTTCACCTCCGGACAGATCATCCACCCGTTTTGCCCCGTCCTTTCCTTTAAAAAGATAGGCCCCTAAAATCGTCCGCACTTCCTTGTCCGTCAGGGACGGAAACAAATCTGAAAAATGTTCTACTACTGTTTTTTCTGACTGGATCGCAGCGGAATACTGGTCAAAATAGCCGATAGTAATATTATTTCCCAATGCACAGTCCCCGGCTACAGCAGGTAAAAATCCGGCTACTGTCTTTAAAAAAGTAGTCTTGCCGGAACCATTTACACCTAAAATACCAATCTTCTGTCCTTTCCGGATACGCAGGCTCAGTTCCAGTAATGGATGTTTGTCATAGCCGATCTTTAAATGTTCTGCCTCAAAGACCCATTTGCTTCCTGGGATCAGCGGGGTAATAGTCCCTGTAAAAATATGGGCCATATCCTCCCTTGGCTTTTCCACCGGATGCATCCGTTCTAATATTTTCTTTCTGGAACGGGCAAATGCAGCCTTGGAAGGCTTATTTTTAAACCGTTTGATCAGTTCTTCCTGACGCTCGATCTCCTCCTGCTGGCGCAGATAGGATTTCATCTGGATCTCATAGTTTTTTCGCTTCTGTTCCCGGTAATTCGTATAATTTCCCGGATAACGGGTCAATTTTCCCTGTTCCAGTTCATATACGATATCTGCAGTCCGGTCCATAAAGAAACGGTCGTGGCTGACCATGACCACAGCCCCCGGATACTGCCTTAAATAACCTTCCAACCAGCTGGCTGTTTCCATATCCAGATGATTAGTGGGCTCATCAAGAAGCAGCAGATCCGGCTTTTTAAGAAGAAGCTGGATCAGGGCGATCTTGGTCTTCTGACCTCCGGAAAAAGCTGCTACAGAACGTTTTTTATCTTCTTTCTGAAATCCCAGGCCTGTAAAAAGGGTGTCATATTCCCGCTCATATTCAAAACGTTCCCTGTCAAAAGGTCCCTTTGCAGGGCAGTTTAACATCACCAGCTCTTCTACGGTCCTTTCTTCCCCTGCCAGTGCCTGCTGTCCTAACATTTCCACTGTCAGCTGCCTGGAAGCTGTGATCCCCGGTCCCTGGCGCCTGTCATCCCGGTCCAGACTCAGCTCCCCTGCGATCAGACGCAGTAATGTAGTCTTTCCCGCGCCATTTCTTCCCACTACTGCAATTTTCTGGTTTCCCTGTATCTCAAAATCGATATGGGATAATATGGTTTCACCGCCTAAGGTAACGGTGCCGTCCTTTATCTGATATTTCATGGTAGTAACCTCATACGTTTGTAAATAATCACATAATTTGATACCAGGGTCAGGTCAAAAGGTCGGAAATCCGACGCAAGCTTGCTTGCAGAAGGATTTTTGAACTTGGGACCCGCAAAAAACATGAGTAAGTAGCCATTTTTTGAAGAAAAATGAGCGAATTACGAATGTTTTTAGAATTGCGAGAGTGCAAAGCACGTAGCAATTCGGTATCAGAGGGGGCAAAATACCTTTTGACCCCAACATCATAATTTACAGCTAGTATAGCCGAACAACCGCCCTGATGCAAGTGTGACACCGGTATCACAAATGTACTGCAAAGTTTCCTGCAACGCAAAAAATCCCCTCTCTGTAACAGAACCGCCACAGAAAGGGGATAAATTTTTATGTGAAATTATGCAAATGGATTTTCTGTCTTGTACAGCATTCCAGCCGGCTGATTAAAGCCGATCTCCTCTACATCTACACCGATGTACTTAAATACCTCATACAGGCTCTTTCCAAAGTGACCGAAAGCAACAGCTCCGTGATGTGGAAAGCCCTTTTCGATCAGCACATGACGGTAGAAGCGGCCCATCTGAGGAATTGCAAAGATACCGATGGAACCAAAGGACCGGGTTGCCACTGGCAGTACCTCGCCCTGTGCTACATAAGCGCGCAGAATGTTGTCAGCTGTACTCTGTAAACGATAAAACGTAATATCACCCGGCATGATATCGCCTTCCAGAGTTCCCTGTGTAACTTCTTCCGGCAGAGAACGTGCCATGATGAACTGATACTTCATTTCACAGAATGCCAGCTTCTTGGAGTTGGTATTTCCGCAGTGGAAGCCCATGAAGGTTTCCTTTAAGTCATAGTTAAACTTGTCCTTAATGTCCTCATTGTACAGATCTTCCGGTACAGAGTTGTTGATATCCAGAAGGGTTACTGCATCCTGGCTGATGCAGGTTCCGATAAATTCACTTAATGCACCGTAAATATCTACTTCACAGGATACCGGGATGCCACGGCCAGTCAGACGGCTGTTTACATAGCATGGAACAAAGCCAAACTGGGTCTGGAATGCAGGCCAGCATTTTCCTGCGATCGCAACATACTTGCGGTAGCCTCTGTGGTCACGGATCCAGTCTAACAGAGTAATCTCATACTGAGCCAGCTTTGCAAGGATCTCCGGCTTCTTATTGCCTGCTCCTAACTCTGCTTCCATGTCTGCTGCTACTTCTGCAATTCTTGGATCACCTGCATGCTTATTAAATGCCTCAAACAGGTCCAACTCAGAGTTTTCTTCAATCTCTACACCCAGGTTGTACAGCTGCTTGATAGGAGCGTTGCATGCTAAGAAGTTTAATGGTCTTGGGCCAAAGCTGATGATCTTCAGATCAGACAAACCGATCACAGTTCTTGCGATTGGCAGGAAATCATGGATCATATCTGCACACTCTGCAGCGGTTCCTACCGGATATTCCGGGATATAAGCCTTGATATTTCTCAGCTGTAAGTTATAGCTTGCATTTAACATACCGCAGTATGCATCGCCTCTGCCGGATACCAGGTTGTTTCCGGTCTCTTCAGCTGCTGCAACAAACATTTTCGGTCCGTCAAAGTGCTTTGCAAGAAGGGTCTCAGAAATTTCAGGTCCGAAGTTTCCAAGGTAAACAACTAAAGCGTTGCATCCCTCTTTCTTAATATCTTCTAAGGCCTGTACCATGTGGATCTCGCTCTCTACGATACAGACTGGGCACTCATAAATATCCTCTGGATCATATTTTGCCTTGTAAGCGTCTACCAGGGCTTTTCTGCGGTTTACAGATAAAGACTCCGGGAAACAGTCACGGCTGACTGCAACGATACCAACTTTTACTTTCGGGATATTCTCAAACATGTTTTTTTCCTCCATATTTACAGGGCTGTTCCACCACAGCCCTTATTTATACTTTTTTATGCTCTAAACTTCTGTATTTTCACCTTTCAGTCCGATAAAGCTGCCTTCCGGAAGTCCGCCTTCTGCATGACCGATGAGCCACTTATTGACAGCTGCCAAAAGTTTCTCTTCGCCGCTCTTATTTTCCGGCTTGTGGCTTAACTCCCCGTTAGTTCCCTCTGGAAGGACAACTACACAGCGGAAACCTTTATCAGAGGTCTGGCATGGCGCATAGTGAAGAGTCGTTGCATACACTTCGATCATGGTGCCTGCAGGAACGAAAAATGCTTTTACCTTAGAGGTATCTAATGTATAGTCATCCTCTACTTCCTCTTCTTTTGCTAAAAGCAGTACCATATCGCTGACTGCAATATTGATCTCAGAGTCTCTGTGATACTCTAACGCATTTAATTTACGGTTGTGTCCGTTGCAGTAACCGATCTGGATCGGCATCTGTCCGTAAACACCGTCTGCCAGTTCTTCTGCGATCTTTAAATCTTCCAGTTCCTTTACAGAAGCCACATATACTACATCATCCGGGCATGGAGTTTCTTCCATTTTCTGTAAAATTTCTTTCAGGTCATAACCTCCGATGACCTTGCCGTACTTTTTAAATTCCGGCTCCATTACACTTATCTGTTTGATCATGATAATTCTGCCAGCTCCTTATAATCATTTTTCAGGCTTGTATACAATTTCTGATACAGTCTGTGATATTTTTCATAAACAGCCACATCTTCTGCCTTTGGCTCTGTGCTGTCCCTGCGTGTGATCAACTGGTCACATGCTTTTTCCACACTTTCATAAAGACCGCAGGCAACTCCTGCTAAAATGGCAACGCCAAGTGCCGGACCTTCATCCTGTACCACACGCTCTACGGAGCAGTTGTACAGATCCGCTAACATCTGGCGCCATACAGGGCTCTTTCCGCCGCCTCCGCAGGCTTTCATACAGTCAACCTTAACGCCCATTTCCTGAAGGATCTCATTGCAGTCGCAGAGAGAATAAGCAACGCCTTCCATTACAGCCCGCAGCAGATGCTTTCTTGTGTGGATCGCAGACAGACCGAAAAATACGCCTCTGCAGTCCGGATCCAGATGCGGGGTCCTTTCTCCCATTAAATAAGGAAGATACAGCAGACGGTCACTTCCAGGTGCTACAGACGCAACATCCTGATTGATCTGGTCATATACATCTACTCCCTTGGCCTCTGCCTCTTTTACATAATCCTGGCAGAACTGGTCTTTAAACCATTTTAAGGAAAGTCCTGCAGCCTGGGTCACACCCATCATATGCCATGCACCCGGTACTGCGCAGCAGCAGGTATGGATCCTTCCCTTCGGATCAATGGCAGGCTTGCTGGTATGTGCAAATACAACACCGGAAGTACCAATGGTAGTAAAGGCAGTTCCGTCTTTTACAACACCGGTTCCCACTGCAGCTGCAGCATTATCACCGGCACCGCCGGCTACGATACATTTTTCAGAAAGGCCTAATTCCTTTGCTACATCCGGAAGCAGTGTTCCTGTTGCTTCGCAGGACTCATGTACCTTTCCTAAAAGGTTCTTGTCAATATTTAATGCTTTCAGCACTTCATCAGACCAGCAGCGGCCCGGAACGTCTAAAAGCTGCATACCGCTTGCATCAGAAACTTCAGTTGCAAATACACCGGTAAGTATGTAGCGGATGTAATCCTTCGGCAGTAAGATATGACGGCAGCGGTTATAATTTTCCGGCTCATTTTTCCGTACCCAGAGGATCTTTGCTGCAGTCCAGCCTGTCAGTGGCGGGTTAGCTGTGATACGGATCCATTCTTCCCTTGGCATGATCTTTAACATGTCCTCTACTTCTGCGCCTGTTCTCTGGTCGCACCAGATAATAGAAGGACGGATCACCTCTCCGGCCTCATCTAACATGACCAGGCCATGCATCTGTCCGGAAATACCAATTCCCTTTACTGCGTCTTTGTCTACACCTGACTGTGAAACAACTTCCTTTATGGTCTTAAGAACTGCATCTCTCCAGTCCTCGGGCTTCTGCTCTGCCCAGCCATTTTCCGGCTGATACATTGGATATTCCTGTGAAGCAGAAGCGATCACGGTTCCCTTTTCATCAAACAGGACCGTCTTTGTTGCGGAAGTTCCCACATCTATTCCCAAGAGATAATTCATGATATTCTCCCTTCTCCTCTTATGACAGCCATTCCTGCCAAACATATTCTAAAATGATTATAACTTATCCTAAACCGTCATTCCAGAGCAGTTCTTATCTTTATAATAGCACTTTCTTATCCTTTTACATCATTCTTATCATATGGTATACTTTATTGCAGGATCTGCGTGTTCTGACCGGCTTTTTAAGCCTTATGTACACCTGGAATTTTTACGGAAAGGAAGCTACAGGATGGATTTTAAATATGAAATGGTCGTTCCAAACGAAGACCTGCCCTGTAAATTTTTCATTTTTGAAGGAAAAAACGGCAATTACCGCCGCGCCAACCACTGGCACCAGTCTGTGGAGATCTTCCTGGTGCTGGAAGGGGAACTGAAATTTTACATTAACAACCAGTCCCAGCCCTTAAGTGCCGGGGAACTGATCATTGTCAATTCCAATGAGATCCACTCCATTGAAGCGCCAAAACCCAATCTGACCCTGGTGCTCCAGATCCCGGTTTCTTATTTTACCCCTTATATGGGAAAAGAGGACTATGCCATATTTGTAAGCCAGTCCCAGGAGAAAAACCGCGCGCTGGCTGTTCTTATTGAAAAAATGTATCATGTATATACAAAAAAAGAAAAGGCCTATCTTTTAAAAATGCAAAGCCTCTTCTATGAACTTTTATACCAAATGGCAACGGAATTTATGAAAACAGAGGCAGATGAGGGAAATCTGCGGCAAAAACGGCACTTAGACCGTCTCTCCCAGATTACTTCTTATATGAAGAAACACTATGATCAGCCGATCACTTTGGAAAGTGTAGCTGAAACATTCGGCTTCTCACCCAACTATTTATCCCGCATGTTCCGCCTCTATGCAGGGATCAGTTACAAAACCTATCTTTTAAACCTGCGCACCGAATATGCATTCCGTGAAATGCTACACACAGACCGCAGTTTAAATGACATTGCCATTAATAATGGTTTTCCCAACAGCCGTGCCTTTGCAAAATCCTTTTTAAAGCGCTACGACTGTCTTCCCGGGGAATACAGAAAAAAAATACAGCTTACTGCTTCTGAGACTTAAGGATCATCAGAGACAGATAGGGAACCGGCTCCTCTTTTAAGGTCTGATACTCCCGGATCAGACGCTGCTCTTTGGTTCCCGCCTTTTCTACCAGTACAAAAGAATTTTCCCTTCCACTTGCCTGAATAGCAGAAACCAGGGCTTCACTGTCTGTGGAAGGCTTCATAAGCACTACATTCTCATGTTCTGTAAGAAGCTTCTCCAGATCCGCTGCATTATTTTTCCGGACCGGTGCGATCACCAGATCTTCATCCCAGGCAGTAAGAGGGATTTTTGAAATAGCCGCTGCTGCACAGAAGGACGGAATTCCCGGAACTACCTCTGTCTCTGTGCCAAAAGCTTCTATATAAGGAAGGGTATACATAAAGGTACTGTATACAGAGGGATCGCCTAAAGTGATAAAAGCTCCTGTTTTATCTCCTTTTAAATATTCAGAGATCAGGCGTCCGTTTTCTTCCCACATTTTTTTCAGCTCGTCCCCTTTATAATGCATAGGATACTCCAGATTTACGATCTGGGCTTTACTGTCTTTTATATGTTCCTTTATAATATCAAAGGCAAAACCACCTGCTCCTTTTTTCTTTTCCGGACAGAAGATCACATCTGCCTGGTTAAGGATCTTATATGCTTTTAATGTAAGCAGTTCCGGATCTCCCGGTCCTACTCCAATTCCGTATAATTTTCCCATAATTTACCTTTCTTCTATCTATTTTTCTCAACAAATCCATTTTAACAGCACTTAACCACCACAGCAAGGAATTTTTATGGTAAGATAAGTCTATTACTATATTATTTAGGAAGGAATAATTTATTATGAAAAAAACAATGAAATTGCTGGCGGCTGCTCTTGCAGGCACTTTAGTGTTAGGCGGCTGTGCAGGAAATAAGGAAAATACTGCTGCTTCTGCTGAAAGCGAGACTGTAAAAGAAACAGAAGCACAGAGCACAGAGGCTGAAAGCTCACAGGCAGAATCTGAAACTGAAAAGGAAGAAACTGAGACTTCTGACGCAGCCGGTTCAGGTACTGCGATCCGCATTGGCTCTTTAAAAGGACCTACCTCTATGGGACTGGCTGAACTGATGGATCGCGCTGAAAAAGGCGAGACAGAAAATGACTATACCTTTACCATGGCAGGAAAAGCAGATGAACTGGTAGGTTCCATTGCAAGTGGAGATCTGGATATTGTTTTAGTCCCTGCCAATGTTGCAAGTATCCTGTATACAAAGACCCAGGGTAATGTAAATGTGATCGACATCAATACCTTGGGCGTTCTCTATGTAGTTGCCTCTGATGATTCCATTTCTTCTATGGAAGACCTGAAAGGAAAGACCGTTTACATGACCGGAAAAGGAACTACCCCGGAATATGTAATGAATTATCTCCTTTCTGAAAATGGCCTTGCTGACGGGGATGTTACTCTGGAATTTAAGTCTGAGGCCACAGAGGTTGCTTCCGTATTAAAAGAAGATTCTTCTGCAGTAGGCGTTCTTCCTCAGCCTTTTGCAACTGCTGCCTGCATCCAGAACGAAGCTTTAAAGCCGGTTCTTGACCTGACCGAACAGTGGAACCTTTTAAATAAGGAAAATGGAAGCCAGTTAGTTACAGGTGTTACCATTGTGCGCAGCGACTTCTTAAAGGAAAATGAAGAGGCAGTGAAACTGTTCATCGAAGATCACAAGGCATCTGCTGCCTATACAAGCGAACATCTGGATGAAGCTGCTGAAATGGTAGCTGCACTGGGCATCGTTGAAAAGGCACCCATTGCGAAAAAAGCTATGCCTGCCTGCAACATTGTATGCATCACAGGTGAGGAAATGAAGTCTGCTCTCTCAGGCTATTTATCTGTTCTGGAAGCTGCTGATGCAAAATCTGTAGGCGGACAGTTACCGGCTGATGACTTCTACTATCTTCCATAAATCACTTACAGGATCCTTTTCTTATTGCTTCAATGAAAAATCTGATGAAAAAATATGGAAAAAACTGGGTCTGCTGGCTGATCTGGATCGGGATCTGGCAGCTGGCGGACCTTTTCATCCACAACAATATTATTTTTGCCGGGCCTTTTGACATGGCACTGACGCTGGTAGGACTGTTAAAAGACGGGGATTTCTGGCTGAGCCTGTTTCACTCTTCCCTTCGCATCTGCCTGGGATTTTTAAGTGCTTTTTGCCTTGGGATCCTTCTTGGAAGCCTTGGTTGGGCCTTTCCCCTGGTGAAAGAATTTTTAAAACCGCCTATGTTGATGATCCGATCTGTACCGGTGGCTTCCTTTGTCATTCTGGCACTGATCTGGATCGGGTCAGAAAATCTGTCTGTTTTTATCTCTTTTCTGGTGGTAGTTCCCATGATCTATGGCGCTACGCTGGCAGGACTTGAAAATATGGATCAAAAGCTTTTGGAAATGTCCCAGGTCTTTTCCATGCCATTCTTAAAAAAAGTGCGCTACCTCTTCATCCCGGCTGTCCACCCTTATCTGGTAAGCAGCTGCAGGACTGCCCTGGGAATGAGCTGGAAATCAGGAGTTGCTGCAGAAGTGATCGGTATCCCGAAAACTTCTATTGGCGAGCAACTATATTACACAAAACTGTATCTGGATACTTCCGGGCTTTTTGCCTGGACCTTTTCCATTATCCTTATAAGCGCAGTTTTTGAGTTTGTTTTTCTTACATTATTAAAGAAGGTACGTCACTGATATGGAACAGATCATAATTAAAAACCTGTCAAAATCTTATGGTACACTGACCGTCTTAAAAAATGTGGATCTGACTTTAGACCGGTATAAGACCTACTGCCTGATGAGTCCTTCCGGAACAGGAAAAACCACTTTATTCCGTATTCTTATGGGACTGGAAAAGGCAGATGAAGGGGATATTATCTGGAATGTGGGGTCCGGAGCCGGGACTGAAACTGATACAGATGCTTCCCGTTCTCTGCGCATTTCCGCTGTTTTCCAGGAAGACCGGCTCTGTCCTTCTTTTTCCCCTTTGGAAAATGTGATGATGGTGCAGAAAAAACATACTTCTGAAATTTCCGGGATTTCCAGGGATGAGATCCTCACAGCTATGTGCCGTCTTCTGCCGGAAGAATGTTTAAACCGGCCGGTATCTACCTTAAGCGGCGGTATGAAACGGCGGACTGCCATCCTGCGGGCTCTTCTTACCAGGTCGGATCTGCTTTTAATGGATGAACCCTTTACAGGTCTGGATGAGGGAACAAAAGATGAGGTCATAAAATTTTTAAAGGAATACAGACAGGATCGTTTCCTTCTGATCTCCACCCATCAGAAGGAAGATGTGGAGAAACTTGGTGGAATATTGCTTACTCTGTAATATTTTTCTGTTTAAAAGCCCGGTTTTGCCGGGCTTTTTATATACCGTTGGATTTTACTGCGGGATTTTTGTGATCCCCTTAATTTCTCGGCTGGATCACACTTTTTCCATTGTCAAAAGACGGATTAAACGCATAGAAATTCTTGCTGTCTAACTTCTCCTGGGTGATGCGCAGGGCTTCACCGAATCTCTGATAATGAACGATCTCCCGCTCTCTTAAATATTTGATAGGCTCACATACGTCATAATCTGTGACTACACGGAGTATATTGTCGTATGTGGAGCGGGCTTTCTGTTCCGCAGCCATATCTTCATGAAGATCGGTGATAATATCTCCCTTGCTCTGGAATTCACAGGCATTAAACGGTACACCGCCTGCAGCCTGAGGCCAGATCCCGGTAGTATGGTCAATATAATAAGGACCAAAGCCCTGTTCTACCAGCTGTTCGGCTGTTAAATTCCGGGTAAGCTGGTGGACGATGGCCGCCACGATCTCCAAGTGGGCCAACTCTTCCGTGCCAATGTCTGTAAGGACTGCCTTGCACTCCTTGTATGGCATGGAATAGCGCTGGGAAAGATAACGCATGGAAGCACCCATTTCCCCGTCGGGACCTCCATACTGACTCATGATAAACATGGCCATCTTCGCATTTGGTTCTTTAATATTTACAGGAAATTCCAGTCTCTTTTCATAGATCCACATTAATAACCGCCTCCTTCCCATGGCCACGGGTCGTCTGTCCAGGACCAGTAGACTGTATCTCTGGCATTTTCAGCACGAAGGGGACCATACTGGGCTTCGTAAGCATTTCTTGCATCTGCATATGCCTGGGACATCTGTTTCAGATAAGCAATCGCCTGAGAGTCGCAGGGATGTGTATCCAGATAAAGATTTGCCTCTGTTACCGCAAAACCTGCCTGATTGACAGCCATGAGCAGGGCATCTTTTGAAGTACCACCCATTCTGTTCATGCTGCCGTTCATACTGTTATTCATGTTTCCCATCATCTAGCTGCACCTCCCTTTATCAAAGGCCAGGTCCAGCTCTGAAAAGATGGTTCCTTGGGCTAAGCCACGCTCTGGTCCATAAGGCGTCTGCCACTGCTGCCATGGTACATAGGCCATTGCCAAAGGATAATCTTTTTCTAACATCCCCGGCATACTTCCCGGACAGAAGGCATTGCCCTCCAGCCCCGGCATGCGGTTCCAGCCGAAATTTCCGTTATTTTCCCAATTATTTCCAGTTTCCGGTATCATCTGGGGCATCCCGTCATTCATCTGGTTCCCCATCTGTGGATACCTGACTCCGCTTCCTGCCTGCATCGCCGGATCCAGACAGCTTCGTACAGACTGGTTCCGGTTACCGGATACCTTGCGGCACCGGCCACTGCAGCCGCAGTCACTATATTTCATATCTGTATATGACTCCATATAAATCAATAGCTCCTTTTCTTTTCCCTATTAATTTATGTAGCCCGGTTAATAGCTGTTACAACGGCTGCTGTCCTTTCTTACGTTCCCTTATTCTTTCCCGCACTCCATTTTCCCTTCCCGTATCTGCACACATTGTCCCTCTGTCCCATATCTTATAGTACAAACGTATCAAAGACAGCACTTACCGGTGCTTCTTTCCTTCGTTTAGCAAATGGTCAACAACTCAACAACGAAAAGGAGCGTAGATCTATGTGTTGGTTTGGATGTAATAATCGTTGGAATAATGGATGCAATGGCTGGAACAACGGCTGTGGCGGTGGATGCGGACGTTGTAATAACAACGGATGCGGTGGAAGAAATTCCTTCCGTGAAGGCTTCCGCCAGGGATACTGGCAGGGCTACAATGATGCACTGTGGAACCGCGGCGGCTGCGGCGGTGGATGCGGTGGTAGTCGTGATGGCGGCGGTTGCGGCGGTCCTGGCGGCGGTTGCGGCGGCAGTGGTTGTGGCGGTGGTCGCGATGGTGGCTGTGGCGGTCCTGATGGCGGATGCGGTGGATGCAATTAGCCCATATACTCTCATGCCTCTCCCGGTATGACCGAGCACTTTCCAGTACAGATCTGCATAGACAGGTATAAATAAGAATGTGCCTTTTTGTGTACTAGGGAGTTCCAACGGAATTTCCTAGTACATGAAAAATGGCGGCTGAGAAATTCAGCCGCCCTGCTTAAAAGCCCAGATCATTTAAGTCCAAACATTATTCCAATTATTCAATTCCTAAAAAAACCTTCATATCTTCGATCTGTCTCCTGGCATCATCACGCCCCAGCTCATAAACTTCTTTAATCTTCTTCGGGTCTGCCTCCATCCGTCCGATGGTTAAAGGAACGCTTGGCCGGATCACAAAGATTTTTCCTTCTTCTTCCCATTTTTCGATTTCATCCAGTGTATGATTATACACACTTGGACGTCTGTATACAGCTTTTACAAATTCCGGATATTTTCTGTATACAAGTTTTGTCAGACCAGTACCTTCTATTTCTTTCCGGTAGCCTTTATGACGGGTCAGAACTACAACATCCTTTGTATATCCCATTTTCGCAAAAGCCTTAACCGGGATACTGTCTGTACAGCCGCCATCCAACAGCTTCAATCCTGCTGTCTTTACGATCTTAGACACAAGGGGTAAGGAAGCGGAAGCTCTCATCCGGTCGATCTGCTCCTTCATATCTGTAATAGGAAGATACTCTGCCTTTCCAGTCTCCACATTGCTGCAGCCTACATAAAATTTTGTAGGGCTTTTCTTAAATGCCTCATAATCATATGGATCCAGCTTTTCAGGCAGTGTGTGATAGCAGAATTTCTCTCCTGCAATGTTACCAGTTAAAAGAAGGCTGCGAAAGCTCATAAACTGCCAGTTGCGGCAATACTTCATGTAATACCGGATACTTCTGCCTTTCTGTCCGGATACAAAGGAACATCCATGGATCGCACCTGCGGATACACCGATCACACCATCAAAGGTAATGCCGTTTTCCATAAACACATCCAGAACTCCTGCTGTATAAATACCTCTCATGCCGCCGCCTTCAAGCACCAGCCCTGTCTTTTTTTCTCTCATGCTTCATTCTTCCGGCTCTGAAACCGGCTCCTCTTCCTGCTTTGTCTCTTCTTCTGTCGTATTTTCAGTCATTTCACCTGACTCTTCCACCAAGTCTTCTTTCTGGTCTTTTACCGGCTCTTCTGCAGCCTCTTCCGGGACAAAATCATCCTCAGTTACAACATCTGCATTATCTTTCTCTGCTGTCTCCTCTTCCTGATGAAGAGCTGCTCCACATTTGCTGCAGAAAGCGTCCCCTTTTCTTACCAGTGCATTACAGCAGGGGCATTTTTCTGTATTATCCAGCTGTTTTAACTTTTCTTCCAGTTCTGCAATGTGCTCCATTGCGTTTTCGATCTCAGGGAAGAACATTTTGTACTCATCCTCAGACTCGTCTCTGTGATTTTTAAAATACACAGCACCAATAGCTGCATACAGCTCATTGATCTTCTGTTTTTCTCCGCGGATCTCAGCTTTTAACTGAAAGATCTCAGCTGTATCTTTCGCCTTTTTTGCAGCTTCTTTTCCGTAACCTGCAAGATTTTTACTGATCTGATCTAAAAATGCCATATGGATCATCCTCCTTATGTTTGATGCACTTACCAGTGTCCTGTACATATCATGTACTTATCCTCATATTATAGGCTTTTTCTTATAAAAATGTCAACGTCCAGACCATGCTTGTGAACCCATTGCTGCTATGGTAAAATGATATTAAAATAAAATTTAAAACAAATTTTGGAAAACATTATCTACAGGAGGAGAAACATGGCAGACTATATCATGGCACTGGATGCGGGGACTACCAGCAGCCGCTGTATCCTGTTTAATAAAAAAGGGGAGATCTGCAGCCTTGCCCAGAAAGAATTTACCCAGTATTTTCCAAAACCCGGCTGGGTGGAACATGATGCAAATGAGATCTGGTCCACCCAGTTAGGCGTTGCTGTGGAAGCAATGTCAAAAATCAGCGCGTCAGCAGCAGACATTGCCGCCATCGGCATTACCAATCAGCGAGAGACCACGATCGTATGGGACAGGCATACAGGAGAACCCATATTCCACGCGATTGTATGGCAGTGCCGCAGGACCTCTGATTATTGTGACTCTCTGAAAGCCAAAGGCCTTACAGATACTTTCCGCCAAAAAACCGGCCTTGTGATCGATGCCTATTTTTCCGGCACCAAGTTAAAATGGATCCTGGATCATGTAGAAGGCGCCAGAGAACGGGCCCAAAAAGGGGAACTTCTCTTTGGAACGGTGGAAACATGGCTGATCTGGAAGCTGACAAAGGGCCGTATCCATGTGACCGACTATTCCAATGCCTCCCGCACCATGCTTTTTAATATCAACTCTCTGCAGTGGGATGAGGACATCTTAAAAGAATTAAATATCCCAAAATGTATGCTGCCAAAAGTTATGCCATCCAGCTGCGTTTACGGAGAAACAGACTCCCAGTTCTTTGGTGGTCCCATCCCGATCAGTGGTGCAGCCGGGGACCAGCAGGCCGCCTTATTCGGCCAGACCTGTTTTGAAGCGGGGGATGTGAAAAATACCTATGGCACCGGCTGCTTTATGCTGATGAATACAGGAAATGCACCTGTCTTTTCCAAAAATGGCCTGGTAACCACCATTGCCTGGGGCATGGACGGCAAAGTAACCTATGCCCTGGAAGGTTCTATTTTTGTTGCCGGAGCTGCCATCCAGTGGCTCCGTGACGAAATGCGCCTTATCGACTCTGCTGCTGACTCCGAATACATGGCAACCAAAGTTCCTGATACGAACGGCTGCTATGTAGTTCCCGCCTTTACCGGTCTGGGCGCGCCTCACTGGGATCAGTATGCCAGGGGAACCATCACCGGCATCACCAGAGGTGTAAATAAATACCACATCATCCGTGCCACCTTGGATTCCCTTTGCTACCAGACCAATGACGTTTTAAAGGCCATGAAAGCAGACTCCGGCATAGATCTGACCTCCTTAAAAGTAGACGGAGGTGCCAGTGCCAACAACTATCTCATGCAGACCCAGTCCGATATCTTAAATCTTACTGTAAAACGCCCCAAATGCGTGGAAACCACAGCTATGGGCGCTGCTTATCTTGCGGGACTGGCTGTGGGATACTGGAAAGATAAAGAAGAAGTTGTAAAAAACTGGGAAATTGATAAAACATTTACCCCGGACATCCCGGACGAAAAACGGGAAGAAATGATATCCGGCTGGGACCGTGCTGTAAAATGCTCCTACGGCTGGGCCAGATAACACAAAATCTTAACAGACACATGACAACAAAAAATGGCAGATATGAGAGTTCAAATCCCATATCCGCCATTTTTTATTTCATATCTTAATCCAAAACCCTTTTTATTCCTGAACCAGCTTATGCAAGCTTACCTTCCTTGCTGTGCTTTACTTCAGCTTTCTTATTAAACAGTTCCTTACCAGATGTGTATACAATGATCACACCAAGGACCATTAACAGGATGGCAATGATCAGCTGCAGTCCCTCTACCATAAATACAGCAGTTCCTGCGCCAAATGCATTTACCAGGGCAATGGTTCTTTCAACCAGTGCAGTAAAGGTTACGCAGAGCATGATGATCAGTGGTGGGAACAGAGTCTTGTTCTCTCTTCCGGTTACTTTTAAGAATACGCACAGAGTGATCAGAACCAGTGCGCTTAACAGCTGGTTTGCGCTTCCGAACAGAGGCCAGATGTTGGAATATCCAATCTTTGTTAAGATAAAGCCACATGCCAGAGTGATAACAGTTGAGAAATACTTGTTGCAGAATAACTTTCTCCAGCCTTCTGCATGTTCCATATCATCTACACTGAACAGTTCCTGGAAAGACATACGTCCGATACGTGCTACAGAGTCAAGGCTTGTAAGAGCCAGAGCAGATACACACATGGTCATAAAGCACTGTGCTACATAAACCGGGATACCAAACATTTCCAGGAAACCTGCAACACCTGCAGAGAAGATCTGGAATGGGGTTCCTGTTGCAGCAGTTCCGTCAGCAGCTGCAGCAGCACCTGCTACGCAGAGAGCCAGAACAGCTAATAAGCTTTCCAGTACCATTGCACCGTATCCAACTTTTAACATATCCTTTTCATTGGAAACGGTCTTGGAAGAGGTACCGGAGGAAACCAGGCTGTGGAAACCGGAAACAGCACCACATGCAACAGTTACAAACAGGATTGGGAACATATCTCCCATTTTTGCATTCTTAAATCCAGTATAAACCGGAAGGTTCATGGTTGGATGAGCTACTAACAGACCTACAACAGCACCGATGATCATTCCTGCAAACATGAAAGTTGTCATGTAATCACGAGGCTGCATTAAAAGCCACATTGGCATTACAGCTGCCATAAAGATATAAGCAAAGGTCAGATAAGACCAGGTATCTTTTCCGGCTACTAACGGGAAAGCCATACCGATTGCCAGTGCTGCAACGGTGCAGGCAAGTCCGGCAACTGTTTCTTTCCAACCTGTAAGATGTAAATGCTTCTGCATTACGCCAAATACCATTGCAAATACGATGAACAGCAGGGAAATGGAACCGGCTGCGCCGTTTGTCTGTGCTGCTGCGGACAGTTCTGTTACACCGTCCTTTACGGTATACGCGTTAAATGTACCTGCTACCATGTCGGCAAATGCTGCGATAACGATCAGTGTAAACAGCCAGCAGAATAATAAGAACAGCTTACGTCCGGTCTTTCCGATGTACTTTTCGATCAGAAGTCCCATGGACTTTCCTTCGTTCTTAACACTGGCATACAGAGCACCAAAGTCTGTAACAGCGCCGAAGAAGATACCACCGATGATGACCCATAACAGAACTGGAAGCCAGCCAAATGCTGCTGCCTGGATGGCACCGGTTACAGGGCCTGCGCCTGCGATGGATGAAAACTGATGTGCGAAAACGGTCCAGCCGTCTGTAGGAACGTAGTCCTGTCCGTCTTCCATAGCAACTGCCGGTGTCTTGGCCTTAGGATCAATGCCCCATTTATTAGCCAGCCAGCGGCCATATAATGTGTAGCCTGCAAAGAGGCATACAGCTGCGATCAAAACAATTACAAGTGTATTCATAATCTTTACTCTCCTCTCATGTAATCTGTGATCTATTGTCTGTTGTTAATTCAATGTAAAACATCCAACTGCCATTTTCTATAAGCGGATCGTCACCAATTGAAAGTCAGTTGTTCCGTGCCTACGGCACTCTCACAACTGCCGCTTGGCGATACTTTCACAGTAAAAAAAGAACCCCATCTTCCCGAATACCCCAAATGGATACTCACCAAGAAGACGAAGTTCCAAACTCCGCGTTACCACTTCTTATTGCCGGTTTGCACCGACCACTCTGTCCTATCCTCCGACTCTCTGTCCGGACGAATACGCTCCCTTTTAACGGCGGGACCCCGGTCTGTCTTACTTACAGTTTCCTGTTTTCATACAGACTGCTTGCAGGTGATATCTTTTCTGTCGCGCTGCTTTCTCTCACCAACCGAAAGCTCTCTGCCATGCGTAGATACTCAGAAAAGCATTGTCCTGTTCTTCGCATTTGAATGTCTAACTCTTGAATAGTTGTCATTATAGTCCTTTTTTTCCATTTGTCAATTCCCTCTTTTTATATTTTCTTTATAATTTCTATATCTAATTTTTATAAAATATATTCCTGCAGGTTCTAATATCCTATCAAAAGCCTATGTTTTTAAGTTTTCACTGCGAATTTAACTAGGAATTTTCTTCTATATGAATTATAATAACTACAGATTTTTTAAGTGGATTTTCCCAAAAATTTTCAATGAAAACTTAAAGAGAGGATTTAAACCATTATGAAAGACTTACGTAAGCAGACACACAAAAAAATGGCCCATGGATCCGGTCACCCCATAGCAACCTGTTTTGGTATCCTGGGCTGGCTTTTCCATGGCATACTGTCTGTGATCACAGCCGGTCTTATCATCATGGCGATCGTTGGCCTTCTGATCTATGCAAAGGTAAAACCGGAATTAGACCAGTGCCGTGAGATCGCCTATGACAAACTGGCACAGATGGAACGGTCCGATTTTTCCATGCTCTCTGATACCGTTGTCTATGACAAGGCCGGAAAGCAGATCGGACTTATTAACGCAGGTCATTATCAGTATGTAGATATAAGTAAGATAAGCATGAACCTGCAAAACGGCTACATTGCCCAGGAGGACCGTCGTTTCAAGAGTCACGGCGGCGTAGACTGGATTGCCACCTTCCGGGCCGGTCTGGCTCTTGTCAAACACGGCGGCCATGTGACCCAGGGCGGCAGCACTATTACCCAGCAGGTGATCAAAAATACATATCTCACCCAGGAACGTACCTTTACAAGGAAGATCGTGGAGATTCTTCTTGCTCCTGAGATCGAGAAAAAATACTCCAAAGCTGACATTATGGAGTTTTACTGCAATACCAATTTCTACGGTCATCAGTGCTATGGCGTAGAAGCTGCCAGCCTGTATTATTTTGGAAAACACGCAAGCGATCTTGCCCCGGAAGAAGCGGCGATCCTCATCGGTATCAGCAACAGCCCTTCTGCCTATGACCCGGTAGCTCATCCGGACGCTTCCAAAGAAAAGCGTAATGATGTCCTTAACAGTATGAAAGAAGTAGGCTATCTCTCCCCAGAAGATTACGAAAAAGCAGTAAACTCCCCACTTAAGATCGTACAGCAGGAGTCTGAGGGAACGGATGAAAATTATCAGAGCAGCTATGCCATCCACTGCGCAGCCCTGGAATTAATGAAGAAAGACAACTTCCAGTTCCAGTACATTTTTAAAGATAAAGAAGATTATACCCAGTACATGGACCGGTATACAGCCGCTTATTCTGAAAAATCAGACCTGATCCGAAGCGGTGGCTTTAAGCTCTATACTTCCATAGACAGTACCATCCAGAGCCAGCTCCAGGCGCAGATTGACCAGTCTCTTTCCGGCTTTACAGAGCTGCAGGAAAATGGAAAATATGCTCTTCAGGGAGCCGGTGTCATCGTTGATAATAAGACCAACTATGTAGTTGCTATTGTAGGCGGCCGCGGCACAGAAGACAAATTTAACAGAGCTTATTTAAGTGCCAGACAGCCGGGAAGTACCATTAAGCCGCTCATCGACTATGGTCCGGCTTTTGATACCGGTGAATATTACCCTACACGCATGGTAGATGACCACAAATGGACCGACGGACCTTCCAACAGCGGCGGACGTTATTTTGGAAATGTAACAGTCCGTGAAGCTTTAAACCGAAGCTTAAACACCGTTGCATGGCAGATCTTAGAGGACATTGGCATTGATTATGGTCTGGATTACTTAGGAGAAATGCAGTTCCAGAAACTGACTTATGTGGATAATAATGTTCCTTCCTTAAGTATCGGCGGTTTTACCAACGGCGTCCGGGTCGTGGATATGGCAAAAGGCTACAGCACCCTTGCAAACGGCGGTGTATACAATGACCGTACCTGCATTATTAAGATCGAACATGAACATGACGGGGAACTGACCAAAGATTTAAAACCATCTGCCCATCAGGTGTACAGAGATGACTCTGCCTTTATGCTTACAGATGTTTTAAAAGGCACATTTACTGCAGCCTACGGCACTGGCCAGGGACTTGGACTGGACAATGATATGCCTGCAGCCGGAAAGACCGGTACTACCAACAGCAGTAAGGATACCTGGTTCTGCGGCTATACACGTTATTACACTACTGCGATCTGGGTAGGTTATGATATACCAAGAAATATGCCTGGTATCTATGGTGCCACCTATGCAGGAAGGATCTGGAAATCCGTTATGGATCAGATCCATGAGGGCTTAGAACCCTGGGATTGGATACAGCCGGAAACAGTCGAGCGCAAAGTAGACTCCAAGACCGGTATGGAAGATTATTTCAGCACCACTGCCCAGTTCCGCGCAGAACAGAGTCTTCATGAAAAAGAGCAGGAACAGTTAGAGACTACTCTTCAGGCTTCTGTAGATGCCTTTATGGAAAAGGAGATCGGATCTGTAGAAGATACTTATACTGTAAAAGACGAATACAACAGTATTACCTCCAAGCTGCCGCTGTTAGATGACGGCGAACTTCGCGCCAGTCTTTTAGAGAAGGTGGAAAGCCGGTATGACTACTTTAAGGAGATCATTGCCGGTATGAGCGATGAGATCAGCCGGTATGAAGCGGTTCAGGCAGAGGAAAAGAAACAGGCACAGGAACAGGCTGCAAAAGACGCAGAAGCCAAACGTGCCCAGGAAGAAAAGGCAGTAAAGAAACAGACCTTTATGCAGGCCTTAGAGCGGATCGAAAATCTGGAATACCAGGAAACAGATGCCGAAGATCTGGTATCTGATGCTATCGACAAACTTTCCCTTGTTGCAGGTGATGATGAGGAAGCCTCCCTTTCTGCAAGGCTCCAGGCTGCCATCTCCCGTATCACCACTCTTCCAACGGAAAGTGAGTGGAATGCTGCCCAGGCTGAAAAAGAGGCGGAAGAAGCCCAGAAAGAAAGCCAGGCTCAAGTGCAGGTACAATCCCAGCAGCGTCAGCTGCGCTCCGCTTTAAGTAAGGAACAGTATAAGTGGAACAATGCAGAAATCTATGGACCAGGAGGCAGAGGCGATGAAAACTAAGAAAATACTGTGGCCTTGGGCAGAACGCCAGATAAAAGGTAAAAAGAAGACTTCTGGACAGCCTGTCTTCGGGTCTGCAAATATGGTACAGGACAACACAGGGAATGAAGTTTTTGACAATACAGAAATCCCCTATGACTCCCGTCCCATTGAGATCAGTGAATGGTTCCACACCTTCATGTGCATGAACATTCCCATTTACGGCTGGTTCTACCTGAAAAAACTGGCCCGCCAGCCAGAACACAACAAAATGCAGGACTTTGCAAGAGCTTATCTTTACTATAAAATGGTCTTTCTTGCCGTGTCACTGGTGATCGTGATCCTGCTTCTGATCGTGGGAATTATTGGGATCAATAAATTATTTGCGTATATGGAATTGCTATAGTGTTATAGGATTTAAAAAAATAAGGGCTGCCGTTTAATCATCCAAAATAGATGATCAAGCGGCAGCCCCTATCTGTATTTTTTCCTCATAGATGGGAAACTTATTACTTTACTTTCCTTCCAGTTGCGCGATCCGCGCTTTCAGCTGACGGATCTCTTCATCCTTCTCACTTAACAGCCGGTCTCTTTCTTCCAGTTTGCGCTTCTGCTCATCGATGAACATCTGGATCATCTTCTGGTCCATCATGCCCTCGATGATATTTCTAAGTTCATCAACGGTCTCACCGGCATTTTTTCCTTCTTCATCGATGACGATATCCGCATATTTCTCATAATAAGGAACTCGCTCATTGTACAGGTCACGTAAGGTAAAGCCCGGTTTTAAAGCAACACCACGGTCTACTACGTTTCCGATACGCTTTTCCATTTCCTCATAACTCATTTTCAGGTAAACGATCTCACTGATCTCCTTTAAATGAGCCATCGCTTCTTCCCCGTAAATAACGCTGCCGCCAGGAGCGATCACAGACATTTTCGCTTCCAGACCTGCATTAATGCGGTTCTCTACTTCCAGAAAGCCGTCCATGCCCTCGTCAGCGATAATTTCCTTTAACAGTCTTCCTTCTTTTTCCTGGATCACAATGTCCACATCAATAAAAGAAAATCCCAGTCTCTTTGCAAGAAGCACACCTACGGTACTTTTACCGGATGAAGGCATGCCGATCATAGTAATATTCGGCTTCATTTTTTCGTTTCCTCCTTATGAGCAATGGCGCGAACTAACGTTTTTTCTTCTTTTTGGCAGGTTTGCGTACAGAATATCCGAAACTTCCAAGCTTCTTACCCAGTTCAAAATATTCTCCGTGGGAATAAGCAGTCAGTCCGGAAGCATTCAGGTTAAACTTGCCGCGGTCATCCATATACTGATTGTCAATGGTCACACCTACAACCTTTGCCAGGAACATATCATGGCTTCCCAGCTCTTTTACCTCTGTTACCTTGCACTCAATATTTACAGGGCTTTCCTCAATACCAGGTGCTTTTACATAACGGGATGCCTGAGGCGTCAGACGGGTCTCGGCAAATTTATCCACATCACGGCCGGATTTTACGCCACAGTAGTCGGTAGCCCGAACCAATCTCTTATTTACCAGATTGATGACAAATTCCCCTGTCTCTTTGATGATATCATGGGAATAACGCTCTTTCCGCACAGAAATAGAAACCATAGCCGGGTCAGAGCAGATGGTTCCGGCCCAGGCAACGGTAATGATATTCGGTTTTTCCCCTTCTCTTCCACAGCTTACCATAACAGCGGGAACGGGATACAGCATGTTTCCCGGCTTCCAGTATTCTTTACTCATTTTTTCTATCCTTTCTTGATCTGATCCCTATTCCTGCTCTGCTAACATCAGTTCCGGGATCAGCTGCTTCTTTCTGGAAACAACTCCCGGCAGACGCAGTACCGGCTCCTTTAAGCCTTCCTCTTCTAACAGTTCAATATCCTGGTGGAATGCCTTTCCTGCCAGCTGCAGGGCTCCCTGTCCTTCACAGATCAGTTCGGTTGTCTCTGTCAATATATTCGTCAGCATAAAGAATATCATATTCAGGCCATTGTTTTCCAGTGCTTTTTCCATAAATGCTTCCATACGACCCTTTAACTTATCCAGTTCCCCACCATTTAAGGAAGTAATCTGTCCAACACCAATGGTCACCTTGCCGGAAGTAAAGCGCTTGAAATCCTGATAGAAGATCTCTTCGTCACTCTTATCCTTTAAATTGCTTCCTGCACTGAACATTTCCATTGCATATTTTTCAATATCAATGCCTGCAATATCAGCCAGCGCTCTTGCTGCCATCTCATCCACCGGAGTACAGGTTGGAGAACGGAACAGCAATGTATCAGATACAATGGCACTGCATAACAGTCCCGCAATCTTCGGCTCTACTTTAATACCGGCCTCCTGATACATCTGATAGATAATGGTAGCAGTACAGCCTAAAGGCTGGTTGCGGAAAAATACCGGTGACATAGTCTGGATGGTTCCCAGACGGTGATGATCGATGATCTCCAGGATCTCAGCATTTTCAATACCAGCCACTGCCTGATTCTTCTCATTGTGGTCTACTAAAATAACCTGTTTTCCTTTTGCGCCAAGTAAGTTTCTGCGGGAGATCATCCCCAGATAATAGCCATCCTTGTCAAGGATCGGGAAATCACGGTGACGTTTACTTGCCATCACTTCACGGATCTCATCAATATAATCATCACTGTTAAATGTGATCAGATGCTCTCTTGTCATAAAGTAGCTGATCGGCATGCTCTGGTTGATGAGACGGGCTGCTGTATAAGTATCATAAGTAGTTGCAATGATCGTACAGCCTCTTTCCTGGGCGATCTTTTTAATGGTCATGGAAACAGCTGCGCCTTCGCACACGATAATGCAGTCCGCTCCCATTTCAATGGCACAAAGCTGGGACTCATAACGGTTTCCTAAAATAACCAGGTCATGTGGTTCAATGTAAAATTCCATCAGATCCGGGTTTGCAGCTGCGATCAGTACTTTTCCCTGGTCGAAATAAGCTTCTGCGCTTCCGATGATCAGTTCTGCTTCCAGTGTCTCAATAATATTAGAATACTGTGTATTTGCCTTTGACAGAATGCTGCTGTCATAAATATTCATGTAGGTCTTGGTGATGTCTCCTACTGTGATCAGGCCTTCCAGTGTACCATCTTCCCTTACAGAAGGAATGGTCACAACATTATTCTCCTGCATGATATTCCATGCTCTCTTTAATGAAATATTGTCTGCCACACCTTTGGTCTTGCGGATCTCAATATCTCTTACCTGGGTACGCACATCTTCCACAAGCTGCGGTTCCTCTGCCCCAAAGTAATCCAGTACAAACTGTGTCTCTCCATTTACATGTCCGGCTCTTGCAGGCATATATTCTTCCCCAGTAACTGCCTGCTTCAGATTTGCATAACAAATGGCGGAACAGATCGAGTCCGTATCCGGATTTCTATGTCCGATCACCATGGTTTTTCTGTTTAATTCCTGTTCCATTTCTCCCTCCCTGAGATGCTTATCGCGCTCATTCTTTTGTCTTTTGATTTACACATATTGTTTCTTTTTCCTGTACAATGTTTTATAATCTGTTTACAATATGTTCACATTTCGTTCACATTTATTTTTTATACTATTTTCATAAGAAAGAGGTAATAAAAAAACAGGTTATTAGTCAAATTGCACATAGATTTTTCATAATTGCCCCGGTTGGAAACGACCGGGGTCTCCTCATTTTACGAAGTTTTTCGTTAGTCAAGTATAGCAGACCGCCATTTTTTTTTCAAGTATTCCCATGTATACAGTGAAGTGCAAAAATGCTGCAGGATCCGATGTCCCTGCAGCATTTTGTGTTACAGTTCAGCCATGCGCTGGTTTGAATGAGAAAATGTGTTGCAAGCTTGCTTGCATAAGCGCTTTCTTGTTCAAATCAGCATATGGTGGAACCATCAGGCTTCTTGTTTTCATGAATATGGAAACAAGAAGATGTTATGTCTGAACTGTAACCATTTTTATATCTATGTTTGTTTCCTCTATTCACTTCTATCTCTGATACTGGATCTTCCAACTTGCATACGGAAGGCTTAAACCTGTGGCCGCGCTCTTTTTCTCACCATTTTCATCTAAAGTAAATACTTTTCCATTTTCAATAGTGTATGCAGCATTTCCATCAGAAGAATACTTCTTTTCCTCTGTCTGCACCTTTCCTGCCTCATTTACCAGGTAAACCTGACCGGAAACCTTAAAAGGCTCATAGGAGCTGCCCTCTTTGGCACTGACTAAAAGGCCATTATAATACAAAAATCCATCCTTCACGCCGTTAATGCCGCAACCCTTTTCAGAGCCGGAAGTACCGGAACAGAAAGTGTAAACCTTGTCTCTCTTATCAACTACATTGGTATTGCGTCCAATACTCAGGGCGCCGCCTGCTTCCGGATCAAAGTAAGCGGTCTCTGTCTTACCGCCGGAAGTAAATTTGATCATTCCGGACTGGCAGACACCGTAAGAGTCAAAGAAATAATATCTTCCGTCTAATTTTACAGCCCCGTCTTTTAATCCTGTTGCATCCGCAGATAAAAACAGGGGAGTTCCATCATTTTCCAGATAGAACCATCGGGATCCGTCTTTCTTCATAAGAGCTGTCTCGTCTGTGTTGTTCTTTCTCACTGCCTGGGTATTAAGAGCTGTACTCCATGCCTTTGTATCCCATGGCTTTTCAGTTGTCTCAAACCACTGGCCCTTTAACATGCCTTTTTCTTTTCCGCCCAGATATACAAAACGGCTGATGCCTGTCCCGTCTCCCGGCTCTGCCTTTTCCTTTACACACTGCCAGCCGGTAAGCATAACACCATTTTCGTCAAAATAATATTTCTTTCCATCAATGGTTGTTTCCTTTGGAGCACCATTTTCACCTTTTCTGGCTTTGCCGTTGGACTGGAAATAATACCATCTTCCATTTTCAGACTCCCCGGAAAGATCCTTTGAAACACTTCCCTCTGCCGGACGTTTCTTTCCATCACTTTCCAGAAAATACCAGCCACTTCTGGTATAACCTTCCGAACCATTTCCCAGATAATAAATATCTCCGTTCTCATAATGCCAGCCGGTACGCATCCGTCCATCGCTGTCAAAACAATACTTGCCTTTTCCTATGGTCTTCCAGTCATTCTTCTCCACTTTTCCATTCCGGTTCAGATAATACCAGCCGGATTTCATGGATCCATCATTTTCATCCACATAGATCCAGGCATCCTTTGTCATACTGCCATCTTCTCCGGCATAGTAAGTACCGTCAACCCATACATTCTTCGCCAGATCTCCGTTTTCATCCAGATAATAGGAAACTCCCTGGGAAGTTTTCCACTGATTTTTTACATAAGAGCCATTGCTGTCCACATAATGGGCCGCACCGTCCTCATTGACCCAGCCTTTTTCTGCTGCCATAACAGAAATGGGAACCGCTGCGGTGATCATCGTTCCCACAGCCAATGCCCTGATCCAGTTTTTCATCCAACGTTTCTGATCTCTCATATCTACCCCTCCTGAAAATCGGATATAGTTCTATCCTTCGGATGATTATATTTTATCAGATAATTAATGCAAATACATGAATTAATTTTGAATATTTACATAACAATTCCTTAAACATATTACATATTTATGTCTGACACTGTTTCCGGAAGGCGTCCGTACAATTTTGCCATTCTCCGGCACTGTTTCAAAACATCCCCGGTTATTTCTCCCGGTAGCAGTCTCCATTTCCAGTTTTTTCCAAGTGTGGAAGGCTCATTGATCCGGGCCTCTGCCCCAAGTCCCAGATAATCCTGAACCGGTATCACTGCCAGCTTTGCCGGACTTGCCATAGCCAGGCGGATGAACTCCCAGTGCATCTCCTTCTTTGGTGTATGGCGACAGCCCATGTATTCCCTTGCAAAGGACTTATTTCTACGGTTCATGTTCTCATACCAGCCCACCAGTGTCTCATTATCATGGGTTCCTGTATACACAATACAGTTTTCCTGGTATTTATGAGGCAGGTAATCGCTGTTTTCTGAATCATCAAAGGCAAATTCCAGTACCTTCATTCCCGGGAAGCCGCTTTCTTTTAACATCTCATGGACTTCCGGTGTCAGAAATCCCAGATCTTCCGCAATGATCGGCAGTTCTTCTTTTTTCAGACTCTTTTTCAACCGGGCAAACAGATCCAGTCCCGGTCCCTTTTCCCAATGTCCAAACTCAGCGGTAGGATCTCCATAAGGAATGGAATAATAAGCCTCAAAACCTCTGAAATGATCCACACGCACCACATCATACAGCTTCAGGCTGTATTCCATACGCTTGATCCACCAGCTGTAATGATCTTTCTTATGATATCCCCAGTCATACAACGGATTTCCCCAAAGCTGGCCTGTTGCTGAAAATGCATCCGGTGGGCAGCCGGCCACTGCCTTTGGCAGACATTCCTCATCAAACTGGAACAACTCCGGATGAGCCCAGCTGTCAGCCCCGTCAAAAGCTACATAGATGGGGATATCCCCGATAATACGGATACCATTTTCATTGGCATAAGCCTTTAAGCGGCTCCACTGCTCATTAAATTCAATCTGCTGGAATTCATAAAATCCGATCTCATCTGCCAGCATTTTTTTATATTTCTCTACTGCCGCAGGCTTACGCAGGCGGATATCTTTATCCCATTTGTTCCAACTGGCACTTTTAAAATGATCTTTTACTGCCATATAAAAGCAGTATTCTATGGTTTCAGGATCCAGCTTAGACTTAAGGAACTGATGATGGTCTTTTTTCCACCGTTCATAAGCTTTTTTCAGGACCTTAAACCGCGCTTTGTATATTTTATCGTAAGCAATATACCGGTCATCATCACCAAAATCAGCCTCTTCACACTCATCTTCTGTAAGAAGACCTTCTCCGACCAGCTGCTCCAGATCAATAAAATAAGGATTTCCAGCAAATGCAGAAAACGCCTGATAAGGCGAATCCCCAAAACCCGTAGGGCCCAATGGAAGGATCTGCCAGAAGCTCTGTCCGCCTTCCTTTAACTGATCTACAAATTCATAAGCTTCTTTTGAAAAACAGCCAATGCCATACTTAGATGGCAGACTGGCGATTGGAAGAAGCATGCCGCATTCTCTCATATTATTTATCCCCTTTTGCTTAAAAGTACATGTACCCGTAAAATCTTTCCTGTACTTGCCTTTTATTTATACTTATACCTTAGTGTAGCACATTTCCCCTTCTCCTACAACAAAGGCGAAGACTCTCCTGACACCCCTGCTGCAGCTTCCTGATCTTCCCGGTACTGCCTGGGCGTCACACCAAACTTCCGGCGAAACAACCGGTTAAAATAAGACAAATTTTCAAACCCGCATTTTAATGCGATCTGGGTCACATTTTCCTCTGTCATTTTCAGATATTCCCCGGCTCTTGTCAGCCGGTAATCATTGAGATACTGGATAAATGGCATCCCCGCATACTGCTTAAAATACTTCATAAAGTGGGACTCACTGTAAAAGCACAGCTCTGCCGCCTGCCTGATCGTAATCTCTTCCCCAAAATGTTCCCGGATGTACTCCAGTATCCCCTTGATTTTCTCTCTTGCATGTCCCGGCTTCTTCTCTGTAAACAAGATGCCTCTGCCATAAGCATAATACAAAAACAAAAATAACTGACCCTTGACCGCCAGCTGATACCCATTACCACGTATCTCCGAAAAACGGTCCAGCTCCTGTATCACCTTTCCAAACACTTCATGATCCGGCTGATTTCTTTGTATCAGGACCGGATTTTTCGCCTGCCCTTCCTGAAGCGGTTTCAAAAAATGTACGGTACAGCCGTCTCCATTATCCCCCATCAGCATAGAAAGGCGGAAAATGATATTTTCGTACTCCATTCTCTCACCATTCCCACAGGAGATCGCATGAAGTTGTCCCGGAAAAACAGCCAGAATGTCTCCTTCCTCCACAGGATAAGACACTGTATCCACTGTGATCCGCCCCTTTCCCTTCTTCACAGCAATAATTTCCATTTCTTCATGCCAGTGAAGAGCCACATGGGAGAAATCTACCGGGATCGAGCAGGGATAAATATTAAACGGAAATTCTCTTTTTCCATGTTCCTTTATTTCATGGTACCCCCGGTTCATTTTTCTCTCCTCCTTCCGTTATCCTGTATTTTTTTATTTATTTTCCATTTCTTTATCATGTTTCTATATTTTTTACATTTTTGATAGTATTGTACTATAATATACTGGCATTCTACAAGACGGAAAAAGATTTATTTTCTATAATAAACACATAAAAACACAGAAAATGAAACGGGCCAGATATTGGCATATCACCACAGAAAGGAAATGGATTTCATGGTTGAACATACAATGACAAAAGAAACATTAGAAAACAGACTAACTGCCCTTTGCGGCAAAGAGATCTCTGCCTGCTCTGAAAAAGAGCTTTATACCGGACTTTTATCTCTGGTCCAGGAAATGGCAAAGGACAAAGAGTCCAATCAGGGAAAGAAAAAACTGTATTATATCTCCGCTGAGTTTCTGATCGGCAAACTGCTTTCCAATAACATGATCAATCTTGGGATCTATGATACAGTAAAGAACCTTCTGGAAGAAAATGGAAAATCCTTAAGTGCAGTAGAAGAAACAGAACCAGAGCCATCTCTTGGAAACGGCGGTCTGGGACGTCTGGCTGCCTGCTTCTTAGACTCCATTGCTACTCTGGGCTTAAACGGTGACGGAGTTGGTTTAAATTACCATTTCGGTCTTTTCAAACAGCTGTTTAAAGACAACAAACAGGCAGAAGAACCAAATCCTTGGATCGAGAATACTTCCTGGCTGACAAAAACAGATGTAACCTATAAAATTCCATACAAAAACTTCACCCTTACATCCCGTATGTACGATATTGAAGTTACCGGCTACAACAACCGCACCAATAAGCTCCACCTGTTTGATATGGAAACTGTAGATGAAAGCATTGTAGAGGACGGCATTTCCTTTGATAAGACCGACATTGCAAAGAACCTGACTCTCTTCCTCTATCCAGACGACAGCGACAAAGAAGGACGCATCCTGCGTATCTACCAGCAGTATTTCATGGTAAGCAATGCCGCAAGACTGATTTTAGACGAAGCCATTACCAAAGGTTCTACCCTTTATGACCTGGCTGACTATGCCGTGATCCAGATCAACGACACCCATCCAACTATGGTCATCCCGGAACTGATCCGCCTGCTGACTACTGAGCACGGTATGGAAATGGACGATGCCATTGAGATCGTAAGCCACTGCTGCGCATACACCAACCATACGATACTGGCAGAAGCACTGGAAAAGTGGCCGGTAGAATTCTTCAAAGAGGCAGTTCCACAGCTTCTTCCTATTATGGAAGTTTTAGATGATAAGGTACGCCGCAAATTCGATGATCCATCTGTATATATTATCGATAAAAACGACCTGGTACACATGGCCCACATTGATATCCACTATGGTTTCAGCGTAAACGGTGTTGCAGCTCTTCATACCGATATTTTAAAAGAGACAGAATTAAACAACTTCTACAAGCTTTATCCTAAGAAGTTCAATAACAAGACCAATGGTATTACCTTCCGCCGCTGGTTGCTGCACAGCAATCCGGAACTGACTGATTTCATCACCGGTTTTATTGGGGACGGATTTAAAAAAGATGCAGAAGAATTAAAGAAATTAGATACACCAGTTATCACCAAAAATTTAAAACAGCTTTACCGCCTGTTAGACATTAAGGCACAGAAAAAAGCAGAGCTGGCTAAATATCTGGAAGAGACCCAGGGCATTACTATCAACCCGGACTCCATTTTCGATATCCAGATCAAACGTCTCCATGAGTACAAGAGACAGCAGATGAACGCCCTGTATCTCATCCACAAATATTTAGAGATCAAAAAAGGCAAAAAGCCAACTACACCGATCACTGCCATCTTCGGGGCAAAGGCAGCACCTGCCTACATCATTGCCAAGGACATTATCCATATGATCCTCTGCCTGCAGCAGATCATTGACAAAGATCCTGAGGTAAAACCATACTTAAATGTAGTTATGGTAAACAATTACAATGTCACTCTGGCAGAAAAACTGATCCCGGCCTGCGACATTTCCGAGCAGATCTCCCTTGCTTCCAAAGAAGCCAGCGGAACCGGAAACATGAAATTCATGTTAAATGGTGCCGTAACCCTTGGAACTGATGACGGCGCCAACGTAGAGATCCACGAACTGGTAGGCGATGACAATATCTACATTTTCGGTGATTCCAGCGAAACAGTCATCGAGCGCTACAAGAAAGCCAACTACTGCTCCAAAGACTACTACGATGCAGACCCGGCTATCAAAGAAGCTGTTGATTTCATCATCAGCAAGAAAATGTTAGCCGTAGGCGACAAAGAAAACCTGGAACGTCTGTACAAAGAACTGTTAACCAAAGACTGGTTCATGACCTTCCCAGACTTCAAATCCTACTGCGAAGCAAAAGAAAAGGCCTTCGCCGACTACGAAGACCGCACCTTATGGGCGAGAAAAATGTTAGTCAACATCAGCCAGGCCGGATATTTCTCCTCTGACAGAACGATCGGGGAGTATGACCGGGATATATGGAAATTAAGATGATCCTGGATTTTATGATACCAGGGCCAAAGATACTATGTTCAAAAAATATTATGTTCAAAAATACTATGTTCAAAAGGTCAGAAAAACCTCCTGCAAGCAAGTTTGCAGGAGGTTTTTTAGACTTTAGCCCCGCCAAAAAACATGGGTAAATGGCTGTGATCTGGCTCATTTCATATTATTTTGCAATTCACGGATCAATTCTTCCATTACGATCGGCTTGGACATAAATCCATCCATACCACATTTCAGCGCTTTCTTTCTGTCTTCGTCAAAAGCATTGGCAGTCATTGCAAGGATCCTGATCTTTGCCAGTGCCGGATCCTCCAGTGCCCGGATCTGCTCCGTGGCCTCATATCCGTTCATTACAGGCATCTGAATATCCATAAGCACCAGATCATAAGTGCCTGGTGCTGAATTCTTCACTTTCTCCACTGCCACTGCTCCATTTTCCGCTATATCAACCAGGAATCCATATTGTTTAAGAATCTCCTCAGCAATTTCACGGTTTAACTCATTGTCTTCCACAAGCAGTATACATCTGCCTCTGAAATCGGAACCTGTTTCCGGAAGGATACAGTTCTCTGCCCCGGTCTGCTTCTGGCCGATAGCAGTCATCAGTGTCTCTCTGATATCTGACATAAACAGCGGTTTTGCGCAAAATGCATTTACTCCTGCTGCTCTGGCTTCTACTTCAATATCTGACCAGTCATAAGCAGTCAGGATAATGATCGGCGTATCATCGCCCAGACTGCGGATCTGACGGGTGACTTCAATGCCATTCATATCCGGCAGACGCCAGTCAATGATATAAGCATGGAATGCATCCCCCAGTTCCATAGACTGCCGCGCACGAAGAACGGCCTCCTTACCGGAAAGTGTCCATTCTGAACGCATTCCAACCTTTACAAGCATCTTTGTCACACTGTCACAGGTATTAAAATCATCATCTACAACCAATGCCTTAAGGTCTTCCAGCTCTGCGATCTTCTCTATGCTGCGCTGCTCTGACTGGATCCGCAATGGCAGACGGACTATGAATTCAGTTCCTTTGCCCTGCTCTGTCCGAACTTCAATCGTTCCCCCCATCATATCCACAATATTCTTGGTAATTGCCATGCCAAGTCCTGTCCCCTGAGTCCTGCTGACTGTGGAAGTCCGCTCCCGTTCAAAAGGAGAAAAGATCCTCTGTATAAATTCCTGGCTCATACCGATCCCGCTATCCTTTACCCGGATCTCATACAGCCCACTGCCCTTTTTCGTCCCTGGAAACTGCTTCAGCCGGACAGAAACGGTTCCCCCTGCAGGCGTAAATTTGATCGCATTAGACAAAAGATTCAGCAGCACCTGGTTCAGTCTGGTTTTATCACAATAAACATCCTCATCTGTAACATCCATGGCATCCATATAAAGCTCCAGCTGCTTCGCATAGATATGTCCACTGATGATCGTCTTCAGATCATGAAGCATATCAGACAGACTGACCTCGGTTTCTTCCAGATGGATCTTTCCGCTCTCAATACGGCTCATATCCAGTACATCATTGATCAGTGAAAGCAGATGGTTGCTGGATGAAAGGATCTTTCCCAGATAATCCCTGACTTTTTCCTTATTATCAATGTTGCTTACAGCCAGTGTAGTAAAACCGATAACAGCATTCATTGGCGTACGGATATCATGGGACATGTTGGAAAGGAATGTACTCTTTGCCCGGTTGGCAGTTTCCGCAGCGCGGACTGCCTCATAAAGGGCCTGGTTCATTTTCTTATCAACGGTACGGTCAGACATAACTAGGATATATTTCTTTTTTCCGTTTACCTCACTGCCCATTGCAATAATATGAAACCAGCGTTGTTCCCCTGTTTTCTGGTGAACATATTCAAAATCCCATTCCTGCTGCTCATTTACCTGGATCTCTTTCAGATAATTCTTCTTTGGATCTTCACAATCTTCGGAATGCAGTTTTCCCAAGACGCTAATATCCTTTTGGATCTGTTCTACTGTAATGCCCAGCAGTTTTTCCACATTGGGACTTACATAATCTGCCTTATATGTTTTTGCATCCAGCATCAGAAAAACGTCATCTACACTCATGGACAGCTTTTGAAACAGCTCATCCCTATAGAGGATCTCAACATCCCTTCTTTTCAGGCTTATCCTGTTCTTTTGGAGGATCAGTTCAATAATAAAGACAGCAAAACCGAACACTATGGTTCCTCCAAGGAGCATAGTCCGAAGCTGCAGGGAATTCATGCTGGCATTGACTATATCAGCCTGGACAAGTCCCAGAAATATCCAGTCCTGGCATTCCGAGCTTCCATAAACCAGATAGTAATTACTTCCATCCAGATTTACCAGCATCGTATCTGTACGTCTCTCTTTAAATTTCTCTGAAAGTTCAAGGATCTCCTTTTCGGAAATATTAGAATGCTCTCTTAAAACACCAAAGAAATTATACACGGTTCCCCATGCCTCAAAGGAATGATCGATGACAACACGGCCATCTGGATGAACCACATAACTCTTGGCATTTCCATTAAAAGCAGAGATATCCAATACATCTACTATATCAGCGTTTTCATATGCAATGGCAATTGCATCATATTCAAAACCCTGATAGCTTCCATGAGACTGGGGGCTGGCAAATACAAGCATCTGTTGTTTTCCGGGAACTACTGCATTTGTTATGATATCCTCCCCCAGCGTGATCTTATCTTCAAGATTTTCCTGTAATCCAAGATACCCGGCTTCACCTGTTAACATCTTATAGTTGCCGTCAGCTGACAGAAAATAGAAATATAAAAAACCGGCCTCTTCCTGGGCTTTATCTATATAATCACGGATCTCGCTTTCATCAGAAACCTTCTTCAGATACTCCCCCCACATATGAAGATAGGTCAGATTTTTATTTGCCAGTTCATTTAACACATTATTTGACTGATGAAAAACCTCCGTCAAATGGGAAGCACTTTCCTCATAAACCGTTTTCGACACAAACTTAAAATACCGGAAAGCAGTCAAAACGATCCCAATGAAGAAAACAATAAAGACAGCTATCCTTAATCGTTTTCCCATGAAAAAGTTCTCTCTGCCTGTATTACGATTTCCAATATTCATTCTTCTCACCTCAGAGTAATGTAGTCTTCAGGCTCTGCAAGAATAACATTACCCTCCGAAATATGTCCTGTCCAGGTATCTTTCACAGAAATATCTTCACTGTCAAATACAATATTTTTACCTGCAGGATCAGCTTCCATGTGTCGCGGTATTGCCAGACAGGTTACAGTAAACCTGTCATTGTCCCCAACTGCTTTTCCATTCTTTGTAACTTTATCCAGCGTATAGCCATCGTCATTTTCCCTAACCTTCACAGAAATGCCGCTGACCACAGGCAGAGAGCCCCTGTTAAAGGGAATGAGACCTCCCTCATAGCCTTCTACAAAGTTTCTGACTGTTTCTTTCAGTTCAGACCCGCTCATTGTACATTTGTAAGCCCAAAGACCATTTGGCATGATCATTCTGCCTGCCATTTTTTCACTGTATTTTGCCTTCAGTACATTTCCTGTAAAGCTGTTTCCTGATGCGATCAGCACATCTGTGCCATAAATACCTCGCAAAGTGTTTGCCATAACAGAATACGCTTCATTCCCCCCGTTGGTATGAAAGATATTGGAATATGTTTTCTGTGGCTCCAGCACTATATTTTCAGAAATAGGGCTTTCCTCAAGAAGCTGGGTATTAAATGACTGATAAGCCTGCACTGCATTGTATTCTCCTGATATCATTTTGGAAACCACGTCCTTAGAAATGGCAAAAAAGTCATTTGACGCAATACGGATATACATATGGTTTTCTTCGATCACAGGCTTTACATCCTTCAGATATTCTGTAAGATGGATATCCACATCCTGACTGTAGCTTAATATATCCTGGCCCTCATAAACGATCTGGTTCTGAGCATCCTCTGAAAGCATTGTATTCAACACCTTCATTGCCTTCTGCCGGCGTGTTTCATCCTGTGTCAGATCACGGTTTAATGCCACCTGGAAATAGGGTGTAGTCATCAGCCACTTTTCGCCGTTCTGTTGAAAAAATGGCAGAAATGTTGTGTTGATGCCCTGATCCTGAAATATCTTTACACCGGAAGAGCTGCCAAAATACATGGCAACCTTACCGTTTTTGTACAGTTCAATCACATCATCATAATTCATATCCAGATCATCCCGGCTCAATCCTGTATCCTTTATGAATCGCTCCATACGTTCAAAAGCCTCCGGCCAGACTGTACTGTCCAGGCCTTCTCTCTTTGTATTTTCCGGATTACTGTAGATGGTACGCCATTTGCGTCCGGCTGCAGAAGAAAGCTCTGATGCAGACAGTCCCTGCAGCGTTTCCATACATGTATAATCATAATAATAGTCTGCCGCAAAACCACGGATACCTGCTTTTTTAAATTCCCTGCAAGCAGAAACAAAGCTTTCGTAATCCGTTGGCAAAGGAATATCATACTTTTCAAAAAGATCCCTGTTCACTACAAAGCCATGGGCATCTGCACACACAGGAAGCCAGTTTACGCTGCCATCCTGGTTCGTAAAACTGTTAATGTATGTATTATAGACAGCACCTGCCTCATTGGTTGTGGAAAGATCCATCAGGCTGTCTTTAAGTGGGCTTGCATCATGGAGTGAAAACCGGCAGCAGGTTATAATATCCGGCAATCCACCGTTTTCCTTCAGAAACCGGTAGAAATCCAGGTCATTATTACCTACCACAAATTCAATATTAATATCCGGAAGCTGTTTCTGGATGTATGGTGCATATTTTTCATACAGCTGCGTGGACCACAAATATACTGTGATCGTTTCTGCATCTTCTTTTTCTGCACTCTTTCTGCCACAGCCTGACAGAAGTGATATAACTGTCACCATCACAAAAAGTACAGAAAACAACCTATTCCATTTTTTCTTTTTCATTACGGATCCCCCAAAAACTATTTTCCACCAATCTGCTGATCACTTTTACCAGTAATTTTACATCAACGGGTTTTGCAATATGTTCATCCATCCCTGCTTCTTTTGCTTTCAGCCTATCCTCGGTAAAGGCATTTGCTGTCATTGCGATGATGGGGACCACCTTTGCATCTTTCCTGTCCAGAGACCGGATCATCTTTGCTGCTTCATAGCCATTCATGACCGGCATCATAATATCCATAAGAATGACATCAAATTCACCGGATCTGCTTTTTTCGAATATCTCAACTGCTTCCTGTCCATTCCATGCTTTCGTCACCTGGGCGCCCTCATTCTGGAGCAAAAATTCAGCAATTTCCATATTCAGCTCATTATCTTCTACCAGAAGGATATTCAGATCCTTTATGGATCTTTCCGATACATTCTTCTGTTCTTTATGTTTATCCGCATCCAGGTCTATTTTAAATGGGACCCGGAGCACAAAGGTCGTACCTTTGTCCCTCTCACTTTCAAAGGTGATCGTTCCACCCATTTTTTCTGCCAGGTTCTTGGTGATGGTCATCCCTAAACCTGTTCCCCCAAATTTAGAAGCTCCGCCCTTTTGCTCCCTGGCAAAAGATTCAAAAACATGCTCTTTAAATCCGCTGCTCATGCCAATACCTGTATCACGGCATGTAAATTCCAGCATTGTACTTTCTGTACTGTGTGACGGGATTTCTTTACAGCTTAGATCTATGTTTCCATAATCCTTATTGTATTTCACAGCATTACTCAGGATATTCATCAGCATGCGCTTCAGATAAAGGGAGCTTCCCAGTAATTTCCGGTGCTCGATCTCTATTGTCTGTTCAACCTTTATTCCCCTTTCATCTGCCTGTCTGCTAACCAGGTCCATCACATCATTTATTGTCTTATAAACATCAAAAGGCTTTTCTTCCAGCAAAATTTCTCCTGATTCCAGCTTGCTCATATCAAGAACTTCATTGATCAGCTCTAAAAGAATATTTGAAGCTTCACGGATCTTTTTCCTGCAATCTGCCTGTTTCTGCAGATCATTGCTGTAATGATCCCCTACATCGACCATTCCGCAAATCCCATTGATCGGTGTACGGATATCATGACTCATCCTCTGGAGAAATTCTGTCTTCGCCCGATTGGCCGCCTCTGCCTTTTTAGCTTCTTCCAGAAGTTTTCTCTGGTACTCCTGTTCTCTTTCCATTTCTATTTTAATGCTGTTTGCCCTGGATTTTTTAAGAAGCAGCCATACCAGTGTCACCACCACCATATAAATAAACATGACCATTATCACATTTTGCGGCAACGTATGAAACACAGTACGCTCCGGAATATATGCATAAATATAATAATCCCTTTGTTTCAGCATCAGTCCATAATAGAAATCGTCACCCACATTCAAATGCATTAAATGTCTGCTGTCTGCATTTTTCTTTAAAGCCTGGATCACCTCCTGTTTTTTCGCATCCTGACCAATAAGGCTGGTATCATTGGAAGCAATGACCACACCATTATCCACGATCATGATCGTTCCGTCACTAAAGGTCTGATATCCATTTAACAGGCTCTGTATGGTAAGCTTATAATTTTGCAAAAACTCAGCAGATGTATAATAATAAGTAATTACAATACCAGGTTCATCTCTCCTGGCACATGCAGCTACATCTATATGCCCTCCATCATCACAGCTGATCTGCTGGGAATATACCTTTTCCTCATGATCTGCAATATCCAGTATTGTTTCTTTATTAACATGTTCCTGTATTTTTGCAAAACGGCTTCTATCCACACTCCCGCTCTCACTATATTCACCTACAATATTTCCATTTGCATCCAGTACCATAGCACCTGTCAGCCATAATTGGTCTGTACATTCTTCTAAGAGCTGATTGTTAAATTCTTTTCCGTCCTGTGTTTTTGCATCTATGACAACACTGACCTGTCTTGCACTGTCGATCGCACGTATCAGGCATTTACATTCTGACACCTCATTATAACGTGTATACACAGAACATTGTACCTTCACATAATTTACTATATTCAAAAGCCGGGATTCCTCATAGGCTTTACTAAAATAGAAAAAATACAGAACTGTAAAACAGGTCAGACACATACCCAGGACTGCACTGACAGTCCAGAATTTCATTTTTATCCATTCCTGTTTATTCTTCTCCAATTTTATCTACCTCCAGATATTTCTCCGGATCATCAAGATACTTCCCAATGATTTTTGCAGCTGTTCCATCTTCTTTCATGTCAGCTAATGTCTGTTCTAATTTCTGGCAAATACCTCTGGTGTCATCCTTTGCAAATGCAACTCCGAGCCCCACTGTCATAAGTGGTTCATCCAGGATACGCAGTTCCATATTATAATCCTTCATATATTGGATAATGGATTCCTCATGGGCTCCCACTGCATCAACATAGCCTTTTCCTAAAAAAGTATAGATCAATTCCCTGTTTTCCAGACTGATCAGATTCCCCAGCTTAGGAATCCTTTCATCCGTCCGGCGCAGAAATATCTCTTCCGGTTTTGTTGTTGACTGGACAGCAAGTTTTTTTCCCTCCAGATCACTTAATTTATAGATATCACTGTTAGGATTGACTGCAACAACCTGCCTGCTTATCATATACGGACCTGCCCACTGATAATCATCCAGTCGTCCTTTCATGGAAAAACAGCCCATAATACAGTCTATTTCTCCATTTTCTAACAGTTTCTTTTTCTGTTCCCAGCTTATGGGAATGATCTCTATCTTATATCCCATTCTTCCAAATGCTTCCGTCGCCAGATCAACATCTATTCCCGTCGGCATACCATCCTCATTTAGAAAATTATAGGGAGGATAATTATCACTTCCGATTTTTATAACAGGATTTTCCGTTGTGTCAGTTATTTTATCTGTCTTATTGCATCCTGTGAGAGCTGTCATTAATACTGTCATTAATATAAGAAATATCAATCCAGCCGTAATTTTTTTCCCTTTTTTCACCTTACAAACCTCATTTCCATATCCTGTCGGTACAATTTTCCTGAAAAACAGCCTCTGTAGTAGTTGTAATAATTTCCGGTTTTCTTCTGCTGACCATTGAAGTTGTCTCAAAATTCAGAAAACTGATTTTATTATACGCCCACGCCCCTCCGTACACAAGAACAATATCTCTTCTTTACTGCTTAAAATTCTTTAAGATTGCAAAAAACTCCTGCCATTATCCAGTGGTTCAGTGCTTTTTGAGGTATAAGATCCAGAAAAGGACACTTATCTTCCAGAAATTCTGAAAATAAGTGTCCTTTCGGGGCATCTACCGTTCTGTCTTTCTTGGAATATATCAATGCATTCACTCTCCTTTAGTGTGGCAAAATCAAAGTCTGATTTTTTAACAGTGTGGCAATAACTGGGGCATATTTAGATTTAATCGACTAAGGTCCAAAAGATTTCCGAAGGGTCCGAAAACCGCCGATGCGCATGACAGATGCACATTTGGGAGAAAATCCTTTGTTCGTGGGCTTGCGTCGCCTATTGTCAGAACT
>NZ_QUCM01000012.1:0-84909 GCF_003473545.1 Clostridium sp. AM22-11AC
CTTTCCTTGGCTTAAGCCAGGATACCTCTGCCACAGACATGGCTGGAAGCGTATTAGAGGGGGTGGCATTTTCCATCCGACACGGCTTAGAGCTGTTTAACGCTCCGGCGGTAAAGCTTTCCATCATCGGCGGCGGAGCCAGAGAACTTGCCTGGTGCCAGATCTTAAGCAATGTAATGGGCCTTCCCGTCCACGTCTACAAAGACCCGGACCTACTGCCCGCACTTGCCATTGCATCAAGCGTTTTCCTGGCCGAAAACATTATCCCGGATTACCAGTCCTTTATCCATGTATTAGAGGAAAAAGGCGGCTGCACCGTACTGGAACCGGACCCGGATGCTGTAAAAGCCTATAAACCTGTTTATGAGAAATATAAGACCATTTATCCTATGATACGTGAGTTTTATCATGAGGTGTAATCAAACCTCCCGGTATATCTTAATTTAGAAGATATGCCGGGAGATTTTTAGTCAGTTGCGATTTACTACATTTTTAAATATGCGTATTTATCAATCTGTCGATGCAGGATCGTCTGTACACGTTCCCGCACCTCATCTGAATATCCCTTTGCCTGTTCCAACAACTGATCCACATCCCGCTTTGTAAAGAAAAACTTTAAATTGCATCCATACAAGTGTTCCGAAACATCTAACTGCTCATCAAAATCAGTACTCACCGTTTTTGCCCAAACAGTTTCCATAAGATCAAAAGTATCTTCTCCTAATGGATAATCCAGTATTGTATCCGACAGCAGCCCGCCTCCATTATCAAAGATCGGGCAATATTTAAACATTCCTGCTCCATTCATTAAAACAGCAATATTATGGGTATGTCTGTCCTCATTTAGGAAAATTGCATCGATTGTAAGTAATTTATTCAGATAAATGCCAAATCCTCTTAAACCAGTCATCCGCTCTACCTGTTCTTCCAGAAACCGCAACCTCTGCTCTGCATCATCCATCTTCCAAAGCATTTGGTTCAAACTATTTCCATACATTTTTTGAAACAACCGCTCCAAAGTTATGATCTGCCAGTCCTCTGATAAAAAAGTACGGCTTTTTACTCCCTGATAGACCTGACGCTTATACTTAATTTCTTCCAGATCATATCGCACAAACTCTTCTGGTTTTAATGTAGATTTTATCAGTAAATGAGAGATCATATACTCTGCCAACCCTTCATATCCAGTATAATCCGCTTTATACCAAATTCCTGCATTTTCCCATTTCAACTGATTTCCTTTTGAGGACTGACGGTCCTGCATTCGTTCATTTTGTTCAAATAACTCAATCATCGCCATTCCTCCTATCGCTCGATCCTGATCCAAAAATCGTCCTCTGCCATTCTTCCCTCTGTTTTCTGAATGATCAGGTATGGATCATAAAATGGGATTCCAAGATCTCTTAACACCAGTTTCATCTTATCTCTCGTTCTAGGGAAGCATCTTGATTCCAAAAATTCATTATAATCCTCAATGGTTGGATTTTCCTTGATCCCAAATGCCCTAAACTGGATATTATCTACATAATTACGAATGTGAACAATTTTTTGCATTTCATCCACATCAATCAGGGTACATGGCGTATCCTTATACATGTACCATATACGAACCGGCAGTTCTCTGGGTGGGATCATAAGTGTCTGTATATATTCCGCATCCCGGTCCAATAACTTCATCAAAAGCGCCATAGGACCTTTCGTAACAGTCCCTTCACGCTCCAGACGTTCCACAGTCGGCTTGGAGCAACCCAACAGTCCCGCAAAATCTCTCTGGGTCAAGCCTAATTTTTTGCGCAGCATTTTTACCTCTTCTGCGCTCACTGTTTCTTTTATTGCAAACTTTTTTTCATCCATATTCGCCCTTCTCCACACCTTTATCTCTATTTTTATTATAGTATTATTTTTCCTTGTTTCAATAAAAATAATCATTTTGATGATTTTTTATTGGTATTTTGTCATCAATATGATGACTTTTAATTTTGTAATACGGGATTATACCATTTTTAAGCTTATGTTCAAACTTCCTTCACAATTATTCTATATTGTGATTTAATAGCCACTGAACGAACCGCCTGCAAAAGCAGGCAGTGGAACGCGTAAGCACGGGGTTCGTGGGTAATACAAAGGAGGTCTTAACAGTGAAAGCATCTGTTTTATATAAATGGCTGACTTACAGCGCTATTGCCATCAGCATCCTTTTGTGTCTGTTTATGCTCCAGGCAGGGCTTAAAGGCAATTTCCGGTCTGTTGATGCATTTCAGGCTTACATACGTGGGTTTGGGCTGTTTGCGCCTTTTGTGTTTGTGTTTATACAGGCGTTTCAGGTAGTTGTGCCGGTGCTGCCGGGATTTATCGGCTGCGTAGCCGGTGCTTTGCTTTTTGGCAGTGTATGCGGATTTGTTTATAATTATGTGGGGATCTGCGCCGGCTCGATCATCGCATTTTTCCTTGCAAAACATTTTGGTATCCCCCTGGTGCAGGCCATGTTTCCATCCAAAAAATATAATGTATGGACAGAGCGGATCAAGAGAGCCAGAAGCTATGATGTGCTTTTCGCTCTTTCCATTCTTTTGCCATTGGCACCGGATGACTACTTATGCTACTTTTCCGGCCTTATTAATATGTCAGTGAAGAAATTTGTCCTTATCATCCTTCTGGCAAAACCATGGTGTATCCTGTTTTACAGTTTCGGCACAGGAATGCTCATACAATAAATATTGATTATGATAACAACACATTACTTACATAATGATTCTTAAGAGAAATGTCATTTGATTTTCAGGCATAGATAGGATACAATCGAAGATATCCCAAAAATTGGGGATAATTGTAAATAAAACACTTAGATAAGGATCCTATTTTAACATGCTTGGAAGAACACATTTTTTCATTGGTATATCTGCTGCTTTGGCAGTGATGCAGCCCTCCTCCATGCCTACTTTAGTAGCTGGTGCGGGGGCTGCTGCTATTGGCGGCATGATCAGCGATATCGACTCCGGAACCTCTCAGGCCCACAGAGAGGCTGACAAGATCATGACAGCAGCCATTGCTGTTACCGCCATCGTCATTTTGGCAGATTATAAATTTCATGTGGGCATTTATGAACGCCTGATGCGAAACAGCAGTATTGCCAGACTTCTCACCGGCGCCATGGCATTTATCATCATCTGCACCTACGGCTCGTCGCAGCCCCACCGCTCCTTTATGCATTCCTTTTTATCCCTGTTCATGCTCACGGCATGCATAGATGTGATCTACCCGGATGCCGCCCCTTATTTTGCCGTTGCCTACGCTTCCCATCTGGCACTGGATCTGTTAAATTACAGGCGTCTGCGACTGATCTGGCCTATGAAGCGTGGCTTTTCCCTGGGGTTCTGTTCTTCCCAAGGGCTCATCAACCACCTGCTCATGTCCGCCGGAATGGTCTGTGTCGTCCTGGAACTGGTCACTTCTATCCCCGCAAGACGGCTGGCAGAGCGGATTTTTTCTTTTTTACCTTTTTGAATAATGATTTTTAATTAGTATTACTTATATATCATACGTCATTTTTCACAAAAATTAATTATACTATTGATTTTTGAAAATTTTTACGTATATTCTATAGGTAGATAACAAAAAAATCCCATTTAATTAAAATTCAAACATTGTGAGGTAGAAAGATGAAGCCAGTTAAAGAAGGAAAAGTACGTGAGATCTATGACAACGGCGATAGCCTGATCATGGTCGCTACCGACCGCATCAGCTGCTTTGATGTGATTCTCCATAATACTGTTACCAAGAAAGGTACGGTTCTGACCCAGATGTCTAAATTCTGGTTTGACTACACAAAGGACATTCTTCCAAACCACATGATCTCTACTGACGTAAAAGATATGCCTGAATTTTTCCAGACTCCTGAATACGAAGGCAAGAGCATGATGTGCCGCAAGCTGAACATGCTTCCTCTGGAGTGCATCGTCCGCGGTTATATCACAGGAAGCGGCTGGAAGAGCTACAAGGAAAACGGTACTGTATGCGGCATCAAGCTTCCTGAAGGCTTAAAGGAATCTGATAAACTGCCTGAACCGATCTTCACACCTTCTACCAAGGCTGAGATCGGTGATCACGATGAAAATATCTCCTACGAGCAGAGCATTGACCACCTGGAGAAACACTTCCCGGGAAAGGGAAAAGAATACGCTACCAAACTGCGCGACTACACCATCGCTCTTTACAAGAAATGTGCTGACTACGCTTTAAGTAAGGGCATCATCATTGCTGATACCAAGTTTGAGTTTGGTCTGGATGAAGAAGGAAATATCGTTTTAGGCGATGAAATGCTTACTCCTGACAGCTCCCGTTTCTGGCCGGCAGAAGGCTACGAACCAGGTCATTCCCAGCCATCCTTTGACAAGCAGTTTGCCCGCGACTGGCTGACTTCCCATCCGGGAAATGACTGGACACTGCCGGAAGAGATCGTTCAGAAGACCATTGATAAATATCTGCAGAGCTACAAGATGCTGACTGGCAAAGAATTATAAAAACAAAAGCCCCCATAACAGAACGCCTGGTTTTCCTATTCTCCAAAGTTTCCTCCTTGGAACTATTATAGGAACGCCAGGCGTTCTTTTTATTGGTTATCATGATGATCAAAATAGATCCTATTTTTTCAGTTCCTCATAAAAAGCTTTAAGCTGTTTATTTGCGATCCATTTCATATACTCCCCTTCCAGGTATCTTCCCGGCTGCCAGTTCTGGATGATCTGGTTCCTCTTTATATCTTCTTCCAGGTATTCTTTCAGTTTCTCCAGGCTCATTTCCCCATCCCCATATTTTTCCTGATACCGCTGATAAAGGGACATATAATAACATTCCAGCTGTCCGCTCCAGCGCTCCTCCAGGGCAAATAAGCGGTCAAATTCCCGGATCTTCTCTTTCGTCTCCGGCACAGTATCTCCCTTTGGAAGCATTTTTACCACTTCGCTGTCCTTATCCCCGGGATTTTCAAATTTCAGCTGCACGGCATCTTTTACTGTATCCAAATACGGCAGAAAGATCCGTCCAATATCCCTTGTTTTTCCCTTTAACGGGCTTTTCGTACCCTTAAAACGGGTATTGCAGGTGGTACAGCAAAAATACAGATTATAGGGATGGAGACTTAAGCAGGGATACTTGGATTTTGGAAAATAATGTTCCACATCCTCGTCTGTTTCCCCATTCGTTACCGGCTGTAAGCACACAGGACAGATCCTGCGGATCTTTTCATTCTTTCCCTTAAAATAGTCCTTTGCCAGCTCTTTCCTGCTGTAAAAAGGCCGTGACATCCCTTCTAAACGAAAATGGGTGGTACACAGGACCACATCATAAAAATACCCGAAAAAATCCCGGAGTATCTTCTGAGCCGCTTCAGGAAGCTGGTCACTTTCCAGGTTGAATTTTCCCTTTTCCCAGGCCTTTTTGTCCATGAATTCCATATCATGTTTCACTGCTTCGTAAATTTCTTCCCGCTTTTCCTGGTCCATGCGAAAGAGCCGGTCCACAGCACGGCGCATATTCTTTCCATTATCTGTATCACGCTCATACAACCGGTAAAACCAGGTGCCGTTCTCCGGTGAAAAGTCCAGCCAGTCCTCTTTTTGAAACACATTTCCCGGCTGGTTTTTCGCAAACTCAAAAACGGATAAAAGAAAATGGCTGATCTCCATCAGATCCTGTTCCTGTTCTCCTACGTCCATATTCCAAAACATCTTCTGTCACCTCTTTCGTTCCAAAAGTACCTAACCTTTTATCCTGTCATTTTTCTCTAACAAGGCATACAGCTGTTCCTGCAGGCGAAATCTCTGGTAACCGGGACCGATCTTTGAAATAGCCTGGGCCAGCTGTTCCGGATCCGTTTCTGCCATTAGTTCTTTAATCGTGTCCGATGCGAAACCACCAATAGAAGAAGCCTTAAACACCTGCTTTGAAATGCTGTCGCGGCCTGCTGCAAAGGTGGAGATCTCCAGCTCTTTTACTTCTGTCCTGGAACCTGTAGGATTTTCAAACAAATGGATCTGCGACCGCATGGCATCTGTTAAGATCAGGTCTGAATGTGTGGCTACCAGAAACTCATTTCCGCTGGTCCCATCCATACTGCACATGGCATATACAAAGCGGACAAAATCCCGGCTCCAGTCATCATTAAAATGCACATCCGGCTCATCATAAAGGAACAATGTATTTTCCCCACAGTGATTTTGTGCCATAAGGATCAGGCCGATCCGGGCCAGCCACATTAACTCACCGTCGCTTAAGTCCTCCATTTCATATAAGCCACGTTCATCCCCGTTACGGTAGGAAAAATGGATCTCCCGGATCACACCTTCCCTCCAGGCAGTAAGGAGGGTTGAGATAAGAGCAAATGGGTTTCCGTCAAAGTAGCGCTGAAGCATGGGATGATAAAATACTTTCTCCCCTTCTGCTTCCCAGGACTCAAACAGGAATACAGCTGCCGTTTCACCGGCAAGGCTTCCGTCCTCTTCCAGCCGGTCTGTAGAAGTCCGGTGGATCACACAGTTGCTTAAGGCTTTTCCCTTTACATCCTGGCTTAAAAGCCGCCGCAAAATACTCATCTGGGGCCGGTCTGCTGCCTCTTCCAGCCTGGTATCATCAATACGAAGGGAAAATGCCGCAGGGATCAGACGGATGTTTAACCGTTTCAGAAGTTTTTTCCGGAGTGTGGCATATCGCAGAGCCTTTTCACTGATACGGTCATCCTGCATATCAAAAGGCATCACTGCAAACAATGCAGGTAAGATAAATTTAGATGTAACCGCATCCAGAAACAGCACTCGCGGATTTACATCTAACCGCTCATAAAAGGATAATATCTCTTCTGCCGCCTCCCCTCTTGCAACACTGCTTTCTCCCGGGTGTTCCTCTTTTCCAGATACCGGACCTTCTCCATTTTCAACATCCATAGCCAGAGACAGATCATACAGATCACTGGCAAGAGAAGCCCTTGGGGAACGGATCAGGATATCTTCCATAGAGCTGTTGGCTCCGGAGCAATACGAAATGATCCGGTCCGGCAGATACTCATCCGGTATGGAATATAGCTGCTGGGTTTTCCCATTTTTTTCCAGTTCTACATATAATTTTCTCCGCCGCCCGGAAGCATCGCAAAAGCCCTTTTTCTGGGGCTTTACATAAATTCCTGTCCCATCCGGCATCCGGTATTTTAACTCAAAGATAAATCCCGGCAGTTCATTTTGCATGATACGGGTAAAAATAAGCCCCACAGCCTCCAACACACTGGACTTTCCGGAGCCATTACAGCCGATGAGGAAATCCACAGGCACAACCCCTGTCTGTTCCTTAAACTGCAGCTTCAGGCGTTTCAATCCTTTGTAACCATCTATGTATAAGTATTCCAGTTTCATGTTTTATCTCAGACCTCCCTGATATCAGCACCGTATTCCGGGATCTGATATTTCTGTATGGTAATGGGATGACCTGCACTGTCCCGTACCTCTTTTTCTCCCATATAAAGTTTCTGGGGAACCGTCTTTTCCAGAAAGCCCAAAGCTTCCAACAGCCTTGCAGAAGCAAGGGCATCCTGTACTGAGTATCCCTTTTTGTGGATCTGCTTAAACACCGTATGTACCGGTATTGCCTCCTGTGACTGGGCATAGATACGCAGGATCTCCATCTGGAAATCAGACAGCATGGTAAAAAGAGACTGCAATTCCTGTGGAATACGGCTCTGCCAGTCTGTAATGCCTTCTGTTGGCTGGCTGACATTTCGCACATTTCCGATTCCGTAGCTCTCCCTGAATAAAGCAGGCTCCGGGTCTGAAAGGTCTTCCTGTTTTCTAAAGCCTTCTGTTAAACCGGCTGTGAAAGCCAGTGACAGCATGGATTTAAAATAGCGTATCTCCAGTTGCTGTATTTTATGTAACCGTTTTCTTATTCCTTTTGTTCTTTCTACTATTTTTATAAAAGAGACCTGCTCTGTTTGTGAAAGGACCGGTACAAACATATCTGTTTCGTGTTCTGCAGGCAGTACCCGTGTTTTTAAAGAAACCCATATAGGCCGGAGCACAGGAGAAAGAAATTCCTCGTCCCGGCTTATTTTTCCTTCTTTTAAAGCAGACCGGGCTATTTTTCCAAAAGCATTTTCCAGGATCCTGTTCAACGTATCTTCCGATCTCCTGCTTCTTTGCATCAGTCTTCTGGCCCGTTTTAATTGATCCACAATGACCTGCTGCTCCTCTAAGCAAGGGAATACCACAGGAATACCCGACAGCTGTTCCTTCGTCAGATTTGGAACAGTCACCGCATTGGCCCGCTCTATAAGCCATGGGCGGTAAAATTCCAGATAAAAGCAGGCATATTCCGGCAGGATCTGTCCTTCATCAAAGATCATGGCCTGGATCGCCTGGTTCACTACCAGATCGCAGCCTGCAATAGCACTTTTTCCAATAGTTCCTGATACAGAAAGTAACACAGCGCCCTCTGGCACGATGAGCCACGGGATCTGGTCTACTCCTTCTTTGGTAAGATAATTTTCTGTTTCACAAAGAAGTCCTTCTTTCATATCTCCCACTCTTGCCCACGGAAGGCTTTCCGGTCCAGGAGTTTTCGTATAATAATCAGCCCTTGAACGGTTTAAGGTGGTTCCTCTGATCCATCTGGATACCACCTGGCTCAGAGGTTTCTGCTTCCAGTTTTCCACTTTTACATTACCTCCTTAAGAAGTTCATTTAACTCCTTTGTAATCTCTTCCTGTTCCTTAAGCATCTCCTGCAAAAGAAGAGCCGGGTCCTCTATTTCCAGATTGATCTGCTCTTCCGGTCTGTAATTTTCCGGCAGAAGGTTCCATTTTCCCGCCTCGATCTGATCCACATCTGCAAACCAGAAACTGTTGTACTGCCAGTTTGCAGGAACCTTTATACCGTTGCGGTTTTCCACCGTTTTTTCCCTGCGGGAGCGCTCCCATTTTCCATAATAACTGTCTCTCTGGCTCCATACCTCTTCCAGACGTTCATATTCTTTCTGCTGCTTTTCCTTATCTTCCTGCTTTTCCAGATTATAATACAGTACTCTCTGGGTATGTCCTTCCCAACCGCCGGACATAAAAGGCTTACTGAATACCATGACACCGGAGCGGACACCGCTGTACATGAAAGTATCCTCCGGCAGTGAAATGATTGCTTCCAGGGAATAGGACTGAAGAAGCCATTTGCGTACCTTCATACTTTCTGTGCGGTTTGCAAATAAAAAGCTGTTGGGAACGATCAGCATTGCTTTTCCATCGAAATTTAACGCCTGCATGCTGCGGATCAGCTCCATGTGATAACGTCCCCTGACTGTTTTCAATTCTCCCGGAAGCTGATCGATCAGTTCTTCGTCTTTTATGGTATCGGTTCCATAAACAGGATTGCTGATCACCAGATCACAGGACTCATACAGATCCGCCCGTGCCCCGTCTTCTAAATGCAGTTCCATCTCAAGACCGGAAAGCTGTGACATGATCACGGCTGCCGCCCACATTTCTTCATCCTTCTCGTAGCCCATAAGCCGGAGATTTTTTAAGTACCGGGAAGCTGCCATTAAAGCACTCCCTGCACCGCACTGGGTATCTAAAACCACCAGGCCTTCATTTCCCGCCATCATCCCTTCCGGAAATGTGAGCAGACGAAGAAGCGGCTTTGCTGTTTCTTCCGGAAGGAGATACCTGTTTTTACCGCCTTTGCTGTAAAGGCAGAAATGAAAGATCTCTTCAAGAGCCGTCTGAAACATTTCCCAAACATTTTGGGAACCTTCATATTCCCCGGTATCCCCAGATCCATCCTGTTCGCCCGGTTCCCACAGCTGCGCCAGTTCCTCTGATACAGTCATAAGCTGACGTTTTACCGTTCCTTTTAGCTTATGACGGCCTTCCAAAAGGCGCTCCAGATCCGCCTTTCCTTCTGTATCCACCTTACACTTCAAAAGCAGCATACACCCAAAATCCCGAAACATCCCCATAAGGTCTTCGGAATACTCCATACGGTAAAAATCAGCCGCTTCCTTAAATTCCTCAACGATTTCATTTATCTTTCTATTCTGGTCTGATGTCAGCATAGTTTTATCGCTCCTTTATCCGAAGTGAATTTAACAACTCACCCAAGTCCACTTACAGCCCTGCGTCAACGCGCTCTACTGTTCTGCGCTCATTATATCCCACTTCGCCCTAACTTGAAAGTAAAAAGAATGTGCCCCAACATAAAAAAGCACCTGGCAGTCTTATTTTTCCAACTACCGGGTGCTCTGCTTCACAGCTCAGCTATTATTTCTTCATTCATTTTCATTTATGGTCCTATCAAAGGCAGGTGCAGGAAAGACACCGAGAGGACATCGTTTAGTTAAGGAAGGTTCCAGCCTTGATCTGATCAACTACCTCTAAGTACTGTTTCTGGATGTCTTCCGGAACGATGGAAGAGAAGGTACCTACACTTAAGCAGCCATTGCTCAGATCGCCATAAACTGTCTTATTTCCGAAAGTTCCGTCTTCAATATCCTTCATACAGGTCTTTACCAGTGCTGCATTGTCTGTTACAACAGAGCATGCGATCACCGGATCATCAGCAGAACCTAAATCTCCAGGCTGTCCAATATCATATCTGCCTTCCTGGCCCGCCAGCGCTTCTCTTGCACCGGTATCTACTGCAGACGCATCACCAAACATGACATCTACATCATAAGTTGTCACCATAGATGCTGCGATCTCTTTGCCCTTTGCAGTATCACTGAAAGAGCCTGCATAAGCGGAAGATACCTTGATGTCAGGATTGATCTTCTGGGCTGCTTTTTCATAGCATTCTACCTTTGCTTTTGTGGTATCCAGCTCCATGCCGCCGATAAATCCGATATTGTTGGTCTTGGACATCAGTCCTGCCAGAGCACCTGCCATGTAACCGATCTGCTCTGCATCTGGAAGGATAGACTGGATATTGTCAGTCTCAACAGTACCATTTAACAGTGCAAATTTAATCTCCGGGTATTCCTCTGCCACCTGCTTTACTGCATCTGTATACTGGTTGCCTGGCGCAAAGATCAGGTCATATCCCAGTTCTGCATAATCAGTCATAACAGTGGCATAATCAGAGGTTGCCACATTGTCTGTATAAACGGTTTCCCAGCCTTTTTCAGCTGCTGCATCTACCATTGCCTGGTAGCAGCTTGCACCCCATCCACCATCTGATACAGAGGTGTCAGAGATCATAGCTACCTTGTAGCCGCCTTCCTTTGTTTCCCCGCCTGCTGCTTCGCTGCTTTCAGCTTCAGAACCAGTTTCTGCCGCTGTTGTGTCTGCGGATCCTGCAGCTGCTGTTGTCTCTGTTTTTCCAGAACCGCCACAGCCTGCAAGGCTTACTGCAGCAAGAGCTGCTGCTAAAACTGCAGACGTCATTTTCATGTTGCGTTTTTTCATAATCTATTCCTCCTATATATAAAATAATTTTTACTTTTTCATCGTTTTTCTTATCGTTCTTCCCTGTAATACGGCTGTCCATTTGCCTTCGGACCGCTCTTTTTAATGCCGAAAAATGCAAGTACAAACAGGGTACACAGATACGGGATCATCTGAAGGATCTGATAAGGAGTGGACGGGCTTAACAGCTGTAAGCGGATCTGCAGCGCATCACAGAAGCCAAAAAGCAGACATGCAAACATAACTCCTGTTGGCATCCACCGTCCAAAGATAACTGCTGATAAGGCAATAAATCCGCGGCCTGCCACAATGCCTTCTGAATAGGTACTTGTATAACAGATGGTCAGATATGCACCGCCGATACCGGCCAGGGCACCGCATATGATGCAGGCAATGTATTTCTGGAGAACTACGTTAATTCCCAGTGTTTCCGCTGCCTTTGGGAACTCACCTACAGCCTTGAAATTCAGTCCCGCCTTTGTACGGTTTAAAAATACCGCTGTCACGGCAACCAGAAGATATGCCCCATACACAAGAGGACTCTGCTGGAAGAAGATACTTCCGATCACCGGGATCTTGCTGAGTACCGGGATGGGCATGATCCCCATAGACACGCCCTGGATCAGTGTAGACGTATCAGAAAAGGAAAGCCGGTAAATAAAAGATGCCAGCGCCGGAGCAAAAATATTGATCGCCATACCATAAACGGTCTGTTCCGCGCAAAGGGTAATGGTGCAGAAAGCGTAGATCATATTGGTAGCAATACCGGAAAGAGCGCCTGCTAAAACTCCCGCCCAGGGACTTCCTGTTTCATATCCCACCAGAAAGCCCACCAAAGCACCAATGGCCATAATGCCGTCCAGACCGATATTGACCATTCCGGCACGCTCTGAATAGGTTTCCGCAAGAGCCACCAAGAGGATGGGCGTTGCCATGCGCACCGTTGAGAGCAGAAGCTCTGTGAGAAAATTCATTGTAAAAAATGATGCCATCAGCCCTGCGCCTCCTTTCTCTTTCCATGGTTTATAAGGAACTGCTTGATCGCCGGAAGTTTTAATAATGCGGTTCCGGCTACTGCAAAGATAATGACCAGAGCCTGAATGATATCCACCACAGAGCTTGGTACCTGCGTGGCTGTCTGCAAGGTACTTGCGCCCTTTCGCAGCACTGCGAAAATGCAGGCCACAATAGCCGTTCCCAATGGATTTAGCTGGGCGATCAGTGCAATTGCCACGCCATCGAAACCAAAGCCGGAGCCAAAACCGCTCATAAGCCGGAACTGTTTTCCATGAAGTTCTATGCTTCCTCCAAGTCCTGCAATAGCGCCTGAAGTGATAAAAGAAAACAGGATGTATTTATTAACGGGAAAACCATTGAAAAATGCCGCTGTTGCGTTCATTCCCACTGCCCGCAGCTTAAATCCTTTGGACGTATAAAAAATGAAATAGTATAAAACCGCTGCAAGCAAAAACGCCGCCAGAACACCCCAATGGGCTGGAAATCCTTTTGAAATACCGGCAATCTTCATACTGTCTGCCACTGCAACAGTCTGTGGAACACTGCCGTCACGCAAAAGGGTTGTATACACATATCCCATAAACAGCGTTGCCACATAGTTGAGCATGATGCTGACGATCATTTCATTTAAGCCTCTGGTGATCTTTAAAATACCAGGAATAGCGCCCCAGATGCCCCCTGCAACGGTTCCTGCAAGAAGGCTTACAAGAAGTCCGCCCATTCCTGCGTCACCCAGTTTTGCAGAGACAAAGATACTGGTAACGGCGCCCATGATAAACTGTCCTTCACCGCCCAGGTTAAAAACGCCGCACTTATAAGCAAAGGCTGCTGCAAGTCCGGTAAAGATCAGCGGACATGCAATTACTAAAGTCTGCCCCATCTTACGTCCGCTTCCAAATGCTCCGGAAAACAGGTATCCATAAGCTTCCACCGGATTTTTCCCCAGACACAGGATAATGATCCCTCCTGCTATAAATGCGATCAGGATCGACAGAATGGGGATCAGGATCTTTGCCAGATTATCTTTTACTTTCATTTCCCTATTCCTCCTTTCCTGCCATTGCCAGGGATATTTCTTCTACCGGCGGATTTTCACCGGGATAAATGCCCATAACCTGTCCTTCAAACATGACCATGATCCGGTCTGAAAGTTTTAGGACTTCATCAAAATCCGCACTGATCAATAAGATCCCACAGCCCTTGTCCCTTGCTTCGATCATGGTATCGTGTACATACTGGGACGCCCCAATATCCAGACCTCTGGTTGGATGGACCGCCACCAACAGCTCCGGATGATTTTCCATTTCCCGGGCTAAAATGATCTTCTGCTGATTGCCGCCGGATAAGTTTCTTGCTTCCTGCTCAATAGAAGCACAGCGGATATCATTCTTTTTCTGAAGTTCCAGGGCAAACTTCCGGATCGCTTTTTTCTTTAATAAAGCGCCGTGTGCATAGGAAAAACGAGGTTCTTCCGTGGCCTTTAAAACCAGATTTTCTTCTACTGTCATATTTCCCCTACCAGCCCCATTTTGTTCCGGTCCTCCGGAACATGGGACACGTTGGAAAGGATAAAGCCATTTGGCGCAAACTGGGCAACCTTGCGGGAATTTAAGTCTACTTCTCCGCCGTCCGGCGCAATAACGCCGGTTACCAGCCGGGCAAGCTGTGACTGTCCGTTGCCGTCTACTCCGGCCACTCCCAGGATTTCTCCCTTTCCTATGGAGAAGCTTACGTTATTTAAACCGCTGTGTTTATGGTCCTTCTGATAATCCACATGGAGCAGACGCAGCACATCTTCTCCCGGTTCTGTCACTTTTTTATAAGCACTGACTGTCATCTCATGGCCGATCATCAGATTTGCAAGCTGTGCCCCATCTGTGTCCTTTTTATCCACTGTAGTAATAGTCCGGCCGGCCCGAAGGATGGTTACCCGGTCACTGACCGCCATTACCTCACGCATTTTGTGGGAAATGAAAATAACGGATTTATTTTCTGCTGTCAGCCTTCCCATAATAGCGAAAAGTCCTTCTACTTCCTGGTCGGTCAGTGCCGCCGTGGGTTCATCCAGGATCAGCAGTTCCGCGCCACGGTAGAGCGCCTTCAATATTTCCACTCTCTGCTGCTCACCTACGGAGATCTCATTTACCTGTTTGTCCAGATCTACTTCCAGCCCATATTTTTGTGAAAGCTCCAGGATTTCCTTTTTCCGTTCTTCTTTTTTAATGAAAATGGAACTGTCCTTTTTCGTTCCAAGGATAATATTTTCAAATACTGTCATGGCATCCACCAGCATAAAATGCTGATGCACCATTCCGATCCCCAGTTTTACCGCTGTTTTTGGTGAATCGATCTTTACCTTTTTGCCTTTTAACCAGATCGTACCGGAAGTAGGCTGATACAGCCCGATGAGAATATTCATCAGGGTACTTTTTCCTGCACCATTTTCACCCAGAAGTGTATGGATTTCGCCTTCTTCAATAGACAGATTGATATCCTTATTGGCATAGACTGCACCAAACTGCTTGGTGATCCCTTCCATTCTTAAAAGCTCCGCCATATTCATCCCCCTCCTTTTCAATTTCAATGCTTATAAATAAAAAAAGGAAATGAACATGCTGAAAGAACATGTCTTTCAGCGATTCACTCCCTTGTAAATCCTATGACCTGTAAACTGACCTACATTATAAACAGACAGATTCCTGATGTCAATTATTCCCTCTTTTTCTTAATAAAATTATCCCATCATGGTTTTCAGGGTTACCATGATGGGATAATTCTTTCATTTTTTCTGAATTTTCCTAAGATTCTATTGTATTTGTCTCTTCTGCCAGCTTTTTCCGCATTCTTTTATCTTCATACATTTTTTCATCTGCTTCACGGTACATTTTATCATAATCTACTGCGCCGTAAGCCATGCTGCTTCCCATAGAGAACCTCAGATCAACGGTAAGTCCGTCCCGCAGCCGGACCTTCTGTCCGCTCTGAAGCGCCTTCAGGGCTTCTATTTTCTGCACAAGCGCTTCTTTCCCATACTTATAATAGAACAATGTAAATTCATCACCGCCCTGACGGCAGAGAATGCTGTTTTCACCTGCTTCCTGTTTCAGCATTTCTGCAATCCTTTTAAGGTACTCATCACCATTTTCATGTCCGTAAGTGTCATTAACCATTTTCAGACCGTCAGCATCTACCATAACAGCAGCGCAGTAATATGGTTCCCTACATTCTTCCAGTATTTTGGAAAGCCTGGTATCTCTGCCAGTCCGGTTAAACAGCCCCGTCAGCTGGTCATGATCTCTCTGGTATTCGATCTCCCTGCGCTTGCGGATCTCCTCTGTAACGTCCGTAATAACACCGAAGATCTCTTCGCCCTCCTGGATCTCTTCAATTTTTAAATATTTACCATTTCCTACAGCAAATATCTCATTTTCACCTGCAACCGGCTCTTTTTGCATGGTTCTAATATATTTCTTGAAATCTTCCCAGTCAGAAGGCAGCTTCCAGGCAGCTTCTGTGCCGGTCTTTAAGATCTGAAGAACATCACCTGTAAAACGGACTCTCTTCATTTGCCGGTTGTACTCATATACACCAATGTGCATATCCGTCTTTCCAAGCACATAGCTCATTTTCCTGTCATTGGCTAACAGGCTCTGAAGCATTTCATTAATATAACGGCTCAGTTCAAAAAATTCCCTGCTGCTGTGGACATCTATCTTGATGTTTAAGTCACCCATAGTTATCTTATGCAGCTTTCCATTTACTTCCCCGATCTTCTGGACTACCTCCCGGTCCAGATACCGGGTCACTGCCTTAAACAATGCCAGCGCAATGAGCATAAGACATACCGCCAGATACAGCATATTTAACGGTATGCGTTCATAAAGTGCCTTACTGGTCACTGCCACACCGATATAATTATCTGCTACCTTCTTAAATACGATATAGGAACGTTTTCCATTGATCATACCGGAAAAACCTTTTGTACTATGGATCTTTTCCGTATTTAAACCAATTTCCTTTATGTCCATTCCCACTAATTCTGTGTCCGTAGCACCTACGATCTTTTCTGTTTCTGCATTTACCGCAAAGTAGCTGGTATCCGGGTTGACACAAAGCTGGGAAAAAATATAAGGCAGTTCATTTTTTTCTGTTACTTTGGATACATTTACCGGTTCAATTCCCACTTCCACGATAAATTCCCCGGTGCTGTTCCACATAGCTGAATACTGCATCAGCTTATGTTCTGCTGTATTCGGCTCAATATCCTGGACCATTTTCATGGATTTGTCCTTAAGCATAGGCTTAAAATAATTCATCTGCTTCCCAGAGTCAAAGCTATAACCATAATACTGGGGATGAGTTCCAGAAATGATCTCTCCTGCTGCATCAATAATGTGGATCTCATCTACTTCCATAAATTCTGCGATCTTACACAGTTCATACAGATCATTTCCCACCCCGGTGTTCTTCTCCAGAATATAGGCAATGGCCTCTGTATTATGAAGACATTTCGCAGCATATTCCTGACGCAGCCTGGTAAGTTCTTTCTGATTCTCCTCCAGCATCTTATTCATCTGCTCAAAGATCTTATCCGCCGACCCCTGCGCCCGGCTCTGCTCATTTGCTATATTCAATGCCATAATGCTAATAAGGATCACACTTACCAGCGCAAATGTGACCTTATACATGTAACTCCATATGGATTTCTTTAAAGTACGCACAACTTCTCCTTACTGCTATATGCACACCTAAGCCCGTGTACACATACTTACTTCTTCCCTTTTTTTGAGAAAGATCATCACACCTTCGGTTACAAGAATTATAGCAACTTTAGAGAAGTTAGGCAAGTTTTCATCGGTTTTAATTGGCTGAATTTTCAATCTGGCTTATGATTTATCCCGTCATTTTCTTTAAATACTCCAACATTATCCCCGACACCACGGAATTGGCTGTCTTTGAAAATGCCAGTCCCAGGGTCCGGTGTGAAGCTGGTTCTAAGGGCCTGGATTCTACATCGTCTCTGGCAAAGGCTTTTAGTACCATTTTCTGGGAAATGGTGACGCCTAATCCGCTTTTTACAAAGGCCATGATCAGTGTATCGTCCCGGAAGCTGTAGGTGATCTTCGGCTTTACGGAACATTTTGCTAATAAATGCTGGATATCATTGTCGCAGCCAGGTGTTTCTATAATTAAGGGATACGAAAACAGTTCTGACACTGTGACCCGTTCTTTTTCTGTAAGTGGATGCCCCTTAGGCATCACTGCACACAGCGGGTCATCCATCAGTGGATAAAATTTCAGGTCGTCTGCCACAATAGATGACAGGAAACCGCAGTCCACCTGTCCGTGGATGATCCAGTCACGGATCTCATCGTAATTGCCGTCAAAGATCTCTACCTGCACCTTTGGATAATGCTCTTTGAAGAAATGGATCACTCCCGGTATCCACAACGCTGTAATACTGGAAAAGCTTCCTACCCGCAGCTTTCCTTCGATCTTATGATTAATATTAAAGGCCGCCTGGCGCAGCTTTGCCTTCTGGTTTACCATTTCCTGGATATAAGGGATCAGTCTGGCTCCGTTGTCTGTAAGTATGACTCCCTTTTTTACTCTGGCAAACAGCCGTACTTCCAGTTCTTCTTCCAGTCCAGCCATCATCTGGCTGATGCCGGACTGCGTGTAATTTAATGCCTCTGCCGCCCCGGAAAAGCTGCCGGTCTCACACACCTTTAAAAATATCTCATATCTGTCTTTCTGTTCTTTCATAAATTTATCTATAGCCCCATATCCATTACAAAAAATTATATATAGTCATAAAAACATTTATTTTACTGATATTATAACATGTGCTATTCTGGTATGACAAGCAAGTTCAGCTATAGATAATTTTAGGGGGATTCTTTTTCATGAATAAGAAGAAAAGTAATTTTTCCGGCCAGTTAGGTTTTGTTTTAGCTGCTGCCGGCAGTGCCGTAGGCGTGGGAAACCTGTGGCGTTTTCCGTATCTGGCTGCAAAGGACGGCGGAGGACTGTTCTTAGTCATTTATCTGGCACTGGTTTTAACATTTGGATTCACACTGCTGGCATCTGACATTGCCATTGGCCGCAGAACAAAAGAAAGCGCCATCGGTGCTTATACCCAGATGTCGCCTAAATGGAAATTTTTAGGAGTTTTAACCTTTCTTGTTCCAGTCCTGATCATGACCTACTATGCTGTTATCGGCGGCTGGGTCACAAAATACGCTGTTGTCTATCTCACCGGACAGACTGCCGCTGCTGCCCAGGACAATTATTTTACCTCATTTATCACTTCACCTGTATCACCAGTCCTGTTTGCCCTTTTATTTATGGGTGTAACAGCATTTATTGTATACAATGGTGTGGAAGGTGGTATTGAGCGTGTTTCCCGTTGCATGATGCCCATCCTTCTGGTTCTGGTGGTTGTGATCGCAGGCTATTCCCTGACACTGCACCATGTAGACGAAAGCGGACAGATGCGTACCGGTATGGACGGCCTTCTTTATTATATAACCCCTCATTTTGAGGGACTGACCTTTAGCCGCTTCCTTCAGATCTTACTTGATGCCATGAGCCAGCTGTTCTTTTCCTTAAGTGTTTCCATGGGTATCATGATCACCTATGGCTCTTATGTGAAACCGGAAGTTAACTTAAATAAAGCTGTTAATCAGATTGAGATCTTCGACACAGGCGTTGCCCTTTTAGCAGGCGCCATGATCATCCCGGCAGTTTTTGTTTTCTCCGGCACCGACGGAATGAGCGCAGGTCCAAGTTTAATGTTCATTTCCCTTCCTAAGGTATTTGCCGCCATGGGAAAAGCAGGTACCTTTGTTGGTCTTTTGTTCTTTGTAACAACTATTTTCGCTACTCTTACGTCCTGTATCTCTGTGCTGGAATCTATCACTGCCAACTGCATGGAGATCTTCCACACAGGCCGCAAGAAAACAGTCCTTGTGCTGACTGTGATCTACCTGGCTGCCTCTGGTGTTATTGCCCTTGGCTACAGTATCTTCTATATTGAAGTAAAACTGCCAAACGGCTCTGTGGGACAGTTATTAGACATCATGGACTATATCAGCAACAGCGTTATGATGCCGTTTATCGCACTGCTCTCTGCCTTTCTGATCGGCTGGATCAAAACACCGGACTATGTGATCGAAGAAATGGAAAGCACCGGCGATACTTTCCGCCGTAAAAAGCTGTACCGCGTCATGATCCGCTATGTGGTCCCGGTTATGATGTTTGTACTGTTTTTACAGTCTACAGGAATACTCTGACAACCGCCTGCGTCAGCAGGCAGTGGATCACAAGTTTACAAAGCAAACGGACGCGTCAGCCGGCGCGTCCATTTTTTGTTCTCTGTTTTATTTTACAGCACCCATTCCTCCAGGAAATGAGCTGCCCCGTCCTCTTCATTATGCCCGGCCACAAATTTCGCAGCCTGTTTTACATCATCTTCTGCGTTTTCCATTGCTACGGAGATGCCTGCAGCCTGAAGCATGGAAATATCGTTTTCGTTATCCCCAATAGCCAGAACATTTTCCATACTTATCCCCAATTTTTTACAAAGTGTACACAGTGCATTTCCCTTTGAGGCATCCACAGAGTTTAATTCTATGATCCCATCTCCGGTGCGCAAAAATACGATACCCGGTATAGGGCTTCCTTTTTCCAGAAGTTCCTGTGCCAGTCCATCTTTTAAGACAAAAGCACCCATTTTCATCACTTTTACTCCGCTGGTCCTTAAAAACGCTCCCAGATCTTTTACATTTCCTTCGCTGAACCTGATATAAGGATATTTCTCAGAAAGCCCTGTTTTCTCCCAGCCCTCTGCCCGGAAAGTACCTTTGTCTGTATGGGCATATACAGCCACTGGGAATTGTTCCAGATACGCAATGGCTTCCACTGCTTTTTCTGTGGGGATCCCTGTTTCACAGATACTTTTTTCCTCCGGTACATCCATAAGCATGGCACCATTGGAGCAGATAGCATACTGAATGCCGTCTACATTATTTAATACTGCTTCTTTCATTCCTCCGATGGGTCTTCCTGAGGCAGGTACCAGGATCACACCTTTTTTTACGATCCTTCTTAAAACATCTAATGTATAATCTGATATGCTCTTGTCATCATGAAGAAGAGTTCCGTCCATATCTACTGCTACCAGCCGGATAGTTGTTTTTTCACTATGCATATTGATTCCCTCCTGTAATAAATCTTCCTGTGCCTGATCTTGATCCTGACATCTGATTTTAAGTATAGCACATATTTCCCCCATAAAAGTGTCAATCCTAGTGTCGAACCCCATCCCCCCGCTCTGAACGTCTCCCAATTTTTCTCACCTCTACTGCCGAAACCCTTTTCAAACTGGCGAAATCATTCAAAACATCTTTCTTTTCAGACTATTTTTTGTATAATTACACTTGTGATCAGGTAGACATAAAACACGCGCGAAAAGAATTAAAGTTAAATCAACAAACAGGAGAATCATGTACATGCTCAGCACAAAAGAAGAACTCTATCTTTACCTGGAAAAATAAGCCGGGGCTATGCCCTGAAAGATCTGAAATATTTTACGGCGAACCATATCAGCGAATCACTGAATATTTCCCGTAATCTGGCCAGTCAGTATCTGAACGAGCTGGTAAAAGAAGAGCGGGCTATTAAGGTCAACTCCCGTCCTGTTTATTTCTTCCATAAGAAAAATGTTGAACGTGAGGCCCAGGTTGCCCTGGAAACCTGCGTATTCTCCGGTATGGACGATTTTCAGCGGAAATGCCGAAGCGATGAAAATAAAAGAGATTTTCAGAAAGCTATCGGTTATTACCTGAGTTTAAGTTCCTGCATAGAGCAGTGTAAAGCAGCTGTTAAATACCCGCCAAATGGTCTTCCGGCCTTGTTTAACGGATCCGGCGGAACAGGAAAGGCTTTTCTTTCCAGGCTGATGTATGAATATGCTGTAAATGAACGGGTAATTGGAACTGCAGGCGCAGCTTCTCTCCCGCCTTACATCACAGTAGACTGCTCCGAATATGCCCAGAATGAAGAAAAATTTGCTATTTCCCTTTGCGGCAGCGAAGACGGAAAAGGCTGGCTTGCAAAGGCAAACGGCGGCATCCTTTTCTTTGATGAAATTGACAGGCTTCCATTTTCAGGACAGGAACTGATCTATTCCTACTTAATTTCGGGACAATATAAAGGATATCATGATGACGAACATGTTTTTGAGTCCAATGCAAGACTGGTATTTTCCACCACAAAAGTACCGGCGGAAACACTTTATAAGCCACTTGCAAGGATGATCCCCATTGTGATCCCGGTCCCAACATTACATGAACGCACAGCCGATGAAAAAGAGGAAATGTTAGTCTCCTTCTTAAAAGCAGAAGGACGGCGCATGGGCGTAGATGTAAGCATCAGCCAGAACGCCTTCCACTGTATGTTGGAATTTTCCTACGAAAACAACATCGACGAATTAAAAACCTGCGTTACCAGCAGCTGTGCCGGAGCTTATCTGGAAAAAAACAGCGATGGTATCGCTATCCACAGTTATCACCTTCCGGAATATATGCTCTCCTCCTTAAAACTGGAGGTTGAAGACAAAGACAAACGGATGATCCACTTAAACAGTTACAGCCGTGACACCTCTTTGGGACAGACGGTACAGTATTTCCAGATCATGTTAGATGTCTTTGAAGATTACCGTCAGGATATGCTCAGTTTTGACGGCCTGATGATGGAATTCCGGAAACAATTAAATGATTATTACGACTATCTGATCTACGGACAGAAGCTTGTAAACATCAAGATTTCCACTTACGAACAGCTGATCAATCAGATTTTTGAAAATGTAGGTGAAATGTATGGCATCAGCCTTTCCAAAAAATACAGCCACTTACTTGCCCGCCGCTTATATATACAGCTTCAGGGCGACCATCTGATCGACAACTGGATGAAACAAAACCATGACGAGATTGAAGAAATGTTTCAGGCTGTAAGCGCTGTTCTTGAAAAAGAATCAGTCATCTGTTCTAGGATCGTAAACCTGATCAAACTGAATCTGGACATTGAAGCAGACAGTTTAAACCAGCTGTTTTTGCTTTTAGATATAAAAAACCAGAACCAGAAGATCCAGGGACTTTCCGCAGCCGGTATTATCTTAAGCCACGGCTATGCAACAGCTTCCAGTATTGCAGATGCCGCAAACCAGATCATCGGGCGAAAGGTATTTGATGCCATTGATATGCCTCTTGACATGCAGATGAGCGACATCACCGGGCTGCTGGAAAAACACATTGAACGATTTATCACCTGTCAGGACGTAGTACTTCTGGTGGATATGGGTTCTTTAGAGCAGATCCACAGCCAGATGGGCGGCCTGCGAAACTTAAACATCGGCATCATCAACAATATTTCCACTGCCTTAGCTGTTGATATCGGCCTTGGCATCTGTGGGAACCAGAAGCTGGAAGACATCCTGAAACGGGCCAGCGAAAGCAATGTCTGCACCTACCGTATCATCCACAATGTACAGAAGGAAGACGCCGTGATCTTCAGCGGAGAAAACGGCATTGACACAACGGAAAAGCTAAAAGAGCTGATCTTAAAGACTTCCGCCACTTCCATTCCTGTAAAATTTGTGGCTTACGATTATTACCGGCTGATGAAAAACGGCAGCCATGATGAGATTTTCCAGCAATACCATGTAAAATGCATCATCGGACTTTTCAATCCGGAGATCGAGGGAATTCCTTTTATCTCACTGGAGGACATTATTTCCATGAATTCCGCAGAAAAGCTGACAAACATTTTCTCAGAGTACCTGGATGAAGAACAAATGGAAATATTTAACCAGAACCTGGTAAAGAATTTCTCCCTGCAGAATGTAGTTGAATCTATTACCATTTTAAATCCTGACAAGCTTTTAGATGAAGTAGAACAGGCAGTGGGACGGCTTCAGAAGATCACAGGAAGAAAGATCGCAGGACGTATCATGATCGGGCTTTATGTCCACCTGTGTTGTCTGGTGGAACGACTGGTCACAAAAACACCTATTGATAATTATCAGGATCTGGAAGAATTTGAACAAAAACATGCCGACTTTATCAGGCAGGTAAGGGACAGCTTTCAGGATATCTCCCGGCATTACCGGGTGGCTCTGCCTGTAAGTGAGATTGCTTACATTTATGATTACATGCATTTGAATTCAAAAAATAAGCTTTCCGGGCAGGCAGAAAGCCCGGCCGTCCGTGAGGACGAATAGGAGGTAAATATGGGTATTGTACTTGCAAGAATTGATAACCGTCTTCTTCATGGTATCGTGGCTACACAGTGGGCCGGACGTTCCGGTGCACAGCGTATCATGATCATTGATGACACTGTTGCCAATAATGAACTGACCAAAGCCAGCATGAAGCTTGCCAGACCTACCGGAATGGCTATTTCCATCATTACCGAGGAAACAGCTTTAAATAACTTCAAAGCCGGAAAATACAATGACCACACTGTATTTGTCCTGGTTAAGAAGCCGGAAACACTGGTTAAGCTGTCTGATATCGGCGTAAAGATCCCGGAACTGGTCATTGGCGGAACTGTAAAGCCTGCTGAAGGCGAAGAAGCTGTAAAGCTTTCCCAGAGAGCTTACGCAAAGCCGGATGACATTGAGGCTTACAAGAAATTAAAGGCTGCGGGAACCAAACTCTATGCACAGTATGTACCTGCAGACGCAGAAGTTTCTATTGACGAATTTCTGAAATAACAAAGGGGGAAATTGTTATGCAATTAAGTGCTTTACAAATTGTACTGCTTGTCCTGGTGGCTGCTGAGATCAACGTTGACCGCCGCGGATTATCACTGACACATGCAAGACCTGTTATCGTAGGTTTCCTGTGCGGACTGATCTTAGGCGACATGAACAGCGGTCTTTACATCGGCGGTACTTTCACACTGATGTCCTTAGGTGTTGCCGCTCTTGGCGGTTCTTCTGTACCTGATTATGGCGTTGCAACCATTATTGCATGCGCATTTGCAAAAACAACCGGACAAGGACCGGAAGTTGGTATGACCATCGGTCTTCCTGTTGGTATGCTGGGCGTACAGATGGACGTTTTATACAAGATCTGCAACTCCTTCATTGCCCAGAAATCCCAGAAATATGCCAATGAAAAACAGTTTGGCAAAATGTATGCTATCCTTTACCTTTGCCCTGTTATGGTAGCTGTATTCATGGCATTCCCAACCGCTGTTGCATTAACAGCAGGCGCTCCTTTAGTTCAGGCTATCCTGGATGTGCTTCCTTCCTGGGTAACAGGCGGTCTGTCTGTAGCAGGAAAGCTCCTTCCTGGTCTTGGTATTGCCATGCTGCTCCACTACATGCCGGCAAAGAAGTACTTCAACTACATTCTGATCGGCTTTGTACTCAGCGCATACATGGGCGTACCGATCCTTGGTATCGCATTCCTTGGTGTAGCTTTAGCTTACAAGTTCTATATGGATGAAGAAGCAAAGGAAAATGTAGGATTTGCAGGAGGTCTTGAAGATGAATAATGAGAATGAAGTAATGGAAAAAGCTCCCGTTTTAACAAAAAAAGACTGTGTGAAAGGTGCCATCCGCTGGTCTTTAATGGCAGTAACAACCTTTAACTACGATACCCAGCTTGCTCCAGCCGTTGTTTTCGGTATTGGACCTCTGCTGCGTAAGATCTATAAAGATGATGACGAATACGTTGAAGCATTAAACAACCATTATAAATACTTCAACACCATGCCATGGCTGGCAAATATCGTTCTTGGTGCTACTCTGGCTCTGGAAGACAAAGAAGGGATCACTTCCCTGGATGCTGTACAGAATATCAAGGTCAGCTTAATGGGACCTTTAGCTGGTATTGGTGATACCTTATTCTGGACACTGCTTCCTACTATCATGGGCTCCATCGCAGGATATATGGCTCTGGAAGGCAACCCTATCGGTGTTATCCTGTGGCTCATTGTAAACCTTATCTTCATCTGCATCCGTACCCAGTTAATGTGGATTGGATACCGTGAAGGTACCAAACTGATCACCAAAGTGGGCAGTAAGCTTGCCCGCATCACAGATGCTGCTTCTGTTCTGGGTCTTACTGTTGTAGGTGCTCTGTCCGCAACTGTTGTAACTGCAAAAACACCTCTGGCATTCCAGATGGGTGAAGTTAATCTGGCAGTTGCAGATCTGTTAGACAAGATCATGCCTTCTATGATCTCTGTAGCTACTGTCCTGGTACTGTATAAGCTCCTTGGAAAGAAGGGCATGAAGATCACTACCCTGATCCTCATTGTTATCATCTTCTCCATGATCTGCTCTGCACTGGGAATCCTGGCTTGATCATTTATAACTAACATAAGTAAACGGACATGTCGCCTGATGGTGACATCACCATAATGACGGTTCTGCCTGTCTTATTTGGCAGGCAGAGCCCTTTTTTATTCAACTAAGGGGAGATTATCATATGGTTGAAGTAAGCGCAGCAAAACGTAATATCACACCTCCATTTCCTATGTACATGCGCGGTTATGCCATGAGAACAGGAAAATCTATTGGTGTTTTAGATGAACTTTACTGCAGGACTTTAGTCCTGCGCATTGACGGGGAGATTTTTATATGGTCCACCCTGGATCTGTGCCGGTTAGAAGAACCGATCTCTGATTATGCCCGCACAGTCCTTGCCGGAAAATATTCTGTTCCAAAGGAAAATATCATTATCGGAACCATTCATACACACTCTGGCCCTGATATCAGCTTTGAAGATGAAGGGGAAGACAGAAATCATCGCAAGGCAGTTTACAGGGAGCTGGTAATGAAACAGCTTTTTGACGCTGTAGACGAATGCTTTGACCGTGGTTTCTTAGAAGTAACACCTTATATGGTAAAGGGAACCATAGAAGGTGTATACGGAAACCGCAATTATATTGACAAACCAAGCGATAAAGATATCAACATGATCCTGTTCCGCAATGAAAACCATGTAGTTGCAGGTATGTTCCAGTTTACCTGCCATCCAACTGTCCTTGGCATCCACAACATGAAGATCAGCTCTGATCTTTTAGGAAATGTGGGAAAGGCCCTGGATGAAAAATACAATACCATTTTCATTACCATGCAGGGAGCCTGCGGTGATATGGGCAACCGCCAGTACCGTCAGGGAAATGACGAAAACGAGCTGTGGCGCGTACGTGATGAAGTAATGAAGCAGGTAAATGTTTTCGCAGAAGCAGAAACTCCTATGGAGTTAAAAGCTGGCTCTGTAAAAACTGCAGAATACACCATCCACCAGACTTATGATCTGGATGCTATGAAGGCACAGTTAGCTGAAGATGAAAAGAAGCTGGCTGCTGCTGTTACAGAGGATGATAAAAAGCTTCTCTGGTCCGGTGTCCGCCATATGAGAAGAAAGATCCAGTCAGGCGGCATCAATGTTACTCTCCGCTCTGTTATCTTCCATTTAGGTGACCTGGAGATGATCACCATCCCCGGAGAACTGTTCTCCACCTTCGGAATGGAGATCAAAAAGAACTTTAATGCTCCTATGCGCATCGTATGGGGCTATGCAAACTACAGCGCAGGCTATATCGTAGAGAAAGATGAATTCGGAAAAGGCTATGAAAGCATGCAGACTCCTTTCCTCCAGGGAGAAGCAGAACTTTACGTAGATCATCTGATCAAATCCCTGTAGTATCTGATCCCCGCCACACTATTATAAATATAACTATAACTATAAAACTATAAGGAGAAGCGTTATGAGAAGATATATTATCGCCTCCCATCATTTACTGGCCCACGGCCTGAAAGACACATTAAATTTTCTTACTTCCATGGACGGCATCATTGATATCAGTGCCTATATGGATGACACCGATCTTCCTACCCAGATCAAAGAATTATTTGATTCCTTTGACCCGGAGGATGAAGTAGTCATGATGACTGATATGTTAGGTGGCAGTGTAAACCAGCAGTTCTGCCCATATGTAAACGATCATCGTCACCTGATCTGCGGTATTAATCTTCCATGTGCCTTAAGCCTGGTATTACAGCCTCAGGATATGCCTCTTACTGCAGAGACCATCCGGACTATTGTAGAAGAGTCCAGAAGCCATCTGATCTATGTAAATGAGTATAATGATGGGGCTAATGAGGATGACGAGTAAAAAATCGTGAAAATCCACTTCATTGAACAGACATAAAAGAAGCAGCTGACTGGTTTTTTCCAACAGCTGCTTTTTTCGTAGAAAAAGCAGGAATATATAAAGTCAGAAGTGTGAAAAACGCAAATTGATTTTATTTGAAAAAAATGATAAAACAGGGAATGAAAGAAGGGATATACATGAAACAAAAAACCGGCCTGCAAATGTCCAGTTCGCTGCCTGTTATGATACTTTTAAATCTGTCCGGCGGAACGCAGGATGCCTGTTCCTATTTTTTACGTGATCACGTCTTTGCCAATGCACAGACAGGAAATATTGTTTTAATGGGATGCTACCTGATCTCCGAGGATCTACGAAATTCCATCCGTTATTTCCTTCCCGTTGCTTTTTTCGCACTGGGTGTATTAATGGCCTGCCTGATCCACTCCCGGTTCCGTCACACAGGAAAGATCCACTGGCGCCATCTGGTCCTGACTCTGGAGATTATCCTACTGTTTATCGTCGGTTTTATCCCGGGACAGTTAAACTGGCTTGCAAATGGACTTACTTCCTTTGCCTGCGCTATGCAGGTTCAGTCCTTCCGTACTGTACGCGGCAGTGCTTATGCCAGCACCATGTGTATCGGAAATCTGCGAAGCGGCATGGACCATTTTTATAAAGCTATTACCGAGAAACGAAAAGATGAGCTGAAAACAGCTGCCATTTATCTTACTGCGATCGGTTCCTTTACCATTGGTGCCGCCTGCGGTGGTCATCTTACCAATCATTTCTCCTACCGCACCATCTGGATCTCCTGCGGGCTTTTGATCCTCTGCTTTTTACTGATGCTGATCGAAGAAGAGGACGATCTGGAGGCAATAGAAAAGGAAGAACGCCAGGAACTGAAAAGAGAGCAGGACGAATTAAAAGAAGAAAAGAAAGAGCTTCAGAAAGAACAAAAAGAGCTCCAGAAAGAACAGAACGAATTAAAAGAAGACCAGAAGATCATCCGGGAAATGGATGAAAAAACACAACATCAATAAGTATACAAAATGACTCTGCGAGAACATAATGGGCACTGGGAGAAAAACACCATCTCCACAGTACCCATTTTTATTTCCGTTTATTATGCAGTATAAGAATCTACTGTCACTGTATAAGCACTGTCTCCCTGTACATACACTGTTCCGTTACTTCCCTTAATGGTTACAGCCTTACCATCTGCATCTTTGATCGTTCCTTTATTTGTGAGTCCTGATAACCGGCTGTCTTTTGTGACGATCCATGTGGATTCGGCATCAATGGACAGATCTGCCGTTCCGCTGCCTCCATTTCCGGCGCAGGACTCATCCTGGATGAAGCCGCCTGTAAGGATGCTTCCCTCTGTCATCTTAAATTTCAGGTTGCTGATACTGTCCCAAACCACATCTCCTTCCATTTTCTGGTTTTCTGCTGTAAAGGAACAATCCGCTCCGTTTGCACCACTCTGTCCCCAGCCTCTCTTATTGGCATTTCCCGTACATTTTAAGAAAAATTCATTATTAGAAGACGGGGTAATATTTACATTGTTTAAATAAAAAGTGCTTTCTGTATTTGTAGTGTAAAACAGACCGCCATTTTCAGAAGTCAGGCTGCCGCCGGTCATATTTAATACAGCATTTCCCACCTCAGAGTCACCGGACATGCTCTGGTATAAGATCACGGTCCAGTCGCAATCATTCTGCTCATTTTCCTGGATATGGCCGGACAGGTCGCAGTTTGTCAGTGACAGGGAATTTAAGCCTTCAATGCACACTGCTTCGGAATTTTCCGCCGTCAATTTGGCATCTTCCACCTCAATATCTGCTGTACAGTAAACCGCCGGTGAGCCAGTTCCTGAAGAAGTATAACTGCCGCCCTTTACACGCATGGTGCCGCCGCCTCTGTCGCTTCGGATCGCCGCGGAAGACTCACCGGAAGTATGTACCGTCAGATTTTCTGCATTGACTGTACCGCCGCCTGCTGCGTGGATACCGCCTGCTGTATTTCCAGTTGTGGTAATGGCAGTATCAGAGATATTTACAGTGCCTTTGTCATAGGCAAACGCACCTGCAGCGCCATCTGCATCAGAAGTAATCGTTCCACCCTTTAGATCAACAGTTCCGTCTGTTACAAGGATTGATGCACCTACGCCGTAAAAGCTGGAGCTGTCGCCGCCTTTGCTGTCTTCGGATGTTCTGTTTACGGTAAAATCTTTTAGAGTAACATTAGCTCCGTTAGATACAAGAACTGCGCTTTCATCTGTGCCTTCTGAGGTATAGCTCTGTCCGGACTCTTCTGTATCACTGGTAAATTCCTTTACAGAGGAATAAGATGTGGGTGCGGACTGTGCCCCGCCTCCAGGACCGCCAGCTCCCGGTGCCCCATTTCCAGGGCCACCCTGAGGACCATCCGGACCGCCTGGCATATCAGCTAAAGATATCTGTACTGCGGTTCCATTGCTGTCTGTAGTAATCTTAACAAAGTCACCTTCCTTGATATCAGAAACCTGGATGGATGCACCGTCTGCATCGGTGAAGGTTGTGGATGTTGTGATCTTATAGGTTGTGGTTTCGCCCTGGGGTGGCTGGCCTTTTCCCTCTGGAACTCCCCCCTGTGGTGGCTGGTTCTGGCCGTCTGGCGCTCCACTTGGCTGCTGGTTGTCGCCGTCCTGACCTGGTGCTCCGCCTGGCTGTTGGCCGTCACTGTTCTGGCCTGGTGCTCCACCAGGTCCCTGCTCAACTGTGATCTCTGTATCAGAAACCAACTTCACACGCCCCATTACCTCATTCTGGCTGTCCTGTACACCGCCCTCTGCTGCTGCCTCTGTGGTCTGCGCTGCTGTGGTATTCTTGCTGCTGCTGTTTCCGCCGCTGCAAGCTGACAACAACATGGCACTGGTGATCATCATACACATCATCACACCGCCCTTTCGCAGCCTTCTTCCGATCTCTCTTCTGGCCTTTCTGTCATTTCCCATTCTGCTTCTATATCTGCTCATAATCGCATTGCCTCAACTTTCATCTTTTAAAATCATTTTCTATCTATTTTCCCTTACTGTACCCAGACGCCGTCACCATTTACATAATAACCATCCAGTGTCGTTGCATTCACCAACATAGCACCACTTTCACCACAGTAATACCATGCATCTTTATATAAGATCCAACCAGTTTTCATGTAACCGTTTTCATCAAAATAGTACCAAAGATTGTCAATATACTGCCAGCCGTTTGTAGTATAACTGCGGTCTGCATTGCAGTACCACCAGCCCGCATCATCTTTTAACCACGCGCCAGTTCCGGAAGAGGCGGTATTATTGGAAGGAGTACTTTTGCTTGAAGAACTGATCTCCTGTGCTTCGCTGGATGAAACATACCATGAATCCGATTCTTCCCAGCTTCCCTTATTAGAAGTGTTGTACACGCCTCTTACTTTAAATGTATAGTAACCGCTTTTTGTTATATAGCCTGAAAAATCATAACTGGTGCTGGTAGTCGTCAGCACGCTGGTCACTGCGCTGCTTCCCCGGTAAAGCCGTACTTCATACTTTTTTGCATCATCACTTTCTTCCCAGGAAGCCGTCCCGTCTGACTCATCCCATTCCAGCCCGCTTACATCCAGATCATGATCACTGTCATCATCATCCAGGGCATCCAGTGTTACATATACGACCAAAGTATCACTGGAGCTTCTGCTGACTGATGTAACCGTACCGTCAGAACCGCTTAAGCTAACACTGCTTTTTGAAAATCCGGAAGCAAAATAATAATCATCATCTGCATATAAAGTGATCTTGAATTTCGGTTTGTCGCCATCATCCCACTCGTCGCTTGGCTCATTGGTGATCACCACATCATCTATATCAAATTCAGAAGAGGATGTGGAAACGGTTACATCGCCATCTGTATCCCAAGCCTCGATTTCTGACTCAATAGAAAGAGGAACAGAGTTTATTTTTGTTCCAGTAGCAGCCAAAACCGTTGTATTCGGTACAGACAGCATGCAGATCGCAGAAGTAAGTGCAGTAAGTTCTTTTATTTTACCCTTAAGTTTCATAGAATTGCTCCTTTCAACCCGTATCAAATATATACGGGCATTTAGCTTTTTTATTTTTCTCTTATCTTTTTCTCCTGTTAAGAAAACAACACTGGCGTTTGCCCATTTATATATTCTTTTATGTATTTTTATGTGTTCTTTATATCTGCACTTACATCCTTTTCCTTTTGTTTATTTCTCCTTTAATCTCTTCCATTTTCTCTTGCCTATTTTTTTACTTATCTTTCATTGACCTAAACTATAACGGGAGTTTTTGATAAGAGTGTGAAAAAATGTGAGGAGTTTAAAATTTCAAACACGTTAAAAAGGAACAGGACTGATTCAAATAAATCAGCCCTGCTCCTTTGGTTTTAAATAATTTCAAAGGATTTCTTCCCCAGATCTCCATGCAGCTCAATCCTGCTGTCTCCGTTTTTCCACCCAAGGATCAATTGCTCCTTCTCGCATGGAAGCATATAAAACTCACCATCAAATGCAGGATGCGTATTTCTGAGTTTCATAAGTTCCAACAATTGCTTTACTACCGGGCGTTCAACTTCCCGTCCTATCTCTTCTTCCGTATAATAATGACGATTGATATTTCGTCCTTCCTTCGTCTCCTCCAAAAGAGAAATATCATTTTTTCCAGCCAGTAGTCCCACATAATAAACCTGAGGCGTACCTGGCGCAAAGAACTGGATCGCTCTGGCTAAAAGATAAGCATTATCATCATCCCCAAGAGCCGAATAATAGGTGCAATTAATCTGATAAATATCCAGATTATTGTATTTCTCCGTATTGTAAACACGCTTTACATTAGCGCCATACTCAAACAAATGCTCTTTCGCAGCTTCAATCTCCTCGTCTGGCAAAAGCCCCCGGACATCTACTACGCCAATTCCGTCATGGGTATCCAGCGTTGTAAACTGCTTTCTCGGACATATTTCAAACCAGTGCTTCAGATATTCACTGTTTTTAAAATAAATGGCATGTAAAAGCAGCATTGGCAGCGCAAAGTCATACACATAATAATCCCGGCATGCCAGTTTTTGCTGGATTGAAAAATGTTCATGGATCTCCGGAAGGATCTGGGCACCTTCTTCAGCTGCAATTTTCGCACATCTTCCAAGAAGTTCCCAGATGTCCGGTTCTACAAAAAAGCAGGAAGTTCCCGGTCGTTTTACAGCATAGGCAAAAGCATCCAGGCGGATAAGAGATGCACCGTGTCTGGCCAGCCAGCGAAGATTTTCTTCCAAAAAGCGCTTTCCTTCCTCTGTCTCCATGTTAAGGTCGATCTGTTCCTCTCCAAAAGTACACCAGACTGCCTCCTGGGTCTGATTCCCAAACTCTGCCATAACATAAGGTGCTCTGGGCTTCCGCTTATAAATAGCATCCGTTTCTGCCTGGGTTGGCATTCCATTTTCCCAAAAATCCTTATAGCGGATAAACAATCCTCTGTATGGCGACTGATCCTTTTTCTCTAAAAAATCCTGGTAATAAGGACTGTGTGCGGAGATATGATTGATCATATAGTCAAACATCAATGGATATTCTTCGGAAAGCATACGGATATCTTCCCAGTCTCCGAACTCTTCTGATACCTTTTCATATCCTAACGGGGCAAAACCACGGTCCCCACTGGAAGGAAAAAACGGCAGGATATGCACCATTTTTACCGCATCTTTAAAATACAGGTTCAAAATATGATGCAGATCTTTTAAATCATGTCCCATGGAATCAGGATATGTGATCAGCATGATCTTATTCAGCATTTATGAAATCACCTCTTTTTGTCCTTTTTATTTTCAGGCTTTCTGCGCCGTCGCTGTAAGCGGTTGCGATGTCATATATCGTCCTACTTTATTCATTCTACTCATATGCACCTGATCTTTTTCAAAGCAGAACTTCAGTTCATTTTCATAGCAGGTTTCTATCCATCTTGCATGGACTACAAAACAGTTTTTATCTTCCCAATATCCACTTAAACACAACTCACTATTTACCCTTCCATCTAGTTTAAGCCGGTTCCATCTCCAGGATCCATCTGTAGCAATCAGAACTTCATGTTCTTTTCCCTGCTGGCAAAACTTCATTTCGCAGGTTCCAGGTACAAATCTCATGGTAAATTCTGTTATTCCCTCAAGTGGTTTCAATCCTGCATGGGAATTCTGGATCTCTGTTTCAAAGCCCATACGCCCTTCTGACACAAAATAGCATTTTCCATTTATTTCAGACTCTTTTTCTCTGTTGCGACTGCACTGCCGACAAGGTGCTTCCAGGGATAAATGAGACAGCTTCTCTTTCAGATGCGTAGATGCAGCTTCATCCTCCGGCAGTGTTTCTTCCCGGACTTCCCTGGCAAACTTCCATATTTCATCCAATGTGTTCTGCGCCCAATGAGCATTAGAAGCCGTTTCATTCACGGAAATTATCATATCCTGATCTGGAAATACAATGGAAAACTGGCCCATTGCCCCGTCAGCCCGGTATACATTTTCCGGCTGGCACACCCAGATTTGAAATCCATAGCCAAGGAAATTGTCTGTAGCCTCTGGATTGCCATTTTTTTCTGTGGCAGTATCGATCTGCTTTGATATTGCCATTTTCACATATTCTTCGGATAAGATACGCTCACCATCCCAGACTCCGCCGTCTTTATAAAGCTTCATCAGCCTTAAATTATCCTCTGTTGTGGCATAAAATCCCCCGCCGCCAAAAACTGTACCGTCTGGCATGCGTTCAAACAAAAAATTATCACTGTCAATGCCAATCTTATCAAACAGCCTGCTTTTTAAATATTCCTCTGTGGGAATTCCCGTTTTTCTCTCTACGATGGCGCAAAGAAGAGTGGACCCCACACTGTTGTATTGAAACGCAGTTCCTGGACGATGCTTAATAGGAACTTCCAGATATGCCTGCAGCCAGTTCTCTGTCACCTCAGGAAGCCTTTCCATTCCACTTCCCATGCAGAGGATGTCCTTTACCGTCAGCTGCTTCAGATATTCATCTGGATTCTCTGGTGCCTTCTCTGAGAAAATAGAAAGAATCTTCTCATCTAAAGAAACTTTTCCTTCCGTTACTGCAATTCCTACTGCAGTAGCAGAATAGGTTTTGCTCAAAGAATGGAGACTATGCCGAATCCCTGGCGCATAAGGCGCCCACCATCCCTCTGCACATATTTTTTCATGTCGCATGATCATAATGCCATGCATTTCTGTTACCCGCTCCAGATTTTCAATCAGCTGTTCCAGACTCTTGCTGGAAATTCCCACTGCTTCCGGAGTAGTTCTCTCAAATTTCTTCCCTGTCATCATTTTTCTCCCAAACTATAAACGTTGCAAATAGTCGCTAATCTTTTTTAGCCTTTTACTGCGCCTACAACTACACCTTTGATAAAATATTTCTGTACAAATGGATAAATTAAAATAATTGGCAAAATTCCTACAACTGCCATTGCCATGCGCACGGAAGTGCCTGGAAGATCTACCATAGCCGCGCCTGCAATTTCACCGGCTCCTCCTGATTTTAAGAACTGGATATTATCCATAATGCGAAGCAGCAGGTTCTGAATTCCGTAAAGTTGCGGTTTTGTAATGTAATACAGAGCATTTACCCAGTCATTCCAGTATTTCAGCGCTGTAAAAAGACTGATCGTAGCGATCACGGGCGTAGATAATGGAAAGACGATCTTCCAGAAGATCGTAAGTTCCGAAGCTCCGTCAATTTCTGCAGCTTCGATCAAGGCATCTGGAATACTGTTCTGATAATAATTCTTAACCAGCATAATGTTAAAAGCTGTGATCAGATAATTTGGCAGGATCAGCGCCCAGATCGTGTTCTTCAAGTGAAAAAACTGAGACCACATCATGTAGGACGGAACAACGCCTCCATTAAACAGCATGGTAAAAAACACCAGAAATGTAAGGATCTTTGAAAATTTAAAATCCTTTCTGGACATAGGATATGCCAATGTGGTAGTAAAAAGCACACTTAAGAGCGTTCCTGTGATTGTTACAAAAAAGGAGATCCCATAAGCCCTTGTGATCAGTTTTGCCTGCTTTATCATATAAAAATAAGCATCCAGACTCCATTTTGCAGGAAAATAAGAATATCCATTTGCGATCAGACTGTTTTCATCTGTAAATGACGCAATAACGATCAGAATAACCGGAAGCAATGATAAAATGGTCATGATACCTAATGTTATCAGAGCAAAACGGCGAAAGCTGCGTTCCCCGCCTAATCTCGTTTTCATTTTATTGCCTCCTTCCATTAAAACAGCGCATTTTCAGGGTTCATCTTACGGACCAGTGCATTAGCAGTGATAACCAGGACAAATCCAACACATGACTGGAACAATCCTGCTGCTGATGACATTCCCACATCATTTAATTCCATTAATCCTCTGTATACAAAGGTATCAATGGTCTGGGTTACACCATAAAGAGCGCCTGAATTCATAGGTACCTGATAAAACAGTCCAAAATCAGAAAAGAATATCTTTCCGATCGCCATAAGAACCATGATCGTGATCGTTGGCCTTAAGAGTGGCAGTGTGATGTAAAAGATCTGCTTGATCTTACCTGCCCCGTCGATCTTGGCAGCTTCATAAATACCTTTATCAATACCTGCAATGCTGGCCATGTAAATGATCGACGTATGGCCCACTGTCTGCCATAAAAATACCAGAATCAGGATAAACGGCCAGATATTACTTTTTGTATACCAGGATACCGGAGCCATTCCCAACACTTTCAACACAGTATTGTTGATAAATCCACTATCTGAATTTAAAAACGCAAAAACCATGTAGGAGATCACCACCCAGGAAAGCAGGTATGGTAAAAGCAGCGCTGACTGATAAAACTTTGCCCAGACGCTTTTTACGATCTCTGTCAGCAGGATCGCCACAAAAATACCAAGAGCTGTACCAATCACAATAAAAGCGAAATTATATAAGATCGTATTTCTTGTCATGATCAGCGCGTCTTTTGTCTTAAACAGAAACTTGAAATTATCGAACCCGCACCAGGGGCTCCCAAATACTCCCTTTGAAAAATCATAACTTTTAAAAGCCAGGAAGATCCCGAACATTGGGATATAATTGTTTATCAGAAGATAAGCAAGGCCTGGCAATGCGATCAATAGCAGGGGGACGTTTTTTGTCCCCCGCCCCTTTCTTTTTCTCCCTGTCATAATAGCTCACCTAGTTCGCGTTTTCTGCAGCCCATGCATCCAGCTGTTTCTGCTTTTCCGCAATGATCTCATCAATTCCGGCATCCTTTAAACTCTGCTGGAACTTTGGAAGTTCAGTTTCCGGATCAAGGCTTCCGCAGCGCAGTCCTGGAAGATACTGATTGATCACGTTATTTACTGCTGTATACTGTGTTTTCACAGTTGAACTGTCAAAGGTAAATCCAAATGCCTTTGATCTTCCCGCATTCTGATTATCCTCTTTCATAACTTTCTGTGTATCTTCGCTGGCACCTTCCAGGATATACTGGTTAAACTGGCTTCCGCATACGCCGCAGCTAAGCTGGGCTGTATATGGAACAGTGCTTGCGTCCTGACCGTCCGGGTATTTCACTACATTGTCGCTGACCTTTACATAATCTTTTCCTTCAATTCCGTAAATAATCAGGTTGATAACATCTTTATCTGTATAAGTTAAATTCAGGAATTCCAATGCCTTTTCCGGGTTTTTACAGGTAGATGCAACTGCCCATGATACTCTGTTTACATCAGAAGTTCCAAGATACGGCTGGCTCAAACGAAGAGCCCCTATTTTCTGGCCTGTCTGAGAGGAGATCTGGGTTGCGGCGTCATTTCCACCATAGTTGGAGATGTAAGAAAATCCTTTTCCTGCGCTTAACAGCTCAATGGATGTACTGGTAGTCGTTGCTGCGTCACCCATAATATAGCCTTTGTTATACCAGTCTCTTGCCAGTGTCAGGATATCCTTAAATCCATCTGTTTCATAGAAATTCTCAACCTGCATATCATCGCCATTTAAAATTCCAGTTGGAGATAAATAGCGGTCTCCCAGATAATCAAATCCATAAATGGTATTGATCATACCTGAATCACCTGGATTGACCGGTACCAGCGGGATCATATCAGGATAAGCCTCTTTTACCTTTGCGTATACATCAGTCAGATCATTAATATTTTTAATGTCTGCCGGATCTACGCCGATCTCTTCCATGATATCTTCTCTGTACAGAAGTGTCGGCGCAAGAGCAACACCCTTATCAGCCGGAATACCATAAACCTTTCCGTCTACTACTTCTGTTTTCATAAAGTCCTCACCTACCGCGTCAATGGCGCCGGCAGCATGTTCCTTTACAATATCTGTAATGTCATAAAGCTGATGATTGGCAAGGCAGGTAGATAACTCCAGACCGCTTCCTGTATGGAACAGGTCCAGCTGTTCCCCGCCCTGCATTGCAAGACTTACCTGCTGGCCATATGCAGAAGAAGCAATCGGCATTAATTCTACTTCCACACCGATCTTCTCTCTTGTGATCTCACTGATCGCTTCATTTACGTCGGACAGATCTTCAGGAATATTGTTAAATGATTTAAAGGCATATACGATCTTTGTATATTCTTCATTTCCTTCCGTTTTCTGATCTGTGGCAGTCTGCTGACCGGCTGTATTATCCGAACTGCTGCCGCATCCAGTCATGGAAAATGCCATTGAACCGGCAAGAAGAACGGCCGCCGCGCCTGCAACTCTGTTTTTCATACTTTTTTTCATATCAAGTAACCTCCTTTATTTTGCCTTTCTGGGCTTTATTATAAAGGAGGTCCATGATACATTTCTTTAAAAAATAAGTGATATTTTTTTGATTTTAAGATTTTTTTGATCTGCGGTATTCTCCCGGTGTGATCCCGGTATACTTTTTAAATACAGTAGAAAAATAAGAAAAATTGTCAAAACCCACTTCTGCTGAAATATCACTGATGCTCTTTATATCATCAGCCAGAAGCTGCTTTGCCATTTCAATGCGATAACCGATGATATAATCCTTTAAATTATGTCCTGTCTGCCTTTTATAGACCTTGGCAAGATATTCCGGAGTCAGAAAAAACACATCTGCAATGGTATCTCTGGAAATATCCTCTTTATAATGTTCTTTCACATAGCTTTCGATCTTATCTGCCAGAGAAAGGGACCGGTTGATCTCATCTTCGTACTCCAAAGTACGTGATATTGCGTAATTCACCCATTTTATCATGTCAAACACAGAGCGGACCGACTGCCGCTGGATTTTCCGGGAGACTTCATCCCCGAATAACTCCGCAGCCTGGATCCCATTCTGATAAAGATTGGTATAGATCAGCTGCAGGATCTCCTGCTGTATGACCAGTAACGTTTCTACCGATACGCTCTTTTCACGGGAAAGCTTTCCCAAAACGGTTTTTACCGTATTTAAGATCTTCATCCGGTCCTTGTTTCGCAGATCATTTTCCATTTGCTTCAGATCAAGAAGCCTTGTATTGAACCCCGATGTAACTGCCGCTTCTCCTTCACGAAATACCTGGTCAGACTCCAAGACATTTCGCAGCAACAGATTGACCACCTCATCTGCTTTATCAGGAAGCTGTTCCATGCTGCATGGAGTTCCAATACAACAGGTAAAGCAGCAGCCCACATAATCCTGTCCCGTTTTTATCAGCATATGGCATCTTTCCATGAGTACTTCTTCCAGTGTCCGTTTCCAGTCGATCACCAGAAAGAACAACGCCTCATTTACGATCTTTTTTATAACCGACGTATTTTCAACAGACTCATCTACAATCTCTGAAACCATTTTTTCCAGAGTAAATTCCAACAGGTTCTCTCCCAGTGCTTCTTTGGCCTGTTCCTCTCTGGCAACTCTTACTCCGATCAGGCATACCGGCTGATCGGCCAAAACAGGAAGACGGCGTTTTTTTATCTCACGGTCAATAAATTCCGGCTCTGCTCTTAATTCCCGCTCTGTCAAAGCCCTCCAGAAATTATTCATCAGCTGCTCCTGATTATTTCTCATCCATTTTCCATAATGGCTTTCTTCTTCTATTTTCCGCTTCTCCATGATCCTCTGGACCAGGCGCAAAAGTTCTGCTTCTACCTGCTCTACACGGAATGGTTTTACCAGATAACCAGCCGCCTGATAGCGGATCGCCACAGACGCGTACTGAAATTCTGTATGGCAGGTGAGAAACAGAAATTCCGAAGACATATCATTTTCCCGGATCCACTTAAGCAGTTCTGTTCCATTTCCCATAGGCATTTCAATGTCACAAACCACAATATCCGCAGGTGTATCTGCTAATATCTCCTTTGCCTTTTCAATGTTATAAGCGGTCATGACCTTATCAATGTGCAAAGCGCTCCAGTTTACGGATTTACAGATCACATCTACTGTTGCCATATCATCATCCACGATCAATACGTTCATTTTTTATCTCCTGTTCCTCACCCACTGCTGTTGTTTTGGGGATCCATATCTCGATCAGACATCCCCCTGTTTCCAAATTTGACAGGTGGATCAATTCCCTTTTCTGATACAAAACTTCCATGGTTCTTTTTATGTTCCACAGCCCTACATGATGTCCCTCCCTCGAAGGATCTTCGCTCTCAAAATTCATATACTGCATAACCTGTTCAGGAAAACCTACGCCGTCATCCTCCATACGAATATAAAGCATTTCTTCCCCCTCTTTTAAAAGGACTTTTGCCTGTATCAGTATCGAAAGGCCGCTGTCAATTTTTACTGCATATTTGTATTCATTTTCCACAAATGTATGTAACAGCATCTGGGGGATCTTCCACGACATTGCAGCTTCTTCCATATCAAAATACCAGAATACACAGTCCGGATACCGGAGCTGCTGCATTTCAAAATAATTTTCCAGATGCTGGGTTTCTTCCTTAAGAAGGACCAGACGAAGACCGCCTTTAAACATATAACGGACCGTTTTTGTTAATGCGTCAATATATGTCCGTATATCCTCATTCCGCTTCTGATAACTCATACTGTAGATCGTTGTCAGGGCATTTAAAAAGAAATGGGGTTTTAACTGCATCTGAAAATATTTCATCTGCGTATCCATTAACTGGATCTTTTCATCATAGGCCCTGATCCGAAGATTAACGATCACATTCATCATCCGGTTAAATGCCTGTGTAAGACGCTGAAGTTCTTCCGTATGATAATCTTCCTCTGCCCTCTGCTTGTAATCTCCGTCTTCAATCTCCTGGATCGTCTGCATCAGATGATCCAGGGGCCTGTGGATCTCACGGTGAATATAATGTAAAAGGATCATATCACAGCCAATAGCCAGAACCATGATCAAAAGGATCAGAATACTATTTGTACTGAATTTTCCCAGAAAATGATTACTGCCGATCATTCCTGTAATATAAAGTCCTGCACGATCACTTTTAAGAGAGATCATCCGCTTTTTATGATCATTCTTCCAGGAATCTTCTATTTCCAAAGTCTCTCCCAGATACATGCTGTTTCCTTCTTCCAGATTTTCCACGCATACACCATTTGCGTCCGTAAGAAGAAAACTCTGACCGTCTGGATATTCTTTTGCCCGGATATCGGAAAGAAAAGTATTTTCCTTTGAAAATGCCGCCACACTCCAGTTGCTTCCCCTGTATATTTTCGCAATATAGGCATGAGTACCGATCTTTGTATAATACCATTGCGGCCTTCCCCGGTCTTCCTTTTCCATGAGATTCCAGATATAAGAGGCAATTGCCTCTTTCTCCCCATAAGAAACTCCCGGAGTGGACGCCGCGATCAGGTTTTTATTTAAGGACTCTGCGATCAGAACGTAATCCAGCTCCGCATTGCTGATCACATCTCTTTTCATGCTCTTTTGAAGCTCCACAGCCGCATAATACCGGTCAGCCGGACTTCCGTAACATATCTGACCGATCAGATCCTGATTACCGGCGATTCCCTCCACACACTGATCCATAGCAATAAATTTACTGTCGATCTGTTTCATGTAGATCTGGATCGTAGACCATACCGATGACTCCTCACTTTCTTTTAAGAGAAGAAAGCTGCTCACAGTGTAAGCAGTCAGCAGCCATATAAGAAGAACCAACGTCACTCCAATATAAATGCTGATCTTATTTACAAAGGACTCCTTCTTCACTTTTGCTCCCTCCTAACCGGATTTTTATTATTCTATAGTATAACATTTCCGTCTATTCTCCGCAATTTTCTCCCAGATCTCTTTATACTAAAAAATCTCCTTTACCAGCGATCTTCCCGCCAGTAAAGGAGATTTTCCATTTATTATCCCTCTGCCTTCCCATGCAGATAAAAGCACACGCCGCCAACCATAACAGCGCCGCCAATGATATTTCCAATAGTAACCGGCAGCAGATTAACAGTCACAAAACTGCCCCAGTTAAGTCCTGTCAGTTTTTCTGCTCCCAGCCCATATAATTCCTGGGCTTTCTGCACATATGCCGGGTTTCCTGCTGCAAAAATGCCTGCCGGAATATAATACATATTTGCAACACAGTGCTCAAAGCCAGATACTACAAAGGCCAGGATCGGGAAGAAGATCGCCAGCACTTTTCCGCCAATATCTTTTGCTGCCGCTGCCATTAACACAGCTGCGCACACCAGGATATTGCATAAAATGCCGGAAAACAGCGCCCGCATAAAACTTAAACCAGTCTTTCCCACTGCCGTTTTAATGGTATAAGCTCCTAAAGCCCCGGCAGAATAATCATACTGGCCGCTGTGAGCCACCAGAAAGGCGATCAGCACCGCTCCTGCAAAATTCCCCAGATAAACGATCAAAAGGGTCCTTAAAAGGCTTCCAAAGCCAATACGGCCTTTCATACATGCCATGGACATCATACAGTCCCCTGTAAACAGTTCTCCGCCTACAAACACGATCATCATAAGTCCCACTGGGAAAATACATCCTGCAAGGGTCCTTGCAATTCCCACATCCGTAATATTATGGACTGCCAGACTGCTTGACTGGGCTCCCATTGCAATAAAGGCACCCGCCATGATCCCCAGGACAAAAATACGCCTTTTCTTTGCTGCTGCTTTTGCAACAGCCGCATTAATATTGGCCGACACCACTTCCGCCGGCACATTCAGCAATGACTGCATCTCTTTCCCCTCCGTTTTCTTTTGTCATTTTGTTTACTTCTGTCATTTCATTTCCGCTTTGCTTTCTGACATCTGCCATTTTGCAAAAACGCCGGGGATAATCATAACACAGCCCATTTTATGGAACAATCGGCTTTTCTCCTATTGAGAAAAAACAATCATTTATGCTTTTATGTGTTCTTTATACCTGTGCTTACATCCTTTCCCTTTCTTTATCCCTTTTCCCTTATAATAAAAATATCCTCAATAAACAAAGGTCTTATACCTTACATTCACTGAGGACATCATTTATATAATTTCATTTATATGGGAGGGGTTTTTATGTTAACACTTTTTGCATTTGCGATCATTTTTATTCTGTTCACTCTTGGTTATTTGGGCATCGATAAGCTGGAGCATTACTTTAAAACCCTGAATAAATGATCACTCTACTTTGATCATGCGGTACCCGATCCCTATATGGGTCTGTATATACTGAGGGGCATCCGGTTCGCTTTCCAGTTTTTTACGCAAAGTTGCCATAAATACACGTAAAGAAGCAATATCATTTTCCCAGCTGCTCCCCCACACTTTCTGGGTGATATAAGTATGCGTCAGCACTTTACCTGTATTTTTAGCCATGAGGCACAGCAGTTTATACTCTGTAGACGTAAGATGCAGCTCCTTATCCCCCATATAGGCACAGCCCGCTGCAAAATCGATCCGCAGTCTGCCATTTGTATAAACAGACTCTGCTGTCTGGGCTTCGCCGTTCATGAGCGCCATTCTCCGTTCCACAACACGCAGCCGCGCCAGCAACTCTTCTACAGAAAAAGGCTTTGTGAGATAATCATCAGCACCTGCGTCCAGTGCGTCTATTTTATCTGTATCTTCGCTTCTTGCACTGATCACAATGATTGGCAAGTTGGACCAGGTACGTATTTTCCGGATCACATCTACGCCGTCCATATCCGGCAGTCCCAGATCCAAAAGGACCACATCCGGATTGTGGGAAGAAGCTTCTACAACTGCTCCATCCCCGGTCCCGGCAGTCAGATACCTGTATCCATGGGTCTTTAATGTAATAGTGATCAGATTTCTTACAGGAATATCATCCTCCACAACCAATATCAAAGGTTTATTCATTTAATGCCACCTCCTCTGCAGGTAATGTAAACGTAACTACCGCCCCATGAGGGATATTATCAGATATCCATATTTTTCCTCCATGGGCATTAATAATAGATCTGCAAAGCCCAAGCCCCAATCCTAAACTCCTGCGGCTGTCTGCCACCTGGTCGCTGCCTGTATAAAACATGTCAAATACTCTTTCTTTCCTGTCATCAGGGATCCCGTTCCCCAGATCGCATACAGAAATGATGACCTGGGATCTTTCAGCGTTTTCTGCTTTTTCTTTCTTCACCCTGACCGTAATATCTGTTCCCTGAGGCGTATATTTTACCGCATTGCCAATCAGATTGATCAGCACCTGGACGATCAGCCTTGCGTCCATCTTTGCAAGGATCAGTTCATCTTCCTCTTCTACCTTTATGGTCCTTCCTGTCCGGCTCTGTCCCGTATGCTTTAATGCCTCTTTGATCACCTCATCCACCAGCTCTGCTGACTGGCGGATCTGCATCCTGCCTTCCTCGATCCGGGTCACGGAAAGCAGGTTTTCCACCAGATCGATCAGCCACATGGAATCATCATAAATATCCCCATAGATCTGCCGGCGCATCTGTGCATCCAGACAGCTTTCATTGTAAAGGAGATTATTTGCATTACCAGAAATAGATGTGAGAGGCGTTCTCAGGTCATGGGAGATCGTTCTTAACAAATTCGCTCTTAACTGTTCATTCTTTGCCAGGATCGCTGCCTCTTCTTTTTCCCGCACGTTTTTATCATTCTCCAGTGCAAGGGCACATTCTCCCAATATGGACAATAATACACTGTTTTCAAAGGCATCTAACGGCTGTTTCTGGATCATAATCCCCACCACTCCATAAACGGTGCTGTTTACGCGGATCGCCAGATACTGCCTTTTTGCCTGCTTAAAATGGTCTGTTCCTGTTCCGGCATGGCGGTTATTCTCTAAAGCCCATGCAGCTGCCTGTTCCTCACAGGCTTCATCTTCAATGGTGATATCCTCTTCCCCCTGGGGAACCCGGCGCAAAGGATGCTCCAGTTTTCCATCCTTTACATCATAGATCACCGTTTCTCTCTTTAAAAGTTTAACGATCTGCTGTGCCGCCCCTTCCAGGATCTCTGTCTTTCCTTTGGCCTGCTGTAAAAGCTGGTTCGTATCAAGCAGCACTTTCAGCCTGTATGCATCCCTGGCAGCCTGTCCTGCATGCTGTTTCAGCCTGGAGGCCAGAGAGCCTGTGATCAAAGCCGCAAGAAACATGACGGCAAATGTAAACGGGTAACTGCGATCATAAGCCCGAAGCGTAAAACGTGGTGCCGTAAACAGAAAATTAAAAATCAGAACACTGGCTATGGTAGACGAAAAACTGTAAAACCAGCCTTCTGTTACTATAGAGATCAGAAGCACTCCTAAAATATAAACAGTAATAATATTGGCATCTGTCAGCTTCAGCTTTTCAAACAGCCATCCTACTGCTGTTGCTGCAAATAAAATGCCTGCGCTTTTGACTGCTGCCTTAAAGGAAAATGCATTCTTTTGCGCCAGCCTGTTCCATTTACGGATCACCTCAGGTCCCATCTGGCTGTCAGGTATGATATAGATTTCCATTTCAGGCGCATGATCGATCAGCTTTTCCACAAGAGATGTTCCTGCAAAAACCCCTTTTTTCTTTGCAGCGCTGCGCCCGATCACGATCCTGGTGATCCCTGAAAGTCTGGCAAACTCCGCGATCTGAAAAGAAATATCATCACCGTAAACTGTTTCTATTTCTGCACCAGATTGTTTTGCCAGCTTAATATTCCCTTTCAGGCGCTCCTGGTCCTCTTTTCCCATTTTTCCGGCCAAAGGTGTTTCTACAAATAATGCGGTTAATGTCCCATTAAAAGCCTCTGCCATCTGGGCAGCTGTGCGTATGATCTTTCCATTAGACGGTGAAGATGATAAACATACAAGTATCCGTTCTTCCATTTTTCTTTTCCCCAGGTTTTCTGATGCTCTTCTGAAATCTTCTTAGGATCCACAAGGCCTGCAAATGACCAGATTGCAGTATTATGTTAAATATGAAAACACTTCTGGATATCCCTGCTTGCTCCCAGCACCAGCATAGTAACATCTTTGTCCAGTACTGTATCCGGAGTAATGGACATTTCCAGCTTGCCATCGCGTTTTAAAGCCATGATAGTGATGTTGTATTTCTTTCTGATGTCAATATTTCCAACAGTCTTTCCCACCCAGTTTTCCGGAATGCTGATCTCAAAGATCGCATGGTCATCAGATAACTGGATATAATCAAAAATATGCTCCGAGCTATAACGGATCGCTGTCCAGTTTGCCAGCTGTTTCTCCGGATACACGACCTCATCTGCGCCATTGCGCAGCAGAAATCTTGCCTGAACATCCCTTGCGGCCCTTGAAACTACCAGCTTTGCACCCAGATCCTTTAAATAGGCCGTTGTTTCCAAAGAGCTTTGGAAATCCCCACCGATCGCCACGATGCACACATCAAAATTTCCAATTCCCAAAGACTGTAAAAATTCAATATTGGTGCTGTCCCCGATCTGTCCGCTGGTGACAAAAGGAAGCACTGCCTCTACACGGTCCTCCTGTTTGTCTACCGCTAATACCTGATGATTTAATTCGTTTAATTTCTCCGCAATATGTCTTCCAAATCGTCCAAGTCCTATTAATAATATTGATTTCAATATGATTTTCCTCCTTATTTTTCCATTGCACATATCCGATACCCGCCGCATACGCGGCGGTATATTAATATTCCCATATTATCCCACTGTGATCTTCTCCTGGGGGAATTTTGTCATACTCGGCCGCATACCGGACAGTGCTGCAAATACCAGCGTCAGGCCGCCTACGCGTCCACAGTACATTAAAACAATCAATACCAGTCTTGCAGCCGCTCCCAGGGTCGGTGTCACACCCAGTGTCAAACCTACGGTTGCAATAGCAGAACCGGCCTCAAACAAACTTGTGAGCACAGGCAGTCCTTCTGCATAGCATAAAAACAGTCCGCCCACTGTACAAAGCACCATATACATCAGCATAACTACTGCCGCATACCGCACGGTTTCCGTTGGAATACGTCTGCCAAAACACTGGGCGTCTTCTTTTCTGCGAAATACAGCCGCCGTTGAAAGCAGTAAAACTGCAATGGTAGTCATTTTCATACCGCCTGCGGTAGATCCCGGCGCACCGCCGATCAGCATTAACATGACCATTAAAAACAGTCCGCCTTCGCTCATCTGCCCGAAATCTGCTGTATTAAACCCGGCAGTTCTTGGTGTTACCGCCTGAAACAGGGATAACCAGAACCGTTCCAGTCCATTTCCCCACTGGGATCCGTGAAACTCCCCAAAATAGAAAATAACCGTAGGTACGATCACCAGTATCAGATCTGTTACCAGTATTACCTTGCTCTGCATCCTGTATTTTTTAAACTGCAGCTTATTTGTCTTTATATCTTCCCAGGTGAGAAATCCCAGACCGCCGATCAGTATGAGCAATACAATAACTGCATTTACAAGCCCGTTTCCAGCATAATAAGTCAGTGACGAGTACTGCTGTCTGACTCCCATCAGATCAAAGCCTGCGTTGCAGAAAGCAGAAATGGAATGAAAAACACCATACCAGATCCCTTTTCCCACTCCAAAGTCCTTTATAAACACAGGTGCCAGCAAAATAGCTCCTAGCAGTTCGATCAGCGCGATACCTTTCAGGAAAAAGCCTGTAAAACGGACAATGCCGCCTACCTGTGGTGCTGAGATCGACTCCTGCATCAGGCTTCTCTGCATCAGACCGATCTTCTTCCCTGAAACCATGGCTACTGCAATGGTAATGGTCACAACGCCCATTCCTCCGATCTGGATCAGCAGCAGGATCACCACCTGTCCAAAACAGCTCCAGTACGTAGCTGTATCATGGACGATCAGCCCTGTCACACAGGTAGCCGATGTAGCTGTAAATAACGCATCCAGAAATGGCGCGCTTCCCGGCTCCCTGGATGCAAAAGGCAGCATTAAAAGCAGTGTTCCCACTAATATAACTGCCAAAAAGCCAAATATAATGATCTGAAAAGAAGATAAGCTCTTCTTTTTTTGAAATAATTCCATTTTCCCTCCTGTAACAGCCCTTTTACCAGCAATGTCATTTCATTATGACATAATCCCCTCAAAGTTTCTATTAAAAATACAACGCTTCGTATAAAGATTGTATAAAGAATTTATCTTAGATTTTTCTAAAAGTCCCCGCTCTTATCCATATCCGGCAGTTCCATTGCCTGTTGGTCTGAAGGCGCACAGCCAAACATCTTCCGGTACGCCCGGAAGAAGCTGGAATAATCTCCAAATCCGGCTTTAAGTGCTGCCTCTGCAGCCGGTGTTCCCCCGGCCAGTTCTTTTCTTGCAATCGTCATCCTTTTATATAAAATGTATCTGGCTACCGTAGTGCCTGCCGCACGCTTAAAGATAGCAGTCAGATGATTTTTACTCATATAAAATTTTTCTGCCAGTCCTTCTAATGTGAGATGCTCCGTCAGGTGCTCATTAATGTAACGCAGGATCTCCTGGGCTACATCTTCCTTCCCCGGTCCGCGACCTACCCCCTTTTCATACATTGCAGATAGATAGGTCAAAAACGATACGATCCGTGCGCGAATTGCAATATCCTGCAGTTCCCTGCTATAAGATCCACATTCTTCCAAGGAATTAAAATACCATTCTGCCCGGAACTGTTCTTCCATATACCACCAGCTTTTTCCAAGAATTCCCAAAAGCAGCTGTTTTTCCTTTTCCGTCAGAAGTTCCGGCACAAAGTGCAGCCGGATCCTGTGGTACTCGCTTCCGTCCAGCACCCGCAGCCCATGAAAGCAGTTTGGCGGAATGATCAGGAGACTTCCAGGCTTTGGTACATAAGAAGTCCCCTCCAGAAAGTACTCCACATTCCCTTTTACCATGTAATAGATCTCATAACTGTTGTGGCAGTGCATCTTATACTCCATATCCGCCTCATCACTGCGGGTATGGGCATACACCACCTGACTTGTTTTAAAACTGTCTTCCTGATACATGATCTCCCTCTTTTTATTGCATGATACCGGGTCCCAGGTTCAAAAATCCTCCTGCAAACAGGCTTGCACCGGATTTCCAGCCTTTTGCCCCTAGTATCCATTGTATCAAAGTTTGTTCGATTTGCAATATTCTTTACGCACATTACAATGGTTTTTACAATGTATCGGATATATAATAGGCAACGTAAACAAGAGAAAACCGAAAGGGCCCTCCCCCTTTCACACAAACATTTTATCCCCCCTTTATACACATATGTATACAGAAAAGACCAGGTATCCCCAGTACCTGGTCTTTTCGTTTTGTTAAAGTATCATCTGGAACAAAAGCACCATAAGCGGCATCGTCACAATAGAAAACAATGTAGTCATAACATTGATAGCGCTGGCATATTGGGAGTCGTTTCCATATACCTGGCACATCTGGGTGATCGTTGAAGCAGAGGGTGTGATCACTGCCAGAAATACGATCAGCAGCAATTTCTTTCCGTCAGGACTTCCATTTACAAGACCACTGACCTTTAAAAGGAGCAACGCCACCGCCGGTACTGCGATCAGCCTTAAAAATGTAATAAAATAAACTCTTCCATTTGTAAAAATATCTTTCAGGCTCATCTCTGCGATCAGCATTCCCGTTACCATCATACTGGCCGGTCCGATCATGCTTCCCACAGAGCCAAAAGTCTGGTTTAAGATCTGGGGCAGGCGGATCTTTGTGAAAAACAGGAACACGCCTGCAAATACAGCGACCATATTAATATTTAACAATATCTTTTTCCAGTCGATCTTACTCTGCCTGCTTAAGACCCATTTTCCATGACTCCACACAAACACGATCTGCACACTCATAAACACGCAGCCATACAGTACCCATTCCTGCCCCAGGACAAAGGTCACGATGGGCATGATCAGATTTCCTGCATTGGAATAATACACAGATGCCTTTTCAACCTCATTTAAGCCCATTCGACCTGCGCCCCATACAATGATAAGTAATAGCACCTGAAGCATTACAGAGGCTGCGAAGGCCAGTAAAAGGCCCTGTACCTTCTCACTGGTATAATCCACCTGGAACGCATTGATGATAACGCAGGGAATGATCAGATACAGCACGATCTTTGAAATAACCTTGCTGTCCTCTCCCTTCAAAAGCCTTGCCTTTACGATCACATAGCCCATAAATATCATTAAAAACAACTCTGTGATCTGCTGCATCAAAAGTAAACTGATCTCCATAGTAAAACCTTTCCGAAAACATATGCATGATAACAAAAAGATCCTGCACACAGACTGTTTATAGCCATGTGCAGGATCTGGAATTTTAAATTACTTTATTTTTTAGACAATACCCTGAGCGATCATAGCTTCTACTACCTTCTCAAATCCGGCAATATTTGCACCTGCTACATAGTTTCCAGGTACTCCGTATCTTTCAGCTGCATCTGCTGCCTTTGCGAAGATGTCGATCATGATCTTGTGCAGTCTCTCATCAACTTCTTCAAAGGTCCAGGACAGTCTTAAGGAGTTCTGGCTCTGCTCCAGACCGGAAGTAGCAACGCCACCAGCGTTAGCTGCCTTACCAGGCATGAACAAGATCTTCTTCTCAACGAACAGGTCAGTAGCTTCTCTTGTGGAAGGCATGTTAGCACCTTCAGCAACTGCGAAGCAGCCATTTGCTAAAAGAGCCTTAGCATCATCTAAGTTCAGCTCGTTCTGGGTTGCGCATGGAAGTGCGATATCGCAAGGAATGGTCCAGATGCCCTTGCCTTCTGTATAAACAGCGGTAGGAACAGCATCTGCGTACTCTTTGATACGTCCTCTGCGTACTTCCTTGATCTCCTTAACAACATCTAACTTGATGCCGTCTGCATCGTAGATATAGCCGTTGGAATCGCTCATTGCTACAACCTTTGCACCATACTGCTGAGCCTTCTCAACTGCGTAGATAGCAACATTACCGGAACCGGAAACCAGAACAGTCTTTCCTGCGATCTCCTTGCCGTTGTGCTTTAACATCTCGTCTAACATGTATACAAGGCCATATCCTGTTGCCTGGGTTCTTGCTAAAGAACCACCGAAGGTTAAGCCCTTACCAGTTAAAACGCCTTCATATAAACCAGTCATTCTCTTGTACTGGCCAAACAGGTAGCCGATCTCTCTGCCGCCTACACCAATATCACCTGCTGGAACGTCTGTATCCTTTCCAATGTGACGGTACAGCTCTGTCATAAAGCTCTGGCAGAATGCCATAACTTCGCGGTCAGATTTGCCCTTAGGATCAAAGTTGGAACCGCCTTTGCCACCGCCCATAGGAAGACCAGTCAGAGAGTTCTTCAAAGTCTGCTCGAAACCTAAGAACTTTAAGATGCCCTGGTTTACAGATGGATGGAAACGAAGTCCGCCCTTGTACGGTCCGATTGCACTGTTGAACTGTACACGGTAACCCTTGTTTACCTGAACCTTTCCATTGTCATCTACCCACGGTACGCGGAAAGAAACAATACGTTCTGGCTCAGTGAAACGCTCCAGGATACCAGCTTTGCGGTACTTCTCCTCATTTGCATCAATAACCAGTCTTAAAGAATCCAGAACCTCTTTTACGGCCTGGTGGAATTCAGGTTCACCTGGATTCTGTGCAACTACTCTCTCGTAAATTTCATCAACGTAAGACATTTGAATACCCTCCTTGGTTTTTATTAAATTTTTTTGGAATATCGGCTCTATGGGGGGACCGGCTTCCCAGGGGATACTTGCTTTATTAAGCAGGCACTTTAGGAAAAGTATAGCAAGTTAATTTGCTAAAGTCAAGAAACAATTACATATTAAACCTATACGAAAATGCTTATTAAATATATAACTCCAAGTTATAAAAAAGCACCCTCCTTTGTATTCTTAAGAATCTGCACTTTTTCTTCTTCTGTCAGCCCAACCAGTTTCTTAAGATATTCAAACTCCTTCTTAAGCTCTGTACGGCAAATGGCCATATCATCGGTGCACACAGCTACCCTGATCCCCTGGCTTAAATATTCTCTTAAAGGATAAACTTTCATATCCGGGATCGCCTTGGTAATCCGGTTGCTGGTTGGACACATTTCCAAGAAAATGCCCTTTTCACGGATCATGCGCACAACAGCCGGATCCTCATAGCTTCTCACTCCATGTCCGATCCTTGCTGCACCCATTTCAATGGCACAGGCTACCTCTGCTGCTCCGCCGGCCTCACCTGCATGGATGGTAAATGGAATGTTCCTGTCAGCAGCCTTCTTAAACAGCTCTTTATATTTATAAGTAGGATAAAGAGCCTCTGCTCCCGCTAAGTCCATGGCTGCCACACCATAACCTTTCCTTCCGTCTGCCAGAATACGCTTCTTTACATACTCCCCGGTCAGCTCCATGGTTTCTTCGTTTGCCCTTTCATTTCCATTGCCACGCATACAGCAAAGGATCAGATTACATGGCAGTGTGGAGCGTTTAAGACCGTCCAGAGCCGCTTCTATGACCTGTGCCTGAGATAATCCACCCTGACAGTGCAGCTGAGGTGCAAAACGCAGTTCTGCGTAGGAAAGGCCTTCTGCCTTTAACTCTTCCTGTACCAGATATATCGCCTCACTAATACCTTCCTTTGTCTGCAAAAGTTTCAACGGCAGATCAAAACACTGCAAAAATTCATTTAAGCTCTGGCAGTCTTCCCCTACAGACAATGCATTGTTTAACTGCTCTCCCTCATATGGCAGTTCTATCCCCTGAAGTGCCGCCAGCTTTTTGGCGATCCGGGGTGTAATGGCACCGTCTAAATGAAGATGCAGTTCCCCATAGCCTGTTTCCTGATCTTCCATTTCCATCGTTTCCTTTAAATCTATTTCCATCTGTAATCCCCTTTCGCAGAATGTTTCACGTGAAACATTTCTTACCCTTCTTGTTTTTTACCAACAGTATAGCTGATTTTTCCGGAAAACACCAGATTTCGTTTGTATGATCCAGTCCCCAATACTCACAAACACAATTTCTCATAAACTCCCAAACGCGAACAGACCGCCTGCCCCGAAAGGCCGACGGTCTGCTCCAAACACAAAGGATAAAGGTTTTACCCACAATGGGTTCGATTTATATTTAATGATTATTTTCCGTAGTAAGCTCTTAAGTACATTTCCTTGATCTCGCTCATCAGAGGATATCTTGGGTTAGCACCGGTGCACTGGTCATCGAATGCCTGCTCTACCATGTCATCCAGTCTGTCTAAGAAATCTTTCTCATCAATTCCGTATGCCTGGATAGAGGACTTAACACCAACCTGCTTCTTCAGATCTTCGATCTTCTCCATCAGCTTCTTAACTGCCTCAGCATCATCCTTCGCCTGGATGCCTACGAAACGAGCGCACTCTGCGTATCTTGCCTGGGTATGTGGATACTGATACTGGGAGAAGGTTCCCATCTTGCGTGGGTTCTCAGCAGCGTTAAACTCAATTACCAGGTTTAATAACAGTGCATTTGCAAGTCCATGTGGCAGGTGATGGAATGCACCTAATTTATGTGCCATAGAGTGGCAAACACCTAAGAATGCATTTGCAAATGCCATACCAGCCATGCAGGAAGCGTCTGCCATCTTCTGACGTGCTTCTACATTTCCAGGCTCATTGTAAGCAGTTGGAAGATATTCAAATACATTCTTCATAGCCTTTAATGCAAGACCGTCTGTATAGTCTGTAGCCATAACAGAAGCATATGCTTCCAGAGCGTGTACCAGAACGTCCAGACCGGATGCGCTGGTCAGTCCCTTAGGCTGGCTCATCATATTGTCAGTATCTACAATTGCCATCTTAGGCAGCAGCTGGTAGTCAGCTAACGGATACTTAACACCGGTGTTCTGATCAGTGATAACTGCGAATGGTGTAACCTCAGAACCAGTACCGGAAGAGGTAGGAACTGCTACAAAGTATGCCTTCTCGCCCATGGTTGGGAAGGTATATACACGCTTACGGATATCAATGAAACGCATTGCCATATCCATGAAGTCTGCTTCTGGATGCTCATAGAGAACCCACATGATCTTGCCGGCATCCATTGCGGAACCGCCGCCCATTGCGATGATCACATCCGGCTCAAATTCTCTCATCAGCTTTGCGCCAGCCTGTGCATTTGCCAGGGTTGGGTCTGGCTGTACATCAGAGAATACAGTGTAAGTAATTCCCATTTCATTTAAACGGTCAGTGATAACATGTGTATATCCATTCTTGTACAGGAAAGAGTCTGTTACGATGAAGGCTCTCTTCTTGCCCATAACGTCCTTTAATTCCTTCAGTGCTACAGGCAGACAGCCCTTCTTAAAGTAAACCTTCTCAGGTGCTCTGAACCACAGCATGTTCTCTCTCCTCTCAGCAACAGTCTTGATATTTAACAGGTGCTTTACACCAACGTTCTCAGATACGGAGTTTCCGCCCCAGGAACCGCAGCCTAATGTCAGGGATGGTGTCAGCTTGAAGTTGTATAAGTCACCGATACCGCCGTGGGAAGAAGGTGTATTGATCAGGATACGGCAGGTCTTCATGCGCTCTGCATGCTTCATGATCTTCTCAGTTTCATTTACATTGATGTACAGAGAAGAAGTATGGCCGTAACCGCCGTCAGCCACCAGACGCTCTGCCTTATCCAGTGCCTCGTCAAAGGTCTTTGCCTTGTACATTGCAAGTACTGGGGACAGTTTCTCATGTGCGAACTCTTCGCTGATATCTACGGACTCAACTTCGCCGATAAGGATCTTGGTATCTACAGGAACTTCTACACCAGCCAGCTTTGCAATGGTGTATGCAGACTGTCCAACGATCTTTGCATTTAAGGCACCGTTGATCAGGATGGTCTTTCTTACCTTTTCGATCTCACCTGGTTTTAAGAAATAGCAACCTCTGTATTCAAATTCTTTCTTGGCAGCTTCATATACAGGCTCCAGAATGGTTACAGACTGTTCAGAAGCACAGATCATACCATTATCAAAGGTCTTAGAATGGATAATGGAGTTAACTGCCATACGTACATCTGCAGTGTCATCAATGATAACCGGTGTATTTCCGGCACCTACGCCAAGTGCAGGTTTTCCGGAAGAATAAGCTGCTTTAACCATTCCAGGACCACCGGTTGCCAGGATAATGTCTGCATCTCTCATAACTTCGTTTGTTAAGTCAAGAGATGGAACATCGATCCAGCCGATGATGCCTTCTGGTGCTCCAGCTGCAACTGCTGCATCCAGAACTACCTTTGCTGCTGCAATGGTGCTCTTTTTAGCTCTTGGATGTGGGGAAATGATGATCGCATTTCTGGTCTTTAAGGAGATCAATGTCTTAAAAATCGCAGTTGATGTTGGATTGGTAGTTGGGATAACTGCTGCAACCAGACCGATCGGCTCTGCGATCTTCTTAATTCCATATTCCTTATCTTCTTCGATCACACCAACTGTTTTAGTGTTCTTGTATGCATTGTAAATGTACTCTGCTGCGTAGTTGTTTTTGATGACCTTATCTTCTACGATACCCATTCCGGTCTCTTCTACTGCCATTTTTGCCAGCGGGATACGCATCTTGTTTGCTGCGCTTGCTGCTGCGAAGAAGATCTTATCAACCTGCTCCTGTGTGTAGGTTGCAAATACTTTCTGAGCTTCACGCATTGCTGCCATTTTTGCATTTAAGCCTTCTACGCTGTCAATGATCTCCGGAACAACCTGTTCTGCTTTCTTTGCCATTTCCATTTCCTCCATAATTCCCTTTGTGTTTGTGTTACTTTGTAATGCCTTGTGTTTGTTATCGTTTTAATGTGTTTGTTTTCATGTTATGTTGTGTCGATTGCTTTATTTCTTTCGTTAATTAATTATCAATCTCACATTAGGCATTATATCGTATTGTTAAAAAAATGTCAACTATGTTTTTTAATAAAAACAAGGAAGTTCCTTCCTCATTTTTACGAGATCATCCATAAATGAATAGGAACTTGCTTGTATCAGGTGGGTGAAAACCCGCCTGATAAGCTGCAGAGCAGCTTTTTTATTATGAGCAGGTAGCGAAAGCGGATTGCGAATATCCTTTGATACAATACTTACAGAACCTGCCACTGGCAGCTTCTTCCAGATGCATGGCAACAAAAAAACGCCTGGAACAAGGGATTGCATAATGCATTTCCTGTTTTTGTCCAGACGTTTCTCTGTTTTAACCTTCTTTTATCCGGTTATTTATTGTTTTTATTTTAACACAATCTGCATTTCTGTCCTGTTTTATCACAGATAACAGAACATTTTCCTACAGATATTTCTTCAGATCTTCTACTCTGTCTAACTTCTCCCACGGAAGATCTACATCATGACGGCCAAAATGACCATAAGCAGCGGTCTGCTTGTAGATCGGGCGGCGCAGATCAAGCATCTTGATGATGCCAGCTGGACGCAGGTCAAAGTTTTCACGGATGATCTCAACTAACTTCTCGTTGCTTACCTTTCCCGTTCCGAAGGTATCTACCATGATGGAAGTTGGATGAGCAACACCGATGGCATAAGACAGCTGGATCTCGCACTTGTCAGCAAGTCCTGCTGCTACGATATTCTTTGCAACGTAACGTGCTGCGTATGCTGCGGAACGGTCTACCTTGGTGCAGTCCTTTCCGGAGAATGCGCCGCCGCCGTGACGAGCGTAACCACCGTAGGTGTCTACGATGATCTTACGGCCGGTCAGACCACTGTCTCCGTGAGGTCCGCCAATAACGAAACGGCCGGTTGGGTTGATAAAGAACTTGGTATTCTCGTCTACCATATCAGCCGGGATGATCTCGTCAAATACATACTTCTTAATATCCTCATGGATCTGCTCCTGGGATACATTCTCATCATGCTGAGTAGAAAGAACAACTGCATCCAGACGTACTGGCTTGTCATTCTCATCATATTCTACAGTAACCTGGGTCTTTCCATCTGGACGAAGGTACTTTAAGGTACCGTTCTTTCTTACTTCTGTAAGGCGTCTTGCCAGCTTGTGAGCCATAGAAATAGGATAAGGCATATATTCTTCTGTCTCATTGCTTGCAAAACCGAACATCATACCCTGGTCACCAGCACCGATCGCGTCTAACTCTTCCTCAGTCATGTGCTTTTCACCAGCCTGCTTTGCCTCTAATGCCTTGTCAACGCCAAGAGCAATATCAGCAGACTGCTCATCAATTGCAGTTAAAACACCGCAGGTATCGCAGTCAAAACCATATTTTGCACGATCATATCCGATCTCACGGATAGTCTCACGAACGATCTTCTGGATATCTACATAAGCCTTGGTAGTGATCTCACCCATTACCATTACAAGTCCTGTAGTGGTAGCTGTTTCACATGCAACACGGCTCATTGGATCCTGTTCCATTAATGCATCAAGAATGGCATCGGAAATGGCATCGCACATTTTGTCTGGATGGCCTTCAGTTACAGATTCGGAAGTAAATAATCTTCTTTCCATTTGTTCTCCTTTTTCGTTTTTGTTATATTGTTATCTTAGTTTGCTTTGTTGACCCGTTACCCGCTAAAGCGGGCACTGCATTTCGTGAACAGCGAACGACCTCTGGCGCGCTCCCATATGCAATGGCAAGAAAAAAGTCCGCAGCAATTGCGGACTTGAAAATAGCAGATCTTCAAATCCTCTTATTGCTCGATCAAGCAGTTTTCCGGAATTTCCGTACTCGTCTGCTCCTCGCTCAGGCTGGCACCTTCCGGCCCTTTCGCATGTGCATCTTGCTTTCACATACTCAACCGGGGTTGCCGTGACTTCGCAGGTCCTTTGTACCTCCATCACTCTGAATAAGGGATATATACGAACTTTTTAATTGTAAATCTAAACGGATTACCTCACATATCTTAATGGATTTGCGCAGGTATGTCAATATCTATTTTTCTCAATCAGCCTACACGCAACTTAAATTTCTGCACTTCGCGCTCAGAATCCACCTTTTCGATCACAGCTCCAAGAGCCTGAAGCTTTTCTTCAAAGCACTCATAACCTCTCTGGATATAGCCAATCTCATCTACTGTGGTATAGCCTTCAGCAGCCAGTCCTGCGATCACTAAGGCAGCACCTGCACGAAGGTCTGGAGCATTTACCTGAGCACCTGTAAAGCCTGCAACGCCATCAATGACAGCTACATTGCCTTCTACCTTAATATGGCTTCCCATACGTGCCAGCTCGTCCACGTATTTGAAACGGTTCTCAAAAATACTCTCCGTTACCATACTGGTTCCATTTGCAAGCGCAAGTGTAACAGCCATCTGAGGCTGCATATCCGTCGGAAATCCAGGATAAGGCAGAGTCTTGATGTCTGTATGTCTCTGTACCGGTTTTCCTACCACACGGACTGCATCATCAAATTCAATCACTTCACAGCCGATCTCAATGAGCTTGGCAGAAATAGCTTCCAGATGCTTCGGGATCACATTTTTCACCATGATATCCCCTCTGGTTGCTGCTGCAGCACACATAAAAGTACCTGCTTCGATCTGATCCGGGATAATAGAATACTCGGTTCCATGAAGCTTGCCTACGCCACGGATACGGATAGTATCTGTACCAGCACCTTTAATATTGGCTCCCATACTGTTTAAGAAGTTGGCTACGTCTACGATATGAGGCTCTTTTGCCGCATTCTCCAGAATAGTCTGGCCTTCTGCCATAGCTGCTGCCATCATAATGTTGATAGTCGCACCTACAGAAACCACATCCAGATAGATATGGCTTGCTACCAGATCAATGGCATGGGCGATCACTGCGCCGCATTCAATCTGTACATCCGCTCCCAGCGCGCGGAAACCTTTAATATGCTGGTCGATGGGACGGCTTCCAATGTTGCATCCGCCTGGAAGCGGTACCTGAGCGCTCTTATATTTTCCCAGCAAGGCGCCGATAAAATAATAAGATGCGCGGATACGGCGGATATATTCATCATCAACGGACACTTCTTTAATACCGCTGCCGTTGATTTTTACTGTATGACGGTCAATACGATCTACTCTTGCACCGATCTCCTGGATAGCTTCCAGCATTACATTGATATCTCTTACATCTGGAAGGTTATCGATCAGTACATCATCATCCGTCATGATCGAGGCGGCAAGAATACCTAACGCAGCATTCTTGGCACCGCTGATGGTTACATCACCCACTAACGGATTACCGCCTTTTATAATATATTGTTCCATTACACACCTCTGTTGCTTAATGTACTCCCAAAATCTTTTTGTGCTTTATTTTGCAAGAAGATTTCGAGAGTACATCTTATTCAATCCTTACAGCAAATTCTTCTAATGGGACTTAAGAATTCCCTAAAACTTCGTTCACAATTTATTTACATCCATTAGATTATACCATAAGAATGGAATTTGTAAAGTGTGTGCTTTTTTATTCCACTTTCAGACCGCACAAAAAGCTGTTATTTGCTCCTGAAAAATAGACAGCCCCATCTCCCAGTCCCATCTTGGAGATCTCCTGTGTTGCCGGATCATAAATATTTACATTGTACTGGTCGTATCCATATAAAAGCAGATAGGAACCATCCGGTCTGCATGCCACCACCGGTATTCCCTTATCAATAAAATACAACACCTGATTTACATTACAGCCGGACCCATCTAATGTCATAAGTCCGCCATCTCTCAGCTTATTTTCACCTAAGCTGTCCATATAAGATAATAACTCTCTTGCCTGTCCGGCCGGATCTTTCAGGCTGCGGATCGGCTTCTTATTAATACGATCCCAGATCAGATGCTGATTTTGATCTGTTACATAGCCCATTTTTTCATAGGCTGTATTCACTGCTTCACTGAAATTTTTAAAGGCTCCCAGGTATCTTCCACCGCCATAAGCATAGAAAATAAGATCCGTATCCTCAAGATTATTCTGTCTGCCAGACAACTCCAACGTACTTGTATTTTCATAAGAAAATGCCTTTGGTACCTCTGTTTTCACAGAAGAAGCCTTTATTTCTCCATCTGTCTGTACAAAATAGACCCTGCCTTTGTCCTGGGACGCATACCATCCAAGTCCTTCAAAAGGATCCTTATCTACTTTTTCATTACAAACAATGGTGTCCTCATCCTGGTAAGCATACTGCCCATCTCCTATTTTCACCAGTCGTTTTAAATGGATTCTTCCATCTTCTGCCGTTACATCTGATATATAGATACCCGGCTTTTTATATTCGCTCTGAATGTTCATCTCATTATCAGCAATATACAAGGCGTACATAGGAAGTTCTTTTACAATTCCATTTACTGACCACAGATCACTTTCATGTCCGAAACCATAGATCAGATCACTTCCTACAAAACCAAGAGCCCTTACATAATCTCCTGATGGAGCTGTAATATCCTGTTTCTGTGCTGTATTAAAATCCATAACATGAAGCATTTCCGACTGATATGCATTATTTCCTTCCTGCCATGCCATACGGCTTCCATCTGCACTGACTGCAAAACTTCCCTGGCTCAGGCCATACGCTACAGTAACCGACTCATTGCTGTTCAGGTCAATTCCTGTAACCTTTCCGTTAAGCAGCAGGTAGGTCATACCATCTTCTCCCAGATATGCCAGTGTGGTAATATCAGACTCTAACTGGTCATATCCTTCTGAAACAGGCACAAAGAATTTTTCCTGTACTGTACGACTGTCTTCATCATAATGGTAAAATACCACTCCCATCTGCCCTTCATAGGTTCCCCGGTTCATATAGCCATATACAAGAAAATCAACATCTCCTTCATCTGAAGCTGCCAAAACTTTCACATTATGTTTCCCATAATCCGCTCTCACATCATCATTGGAGCCATCTGCGAAAGTAAACATGCAAAGGGCTTTTTTATCATGCTGATCATAGCGCCACAGATTTCCATTTACACGAAACAGGATATACCGGGAATTTTCGCTTTTCTGCGCCTTGATCTGCTTTGCATCCGAAATCCCCAGCAGGATCCTTTTTCCCGCAAAATTCTTCTGTTCCCCGTTAAACATTTCATTGGCATAACGGTTATAATTCATCAGGTAAATTCTCTTATCATTCCACTTCATAGTGAAATTATCTTCTGTCCGCACCAGGGAACGATTACCTGTGCTGTCTGTGACCCACACATTATATTCTACCTGGACCTGCCCCATGATCCCATCGTACAGCTGCAATGTGATCTGCGGTTCTCCCTCCAGTTCTGTTTCCAATCCGTCCCAGGTAAGATGATCAAAACTTGCCTTGATACTTACATTGCCTAAAGAGCTGTTATCCTCTCCCGGATTGGTTTCCAGATAAGACACCAGTTCTTTCGCCTCATCGTAATTCAGACTTTTTCTGGTGAAATTTTCTGCCAGATCCAACATATCTCCTGCATGGTTGGTATCAGCCCACATAATGCGGGTATAATAATGGATCTCTTTTTCTGCTGTACTTACTGTAAGATCCAGCAAATAAGTTTCATTTTGTGTCAGCAGATTTTGAATAGGAAGCACTACCTGCAAACTTCCATTTTCTTCCTGCCAGTTATCAATCTCTGTCCGTTCGATCAAACGGTCCATTCCCAGATTGCGCACTTCGTAGCGGATCCCTGTGATTCCATTATCATATTCATCAATATGCAATGTCAGCTTTCTGTCCTCAGGAAGTACGGAAATACTCTCTCCTGCCACCTGGTTTCCCATATCCTGAATGTATCCATGAAGAGCATTGATCTCTTTTCCATCAAACTCTGTATACACCACAGGAAATTCAGGCGCATCCATTGAAGAATAAACAGCCTCTTCCTTTTGCATATTTTTTCTTGCAGCAAAGAAATACACAGCCACCGATGCGGCAAATACCATTGTAAGTATCCCTGCTGTCCGTATTATTTTTTTCATATCATTCAGTCCTTTAAACTCAGCCCATTTATACAGCCGCCTGTTTTGACGGTCCCTTTCATTTTATATAATAACCTGTGAAACTACAACTTAATCTTTTTTTAAGTATTATAAATCTAAGTATTATAAAACAAAAAAAGATACTCTGTTCCACGTGAAACAAACACATGTTGCAGAGTATCTATAAAAATTCATTATTCAGGCTTTTTCTCTACATATCCCAAAGCCTGTTCCAAAGCTTCCTGTTCTTCATTTCCAAGGACTACATCTGTCTGTCCCCGATCCACTTCCTTCATATATATATAGCAGCCTTCCCTGCTGTGGATACAGTTCAGTACAAAACCTGTATTAGTATAATCCAGCATTGCAAATACAAAGCTTAAATTACCACCCATTCCCTGAAATGCATTGTACTTCACCATTCCAAATTTCTGAAAGGATGCGCGAAAATTACGGTTTAAGGTACGGATGGAATCCTTTGCCGCCCGGTCTTCTGCTTTCAGGTTTCGGATCTCTTCAATCTGATCCATGATCACATCTTCCAATGTTTCTGCATCTTTTCCCCGCATAAAATAATCATACTTGCGGGTCAGACTTTTTAACTGTACCATAGTGGAGATCAAAAAGATCAGTAATATTAACACTAAACCGATCAATCCCAAAATAAGAAATCCCGGGTCAAACGGAAGCTGATTTAAAATACTGGTTTCCATCATGAATGCATCATTCTCCTTCTGTCGATCAGCCGATGGATTCTATCATTTCCACGATTCTTTCCAGTTCCGCTTCAGAATAATATTCGATTTCAATTCGGCCTTTATTTTTGTCTTTATTATGTATACTTACCTTGGTTCCCATAACAGATTTCATTCTGTCTTCCAGATTTTGGTAGATCAGTGTGAGAGCTTCATCCTGTTTCTTTTCTTCTTTCTTCTCTCCCGCTGCTTCCCGCTGCATCCGCTTTACCAGTTTTTCTGTTTCACGGACACTTAACTTTTTGTCCAGAACTTCTTTTGCTGCTTTTAACTGCAGTCCCTTGTCCTCCAGTGAAAGGAAAGCCCTTGCATGTCCACTGGTAATCACACCCTGGATCAGCATATTCTGGATCTGCTCATCCAGTTTTAAAAGGCGCATAGTATTGGTAATAGCAACACGGCTCTTTGCCACACTGGCAGCGATCTCTTCCTGTGTAAGATCAAACTCCCTGATCAGCTTCTGATAAGCCAAAGCTTCTTCGATCGGATTTAAGTCTGCCCTCTGTACATTTTCGATCAGAGAGATCTCCATTGCTTCCTGTCTGCTGTATTCTTTTAATACTGCAGGAACTTCTTTTAATCCAGCTGCTTTTGCAGCGCGCCATCTGCGCTCCCCTGCAATGATCTCATAAAAGCTGCCTGACTTCTGTACCAGAAGAGGCTGAAGAACTCCATACTGTTTAATAGACCCCGCCAGCTCATTGATCTGTTCTTCGTCAAATGTTTTCCTCGGCTGTTCCTTATTCGGCTGGATCAGATCCAGTTTGAGCATAAGAATGCGTCCTTTTTCATCGATCTCCTCTGCAGCAGCTGCCCTTTTCGCTTTTGCTTTTTCAAGCTCTTCTTTGCTCTCTTTTACAACATCTTCACCGAAAATCGCCCCCAGGCCTTTTCCTAATCCCTTCTTTGCCATTATAACTCTTCTCCTCTGCTTATCACTTCCGCTGCCAGCATCCGATAACTTTCTGCACCTGTTGAACGGGTGTCATAAAGATTAATGGACTTACCGTGACTTGGTGCTTCTGCAAGTCTTACATTTCTTGGAATAATAGTTTTATAAATGGTCTGATTTAAATTGCTCTTTACGCTCTCCACAACCTGCAAAGATAAATTGGTGCGGGCATCATACATGGTAAATACAACCCCTTCCAGTTCCAGCTGTGGATTTAATTTTTTTCTTACCAGTTCTACTGTCTTTAATACCTGATTTAATCCTTCCAGAGCATAATACTCACACTGGATCGGTACCAGTACCGTATCTGCTGCTGTCAATGCATTAATTGTCAGGATATTCAAAGATGGCGGACAATCGATCAGAATAAAATCATAATCATCTCTTACCTGATCCAGATAACGTTTTAAAAGTGTTTCTTTATTTTCTATTTCCTGAAACTCGATTTCTGCTCCTGCCAGGTTCATATCAGAAGGAAGTACATCCAGATTATCCTGTACATTCTTTACCAGACATTCGTCCAGTCCGGCTTCCTCCGCCATCAGATCATATACTGTATGTTCGTGTTCTTCTATTTCTACTCCCAGTCCGCTGCTGGCGTTTCCCTGGGGGTCAAAGTCTACCAGCATTACATGCTGTCCTGCCTCTGCCAGACAAGCTGATAAATTGATTGCTGTTGTAGTTTTTCCTACTCCGCCTTTCTGGTTGGCAATTGTAATAATTCGTCCCATATTTTTTACATCCTTTCTCAGAAAAACATTCATTTTCTGACCATCAAAAACGATTATAGCACAACTTTATAGTTATAGCAAAAAGTTTCACGTGAAACATATAAATAGTTTCACAACTTTCCATCAACTTTTCTTAAATCTTTTGTCCGTTGTAATAGCGTACCCATTGTATTATAATACTGTTTAGATACCACATTACTTCATCACTATTATAATAAGGAAGAAAGAGATTATCTAAATGAAAACAAGAAATAAATTACTGACCTTACTTATCCTTTCTGCTGGCGCTGCTACTACTACTGCGCTGATCAATAAAGCAGTTAAACTTTCTGCTGTATCAAAGCACATTTTAGAGAGCCGCGTCTCTCTCTGTTATCGCTGGCGTCTGGGCAATATCCATTATACAAAGATCGGCGAAGGGAAACCTGTCCTTCTTGTACACGACCTTTCACCTGCATCCTGCAGTTATGAATGGCATTCCGTCCGCAGAGAACTTGCAAAGAACCATACTGTATACACCATTGACCTGTTAGGTTTCGGACGTTCCGAAAAGCCCAACCTCACTTACACCAACTATCTGTATGTGCAGCTGCTCTCCGATTTCATCAAATCAGAGATTGGTCACCGCACAGACATTGTAGCTACCGGTGCTGCTGCTTCTCTGGCAGTTATGGCATGTGGAAATTCTCCGGAATTATTTGACCGTCTGATACTGGTCAACCCGGAGTCCCTGCTCTCCTGCAGTATGGTACCTGGAAAGAACGCGAAACTTTACAAGTTCATTCTGGATCTGCCGATCGTAGGCACCCTGATCTACCACATTGCAAGCAGCCGTCAGAATATTGCAGATGAATTTAAAAATCACTATTTCTCTAATCCGTACTCTGTCACTGCCCGGGATATTGACGCTTACTACGAAGCAGCACATTTAGGCGACTCTCCTAAATCTGTATATGCCAGTGTCAAATGTAACTACACCAAGTGCAACATCATCAATGCTTTAAAGAAGATCGATAACAGCATCTATCTTTTAGGCGGCGATCATCTGACCGGAATGGAGAAAATCCTGGAAGAATATAAAAATTACAATCCAGCGATTGAGTCCATTATGATCCCGGATACCAAACATTTACCTCAGTTAGAAGCACCTGCTGCGTTTCACGAAATGTGTGAAACATTTTTAGAATAACACCTGTTTTGAAAAATGTTTCACGTGAAACATCCACTATTTAATTTTCAAATTACAGGTTCATAGGTTTGTTTCACAGCAGCCATAATAATGTTTCACGTGAAACATTTTATGGCTGTTCTTTTTTACTGTTACAAGATCACTACATCAACCCGTTTAGGAGGTACCACTTATGCTTCGTATTGGCTGTCACTTATCATCTTCCAAAGGTTACTGTGCTATGGCAAAAGATGCCCTGAAAATCCACGCAAACACCTTTCAATATTTTTCCCGCAATCCCAGAGGAGGTAATGCAAAGGCGCTGGACCAGGAAGACATTGCCCGTTTTCTGGTGGAAACAGATAAAAATGATATCCATCCATTTTTAGCCCATGCCCCTTATACATTAAACGGCTGTTCTGCAGACCCGGCTCTCCGCGATTTTGCCAGACGCACGATGGCCGATGACCTGGCACGTTTGGAATTTACCCCTGGAAATCTTTACAATTTTCATCCCGGAAGCCATGTAAGACAGGGCGCAGATGTAGGCATTTCTTATATTGCCGATATGTTAAATGAGATTTTAAAGCCCGATCAGACTACTACTGTCCTATTGGAAACCATGTCCGGCAAAGGCAGCGAAGTAGGGAGAACCTTTGAAGAATTAAAAGCAATTATTGATAAAGTGGGGTTAAACAGCCAACTTGGAGTATGTTTAGATACCTGCCATGTATGGGATGCAGGCTATGATATTGCAGATCACTTAGATGAAGTAATTTCAGAATTTGACCGGATCATCGGTCTTGATCGTTTAAAAGCCATTCACTTAAATGACAGTTTAAATCCTCTTGGAGCCCATAAAGACCGCCACGCCAGACTGGGAGAAGGTCATATTGGATTGACCTCTTTAAAGAGACTGATCAATCACCCGGCGCTGGCTCATCTTCCCTTCTATCTGGAAACGCCTAATGATCTGGCTGGATATGCAAAAGAAATTGATATGATGCGGGAAGCATGGAAATATTAGTAAGTCAAAAAATATCCTTCGCCAAAGTCCCTGGTAATTATTTTCCAGGCTTTGGCGAATTATTTTAGACTGTTATACCCCTGTTACTTTATAAGGGATCATTACTCTTTTTCCCCGGATCCGGTCATTTTCTTCTGTATCAAACGCCTCTAAAAGCAGCTTTACTGCTTCTTTTCCCTGTTTCCGTCCATCTCTTTCTACGGAAAGCATTTCATCCTCTAAGAGTTTTGCCGTCTTTTCAGCATCCATTCCCATAAAAAGGATCTTTTCTGTTCCCTGTTTTTTCCCTTTAAAAAGCTCCTTAAAGCACTGTCCAACTGCTGTTTCATTTAAAGCAAAAAGAGCATCCGGAAGTTTCTTTCCCTGCAATACCCGGTTTATATCTTCTACTTCCCGCAGGATCAGTTCTTCCGGCAGGGCAATTCCATTATCTTCTAACGCCTGCACACAACCTCTGTACCGCTCCTCTGTAGCTGCATCATTTTCCATCTGTCCTACTGCAATCCCAATCCTTTTGCAGCCTTTTTCGATCAGTCTGCAGATGCCCTCATAAGCGCCACGGAATTCGTCTGCAAAAACGCCATCCATTCCTGCATTTTTTACGTCTTTTTCAGTCAGTACAACCGCTGTTCCGTTGGCTTCTAATTCCTGTAAAATGCTTCTCAACTCTTTATTTTCACTGCGCACAGGCACTAAAACAAGGCCTTTCATATGCTGATTTTTTACTTCTTCCAGCCACTTTTTTTCTGTTTTCAGGTCATTTTCGCTGTCCATAAAAACAAGACTGTAGCCATGTTTTGCTGTTTCTTTTGCCGCACCTTCTAATATCTTTCCATACTGCTTCTCTCCCACTCCCGGGATAATCATACCGATCGTAAAACTGTCTTTACTGCTCAGACTCCTGGCAATCATATTTGGCGTATAGTTGTATTCTTTAATGATCCCCATTACTTTCTTGCGGGTATCTTCCTTTACATATCCAGAGTCGTTTAGAACTCTGGATATAGTAGCGCAGGAAACTCCCGCAAGCTTTGCCATTTCTTTGATATTCATAACTTGCATTCTGCCTTTTTCTTAATGTATCGTTTTATTTTATTATTGCTTTTATTATCACTGCATTTGATTGTCTCAGATGTTTCTGACCGCAATGGCAATGAAAATAGTCTGATTTTTAATGCGTATTTGATATAATAATCTGATAAATATGTGTTTTTCATCTGCATGTAACCGATTTCATGCTCATTTTGTTCCCAGTGGCTCTTTTCCTGGAAGTCCCGCTTTTCTTGGATATTTTGCTGAAATCGGTTTCATTTTCTTAATTTTGATCAGACTTCTGGATCCTTCGCCTCCCGGAAGCTCAAATCCAGTCACATTTTCGATCTCTCCGCCTAATATTGCCACTGCCTTCTTTGCCTGAGCCAGTTCTTCTTCAATATCTCCTGATTTATAAGGAACAAAATATCCCCCCACCTTTACAAATGGCATACAATATTCTGATAAAGAGGACAGATTAGCCACTGCACGGGATACGCACAGATCAAATTTCTCTCTGAGATCCTTATTTCTGCCTCCATCCTCTGCTCTTGCATGGACGCAGGTGACATTTTCAAGATCAAGGCGCTCACAGACTTCCTCTAAAAAGCGGACTCTCTTATTTAAAGAGTCTAATAAAGTGACCTTCAAATGAGGAAAAGTAATCTTTAATGGGATGCCAGGAAATCCTGCTCCTGTTCCCACATCAATCAATGAAACCGTTTTCTCAATGTCAGAAAACCCTTTTACAAGACACAGACTGTCGCAAAAATGCTTTGTGATTACTGCATCTTCTTCTGTAATGGCCGTCAGGTTCATTACTTTATTCTTTTCTACCAGAAATTGGAAGTAATCGTAAAACTGCTCCAGCTGCTTTTCGCTTAGCTGGATGCCCAAAAGTTTTACTCCCTCTTCCATTTTCCGGACAAACTGTTCTGTCATAAATTTTTAACCTCTCATACCAGCATGTACCCGCGAGAACTCTCGCGGGTGCATATTTTTTCCTTAAGCTTCGCTCTTGCTTCTCTCCAGATATACCATTAATACAGAAATATCCGCCGGTGATACACCGGAAATTCTGGATGCCTGTCCAATGGTAGACGGCTGGATCTTATTTAACTTCTGTACAGCCTCTTTTCGCAGGCTGTTTACCTGGGCATAATCAAAGTTTTCCGGCAGCTTTCTGCCCTCTAACTTCTTAAACTGGGCTACCTGCTGCATCTGGCGCTTGATATAACCTTCGTATTTGATCTCAATATTTACCTGCTCCTGCACATCAAAAGCAAGTTCCGGACGTTTTTCATCTACCTCTGCCAGCTTCTCATAGTCCAGTTCCGGACGCTTGATCAGCTCTGCCAGGGTAGTTCCTGACTTAAGAGGTGTACTCTCATACTTAGCCAGAAGTTCCTGAACCTTTGGAGTACCGCCGATAGTTGCCTTTTCAAGACGCTCGATTTCTGCATCGATCTGTGCTTTCTTCTCAAGAAGATGCTCATATTCTTCATCACTTACAAGGCCAATATTATGTCCGATCTCGCGCAGACGCAGATCTGCATTATCCTGTCTTAAAAGCAGTCTGTACTCTGCTCTGGAGGTCATCATACGGTATGGTTCATGGTTCTCTTTGGTCACCAGATCATCGATGAGAACGCCGATATAAGCCTGGGAACGGTCCAGAACCACCTGCTCTCTGCCAAGGACTTCCATAGAAGCATTTACACCTGCCATAAAGCCCTGTACAGCTGCTTCCTCATAACCGGAGCTTCCGTTAAACTGACCGCCTGCAAACAGGCCGCGGATCTTCTTAAACTCCAGTGTAGACTTAAGCTGCAAAGAATTGATGCAGTCATACTCAATGGCATAAGCATTTCGCACGATACGCACATGTTCCAGTCCCGGTACAGTACGGTACATTGCATACTGTACATCCTCAGGAAGAGAACTGCTCATTCCGCCTAAATACATTTCATTGGTATAAAGTCCTTCCGGCTCCACAAAGACCTGATGACGCTCTTTATCTGGGAATTTTACCACTTTGTCCTCAATAGACGGACAATATCTTGGTCCTGTTCCCTCGATCGCTCCTGAGAACAGAGGAGAACGGCTTAAATTATCACGGATGATCTTATGTGTCTCCTGATTGGTATAAGTCAGCCAGCAGGAAGCCTGCTCTTTCTGAACGCTTTCCGGGTCTGTAGAGAAAGAAAACGGAACCACTCTCTTATCTCCAAACTGCTCCTCCATCTTTGAAAAGTCGATGCTTCTCTTGTCAGCTCTTGCCGGTGTTCCTGTTTTAAAACGGAACATTTCAATTCCGTTTGCGATCAGGGAGTCCGTCAAATGGGTAGCTGCCTGCAGTCCGTTTGGTCCCGTAGGGTTGCTTACGTCCCCGTAGATACATCTTGCACGCAGATAGGTTCCTGTACACAGTACAACTGCTTTCGCGTGATATATGGCCCCTGAGAAGGTCTTAACACCCTTAATCTGGCCGTCCTCGACTATCAGCTCAGAAACCTCTGCCTGACGGATGGTCAGATGCTCTGTATTCTCCATGGTCTTTCGCATCTGACGACTGTATTCCTGCTTATCCGCCTGGGCCCTTAAAGAGTGGACAGCCGGTCCCTTTGACTCATTTAACATCTTAGACTGGATAAAGGTCTTATCAATGTTCTTTCCCATTTCTCCGCCTAATGCATCCAGCTCTCTTACCAGATGTCCCTTGGAGCTTCCACCTACATTAGGATTACAGGGCATCAGGGCAATACTGTCCACACTGACTGTAAATACAATGGTCTCAAGGCCCAGTCTGGCGCAGGCAAGCGCTGCCTCACAGCCGGCATGACCGGCACCTACTACCACAATATCATATGTTTCTTCCAAATATGGCATTTTCTTAATTCCTTCCTGTTTCTATATTCCCCGTGACTACTTTCCCATACAAAACTTGGAAAAGATCTCATTTACCAGATCATCTTCCACTGCTTCTCCTAATATCTTTCCAAGCTGCTCATAAGCATTCATCAGATCAATGGAGTAAAAATCTTCCGGCATGCCGTCTGATACGCTCTGTTTTACCATTTTAAGGCTGTCTAATGTCTGTTCCAGTGCCTCTTTATGGCGAACATTGGTAATGTACACCTGCTCGTTAAAGGATATTTTTCCGTGGTAGAACAGCCTTTTGATCTCTTCTTCCAGAGCTTCAATTCCCTGCTCCTCTTTTGCAGAAATCGGGATCACTGCATGGCCGCAGGCATTTTCTAACTCATCCTTATCTACGGCCAGCTTAAGGTCCGTCTTATTTAACAGGACAATGGCTCTGCGCCCCCTGATAAACTCCATGATCTCCTTATCATTTTCATCTAACGCCCTGGAGCCATCCACTACATAGATGATCAGATCTGCATCCTCTGCCGCCTTCATGGCACGCTCTACACCGATCTTTTCCACTATATCTTCTGTATCACGGATGCCAGCTGTATCCACCACATTTAAGCTGATGCCCTGAAGGTAAATATGCTCTTCCAGGGTGTCTCTGGTGGTTCCTGCGATCTCCGTGACAATGGCTCTTTCTTCCCCTAAAAGCACATTCATAAGGGAAGATTTTCCTGCATTTGGCTTTCCTAAGATAACAGTCTTAATGCCTTCTGACATGACCCGGCCGTCATCACAGGAGGCTAAAAGCCGCTCCACCTGTTTTACCATAGGCTCCAAAGCTGCCAAAAGGCGCTCTGGATACCCGTCTAATGAAATATGTTCCGGGTCATCTAAAGCAGACTCAATAAAGGCGATCTCATATAAGATTTTTTCGCGAAGTTCCCGTATCTTTCGTGAAACAGAGCCTGCCAGCTGGCTTACGGAACTCTTTAAGGCATATTCATTGGTAGACTGGATCACGTCCGCCACTGCCTCTGCCTGGGCTAAGTCAATACGTCCATTTAAGAAAGCACGTTTTGTAAATTCTCCAGGCTCTGCCGTCCTTGCCCCATTTCGGATCACTGTCTCTAAGATCTTCTTTACAATAAAGACACCGCCGTGGCAGTCGATCTCCACTGTATCTTCCGCTGTATAACTGTTAGGCCCTTTCATGATCATCACCAGAACTTCATCTAAACGTTCTTCCCCGTCATAAATATAACCGTAGTGGATCGTATGTGACTTCACCTGGCTCAGATTCTTTGGCTCTCCCTTTTTATTTCTGTAAATGCGGCTTATTACCTGTAAGGCATCATCACCGCTTATCCTTACGATACCGATACCGGAATTGCTCATTCCCGTCGCTATCGCTGCAATGGTATCTGTTTTCATTCATTTTCCCTCATTTCATTCCCCTATTATACAAAAAAGGCTGTCGCTTATGCAACAGCCTTTCTCATTAATCTCTCAATTAATTTTGTATTACTCCTGTGCGCTTTCACTAACTGTTTCAGTCACAGGCTCTGCCTTTGGTGCAGACTGGTAAGAACCGCCTCTGCGGTTGTTTCCCTTATAGCCATAAGAACGATCAGAACGGCCTCTGCCTGCTCTGTCATATCTTCCTTTTCTCTCAGTAGTAACAGCTTCCTTCTTTAAAGCAATGACTACATGGCGGAAAGGTTCTTCTCCTTCGCTGCGTGTGGTCACATACTTGTCATTCTGGACTGCTGCATGGATGATCCGTCTTTCATAAGGATTCATAGGCTCTAAGGATACAGGACGTCTGGTACGTTTTACCTTGTATGCAATGTTCTTTGCAAGGGTTTCCAGAGTCTCTTTTCTTCTTTCACGGTAATTTTCCGTATCCAGTTTTACTCTCAGATAACCTTCTGTTCCCTTATTTACGATCAGACTTACCAGATACTGTAAAGAGTCTAAGGTCTGTCCTCTCTTACCGATCAGAATTCCCATGTCCTCTCCCTCTAAGTTCAGGGAAATTTCCTGCTCTTCCTCATTGTAAGCAGCTGTAATAGATACCTCAAGGTTCATGGCATCAAAAATCTGGGACAGGAACTCAATTGCCTTGTCAGCAACGGTTTCTTTCTTTTTTGCACGTATGATCGCCGGTTTTGCACCGATTCCTAAAAATCCGGCACTTCCTTTGTCAACCACTTCATACTCCAGCTTGTCGCTGGTAGTCTCAAGCTCGATCAACGCCTTCGTAACCGCTTCGTCTACTGTTTTCGCAGTAACCGTAATCATATCCATACGAAACAAACCTCCTATTTTTTATTGCCCTTCTCCTGGCGTTCATTATACTTCGCTACCATACCGGCCTTGGAAGCCAGACTTCCTGGTTTTGCGTCCTGATTATAATACTTATTGGACTCTTCCACCTGGGCCTTGCTCTTTGCGATCTTAGCCATACGTGCGCTTTCTTCACGGGATTCCTTTTCTTCATACTTTTTCAGCATGTCATCCACGTTTCCAACCTTTGTTGGCGGAAGTCCTTTTTTCGCACGCTTCTTGTTAGTCTTTTCTACATTTTTCTGTACCAGCTCGTCCATATCTACTTTATTTAAGTAAGAATTAATGACCATCTGCTGGATAACGGTAAACACACTCTGTGCTACCCAGTAGATACCAATACCGGAAGCAAAGGTAAAGCAGAAGAATACAGACATTAACGGCATGGTCACGTTCATGGACTTCATCATATCAGAAGTTGGATTTTCTTCCACCTGCTTTGGCTGGTTTGCAGTCATCAGCTTAGTGCTGTACCACTGGCTGGCACCTGCTAAAACAGGAATTGCAATAGCCGCGATCACCATTGTGATGGTTCCTGTACCGCCGCTGAAGAAATTCGTAATCACCTGCCATGGTGTATATGCAATGTTCAGTCCAAAGAAGTTCTGCATCTTCTCAATGGCCTGTACTGCGTTCACACCACCTTCTACGGCAGCTTCACCTGCAGCAGGGAAGGCACCGATAAAGGTCTGCCACTGCTGTGCGGTGAATTTATATAATAGATCGATAACTGTATTTACGTTAGTAAAATCAAATTTGTCGCCAGTCATTCTGCATGCCTGTGCAAGCTGTGTAAACACATCCTGTGTCTGATAACCAGCCGGCAGCTGACTGATAACGGTTTCATAATATCCTCTTACAGACTGTACATAAGCCGGGATATTATAGATAACACGGTACAAAGCGAAAATGATCGGCATCTGGATAGCCAGTGGCAGACATCCGCCTGTCATAGATGTACCATACTTTTCGTAAACCGCTTTCATCTCTGCCTGCATCATCATGGCAGATTTCTGGTCATTTTCTTTGCCCTTGTACTTTTTCTGGATCGCATTGATCTCAGGCTGCATAACAGCCATCAGCTTGGATGATTTCTGCTGTTTGATGGTCAGCGGCATCATCAAGAGCTTTGTAACCAGTGTAAACAGAATAATGCACAGACCGATATTCTCAATGCCGAATGTGCTGGTAAAACGGAATAATAAATCCATGATCCAGCCTAAGATCCCGGCGATTGGCCCCAGAATACCGCCTGTTTTTGTCAAAACAACTGCGCCAGCTAAACTGTTCAAAACGCTACCTCCTTATGGAGCACCTGCTGTGCTCGTTTTTCTACGGAACTGGATCATAACCGCCTTCTGCAAAGGGATGACAGCGAAGGATCCGCTTGCAGGCCAACCATGTACCCTTAAACACACCATACTTTTCCAGTGCTTCAATGGCGTATTGAGAGCACGTAGGTGTGTAAATACAGTGAGTATTTATTTTAAGAGGGGAAAGATACTTCTGGTACCCCCTTATCATCAGGATCATTGTCTTTTTTACAATCTTCATGATCTACTTCACTTCGATTCTTTTAAAATATGATGCAGTCCGCACAGGTGCATGTACGCACCTTCCAAATGTTTGTAATCTGATGTTGCTGCGGCAGTCCTTGCCACAACGATGATGTTTAACCCAGTCTCAATTTTTTCATTATTCAGCCGGAATATCTCCCGCATCAGTCTGGCAATATGGTGACGTACCACGCTGTTGCCTACCTTTTTGCTCACGGATATACCAAGCTGGTTTGACTCTTCCCCGTTTCTCATTACATACATAACAAGCAGACGGTTTGCATAGGACTTTCCATTTCTGTATATATTCTGAAAGTCACTGTTCTTCTTAATGGAAGGAAATCGTTTCATATAGAATAGAAACTCCTTTTCATTTAGCTAAACAAAAAGGCCACATCCTGAAAATGTGGCCTTACTGTTCTCAATGTTCTTAAGCGGTTAATTTAGCTCTACCTTTTGCTCTTCTTGCAGCAATAACTTTTCTACCGCCAGCTGTCTTCATTCTAGCTCTGAAGCCATGAACTTTTGCTCTCTGTCTTTTCTTAGGCTGAAATGTCATCTTCATATTCCGGGCACCTCCTATCAAATATTATCTGCTAATGTGGTAACACACATTTCGACTAGTATAATTAAACATCTTCTCGATTATATAGAAAAAATCGGCCTTAGTCAAGGGATTTTTTGAGGAAAACTGGGAAAAAATTGTGGACAGATGCCCCTGTGTGTACCGTGTATATCTCTGCTCACATTATCCACAATTTGTTGATAAGTTGTGGATAAGTTCTGGAAAACCTTATTCTCATCCACAGTGTTCCGTCCGGATCCCCTTTTTTTCCTGGTTTTTACCATTGTGTACAACTTTCTCTTTTCCTTATCCACTCTTTGTGGAAAACCTGCCCGTTTTTTGCCATTTTTGCCTTCATCCACAGCTTTCCAACAAAGTTATCCACAATATTTTGCACTTTTGATTGAAAAAAAAACGGCTTTAGTATACAATGTACTTAGATTGGGCAATTCTGCACTACAGTTTCAGGAGACAGAAAATGATAGATAAAATTAAAGAAAACTGGGAAAAAATCCTACTGATTTTAAAAGAAGAACATGAAGTATCCGATGTTTCCTACCGGACATGGCTTCAGCCATTGACCCCTTATTCTTTTAAAGGAAATACCGTTACCATCATCGTTCCGGAACAGACCTTTTTGGCCTATGTAAAAAAGAAATACGGTCTTTTATTAAAAGTTACCATTTCAGAATTCCTAGATCAGGACTGTGATGTGGATTTTAAGGTAAAGGACCAGATCGAGGAAGAAAAACAGGCGCAGGCGCCTTCCCTCATCCAGAAAAATAAAGCAGTTGTAAGCCCTGATGTGATCCAAAGTGCTAACTTAAACCCAAAATATACCTTCGATACCTTCGTTGTAGGTTCCAACAACAACTTAGCTCATGCAGCAGCCCTTGCAGTTGCGGAATCTCCCGGAGAGATCTACAATCCCCTTTTTATCTACGGAGGCGTTGGTCTTGGAAAAACCCATCTGATGCACGCAATTGCTCATTTTATTTTAAAAAACAACCCAAGCGCCAAGATCCTTTATGTCAGCTCTGAAACCTTTACCAACGAGCTGATCGATGCGATCCGTAACAAAAACAACATTACCACCACGGAATTCCGTGAAAAATACCGCAATAATGACGTCCTTCTTATTGATGATATCCAATTCATTATAGGAAAGGAAAGTACCCAGGAGGAATTTTTCCATACCTTTAATACATTATATGAATCAAAGAAGCAGATTATCATATCTTCCGATAAACCTCCGAAAGAAATTGAAACTCTGGAAGAACGTCTGCGTTCCCGCTTTGAATGGGGTCTTACTGTAGACATCCAGTCTCCGGATTATGAGACCCGCATGGCCATCCTGCGTAAAAAAGAAGAAATGGAAGGCTACAATATTGATAATGAAGTGATCAAATATATCGCAACCAACATCAAATCCAATATCCGTGAGCTGGAAGGCGCCCTTACAAAGATCGTTGCCCTCTCCCGCTTAAACAAATGCGATATTACCTTAGGTCTGGCAGAAGAAGCATTAAAAGACATCATCTCCCCAAATGCCCAGCGGGAAGTTACGCCGAACCTGATCATTCAGGTCGTTTCCGATCATTTTGGCATTACGCCTCTTGATATTTCTTCCCAGAAACGTACCAAAGAGATCGTTTATCCGCGCCAGATCGTTATGTATCTCTGCCGCAATATGACAGAAACTCCTCTACAGTCCATCGGCCGTATTTTAGGAGGACGTGACCATACTACCATTATCCACGGTTCTGAAAAGATCGCTGCGGATATGAATAAGGACGAAAATCTTAAAAATACCATTGAGATCCTGAAAAAGAAGATCAATCCACAATAACCTGTGAAAAGGCTGTGGACAAACTGTTGATAGATCGGGGCCGGTTTTTTGTGAAAAATTTTTTTATTTTACTCTGTGGATAACTTTTAGGATGTTCCATAAAAATGTGGATGATTTCCACAAAGCTTTCCACAGAGCTTTTCCACTGTTTTTCTGGGGTTTTTCCACTTTTACACATACCCACAACCCCTACTACGGTTTCTACGAAAAATAATTCTTTATATACCCTATCCGAGGGCAACCAGATGCGAACAACTCAGAAAGGAAGTTATCAACAATTATGAAGCTCAGATTTCAGAAAGATGATATTGTCAACGGCATCAGTATTGTTATGAAGGCCGTTCCCTCTAAAACAACCATGTCAATTTTAGAATGTATCCTTATTGATGCTTCTTCCGGTGAGATCAAGCTGACCGGCAATGATATGGAACTTGGAATCGAAACAACTGTAAATGGTGAGATCTTAGAACACGGAAAGATTGCTCTGGATGCAAAGCTTTTTTCCGAAATTACCAGACGTGTATCCAGCCAGAATGCAGTGGTTACCATTGAATCTGACGATAAATTCAACACAACCATCAGCTGCGAAAATTCTGTATTCAATATCCAGGGTCGTGATGGAGATGAATTTTCCTACATTCCTTATATTGAAAAAAATAAATATATCAGTCTGTCCCAGTTCACTTTAAAAGAAGTGATCCAGCAGACGATCTTCTCTATTTCACCAAACGACAGCAATAAAATGATGGCCGGTGAATTATTTGAAGTCAATGAAAACCAGTTAAAAGTGGTATCTTTGGACGGCCACCGCATCTCCATCCGCAATGTTACCTTAAAAGATCACTATGAAAATACAAAAGTGATCGTTCCTGGAAAAACATTAAGCGAGATCAGCAAGATCTTAGGCGGTGACAATGAAAAAGAAGTGCTGATCTACTTCAGCGCAAACCATATTTTATTTGAATTTGACCAGACCATTGTTGTTTCCCGACTGATCGAAGGGGAATATTTCCGCATCAACCAGATGCTTTCCAGCGATTATGAAACAAAAGTAACGATCAATAAAAAAGAATTTTTAGACTGTATTGAGCGTGCTACCATTTTGATCCGTGAAAATGATAAAAAGCCTCTGATCTTAAATGTAGGCGATAATACCATGGAATTAAAGTTAAATTCCAGCTTTGGTTCCATGAACGCAGAACTGATGATCCATAAAACCGGAAAGGACATTATGATCGGTTTCAACCCTAAGTTTCTCATCGATGCCCTCCGTGTGATCGATGATGAAGAGATCAATATTTACATGATGAATCCAAAGTCCCCATGCTTTATCAAGGACGAGGATGCAACCTACATCTATCTGATCCTTCCGGTCAACTTTAATGCAGCTGCGGTATAATGTATAATTATGCATTTTAATCTATAGAGTGTCCGTAAAACACGGACAGAAAGGAATTGCAAAAAGAATGGAAACCATAAAGTTAAGGGATGAATACATCAAACTGGGCCAGGCATTAAAAGCTGCCGGCTTCGTTGAGTCCGGTGTAGATGCAAAATATGCCATTGAAGACGGCCTTGTATATGTAAATGGTGAGCAGGCTTTCCAGAGAGGAAAGAAGTTAGTAGATGGTGATGTTGTCACCTATGAAGGCCAGACCATCAAAATTATTAAATAAATCCTTGAAAGAGAATTTCTATGACCATCGAATCCATAGAACTTAAGAATTACCGCAATTATGAAGAACTGCATATGGAATTGAGTCAGGGAACCAATATTCTCTATGGCGACAATGCACAGGGAAAGACCAATATCCTGGAGGCAGTTTATGTGTGCTGCACTACCAAGTCCCACAGAGGGGCGAAAGACAGGGATATGATCCGGTTTGGAGAAGATGAGTCCCACATTAAGCTTCAGATCAAAAAAGGTGTGGTTCCTTGCCGCATTGATATGCATTTAAAGAAAAATAAGACCAAGGGGATCGCAGTAGACGGCATTCCGATCAGAAAGGCCAGTCAGCTGTTTGGTCTTGTAAATGTGGTGTTTTTCTCACCGGAAGACTTAAATATCATTAAAAATGGTCCTTCGGAGCGAAGACGCTTTATTGACATGGAATTATGCCAGTTAGATAAAGTGTATGTCCATTCCTTGGTCCAGTACAACAAAGTCCTTCTTCAGAGAAACAAACTTTTAAAAGAGCTTGGTTTTCATCCGGAATATGAGGCAACACTGGATGTATGGGATGAACAGCTGGTACGCTTCGGAAAAGAAGTGATAAAGGCCAGAAGAGCTTTTATCGATCAGCTGGGAGACATCATTAAGGAGCTCCACACCAAACTTTCCGGGGGAAAAGAAAACATTGAAGTGATCTATGACCCGGATACAGAGGAAGAGGAACTGGAAGCAGCTGTGAGAAAAAGCAGGCAGCAGGATATGAAGCAGAAGACCACACTGGCAGGTCCCCACAGGGACGATATCAGTTTTGTAGTCAATGGCATTGATATCCGCAGGTTTGGTTCCCAGGGGCAGCAGAGGACAGCCGCTTTGTCTTTAAAGCTTTCAGAACTGGAGCTGGTGAAAAAGATCAGCCGGGATGATCCGGTGCTTCTTTTGGATGATGTGCTGTCAGAACTTGACAGCAGCCGCCAGAACCAGCTTTTAGATGCAATACAGGATATCCAGACCATGATCACCTGTACAGGTCTGGAAGATTTTGTGAACCATAGATTTCACATTGATAAGATATTCAAGGTGGAAGAGGGAAAAGTTACAAGCCAAAATTAAATCATACAGATATACAGGCTGCAGAAAAACGGTTAAAGACCATAGGTCTGCTGTCTGAAAAAGAAAGGAAGATATAGAACATGGGAGAGCAGTACGGAGCAGATCAGATTCAGATTCTGGAAGGACTTGAGGCGGTAAGAAAGCGCCCAGGTATGTATATTGGCAGCACATCTGCCCGCGGACTCCATCATCTGGTTTATGAGATCGTAGATAATGCAGTGGATGAGGCACTGGCAGGATACTGCGATTCCATTGATGTGACCATTAATCCGGACAACTCTATTACTGTTATTGATGATGGTCGTGGAATTCCGGTGGATATTCAGAAAAAAGCGGGACTTCCTGCAGTTGAAGTTGTATTTACCATCCTTCATGCCGGTGGTAAATTTGGAAATGGCGGATACAAGGTATCCGGCGGTCTTCACGGCGTAGGTGCATCTGTTGTAAATGCCCTGTCTGAGTGGCTGGAAGTTTTAGTATACCGTGATGGAAATATTTATAAGCAGCGTTATGAAAGAGGAAAAGTATGTTACCCCTTAAAAGTAGTAGGAAACTGCAGTCCGGATAAACATGGTACGACTGTTACTTTCCTTCCGGATAAGGAGATCTTTGAGGAGACCGTATACGATTATGATACTTTACGGATCCGTTTAAGAGAGACTGCTTTCCTTACCAAGAACTTAAAGATCATTTTAAGAGATGACAGGGAAGACAAAAAAGAAGAAACCTTCCACTACGAAGGCGGTATTAGAGAGTTTGTAACTTATTTAAACAAGGGAAAAGCTCCATTATACGAAAATGTTCTTTACTGCGAAGGTACAAAAGAGGGAGTTTATGTAGAAGTTTCCATGCAGCACAATGACTCCTATACAGAGAACATTTATACATTTGTAAATAATATCAATACTCCGGAAGGTGGTACCCACCTTACCGGCTTTAAGAATGCCCTTACAAAGACCTTTAATGACTATGCAAGAAAGAACAAGTTGTTAAAGGATAACGAAGAAAGCCTTTCCGGTGAAGATATCCGTGAAGGTCTTACAGCCATTATCAGCGTTAAGATCAGCGAGCCTCAGTTTGAAGGCCAGACCAAGCAGAAACTGGGCAACAGCGAGGCCAGAGCGGCTGTAGACAGTATTGTAAGCGAGCAGCTGACCTATTTCCTGGAGCAGAACCCGGCAGTTGCCAAAGTTATGTGTGAAAAATCCATTCTGGCACAGAGGGCAAGAGCTGCTGCAAGAAAGGCAAGAGACCTGACACGCCGTAAATCCGCTTTAGACGGTATGGCACTTCCTGGAAAACTGGCAGACTGTTCTGACAAGAACCCGGAAAACTGTGAGATCTACATCGTAGAGGGAGATTCTGCGGGCGGTTCTGCAAAGACTGCACGTTCCAGAGCAACCCAGGCCATCCTTCCTCTTCGCGGTAAGATCTTAAACGTAGAAAAGGCAAGAATGGATAAAGTTTATGCTAATGCGGAGATCAAGGCTATGATCACTGCTTTTGGTACCGGTATCCATGATGACTTCGATATCAGCAAGCTGCGCTACCACAAGATCATCATCATGACCGATGCGGATGTGGACGGCGCTCACATCAGTACTCTGCTCCTTACATTTATCTACCGCTTTATGCCGGAGCTGATCAAACAGGGCTATGTATACCTGGCTCAGCCGCCGTTATACAAGATCGAGAAAAATAAAAAAGTATGGTATGCTTACAGTGATGAGGAATTAAATTCCATTCTCATGGACATTGGCCGTGACAACAGCAACAAGATCCAGCGTTACAAAGGTCTGGGAGAAATGGATGCAGAGCAGCTTTGGGAGACTACCATGGATCCGGAACGCCGTATCTTACTGCGCGTGACCATGGATGAAGAGACCACATCAGAAGTAGACCTTACCTTTACTACTCTTATGGGTGATCAGGTAGAGCCAAGACGTGATTTCATTGCCCAGAATGCAAAGAAAGTTAAGAACCTGGATATTTAATGGACTCCTGAAAGAGTTAATGTCCTCTCGGAGTCTTTCCTGCATCTGCCTTTGTGGCCGATTTTCTGCCAGTCGCACCCGAATTTCATCAACGTACGCACTGCGTACGCCTCAGAAATTTGGGCACAACTGATAAAAAATCTTCTCACAAAATCAGGCACAGAAAGATTCCGAGAGAACATGTTAGAGAGTACATTTACGCATAAAGGAGATAAATTATGGAACCGAATGTATTTGACAAGGTCCATGACGTGGACCTTAAAAAGACCATGGAACAGTCCTATATTGACTATGCCATGAGTGTTATCAGCGCCAGAGCCCTTCCTGACGCCAGAGACGGCTTAAAGCCGGTACAGCGCCGCGTGCTGTTTTCTATGATAGAGTTAAACAACGGACCGGATAAGCCACATCGTAAGTGTGCCCGTATCGTTGGTGATACCATGGGTAAATATCATCCTCATGGTGACAGCTCCATTTACGGGGCATTGGTCAACATGGCCCAGGACTGGTCTACCAGATATCCGTTAGTAGACGGACATGGAAACTTTGGTTCCGTGGATGGTGACGGTGCCGCAGCTATGCGATATACAGAGGCACGTTTAAGCCGTATTTCCATGGAAATGCTGGCTGACATTAATAAAAATACCGTAGATTTCGTACCAAACTTTGATGAGACCGAAAAAGAGCCTGTAGTATTACCTTCCAGATTTCCAAATCTGTTAGTAAATGGTACTTCCGGTATCGCCGTTGGTATGGCTACCAATATCCCGCCTCACAACCTGCGTGAAGTCATCGCAGCGGTTGTAAGAATGATCGATAACCGTGTAAATGAGGACCGTGAGACCTCCTTAGAGGAGATCATGGAGATTATTAAGGGACCTGATTTCCCTACAGGAGCCACCATTTTAGGAAAACGTGGCATTGAGGAAGCATACCGCACCGGCCGCGCTAAGATCAAAGTAAGAGCCGTGACCAATATTGAGACCATGCCAAACGGCAAGTCACGTATTATCGTTACAGAGCTGCCATACATGGTAAATAAAGCCAGACTCATCGAAAAGATCGCAGAGCTGGTAAAAGAAAAGAAGATCGACGGCATTACCTACATCGGTGACGAATCTAACCGTGAAGGTATGCGTATCAATATCGAACTGCGCCGTGACGTAAACGCCAATGTTATCTTAAACCAGCTGTTAAAGCATACACAGCTGCAGGATACCTTTGGTGTGATCATGCTGGCTCTGGTGAACAATGAACCGAAGGTCATGAACCTGCACCAGATGCTGGACTGCTACATTGCCCATCAGGAAGACGTAGTAAGACGCAGGACCCAGTATGACTTAAATAAGGCAGAGGAACGTGCCCACATTTTACAGGGCTTACTGATCGCCTTAGACCACATTGATGAGGTCATCCGCATCATCCGCGGTTCTGCAAATGTAGCAGACGCTAAAAATCAGTTAATGGAGCGTTTCGGCTTAAGTGACGCACAGGCTCAGGCAATCGTAGACATGAGACTGCGTGCGCTTACAGGTCTGGAACGTGAGAAGCTGGAAAATGAATATAAGGAGCTTCAGATCCGTATTGCAGAGTTAAAAGCGATCCTGGCAGACGAGAAGAAGCTTTTAACCGTAATTAAAGAAGAGATCAATATCATTGCTGAAAAATACGGTGACGACAGAAGAACTGCCATTGGCTATGATGATGATATGTCCATGGAAGACCTGATCCCGGATGAGGATACCGTGATCGCCATGACCCATTTAGGTTATATCAAGCGTATGGACGTAGACAATTTCAGAAGCCAGAACCGTGGCGGAAAGGGCATCAAGGGAATGCAGACCATTGAGGAGGACTATATTGAGGACCTTCTTATGACTACCAACCACCATTATATGATGTTCTTTACCAACACTGGACGTGTATACAGGATCAAGGCATATGAGATCCCGGAAGCAGGCCGTACAGCCCGTGGAACAGCCATTGTAAACCTTTTACAGATGCAGCCAGGTGAAAAGATCACGGCTATTATCCCAATGCGCGAGCTGAACGAGGATAAATATCTGTTTATGGCTACCAAGAAGGGTATGGTAAAGAAGACCCCGATGTTAGAATACGAAAATGTGCGCAAGAACGGACTTCAGGCCATTGTACTTCGTGACGATGATGAACTGATCGAAGTAAAGGCAACGGATAATACCCAGGATATCTTCCTTGTGACTAAGAAAGGTATGTGTATCCGCTTTAAGGAAACAGACGTAAGAGTAACAGGCCGTGTTTCCATGGGTGTTATCGGTATGCGTTTTGATGAGGATGATGAAGTCATTGGCATGCAGATGGAAAGCCAGGGCGAACATCTTTTAGTTGTATCTGAAAATGGTATGGGCAAGCGTACCCTGATCAGCGAATTTAATGCACAGATCCGCGGTGGTAAGGGTGTACTCTGCTATAAGGTAACAGAAAAGACCGGCTACCTGATCGGAGCAAAGCTGGTAAATGACGGTCGTGAGATCATGCTTATCACTACTGAGGGTATTGTGATCCGTATGTCTGTAGATGATATTTCCGTGATCGGAAGAAATACTTCCGGTGTAAAACTGATGAATATCGACCAGGAGTCTGATATTAAGGTTGCAAGCATTGCCAAGGTAAGAGAAAGTGCTACCAGAGACAATGAAGCAGAGGAAGAAGAACTGGAAGAGGCAGAGGATAATACTGCTGAAACAGAAGAAAATGATACAGAAGAATAATATCTTATGATGCTTTTGGAATGCCTAGTTAAGGACGCGCGGTGAGCGTGTCCTTTTTTTGTAAAAAGACATGTAAAAAAGTTCAAAAATATGTAAAAAAGCTCTTGACATGTGTAATATGCTTTAGTATAATACTACATGCGTCTGACGGATAAGTGTGTCTGCTTAGAAGCATCATAAGGAAATTATGAATTCGGAGAAATACTCAAGAGGCCGAAGAGGCGCCCCTGCTAAGGGTGTAGGTCGGGAAACCGGCGCGAGGGTTCAAATCCCTCTTTCTCCGCTCTTTTTTCCAGATGAAACTACTGTGAAAAACAGTAAAAAATAAATTTAAAAAAGTTGTTGACAAACGGTTGCGGCTGTGATATCATAAACGAGTTGCTGCTGAGACAGACAACAACAAAGAACCTTGATAATTGAAGATTAAACAGTATGTAAAACCCTGAAAATTCTAAAATAAAAGGTCTGGTTTAGACCTTTGGATTTTTGAGAAAATTCAGAACAAAAACCAAGTAATGAAGGTTTAGGATAAATTAGCCAAGCTAAGTAATCCGAACTTCGATCAACTTTTTAACATGAGAGTTTGATCCTGGCTCAGGATGAACGCTGGCGG
>NZ_QUCM01000013.1 GCF_003473545.1 Clostridium sp. AM22-11AC
GCATTTTTAATTCAAAAGAGCGCCGGCGGCGGTCTTTCCTATAAAGTAAAAAAATAGGTATACCAGAATATATCCGACATACCTATAAATTTACATAGCTACATTTCTATAACTTGTTTCACAAACTGCTCAAAGTAGTCCGCATCAAACACTTCACTTTCCAAACATTTACCTGGTGCATATTCTTTATTTCCTTACCAAAACTGCTCATATAAACTTGGTAAAATACCTTTCGTCACCGTTAACACGATCATCTCAAGAATTTCTTTCTCCGATGTCTGTGAACTTTCCAATTGCCACCATTTCACCGCTGTGAGAATATTAGATGCAATGATCTGGCTGAAATAGACTGCTTTCTTTTCACTGTTGGGATGAATATGATAGTTTTCACAAAGTTCCTCAAATAATGCATGGCTGTAAATCATATGCATTTCATCAAAAATATTAACAGGAAGCGTCTGCCGCGCCATCATTTTCAAAATCGCTTTCTTCTGTTCAAAAAAATGAAGGATTGGCGAAAAATACGAAATATAATTCTCTTTTTTTCCATTTAAAGCTATAAATCCCGGATTTATTGCCTTTTGGAACTGGACAAGCAATTCATCCGCTATCTTTTGAATGAGATCATATTTATCCTCATAATTTCTGTAAAACGTAGAGCGATTAATCTGACATTCCTGGATCAGCTGCTTGATAGTAATATCCTGAAAACGACACTGTTCCAACAGTCTGATAAATGTCATCTGGATATTTTGTCTGGTCTTTGTTACTCTTAAATCTTCGCTCATATCTCTCCTCTGCAACATTTTACCTTTAAAAGTTGCATATGCAATTTTTTCTCAACAACTGTTTCTTGTTTAATTTTTCACATTTTATTACAATTCATTATATCAAAAATTTACGTGAAAGGAAAAGATAATATGGAAAACAAGTATTATCCACATTTATTTCAAAAAGGAACTGTTGGCGGTGTTGTCCTGAAAAACCGAATTGTTCGCAACTCTATGGGAACTTATCTTGGAAATCCTGACGGAACCGTAACCGACCGTCAGATCAAAGCTTATGCCCAGGCGGCAGATGGCGGTGCCGGACTTATCTTTATGGATAACGCAGTCCCGGTTCCAATGGTATCCTGCGGCTTACGGGCAGACAAGGACGAATTCATCGCAGGTCTTACCCTTCTTGCTGAAACAGTAAAAGAACATGGGGCCGTTCCCGGCATTCAGCTGGCTCATCCGGGCCGAGATGCTGCTTTTGTCGGCAGCGCAGATGTCATTGGTGCATCTGAAATCACTTTTGAGCCATGGTATGAAATGGGCTATAAGATGCCAAGAGCCCTGACAATAGAAGAAATTCATGATCTGGTTGAACGTTTCGGTGACGCCGCAGTACGATGTAAAAAAGCTGGTTTTGAAATTATCGAAATCCACGGTGCTGCCGGATGTATTCCGACCAATTTCCTGTCTCCCCACGATAATAAACGTACTGATATGTATGGTGGCTCTCTGCACAACCGCATGCGTCTGCTCCTGGAAATCGTCAGAAACATCAAAAAGAAATGCGGTCCAAATTTCCCGGTAGGTGTCAAATTAAGTACCGAAGACTGGGAGCCAGAAGGAATACGTATTGAAGAAACCATTGAGGTAGCAAAGGCATTGGAAAAAGAAGGAGTATCTCATCTGAATATCATGGGTGGAACCCATGCAACAGCTTCCAGAGAATTCCTGCTGCCAAATGCATTTAACGCCAAACACACAAAAATGCTGAAAGATGCAGTAAACATTCCTGTTTTCATCGGTCATAATATTTTCTCTCCAGAAGATGCTGAAAAGATGCTCGCTGAAGGAAATGCCGATTTTGTCGCTTTAGGTCGTTCACAGCTGGCAGAGCCGGCATGGGCAAAAAAAGCAAAAGAAGGCAGAGCCAGCGATATTAAACCTTGTATCAACTGTCTGATCGGATGTATCGACAGGGGAATGTTGAGCCACACACCGATCCATTGTACCGTAAATCCATCCTTATACCGTTTTGAATGCAAACCTGTTGAAAAAGCAGAAACCAGGAAACAGGTTGCAGTAGTCGGAGCCGGTCCTGCAGGCTGTGAAGCCGCTCTTACTGCTTCAAAACGCGGACATCAGGTTACAATCTATGAAAAGCGATGCATCGGCGGAGCGATGATTGAAGCCAGCAAACCGGAAAACAAAGCCAATATCAAACGGTTGATCCACTATTATGAAGATCATATTATGCATGATCCGAACATTACACTGGTAAAAGAAGAAGTTGAATATGAGACTCTCGTTCATAGCGGTTATGATGCAGTTATCATTGCTGTCGGCGGAAAAACCAGAATATTAAATGTACCTGGAATTGAGAAAAACTCCGTCATTTATGCCAGTGATTATTTAAATGGCTCCACAGCAGTAACAGGAAATACTGTAGTTGTGATCGGAGGCGGCATCACCGGTGCGGAAACCGCGCTTGAATTAAATGCCGAAGGCAAAAAAGTTACTATCGTAGAAATGACGGATGCTTTTCTTGCGAATTTCAGTTCCGCTTGTCAGGCATATCTTGCAACGATCAATGAAACAGACATAAAGATCCTGACTGGCAAACGCCTGACCGCTGTCCATGAAAACAATGTCATTCTGACCGATCGATGGGGTAATGAAACAACGGTTCCGGCTGACAGTGTAGTCATCGCCGCCGGTTTTACCCGCCAGAATGAACTGAGCGATAAACTGGAAGAAAATACAGATATGCAGGTATTCAATGTTGGAGACAGCAAACGCGTTCGTCAGATCTATGACGCAATCCATGAAGGATTTATTGCTGCAAGACAGATTTAACACCATTGCACCCACTCTGTCTTCCTTGATCAAATCCAACTATAAACGACCGTCGGATGAATATTCCGGCGGTCGATAGCTTTTTCACGATTTATTCAGGTTTCCTTTTCTTTTTTAGGTTTATTATCTTTCTTTTCCGTATAGACAAAGCTGCCAGCTATACCCCCGTCAGGTACAGTCCTAACTCCCTTCCAAGAGTCTGGGCAATTCCAATGCTTTGTCCAGGCAGTGATGTTGTATACTGTACACCAAATCGCCTTCCACTGCAGTTACCTGTAGCATATAAACCGGGAATTGGTTCAAAATCACGGTTTAAGACCTGCTGATGTTCATCGATCTCCAGTCCGCTGACTGTTACCAGTATTTTTAAAGACTGGCCACCTGGTCTGTGGCTGTCTTTTATTATACCGCTTCACTTCTTTTAGGAAATCTTACTCTGTCTCCATCTGCTCTTTCCGCTTTCTTTCTTCAAATTCTTCTTTCATTTTCTGAAGAAATTCCGGGTGTTCCAGAATATCCATACAGGTTCCGGCTAAGATCTCAGAGCCGGAGCGCAGGGCTTCGTGGGCTTTTTGGTTTTTTCCGGCTTCCAAATATTCTTTGGAATGTGCTGCAGTTCCTTCTGGTACAAAGGCAGTGCGGATACAGCAGCCTGGTACTTCATACATGACATTTCCAAAATCGGTGGAACCTGTTTTTTCTCTTGGGCCTGTGATCTGGGGGGCCTGGAAGAAATGGGCATTTTCCATGATCAGGTCATTTAATGTTACACAGGGGATCTTTGCCTTAAACGGATAGCTGCGCTCAAGATCGCAGGTGGTTCCCGTCATCAGGCATGCACCTTTGATAATATCTTTAAACCGGGGAACGATCACATTTCCCAGATAATCGGTGCTGTAAGAACGCAGTGTATACTCTGCTTTTGCCCGTCCCGGAACAATATTGGATGGACCGCCTGCATCCAGAATTGTATAATGCATCCGTGAGTCTTCTAATACATGCTCACGCATAAATTCAATGGCCTGGAAAGAGAGAAGAGCTGCGTCGAAAGCACTCTTTCCCTTATGTGGGCTCATAGCTGCATGGCTTTCTACCCCGTGAAAAGTCACATAGAAGCACTCCAGTGCCATGCATCGCAGATCAACACAGGTTGAAGGCGCTGCATGCATCATCAGTGCAATATCTATATCCTTAAAACAGCCCTTTTCCTGCATAATGATCTTGCCGCCAATGGTCTCTTCTGCAGGTGTACCATATATAACGATCTTATAAGGCTGGTCTTTGCAGGTATCGCGTAGTGCCAGGGCAGCACCGATCACAGATGGCCCCTGCATATGGTGTCCGCATGCATGTCCAATATCTTTCAGGGCATCATATTCTGCCAGAAGGCCAAAAGATGGTCCTCCCTGTCCCTGCTCATAAACAGCCCGAAATGCGGTTGGAAGTCCTGCGATCCCTTTTTCTACCTGAAATCCCATTTTTTCCAGATAATCAGTCAAAAGGCCGGCTGATCTTACCTCTTCCATTCCCGGTTCTGCAAGATCATATATTTCATCTGCTATTTTGACCAGTTCCGGCAAATACTGGTCAACCGCCTGTTTTATGACTTCTTTTTTCATGTATATACTCCTGTTAAAATTCCTGTTCTATTTGTTTCTGTAATTTTCTCAGTTCCGTTACCATTCGATTTCTCTGGCGTATAAATGTGGTATGGTAAAACAGTTCCCAGTCTTTCGGACCTTTTTGAAAGTCTCCTTTTGCTGATGCGCCAAGTAAATGTAACGGACCGTATGCAAAGGAGGTATCCTGTTCATATGCAGATCCGGAAGAATGCATGAGACGGCTGATTACTCCGCCTGTTATCCTGCAGAGGCGGTTGTGATCTTCTAAGTGTATTGGTTCACCTTTCTCCTGTTCTTCTGTGTTCCATTTTTTCTCCAGATCCACGCATAACTGGATCACTGTTTTTAACTGCTTCTGTATTTCCTCAATTTCTTCCCCATACTTAGAAGAATTTTTTAACGGTTCCAGATACCCATTCCATGTATGAAAGTATTCAGAAAAATCTGCAGGAAGCATTTCTTCATTTAAAAGTCCGCATAAGAGAGAACGAACCACTGCCCCATCCCGCATCAAACCATCAAAATCGATCTTGTCAAAGGTATCTTCCGCTGTATGCCACCAGTACACACCAGGTCCAGGTGCATCTGACTGTTTTCTTTCTTTTCTTGCTTCATATCTTGGATTGATATGATAAGGGATCTCTGCTCCCCAGAAAGACTGATCCGCACCGCGGCCAATCCGTCCGATCTGAATCTCTGCCAGTGGATCTGCTTCCATTACATGTTCTTTCAGCCATTTTGTTCCTTCCAAACCGGCGGTCCGGATGGCAAGGGTATGGTCCGCGCCTTTTGAACCAAGAAGATCCAGATTTACATGGGCAATACAGTTTTCATATAATTCATCCCAGTGGTGATCACAGTACCAGGTTGAACCCATATACCGTCCATTGGAATGCCCCGGCCACCAGGCAATTTTTAAAGAATAGGCAAGCTGTTCCTTCCTATCCTGGAAATATCTGACAAGTTCCAGAGCCAGTGCATTGGCAGTACAGTTGTCAAAAGCACCTCTGTACCAGGTATCATAATGGCAGGAAAGCAGGACAAAATCCTTTTTTCTGCCTGGAATATCTGCTATGGGAAGCTGCACGCTGCGTACTCCCGTATCTACCTGGCTGTCCAGATCGGCATAGAGGATCTGTCCATTTTTCCAGGCATTTTCCAGTTTCTGGATCAGATACTCTCCTTTCGGACCAGATATTGCTACCACCGGCATCTTAAGCTGAAACAGGGACGAATCCATATCCGGAGTCCCCCAGACAGGACTGACTGTATCCTCATGGATCACATCTTCTCCGGAAGTCCAGATCTGGATCCATCCGGCAGCTCCATACTGTTCCAGCATTTTTGCATACCGCTCATCATAACCATATCCCAACACCAGCTTTCCGGAAACATTTTCTAAAAACTGCTTCTGTCTGTCCATAGAAACTGCTTCTCTGGTTCCAGGATCATACACCAGGGGAACATGAAGGGATTTTCCTGTACTTTCAGAAAAAGATCTGGGACGACTGGGAATTTCTTTTCCATCTACGGTCAAAACACTTTTTACCGGATTACTTAAATAAGCAGGAAATGTTTCTGTATGGCAGGAGACTCCGTATTTTTTTAATACGTCTGAAATATAGGCAACTGCCTGAAGTGCTTCCGGTTCTCCTGTCAGTTTATCAAAGGAACACAAATATTCCAGATGTTTTTTTAACCGTTCTTTCTCTTCCATTTTTATTTTCCCTCCTGTTACCGTTATCTGGTTCCGTTATTTCCCAACTGTTTATTAATAACCAATTCCAATGGCGCCCAGCATAAACAGGCAGCCTGCAAATGTCCAGATCAAAAACAGAGGCATCATAAATTTCAGCCACTTTGCATAAGGGATCTTGGAAACGATCAGATATCCCATTAATGCAGAGGAAGTTGGCAGAACAGAGTTGGAAAATCCATCACCTAACTGGAATGCAAGAACAGCTGTCTGTCTGGTAATTCCGATCAGATCTGCTACAGGTACCATTAACGGCATGGTAACAGCTGCCTGTCCCGTACCGGATGTGATGACGCAGTTTACCAGTGACTGTGCTAAAAACATTCCCACAGCCTTTAAGGACTGAGGCATTGTATTTACAAGACTTGCAATGGCATGAACAATGGTATCTAAGATCAGGGCATCTGAAAGTGCCATTTCCACGCCGCGGGCAATACCGACGATCAGGGCGCCTACTACAATTCCCTTCGCTCCGGCCCCAAAGGTAGAAGCGATCTTATTCGGACTGTAACGGTTGATAATGCCGCAGACAACTCCCATGGTAATAAAAATCGCTGACATTTCTTCAAAATACCAGTCCAGTTTACTTAAACCATAGATCAGGGCAGCAAAACCTACCACGATCACGCCCAGTGTAAGACCATGTGTCAGAGTCATTGCCTCATCCTTATCATCAAAAACAAATTCATTGTCATCTGGTTCCCCATAGATAATGCTCTTGGCAGGGTCTGCTTTTACACGTTTTGCATACCAGGTAATATAAACCGTATTAATGACCAGCAATACTACAAGGATAAATAATCTGTATCCCATACCGGAAAACATGGGGATTTCCGCAATATCCTGGGCAACACCAACATTAAATGGATTTAAGATACCAGCAGTAAAACCGGAAGCCGCACCCATAGCGATCATAGCTGTACCTGTTACTTTATCCAGTCCCAGTGAAGTGGCCAGAGCAATTCCGATCGGTACAAAGATCATAACTTCCGTTGACATTCCCATGGTTGCGCCAAAAATGGAAAACAGTACCAGAAAAGCCGGGATAACAAAAAATTCTCTTCCCTTAAATGCTTTTGACATTTTTTTGCATAAAACAGTCAGCACCCCTGTGGAGGTAATGATCTCAAAAGAACCTCCGATGATCAGGATAAAGGTTACTGTACTTGCTGCTTTAACGATCGCCCGGTAGATCAATGAAGGGATTGAAAAAAAGCTTACCGGGGCTGACTCTACATAGTGGAAACTGCCTGCTTCAACAAGGGTTCTTCCTGTTGCCTCATCTGCATACCGGGTATACTCTCCTGCCGGTACAACATAGGTTGCTGCTACTGCGATCAGGATCAGCACTACAAGGATAACAAATGTATGCGGAGCCTGAAACGACCTTTTTTCTTTTGTCTTTTCCATAATTCATGCCCTTTCTTGATAATTTTTATTTCTTAAACTATAATGAATAAATAAAATTAAATCAAGTTTAATATTTTTAATATTTCATTTAATATTATTTATTTTTATGCATAGTATACAAATATTTATACATTGGAGGGAAAAACTATGGATATGAAGGAACAGGTTTACATGCTTGCTATTGAAAAATATAAAGGAATAAAAGATGCAGCCCAGTCTCTGCATATTTCCCCGCCTGCACTGAGTATTTTTTTAAGTAATCTGGAAGAACGCAGCGGTGTGCATTTTTTTGACCGGATCGGGAAACAGTTTATACCTACCCAGGCAGGAAAAATTTATCTGGAACATGCAAGAAAAATGATAAACATACGAGATGATTATGAAGACGAATTAAAGAAATATATACACGGTTCCTCTGGAACGATCCGCTTCGGGATCCACCCAAGACGGACTCTTTATCTTCTATCCCAGGTCCTGCCCCGTTTCTCTGCCAGGTATCCGGATGTGGAGCTGATCCCTTATGAAGCTTCTTCGGAGCGTATGGTAGAACTTCTCTTAAATGGGGAACTGGACTTTGCCATTATCAATCTCACCTCGGATCATCCGCTTTTAGAATACCACTTATTATATGAGGACTATATGGTTGCGGTTGTAGCTGCCGATCACCCGGTCTGTAGAAAAATGGGATCCGCTTCCACCGATGATGATCCTGTATTGATCGATCTAAAAGAATTTAACGGTGAACGTTTTATTCTCCAGAAACCGGAGCAGTCTTCCAGACATTATACAGATCTGGCAATTGCCCATGATCACGCAGAACCCGGAAGCATTTTTCTTTTGGAAAATCTGGAGTCTTCTGCCCAGTTAGCAGCAGAGGGTTATGGAATTTCCTTTAATTTTTACCAGTATATGAGACGTTTCCATTATCCAAAACCAGTACGCTGTTTTCGGATCGGAGGTTCCGCTGAAAAAACCATATATTCTATTGTTACATTGAAAGGAAAACATACCATTGCCCCGATGCAGGAACTGATCGGACTCATCAAGCAGTTTGCTTAAAATCGTTAAGCAGATGGATCGGGTATAAACTACCAAAAAGGAGCCGCCAGGGGGCGACTCCTTTTGATATGCATGTGCAGCAACCATTCGGTTGTCAATAATCCGCAAAAACGGATCAACTACAGCATAATATACTTCAATATAAATAATACTGCCAGAATATAAAGCAGTGGACTGATCTTCTTCTCTTTTGCCTTACCGCATACCAGGTTGATCACTACATAGGAGATAATTCCCATAGAGATACCTTCGGAAATGCTGTACATGAAAGGCATTGCGATAATACCGATATATGCAGGAATGGACTCGGTATAATCATTAAAGTCAATCTTCAGGATAGAGGAGATCATTAAAAATCCTACTACGATCAGCGCCGGTGCAGTTGCAAAGGACGGGATCGCAAGGAAGATCGGTGATAAGAACAGAGACAGTCCAAACAGGATTGCTGCTACTGTAGCGGTCAGTCCGGTTCTTCCGCCTTCTGCTACACCAGAAGCACTTTCTACGAAAGTAGTTACTGTAGAAGTACCAAACATAGCACCTACGGTAGTACCAACAGCATCAGATAAAAGGGCACCGCGGATCCTTGGAAGCTTTCCGTCTTTGTCCAACATGTCTGCTTTGGAAGCAACACCGATCAGTGTTCCCAGTGTATCAAACAGGTCTACAAACAGGAATGCAAATACAACTGCAAAGAAATCCAGTGAGAACATGCTGCTGAAATCCATCTTCATCAGGGTTGGTGCCATACTTGGGATAGCAATACCATTGGAAAAATCTGGAAGCAGACTATAGGCTCCTGCTTCTGGATTTACCTGATAGATACCTGCTAACTGGCAGATGATACCTAAGATCCAGGTTGCAAGGATACCCCAGAGGATACCGCCTTTTACCTGTTTTACCAGTAAAACAGCTGTGATCAGGATACCGATCAGTGCTAACAGAACAGTGATGCCCTCTGTGGAGAATGTACCATTCTGAACAGATGCCTTAAAGGAATAAAGACCTACCAGCGTAGCACCGTCTACTACGATCTTTGCGTTCTGTAAACCGATAAAAGCGATGAAAAGACCGATACCAGCGGATACAGAGTGCTTTAATGTCATAGGAATGGCATTAAAGATCTTCTCACGTACATTGGTCAGTGACAGAAGGATGAAAATGATACCTTCTGCAAATACGGCTGTTAAAGCCATTTCCCATGAGTATCCCATCTGTAAAACTACGGTATAAGCAAAGTAAGCGTTTAAGCCCATACCTGGTGCAAGTACAAATGGGTAGTTTGCCATAAATGCCATACATAAAGTAGCAAACAAAGCTGACACTGCGGTGGCTGTAAAGACTGCACCGCTGTCCATACCGGTAGCGCCTAAGATACCCGGGTTAACAGCCAGGATATAGGCCATAGTCATAAAGGTGGTGATTCCTGCTAACACCTCTGTTTTGACGTCTGTGTGGTTCTCCTTCAGGTGAAACAATTTTTCCAGACTCATAAAAAATCCTCCTTCTCATGTATTGATCTCTGATAACTACCAGAGACCTGTTCTTCTTCCTGGCATTTTTTAGAAGTCCCCTGCCTCCTTTCCCCCGATTGCCAGAAATCCAAACATTTTTATACATACATTTTAGCACTTTTTTAATGTTTTGTATATACAAAATAAAATTTTAAATTGCCAAAGAGAAAATCTTATTGTATAAATCTGATTTTTTTGTCTATTAATCTACATTTTTTCCTACTGCAAAACTTTTTACAATCTCTGTAAGAATGTTGACCGTCTGTTCCATAGACTCCACACATACATATTCATATTTTCCGTGATAATTATGTCCACCTGTGCAAAGGTTTGGGCACGGAAGTCCCATGTAGGACAGTCTGGCGCCGTCTGTTCCACCGCGTACCGGGGAAATAACCGGAGTAACTCCATTTTTTCTCATAGCATTTTCTGCAATGTGGATCAGTTCCATATGTGGCTCTATCTTCTCTTTCATGTTGTAATAGGAGTCTTTTACAACAGCAGTTACTGTACCGGCCCCGTATTTTGCATTTAAAAACTCTGCTGCTTTTTCAAAAAATGCTTTCTTCTGTTCAAATTTCTCCCTGTCATGGTCACGGATGATATATGCCATCTGGGCGCCTTCCACATCACCTTCCATATGGTCTAAGTGATAAAAGCCTTCGTAACCTTCTGTATACATAGGATTTTCAAATGCTGGAAGCAATGCCTGGAATTCCATTGCGATCAACAGGGCATTTTTCATCTTTCCCTTGGCGCTTCCCGGATGGATGCCTTTTCCCTGGATGGTCACATGGCCGGAAGCTGCATTAAAGTTTTCATATTCCAGCTCCCCTAAAGCACCTCCATCTACTGTATAAGCGGCCTCTGCCCCAAAGCCTTCTACATCAAAGAAATCTGCTCCTCTTCCCACTTCCTCATCTGGTGTAAAGGCAATGCAGATCCTGCCATGTTTCTCTTCCGGATGGCTTAAAAACCAGGCTGCCATGGTCATGATCTCTGCCACACCTGCTTTATCATCTGCTCCTAACAATGTAGTGCCGTCTGTAGTGATCAGTGTTTTTCCTTTATAATTTTTCATTTCCGGGAAATCGGAAGTAAGAAGCCAGATATCTTTTTCTTTGTTTAAACAGATATCACCGCCATCATAATTTTCCACAAACTGAGGCTTTACGTCTTTACCAGAAAGAGCCGGTGATGTATCCATATGGGCAATGAAACCTAAAGAAGTAATCTTTTCCTCTGTATTTGCCGGGATCTCGCCATAAATATATCCATGCTCGTCCATGCGCACATTGGCAACACCCATTTCCTTTAACTCAGTAGTCAGAAGTTTTCCAAGTTCTAACTGCTTTGTTGTACTTGGAACCTGTTCGCCCTCTTCTTTTGACTGGGTATCGTAGGAAATATAGCGTAAAAAACGTTCTGTAACAGAATTTTCTATTATTTTCATTTCATCGTCCTCCAAAATCATATTTATTAAGATAATTTTACCACGGATCCGCTCATTATGCAAAAAGGACAGCCGGTCTTTCGATCCAGCTGTCCCAAATGAAAGCAATCTGCTTTCGTACATCTTTTGTATATCTTATCTGTTTGCCAGTTCCTCTGTGATCTCTTCCCAGGTAACACCTTTTTCTGCCATTAATACCATCATATGGTACAGGAAATCGGAGATCTCGTATTTTACTTCCTCCGGATCCGGGTTCTTGGCTGCAATAACGATCTCAGTAGCTTCTTCTCCCACTTTCTTTAAGATCTTATCAATTCCCTTATCAAAAAGATAGTTGGTATAAGAACCTTCCTTTGGATGTTTTTTGCGGTCTAAGATCACATTGAAAACGTCCTCAAATACTTTTAATGGATTGGTCTCTTTGTATTCCTTTTCTGCCAGTGTGGTGTAGAAGCAGGAACGGTTGCCTGTGTGGCAGGCTGCGCCGATCTGCTTTACAGTTGCAAGAAGTGTATCATTGTCACAGTCGATCTTTAAGGATTTTACATACTGGAAATGTCCGCTGGTTTCTCCCTTTACCCACTGCGCCTGACGGCTGCGGCTGAAATAGGTCATGCGGCCGGTAGCCAGCGTATTGTTAAATGCCTCTTCATTCATGTAAGCTAACATTAATACTTCATTGGTCTTATAATCCTGAACGATCACAGGGATCAGCCCGTCGCTGTTTAACTTAAAGTCCTTCCAGTCTACGGAAGATTCAAAGGTATCTACGGAAATTCCCGCTGCCTTTAAAGACTGTTTAATGGTCATGGAAGTATCCATGGCATCCTCTGTAAAGGTAAGAACCGCACCGCAGATATTTCCGCAGCCAAAGGCATTTTTCAGGCTTTCTGCTGTGTCCTTGGCATCATCCTTTGCCTGTAAGAAGAATAAAAATGGTGCTTCACTGTCGCTGATAGAAGCCATTTCCAGTAAAGAGGGAACGCTGCCTGCTGTATTAAGAAGCATGACGGATGCACCTGCTGCCTTATAGTCCTTTACATGATCCAGATAAGCATCTGTTGGCAGATAAGCGTAGATCTTCTCTTTTCCAAAGCGGTCAGATGCCTCTTTGATCATATCCACGTTTTCTTCTTTGCTCATGTCTAAAAATACAGCGCTGGCTCCTGCATAAAGATATTTCTTTACATCTTCCATGCGTTTTACTCTGCCGCCTGCAATGACCGGGGCATCCGCTTCCCTGCAGACCTCTTTGATCACTGCAATGGCAGCCTCATGGTCATCATCTGTTACAGACCAGTCATAGATCAGAATTTCATCCGCTCCGTTATCGCAGCAGTGTTTTGCCATCTGAGGTGCAGCCTGGGTATAGGTTCTCTTTCCGTCCCAGCTGCTGATACGGCCTTCCTGGTAGCCAAAACCTGCGATCAGTTTTTTATTATCCATGTCCATTTCCTCCTTGTCCGTTCATTTTTCAAAACGGCGGACTGCCTCTTCCAAGTCCACACGTTTTTCATAAAGAGCTTTTCCCATGATCGCTCCTGAGATCCCTGCATCATAAAGAGCCTGCAGGTCTTCCATACAGGATACGCCGCCGGATGCGATAATGTCAAGTCCTGTTTCTTCCGTCAGCTTCTTTGTTGCCGGGATATTGGGGCCTGAAAGCATGCCGTCTCTGGAAATATCTGTATAAATAATGTGCTTTACGCCATATTCTTTCATTTTCAGGCAGAGATCTGTGGCTGTAACAGTGCTTACCTGCTCCCAGCCCTGGATAGCTACCATGCCGTCCTTGGCGTCAACGCCTGCTGCAATGGCATCTGCACCGAATTTCTCCACCATATCTTTTAAGAACTCCGGCTCTTCTACTGCCTTTGTTCCTATGATCACACGCTTTACGCCTAAAGCAAGCATATTTTTAATGGCTTCCTCAGAACGGATGCCGCCGCCGATCTCTACAGGGATATTCACAGAAGAAACGATTTTTTTAATGGTCTCTTCATTTACAGAACGTCCTGCCAGTGCACCGTCTAAGTCTACCAGATGTAAAAAAGTGGCTCCTTTTTCCTGCCAGAGAGCCGCGATCTCCTCTGGATGCTCCGAATATACCGTAATATCTTTAAATGCACCCTGACGCAGGCGGACACATTTTCCATTTTTCATATCAATTGCCGGATACAGCTGCATGTTTTGTCTCCTTTTCTATTCCTGAATAAATGTTTTTACAGGCTTTTTCTACAGGCTTCCCTTGGTAGATAATACATCTGTAAGCCGTGGATCATAACCGGTTGCTCCGTCTAAAGCTTTCGCAAATGCCTTAAAAGCCGCCTCAATGATGTGGTGATTGTTGCTGCCGGACATCTGGCGCAGATGAAGGTTCATTTCCCCGCCATAAGATACTGCATAGAAAAACTCCCGCACCATTTCCGTCTCCAGATCACCTACTTTTTCCCGGTCAAGGTTTAAGTCATACACCAGATAAGGTCTTCCGCAAAGATCCAGGGCGCAGATGACTAAGGCCTCATCCATGGGAAGGATCTGGGAACCATATCGGCAGATGCCTTTTTTATCCCCTACTGCCTTGCGGATGGCCTGTCCCAGCACAATGCCTGTATCCTCAATGGTATGATGGGTATCCACTTCCAGATCCCCGTCTACTGTAAGATCCAGATCAAAAAAGCCATGGCGGGCAAAGCTGTTTAACATATGGTCAAAAAAGCCGATGCCTGTATGGATATTGGCCTTTCCGCTGCCATCCAGGTTTAAAGTCATGTTTATTTTCGTTTCATTGGTATTTCGTGTGATCTGCGCAATGCGTTCCATATTTCCTACACTCTCCTTTATGCGGACCTTTTTACTCATGTTTTTGGCGAGACCCAAGGTCAAAAATCCTCCTGCAAGCAAGCTTGCGTCGGATTTCCGACCTTTTGACCCTGGTATCATTCAAATCTGACTCTTACAGAATTTGCATGTGCAGTCAGGTGTTCTGCTTCTGCAAAGTCCTCAATGTCCTTATGAGCCTTTTCAAGGGCTTCTCTGGAATAATAGATAATGCTGGATTTCTTAATAAAATCATCTACACCTAAAGGTGAGAAGAATTTTGCTGTTCCGTTGGTAGGAAGGATGTGGTTTGGTCCTGCAAAATAGTCTCCCAAAGGTTCAGAGCTGTATTCACCAATAAAAATTGCGCCTGCATTGCGGATCTTTGTCATTACCTCAAACGGATTAGCTGTTACTAACTCCAGGTGTTCCGGTGCAATGTTGTTGGCTGTCTCCACTGCCTCATCCATAGTATCCACTACCAGGATATAGCCGTAGTTATCCAGGGATTTCTTGATGATCTCGCTTCTGGATAATACCTGAAGGAAACCATCAACTTCTTTGGAGACCTTCTCAGCCAGTTCCATACTGGTGGTAACTAAAATAGCACTGGCTAATTCATCATGCTCTGCCTGGCTTAACAGGTCAGCTGCCACATATCTTGGATTGGCTGTTTCATCTGCCACTACCAGGATCTCACTTGGTCCTGCAATGCTGTCAATGCTTACATGACCGTATACCGCTTTCTTTGCAAGGGCAACGAAGATATTTCCAGGTCCTACGATCTTGCTGACTCTTGGAATGGACTCAGTGCCGAAAGCAAGGGCTGCAATTGCCTGTGCGCCACCTACTTTATAAACTTCGGTTGCACCGGCCAGATGTGCTGCTGTTAAAGTAACAGGATTTACCTTGCCATCTTTTCCAGGAGGTGTGACCATAACGATACGTTTTACACCAGCTACCTCTGCCGGGATAATGTTCATAAGTACAGAAGAAGGATAAGCAGCTTTGCCGCCAGGTACATACACACCGGCACTCTCCAATGCTGTGATCTTCTGTCCTAAGATCGTGCCGTCCGGCTGGGAGTCAAACCAGCTGTTTCTTCTCTGTTTTTCATGGTAACGGCGGATATTTTCCATGGATTTCTTCATTACTTCCAGAAGATGTGGATCAACAGCTTCCATAGCCTCTTTGATCTCTGCCTCTGTTACACGGATGTTGTCTGCATTGATCTCTGCTTTATCAAATTTCTTTGTATAATCAAAAACAGCTGCGTCTCCTTCTGCTTTTACCCGGTCTACGATCTCCTGCACGGTTTCTGTGTATGCATCATAATTATTTGGGTCTCTTTTTAACATATCTGCCAGAATATTTTTCATAGATGCTTCATCTAATTTTACGATCCTCATTTGTCCGCCCTCTCTTTTTCCTTTAAAAGTCCCTGAAAATCTTTAATGATCTTTGTGATCCGTTCATTTTCCGTTTTCATGCTTACCTGATTGACTACCATACGTGCGGAAAGGTCACAGACCTCTTCTAAGACTACCAGTCCGTTTTCTCTTAAGGTAGAACCGGTCTCCACGATATCTACGATCACCTCAGAAAGCCCTACAATCGGTGCCAGCTCAATGGAGCCGTTTAATTTAATGATCTCTACAGTCTGGTATTTCTGGTTGTAGAAATAGTCTTTTGCAATGTGCGGATATTTGGTAGCGACACGGATCAGTTCGTGGTGTTTTAAACGCTCTCTTGCTGACTCCGGTCCGCAGACGCACATCCTGCATTTTCCCATTGCCAGGTCTAAGACCTCATACAGTCTTCTGCCTTCCTCTAAAATGGTGTCACGGCCTACAATACCGATGTCTGCCGCGCCATATTCTACATAAGTAGGAACGTCATTTGCCTTGGCTAAGAAGAAACGGATGCCCAAGTCTTCATTTACAAAGATCAGCTTTCTGGAGTTTTTGTCCTTCATCTCCTCACAGGAAATGCCGATCTGTTCAAACATATCCATTGCCTTGGATGCCAGACGGCCCTTGGCTAATGCTATGGTCAGATATCTCATGCTGCTTTATCTCCTTTTATATCCAATATGCTTTTATGCTTTCTGGATCTTTTATAAGATCTCCCTGACTCCGTATGCAGATACAGGGGTTTCGTCTACATTTCCTGTAAGCATGTCAAAGGCAGTTACTGTATTTCCTGTATCCTTCAGGCAGAGAATGGTGCGAAGACCTCTCTTCTTTGCCATTCCCTTATAATCTTCCAAGCTCTTTCCTTCTTCCATGACCATGGACTGCACCGGAGTACCCTCGGAACGGAAGAAACGGCTTAAACGTACCGCACTTTGTCTGGCTGAGGGCTCATACAGGATCACCGTATTTACTAACTGCACCGGAATGTGGATCTGCTGTCTGGATAAAGCTGCCATCAGCTGGTCTACTACAATGGCGAAACCAACTGCCGGAGTATCTTTTCCAAACTGGACTAACAGTTTATTGTAACGGCCGCCGGTAACAATGTAATCGCCGGTTCCATAGGTATATGCCTTGAAAATGATACCGGTATAATACTGGTAACGGCTTAACATTCCCAGGTCGTAAGATACATAATCAGCCATATGATATTCTTCCAGCAAAGTATGTACCCGCTCCAGCCGCTCAATGGCTGCTAATGCCTGTGGGTTATCTGTTAATGCTTTTGCCTTTTTAATCTGGTTGATACCGCCAAACAGCTCTGGAAGTTTTAAAAACGCTTCTTTTAAGCTTTCTTCCATGTCCTGGTTCTTTAAAAACTCTTCTACGCCAAAGCGGTTCTTGTTTTCAATCAGATCATTTAACTGGGCCTGTGCGTCCTCGTCCAGTCCGGACTGCTGTAACAGGCTTCTGTAAAATGCAACCTCACCTAATTCTACCTGGAACTCTTTTAAACCAGCTGCCTTTAAACAGTCAATGACCATAGCGATCATCTCAGCATCTGCATCTGGTGAGTCATCGCCGATCAGCTCTGCACCTGACTCAGCCCGCTCTTTTAAATAACCCTGATAGCTGGTATTATTTTTAAAAGTGCGCTCCAGGTAGCACAGACGCAGAGGCATATCATCATCCATAAAATATTTTGCCACACATCTTGCCACTGCTGGGGTCATATCCGGCCGGAGCACCAGCATGTTGTTGTCCCTGTCAAAGAACTTGAACATTTCCTGGGCGCCTACGCTTCCGCGGTCTTCATTAAAAATATCCGCATATTCAAAACTTGGGGTCTGGATATGCTCATAACCGTAAAGATACAATGTATGGAGGATCTTCTCCTGAACTGCCAGCTTTCTGCGGCATTCTCCGTTATAAATGTCCCTGACTCCTTCCGGAGTGTGGATCAGTTTGTTTTTCTTTGTCATAGCACATCTCCCTTATCTTTTGCCGATATAAATGGCTTTGCTTTTTGCCTTGCTATCACTTTACCATGGTAGAGTGATGATTTGCTAACGTGTTTTCATTATAAAGGCTTCATTCTTTCTTGTCAACGGCTTTCTGGATTTTTCTTAGCCAGGCTCATGGAACGGCTATTGATCGTTCTCCCTCTGACTTAGATCAATGGATAATGGTTCCAGGTAATGGACATACATATCCCTATGAGAACGTATTTTCCAGTTTTTGTTAATTTCATCGTAGGTAAAACTTTTTCTGCCACCTGCTTCCATGCGGTCCCAGAATTTTTTTACATCTGTAAAAGGCACATAATACATTTCATCTAATGCTGTATAATGAACAATGATAAATGATATCCCCCCCTGTTGTTCAAATTCTTCCATAAATTTGATCTGATGTGGGTGAATGTTCTGAAGAGGAAATGTTTTTACCGCACACTCTTTTGCGTCAAAACATACCGGTATTCCTTGAACTGCCCCAATATAGTCTACGGTACTCTTCTGGTCAAAATAAGCCAGTGTAATATGACGGCTGCTCTTATCTATTTCAATGGGAGTAATGGGTGTAGGGATCTTCTGGATCAGAGCCAGTTTTTTCTCCCTGTAACTTTCATTTGTATGATTGATCAGGTCTTCTAAGGTAGAACCCCGAAGCCCCCTTGTTTTCCATGTTCCCATTTTATGCTGTCCTTTCCGCAAAACAAATGTCTGCTGCGCAGCCGCTTGTTTTATCTTCGCTCAAATACTCACGAATCCCGCGCTATCGCGCTCCACTGTCTGCTTTCGCAGACGATTCGTTCGTTAATGGCTCGCCAAAAACAAATGTCTGCTGCGCAGCCGCTTGTTTTTGTCTTCACTCATTACATTATATCAAATACAATTCATATTTGCCATTCTTCATTTTTTGCACTATACTATAGAGAAAAAATATCACTTAAATATAATCACACAAAAGCGAGGTATTGTATGGAACCATCAAAAGTTTATTTTACTGATTTTCACACCGTTGCCTTTGGTGACGGACTTCCAACCAAGTTAAAGAAGCTGATCAAAAAAGCCGGTATCGAAAAACTGGATATGGACGGCAAATTTGTTGCTATTAAGATGCACTTCGGAGAACTGGGAAATATCAGTTATCTTCGTCCTAACTATGCAAAAGCGGTTGCAGACGTAGTAAAGGAGTTTGGCGGAAAGCCATTTCTTACTGACTGTAATACCATGTATCCAGGAAGCCGCAAAAACGCTTTAGAGCACCTGGAATGTGCCTGGGAAAATGGATTTACACCGCTGACTGTAGGATGTCCTATCCTTATTGGTGACGGTCTGAAAGGTACAGATGATGTAGATGTGCCGGTAGCAGGCGGGGAATATGTAAAAGAAGCAAAGATCGGCCGTGCGATCATGGATGCTGACGTATTTATCAGCCTGACTCATTTTAAAGGCCATGAAATGACTGGTTTTGGCGGAACTATCAAAAACATCGGTATGGGCTGCGGTTCCAGAGCCGGAAAGAAAGACCAGCACAGCAGCGGCAAACCACACATTGAGCAGGATGTCTGCAAAGGCTGCCGCAAATGCCAGAAGGAATGTGCCAACGGCGGTCTGATCTTTGATGAAACTGCCAGAAAAATGCATGTAGATCAGGAACACTGCGTAGGCTGCGGCCGCTGCCTGGGTGCCTGCAACTTCGATGCCATTGCATTTGACAACGATACTGCAAATGAACTGTTAAACTGCCGTATGGCTGAGTATACCAAAGCGGTTGTAGACGGCCGTCCAAACTTCCATATTTCCCTGGTAGTAGATGTATCCCCTAACTGCGACTGCCATGGTGAAAATGACGTTCCGATCCTTCCAAATATTGGAATGTTCGCCTCCTTCGACCCGCTGGCACTGGATCAGGCCTGCGTAGACGCCTGCCTCAAAGCCACCCCAATGCCAGGAAGCCAGCTTGCAAAGAACATGGCAAAAAAAGGTTTCGTAGACCACCACGATCACTTCTGCAACTCTACTCCAGAGTCTGAGTGGAGAAGCTGCCTGGAACATGCAGAAAAGATTGGGCTTGGTTCAAGAAAGTATGAATTGATCGTTATGTAAATACAGTTATGAAAAACCGCCCGGACTTGATCGGTCCGGGCGGTTTTTTCATATGACCTTATATAAAAACTTATACGATCTTTTATCGCTTTTTCAGATATACTTACGCATCTGCCTCACTGGAAAATCTAGCTGCCTGCTCTGCGATCAGCTCCTTATCTTCAAAGTAGTTGATCTTCATAGCGCGCTTCATCTCTGCAAGGGTCTGTGCTGCTTTCTTTTCTGCCTTGATGCTTCCCTCTTCCAGGATCTTGTATACAGCTGGAATGTCTTTTGCGATCTCTTTTCTGCGTTCTCTGATCGGGCGAAGTTCATCCTGGATCACGTTGTTTAAGAACTTCTTAACCTTAACGTCTCCAAGGCCGCCTCTCATATAATGAGCCTTTAATTCATCCAGGTTCTTGTAATCTGGCAGATATTTTTCAAAGTGCTCATCACGGCAGAATGCATCCAGATAGATAAATACTGGATTTCCTTCTACCTGTCCCGGATCCTGAACGCGCAGGTGGTTCGGGTCTGTGAACATGGACATGATCTTCTTCTTGATTTCTTCTTCGGAGTCGGACAGATAGATGCAGTTTCCTAAGGACTTGCTCATTTTTGCCTTTCCGTCGATACCTGGCAGACGCAGACATGCTTTATTGTCTGGAAGCAGGATCTCAGGCTCTACCAGATTGCCGCCGTATACGGTATTAAACTTGTGAACGATCTCACGAGTCTGCTCGATCATTGGAGCCTGGTCTTCACCAACCGGAACGGTGGTTGCCTTAAATGCAGTAATATCTGCTGCCTGGCTGATCGGGTAGGTAAAGAAACCAACTGGGATGCTGGTCTCGAAATTACGCATCTGGATCTCGGTTTTTACAGTAGGATTACGCTGTAATCTGGATACAGTTACCAGATCCATATAGTAGAAAGTCATCTCGCAAAGCTCCGGTACCTGGGACTGGATAAATAAAGTAGATTTTGCAGGATCCAGACCACAAGCCAGATAGTCTAATGCTACCTCAATGATGTTCTGACGTACTTTTTCAGGGTTATCTGCATTATCTGTAAGAGCCTGTGCATCTGCGATCATGATGTAGATCTCATCAAACTGACCGGAATTCTGAAGCTCTACTCTTCTCTTTAAAGAACCTACATAATGTCCTACATGAAGGCGTCCGGTTGGACGGTCGCCGGTTAATATGATCTTTCCCATTGTATTTTATCCTCTCGTTATATAATTGTTACAGTTATATGAATTAGCATACCCCAAAGCCACTTTTCTGTCAAGAATTTGACTCCGCTGTCTCCAATCCTTCTCCTTTTAATACCTTCTTAAAAGCAGCAGGCAAAGGAGCGATAAACTCTTTTCCTGACAGATAATCCAGAGGCTGTGCCAGCTTTTCCGGCATGACAAGTTTCCAGGAATGTAAAAGCTGGGAGCGCACTTTATATTTCTTCTGGATCTGCTCATTCAACTTTGGATCTCCATACTTAAAATCTCCTAAAATAGGATGGCCAATAGAAGCCAGATGGGCACGGATCTGATGGCTGCGCCCAGTGATCAGAGTGACCCGCAAAAGTGTTGCTGTATCACTGCTCTTTACAGGCACGTATTCCGTCATAATAGGAACACTGCCTTCCACTTCTAACGGATAGATCTGCACCGTATTTTGGGCTTCATCTTTCTTTAAGAAACCGGCGATCATCTGGGGCTTATCGATCTTGCCTTTGACGATACACTGATAATATTTATGGATGCTCCTGTCTTTTAAGACCCCGTTCATGATCTGAAGTCCGGCTAAAGAAGTTCCGGCAACTACCAGACCACTGGTATTGCGATCCAGACGGTTGCAGATCGAAGGCCGGAACGTGCGCAGCTGGCTTACCGGAAGATGCCCGGAGTCAATGAGATAATTTAAAATGTGCTCATTTAGGGAAACATCCCCTTCTTTTGCTTTCTGTGAAAGCATTCCGGAAGGTTTATTTACGATCAAAACATTTTTATCTTCGTATACGATAGATAACTCCTGTTTTTTCTTCCTGTTTCCATTTTCCCCGTTTTTCCCGGCTTTTCCCGAATTTCTGTCTTTTTCTTTTCCTAATGCTGCCAGTTCTGGAAGAGGCGCCGAAAACTTTTCAATGGTCTCATCTGCCAGAAACAGACTGATCTCATCCCCTTCTTCCACCCGTTCAGAACCATCACACTTCTTTCCATTTAAGGTAATGTTTTTCTTTCGCATCATCTTATAAAGAAAGCCTTTTCCTGCCTGGCTTAAATATTTGGACAGCAGCTTATCCAGCCTCTGTCCTGCCTCATTGGAGGCCACTTTCAGTTTCTGCATTTTACCAACGATCCTTTCCCGGTAAGTACTCTATCTTTTCCATCATATCTAAGATCAGGCTGTGTGGAAACACTTTTGCAAGGATCCAGAATGCATTCATAAAAAGCCCATAGACAGAAATTTCTCTTCCTGCAATGCTGTCCCGGATTGCTTTTGCCACAACCTTTCCCGGTGCTGCCATAACCAGTTTTTTGTATAATGGAATTTCACCTGTTGTCTGTGCAATATCAAAAAATTCTGTGCGCACCGGTCCCGGGCAAATGGCAGTTACAAATATCTTTCTGCCCTTTAATTCCCTGTTTAATGCCCGGCTGTAGCTTAACACATAGGCCTTTGAAGCTGCATATACTGCAAAGCCCGGCTGGGGCAGAAAGGCTGCACTGGAAGCAAACTGCAGGATGCGGCTGTTCTGAGACATAAAAGGAAGGACCATGGTGGTAACAGCTGTCAGAGCAGTACAGTTTACCTGCACCATTCCTGACTGGTCTTTTTCAGACAGATCACATACATTTCCGATCTTTCCAAAACCAGCTGCATTTACCAGAAATTTCACCTGGGGTTTCAAGCGTTCTAACTCAGCTTTTAAGATCTCCCGTTCTTTTTCCTGACTCAGATCCAGAACAAATTTACGCACCGGAATATTTACTTTTTCTTCCAGTTTTACCAGGCGCTCTTTTCGTCTTCCCACTGCCCAGATCTCATCCAGTCCTGGAAACTGCTCCCATAAGCGGATGGCGCATTCCCAGCCCATTCCAGAAGATGCTCCTGTTATAACAGCAATTTTCATTGTCAGTTTCCTTTCTTTTTATGAACGTTTCGGATGCCTTTTTTCTTACCTGCAGTTTTCGCTGCATTCATCTTGCTTCCTGACAGCTTTTCCATATTTCTGCCGCTTGCGCCTGTATTTCTTCCACCAGTATTTTTTCCTGCTGTATTCCTGTTATTTCCATTCCTGCTGTTTTCATTCCTGCCAACCGCATTCTTGCCGCCGGAAACTCCCCCATGTCCACGAAACTCTTTCTCATCATGAGCGCTCTTATCAAAATTCCTTGGCTTGATCAGACATTTCTTATCAAAGCCGATCAGATCCGTTCTTCCGGCAATCTTAAGAGCCTCTGCCACCAGGTCATAATTTTTCGGGTTCCGGTACTGGATCAGCGCTCTCTGCATAGCCTTCTCATGAGGATTAACAGGCACATACACCTTTTCCATGGTACGGCAGTCATATCCTGTATAATACATGCAGGTGGAAATGGTTGACGGTGTCGGATAAAAGTCCTGTACCTGCTCCGGCATGTAGCCCAGATCTCTTAAATACTCCGCCAGCTCCACCGCCTCTTTCATAGAAGAACCTGGATGGGAAGACATCAGATAAGGCACCAGATACTGGTCCTTTCCCAGCTTCTCATTCATCTGCTTGTATTCTTTTACAAACTCTCTGTATACACTGTTTTTCGGCTTGCCCATGCGCATGAGCACCTTATCTGCCACATGCTCCGGCGCAACTTTCAGCTGGCCGCTTACATGGTATTCGCAAAGTTCCCGTAAAAACTTCTTTCCCGGGTCCTTTAACAGATAGTCAAAACGGATACCGGAACGGATGAATACTTTCTTTACCTTTGGGATCGCACGCAGCTTTCTTAAGAGTGAAATATAATCACTGTGGTCCGCACGCAGGTTCTTACATGGTTCAGGGAACAGACACTGCTTATTAGGGCAGGCACCCTTAGTCAGCTGTTTTTCGCAGGCAGGGAAACGGAAATTGGCAGTAGGTCCGCCAACATCATGGATATATCCCTTAAAATCAGGCTCTTCTGTAAGAAGTTTTGCCTCATCCACCAATGACTCATGGCTTCTTGCCTGGATGATCCTTCCCTGATGGAAAGTCAGTGCGCAGAAGCTGCATGCACCAAAACAGCCTCTGTTGCTGATTAGGCTGAATTTGATCTCACGGATAGCCGGGACGCCACCGGCTGCCTCATAAGAAGGATGATAGCTTCTCATATATGGCAGAGCATACACATCATCCATCTCATCCTGTGTCAGTGGCTTTGCAGGCGGGTTCTGTACCACATAAACTTTGCCCTCATAAGGTTCCACCAGACGTTTTCCGGAAAACGGATCTGTATTGCTGTACTGTACAAAAAAGCTTTCTGCGTACCGTTTCTTATCTTCTAACAGCTCTGTATAGTCCGGAAGCAGCTTATAATCATAAACAGACTCCAGGCTCTTTGTCTTATAAACCGTACCGTCTATAAAAGTAATATCCTTAATATCCAGTCCGCTGTCCAATGCATCTGCCAGTTCCACAATGGAATGTTCTCCCATTCCATAGGAAATAATATCTGCCTGGGCATCCAGCAAAATGGACCGCTTCATCTTATTGGACCAGTAATCATAATGAGCCAGACGGCGAAGGCTTGCCTCAATACCTCCGGCAATGATAGGCACATCTTTATAAGCAGAACGGATCAGGTTGCAGTATACCACCACTGCATAGTCCGGTCTTTTTCCCATTACCCCACCAGGAGTATAGGAGTCCTCTTTTCTGCGCTTTTTGGATACGGAATAATGGTTTACCATGGAATCCATATTTCCCGCAGACACCAAAAATCCCAGTCTTGGCCGTCCTAAGATCTGGATGCTCTTATTGTCCTTCCAGTCCGGCTGGGCAATGATACCTACCTTATAACCATGTGCTTCCAACAGCCTTGAAATAATGGCCGTTCCAAAAGAAGGATGGTCTACATAGGCATCACCGGAAACATAGACGAAATCGCACTGTTCCCAGCCCCTTTTTTTCATATCTTCTCTGTTGATCGGTAAATAATCATGTACCATTTATAAAACCTCGTAAAAATCATGGATCAGCCGGTCAGCCAGCTGTTCCTTTTCTTCTTTCATTGTCTCTGAAAAATCATCTTCTACTGCAATGACATTCATTCCCGCATTTTTTCCTGCCATGATACCGGCCGGAACATCCTCAAATACCAGACAGTTTTCCGGTTTTGCGCCCAGCCTTCTTGCCACCTCCAGGTAAATATCCGGTGCCGGTTTTCCGGCTGCCACTTCACAGGCAGTGGCAACTACCTGGAAATATTGTTCCAGTCCTAAAGACTTTAATACAGCATCTACCATTTCCCTTCCGTTGCTGGTAGCAATACCTGCTTTAATGCCCCGGATGGAAATTTCTTCCAGAAATTCCCTTACCCCCGGTTTTACAGGTACTTCCTTCTGGTATTTTTCCAGAGACATTTCCACCCACGCCTGTTTAATCTCTTCAATAGAGTCTGGCAGATTAAAACGTTCCTTAAAATATACTGCTGTTTCTGAAAAACTCATTCCCTCAATGGCTTTTTGCAGATCAGACGGGCATTCCAGACCATAACGGCCCAGATATTCAACATCAATGGCTTCCCACATCCACATGGAGTCCACCAGAGTGCCATCTAAGTCAAATAAAACAGCAGAAATGCCGTCTAAAATATGCGTCCGTTCTTTCTCATTGATCTTTCGTTCAAGAGCCTTAAGCTCTTCTTCCTTTAATGCCCGGTACTCTCCCGGCTTTAAAGACGGATCCAATACCAGCGGCCCCATGGTCATACGTTTTAAGTATACCACTTTACAGCCTAAAACTTCAAACATCCTTTTTACCTGGTGGAATTTTCCTTCATGGATCCGCAGTGAAACTGCAGTCAGTCCCTCTTTCATTCCCGCCGGCGGGTCTAATATGACCAGCTCTGCAGGAAGCGTTTTTACACCTTCTTCTATTATAAGGCCTTCCTGCATCTGCTTTTTGGCATCCTTTGGAAGTGTTCCCTCTATGTAAGCCAGGTATATTTTATCTACATGTTTCTTCGGAGACAGCAGCTCATGAGCCATTGCCCCGTCGTTGGTGATCAGCAGCAGTCCCTCTGTATCCAGATCCAGACGTCCCACCGGAAACAGGTCCTTGCGCAAAGCAGCGTCGATCAGACTTATTACAGTAGGATATTTCCCATCCTCTGTAGCTGATACAGTACCTGCCGGTTTATTTAACATAAAATATTCTGTGTGTGCATAAGAAACCGGCTGTCCGTCCAGTAAGACCACATCTTTTTCCGGATCTATTTTTCCATCCGTTGCCTTTATCACAGTTCCATTTACCTGGATCCGTCCTTTTTTCGCCATTTCCTTGATCTGGCTGCGGCTTCCTTTTCCCATTTCCACCAGAAATTTGTCCAGGCGCATACTGGAATTAGAAGCTTTTTTCTTCTTTTCTGCCATATTTCATTTATCCTCTCTTACTGCCAGCGCCAGCCTGCATAGTATTTATTTTTAAGGGTCATTCCATTGCCTTTGGCCCAGCCTAAAGGAAAGCCTTCTACTGTAACCAGACACCAGCCCTTTACCGGTTCTTCCTCATTTACAAGAATGATCGTTTCTCCTTTTAAATAGCGGATCACACGTTCATCCTCTGTTTTCAGATCAAGGCGTACCGGATATTCGTCTTTTTTTAATGCCATTGCAAACGCCTGGGATGGTTCAAAACGACCTTTCTTTAACTCACCCAGATGCAGCCCTGTTCGCAAAAACCGCAGCGGAAGTCCTGTTTTTAAGCCCTCCGGCAGATAATATACCTGCTCATCCCGGATATAGATACGGCCTAAATCCCATTCCTTCCTGCAGTTTTTCAGAAATTTCATCAGATCTTCCTGTTTGCCTGCTTCCTTGGCCCGCTTTGAAGCCTCTTTTTCATCTCCTGATAGCCTCAAAACAGCTGCACCACTGCCAGAACCATTTTCATCCTCTTTCTTGTGGAATAATGCCAGGAAATGTCCTTCCCCCTGGATCCGGTGTGGGAACAGGCGGGCAGTCTGTGGATATCCAAAACCATCCGAAAGTCCCTTAAACTGCTCTTTATCAATAGGAACCAGTTCCATGGATGGATATTTTTCTAAAATATACGCCACATTTTCCTCATCTTCTTTTTTTGAGAAGGTACAGGTAGAATAAAGCATCATTCCTCCTGGTTTTAACATGGCCACAGCCTGCTCTAAGATCTCCCTCTGGATTGAGCTGTAATAAGAGGGGCCTCTGCTTACCCAGTCCTTTACCATATCCTCTTCCCTGCGAAACATTCCTTCCCCGGAACATGGTGCATCTACTAAAATCTTATCAAAAAACTCCGGCCATACAGCTGCCAGTTTTCCCGGTTCTTCACTTAAAACAGAAATATTTTCTGCTCCTGCCAGTTCCAGGTTTTTAAGTAATGCTCTTGCCCTGGAATAACTGATGTCATTGGATACAAGCATTCCTTTTCCCTGAAGTTTTGCTGCCAGTTCCGTACTTTTTCCTCCCGGTGCCGCACATACGTCTAAGACCTTATCTCCCGGTTCTACCGGAAGCACAGCCGCTGGTGCCATGGCACTGGGCTCCTGAAGATAATAAAGACCGGCATAATAAAAAGGATGTCTGGCAGGACGTTCTGTGTCTTCATAATAAAATCCCTTTTCCGTCCAGTCTACAGGTGTCAGTTCCAGGTGGGAAAGATTTTTAAATTCCTCCGGCATAATTTTCAATGTATTTACACGCAGACCTGGTTTCCACGCTTCCTCATAGCTTTTTATATATGCCTCATATTCATCTCCTAAAAGCTGTTCCATTTCCTTTAAGAACGCTTCCGGCAGCTGTTTCACATCTGTCATATCCTGCTCCTTATACATGCTACTACTTAAACATCATTTTTCAAAAGATCCGGCCATATATTAAAACAAACCCTGCATTTAACCGGAGGCCCTATGAAACGGATCCTCTTAAGCCTTCTGGCCCTGTTCTTTCTTATCCTGCTTTTGCTCTCTCCGGGTACCGCTTTGGAAGGTGCCAGAAAGGGACTCCTTCTCTGGGCTTACACAGTTTTGCCTACTTTGCTGCCTTTTATGATCGGAACCGGCGTCATTGCTGCCATGGGCGCTGTAGGTCTTGTTGTAAAGCCCTTTTCTCCTTTATTATCCGGAGTATTCCACTTTTCTCAGCCTGCAGGCTTCGTTTTTCTCACCGGACTGTTATGCGGCTATCCCATGGGGGCTAAAATGGACCGGGACTTATTAGAAAGGGGACAGATTTCCTGGGAAGAAGCCTGCTATCTTCTCTCCATCTGCAATCATCCAAGCCCTATGTTCCTCACCGGTTATACAGTGATGGAAGGACAGAAGCTCCTTCCACCTTCCATAAAATTTCCTCTTTTTCCCTTCCTTGCAGCCCTTTATCTTCCAGTTTTTCCCATTTCTTATCTGGCAAGGCATTATTATGATAAAAAATCCAAAAAGAACAGGAAGATACGTCCTTCTGTCTGGTCCGGTGTCTCTCACACAGCACCCATTTCTTCCTTCTCCCTGGATGAGCACCTGATGAGCTGCCTTGAAACTATGGAAAAAATCGGGCTTTATATCATGCTGTTTTCCATCTTATCCCTGTATCTTTTTAAGCTGCCCCTTCCCGGCCCTGTTATTTTAAAACCTGCTCTTATGGGGCTTTTAGAGATCACTACCGGGATCCAAACCATCTGCGAACATACATCCGGTCTCACTGGTCTGCTCTTAGTCACTGCAAGTGTTGCTTTTGGCGGTATCAGCGGTATTTTCCAGACCCGCAGTGTTCTTACAATGCACAGCGGCAGAAAAAATGCCGGACTCTCCATCCGGCATTATATCTTCTGGAAAGCCCTTCACAGTTTACTTTCCTGCGTATTCTTTTGGATTCTCTTAAAAATCTGATCCCTTTCAGAAATTTAAGCTTCTTCCTTCTTTTCTTCCTGAGGTGCTGCCTGTGCTTCCGGTTCCTGCTGTACAAGACCACCAGACAGTTCCTTACGGTTGTTGGTTACAATGTCATAGCTGGACTGCATGGAACTCATAAAGGAGTCAAAACGTCCCTTTGCAGTTTCCATGGTATGATCCATAATATTCTGAAGGCTGCGCAGCATATCGTCTGTATACTGGATCGCACCCTGGCGGATATTGTTTGCATCATTAACAGCTGCATCTACGATTGCCTGAGCCTGGACATTTGCCTGCTCAACTACTTCGTTTGCATGTTCATAAGCACGCTGCATGATCTCATGGTCATTGACCATCTCGTTGGTCTGTGCATCCGCCTGTGCTACCATAGAATTAGCCTGTTCGGTTGCCTGCTCTACCATGGTGTTTGCCTGCTCTGTAGCCTGTGCGATCATGGAGTCAGACTGTTTCTTTGCGTCTGCCAGCATAGACTCAGACTGAGCCTGGGCATCACTTAAAATGGTCTCCTGCTGGCTGATGATCTTCTGGTATTTCTTGATCTCATCCGGGATACGCATCCGAAGCTCTACTAACAGCTCTTCCATTTCTTCCTTATTAACAATGATCTTGCTGTTGGACAGAGCCTGGAATTTACAACTGTCTATGTATTCTTCAATTTCACTGATCAACTGTTCAATTCTGCTCATTTTATCGTTCTCCTTTGGTTTATTACGTGTATCTATTACATACTCTATACGTTTTTCATCTCTTCCAGCTTTTCTTTCACCCGTTCTACAACAATAGGATGTAAAAATTCTTTAATATCGCCGTTAAATTCTGCGATTTCTTTTACAATACTGGAACTGAGATAGGAATATTTCAAATTCGTGGTTAAAAATATAGTATCGATCTCCGGCGCGATCACTCGATTGGTCTGCGCCATCTGAAGTTCATACTCAAAATCTGTGATCGCTCTTAATCCTCTTACGATCACATTTGCCTGATTTTGACGGACAAAATCGATCAGAAGGCCCTGAAAAGACTGCACCTCTACATTTGGAATATCCGCAGTCACTTCCTTTAACAGCTCCACTCTTTCCTCTGCAGTAAACAATGGTGATTTGGAACGGTTTTTCAAAACACCGATGATCACTTTGTCAAACATCTTAGAAGTACGCTGGATAATATCAATATGTCCTAATGTAACCGGATCAAAACTTCCCGGATATACTGCGACTCTCATTTATGCCCCCTTGCCAGCAAATATATGCTTGTTGGTCTTGTATACTTTTTCTTTTATCATATGAAAGCCTGCGTCAGAAAGCCAGTCAAAATCCGTTTCCTTGGAAGCTTCTATAATGATCAGAGTATCTTCTGTCACCATAGGTGAACTGGAAAGATATTCTAAAACACGGTTTTCAAATTCATGGTTATATGGCGGATCCATAAAAATAATATCAAACCGTGGATTTCTTCCCTCTAATTTTTTCAGTCCTGCGATCACATCACAGTTTAACACCAGCGCTCCCTCTTCTAAATGGGTGCGGCTTAAATTTTCCCGGATACAGGAAACTGCCTCCGGATTACTTTCCACAAAAAATGCCTGTTTTGCGCCCCGGCTCAAAGCTTCGATACCGATCGCTCCGCTTCCGGAAAACAGGTCCAGAAAAGTACAGCCCGGGATCTGGGTATTTAACATATTAAATAAAGTTTCCTTGATCCGGTCTGTGGTAGGTCTTGTATCCATACCTTCTATTGTCTTTAAAAGCAGCCTTCTTGCGCTGCCAGCAATTACTCTCATGTAATATAAACTCCTGTATGAGCAGCCTGTATCGTACTTCTGCTCTGTTTTCATTCCCAACAAGTATAATATGAAAATTTACTTAATACAAGGTTTTTTTAAGGATTTTGCATTTTTTAACAATTTACGCAGAACCTTCTAGTGTATTATCTTAAGATGGTCACATACTAAGAACGTAACAAACAACAAGCTCTTAAAACAAAAGAGCACTTTCTCAATTAAGGAGGCGTTTTATTATGTCTAACAACACAAACAAAACAAACGTACCTGAAGCAAAGGAAGCCATGGATCGATTTAAAATGGAGGTAGCCAACGAGCTTGGAGTACCTTTAAGCAACGGTTACAACGGCAACCTTACCTCTGCACAGAATGGTTCTGTAGGCGGCTATATGGTCAAGAAAATGATCGAGAACCAGGAACGCCAGATGGCAGGTAAGTAAAACTCCTTAGTGCTAAGAAAAGATCACCCCAGGCAGGATTTTCTGTCCGGGGTGGTTTTTTTGACGCCATTTTTTCTGGAATATTATCTTACAAGTTCAATTTCTCATACCGGTCCCCTAAATAAGAGTCTACCTGGCGCTTTAATTCCAGATGTTCTTCTTTTTCCAGTTCCGGGTCATCATCCAGTATTTCATTGACCTCTTCTGAAACCTGCTTTAACAGGTTTGCATCTGTGAACACATCGCCAATACGGAATTCCAGATCACCGCTCTGGCGTACACCAAAAATATCTCCCGGGCCACGCAATTTCAGATCTTCTGACGCAATATAGAAACCATCGTTAGAACGGTTTAAGATATCCAGGCGTTCCATAGTATCTTTTCCGCCGGAGCCATTGACCATGATACAATAAGACTGGTGACTGCCTCGACCTACACGGCCTCTTAACTGGTGCAGCTGAGCCAAACCGAAGCGTTCTGCATTTTCGATCATCATCACGGTAGCATTTGGCACGTTTACTCCAACCTCGATAACCGTAGTAGACACAAGGACCTGAATCTCTCCTGCCGCAAACCGTTCCATGATCTTATTCTTCTCTTTTGCCTTCATTTTTCCATGAAGATATTCTACATTAACGGACTCAGGAAGCGCATCCCGCAGTGTTTTAGAATAATCCAGAACATTTTCCCCTTCGATCATCTCGCTGGCTTCTACCATAGGACAGATCACATAGGCCTGACGGCCTGCTTCTACCTGTTTTTCAATAAAAGCATAGGCTTTTGGCCGGTAGCTGGTATCTACCACGCAGTTTTTGATCACCTGGCGACCTGCAGGAAGCTCATCAATTACAGAGATATCCAGATCCCCATACAATATGATAGCCAGTGTACGGGGGATCGGTGTTGCACTCATGACCAGAACATGAGGTGTATGTCCCTTTTCACTTAAAAGTTCCCTCTGACCAACGCCAAACCGGTGCTGCTCATCGGTGATCACCAGAGCCAGTTTATCATAGATCACCTTTTCCTGGATCAGCGCATGGGTGCCGATAATAATATCTGCCTCATGGGAGGCAGTTTTTTCATAGGCGATCCGTTTTTCTTTGGCTGTCATGGAACCGGTGATAAGGACAACTTTTTTATCAATACCGCTGGTTTCAAACATTTTCGTGATGGACTCGAAATGCTGTCTTGCCAGCACCTCCGTAGGCACCATCAAAGCGCCCTGGTAGCCATTTTCCGCTGCTGCAAGAAGTGTCAGGATGGCAATAACCGTCTTACCGGAACCTACATCACCCTGGACTAAGCGGTTCATCACACAGCCTTTTTGCAGGTCTGAAAATACTTCCTGCAAGGTACGTTCCTGGGCAGAGGTCAGTGCATAGGGCAGCGACTCCTTTAAGCGTCCTGTCTCTTCACCGGGCCGGATCACAAACTCTGTTTTCTTTCCTTCCCTGCTCTCTTTTAACCGGCGCACTCCTACTAAAAACATGAAAAACTCGTCAAATACAAGACGTTTTCTGGCAAATAAAAGTTCCTTCTGGTCTCTTGGAAAATGGATATGCTCTAAGGCATAATTAATCTCTGCCAACTCATATTTTCTGCGTAAAAAAGCAGGCATATATTCCCGCTTCATCTGTCTGTTTTCCAGAGCCTGTTTTTCTGCTTTTACAATGGTTTTATTGCTTAAGCCTCTTGTCTGTCCATACACCGGCTGCATGGAATTTACTACTGTTTCATAGGCTTCTTCCGTAAAGACTTCCGGCTGCTCCATCATCAGACGGCCCCGTTTTTTTACTACTTTTCCCCGGAATACATACATCTGCCCGCTTTTGATATTGGCGCGCATATAAGGCATATTATACCACGCAAGCTGCAGCGCACCTGTTATATCACGAACATAGGCAGAGACCATCTGGATCTTTCCTGTACGCAGAAGGTCCGGCGGCTTTGGAAGGGCGGCTGCCACGCTCATGACCATCTGCTCTTTTAACTGGCCTACAGGCACAGGCGGCTCATAGGTATCATAAGCTCTTGGATAATAGGAAAGAAGGTCATCAATAGTGATGACCCCCAGCTTTTCAAATAATTTTCCGGTTTTCTCTCCAATCCCTTTAAGGGAACTTACAGGCTCACTGTTACTCATTTCTTTGCCTGCTCCAGTGCATTTAAACCTAATTTGATAGCACCCATGATACCCTGATCATCATGAAGACTTGCAGGAACGATATAATGATCTATATCCTGTAATTCTTTCGTATTGATATATCCTGCTACCATTGTCTTTACTTTCTCACGGATCAGTGTAAATAACTGTTCCTGATGCATAACGCCGCCGCCTAAAATGATCTTCTGTGGTGAAAGGATCATAATATAATCTGTAATTGCCTGTGCAATATAGTAGCTTTCGATCTCCCACACCTTTGGATCATCTTTTAATTCAATGGCTTTCTTGCCCCATCGTGCTTCAATTGATGGGCCGCTTGCAAAGCCCTCAAGGCAGTTTTTATGGTTCGGGCAGATGCCGCCTTTTTCATCTTCCGGATGACGGTTTAACAGGATATGTCCACCTTCCGGATGGAGCATACCGTGAAGAAGTCCTCCGTTTACCCATACACCAACACCAACGCCGGTTCCAATGGTGATATAAACAACACTGTCCAGTCCCTTAGCGCAGCCATATGTTACTTCGCCCAGGCAGGAACCATTTACATCTGTATCAATCCCCATAGGAACATTCAGTTCTTTTTTCAGACCGCCAAGGAGATCCTTATTTCTCCATGCCAGCTTTGGTGTTTCAAGGATATAACCGTAATTATCTGCTTTCGGATCTACTCCCACAGGTCCGAAAGCTCCAATTCCCAGCGCTTCAATTCCCTTATCTTTGAAGTATGCTGTGATCTTTGGGATAGTCTCCTCCGGCGTAGTAGTCGGAATGGAAACCTGTTCAATGATCGTTCCGTCTTCTCTTCCCAGTGCGCAGACCATTTTAGTGCCGCCTGCTTCTAATGCTCCTATTAACATATTTTTCTCCCCTTGATCTCATATATTTACAACAGCCCATCCTTACCGGACGGGCTCTTGCATTCAAATATCCCACAAATGTGGTTTACTGTCTGCTAACGCAGACGGTTCATTCGCCAATGACTATCATCTACGTCTTCTTCCTACAAAACGAAGTAGATAAACAAACAGGTTGATAAAATCAAGATACAGCTGTAATGCTGCAAAAATAGAAGATTTTGTAGCCATTTCCGGAACATTTCCATAGTAGCTGTAAAATGCCTGGATCTTCTTTGCATCATAAGCAGTAACAATCAGGAAAATGAAAATACCGATAGCGCATACAACTGTCTCATAAGCAGACAGATTGATAAACATGGACAACAGCCAGAAACCTGCTAAAAAGATCAGTCCTGCCATCATAAATGGACGCAGCGCAGAGAAATTGATATTTCCAAAATATCCGATCAGCGCCATAACGCCGAAAAATGCAGCAGTAATAGCAAATGCCATCCATAAAGATACTACATCAAATACAAGGAAATAGACGCTGAATACAATACCGTTTACAGCTGCATACAGGAAAAACATGGTTCTTGCCATACCTACTGTCATCTGGTTGATCCGTGCTGACAGGTATACAACGATGCCAATCTCTGCGATAAACAAGATGTAGTACCAGCCTGGTACCCGGCTTACATAATACAGACCATCTGTCATATACATTCCAATTGCTACACCAAATGTAATAAGGAGACCGATAAACATCCAACCAAATGTCTTTGCTGTATATCTGCCAAGGCTGTCTCCATAAGCCGCTTCCTTGTAGCCCTGTTCCATTCTGAAATCTTCGTTCATAAACGATACCTCCTTATAGTCATATGAACCGGCAGTTTATTCTGCTGAAATCATATAATAGTAGATAGGCTGTCCGCCATACTGAAGTTCCAGTTCCTTATCCGGGAATAAACTTTCTGCCTCTTCCTTCAGTTTCTCGGCATCTTCTTCTTTAACATCGCAGCCATAGTAAATCGTTACCAGTTCGCTTTCATCATCTAACATTGCCTTTAAAGCTGCCTTAGCCGCTTCTTCCGGAGAATGTTCTACTGCCAGCATACCCTTGTCACCGATCGCCATAATATCGCCCTTTTCAATATCCATGCCGTCGATATTGGTAGTACGCACTGCATAAGTGATCTGGGCAGTCTTTACACGTTCCATCTCAGCTGTCATATTTTCCAGGTTTTCCTGAGAAGTAAGATCAGGCATAAAGTTTACTAATGCTGTAATTCCCTGAGGAACGGTCTTTGACGGGATAACGATGATCTCCTTATCCTCAGTCAGATCTCTTGCCTGGTTTGCAGCCATGATAATGTTCTTATTATTAGGAAGGATAAAAATGTGATCTGCATTTACATGAGCAATGGCATTTAACATATCCTCTGTACTTGGATTCATGGTCTGGCCGCCTTCGATCAGATAATCAGTGCCAATTCCCTTAAAGATCTCACTTAATCCATCACCGCAGGATACTGCGATAAAACCGTATTCTTTGCGCTCTGTCTGCTCTTCCGGCTGTGTCTCTTCTGTTTTTGCCGCATCAGCCTGTGCCTGCTCTTTTGCAAGACGTTCAGAGTCCTGGATCACACGTTCTTCATGCTCTTCACGCATATTGTCAACTTTCATACGGGATAAAGAACCGTAGGTAAGACCTTTCTCAAAAGCAAGTCCCGGATGATTGGTGTGTACATGGATCTTTACGATCTCATCATCAGAAACGACTACTAAAGAGTCACCAATAGAACCTAAGTATTTCTTCAGTTCCGCTTCGTCCTCATCGGTGTATTCTTTTTCTAATTTAATAATAAACTCGGTGCAGTAACCAAATTTAATATCAGCTGTATCAATATCGGTTCTGGAAGCGCCGTTTCCTGTCTGTACAGCCGGCTTTGCCTCTGATGCATGAGCAGAAGCTGTTCCTTCTTCCAGTGTAAAATCGGTAACTTTGCCGGTCAGACCATCAAAAGCACCCTTGATCACCTGCATCAGTCCCTGACCGCCGGAGTCTACTACACCTGCCTGTTTTAATACAGGAAGCATTTCCGGAGTCAGATTTAAAACTCTGTCACCTTCCTCGATCACTGCCTTGGCAAACTCTTCAATGTCATCTGTTTCTACTGCCATTTCCAGAGCCTTGTCTGCCATTCCCTTGGCAACGGTTAAGATGGTTCCTTCTTTTGGCTTCATAACTGCCTTATAAGCAGTCTCGGTTCCGCGCATCATGGCATTTGCCAGTGTGGTAACGTCGATCTCATCAACGGTTTTGATTTCTTTTGTAAATCCTCTTAAAAGCTGGGAAAGGATAACGCCGGAATTTCCTCTTGCTCCTCTTAAGGAACCGGAAGAGATGGCCTTTGCCAGCTGATCCATAGAAGGATTTTCAAGTCCTGCTACTTCTTTTGCTGCAGCCATGATCGTAAGGGTCATGTTCGTTCCTGTATCTCCATCCGGAACTGGAAATACATTCAGCTCATTAATCCATTCTTTCTTGGCCGCAAGGCCTTTTGCTCCTGCCAGAAACGCATTTTTTACCATTCCGGCATTAATTGTACTTATACCCACAGGTTACTTCCTCCTAGTCAATCACTCTGACACCTTCCACGAAGATATTGATCTTTTCTACCTCCATGCCGGTGAATTCTTCTACTCTGTATTTCACGCTTTCAATTAAGTTGTCAGATACTGCTGATATGCTGACCCCATAGGATACGATCACATGAAAATCAATTGATATTTTATTTTCCTTAATGTCCACATTAATACCATGGGTCAGACTTTCCCTTTTTAAAAGTTTTACAAGTCCGTCTTTCATGCTTACAGCTGCCATTCCGACAATACCGAAACACTCCACAGCGATGGTTCCTGCATATAAAGCGATCACATCCGGGTTGATCTGGATCTCGCCCATTTTATTGCTGATTCTTCCCTTCATATACGAGCCTCCTATCTTTTTCTAGTGACAGTATACACTATTTCACTAAAAAAAGAAATAAATTTTTATTTTTTCGCTTGCAAATTTTGATAGTTTCTGGTATTATACCATTGTTGTGGATTTTTCTACTATAAAATCCAAGTAACGTTTAAGGAGGTGCAATAGTATGGCTAAGTGTGCAATCTGTGAAAAGGCAGCTCATTTCGGTATCAAAGTGAGCCATTCCCATAGAAGGTCCAACAAGATGTGGAAAGCAAACGTAAAATCTGTTAAGGTTAAAGTAAACGGCGGAACCCAGAGAATGTACGTATGTACTTCCTGCTTACGTTCAGGCCTTGTAGAAAGAGCTTAATTTTTGAACAGAGCGTGAAAAATCCCGGTAGCTTCGGTTACCGGGATTTTTTTGCGTTATACATTTGATTACATCTGCTCCTGCCACAGGCAGGAATGAATGACAGGTCTAACAGCAAAATAAATTATAGCCTAAAATCAGGCATCCGATCACAAAGAAAAAGGTAAATATGGTTTCCGGGACAAAGAAAAGCACTGCCATTCCAAGCCCGAAGCAAAAAAGCATCAGTCCCCAGACTCTTTTCATAGAAAAACAGCTCCCTTCCATTTTATTTTATGCGGTAAGGGAGCTGTTTGATGCTTTTTATATCAGGCTTTTTTACCTTCGTAAGAAGCTGCTGTTTCTTTTGCAATGCCTACTGTTTCTTCTGATACAGCCGGTTTTCCTCCTAAAAAGCGGTTGATCAGATCCGGAGCCATATCAATCACCTTGGTCACTGCATCCTGGTTCTTTACATTGACCAGCTTGGTCACACCATTCTGGATCACCAGGACAGCACTTGGACTCATCTTGGCGCTCATTCCGCCACAGCCTTTGTCTTTCTGCTTTGAACCTTCTGCAAAAGCGCCTGCAGCCATACCACAGGTCACATCGATCAGCGGTATAATAATGGTCTCTCCTACCTGGACCGGTTCTCCTACGACTGTTTTCGTAGTTACAAACTGATCCATTCCTTTAAATAATGATTCAATTGTAGATGTAAAATGATTTTCTGCCATAATATACCTCTATTCTCCTGAAATATTCTCCCGTAGATCTTAAATCCCCAACTTACTCACGATCTAAAAAACCCCGTATCATCTTCCAGGTATGTTTGTGACGATAGACTCCCCAAAACAGCCATAAAAGATAGGAAACCCGGACACGTCCTTTAAAATTTCCTTCTGCTTCCAGGCACTTTTCATCAAATACCGGCTCTAAGTCCAGGCTTTTATAGATAAATGGATACACCAGACTGGCTCCCTCCAGGATCTGCCCTGTATAATAAGGATCATCCAGTCCAAAACGGATCCTTCCTTTTCCCCAGCCCGGCCATACATGTGCCAGAAGCTTTTTGGCCTGGGTAAAAAGCAGTTTTAAGGACTCCTGATTCTTCTCATCCTCCAGCCATTCTCTCTTTTCCCGGACAAAAGTTTTAATATCTTTTAGCTTATCACAAAAATGCTTAAAAGAAAACTTAAGTTTTTCTAAGAAGGCTTTGATTTTTCGGATCCACTGGTGTGATTTTTTCTCAGCAGGTTCTATCTTGTCTTCTTCTTGGTCTGCTTCTGCTACTTTTATAGCCTTTTCCTGCTTTTGCACAGGTTTTGTTTCTGGTTTTGCTTCTGGTTTTGTACTGGACTTTTTCTCAGCGGTTTTCTCTGGTCCTGCTTTTGACTGTGTCTGTGTTTTTGGCTCTGCCGTATGTTCAGTCTCTGTTTGCACCTTTGACTCCGCCTTTGGCTGTTCTGTCTTTTGCTGTTCTGTCTTTGACTTTTCTGCCTTTGTTTCCTTCGCTGTTTCCGCTTTATCCCTGCTTTTGGCTGCCGCTTCTGTCTTACTTTCTTTTGGAGGCTCTGTCTGTTCTTCTTCCCCCATGCTCCAAAGTTTCAGCCACAGCACCCGCAGCGATGCCTGAAGCCCTTTCTCTTTTTCATAAGAACCGTTTACGCAGATCGCCGAAAGCAGCCAGGATACTCTCACCCGGCCCCATTTTTCTTCTTTCCACGATCCGCTGATCTGATACCTTACAGGAACAAAAAGGACGGTACACAATACCAGAAGCAGGAGCCCAAAAAGAACCAGCAGTATGATCCCCAGAATTTTTAATATAAGCAATACAATATGCAATCGCCTGCCCCCTTACTGCTCCTGCCAGTCTCCATATTCAGCACCTGACTTTTCCGGAAGACTTTCCATATAAGCCTTCCAGTTAAAAGCACCTGTTTTCTGATACATGTCATCCACCATAGAACGGACTACCTGCGCTGCCTCCTCATAGCCCCTTGCGATCCCCAAAACCAGAAAGTCTTTTCCATCTCTCTGCTGTCTGGTAAGAAGACTTACAGGAAGTATATCAAGTATATGATTGCCACTTTCCGGCAAAGTAATCACATAGGTATCCACAAGCATTTTTCCTTTTCTCATTCCCTCCAGGATACTCACCCTGTTCCGGGAAGCATTTTCGCCCATGTATAAATGAGTCCACCAGCGCATAAAATCCCCTCTTAGATCTTGTTCCATTTTACTTATTTTATTTATTCCATGATTGAGCGCAGCATACGCACACAGGCCTCTTTTTCAATCTCATCTGTGCAGCATTCCAGACTGTTCCGGATATAAGCCTGGGCTTCATCTGAGGTTTTAAAGGTGATAGGAAGCCGTGACAGGCATTTTGCCATAGCCGCTCTTGTAAGAACCTTTGGAAGCTCTTTCCATGACTGCCTGATCTCTTTAAACAGCTCATCTAATTTTTCACTGATCATGCTTTCATCTGCCATCGCTTCAGAAGCTTTATATTCCAGTGAAGCAAAGGCACTGCCTGATAAGAGAAGTTCTGTTTTCCAGAGGACCTTACATTCCGGAAGGTTTGATTTTGCCAGTTCATCCATAGGGATCTCTTCCCCAGCGATCCACTGTTCAAAATAAGTTTCCTGCTTTCCTTCTAACCGAGGGAGAAGATCTGCGGTTTCAACCGGTATCTCTTTCCACTGTTTATCCAGAAATAGCTTTAATACTTCTGACATGATCTCTACCATGACCTGTGTATCTTTCAGATCTGAGACTGCATGATCCCCGCAAAGGAGAAGCACATACAGATCATTGACCAGATCCATTAACATCAAAATATCCCCGGTGGCATCTGTGATCTTTTCACTGACCTCCTCTAATTTAGAAGAAAGGTGATAATACTCTGCTGCTTCCAGGGTTTTAAAATCCGTCTGGTTAAATTCTTCTAAAAATGGATACAGTTCTTTCCAGGACTCTGTTCCCTCTTTCGGGCGGTTTAAAAGTGCTTCACAGCGCAGGACATAGATCATATCATCCAGACCTGCCTCCGGTGCTCCTTTATAAATACTTAAACCTTCCTGAATCAGAGCAAAGAACTTGTTTTTTGTAAAGCGTACCGGCAGCTGGCTGACTACCAGCTGGAAACGCTCATGAAAACCGGAAGGATCTGAGTCCTGTGTCAGATAATTTAAGATCTCTTCCATGAAAGCATCTGTATTTTCCGGCTTCTTTCCTACTAACTGAGGCATAAATCTGCCTTCTACCCGGTTCATTACATATTCATATGCCTGGAAAATGTCTGTATAAGCAGTCAGTTTTTCCATTTCCTTGATGGTATCCTGACGCAGCTCCTCCAGTTCTTCTAACAGAGTTTCTTTCTCAAAAGTTTCCTTCTTTTCCAGAAATCCTTCCAGAAAAGAACCTAAAGATCCTAAATACCTGTCATAAAGAGCCAGTGTCTCCTCTGCCGGTTCGCCGGTCTTTTCTGCCATCATTTCATAGCAGGTGTAAAAATTTAATGTCATACGGATAAAAGAATAATTATAGGCAGCCGTAAGACGTTTTTTGATCTTTCTTAATTCCATTTTAATTTCTATTCCTTATCCTTTCAATTGTCTCTTTTTATCATCTGAAAATACATTATGCTTTTAATACACAGCGGCGTACCAGGTCCAAAGCCTTCATCATAGACTGTTCCCGGATCTTTCCTCTGTTTCCCTTAAAATGATACTCCAGCACTTCTGCCTTTCCCTTTACAGCGCAGGCCATGTATACAAGACCTACCGGTTTTTCCTTGCTACCGCCTCCAGGACCTGCAAGACCGGTAACAGCCACACAAACATCGGTCTGGGCCCGCTCTGCTCCGCCCAGTGCCATTTCCAGGGCAGTTTCACGGCTTACAGCGCCATGTGCCTTTAAAGTTTCCTCTTTTACACCTAAAAGACGTACTTTCGCTTCGTTAGAATAAGTAACCATTCCCTGCATAAATACATCCGAAACGCCGGAAACATTTACAAGACGGGCTGCGATCATACCGCCGGTACAGGACTCAGCCGTAGCCATAGTCAGATGCTTTTTCTGTAAAAGGTCCACTACAGCCATTTCCAGAGTCACATCTTCCTCTGTGGTAAAGATGCAGTCACCAAAACGGTTAAACAGTTCTGCCATTACAGGCGCGATCAGCGCTTCCCCTTCTTCTTTGGTAACTGCCTTGGCAGTCAGACGTACCTGTACCTCCGCAGTCTTGGCATAGGTTGCAATGGTCGGGTTGGTCTGTTTGTCGATCAGATCCAGGATCTTATCTTCTACCTGGCTTTCCCCGTATCCGCAGATCTTTACCATATGGGAAACAAGCTGGGAATTCTGTCTTTTTTCCAGATAAGGGAACACCTGTCCCTCAAAAAGAGGATACAGTTCATTTGGCGGTCCTGGGAGCAGAATGGCTGTTTTTCCATTTTTTTCCATGATCAGTCCCGGTGCCATACCATTGGGGTTATCCAGAACAATGGATCCGTGAGGAACTGTTACCATTTTCCAGTTATTCTCCGGGATTTCCCTGTAGATATTATTCTTAAAATACGCTTCCAGGCAGGCTCTGGTATGAGGGTCCTCTTCCAGCTCCATTCCCATAGCTTCTGCACATACTTCTTTTGTCAGATCATCTTCTGTAGGCCCAAGTCCTCCTGTGACGATCACAATATCTGAACGGTCAAGGGCAGTTTTTACCACCGCCATCATTCGGTCATAATTATCGCCCACTGTTACCTGATAATACATATCCAGTCCCAATGAGGCACATTTTTCTGCCAGATATCTGGCATTGCTGTTTAAAATGTTTCCCATTAAGATCTCAGTTCCCACACTGATCAGTTCTGCTGTCATGTTTTACATGCCTCCCTTTGTAAGCACCTCTACGTTTTTCGCCACATAATCTACCAGTGAAACAATGGTCAGTACCACAGCTGCCGCTAACATGATAAAAGTAACGGTCTTTAAAGCCGGGATATTGAATATCATAAGGATCACTGCGATCATCTGGAATGTAGTCTTAAACTTGCCCCAGTAGCTGGCTGCGATCACAATGCCATTGTCTGCTGCTACCAGACGGAAACCGCTGATAATAAATTCACGGCTGATAATGATGATGACTACCCATGCAGGCAGCTGTCCTAACTGGATCAGGCAGATCAGTGCAGAGCATACTAACAGCTTATCTGCTAAAGGATCCATAAATTTTCCAAAATTTGTAACAAGATTGTACTTGCGGGCGATCTTTCCGTCAAAAAGATCTGTAAGGCTGGCAACAATAAAGATCACATTTGCAACAACACGCATGGTCTGGCTGCTTCCGTTATCATATAAAAGAGCTGCTACGAAAAACGGGATCAGGATCACACGCATAACAGTCAGTTTATTCGGCAGATTCATGATATACCTCCCCGATCAGATCATATTCATTGGCACCGGTTACTTTTACTCTTACAAAGTCACCGGACATCAGCATTTCATCTGCATTTACAAAAATAAGTCCGTCTACGTTTGGCGCATCCATGTAAGTACGTCCTACATAAGCAGGCTCATCTGCCACTTTTCCTTCGATCATAACATCCAGGACTTTTCCTACCATATTTTCACAGTGTTCAAAAGCGATCTCCTGCTGCAGTTCCATTACATCTGCACGGCGCTCTTCTTTCACTTCTTCCGGGATCTGGTCCGGATAGGAATAAGCCGGTGTATCCTCTTCTGCGGAATAGGTAAATACGCCTACACGCTCAAATTCCATCTCATCTACAAATTCCATCAGTTCTTCATGGTCTTCTTCGGTCTCCCCCGGAAAACCGCAGATAAAAGTTGTACGAAGGGCAATGTCCGGGATCTCACGGCGAAGGGCGCCAATACGCTCTTTTAACTCTGCCTTGTGGGTTCTTCTTCCCATACGCTTTAAAATACGGTCGCTGGCATGCTGGATCGGGATATCCAGATAGTGACATACTTTTTCTTCTGTTTTAATAGCCTGGATCAGCTCATCTGTGATCTCCTCCGGATAACAGTACTGGATACGGATCCAGTAAATTCCAGGGATCTGTGCCAGTTCATGAAGAAGCTTCGGCAGTGTTTTCTCACCATACAGATCTTTTCCGTAAAGAGTGGTCTCCTGGGCAACTAAGATAAGCTCTCTTACCCCGTTTTCAGCCAGTTCTCTTGCTTCTGCAAGGAGCTGCTCCATAGGAACACTGCGGTAAGGTCCTCTTAAATATGGAATGATACAGTAACTGCAGCGTTTGTCACAGCCTTCCGCGATCTTTAAGAATGCATAATGTCCGCCGGTAGTCATTACACGCTTTTTCGCTGTTTCCGGCAGTTCTTTTAAGTCATGGAAGCAGGAAATATGTTCTTCTTTTTTCTCTTTTTCTTCCCCAAACAGACGGGTCAGCACATTTCCGATCTCTTCATAAGAAGTAGTTCCAAGGATGGCATCCACCTCCGGAATCTCATCAATGATCTCCTGTTTGTAGCGCTGTGCAAGACATCCTGCTACGATCAGGGCACGGCATTTTCCTTCTTCTTTGTAACGTGCCATCTCTAAGATCGTATTAACACTTTCCTCTTTTGCATCACCAATAAAGCAGCAGGTGTTGATCAGGATGGCATCTGCCTCCGTCTCATCATCGGTAAAGGACACGCCCAGTCCTCCTGCTACGCCTAACATCTTCTCTGTATCTACCAGGTTTTTATCACAGCCTAAAGATACGCAAAATAACTTGATTTTTTCCATGTATTGTATTTACTCCTGATCTGTATAAATTTTAAAAAAGCCATCCTTTGCACCTTTACGGTACAGCAGACGGCTTTTATGAAGTCTTATGCCTGTTCTTCGGTTGTATCCAGTTCTTCCTCAGCGGATGGCTCCTCTTCCGGAAGGATCTTTACCTTCTGCTGATACAGCTCATCAATGGCAATAGACAGAGGCTTCTTTCCAGCTGCTCCTGCTACCATTGCGTCATCACCTGCGATCAGCTGTCTTGCACGCTTGGAAGCTGCAATGACGATGGAATAACGGCTCTGTACTACCGGCTGCTCGCCTGGTTCAATATCTTTGTTTACAACGTTGATCAGATCTGTGTATGATGGATGTAACATATTACATTCCCCTTTCAATGTATTTATTTTATAGTGTGATCCTATTTTTTATTTCTTGATCATTTTTTTGCAAAACCCTTATCATCTAAGTGATACAGGTCTTCTCTCATCTTGCTTAAAAAATCCAGATGATAGGAAGTTTTTCTGTGCTGCAGCTGGATCAGCTGATGCATCTCCTCTACGCAGCGGTCCAGATCATCGTTGATCAGCAGGTAATCATAGGCTTCCATACCGGAGGCCTCTTCTGCTGCTCTGGCCAGTCTGGCATTGATCACCTCCAAAGTTTCTGTACCTCTACCTACCAGGCGCCTGCGAAGTTCTTCTGCACTTGGAGGAGTTACAAATAACAGCAGCGCATCCGGGAAACGTTTCTTTACTTTTAAAGCTCCCTGGATCTCGATCTCAAGGATCACATCCTTGCCTTCTGCCATTTTCTGTTCTACATATTCCTTTGGTGTGCCGTAGTAGTTATTCACATACTGGGCATACTCGATCAGCTTCCGCTCATCACGCATTTTTTCAAACTGCTCTTTTGTAACGAAAAAGTATTCTTTTCCGTCTGTTTCTCCCTCTCTTGGAGCTCTGGTGGTTGCAGATATGGATAATGCGTAATTATCATACCGCTTTAACAGTTCTTTCATCAAAGTTCCTTTGCCTGCACCGGAGAAACCGGACACAACGACTAAAATTCCCTGATGGTTCATAAAAGGCCTCCTGGTATTATTCAATATTCTGGATCTGTTCTCTTACTTTTTCAATTTCTGTCTTTAAGGCAATGGCTTTGTCTGAAATTGCAAGGTCACTGGACTTGGAAAGAATGGTATTTGCTTCCCGGTTCATCTCCTGGGCAATGAAATCCAGTTTGCGACCTACACTTTCACCAGATAAAAGTTCCTGTCTTGTATTTTCAATATGGCTTCTTAAACGAACCGTTTCTTCATCTACACAGATCTTATCTGCATAGATCACAACCTCTGCAGCGATCCTGCCCTCATCAATGGCGGTACCGTTTAACAGTTCTTTGACCTTATCTTCTAATTTCTGTCTGTATTCCTTTAAGATAACAGGAGAACGTTCCTCAATAAAGTCTACAAGTCCTGTCATATAATCCAGCTTGCCAAGAAGATCTTCTTTTAAATGAGCACCTTCCACCTCTCTGGATGCAACAAATTTCTTTGCTGCCTCTTCCAAAGCTGCAGAAAGGATCTCCCACAAATGCTCTTCATCATCCGGAACCTGTTCCATGGTAAGGACTTCCGGACATCTGGAAAGGGTGGAAACCTGGATATCGTTGCGGATCCCGAATTCCTCTTCCATTTTTTTGAAATAATCCATATATTCCCCAGCCAGGGCTTTATTATACTTCAGGCAGAGATTTCCTTCTGTATAATCCTCGTAATTGATAAAAAGATCTACCTTTCCTCTCTGGATATATTTCTTTAAAAGAGTACGGATCGCAGCCTCAAAATAGTTAAATTTCTTTGGCATCTTGATACTCAGATCTAAGTATCTGTGGTTTACTGCTTTCATTTCTACAGAAATCTTGTATTCATCCGTAGCATTCTCGCATCTTCCGAAACCGGTCATGCTTTTTAACATATGGAATGCCTCACTTTCATTTTCCTATGTTTTCTATATAATTCCTATATAATCTTTCATATTATAATTCATCCGTAAATGCAAGTCAACTGAAAATGCAGTAGCGGAAACGGAGCCTGTCAAAAATTCCCATTTTTTTCCTGCTGTCACGAAGCTTTAACAGGAACTGGTGTACAAGTCTGATCTCATATTCTTCCAACGGCTCTCCGCCATAGAAATATTTTTCCATCAGATCATTTACCCTCAGATACAGCCCATCCGGTATTTCCGGCAAAGTTTCCCTGATCTTTTCCTGGATCTGTTCACTTTTAAATCCCGGCTGCATGTCGATCCCCAGGATCAGCAGATGCTTATAGATCATAAGAAGGAGAAATTCCACACTGGGAAGGCTGCCATTGTCACTGATTTTCCGGATCCTGTATTCATAATACATTCTCCGCAGTTCTAATACCGCAAAAATAAATTCCAAAACAAACAGGATCAGCAGGATCATACCCCAGCCTATATCTGCTGTCTTTAATTCTGTCTGCTTTTGATTTTCCAGGAACGGTTCACTTCCAGGAAAATGCTTTTTCAGATTTTCTGCTTCTTCTCCCTCGGAGTCCAAAGCAGCTACTTTGCGCACCTGCCCCGGAGACTGTGCCATATTAAGGAGGGCATATGTATCGTAATAAAATCCCGGTGTCACATCTACCGATACCCATCCCATACCATCCATATATACTTCCGCCCAGGCATGACCGTCAGAAGAAGAAAGGCCGATCCAGTCTCCGTGAGAATTTTCCGCCTGTTTGCTGGTAAGAAGATATCCTTCTGCATATCTGGCCGGAATGTGAAAACTTCTCAGTGCAAGTACGGCAGCAGAAGTATAATATGCGGAATTTCCTTCCCGCTCCCCCTGTAAAAATTCTTTTAAAAGATCGTCTCCCGCAGTATCTTCCTCAGAAAGATATTTATTATAATACGTATTTTCCTCAAGAACAGTACGGATCTGCTGTACAGCCGCATACACACTTAAAGATGCTTCTTCCTCTTCTTTATGAAACAGCTCTTTGATCAGACCAGACAACTGTGGATCTGCTGTAAGATAATTCACATACACAAAATCACGGTATACTGCCTCCGACTCCAGATACTGCTTCTGTTCATCTGTAACAGGAGCCTCTGTCCAGGTATCTAACCGCTGCAGTTCCCCCGGCATATCCGAAGACAGCTCGCTGATCTCATAACGTTTTGCGCCAAAGAAAGCAAGGGAACGGCTTCCCTCATCTCTTTCATTGGTAGAATTGGCAACTGCCTGGGAAGAATAAGGCTCATAGATATATTTTCTCATGGCACCTGTATTTACTACCTGGATATGGTTGACCCACGGTGCATCCTCCGGCAAGGGATCCGTGCCGCTTCTTCCAGCTTCTTCATAGGCAATATACTGATGTTCCGGCTGAAAACCTCTTCCGTTCAGCCATTTTAAAAATCCCCATCTATTTCCGCCATAAGCTGCTTTTGCCAGAGGTTTCCAGCTGTCATTCTCATAAACAGAACCAGTAAAACCCTTTAAATATAAAGGTTTGATCTGTTCTGTCTTTACTCTGAGCCTTGGCTCGTCCCCCTGTTCTAAAGAAGCTGCCTGCGCCAGACTGCCGGAAGGCATATTATCCTCTCCATATCGCAGCTGTTCTGTCATCTGTGCTACGTCCTTTTTCACTTTCAGTACTGTCTGTGAGGTTTTTCCTCCTGATATCCAGAGCATGCAAAAAAGGATCAGTCCTGTTACGATCGTCCAGCCGGTACGGCGTCCGAAAGAGCCAGCATGAAAGGCAAACAGCCATACACCTGTAATGGAAGTGAGCATAAGAACGGCTCCAAAAAGGGAAGAACGTCCTAAGACGATCTCCGGAACAAACAGAACGAGGGCGATCAGGCTGATCCGAGTACATGCCTTTACACTGACCAGATACCATAAAAGAGCCGCCAGCATTAAAAGAAAGACCAGACTGTATAAAAACAGATTCTGCTCTGTTGCCTGTACATTTCCAAACAGACGCACTCCATCTTCATATTTTTCATTCCAGCTGTAAATACAGATATTTAAAAAGCTTAAAAATCCGTTTAATATCTGTACCGGTCTTATAAAGGTCAGTACTGCCGCACCGGCGGCAGGAATAAAAAATGCCCATTTCTTATCTTTGGAAGACAAGAGTCCGTATACAGCAGTCAGACATAAAACAATTTCTGCTATCCCAAAAGCCGCAGCCTCAAAAACAAGGTCGATCGCCGCAATCTTAAACCAGGATAAAATGCTTCCTGCCACCAGTATCATGCACAATGGCAGCGCGTTTAAAATATCCCTGTTCTTATTATTTTTCCCTGATGATATTTCCTGTATCACACCCGCCATAGTTTATGTTTTGTCTTCCTTTCTACACAATGATATTCTGCGTGTCTGTGGTTAATTTTTCTAATGGGATCTCTGTTAATACGCACATACCTCTTTCTGTAGTACGTATCTCTCCCTCTTCATCTAAAATACACACAGCTGTTACACTTACATCTTTTGCCAGTTCATAAACCTCATCCGGACAGGTTCCTGCAGTAAAATACAGGATCCTGCGGTAATTACTGTGAGATTTTTCCGCAATAAGGCTCTTTAAGCCCATCCCCCGCTCTTTCTGAAGGGAAAGGTTCATCCAGGTATCCATGGTATTATCATATTCCTGCTGTCCTGTGATCTGGTTCAGATATATTTTATTTCCGGCCCACATGCCCAGATAATGAGGGACCTTATGTTCCATCAGCTTTTCACTGACTGCGGCTGCAGCGCTGACTGCTCCTGATAAAACATCCGGTTCATATGTGACCTCTCCAGAAGTAAGACCTGCGTCAAACATCACCAGAATATCATAACTGGACGTATCACTTGGTTCTCTTACCAGAACGGTGTCAAACTTTTCTGAAAGTTTCCAGTGGATCGTTCGGATACTGTCTCCCGGCTGATATTCACGCAGCTCAAAAACTTCCGTTGCATCATAACCTTTTTTACTCAGCGTCTGCTGTCCTTCATTCTGGCGTCCTTTCTGATTTCCGGATGCCACAGGACGCATGGATATTTTCTCCGGATAAACCGTCAGATGCTGTACCTGATGAAATTCTGTCTTTATACAGTTTAAGCCAAAAATATCATAGCAGCGCACATTACTAAGGCTGAGGATCGCGCCTCCGCACATCTTCGGTTCCCAAGGGATCGATATACCAAAAGAACGTTTATTGATGTCAAGGGCTAACGGGATATTCCTGTTGACCTGGAACATTTTATTATCATAGGAAAGATCTGCCTGGATCCTGGCTGCTGCCAGACACCGCCATCTGCTTTTCACAGAGATATCGATCTCTATTGTCTGTCCGAGACGGCAGGCAGAGCGGGTATGCATTTCCAGCTCCATTCCATTCGTCTCAAGACGTAAAAAGAAACGTAAGACCACAGGCAATAAAATTTCTATTATAAATACACCGGCTGTAAAATAAGAACCGCTTAAGAAAAACAGAACAGCTGTTGCCACTACTGCTGTGCCGAAGCCGATCCTGATCCTTGTCATGCATTCCACCTCTTAGGGTCTTTCAAAGGTTTTGTTTCTTTTAATATATCCTGAAGGATCTCTTTTTCTGAGATTCCCTCTAAACGGGCCTGGGGCTTAAGGATCAGTCTGTGGGCGCATACATCCGTAAATACTTCCTGTACATCCTCCGGGATCACATAGCTGCGGTCTTTTAAGATTGCCCATGCCTTTGCCATCTTAGTCAGTGCCCAGACACCACGTGGGCTGATTCCCAGTTCTACTAAAGGATGTTCTCTGGTTGCCTCACAAAGGCGGATCAGATAATAAAGGATATCATCACTGATCTTAAGAGCAGAAAGATAGTTCTGGATCTCCAGAATGTTTTCTGCCTGTGCAGCTACCTGGATCTCTTCCAGAGGGTTGGAATATCTTCTGGCCTTTAAGATCTTGATCTGATCCTCTGCTGAAGGATATCCAATGGAAAGACGAACCATAAAACGGTCTAACTGGGAACTTGGAAGTGCCTGGGTTCCTGTTGTACCTAAAGGGTTCTGGGTAGCAATACAGATAAACGGAGTAGGTAAAGGTCTTGTTACACCATCTACTGTTACCCTCCGCTCTTCCATGGCTTCCAGAAGAGCAGACTGTGTTTTAGGAGAAGTACGGTTGATCTCATCTGCCAGCAGCAGATTGCACATAGCAGCGCCCTCATGATACTCAAACTGTTCATTCTGGCGGTTGTACATGGTAAAACCTGTAATATCTGACGGCAGGGTATCTGTTGTAAACTGTATTCTCTTGTAATCCAGTCCCAGTACTCTTGAAAAGGCAAGGGCAAGGGTGGTCTTTCCTACTCCGGGGCTGTCCTCAAGGAGAATATGTCCTCCTGCGTAAATCGTGGCAAGAACACGCCGTATAATGTCGTCTTTTCCCATAAAGGCTTTTTTCACTTCCTGAATGACGTGTTCAGACTGTTCCAGTATCATAACAAATGCTTCTCCTCTCTCTTTTGCGCTTTTTCCGTTCTATAGTGGTTTTTATAAACTTTCTTCTGTATCTGAGTTTTCTTCTGTATCTAAAGTTTCTTCTGAAGACGCATCTTTTTCTTCTGTGTCTTCTTTATCCTCTTCCATCGATCCACCTGATTCATTTTCTGTCTGATCCGTATCCTCCGATGGATCCGGGTTTTCCGGTTCCTGTGGCTGATCCGGCTCTTCTGGTGCATCCGGATTGGTTGGTGTCTCCGGTATTTCTGGTGTTTCCGGCGCATCTGGATCGGTTGGTGTCTCCGGTTTTTCCGGTGTTTCCGGATCCTGTGGATCTTCTGATGGCTCATCCGGATCCTGTGTGGTTCCATTTCCCTGATCCGGGTCCTGAGGAACTTCCGGATCTACCGGAACATCGGCAGGAACTTCCGGTATTTTATCCAGAACAACTGCCTGTTCCTCTTTTTCATTCTTTTCTTCCTCGATCCGGTCTCTCCAGGCATCTACATACTCATTGATATCCGGTTTTTCCAGACGGTCCGGATGATCCGGTACCTCTTTACCAAGGAGAGTATAAATTCTTTCCTCACCAGTGAATTTTATATTCTCAATCGTATACGGAGTACAATCATTTACGTACTCCAGGAATTCCGGCAGGTAGTTCCAGTCTTCATCTACAGGGAAGTCACCTGCTGCATCCATCCACTCACTTACAGCCGCATTTAAAACAGTATAGTAAATATTGCTTTCGATCTCATCATCGCTTTCATATCCCTGAATACTGTATTTCCATACATCTACATAGGCATCTTCATTTTCAGCCGCAGCACCTTCTAACTGAACCAGTCCCTCTGTTTCCACGCCAAAGCTGTAGAAAGTTCCACGTCCCGGATAAGTAAGCAGCGGTACATTCTCACCTGTAAAGGTAATAGACTGCATATCTGTATCTTCAAAAGCGCTGTAACCTACAGAACGAAGATCTTCCGGGAATTCAATTTCTGTAAGGCCTGTCCTTGCAAAGGCATACGGGTCAACACTAAGTCCCGGATCTGCATCTCCCAGATCGCTGGCAGGATTGGAAAATTTAACCTCTGTCAGATCCACACAGCCAATAAAAGCATCTGAACCGATCTGGAACAGATCATCAGAAAATTCAACCGTACCTGTAAGACCGGAATTTTTAAAGGCTGCACTCTGTATAGCACGGATATGTTCCGCTACTTCTGCAGGCAGTGTAAACTCTCCCTGGCAATCCTGTAAAGCGCCTCTGATCACATAGGTAATAACTCGTCCCTCCGGCGCCTGGATCTCTCCTGAGAAATCAGTGGTACCGTTAAGCAGATAGGTATCATCTCCATCCAGACCAAATACCAATGGTCTCGTTTCCTCTGTATCTCCTAATACAATGGCATCGCCACATCCTATTGCATATCTGGCAGCCGTTTCATCTAAAAGGCAGGCTGAGGTAACATAGGTCAGTGTATCCCTTGCCATCAACGGATCTTCCAGATCCAGATAGCCTGTATTAAAGGCCATATAGCGAAGTCCCACAAAGGCATCCTGTCCAATATAAATATAATCAGGTGCGTAACTTATTACACCTTCCAGTTTCTCACACTGGGAGAACGCATTTCTTCCTACTTTTGTAACAGTTTCCGGAAGTTCTGCCAGGATCAGGTCAATGCAGCCCTTAAAGGCACTGTTTCCGATCTCTGTCAGTTCTACGCCATCCGGCAGATCCAGTTCATCTAAAGAAGTAATATCTTCCGGAGCCTGGATCAGGACTGCAGAACCGGCAACATCCAGATAGATCATGCCAGCTTCCGTTTCTACCAGTTCACATTTTCCAACCTGAATCAGATTTTCAGCAGTCTCCTCACCTAAGATCTCTCCCCAGGCCTCTACATAGGCATCACGGTTGTCTTCTGATACATAGATGACCAGATTTTTTGTATCCAGATCACCAAAGGTATCTGCTGAGATCTCAGGAGGCACATCGCTCTGGAAATAGATCTCTGTCAATCCTTCTCCGTTCAAACTTTCTGACTCCAGAACCTCTACACCTTCTGAAATGACCAGGCGTTCCACATTCGGACATTTATCAGCAGCATAGGACTTAATACGTCTTACTGTATCCGGAACGATCCATAATCCGCTGTTATCACTGGAAATACGGTTTAAAACCGTACCACCGGAAGAAAGCACTGCTCCATTTACATAGGTATAATCTGTCTCCTCCGAAGAAGGGATCAGGCTGTTTCCACCCAGACTGTTTCTCCATGTAAGAAGATAATCTGCATAATACTCTGCAGGTACCACCAGCTGTGTACCGGATATCCTTCCCAGATTGATATCCGGAGGTGTTGGTGATGCGAAATTTATCTTTGTCAGGGAATTCCATTCTGGAATGACCACTCTCGTAACATCTTCCGGAATATCGATCTCTTCTAATCCTACCGGAATACCTAACAGTTCTGTTTTTGCCTTGTTATAAAGGAAACCGTCCACGGAACAGAAGTACGGGTTTCCCTCTGCCACCTCATAATCTTGTGTAACCATTATAAAATCATCCAGCAAAGTTGTAACAGACTCCGGGATATAGATCTTTCCTGTAACATATCCATTGAAGTTGACCTGCTGGATCCCCTGGGGGATCTCTACTTCATCCAGAAATTCACTGCACATATGCAGAAACTGCCTGTAAACATAATTACCACGCTCATCAAAATCCCAGGTCAGATAACCACCGAAATATTCCGGAATATCCACCCGGTCCATTGGATAGATCTCATATCTTCCCGGAGCCTCCGGTTTGTAATAATCTGTAAATACTTCCTGCTCTCCATTGACATACCATCCCGGAACCACCTGAAGAAGAGAGTCATACAGACCCATTCCCCAGATATTTTGCTGGGCTGTATACAACTCTTTCAGCTCCTTTAACAGGCAAATCTCTTCATCTTCTCCCAGATATACGCTGTCTAAGGTACGTCTGTTTCCAGCCTCATCTTCCGGTCCCATTACAACCATCTTGCAATATTTTACAGAAAATTCATGTTCGATCTCTGTCCACGGGCTGTTGGCATTGGGTCTAAAATAAAAGGTAACAGTAAAATCCACCTCTGCTATCTTGGGATGATCTCCAATCTTAAAATTATCGTTATACTCTCTCAGACGATAAGTTCCCGTAGGTGTGTCTACATATGCATAAACAGAACACAGCAGTTTCCAGTCTGTAAGTACAGCGCCCCGGTAAAGTTCACCTACAGAATCTGAGGAACTTATAATAGAAAGTACTGCATTTTCAGCCTCATCCCCTTCAGGCAGTCCTTCACTTGGAAAATCCGGAAGCGTAATTTCTTCTCCACCAGGTAAAGAAGGGTCGCTTGGCAGGGTAGGCTGCTTGGAGTCATCCGGGTAATCCGGGTCTACAGTCGGCGTATCATCTCCATTATCCGGCTGATCCGGTGTTGGGGTTGGTGTAGGAGTCGGATCCGGCGTTGGAGTTGGCGCAGGTACGTCATTTCCACCGGGTGTTATGGTATTATCCTGATTTCCATTGGAACCGGAGCCACCACCGCCGCCAGTTGAACCGCCGCCGCTGATCGTAGTATCACCGCTGTCGCTGCCTGAACCATTGGAAGAAGCAGGGGTATCCTTATTTCCTGTATCTTCTGTAGTCAGACCAGAATGTCCTGCCGGAAGGTTGACCTTTTCCTGGGCATCCGGCGCCAGGACTACACTCTGTCCTTCGGGAGCCCAGTTTGTACCGCCTGTGCCTCCTGCATAATCAAAGGAAGGATCTGAGAAAATGTTTCTGGCACTTTCCGGATCTGCTTCCATCTGGTTATTGGCCAGTTCATAGGCAGCTTCGTTTTTCTTTTCCTGACCATAGGGATCCTTTGCCTCCGGGTCATGCTCCAGTTTTTTATTGTCATTTTCTCCCGGGTCATTTCCATTTTGCTGTATATTTTCTTTCTCCGGGAACATGATCTGGTTACCCTGCAATTCCCTGTTTTTTACAAACAGTTCCGGCTTAAACAGGTTACCCCTCTGATAATCTTCCCATAAAACATGAAAGCCGCCTGCAACAAGGACCAGGGATACAGCACCTGCTGCCATCCCTTTTACACCTGCTTTTTTTATAAGACTGCCCATATTTTTCTTTTGCTTTTTCAATATTTTCTCCGTCCTTTTAATATCTTGCCGATCTGCACACGCATCTCTTCAAAATCAATCGGTTTCGTAAAGTGACCATTCATACCGCTCATAGCAGAAAGTCTCTGATCTTCTACAAAGGCATCTGCAGAAAGAGCAAAGATAGGTATCTCTCCAGCATCTTTTCGATCCATACTCCGGATCTGTTTTGCCGCATCACGGCCGTTCATCACCGGCATCTGGATATCCATAAGGATAAAGTTATAAGTTCCCGGTGCAGAAGCTGCATATTTTTCCACAGCATCTTTACCGTTTACGGCTACATCGACTTTAGCACCCTCATTTTCCAGAATGCTGACTGCGATCTCCGCGTTGATCTCATTATCTTCTGCCATAAGGATGTGGCATCCGTTAAAGGTGAAGTCTGTTCCTGTCTCGTCTTCCTGTTCTGTTTCTATCTCAGAAACTTCTGCGATCGGAAGTGTCAGATATACGCTGAAATCAGAGCCTTTGCCAAGCATACTGTCAATGACGATCTCACCGCCCATCAGATGGACCAGACGGTCTGTAATAGACATACCAAGACCGGATCCACCGTACTGTTTGGTGATATCCTGGCTTTCCTGTTCAAAAGGCTTGAAAATACGGCTGATAAATTTAGCATCCATACCTTTTCCTGTATCATGAACACGGAACATCAGGCTTACTTTGCCATTTTCTTTCTGAAGCTGGCGGAATGTAACACGGATCTCTCCTTTTTCTGTAAACTTCTGGGCATTGGATAAAAAGTTTACCAGGATCTGGGAAATACGCAATTCATCGCCAACTATGTATTTTACATCTACATCTTTCATTTCCACATAGAATGCCACGCCTTTGGCTTCTACGTTTTTCTGGAACATGTTACGCAGCTTTTCTGCCAGCGCCGCAAGTTCAAATGGCTTGCTCTCCAGCTCGATCTTTCCTGCCTCAATACGGGACATATCCAGAATATCATTGATAACAGAAAGCAGATACTTGGAAAGCTGCTCTGCCTTTATAATATAATTTTCAGCACTATGGCCTCTTAACTGACCATGTGCCAGTGTCAGCATACCAATAATACCATTCATAGGCGTAGCCATAGACTTATTTTACGCATAATTTATTAACCATTTAATATGGGGAGTATAAAAATACCCAGGCACTAAGGCACCTGGGAACTGCGAGCATATCATAGCTGCGCGGATAGTATATTTTCACGTCTGCAATCTTGATTATATCATTTTAACGATCTTTTAACAAGCATTTAATCTACATAGTAATTTAGCAATCATTAGCAGCTGCATCAGTAATGTATACATCAAAAAAATTACCAATGAAGGAAAATATACACAAGTATTTGCAACATCCACTATAGATAATAGTCATTTTTGCGGTTTGGCCATAGCTGATGGAGGACTATATTCTTTTCATAATATTGGAAATGCCACTGTTCTTGCAAATCGGTCTACATATAAAGTGGTTTGCAATAGTGTGGGAAAGGTAGCGCGTTTATCAATTACTGGAATGGGTATTTGGGATGAATGCATCGTTATATCCAATAGAGATTTTATATTGACGCATGAGTAAAATTGATCATATAAGTAACACATACCAATATGGCGCAGTGCTTATTACAGTTATTTCTCTATTTTTAACTGTTACAGAAAAATCATTTCCATTTCCTAAAATTGAAACAAAACTGCCATTAGTTACAAGACCCATTAAGTAACTACTGCCTCCATCATGCTTACAGATAATTAACTTATGCTTTTTTTTAGAAATAATTACTCCATCGGTTGAGCTGCCTTGATAATAGTATTGTTCTGGTAAGACCATTTCTAAATTACTATTGCATAGAAAAAACCAGGTACTTTTTTTGATACCTGGTCCTCCCTATTCCTACTGCTTCTTTTGCTTCTTTTTTGCTGCCTTATTCCAATTCGTCCAATCCTCTCCGGTATACAATGCCTTTCCATTTACCTTAAGCTGTTTAAGGACATTCTGGATCTCTTCTCTGCCTTTTCTGTCGGCTGCAATCCATAAAGGCTTATAATGACTCGTAATGGATGTTTTAATCGAACCTGCAGCCTCTTTCTGTGTCTTTCCTTCATCCACTTTACTTTTTACAATGGCATCTGCCATCTTTTTAAAAGGATCCAGAGATTTAGCATTTTTATTATCATACTGGCCTATTGCTGCCAGAAGATCCGAATTGCTATAGAATTTTACACTGCTACTATCCTCTGATGCACCCTGATCCGTCAGGATATCTCCATACAGGCTATCCGGTTCTGTCTGTACCTCTGCCTCCCAGTCAATCTCTTCTTTTCCTTCTAACTGTTTGATCCTGGCATCAATGGCGGATTTTACGATCTTTGTGGCATATCCCTGGGATGTGAGCTGACTTACCGCATCCTCGTAAGCTTCCAGGTCATATGATTGCTTTGCCTGGGCCGCCGCCTCTACCAGCGGATTTACAGAATCTTTGCCGATTAACTCTGATTTGATCACCGTTTTAATCTTGTTTGTTATCGTATCGTTATCAATTCCCGCTTTGTTAAGATCATCCTTGATTTTCTTCTGGAAATCCTGATCTCCGTTTCTGTGAGCCTGGATCATCATTTTTGTATACATCTCAAGATTTTCTTTGCTTCCCATGTCGTACTTTTGTTTCAGCCATGTATAATCCGCTTTGCCTCCTGCTGAATCAAAAATAGAATCAATGACAGCTCCCATGTCTCTTGTAAGACTCTTAATCGGGATTCCGGTGAGCTTGCTCGCCATCTGAGCCGTGTATACAGCTACGTACTGTGGTGTATACTTACTTGTGCCGTCTTTTAACTTCTTAATCTGATTCCAAGCGTATATCATATCCTCAAAGCCAGACAGATCCGCTCTGGTTGGCGTGTATCCGGCAATAATGGAGGGAATTTCTTTCACCCATGGGATGTTATTCAAAAGGTTCAGGTTATCGAAAATGTTTGATTTAAGGCTGTCTATGTACTTTTCCTTGCTGTTCTTATCTCGGTCATCATCTCTGAGCATATCAACCGCTGATGCAGCTATTGACGTGGCTACACCGGTAAGGACAAATACAGTTGCGGCGCGTACTGCTCTGCTCTTCGAGCCTTCTTTCTTCGTTTTTACATCTGTTGCAGCGCGGTAGAGCATATCATAAGTTTTTAGCGGTTCAGCCATGAAGCTGGTAGCCAGCTGATTGATTTCGCTCTGGCTTCTCATAATCTGAGTACGATGTAAGATTGAATCAACTACCTGTGTCTTGTCTACAACTTCGCTAAATCTCTTGCCTACCCGCTCGTAAAATTCTTCCGTGCCTTCTTTCAGATCCGGATGCTGATCCATACACTCGTATTCGCAAGCTCTCCATAGGCGATTCCAGGCCAGTTGATCGCCTTTTTCTGCCAAGATCATAGTTGCATTAACAAACCGCTGCTTTGTACTGTCGGTGTTAAACATGATATCTTTCATTTGTCGGCTGGTATCCATGCGGTAAAATCCCCAATCTTTCCATTGCGCAATAGGGGCGTATTTACATATAAGGTCCCACTGGCCTTTTCTGGTGATGGTCGTCGCGCCTCTGGCAAGATATTTAGGATTGATCTCCATACTAGCTCTTATGTAAGCTGTTGGCTGCTGGGCAGCTACACGCAGATTTCCAGCTACAGAAGCCGCTTTCATGTTTGAGACCAGTTGGCTGGCTATGCTTTTATCTTTATTTACTGTCCCGTTGATATCTGAAACCAGCTTGACGATATAATCATTTCCCTGCTTTCCAAAGGTCCTTTCTATCTCTTCTTTAATAGATGATCCAAACTCAGTCATTCCTCTGGTGTCCTTATAATTGTACACCTTATTAAGATCTGACAGTGGGATTACATAGGCATTATATGTACTCATGTTATCAACCTGGCGGCTAAACACATCAAAGATGTCCTCAATAATCAATGGATTATTCGCATATGGGGTTGTGCTCTTGGTGATTCCCATGTTCTTAATGGTTGACGCTTTATTTCCCGCATCTCCCTGCCTGGTTGCCACATAGTTTTTATCTGTGCTAATTGGGAAATAATTCTTTGCTGTGAATTTCTCATAACCATACATGTCCATGGTTACTTCATTTCCCCAGGCTGCACACTGATCTCCCATAAACTGCTGCAATCCATCCGCAAGAGCACGCTGCGCCGGTGTTAAAGTCTTTGTGATCGTTTCTACATCTGCGGCCGTAACCTTTACAGGGCGATAATTCTTCTTGATCTGTGCCGGTGTATAAGTCGTTCCTTCCAATTTGGCTTTTCCAACTACCGGCGCCTGCTTAATACCGCCGTTTCGATCATACATATGGCCTCTGGCCTGGCTTCTTTTGTTTAACTCATACAGCGACATCACCTGGGCTACTGTAAGATCAATCTCACCTCTCGATGTCTTAAAATGCTGAGTCTTGGCATTTGATCCCGTCCATTCACGCAATTCTTTAGGCTTGATTCCATACTTATCCACAATATCATCCACATATTCCTGAGCAGATCTCAATTTTTCTGTCTTTTTATCCAGTCCGTTACGCAATGCATCATAGGTGGACTTCATGTTGTCTCCCATTTTTCCAAACATGGTCTGCGGATCCAACATGTCATAATTCAACAGTTTATCTCCCATTCCCGCAGGTCCTACATACTCCACCTTATTCCGCCTCTGCTCCAGATCCCTAAACACTCCATCTGCCAGAATACTCAGTTCTCCAGATTTTTTGTTGCTCTTAAGATCATTTACTTCTGTTATAGCCTTTTTCATAGCCATAACTGTCTTTTTAAGCTCACCCATGCTATATGCATCCAAGTTATCTAATTTATCAATTCCCTTTGTTTTTTCAATTAGTTCCTGAATGCGCTGTGCAATATCTGGGTCAATATCCATGGTCATGGTATCACCAGTCTTCTGGTCCACATAAACACCGCCATTATCCAGGATCTCCTTAAATGCATCCTGGGCTGCTTTCCAGTCTTCTTTTCGCTGGGTTTTGATCTCACTATCCTCATCATTTGGAGAAAAATCAATGTTGTTCAGGAAAGCCGCTACAGATTGTCTCAGTCCCTCTGGAATATGCTTTGAATCAGTCGGTTTCAGCAACCAATTCTGTAATTTTTTTCTTTCTTTGATGATCTGTCTCTTATCTTCTCTTTTCTGCTGATTCTCCCGCAATGACTTGATCCGCTCTTTGCTCCTCTGCTGCATGGCAGCCAATTCCTGGTTCTTGCTGTTTCGCAGATCATCCATCCTTTTTTTATAATACTCCCTCTGCTCTTTTCGCTCTGCTTCCGTGAGGTTTTTATACTGTTCTGCCAGGCGTGCGCTTTCTTCAAGGTTCTGCTTTTTAATCTGTTTAAGGCTTTCATCATACTTTGATTTCAAATCATTTTTATAGTCTCTTATCTTCTGCTGATACTGCCAGCGCAATTTTTGCATCTGAGCCTCTTTTTTATCAGCAAACGTCGCACTTGGTTTTCTCACATCAAAATATGATGATAAGATGTCCTGTCCTACCATATATGCCATTTCATCCATATTGGCGGCATATGGGTTCTTAATTTGTGGAGCTGTCTGATCCAGAGCGGATGCTATCGCAACCAGCTCATCCGCCGGATGTGTCACGTCTGCCGGGAAAAGTTCCGGATACTGTCCTTGCAACTCCTGGTACAGAGAATCTATTGAGATACCATCTGCCCCCATTTTCATCTTTCCAAAGTAGCGTTTTCTAAATTCATTATATCCGCCCACAGAAGCCAAATCTGCCTTGTCCTGGTCTGTGATTGCAATCTTTGTGTCTTTAATCTGCTTTCTCAGATCCTTATAGTGTTCCGTTAGTTCTGTATCTTTCTGCACTGACTTTTCCAGAATACTTTTGCCCATGCTGGTTGCAGCTTCTGTAATAGCCTGTCCATCCACTTGGCCAGCACCACGGATATACTGATAGAGTTTAGACAGGTTTCTTTCCAATATTTCACTTGAATATTTACTGCCATATTCTTTCAGGATATTTCTTGCAACTTTTTTGATATCCTCGGTCCGCACTGCATCCTTGTCTGTCAACTTAAACTGCTGCTCCAGAAGATCATTCGCCTGTTTTAAAGCCTCATTTTGGTCTTGCAATGCCTGAATTCTACGTTCACTCATAGTATCGTCTACATCATCCAGCTGGAAACGAGTCTTGCTTTTTTCTGTACCTGGTTGTATATTGTCCTTAGTAGCAGGAGTAATGACGCTATACGTTTCGGACGTTCTGTACGGGTCAGTTTTTTCTGGCATTGTAAGCGTAGTGGATACACTCCTGCTATTTTTATTTTCCCACGCATACATTGTGTGCAGCTCAAGCATTCCTTTCTTGCTTCTAACGTATTCTACGGCAACATTTTTTCCATTAATATCCTTCTCGAATTTCAGAACTGGTTTTCTATCTTTGGAACTGGTTGTATTTTCTACCTTATCGTAGCTTGATATAATTTCCGGAAGTCTTGATAGTATCTCCGGCGTTACCGGTGTCTGCCCTCTCGATCTTTCTTTTTCTGGATTGCTATGGCTATCTTCAAACTCGCTTGTAATGGCAACATTTAAATTTTCTGTATTGACTCCTGTGTCTTTGTAAATCCGTTGCGCGAGCTCTGGACCTATTTTTCCAATATATAATCTTGCATATGGTTTTTTGTGGACATGATCGCGGTAAAAATCTGCAATATCTTGTTTTGTGTTGCATATTATGATACTGTCGTTATTTTTCCACCAGCCTTTCTCTTTCTCTCCGTATTCCTCAAATCCAAACTGATTTAATTCATACTTGCTGCTTTGCATGATGTTATCCGCTCTTTCTTTACCTGCTTTATAGTCCTTGCTGCCTTGCTCCAGACCAAGCAGCCAAGCATAGCGGGCATCTTCATACATCTGTACATCCTGTTCCAGATTCTTTGCTGCTGCACGGGTGCTGCCGGTTTTGATCAGGTTCTTGATCGAATCGATCACATCTGACAGGAAATCAATGATCTTCTGGGCTAAATTGCGATCTTTTTTTACTACCTGGTCGATAAAATCCGGATCGTTCAAGAATTTCTGTGTCGCATCTGCGGCAATCTCTTCCATTACCTGCTGACGGGTGAGGTCTTGCCCGGCATCCTTGTAGCGGTTGGTGTATGATTCTACTAAATCTTCCCAGGCTTTTCCGGTTGCCTTCATCTGTGCTTCTGTCACGATCTCCTGATACAGGCGGTAAGATTCTGGGGCCGTATCTTTAATGAAATGCGTCAGTTCGTGAGAAAGAGATCCGTTAAAATCCTCGGAGTTGATGTTTATGGTAATCTCTCCCGGTTTATATGAGGCTGTTGCATTCTCCTGTGAAAGATTGTCTACCAGATTAATCTTAAGGCCTGTTTTCTTTCCTATATGCTCCGCTACATTGCGCTGATCCTGTGTTGCATAGTCGGATACAGTGCCTAAACCGCCCTCTTTGATCTGTCCCTGCGTGTACTTAGGTTTGACCTGGTTGTCCAGGTTATAATCCTGGATACCGGCACGGTAGGCAGCTTCTATCTGCTGATCGGATAAAAGAGACATTAAGGCCGAGTGAGTAGCTGTGTCCAGATCGATCTGGTTGTAACCCGCATCATAAGCACGGCCAAATGCTTTGTTGAATGTGGATACGTCTACGGATCCATCATATGTGTTTAGCAGGGCGTCACCGCCATATTTGCCATAGTGCGACTTATACTCCGTTGATTCCTGGTCCGAGAGCTTAACATTATCCTCTGCTTCAAAGTTGCTCTGAGGGTTTCTGTGTTCGTTTTCCTGGGCGTTTATTGTATCCTGTTCAGAATTGTGTGCTGCTGTGGCCTGTGGCTGCTCCTGAGTGGCTTTGGGTGCTGCGTAAGGCTTCTCTGGTGAATCGGTCTGGTGTTCTTCTTGGATCTGGTTATCCTGGCGCTCTAGTGGGGTGGATTCATATTCCGGCTGTACGCTCTGCTCTGTCGGTCGTTTGACGTCTGAGTTCTGGATTGTCTCTTGTGCCGTAGGCTCTGCCTGGTTTTCTTGCTGGCTTCGATTGGTGTATTCCTGATTTTGAGAGGCCTGTTTCTGTGATTGAATTGCCTGTTCCTGTGGTTGAGTCGGTTGTCCCTGGGCCTGAAGTGTCTGTTCGTCCTGGCCTTTTTGTTCTTCTGCCATTCGGTTTTGCCATTCCCATAAACGCATGTCATACTCTGCTTTATCGCGATTGTTAACAAATTTGCCCTGCCTCTGCATAGCGGCATACTCTTCTGCCATACGCTGTAAACCCTGGGCCTCTTTCGCATCCGCCGGATTGGTGTAGTGGGTTTGGTCTGTATCTATCCCTTCAGAATAATCCCTATAGTCAACATCCAGATTTTTCCCATAGTTGTTGATTGCAACATTGTTCGCTATGGTAGCTGGTGCGTTCATGATTCCAGCTGTTGCCGCACCTAAGAGAAAATCTTCCCACGTCTGCGGATCTGTGAGATCTCCTGTAAGATCCAGCTCATCCCCGTAGATGAAATGTTTACGGATAGATTCTGTGAGGTCCTGTACAGCTTCCTGGGTGCCTTCTGAAAGCATATCTGAACCGTAGTTTATCACGCCTAATACAGCACGTCTTACTGCCGGGTTCTTTGCTAAGGCCGATGTGATCCCTTGCTTTGCTGCTTGTGCTACCTTGGTGTTTCCAAGTGTTTTTTTGATAAATCCGCCGCCGTACTGTGAGATTCCGCCGAGCAAAAGATTTGTAACTGTTTCATCTGCTGCGGTAAGAACTGCGTTGACCTGGGCGCCCTCTACCGGTCTGCCGTCCATGATGTCCTGCCGGTAACTTTGTCCGCCTGTTTGCGCCGCAAATATTGCACTGGATACCGCTGGACCACCCGCCCCGCCTACAATGATACTGGGGATCATGTTTCCGATTGCATTGGCCATCTTATATGTAAACCCGTCAATTGTCCCGGCATTTTCAAGCATTTTGGTCTGGGATAACTCTGATTCTGTAGGCATTGCGTTTTTGCGTGTCCCCATAGCAAAATCGGGAATTGATTTAATGCCTTCTACTGCATTCTGCATACCTGCACCAATCGACTGGGTTGTATTTACTATGGTTTTAATCGGTCCCTTGTACTGATTGTTGTGTTCGTAGTTTGCCTCTGCACCCCTCTGGTTTAATTCTCCCTGTATGGAATCCAGGTATTTTTCTGCCGTGTCTTTACCTTGGCGTTCAAAAAGATAGTCGTAAATATCGCGTTCTGAATCATTTAATAGAGCATATCTTCTTAATGGACTCTTAGCGTTATCCTGGCCGCTTGTTATATCCAGAACAGAGCTTTTACCAAATACATTCTTTCCATCTCCGAATGTATTGACATAACTTTCAACCGGGTTGCTTTCTTTTCCTCCTAATGTCAGTTTTTTGCCACCAATCGTTAGACCCTTATCCCCGAATGGCAGCTTTTTGTTATTGTACATAAAAGCATACTGATCATTCGCTTTTGCGGCATTCTCTTTTGCCTTTTTAACAGTATCCGCAAAATCTTTCTGTTGAGGAATGTCAGTATACTGAATGAATGTATCTCCGTCTTGAAATCCGACCTTATCCTTAGCTTCCTGCTGCTCTTTTTCTATCCTTTTTCTTTTGCGGTATTCCTGTAAAAGGTCGTTTTCGTACTGTGCTTCATTTAACATCCACTTTTGCTGCTTTATTTGGTTGTACTGTTTTACCGCATCAGCCATGGGGATAGAACTCTCAGCGACTTTTTCCCTGTCGCTCCGGATAAAATCTGTCATGGCTGTTGTATGCTGACTGGTTGAACTCTTGCGCAACCAGTCCTGTCTTTCTTGTCTTTTCTGCTCGTTTTGTAATTCAACAAGTTTCTCTTTATCTTTTTTAGCCTGCAGCAAGCTTCTCAAATCGCTTTTTCTTGTTTTTTGAGATTCTTCAAATGATGGTATGCCGCTTACCGTGCTATTCGATTCACTTTCATAAGTATCATCGTTGTTCTCTAAAACTTTTTTCTTTTTTAATATGCTAGATAATGAAGTCCCCAAAGTTGCCTCCTTGTTTACTTATCCGTGTCAGTTACCTGTTTCAGTATTCTTAAACCTTTATCGTAATCACCACCGGCCTGTGTGATTACTTTTTTAATCTGGCTATCAGTCAAGCTCGGGTACTGATCTGCAACATATTCAATTACCTGTGCTATGCTATAATTGGTGCGTCCATGTCCATCCTTACTTTCAATCAATCTTTTCGCATCCTCAACATACTTTGCAAGATCCGAGCTAGTGCTACTAGACTTCTTGGAGGATCCCTTTGAAGATCTACCAGACGAACCTCCGGATGCTTTTTTAGCCAGTGATGCCGCCAACTGCTGTCTCTGCAATTCCAGCTGTAATGCATCCTGCTGTTTCTGATAATCAAACTGGGTCTGCCAGTTCTGCTGTGCAAGTGCATCCTGGGTCTTCTGGTATGCGTACTGTTCCGCCCACTGCTGCGCAGAAAGGTCTGTCTGATATGCTCCAAAATCCTGGTTATATGAGCTATCATATCGTCCAGCGTAATAATTTAGATCATTGTAGTAATCATTTACACTATCTCTATACCTGCTATAATCAATGTTATCCTGGTTATTTACTGCATTCAGACGGTTATACAGCTCCTGTCCTTCATTCAGATACTGCTGATATACACGGTCATATATGTCAAATGACTTATCGTTCAGCTGGCTCAGGTAATTGTCATACGCCTGCTGTCCTGCTGCCTGTGCATAAGTGGATCCGTAACCACCTGTAGCCGCTGTTGCTGCTCCCATGGTATCCCTCATGGCTTTCTGTCCCTGCTGGATATACTGTTCCCGGTAGTTTTTATACAGATCTGAATCATATACACTATTCGTGTCAAATGACTTCCTGTTTAATATATTATCAATGATCCCATCAATTGTTCCTTGATACTTGCTATAGTATTCATCCGGCTTATTATTTTCAATTTCATCCAATCGATCAGCATAATCCGTTGTCCGTGCAGATGGCGAAAACTTTTCATAGTTATAATCCGTCAAGTATGTAGCCGCCGGATGTCCCGGTCCGGTCTTGCCATCATCGCTCACCGGTGTAATTGTTACGTTCTGATTCTGGTTGTTGGCATTACTCTGCTGCCCCGCTGCCTGTGATTTCTGAGACTGCTGCTGCAATGACTTCAACAGTGACATATTCTGCTGTGCAGTTCCGCTGTATCCAGTAATTCCATACTGAGATGCAAGGTTTTTTCTGGCTCCGTAAGAGCTGTCCATGTTACGGCTTTTCAAATAATCAACAATAGATGCAACTGCCATACTTATTCCCCTTTCTTATCTTCCGGCTGGTCCTTAGTCTCAGATTCCATTCTTTCTCCATTTTGGAGCATTCGATTGATTGTAAGCAGAATCCCTGCCTGTGTTACTCCCTCAACTTTTAACTGATTTAATGCGATCAGTGCTGTATTAATATCACTTTCTTCAAAAACAATCTTCACTAAGCTGCCTCCTTAATCTCTTTTAAAGCTTTTTCCAATTCTTTGATTTCCTTTTGCTGCGCCTTTATTGCTCCAGCAAATAATACGCTGTTGTTTCCATATGGAATTGATAAGTATTCTTCGGAATGATCTACCAAAGGAAGATTTGTTCCAAGCTTTTTCTGAAGTGCATCCAGCTCCTGGGCAATTAATCCCATTGACCTTTGATCGGAATCTTTAAACTTAAAAGTAACCGGTCTCATTCCCAAGACTAAATTTAAGGCTATTTCATCCGGAATCTCTTTGATATTTTCCTTCAATCTCCTATCTGATCTTTCATACAGTGTTTCGCATGACACATCACCAGATACCGTTACTGTATTTGCAGTCAGCGTTCCACTGACATCCGCGTTCCCTGATATTCGCATATAATTTGTATACAGAAGTCCCTGTGTAGTGATCGTGTCTGCATAGGTTATGGCATCTACACTCACTGCGCCTGAAGATGATACTTTAAACTTATCATTTATATTGATAGATCCACCATTGATCGTTCCACTAAATGAAGCCGTTCCATCTTTGTATAGCTTGAAGTTATTCGTATCAATAACTAGATATCCTGTCTTAAATGTAATAGCATCTGATGTTGCTGATATTTCTGAACACAGTTTATCTTTGCTCACTTTCAATGCAATCTGACCATTCAACACCCTGATGCTAGTTTCCGTGCTTTCTTTCAGATTGGTAAACTGGCTGATAAATCCATTCATAGTTACTTCCAATTGACTAATGGATTCATCTGTTTCCTGGTACTTAAGAAAAGAATCTTTTGCAAAATTGTCTTCCGGAGTTATATTGCTCAAGCTATATCTAAGCTGTTCATTCAACATTTGGATATAGCTATAAACTTTTTTCATATTTTGATCTTGCCCACCTAACGCAGGCATATTAAAGCTTGACATCTCTCACCTTCTTGATCTGCTCTTTTAATTTGTTTATTCTTTTCTGATTCTCCTGTATTCCTTTTGCGTACAACGCACTATAAGCCACATACGGCAGTTCTAAATATTTACCCGACCGATTTACCCCTAAAGCATTTTTTCCGTTCTCCTGTGTCAGGTAGACGTCCTGTGCAATATATCCTATCGCCCTATTGCCTGAATCTCGAAAAGAATACGATACCGGTATCAGTCCAGCAAAATCCGCTTTCTCAATATCTTTAATACATTGTTTTTTCCTTTTGTCTGACGTGTACCGCACCTTCCGGCAGTTCAGATTTTCAGACACATAAAGTTCGCTGCATGTAGCTGCTTTCCCAATAACGTTGATGTAATCATCATCATTGTAAATTTCCATATTAGCAGCCACGATAGCTTTCGCAGGATTTAAGGTAGTTGTAGTCAGAGCATCATCTATGTACACATCGCCGGAAGGAGATACTGCAAAACGATTGTTGATGTTGATAGATCCACCCGTTATATTTCCAGAAAAATATGCATTTCCAGGCTTATCTAACTTCATATTTTGGGCATCGATAATCAGGTGTCCGCTAGTTAGTCGGATATATTCTCCATACATCTCCATTCTGGTAAGCATTTCATGGACAACGTTCCCTGTTGCTACCAACAACTGAATACTTTCCGAAGACTGGGATAACTTAGTCTGTACAGATGAAGCATAATCATCATATTCAATGTTCAGCGCATCCGTTGAAAACTGGATTTTTCTTACTTTGTTGTTTCTATCCGTAATAGAATTTAAAACATCATTTGAAATGTTATCTTCCAGGCTCAAATTTGAAATCGTATATTTGAGATCCTCACTAAACCGGTATAACTGCCGTACAACTTTTCCTATGTCTGTTTCATTTTTCTGAATAATCATGGGTTTAAATACTGCCATGAATATCACTCCCATATCCTATATATTTACTCATAGCAATCAAAACTGCCGGTCCTTTTCCTTCCAGACGGAACCGGTATCTCTGGCATCTGGCTGGGGTTATATTAAGCACCTGCGTTCTATATCCCTGAGAAGTAAAAGAAATTTTCTTTTCAAACTCTGGTTCACTGTCGCATTTTATAAATACGTCCACTTCACTTCCCGGATCCAGTTTCAAGTTAAAAAGCAGTCTTTTTAAGAACTTATACTCCACACTTTCATCCAACTGGTCTCCGCTCTCTAGCATCCACTCTATCTGCTCATCCCTTGAACCGCTGATTGTAAAAAGTTTTCCTGTGGAATCAACACAGTATAGCTGTCCTTCTCCGTATGCCATAAACAAAGCCTGCATATCATCTTCTTTGTGCCACATACCCTTTTTTAAATCATACACATAGATATTCCACTGCCCTGATACATCCTGTAACGATGCATAGTATTTTCCGTTATGCTGACCAGCCACACCGCCCTGAAACCGTACCTCTGCCAGTGCATCCGATACAGATTCCGGATACGCTCCGTCAAAACTGCATACATTGCTCCTGGACACATACAATAATGTTTCATTTACAACACATGCTGTCTTCTCACACCCTTTTGCAACACCTCTGACCGGGAATGATGTATTGATCTGAAAATTACTTGGTTTATCTCCATAAACCTTATGGATCGTATCTTCCTTGAAAAACAGCACATATCCCATATGAGACAGGCAGCCTGTAAAATCTCCATCTGATCCAACTGTAGCCGCATACGAATCTGTACTGATCCCTTCAAACGCATTCCAGTTTGTTGGATCTCCCAGCTTGCTTGCATATACCTCATGATTTGCGCTGGAGCAGCCCCACAAGCGGTTGCCATTCTCACAAATATAATCCATATCCGGTACTTTTCTGGTAAGCTTTAGCCCAGATTCCTGAGTAAAGCTGGATGATAGATCACCTATGATCACAATGTAGTCATCTGCTTTTTCCTGAATCACCGTAGTCTTGTTAAAGCTACTGTTTGTACAACCGGATATTTCCACACCGTCAAACTGATTAAATTGCTTTCCGATTCCGGTACAACTAATCTTTACCATGGTACTTCCGGTTGTCGTCTGTGCAAATGTTGCTGTTGCAGCCTGGCTCCAGGAAGCCTCTAATGCTGTCTTTTCTCCAGTGGATGTGTTATACATAATTTTATCCGGGAATACCACAATATAGGCTCCCAAACTCACCAGCTGCTTATCTGTATCCTGGACTGTTGCAATTTCTTTATCTTTGTAATACAGCTTTGTCCCATCCACATAGGCCAAACCATTTTTATAAATGATCCCATGAGGTTTTGATAAACTTTTCAGGATTTCTCCTCTTGGCTTTCTGACCGCTATCGCCGGGAAAACATCTGAAGACATGTTTTTCATGTCCGAAAACTCATTTTCTCCAATTACAAGACCTTTGTTCAGTCCCCCAAATGATCCTATCTGTTTGCTGTCCCCTCTCGGTGTCATTGTCAGCATTGGTAATCGTCCCATTAAAGCTCCTCCTTAAAATTTGGAAAATAACGGTGCTTTTTTTGCCCGATTGCAGCGCCTGAACCATGCAGCATATGCATCATAAGCGGAGTTGTACATTACAACGTCATTGTTATAGCGTTCAGTTTCTTCATTGTGATAATCAATCTTTGAAAGCATATAATTAACATAGACATCCTTGAACCGATCCGGAATACTTAATTTTTTATCCTGGTCTTTTTCATATTCCATTGGAATAAATTCCAGATTATATCCTTCCGCCCGGTTGATTACTTCTTCAATGACCTGTCCCTCAATTTCATTGATCCATCCCATGATCATGTCTGTACCATACTGCTGCCCTCTTAAAGATGTGATATCACTAATCAAATCGTTTACTGTCATATAAGCACCTACTCTTTCAGTCCCGGCCAGGTAAGCGCTCCATCCTGGTCAGGGGTTAAAGTTACCGGGTCTGTAACCATAGCTCCATCTTCATTCAGCACGTACCATTTCCCATCAATAGTTTGCTGACCGGTCAGCATAGCTCCATCCGCGCCAAGGTAATACCATTTATCTTTGTATTTATACCAGGTATTCTTGACCATTCTTCCTGCACCATCAAACCAGTACCATTTATCATCGTACCAATACCAGTCATTTCTTACAGGCTCCCCGTTTCCGAGGTAATACTTCCAATCTCCATCCTCTTGCTGCCATCCTTTTTTCTTTTGTTCGCTTATTGGAGTTAAAAATAGCTTCTGTTCTGCCTGTCTTCTTCTGGTCAGGCCAGCCAAAATCTTACCACCACCGCGGTTATATGCCAGGATCTTTTCTGATATCTCAGCCCGCGATCTGGTTCCTTTTGCTGTCAACTGATCTATAGATCCTACATTGTATGCAAATGATACCAGGGCATCAAATTCATTTTGATTCCACATGTATTTCGTTCCATATTTGTCTACATTGCGCTCATATGGTCCCATATCATCCGTCAACATCTTATCTGCCTCTGCCTGTGTAATCCTCTGACCTGCTTTTACATTTCCTGTGTGTCCCCAACCAATGGTCCATACTCCTGCCGGGCACTTATAAGCTTCTAATCTGCATCCTTCAAAGCTTCTTATCAGTTTCAAACCATTCTCTGAAATTTTCATGTGTACCTCCTATTAAAAAAGGCTTAGGATATCCTAAGCCTAAAGATGTGTCACTCCAATTTTGTTTTGTCTTCGACCTGACCTTTAATTGCTTTTGCAAGCGGCATCAGGAACGGAGGCATAGCAACACCAATATCAAGTAAATTCTCTAGGATGGATATGATCTCATTGCAAATAAGCCAAACAGCTACTACGGTAGCAATCACAAACGGTATTTTTATGTCCAACCCTATATATTGTCCTGCATATATGATCATCCTATCCATGAGCCATCCTACACCGATCAGGATCCACATTCCGATTTTTTTACAAATGCCTCGAATCCCCTTGTAGCTTGTCACATGTTCCTGACGATACTTCGATGCAACTATTCCGGTTATATAATCAGTAAAATTCAGTGCTACGAGAGCAAACACCGGTACTGCCAATACTCCAAGATAGGCAAATGCTGCACTCATTATAGTGATAAATATTGCTTTAAATCTTTCCAACTTCATTTACCTCACTCACTTTTCTCTGGATTTTCCTTTAACCACTTTTCTGTTACTTTTTTCCAGAGTTTTGGCACCTGCTCCAGTGTCATTTCTCCAGATCTGATTTTTAATCCATAATACCTGCCCATTATGATGTCACTCCTTCCTGGTCTGCCATAGCACTCATTACTGCTCCCATATCTCCAATAGCTCCGTCATGGACTGCTAATGTTTCGGTATTAGCGGAAACCTGTGCTTTCAGTTTTTCGATATCTGTCAGCTCACGAATACCAAATGTTGCCATGATCTTTCCATCTTCGGTTTTGTCCAAAGTAAACGCCGGTGACATCAGACACATATCTTTGTATGCACCTACGGTCAAGCCTTCACCATTCAGGATCCGCACCTCAGACATGTTCTCATCTGTGCATCTCTTCCAAAACTGATCTACTGCTGTCATATCTTCGAATACAGCTTTCATGTTTTCAAGACTGGCAGCTGCTTCCAGTTCAACAGCTGTTTCATTTTTTAAAACAATTTTGTCTTTGTTCATTTTTTCTCCTTTAACTTACGCTTCGTAAATCACATCTAACCCATAAGCTACTGCTGCATCATGCTCAATCCGGCACCCTCTGGCATTTTCCCAACCCTTGCAGAAATAAGCTGCATGACAAAGTGACATATTTTCCAGACTTTTAGCAAGAAAGCAAAGAGGAATCTGTACCACTCCACGTTCTTTCATCTTTTCATTGCTGTACCATTCATCAGTAAACAAGGTGTTTACAATTTCATAGCCTTTGGCTTCCAGGACCTTGATTGCCTGTTCCCTAGTTGCAATAATCTCTTCATCTGTTTTTCCAGCCATTGGCTGACTAAGCATTGCTTTCTTCATAATTTTTCTCTCTCCTTACATTTTGTAACAAATATTTTCCCATTTTTTATAAGCATCCATATAAAGTTCATCTTTGTCCCCATTATATGTAAACTCATAATACATTCCATCCGGAGCGGTAGTGCTTAATAATGCTTTGTGGTTCTGTAATGTCTTGCAGCACCAAACCACATACACATCATCTACTGTGATTTTTTTCTTATCTGTCTTATCCATGTGCTCATTGGTATAAGCACATACCTTTTCTTTACAAATGCGAATAAATTCAGCATTGCTCATATTTATTCACCTTTCCTTTCTTTTTCTGGTTTGCTTACATAGTAATTTAGAAACTCTTGGAACAAACAAACTCAACACAGATAATCATATTTCCAAAGTAGTCTTGAATGCTAATAATAATGGAGTAACGTTTACGATTGATGGCGTTCCTTATACTTCACCGATAATGGTTGCGGGAAAGAGCATTACTAGAATGGAAATTGATACAACATTATCTAAATTAACCCTTGTTTTCTTTTATGATGGACAAATCATAAAACGGTATGTATCCTTGTCAGCATCTTAATTTATCAGTTGCAAAGACTTGTATTCCAATAGCAAACAATCTTTTTGTAGATTAAGCCGTACCAAAAATTATCATAGTTACCCATTTTTTTCCGGAAAATGTAGAACCAGCTGTTACAATTTTTAAATTATTTCCGTCTTTTACTGCTGTAAAATTGTAAACACTGCTATCTTCAACTTTTGTTTGACATATACCGCTAGCATATGTAGGAATGTTTCCAAAAATAGATTGAAGTGTCTTAGTTGCTACTCCATTTGTAAAGGTAAACTCTTCGATAATTAAAACAATCGTTGTAGTCTTAACTTTTATTTTAAAATATCCCGAATCTAAATTACTATTTTGAGCGGTGATCTGATCCTGCAAGGACTTTCCCATACGTGCATCCAGTGCATAGCCTTCTTCCGTTGTTAATGCATTGTTTACCACATTGCTTCTTAATAACAGCTGATTTAGCACCTTATCCGCTATCACATCGATCAACGCCTGGACCGTACTTGTCGCATTTTCCTTACCTAATAATCCTAAAAGATCCACAGCTGATACAGACGATGCTTTTCCGTCAAATCCGCCTAGCCCCTGTATCAGCCCTTTTACCACATTTGCATCAGATGCTGCTGCGGATGCACTACTACTAGCCTCTGATGCTTTTTGGGTAGCTGTCTGAGCTGCACTACTGGCTGCCTCTGCGCTTCCAGCTGCCTCCTCTGCACTGGTGCTGGCTGCACTTTGGGCTGCGGTCGCTGTCTGTGCCGCACTACTGGCTGTTTCTGCGCTTCCGGATGCCGCCTCTGCACTGTCACTGGCTGCATTCTGTGCTGTGGTCGCTGTCTGTGCCGCACTACTGGCTGTTCCAGCACTTCCGGATGCTGCCTTTGCACTGGCACTGGCTGCACTGGCAGCTTCTGTTGCTGTCTGTGCTGCGCTACCAGCTGTTCCAGCACTTCCGGCCGCTGCCTTTGCACTGGCACTGGCTGCACTCTGCGCTGCGGTCGCTGTCTTAGCCGCTTCTACCGCAGCTTCACCCTGCTTCTGCCACTCTGCTTCATTTTTCAGCCTGGCTGATTCATTTTCCTGGCGGATCTTTTCTGCTTCCACCCTGCTGCTTTCCGCAGCATCCATTGATTCAGTCTTCTGGTCAATCCGTTTTTCCAGTTTTTCCAGTTCAGAAAGCGCCGTTTGTGCACCATCTGGCGTGTTTATAGTCTTTCCAACATACAAAAACCCCTGATTCGTTGCCCACTTTATGGTTCCAAAATCATCAGATCCACGAAGAGCGATCCATACCGTGCCTATCTGCTGTACACTTGCAGCACTCACGGTCCATGTCAATATCACATGCTCATCTGTTATTTCTTTTTCAAGTACATCAGTATCCTTAGTTTCCTTTCCGTATCTCAGATCAATACGAAAATCCAGGTTAGATATGTCAATACCGCCTACAGTGAGGCGGTTGATCTTAAACTGTCTGGTTTCTGAATTGTTATCGAACTGTGTCCCTATCTGTCTTTCTGCTACCGGGATCACCAATTCTCTTCCCCGTACAGTTATCATATCTTCCGCCCCCTTTCAGTTACTCCTTGTATCTTGCGCTTTCTTCAATCTCAATCGCATATTCACGCTGAGCTTCTGCATTTTCCAGAACCTCTACAACAGATTCCGGAAGTTCTGTTGGTACTCCACGCTTAATCAGATAAGACTTTCCGTTTACTGCAACAAAAACATCTGCACGATCCTTATCTGCACTTCCCAACGGGATCTTGAATCTGATCAGCTTCTCTCCCTTTTTCTGTGGCTCTGCATCCTGCTTTACTACTGCATCCTCTACCGCAGCCTGTTCTACTACTGCATCCTCTACCTTTGCAGTTCTTCCCATGTTTTTAAACCTCCTTAGTTCGCTTCTCCATCGCTAAATGTAGATGCTGTCTCAATACGGATCATATAAGCCTCTGTTAAGATTTCAGTTACTTTGAGCGCCTTCCAGCCCACAGTAGCTCTCTGATCCAGCGGATCACCTGTTCCGGCACTTCCCAGCTGTTTAATAATGGTCTTTAAACCACCACCTTCAATCTTGGTAGTCGCATATGCATTTGCACCAAAGATTAAAGTTCCATACACATCAATCTTTGTAGTGTCAGATGTGCTTTTTGCAGCTCCAGCCTTAGCCCAAATTTTAGCTTCAGTGGTTTCAACAAATCTAGCGCCCTCAATCTCTCCAATCTCCCCGTTATAAATTCTTTCTGGATTTTTGTACTTAACCGCATCGATCCAGCGCGCATCTTCTGTAAGATCGTAGGAGCAGTCTGGATGTACGATTCCGTAGTAATATCCGTTAATTTTCTTTGCGTTCTGCTTTTTGAGGAATCGAACTGCCTTTTTAACAGCCTTAACTGTCAGTTTCATTTCAGGAGTTAAAGCCGCTCTGGAGGTAACCTGCCCCTCTGCATACTGCACATTAGTTCCAGCTGCCAGTACTTCTCTCGAAATTGTATCCAGGGTTCTGCCTGCCTGAGATCCAATTAAGGTGGTTGCTTCAACAATGTTATTATCGATCGCTGTTAAGATCAGTAAATCTGACAGCTCAATGAAATCACCATACTGCTTTACCGTTGCCTCGATCTTGGTAACGTTCATCTCTTTACCGGTCGGTGTTACGCCTTCGGTCAATGGTGTCATTGCTTTCGGCAGCTGATCATACTTACGGAACTCAATGGTCTTACCACCATTTTTTGGAATGTTTCTTGTCTGTGCCCACTGATCATGCACAAGTTCCGGTTCTGCATTCTCGATCAGATTGCGATCATAAAATGTCTTCATTTCTACAGACATACCCGATGCTGTAGTTGTATTCGCCGGTGCGTCAAATAATCTAAGATTCATGTAAATAATAGTCTTTTTCATGCTTTTTCCTTTCTACATCGTAATGGTCTCCCCTCTGGCTGCGCGCTCCATGACTTTGCGGAACTCTTCATGTGATAAATCCCATGCACTCACTTTCGTTCCATTTGCGCTACCGGCACCCACACCATTTTCGGACGGTCTGCCATTGCCAGATCGGATTGAATCCGCAACTTTTTTCTTCGTATCTCTCTCTGTCTGGGCCATTAACCCTTGTGTAATCTCGTTAAAATGAACTGCTTTATAGGCGTTTTCGACTTCCACTCCGGCACCCAACAGCCTGGTAAAAGTCTCATTCTCACATTCTTTTGCCATATCAAATTCTGGGAAATGCTGCTTACAAAGCTCAGCCTCTCGGTCCCATCTGGCATAGATATCATCCCTCTGCCTAATCTGCTGCGCTCTCTGGGCGCTTTCAACCAGCTGTCTATTCTGAGCCTCTGTCTTTCTCATTCTTTTCAGCTGTTCAACAGTCATGTTTTCTTTAAGAGCCTGCTCTTCCCAGAAAGATTCATCATTGTCGATGGCTTCCATGATCTTTGCTACATTTCCGTCTTCGATTCCGTATCTTTCAGACAGCAATGACATCAAAGGCGTATATGAATCAAGCTGTTCATGCAGCCGTTGCTCATCCTTAAATCTTCGGTCGATATGGCTTTTTACGTCTTTACCATACAGATCACGATACTTTTCCTTGAATTTTTCATAACCTGCCTGCCGCTCTTCCGGTGTTTCTTCCAGTTCCTGGCCTTCCTCTGCCCCAGCGCTTCCAGTGGTGTTCTGGACATTTTCTCCCGTTTGGTCTGCTGCTGGTGCTGCCGCACCGGCTCCACCGCCTTCACCTTCAAAAAGTCTTAAGTTCATTTCGATGATTCTCTTCATTTTGCTCCTCTCAGCAGTCTTTCCTGCGTGTCCAAAATTCAGCGGTCTTTCCCGCGCGTTCTGTTTTCATGGTATCACATTCATTTTTTCTTCTCTACCACCCCAGATTTTGCGTTCATATGGACAAATTCCGGGTAAGATTTGCTTAATGTTTCATACCCTCTCTGTATGGTATAAACCATCGCGTTCAAACGCTTCTGTGCTTTCTTCTTGACCAATACACGAATGTCTATCAATCCCTCTTTGATCTGCAAGTCCTGTATCACTACTGCTTTCTCTTCTCCCAGGTCGATCATACACTGCGCTGCCGTCTGTCCAATGGCAGATACTGCAGCACAAACAATATCATGTCCTTCCGGAAGTCCCATAGCGCATCCGTATCCGGCATGACCTTCCACCTTCAAACGGAAGTATCCTGGCACGTTTTCAAATGTAATCTCTGTCACTGGTTTACCTCCGTTGCTGTAGCTGCCTTTTCCCTGGCCTTTCCTGCCTGGCTGGTATCTGTATTCACTGCCTGTCCTAAAGAATTTGTCTTTATGCTATTTCCCTGGTTTACATTCACATCTGTCATAGCCATCTGGTTGTTTCCAATCAATCCATTAACAGCCTGGATCAGATCCGGTCTATTTGTCATTTCAGCAACCATCGGTGCAAGCTGCGCTAATATCTGCTGCAACTGCTGGATCTCCTGATACATGGTGCCATTCTCTGATATCTTTTTAATCACTTCTTCTCTACGATCAAAATCCATCATAGATACTACCGCAAGGGCCTGATCCGCAAGCTGAGGATTAAACAGTCCCATACCAAAGAGTTCTTTTGCCAGTTCGTTGTTTGCGATCCTGCTATACGGGCTTGCCTTCTGTGCTGATATTTTGACATCAAACACTGGTCTTCTGGTCAATATTTCCCCGTCCATCATTGTTGCTGTCTGTTCCTGTAATTCGCTCTTATCCATCATCACATACTGTGCATCACCATTCGACTGAGTGATCCGATAGCAACGAGGCAGATCATAAAACTGCCTGATAAGCTCAATAATCAGTGTCACAACCTCTGCATGTGCGGTGTAGCTAGTTTTGATCATATCCCGGCTCAGTTTACTTCCTGCTTCCTGCAATGCTGCGATAGCTGAAGCCGCAGTTACTCCCGATGCTGTGGATCCCTGAGAAAAATCCCGGTTTCCGCTTGTTTCTTTCAGCTCATCCACTTTGAGTGTTCGCATGTTGATAACATATTCCGGTAGCTGTGGCGGCTGGATCTGCTTAATTTTGGTTTCGTCCATTGTTCCAGATACTTCCACCAAATCTTTGCTTAAATCAGCAAAATCCTCTGCATTTACATTTGATCCTGACGATACAAAATATCTCGGTTTGCTCAAATTTGCAGACTTGAGTATCACCGAATCCAGCTTGTCTATATATTCCTGGGGATTTACCATTACATCCAGGTATCCAAACCCTGCTGGAGAACCTTTTTCCGGGAACATTACATCAAATACAAACGGATATTTCCCATGCTCATACCATCCATTAGTGCATGTTTCATCATCCTCAGATGCATACAACACAATTCCCGGAATAAATTTGCAGTAGTGCAGCACCGTCTTAACTCCGCCAGTTGCAAGCAGTATTCTTTTTTTGTAGTACCAGTCAATGACCTGCACCTTGTTGCTTGTATCGATGTTCTCATCATAGATATACTCTGACTTTATCAGTTCGCCTGTGCCTACTGTTTTATCTTCGAGTTCTGGATATGCTTCTTTTAGCTCATCCAGGTCCATAAGTTCTGTTGTAAACACATCCTTTGATCGCTGTATGTCCTTTATACCAGGCTCCCAGTAGATATTCATGATATCCTGGCATTTTACATCAACGTCTCCTAAGCCGTTTTCTTTTTCTTTGTTCCAAAAGACCCCGTAAATGGCTGTCCCAGTTTTGGGCTTATCCCAAGAGCAGTCATTGTATACTTGCTCAAAATTATTCTGATCCAGTATAACCGGCACCACCTGAGAAAGGATTTTTGCTGTATCCTCATCTGACTGTTCTCTGGGAAGAATAGCCGGGCATGGATAATTGTCCATAAAATCCGCATGTTTATTAATCAGGCTGTTAAAAAGCCATGCGCTCACTGGCTGGGGATCATTTGCGTTGCGAAATTCACTGTTAAAGCGCTGCCAGTGGTTATTCTTCCACCATTCCTCTGCACCTACAATTCTTGTTTCTAATGCTGCTTTTCCCTCTTTATACTTCTGCAACCTGGCATAAGCATCATCTACTTCTTTTTTACCAATTTTCTTTTTTACAAGTTCTTCGTCCATTTTCGCTCCTAAATCCTAATGATTTTATATGCTTTTTCACGTTCTGCCTTATACAGATCCAAAGGATCATCCAGCGGCGGTTTTTTCTTTACATTCGCACGCTTTGCGATCTGGTACTGCATCAGGAAATATCTGCACTCATCATAAATATGATCTTCCTGTGTAGTGTCAATATCTTCTACGTTCTTTGCATCATATACCAGCTGTGGGATTGTCCTTATAAATCCCTTACATGTGTTAAAAACGTAAAATAACGGATGTCCATCTGCATTAAATGCCAGTCTGTAATGATATTGCATTTTCCCGGCAATTCGATGATTATCGCCTGGGCTCCAGTACACTCCATTTCGGGCCATGATGTCCGCTATAGAATCGCCTCTGCTCACATCAAAGATTGATGGATCTGCTATGCCTGCTATTTTTCTTCCCTTAAGGTTTGGATCAGTCTCTTCTACTTCCCGGATCATCCGCGCCTGCTCTGCGGGATCCACTTCCAGTCCTACATTTGCCTGTCCCTCTTTGCAACCATACAGCTCACGGATCCGATACACACATCCGCTATAATCGACAGCATACCAGCCAACTGAGAACGGTTTAGCATATCCAAAGTCGTAGCTTCTTCCGATCAGCCATCCTTCCGGTATCTTAAACGGCTCAATAACATGGGTCCATTCTCGGCTTTCATAATTTGACGGGTCATTTTTCCATTCTGAGAATACCTGTCCACTGAACGAATCCCAATCACCATACAAAAGCGCATTTCTTTCTGCTTCTGGCAGCATAGCCAGTGATGCGATATACTCCGGGTTGTTGTCCAGCAAAGCCTTATTATCAAACACAGAGCTAGGGATAAATATCCTGTCTCTGGTACGCTTTATCACCTCACCGGATGGTTTGGTGATATTCACTTCCTGCACAATCTTAGTCTCCGGCTTTGCTATGCTCACAAATCGTGCTTTTACCCACGGATGTCCTGGGCCGCCTGGGTTCGCCGTACTCCTGATGTATGTTCTCAATCCAGGTGCTGATGATCTAACGCGGGAAAAGAGATACATATACTCTTCTTCCGCAAAATGCGTTAACTCATCGAATCCTACAAAATCAAAATGTCTGCCCTGGTATTTAAGCTTGTCCTTTGTGTGCTGCATTTGCCCGAAGTAGATCATTGCACCAGATGGAAACCTCCAGGCATGCTTACTTTCGTTGTATTTCGCTCTCGGGAACGCTGAACCGTAAAGCTCATGGCTGCGGCTTATGATATCTTCCAGCTCAGGGTAAGTCTTTCGGAAAATGATTGCGCGATACTGGGGTATTTGGACTTGTCTCAATGCCTCTGCCACTAAATAATCACTCTTTCCACCGCCAGCAGCTCCACCATATAAAGCCTCAAATTCTGGACGTGACATCATAATTTCCTGTCGTGGCTGCGGTGCCCATACAATTCTTGGGTTACTCATCCTTTTTTACTTCCTTGCTGATCTGCTCCACCTGGGTTGGCGTCAAAACAATAACACCAGTTCCCTCATCATCTGCCATAGCCTCTGCAACTTTTTCTTTCCAGATATCCGGTTTACGGTTCTTCAGCCAGAATATGATTGCTTTTATATCCGGTTCAAAATAGTGGACCTCTTCCGCCGTCTTTAATTCTTCAAACTCTTTTATCTTTCTTCCTGTTGCTTCGTCATATTCTACAGTCTTAACTTTAAAAGCCTTTTGCTCCCTTGCATAAAAGCCAATGGCCTTTTTGTACAAACTGTTCTCGATCAGACGATCCGCAAAGTCTTTCCCGGTTGCCAGCGCCGCATTAATTGGTGCATATTTCTTTTTCCATTCCGCCAGCGTGGATCTGCTTATCCCTATCTGCTTTGCTATTTCTTCATCTGTCATTCCGGCTCTTGCCCAAGCTGACAGAACCGCCTGATGCTCTTCACTTTCTGCCCATTCCCGCCATTTCTGGCGGCCTGCTGCTTTTCGCTTCTTTTCCGCCATATCACCACCTCATAGCATCAATTTTATATTTTTTCCTGTCCCTTCTCTACCACCCCACCTTTGTCCGGTTTTTCCCACGCAAAAAAGCCCTATATCAGGGCTTCTCTACTAACTTACCGCGCGCGCATGTATGCGCACATCAGCATGTCCGATTGTGTTTACTCATAAAATTTCTCAAAATATCCTTCTTCCACCATATCAACAGATCCATCTGCTACCATACGGCATTTATATTTTCCCGCTCTTGCTTTTTCAATCTCTTCAGCGCTCACATGGATCACTGGGCCTTCTCTTCTTGCCAGAGCTGACACCCAAACCATGGCTCCTTTTGCAATCAGATCTGCCTCCATAAATCTTTTTCTGTCCCTCTCTGCCTGGCGTTTTGCCTCTGCCTCTCTCCGTTCTGCAATCTTCACTCTCTCCATTAAGCTCATTTTCTTTTTCATTTCTTCTCATCCTCCATTTGTGTTTTATAGATTCCCTTAAAGTAAGGGCATGTCTCATACATATCTTCGCAAAATATCCCGGCAAAGTTGCTTTTTTCTTCATGGCACGTAAAAACGATCTGGTTTTTGATCTCAAACCCCAGATTGCAGCATATGTTCTGGCAGGTTATTGTTGCCTGCTTTTTTGTGTCACTTGCCATAGTCTCATAGTAAGGGCATCTTACCCGTACACTATAATTCAACTTGCAACGCCCCCTTTCTTCTCTTTCCCCCTTTCTGCATATCTTCACAGGATCCATGCTTGATCATCCGGGCATAGATGTAAAACATCGCCAGATCCGGATTGTATTTAACCTCTGCATCGAGGAACTTATATCCTGGATAGGCTTTTTCCATTTCCTGTCGCATGGTATCATCATTTTTTACCATCCGGTTCACTTTCCCTCTGCGGAACTTTCCGTAACTTCTGGTCGGTTCCGGTGGCTTTTTCAGGTTCTTGGAGGCACACCATCTTTTTGTACCTCGGGGATTATTCGTAATGTATGTTGCCAATCCTGTAATCAAAAAATCCTCATCTGGCTTAATTCTCCGAGTATTTTTTCGGTCACACTTTTTCCACATATCTTCCAGCTCATCACGATCCACACCCTCTCCTGTCATAAGGATGTGGAAATGTGGACGGACTTTTCCATCGAATGCCAGGATGTATATGTATTTAATATTTTTCTGGCCATTCTTTTTTCTGCGGTAGTTTATCCTCGTAATAAAATTTCTTATGTCCTTGATAGCAGCTTTGGCATCCCCCGGCATGTACTCATCATTCCAACCAAATGTTGCCCAGATATCATCTACTCCAAAATTGATGCAGGCCAGTCTGATGCAATACCGTCTGGAATTCCTATCATTCAGATTTTTCTGTGACGGTTTGGTCTCTCTTTTTTTCAGAGTTGCCGGCATATCTCCCCTTCTCAGGAAAGATGGATACACCTGTGACTCTAGCAACTCATCACCACTCACCAGATTTTTAGATCTATTCGTCGTTGTCCTATAAAGGCAGCTCACCCGCTGCTCAGAAATCAGCTTTTCAATCTCCCATTCTTTTAACTTATCTGCCTGTTGATTAAATGCTGATTCGTAATCATAGTTATCGTAGTGCTTCATGCTGCTCCTCTTTAGTTCCTAAATATTTACGAGATTTCTTCCGTTTGTTAATACCCATTACAAGGACGGCAAAGAGGATTTCCCCCTGACCTTTTTTATGGGGCCCGTTACAGGCCCCAATCCTTTTTCTATTAAACTGCCCTTTTTCTAATCATCCTCAACGTGTCCGGTGTTGATTGAGCATAGTACATACTCGTTACTTTAGAATCCGCGTGACCCAGGACTTCCTGGATCGTTCCTATATCTACGCCTCTGTTTTTCAACTCCATTCCCAGTGTCTTCCTCATCTTGTGAGGATAACACCGGTTTGTCACACCTGCGTGTTCCGCAATTTCTTTCATGATTGTCCGTACCGAAGATGTCCCTATTGGCTTATAAGGCTTGCTCTTTGATACGAACATATGTTCATTGTTGTCTGTCCTAGAGTTCCAATATTTTTTGTAATGGTATAAAGCATCTGGATCCAGATATATGGTCCGATACCGGTTACTTTTTTCACCTAGAATCAAAATATCCCCTGTTTCCCAGTTGATCTGGTCAACAGTTATCTCAACAATTTCTCCTACGCGTGCCCCGGTACTGCGCAGTACTTCAATTAAGGCTCGTTCCCGTAAGGTCCAGCAACTGTCTCTTAAACGTGCCATTTCTTCCGGTGTAAAAAAATCTATAGGCTTTCTCTGCACCTTTAATGGCTCGATTGCTTCAACTGGATTTACAGTTATAAGCTTTTCTTTCCGCATCCAGGAAAAGAAAGCGGACAAATACCTTCTTTCGCTATTCAAAGTTGAGTTCTGATTTTTTCGTCCGGTTACTGGTACATTCCGGTTCTCATACCAATTGAGATAGTAAAATATATCATGCTCATCCATCTGCACCAATGGCTTGTCCAACACCGTGATCAGGCGTTTGATTGATGCCATATAACCATATTTAGTCCCTTCACGAAGCTTTTTCTTCTTATATAAAAAGAGTTTTATTATGTACTCATTCTGTTGATCCACACTATCCTTAATCTCTGCCGGTAGCGTATTGATTCTTTCCATAACCACATCTATCGTCTTGTCAACTATCACGCGCTCCAGAATTTGGATTAAATCAGCAGCAATATATGCTGACATGGCAACGATTACATCATTAATAACCTGTGTTTTAACATTCTCATTTGTCATAGATATCCTCCTTTTCCTTGCTTAAGAAGGGTATATATGATATACTTATCTTAAGCAGAACGGCGGATCATGGTACCTTGGGCGGTTAATGATCTGCCTGTTTTTTTGTTACTGTGTTCTGTTTCCATCGGCTTTTCTCCTTTCTTCTCTAAACCATTTGCCATCACCTTTAAGCATCCTGGTCCTTGTTTCATCCCAATCTGCACAAAGCTGTGCACTGTATTTATTTAGAGCTACTTCACATTCAATTTCAAAGTGTTTCAATCTATATCTTCTTTTTATCAGACTATTTAAACGAGCTGCTACCGAGATGTTTTGGCTGCTCACTTGCAGCATTTCTCGCAACTGTTTGCTCGTATACATTCCGCAGTACGTATTTCTGTCGTACAATTCATATAAATTAACTTTATTCATTTTTTCTTCCTATCTTGGTATCTTTCCAGTTTTTTCACATAATGCCAGGTAATTATCCACCGCTAAACGAAATTTTTCCCGCAAATCGCGTATATTGGAGGAATGAAAACTTACCAAATCAGAGCAGTTAGAAAGAGTTCCCACATATATCATTTCTTTGGAATCATATTCGATTTTTGCTTCATAACCTTTGTATGTCATAAAATCTCTCCACTAAATTTCAGTTTTACTGCATAACGTTATTAATTTTATGCAACTTTATCCTCTGCCTCCAGGAAGGCTGCAACAGCCTTTTTTATCAGCCACGCTATGGTTCTTTCATTCTTCTGGCAGTAAGCCACTACTTGCCGGAGCTGCACAGGATCCATGCTCACGCTCTGTCTGACGGCTTTATCTTCTGCTTTCTTCTTCGGTCTTGCCATATCACTACCTCCCTTTCCGTATGCTTATTAAATTTTGGGTTATTTCAGTTGTGATCCAGAAAATAGGGGCCGGAAAGAATTGACTTAGGGGGTAAAATTATGTTAGTTGCAACCTTTGACATTGGAACTACCGCAGTAAAGGCGGTAGCTGTACGTGACGATGGAGAACCGTTTTTTACAGGAAGCCAGGTGATCCATACTATAGAAAAAAATGGTTTTAAGGAACAGAACCCGGAAGAATGGTACAGTGCTTTCTGCGCCTTATCCCATGCTCTTACAGATAAAATATCGGCCAAAGACATTTCCGCTCTTATTTTTTCCGGTCAGATGCAGGATGTGATACCAGTTGGAAGTGACTTAAGATCTTTGGGAAATGCCATTCTCTACTCTGACGGACGGGCTGGCGCACAGGCAGAAGCCATTGAAAATGCAGTTGGCAGCGATACTATTACCGCTATTACAGGAAACCATTTTGACGGTTCCATGCCTCTGGCAAAGATCTTGTGGTTAAAGGAAAATCAGCCGGAGATCTATGAAAAAGCAGCTGCTTTTCTCATCAGTTCCAAAGACTATGTAGTGGCAAGACTGACCGGGAATTTCATTGGTGATATGACGGCCTGCGCTACTGCGGGAGCTATGGATCTGGAACATAAAACATGGTCTGAGCACCTTATAAACGATGCCGGACTGGATATAAACAAATTTCCAAAACTGCTCCATTCCCATGAACTTGCAGGCGTAATAGCAGAAAAGGGAGCTGCTGATACCGGCTATCTGCCCGGAACAAAAGTCTACGCAGGCACCGGAGATGCCGGGGCTACCACTCTTGCCAGTGGTATCTTAGCCCCTGGCGAATACAATGTAAACCTGGGTACTTCCAGCTGGGTGGCAGCTGTATCAAAAGGCCGTATGGACAGTGAAGGCGGCGGTTTTAACCTGGCTGCCATGCAAAAAGACTTATATATTAATGTAGTACCATTTTTAAATGGTGGAAATGTACACCGCTTTATTGCCCGGATCTTATCCCGCGAGCTGGACCATAAACCGGATTTCGCCTATATCTCCCACCTTTTAAAAAACCA
>NZ_QUCM01000014.1 GCF_003473545.1 Clostridium sp. AM22-11AC
TGAAAGTTTACTTTCATAAGGTCGGATCTGGAAGACTTCAGACATTGGCGAAGCCAATGACATGAGGAAAATCGAAGATTTTTCGAATGACCACCGCGGAGTTGAAGCAAAGAAAGTTGTACTTGAAATTCGGAAGATCAACAGTTCAATATGTGGTTTTGAAGGTATGTAAATGCCTTTAATGGCCCGGTGGCTCAGCTGGTTAGAGCGCCGCCCTGTCACGGCGGAGGTCGACGGTTCGATCCCGTTCCGGGTCGTTTTTATAAAATGAGAATTATAGTAAGCAACAATGAATCGCTGATGAGGCGGTTTTTTGTTGCTTATTTTTATTATAAGCCTTAATTAACGACAGAGTCTAATTTTGTGCTTCCACAGTCTATCATTGTCCTGCATTTTTCTTTTAGGAATTCACGTTTTTTATAATGAATGATAAATTGTAGAGGAAAATTAGAATGAACATTTACGGATATGTACGGGTATCCAGTGTCGATCAGAATGAAGATCGACAGATTGCTGCTTTACGGGAAGTTTCCGTACCTGAAAAGAAAATCTTTATGGATAAGCAGTCAGGAAAGGATTTTGAGCGATCATATTACAAAAAGTTGGTGAGAAAACTAAAAGCAGGAGATTTATTGTATATTCTCAGTATTGACCGTCTAGGGAGAAATTACGAGGAAATCCAGAAGCAATGGCGTGTTCTGACCAAAGAGATTGGCATTGATGAATACAAGGATACATTGGACAGAGAAATACATTATGATGCAAGTAGAAATATCCGCATTTCTTACGAAATAGAGTATGATGAAAATCACAAGTGGATTTCAGAAACTAAATATGATGCAGATGGTAATATTATAGAACAGAGAAAAAACCAATAACCTATTTGCGGACGTATAAAAATAAGTAAAACCCCATAAAACGGCAGGTGAAAATATTAACAAAACTCACCTGCCATTTCTATACGAGTTTGCCAAGACTAACTCGTGCCGAAATCACAAACATATGAACAAATGCACAAATTATACTGTATACATTGTATTTTTTGCAGTAATACGAATTAAACATTTGCATTTTAACGAATAATTGATATAATAAACGTAGGCCAGTCTGTGAGGGCTTGTTTCCCGCACAGACCCACATGTATACTTATATATCTATAATATACATATTTCATTCACTAATTGCAGGAGGAAATCAAAATGGCAAGAAAAATGAAAACCATGGATGGTAACCATGCAGCAGCTCATGCTTCATATGCATTTACTGATGTAGCGGCTATCTATCCGATTACCCCATCTTCACCTATGGCTGAAGCTACAGATGAGTGGGCAACAGACGGAAGAACCAATATTTTTGGTCATGAAGTTCAGATCACAGAGATGCAGTCTGAGGCTGGTGCAGCAGGTGCTGTACACGGTTCTCTGGCAGCAGGTGCTTTAACCACCACCTACACAGCTTCCCAGGGTCTGTTACTGATGATCCCTAACCTTTATAAGATCGCTGGTGAGCAGCTGCCAGGCGTATTTAACGTATCTGCCCGTGCACTTGCCAGCCATGCATTATCTATTTTCGGTGATCACTCCGACGTTTATGCCTGTCGTCAGACTGGATGCGCAATGCTGTGCGAGTCCAGTGTACAGGAAGTTATGGACTTAACCCCAGTTGCTCATCTGGCAGCTATCAAGGGTAAAGTTCCTTTCATCAACTTCTTCGATGGTTTCCGTACATCTCATGAGATCCAGAAGATCGAGACCTGGGATTACGAAGATCTGAAGGATATGGCTGATATGGATGCGATCGCTGAATTCCGTAAGCATGCATTAAATCCAAACCATCCATGCCAGAGAGGTTCCGCTCAGAACCCAGATATCTTCTTCCAGGCAAGAGAAGCTTGCAACCCATACTATGATGCTCTTCCAGCAATCGTTCAGGAGTACATGGACAAGGTTAACGCAAAGCTTGGTACAGATTATAAGCTGTTCAACTACTATGGTGCAGCAGACGCAGAGCATGTTATCATCGCTATGGGTTCTGTAAATGATACCATTGAAGAGACCATCGACTACTTAACAAAGCAGGGCAAGAAGGTCGGCGTTGTTAAGGTTCGTCTGTACAGACCATTCTGTGCACAGGCTCTGATCGATGCTATTCCAGAAACTGTTAAGACTATCTCCGTATTAGACAGAACAAAAGAGCCAGGCGCTATTGGCGAGCCTCTGTACCTGGATGTTGTTGCTGCTCTTAAGGGAAGCAAGTTTGACCAGGTTAAGATCTTAACCGGACGTTACGGCTTAGGTTCTAAGGATACCACACCTGCTCAGATCGTAGCAGTATATGAGAATGAAGCTAAGACTCCATTCACCATCGGTATCGTTGATGATGTTACCAACCTGTCTCTTGAGATCGGTGCTCCATTAGTTACTACTCCAGAAGGAACTACTAACTGTAAGTTCTGGGGTCTGGGTGCTGACGGTACCGTAGGTGCTAACAAGAACTCCATCAAGATCATTGGTGATAATACAGATATGTATGCTCAGGCATACTTTGATTATGACTCTAAGAAGTCCGGCGGTGTTACAATGTCTCACCTGCGTTTCGGACACAGCCCAATTAAGTCTACCTACTTAATCCACAAGGCTAACTTCGTAGCATGTCATAATCCATCCTATGTACGTAAGTACAACATGGTACAGGAGCTGGTTGACGGCGGTACCTTCCTGTTAAACTGCGCATGGGATATGGAAGGCCTTGAGAAGCACTTACCAGGCCAGGTTAAGAAGTTCATCGCTGATCACAAGATCAACTTCTACACCATCGACGGTGTTAAGATCGGTATCGAGACCGGTATGGGACCAACACGTATCAACACAATCTTACAGTCCGCATTCTTCGAGCTGACCGGAATCATCCCAGCTGAAAAGGCTAACGAGCTGATGAAGGCTGCTGCAAAGGCAACTTACGGACGTAAGGGTGAAGACGTTGTTATGAAGAACTGGGCAGCTATCGATGCTGGTGCCAAGGGCGTTCACAAAGTAGAAGTTCCAGCAAGCTGGGCTAACTGCGAAGATGAAGGACTTGACTACAAGGTAGTTACCGAGGGAAGAAAGGAAGTTGTAGACTTCGTAAACAACATCCAGACCAAGGTAAGCGCTCAGGAAGGTAACACACTGCCTGTATCTGCATTCAAGGATTACGTTGATGGTTCTACACCATCCGGTTCTTCTGCATACGAGAAGCGTGGTATCGCTGTTAAGGTTCCTGTATGGAACGTTGATAACTGTATCCAGTGTAACTTCTGTTCTTATGTCTGCCCACACGCTGTTATCCGTCCAGTAGCTATGACTGCTGAGGAAGCTGCTAAGGCTCCTGCAGATATGAAGATGAAGGATATGACTGGTATGCCAGGATACAAGTTCTCCATGGCTATCTCTGCTCTGGATTGTACCGGATGCGGTTCCTGTGCTAACGTTTGCCCAGGTATGAAGGGTAACAAGGCTCTGGAAATGAAGCCATTAGAGGCTAGTCTGTCTGAGCAGGCTAACTACGACTTCGCTGAGACTCTGCCAGTTAAGGAAGAAGTTATCGCTAAGTTCAAAGAGAACACTGTTAAGGGTAGCCAGTTCAAGAAACCTCTCCTTGAGTTCTCCGGCGCATGCGCAGGCTGTGGTGAAACTCCATACGCTAAGCTGATCACCCAGCTGTTCGGTGACAGAATGTACATCGCAAACGCAACCGGATGCTCCTCTATCTGGGGTAACTCTTCACCATCTACACCTTACACCATGAACGCTAAGGGCCAGGGTCCTGCATGGGATAACTCCCTGTTCGAGGACAACGCTGAGTTTGGTTACGGTATGTTACTGGCTCAGAACGCTATCAGAGATGGCTTAAAGTCCAAGGTTGAATCTGTAATGGCTAACGAGAACGCTTCTGAAGAAGTTAAGGCTGCTTGCAAGGAATGGTTAGATACCTACGCTGTAGGCGCATTAAACGGAACTGCAACTGACAAGTTAGTTGCTGCATTAGACGGCATTGACTGCCCAACCTGCAAAGAGATCGTTGCTAACAAGGACTTCTTAGCTAAGAAATCCCAGTGGATCTTCGGTGGTGACGGATGGGCTTACGATATCGGCTTCGGCGGTGTAGACCACGTTCTGGCTTCCGGAAAAGATATTAACATCATGGTTTACGATACCGAGGTTTACTCCAATACAGGTGGTCAGGCTTCCAAGTCTACTAAGACCGGTGCTGTAGCTCAGTTCGCTGCAGGCGGTAAAGAGACCAAGAAGAAAGACCTTGCTGGTATTGCAATGAGCTATGGTTATGTATACGTTGCTCAGATCTGTATGGGTGGCGATATGGCTCAGACTGTTAAGGCTCTGGCTGAAGCAGAAGCATATCCAGGACCATCCCTGATCATCGCTTACGCTCCATGTATCAACCATGGTATCAAGAAGGGTATGGACAAGGCTATGACCGAAGAGAAGCTGGCTCTTGAGTGCGGATACTGGAACAACTTCCGTTACAACCCAGCTGCTGAGAAGAAGTTCACCTTAGATTCTAAGGCTCCTAAGATGGAAGGATATCAGGACTTCTTAAAGGGCGAGGTTCGTTACCTGTCCTTAACCATGAAGAACCCAGACAGAGCAGCTACTCTGTTCGCACGTAACGAGAAAGAAGCAAAAGAGCGTTACGAGCATCTGTCTAAGCTGGTTGCACTTTATGGAAATGACTAATTCATCCTGCAAAGTGAGTTAGAATAGATTAGGTTAAATCAACCCCGGAGGGCGTAAAAACTCTCCGGGGTTTTTAAAAAGAAAGGGAAATGCATCATGGCTGAAAAGCTGACAATGGCTGATATTGCAGAGCTGGCGGGAGTTACCAAAAGTACAGTATCCCGGTATTTTAACGGGGGAAGCATCAAAGAAGAGACGAGAAAAAAGATCCAGAATGTGGTGAAAGAGAATAACTATATCCCGAACAGTTTTGCAAGGCTGAAAGCCAAAGAAAGCAATACAGTTGGTGTGATCGTCCCTACTTTGAACTCAAAAGTGACCAGCCGTGTGGTCACAAGCGTTGGCCGTTATCTGAGAAGTCAGGGATATGAGGCTTTGATCAAGGACTCAGATCACAGCCCAAAGCTGGAACTGGAAAATATCAACCGCCTTTTTACCCAGAAAGTAGACGGTATTTTATTCAGTGCCATTTCTCTTACCGAGGAACATAAGCAGCTTCTTATGAATTCGCCGGTGCCGGTAGTAGTTCTTGCCCAGAACTTTGAAGAGGGAATTACTGTAACTATGGACGATTACACAGCAGGAAAGACCATGGGAAGTTTTATGGGAAGCAGGGTCCGTGGAAAGATCGCTTATTTAGGCGTAGAGGAAGAAGACGAGGCAGTGGGAATTTTCCGCCGCCAGGGAGTCTTAGAGGGGATCAAAGAGAGCGGATCCCAGGTGATGACCGTAGAAACAGGAGATTATAGCTACGTAAGCGGCCAGGAAATGATGGAAAAAGTCCTTGAGAAAGGAATTCCTGACGGTGTGATCTGCGCTACAGACCGTCTGGCTTTTGGAGCATACCGTATATTGCAAAAGCATGGCATTTTAATTCCGGAGCAGGTATCAGTAGCCGGTTTTGGCGGCTATGATGAAAGCGAATTGTTGTCTCCACAGCTTACCACCCTGCGTTTTGACTCCTATGGACTGGGCTATCTGGGAGCGGAGACTCTTCTTAAGATGATAAGAGAGGAACCGGTACCAAAAAAACAGATCGTAGGCTTTGAAATGATACTTGGAAAAAGTGTGAGAAATGAAAATACAGTAAAATAAACGGGAAATAGACAGGGCAGAACCGGGCCCAAAAGGGTCCAAAAGCAAAGAAAAGTAATAAAAAGGTCGTGTTTGTGCAAGTTGCATAAAAATGACCTTTATTTTTTTACACTCAACAATGGAACCGGTACCATAAATAACATTGACATTAGACACAAAAAGGTATATGATACAAATATGGAACCGGTACCAATCACAAACAGGGGAGATAGTTACAATAGAGACAGAAAAACAAAGATTGGTACCGGATATACCACAAAGTGTGGTCATATATCACTATAAATAATAGTTGTGTGAAATGTCTCCGGAACAAAAAATCCGAGAGAACATTAAAAAGAAAGGGAAGGTAAAAAATGGATTACGCAAAAATTGCAGAACAGGTAATTCAGTATGTGGGCGGTAAGAAAAACATCAAATCAGTAGCTCATTGTGCTACCAGACTTCGTTTTCAGCTTCGTGATAATTCACTGAGAAACGAAGAAGCTTTAAGTGATTTAGAGGGTGTAAAGGGAGTATTTCTTACACAGTCCCAGTTTCAGATCATTTTTGGTTCAGGCACTGTAAATCTGGTGTGTGCAGAAGTGCAGAAGCAGTTAGGCACATTAGAAGAGCAGGCATCTAATGAAAAAGAAGAGAAGAGCGGCAACGCCATCCAGCGCTTTATCAAAATGCTCAGTGACATTTTCGTTCCTATTATCCCGGCAATCGTTGCAGGCGGTCTTTTAATGGGCCTTAACAATGTGCTGACATCCCCTTTAATAAATGGAAGCAGTGTCATTGAGCTTTATCCACAGTGGGCAGGCCTGGCAACAGCAGTAAATACTTTTGCAAGCGCGCCATTTACATTTTTGCCGGTGCTCATCGGATTTAGTGCTACGAAGAAATTTGGCGGAAATGCCTTCTTAGGCGCAGCTATGGGTATGATCATGGTACATCCGGATCTTCTAAATGCATACCAGATTGGTATTGCAGATCCGCCTGTATGGAATATCCTGGGGCTGAATGTGGCAGCTATTGGTTATCAGGGAACCGTTCTTCCGGTACTGGCTGTTTCATGGATCATTGCAAATATTGAAAAACGCCTGCGTAAGGTAACACCTTCCTGGCTGGATAATCTGACAACTCCGCTGCTGTCTATTCTGATTACTTCCTTCCTTACCTTCATTTTTGTAGGACCTGTATTAAGAGAGGCAGGAAATCTTCTGGCAGCAGGTATTACATGGCTTTATAATTCTCTTGGTTTTGTAGGCGGCGCGATCTTCGGTCTTACTTATGCACCGATCACTATGACTGGTATGCATCACAGCTTCATTGCCATTGAGACTCAGCTTTTAGCAGACAGTGTTCATACAGGCGGAAGCTTTATCTTCTCTACAGCTAGTATGAATAACGTGGCACAGGGAGCAGCTGTTCTTGCAGTGCTGCTGCTTACCAAAAACGAAAAATTAAAATCTATTTGTTCCGCATCTGGTGTATCCGCTCTTTTAGGTATCACAGAGCCGGCTATGTTTGGTGTGACCTTAAAACTGAAATATCCATTTTATGCAGCAATTATTGGTTCCGGTGTAGGAAGTGCTTATCTTGCATGGACTAAAACACTGGCACAGGCTTTAGGCGCAGCCGGACTCCCTGGATTTATCTCCATGAAGCCGGAAGATTATGGTCACTTTGCCATCGGTCTGATCCTTTCTATGGCAGTATCCTTTGGACTGACTGTTGTATTCTGGAAAAAAATGGGAATTGAGAAAGAAACAGCAGAAGTAGAAGCTAAAACTACAGATGCAGATAAAGAAGCAGAAGTGAATTCTGATGTGAAAGCAACAACAGATGAGATCAAACCGGAAGCAGTTGTAACAGAACCAGAAGAGACTGCAGAAACAGCACAGGAAAACCAGGAACTTACCTTTACATCCCCCATGAAAGGAAAAGTCCTTCCTGTAACAGAGTCTGCAGATGAAATGTTCGCATCCAAAATGTTAGGTGATGGTATTGCAGTAGAAGCAGCAGACGGAACCGTTTATGCTCCATGTGATGGTACTGTATCTTTATTATTCCCTACCAAACATGCAGTTGGTATCAAATCTGCCGATGGCGTGGAACTGCTCATTCACGTAGGTATCAACACGGTACAGTTAGACGGCGAAGGGTTTGAAGCGTTTGTTACCCAGGGCGATACAGTAAAGAAGGGCGATAAGCTTTTAAAAGCAGACCTGGACTTTATCCGGGAAAAAGGTTTAAATCCACAGACTATGATGATCTTCCCGGAAGCAATGAACCTGGATATTACCCCACTTTCCAGTGAAAATGCAGACGAGAATACCGCGGCAGTAAAAGTAACCAGAAAGTAAGACTACAAATAATACAGCTGGCAATAGCAGGAGGCATCCCTTGAAAAAATATGAGAAAGTATTTCAGAAAGATTATGAAACATGGTATGGGGAAAATGAGGCATACAGAAAACAGGTGGCAGAAGACCCGGACCGGCTTGCATTTCACCTGATGCCGGAAACCGGCTGGATGAATGATCCCAATGGTCTCTGTCAGTTTAAAGGAGAATACCACATTTATTATCAGTATACCCCCTTTGAGCCAACCGGAGAATTAAAACTGTGGGGTCATTATAAAACAAAGGATCTTGTTACCTATGAACAGTGCCAGCCGGTCTTATTCCCGGACAGCGATGAGGATGCTCATGGCGTATATTCCGGCTCTGCTTTCTGTGAAAATGGGAAGATCAACTTCTTTTATACAGGAAATGTAAAATTGTTTGACCGCCCGGATTATGATTACATCAACAGTGGAAGAGTCAGCAATACCATGTATGTCACCAGCGAAGACGGAATGCATTTTTCACCGAAGAAATGCCTGATGACCAACAGTGATTATCCGGCAGATATCAGTGCCCATGTAAGGGATCCAAAGATCATTAAGAGGGAAGATGGCTATTACATGGTCTTAGGAGCAAGGGACAAAGAGAGCAAGGGCCTGGTACTGGTATACCGTTCCGATGACCTGACAAACTGGAAATATCATGGACGGATCACCACAGAAAATGCCTTTGGCTATATGTGGGAATGCCCGGATCTTTTTGAACTGGATGGACAGCTGTGTCTGATCTGTTGCCCTCAGGGTGTAGAAAAGAAGGGATATGATTACTGGAATGTCCATCAGTGTGTATGTATTCCGTTAGATTATGATTTTACACCGGGAACCTGGGTAATTAAGACTACAGATAATTTTCAGATGGTAGACCGGGGATTTGATTTTTATGCTCCGCAGACCTTTGAGGATCAGCAGGGAAGACGGATCCTGATCGGATGGATGGGAATACCGGATGCAGATTATACAAATCCTACTGTAAAAAAAGGCTGGCAGCATGCCTTAACGATCCCGAGACAGCTCCATATAAGGGATGGAAAGCTGTATCAGGAGCCGGTAAAGGAATTGGAGAAACTTTGCCGGAATGGCAGAACATTTTCCAAAGAAGAATTCCAAAATTTGGAACTACCCAAATGTGCCAAAGTGCAGATCGACTTTAAGGATTGCAAAAATATGGAATTTTCCATCAGCGATGGAGTAAAACTGACCTATATGGATCATGTTCTGACGCTGGACCTGGGTAACTGTGGAAGCGGCAGGACGATCCGCAAGGTATGGATCGAAGAACTGACAGACCTTACTTTGTTTGCGGACACAACTTCTTTGGAACTGTTTATTAATAAGGGAAGCCAGGTATTTACTACCCGTGTGTATGGTAAACAGGGAAAAGCAGGACTTAAAGGGCAGTGTGATGCCCGAATCCAGGTATATGAAATGTCAGGTTATGAATATGGCCGCATCTGACGGCGGTATTGAAGGGGTGTAAGAGAAGTAGTTTTGCGAAATACTCGTTCAAAATAGGGGAGATTTATAAAGCCCGCTTCAAGGGCAATATCCGTCATGGAAAGCTCAGTTTCTCGCAGGAGAAGCTGGGCTTTTTTGATGCGGCAGATGTTCTGGTATTCTGTAATGGTAAAACCGGTAACTTTGCGAAAGATCCGGGTCAAGTAGGAACGGCTGATGAAAAAATGGGCAGCGATCTGATCCAGGCTGTTTTTCTCACTGCAGTGATTTTGGAGATAAATAGCAATATCATGTACCTGCTGATACATACCTGTGTGGACCAGATTGTTTTGAAGGTTTTCCTTCCAGCCGCCCTCTTCCTGCGTCCTTCTGATCTGGATCAGGAGAAGGAGAAGCTGAACGGTATACAGACGGATCAAACCGTTGGCAGTCATTGTGTCCTGTTTATTGCCAGGAGTTGTCCGGGATGAGATAAGTGTAAATTGTTCCTTGATCTGTGTCAGAAGGGAAAGAATCTGAGCCCATTGATCCACAGAAAATCTTGTAATACCACGATAGGCATTTCCAAATTCTTCCAGACTTACAGATCCACACAGGCGGAGAAGCTGGTCTAATACAGGTCCTTCTAACTGCATCAGAAAACGGTGGTGCTTTTTTCCTGTACCTGCAGGGCAGGTTTTATGGATCTGGTTCTGGTCTACCAGGATAGCCATATGTTCCTGCAAATGATAGGTATCCTGTTCTACGAAATAAAAACGTTCCCCTTCTATGAGAAAATATAATTCCAGGCTTTCATGAAAATGGCGTGTGACCATGGAAAAACTGTGGCTGCGGATGGCTTCTTCAACGAAAATGCCGGGAATTTCCCCTTTAAATAAAATTTCAGATGCGTCAGGTATTTCACTGAAAGAAAGATAAAGTGTGTCCTGTTCCATAATGATAAGTGCTCCTGTTCCTGCTGCGCCTATTATAGCATAGAGTTGCATTTAAAAGTAGCCGATAAGATAAAAACTACAAAAATATATCTGATTTTGTTAGCGATTTTACATATTTTATTCTAAAATGAGACACATAAAAGGACCTACATAAAAGGACCTACATAAAGGACACATATTGTAACAGGAGGCAGCGTATATGAAGTACAGTAAAGGAAAAGTTTCTGATATTCAGATTGCATACATTGGAGGAGGTTCCAGAGGATGGGCGTGGACATTTATGACGGATCTGGCACTGGAAGACGAGATCAGCGGAACCATCCGTTTATATGACATTGACAGGAAAGCAGCACAGACCAATGAAGTGATCGGCAATCACCTGATGAACCGACCGGAGGCAAAGGGAGACTGGAAGTTTGAGGTAAAGGACAGTTTGAAAGAAGTTCTTACAGGCTGTGATTTTGCAGTGATCTCTATTTTACCGGGAACTTTTGATGAGATGGCTTCCGATGTACATCTGCCGGAGCGCCTTGGTATTTATCAGTCAGTAGGTGATACAGCAGGCCCAGGCGGGATCATAAGAGGGCTGCGCACGATCCCTATGTTTGTAGAGATCGCAGAGGCGATCAAAAAATATGCTCCTGATTGCTGGGTGATCAATTATACCAATCCTATGTCCCTGTGTGTGAAAACACTGTATCATGTATTTCCGCAGATCAAGGCATTTGGCTGCTGCCATGAGGTATTTGGTACCCAGAAGGTTTTAAGGGGGATCTACGAAGAAGAAACAGGAGACAAGATTGCAGACTGGCATGATATTCATGTAAATGTAGTGGGGATCAACCATTTCACCTGGTTTACGGAGGCAAGTTATAAAGGAGTTGACTTATTCCCTGTATACAAGAATTATATAGATCATCATTTTGAAGAAGGTTATCAGCTGGAAGGTGAAAACTGGATGAATTCTTCTTTTAAATGCGCCAATCGTGTAAAAATGGATCTTTTTTGCAGGTATGGGCTGATCGCAGCAGCAGGAGACCGTCATCTGGCGGAATTTATGCCTGGAAATGAGTATCTGAATGATCCGGAAACAGTTGCTTCCTGGAAGTTCGGTCTGACAACAGTAGACTGGAGAAAAGAAGATCTGAAGAAACGTCTGGAGAGAAGTCACAGACTGGCAGCAGGAGAAGAGGAGATCGATCTGACGCCAACAGGAGAAGAGGGAATTCTTCTGATCAAGGCACTGTGTGGACTGGGACGTGTAGTCAGCAATGTAAATATCCCAAATACAGCCGGTCAGATCCCAAATCTTCCGGAAAATGCCCTGGTAGAGACAAACGCCCTGTTTGACAGAGACAGTATCCATCCGGTGGCTGCAGGGAAAGTACCTGAAAATGTAAAAGCCCTGCTGATGCCTCACATTGAAAACCATGAGAGGACCTTAAAGGCAGCACTTACCTGTGATGAAGAACTGGTAGTACAGGCTTTCCTGCATGACCCTGTTGTAAAGGGAAAGCAGCCTCAGGAGGCACAGGTGCGCAGCCTGGTACATGATATGATCGAAAACACCAGAAAATATCTGCCAGACGGCTGGAATTAAATATAGAAAATAAGTTTTTGAATGTTTCGGATATATCGTTTACAGAACGGCAGCCAGACCTGTAAGAGACAGATCTGGCTGCCGGATCCTGTTACCAGGAAAGGATCTCGTATCCATCCTCTGTGATCAGAACCTGGATCTCCCACTGGGCGGAAGGCATACCGTCATCTGTATAGATGGTCCAGTCATTTTCCGCGTCAACGAAGATATCTGCTTTCCCCATATTGATCATAGGTTCAATGGTAAAGATCATACCCGGAACCATAAGCATCTCTGTTCCTTTTTTAGAAACAAAACTTACCCATGGATCTTCGTGGAATTCCAGGCCTACGCCGTGACCGCCGATCTCCCGGACAACGGTATAACCGTTTGCAGTAGCATAGTCGTTGATGGCCTGACCCATATCACCTAAGTGTCCCCATGGCCGTACCTGTTTTAAACCTTCTTCGATCGCCTGTTTGGTTACCTCTACCAGACGCTTCTTTTCAGGGGAGACTTCACCGATACAGAACATTCTGGAAGAGTCGGAGTAGTATCCTTTATAAATAGTAGAAACGTCTACATTAATGATATCACCATCTTTTAAGATCACATCAGCAGAAGGGATACCATGGCATACCTGATCGTTTACAGAGGTGCAGACGCTCTTTGGAAATCCTTCATAGTTTAAGGGAGCCGGAATTCCGCCTCTGTGAGTAGTCTGTTCGTAAACCCACAGATCGATCTGCTCGGTTGAGATGCCGGCACAGATATGTTCTGCAACATAATCCAAAACAGACACATTGATCTTTGCGCTTTCGCGGATTGCTGCGATCTGCTCCGGATTTTTGATCATGGCATGACTTGGTACCTTGGAACCTTTGTGACGGTATTCTGACAGTTTTACGTCAAAATCCATATGGCAATTTTTATATTTATGTCCGCTGCCGCACCAGCAGGGATCATTTCTTCCTATTTTCTGCATGATATTCTCCTTTACCTGGCTTCCTGCAAATTTAGATCTCTATAGACTGGAACAGGAAAGCACTGCGTATCAAGTATAGCACAGCAGGGGACACAATGCCATAGGGGGATTGAGAATTATTCCCTTGTACGGGGCAGAGATCTGTGTTTTAGGAAGATATCGTTTTCTTTAGTCTCAGGGGAAGGAGGCGTAAAAGCAAGGATGTTTTCCGGGCTGCAGCCTAAAATGATACAAAGATCATTGATGGTGCTGGTACTTAATGGTCGGTTTTTCCTCAAACGGTCAATGGTAGCACTGGAGATGGAATAATCATGGATCAGCGAATAAGTAGATTCTCCGCTGGCTTTCAGTGTTTCCCAGAAGGGCTGATAGTTTATCATAAAGGTCCTTTCTGTTATTGTTATAGTAGTTTATTTTATTTTTGTATGTTTGACATTGTTGCTGTATTTTTACCTATAAATAATAAACGTAAGAGAATGTAAAAAATCCCCGTCCTTCTGTAAAAAAATGAAAAAATCTTGCATTTTTGTAAAACTTATGTATAATGGGGTTCGGAGGAAGAGTACCATGAAATTAAGAAGAGTTTTAGGTAGTTTTGCCTGGGTGGCCCTGGCAGCTGCGCTGATCCTTGTAAATGCAGCGGCAGCCAATGCGCAGGATAAAGCCGCAGAGGACGGTCAGACCGTTCAGACGATCACAGTAAAATAAGAGGGACATGAGTCCGGGTACAGAGTCGCAGTGTGCGGCTCTTTTTTTGTACTGCCAAGGCACATCCTTTTTACGCCGACAATGGGCATTTCCGCCATGAGGAAGTTTGTTGCAGCAGGCTGAGATCGGGATTTTTCACAGTTTACATAGAAAACGCAACTTTTGCAATGATATTGACAAAAATTCATATGGAAAATAAAAAAATATGTGGTAGAATAGAGACAGAGTTAAGAAGTAATATATTAGTATAACAGTAATATAAAACCAAAACAGGAGGGTATCATTATGCATTTACTGGACAGCGAACTGAAAAACAAAGAACAGTGGGAGAAGGCTGAGATCAGTCTTCCACAGTTTGACCGTCAGGCTATGAAGGAAGAGACAAAGAAGAACCCACAGTGGGTACACTTTGGCGCAGGTAATATTTTCCGCGCATTCCCAGCTGCATTACAGCAGAAACTGTTAAATGAAGGAATTGAAAAAACAGGTATCATCGTAGCAGAGGGTTATGATTATGAGATCATCAAGAAAGCATACCGTCCACAGGATGATTTAAGCCTTTTAGTTACCTTAAAGGCAAACGGAACCATTGAAAAGACCGTGATCGGAAGCCTTGCAGAGTCACTGACTGTAGACCGTCATGACGCAGCAGACTGGAACCGTTTAAAAGAGATCTTCGCAAGCAATACCCTTCAGATGGTAAGCTTTACCATTACTGAAAAGGGCTACAGTATCACTTCTCCTGACGGTGCATTCCGCGCAGATGTAAAGGCTGATTTTGAGGCAGGTCCTGAAAATGCAGACAGCTACATCGGTAAGCTGGCAGCATTATGCTACTGGAGATATACCCAGGGCGCAGCTCCACTGGCACTGGTAAGTATGGACAACTGCTCCCACAACGGAGATAAGCTGTTCGCAGCAGTAGATGCTTATGCAAAAGCATGGACTGAGAACGGAAAAGCAGAGAAGGGCTTCTTAGAGTACATTGAGAACCCTGCAAAGGTTTCCTTCCCTTGGAGCATGATCGATAAGATCACCCCACGTCCTGACGCAAGCGTAAAGAAGATGTTAGAGGATGCTGGCTTTACTGATACAGAAAGCATTGTAACAAGCAAGAATACCTACGTAGCACCTTTCGTAAACGCAGAAGAGGCTCAGTACCTTGTAATTGAAAATGCATTTCCAAACGGCCGCCCGGCATTAGAGAATGCAGGTGTTATGTTCACCTCCAGAGAGACAGTAGAAAAAGTAGAGCGCATGAAAGTATGCACCTGCTTAAATCCTCTGCACACTGCACTGGCTGTATATGGCTGCCTGTTAGGTTACACCAAGATCAGCGATGAGATGAAGGATGCTGACCTGGTTAAACTGGTTGAGATCATTGGATACAAAGAGGGACTTCCGGTTGTTACAGATCCTGGAATTCTTTCTCCAAAGAAGTTTATTGATGAAGTACTTCAGATCCGTGTACCAAACCCATTTATGCCTGATACTCCACAGAGGATTGCCTGCGATACTTCCCAGAAGCTGTCCATCCGCTTTGGTGAGACCATTAAGGAATACATGGCAAGCTCTGAACTGGATGTAAAATCCTTAAAGTTCATCCCAATGGTACAGGCTGGATGGTGCCGTTATCTGTTAGGTGTAGATGATGAACTGAACGCATTTACAGTAAGCCCGGATCCAATGTATGAGGAACTGGCTGGCAAGCTGGCAGGCGTAAAGGTAGGAGAGTCCTGCGACGTACACGCTGTTCTTTCCCCAATCTTAAGTGATGCAAAGATCTTCGGTGTAAACTTATATGAGGCAGGTCTTGGCGAATATGTAGAAAGCATCTTCGCAGAACAGATCGCTGGAAAGGGCGCTGTAAGAGAGACTTTAAAGAGACATCTGGCTGAGGCATAAGATAAGGCTTACCTGCATCAACAGGTAAATAAAAGTTTGTGTTATAAATAGGTTAAAACTGGCCGTGGCAGAAATGTTGCGGCCTTTTTGCTGCCATGCATCTGAAAGAAGCGCCTTTTATATTCCCAAGACATGTGTTATACTAGCAGGGAAACATATGTACGGATAGAAGGAGTATAACCATGAACAGGATCCCACAGCCTGGAACTTTTTACAGGCATTTTAAAAATAAATTATATCAGGTCATTGCAGTGGCCACTCATTCAGAAACAGGAGAGAAAATGGTGGTCTATCAGGCTCTCTATGGGGATTACCAGGTGTATGTAAGACCGTTGGAGATGTTTATAAGCCCGGTAGACCGGGAAAAATATCCGGATGTGGAGCAGGAATACCGTTTTGAGCAGGTATTTCCAGGACAGATGAATGAACTGGGAAAAAATGGAAATAAGCCGGCCACCGGCAATCTGGCAGGATATGATCAGACCCAGCAACCAGAAGAACCGATGGGCCACGAATGGCTGGAACGTTTTCTGGACGCTGACCGCCCGGAAGATCAGCTGGCTGTATTAAAACAGATGGAAGGCCATGTAACACAGAAAGAACTGGACTGTATCTTTCTGTCTTTGGACCTGCAGCCGGAAACAGGAAAGACAAAAACAGAGCAGGTAATGGATCTGCGCCTCCATATACAGCTGCTGCGCCGGTATGACGGCAGCAGACTGCGCTGATGGTTAAAATGAGGTGAACGAATGCTATTTGATCTGGAAGAAGAACTGAAAAAGCTGCCTGCAAGCCCCGGTGTATATCTGATGCACAATAACCGGGATGAGATCATTTATGTAGGCAAGGCCATCAGTTTGAAAAATCGTGTACGCCAGTATTTTCAGAGCAGCCGCAATAAAACAGCCAAGATCCAGCAGATGGTATCCCATATTGCATGGTTTGAATATATCCTGACAGACTCTGAGTTGGAGGCGCTGGTCTTAGAGTGCAATTTAATAAAGGAACACCGTCCGCGATATAATACCATGTTAAAGGATGATAAGACCTATCCTTATATCAAGGCAACGATCTGGGAAGATTTTCCAAGGCTTCTGTTTTCAAGAGATATGAAAAAGGATGGCAGGAGTCGCTATTTTGGTCCTTATACCAGTGCCGGGGCTGTAAAAGACAGCCTGGAGCTGATCCACAAACTGTACCGCATCCGCACCTGCAACCGCAGTCTGCCAAAAGATACGGGAAAAGAGCGGCCCTGTTTAAATTATCACATCCATCAGTGCGATGCTCCTTGCCAGGGATATATTTCAAAAGAAGAGTACCAGGAGTCTTTCAAAGGGGCACTGGACTTTTTAGGGGGTCATTATGAACCCTTACTGAAATCTCTGGAAGATAAAATGTATGATGCTTCTGAAAAAATGGAGTTTGAAAAGGCCATTGAATACAGAGAACTTTTAAACAGTGTAAAACAGGTGGCCCAGAAGCAGAAGATCACTAGCAGCGGCAGGGAAGACAGGGATATTGTGGCTATGGCAAGAGCCATGGAAGATGTGGTGGTCCAGGTGTTCTTTATCAGGGAAGGAAAGATGATCGGCAGGGACCATTTTTACATCCAGGTGGGAATGGCAGAAGAAAAAGGAGAGATCATCAGCGGGTTTGTAAAACAGTTTTATGCAGGAACTCCTTTTATCCCAAGAGAAGTGTGGCTCCAGTATCCCATTGAAGACGAGGAGATCATCAGCCAGTGGTTATCCCAGAAAAAGGGACAGAAAGTAAAACTGGTGGTTCCGCAGAAAGGGGATAAAGAGCGGCTGGTTGAACTGGCGGCCAGAAATGCAGCTCTGGTACTGACACAGGACGAGGAAAAGATCAAACGGGAAGAACTGCGTACCATAGGTGCCATGAACCAGGTGGGAAGCTGGATCGGGTTAGAAGGGATCCGCAGAGTGGAAGCATACGATATTTCCAATACCAGTGGTGTAGAGTCGGTAGGTTCTATGGTGGTCTATGAAGACGGAAAGCCAAAGCGCAGCGATTACCGCAAGTTTAAGATACGTACTGTCCAGGGCCCCAATGATTATGCGTCCATGGAAGAGGTGCTTACACGCCGTTTCTCCCATGGAATACAGGAAAGTGAAAACTTACGTGAAAAGGGAAAGGATATTTCCTATGGAAGTTTTACCCGCTTTCCGGATCTGATCATGATGGATGGCGGACGGGGACAGGTAAATATTGCCCTGGCAGTCCTTGATCGTCTGGGGCTTTCGATCCCTGTGTGCGGTATGGTAAAGGATGATAACCACAGGACCAGAGGACTTTATTATAATAACGTAGAGATCCCCATTGACCGTCACAGCGAAGGCTTCCGGCTGATCACACGGATCCAGGATGAGGCCCACCGCTTTGCCATTGAATATCACAGAAGCCTGCGGGGAAAAGCTCAGGTAAGGTCTGTTTTAGATGATATAGAGGGCATCGGGCCAACCAGGAGAAAAGCCCTTATGCGCCATTTTAAGGATATAGACACCATACGCAGTGCCACTGCAGAAGAATTAGAGCAGGTGCCTCAGATGAACCGGAAAGCAGCGGAGTCTGTGTATCATTTCTTTCATAAGCCGGAAAAGATACAGGAGGACAATGCCCAGGCTGGTGCCGGAAACGAAAATACATGACAATAACCTTAAAATGTGTTAGTATAGGAATAAATAATTGGTGAATATTGGAAAAATCAAAAGTACAATAAAGTAGAATAATCACATAAGGGGGAAACCATTATGCATGGAGTTACTATTACAGAGCTGATCGAGAAAATGAACCTGCGAAATTCCACACCGCAGATCGATACAGACAAGATCGTGCTGACCCACCCGGATGTAAACCGTCCGGCACTGCAGCTGACCGGATTTTTCGATCATTTTGACAGAGAACGTGTACAGATCATTGGATATGTAGAGCAGGCATATATTAAGACTATGGAGCGTGATGTAAAGCGTCAGATGTTTGATAAGCTTACTTCCAGCCAGATTCCATGTCTGGTATTCAGCAGAAGCCAGGAGCCGGATGACGATCTCCTTGAGTACTGCAATTACTACGGCGTTCCATGTCTTGTCTCTGATAAGACTACTTCTTCCCTGATGGCAGAGGTGATCCGCTGGTTAAATGTAAAGCTGGCACCATGTATCAGTATCCACGGTGTACTCCTTGACGTATTTGGTGAAGGTGTTCTGATCATGGGCGAGAGCGGTATTGGTAAAAGCGAGGCAGCTCTGGAGCTGATCAAGCGCGGACACCGTCTTGTTACCGATGACGTAGTAGAGATCCGCAAGGTCAGCGATGATACACTGATCGGAAGCGCACCGGATATCACCAGACATTTTATTGAACTTCGCGGTATTGGTATTATCGACGTAAAGACACTGTATGGTGTTGAAAGTGTTAAGGATACCCAGTCTATTGATATGGTCATCAAATTAGAAGACTGGAATAAGGATAAAGAATATGACCGGCTGGGACTGGAAGACCAGTATACAGAATTTTTAGGCAACAAGGTAGTCTGCCATACCATCCCGATCCGTCCGGGACGTAACCTTGCCATTATCGTAGAGTCTGCAGCAGTTAACTACCGTCAGAAGAAGATGGGCTACAATGCGGCACAGGAACTGTACAACCGTGTACAGGCTAATTTAAAGGGAATGTCTCCGTCAAAATAGGCAGCAAAGAAGAGTAAACGAGTAAGAGAGGAATAAGACCCCATGTCAGAGTTTTGTGAAAAGCTGGAAGAAAAGCTGAAGGAAGTTATGACTTCAGAGAGAGGAAGCTTCCGCTTTATGGAGCCTATGAAACGGCACACTACTTTCCGCATTGGAGGACCGGCAGCTGTATTTATCAGTCCCGGTTCCGAAGAAGAGCTGAGAGAGGTCCTGAACCTGTTAAAAGAAGAAAATATCCCCTGGACCATCCTGGGAAATGGAAGCAACCTGTTAGTCAGTGATGAAGGCTTTAAGGGAGCGGTTATTTCCATGTCTGAAGGCTGGGCCTATTCCGGCGTATTAAGAGAGGATGAGAAAGCGGGAAAGACCCTTATAAGAGCAGGAGCAGGAGAGCTTTTAAGCCGTACCGCAAGACTGGCTATGGAGTGTTCTCTTACAGGAATGGAATTTGCTTCCGGTATTCCCGGTACCATTGGCGGTGCCCTGGTGATGAATGCAGGTGCCTATGGCTCAGAGATCTGTAATGTCTTATCCAGAGCAAAGGTTATGACAACAGAGGGTGAGATCCTGGAACTTCCTGCAGAGGAACTGGAACTGGGATACCGCACCAGCTGTATCCCGAAGAAAAATTATATTGTATTAGAAGCTGTGTTTGAACTGACCAAGGGAAGCAAAGAAGCCATCAGCAGCCAGATGCGGGAACTGGCAGGAAAACGCAGGGAAAAACAGCCCTTAGAATACCCAAGTGCAGGCAGTACCTTTAAGAGACCAGAGGGATATTTTGCCGCAAAGCTGATCGAGGATGCCGGTTTAAAGGGCTTCTCAGTAGGCGGTGCCATGGTTTCCGAAAAGCACAGCGGTTTTGTGATCAATTACAATGATGCCACAGCAAGTGATGTAATGGAACTTTGCAGACAGGTAAGAGAAAAAGTCAAAGCCTTAAGCGGGGTCGAGCTGGAAATGGAAGTAAAAAGGCTGGGAGAATTCAAATGAAACTTGTGATCGTAACCGGAATGAGCGGGGCAGGAAAGACTATTGCCTTAAAAATGTTGGAGGATATCGGTTTTTACTGTGTGGACAACCTGCCAATCTCTCTGGTGGATAAATTTGTACAGCTTGTATCAGAAGGTACCAGTATTGAAAAAGCAGCTTTAGGTCTGGATATACGAAGCGGGGAAGAGTTGGGAAATCTGGATGAGATCCTGGAAAACTGGCGCAGAAGCAATGTGGATGTACAGGTACTTTTCCTGGATGCCAATGACGCAGTCCTTATTAAACGTTATAAAGAGACTCGCCGTACCCATCCTCTTGCAGGTGCGGGAAGACTGGAAAACGGCATTGAAAAAGAACGGGAAAAACTGGCATTTTTAAAGAGAGAAGCAGATTATATCATTGATACCAGCATGCTCCTTACCAGGGAACTGCGAAAAGAACTGGAAAAGATCTTCTTACAGGATGCCAGATATAAAAACATGTATGTTACAGTTCTTTCTTTCGGCTTTAAATACGGAATACCGGAAGATGCAGACCTGGTATTTGATGTGCGTTTCCTTCCAAATCCATATTATGATGAACACTTACGGCCTCTTACAGGTCAGGTGCAGGCAGTACGGGACTATGTGATGCAGGGCGGAACAGCGGATGCTTTTTTAAAGAAACTGTATGACATGATCGATTTCCTTCTGCCAAACTACATAAATGAAGGAAAGAACCAGTTAGTGATTGCTGTGGGCTGTACAGGAGGAAAACACCGTTCCGTTACTATTGCAAGAGCTTTGTATGAGCATCTGGAGGCAGCCGGGGAATACGGGATCCGTATCGATCACAGAGATATTGATAAAGACAACAAGAAGGCATAGAGCATTTGATTTGATGCAGCAGTGAGGTAAAAATGTCATTTTCTTCCACAGTAAAAGAGGAACTGTCCAGGCAGCTTACCACTGCCAGACATTGCCAGATCGCGGAAATGGCGGCTATCTTAAGCCTTTGCGGACGGGTGAAGATATCGGCATCCGACCACTTTGCCATTGCCATCCATACAGAAAATCTGGCAGTTGCAAGAAAATACTTTACATTATTGAAAAAAACATTTAATATAAATACTGATGTTTTGATCCGTCAGGGCCTGTTACCGGCCCGGAGCAGGACTTACGTTGTAGCAGTGAGAGAACATGAAGATGCCCTTCGTGTTTTACAGGCAGCGAAATTACTGGATGCAAATGGTGAGATCGCAGAAGACCTGTCTTTAGTCCACAACGTGATCGTGCAGAACACCTGTTGCAGACGGGCGTTCATCCGGGGAGCTTTTCTTGCAGCAGGTTCTATCAGTGATCCGGAGAAGTTTTATCACTTTGAGATCACCTGTGCGTCTATGGGGAAGGCAAAGCAGCTTCAGGGACTTATGGCGTCATTTGGTATTGATGCCAGGATCGTATTACGCAAGCGTTATTTTGTGGTATATGTAAAAGAAGGCAGCCAGATCGTTGACCTCTTAAATATCATGGAAGCACCGGTCGCTTTAATGGAACTGGAGAATATACGGATCGTAAAAGAAATGCGCAACACAGTAAACCGTAAAGTAAACTGTGAGACCGCAAACATCAACAAAACAGTTTCTGCGGCGGTGAAGCAGATGGAAGATATCCGCTATATATGTGACACAGTGGGGCTTGAATCTCTTCCGGATAATTTAAAGGAAATGGCTAAAATGCGCCTGGAACGGCCGGAAGCCACTTTAAAAGAACTGGGAGAAGCTCTGGAACCGCCTGTAGGAAAATCCGGTGTTAATCACAGACTGAGAAAATTAAGTCTCATAGCACAGGATATCCGCGAAAGGTCTTAAACAAGGTACCTGGATGGGAAGATCCCATTGGCAGGAATGAGGAGGATAATTATGGTCAAGAAATCTATTAAAATTGAGTTGTCTTCAGGTCTGGAAGCACGTCCGGCAGCTATGCTGGTACAGGTTGCAAGTCAGTATGACAGCAAGATCTACCTGGAAGCTGATTCTAAGCGTGTAAATGCAAAGAGTATTATGGGTATGATGACTCTTGGTCTGGTAACCGGTGAGTCCATTACCGTAGAGGCAGATGGTACTGACGAGGAGCAGGCTGTTGCTGAGATCGAGAAGTACCTGCAAAATCAGTAAAGAGTGTGGGAGAGACAACACTTTTATAGTACGATATAAACAGGCAAAAGAGGCTGCTGTGAACGGGCGGTCTCTTTTTAAATTTTAGAAGTATTTCACAAAGGAGGGTTTATGGCATTTACGCATCTGCATGTCCATACAGAATACAGTCTTTTGGACGGCTCTTCCAAGATCAGAGAGCTGACTGCCAGGGCAAAAGAGCTGGGAATGGACAGCATGGCAATCACTGATCACGGCGTTATGTACGGCGTCATCGACTTTTACCGGGCTGCCAGGGAAGTGGGGATCAAACCCATCCTTGGCTGTGAGGTCTATGTGGCTCCCGGTTCCCGTTTTGACAGGGAAAATGGTGCCGGCGAGGACCGGTATTACCACCTGATCCTTTTGGCGGAAAATAATACAGGCTATAAAAACCTGATGAAGATCGTTTCCAAGGGCTTTGTAGACGGTTTTTATTATAAGCCAAGAGTGGACTTAGACCTTTTAGAAACTTACCATGAAGGCATTATCTCATTAAGCGCCTGCCTTGCAGGTGAGGTACAGAAATACCTGGCAAGAGGCATGTATGAAGAGGCGAAGCGGTCTGCTTTAAGATATTCTGAGATCTTTGGGAAAGACCATTTTTATCTGGAACTTCAGGATCATGGTATACCGGAGCAGAAAATGGTAAATCAGGGACTGCTGCGCCTTTCTCAGGAGACGGGGCTGGAACTGGTGGCTACCAACGACGTTCATTATACCTTTGCGGAAGATGCCAAGGCCCATGACATTTTATTGTGTATCCAGACAGGCAAAAAGGTAACAGATGAGGATCGCATGCGCTATGAAGGAGGACAGTATTACTGCAAATCCGAAGAAGAGATGCGAAAGCTGTTCCCTTATGCACAGGAAGCCATTGACAATACTCATAAGATTGCAGAGCGGTGTAATGTGGAGATCGAGTTTGGTGTTACCAAGCTGCCAAAATATGAGGTACCGGAAGGTTTTGACTCCTGGACTTATTTGAACCACTTATGCCGGGAGGGCTTTAAGACCCGTTATCCGGATGATGACGGCACGTTAAGCCGCCGTCTGGATTATGAATTAGGTGTTATCAAAACCATGGGCTATGTGGATTATTTCCTGATCGTATGGGATTTTATCAATTATGCCCGTTCCCAGAATATTATGGTGGGACCAGGGCGTGGTTCTGCGGCAGGAAGTATCGTTTCTTATACGCTTGGCATTACCAATATTGACCCGGTGCGTTATAACCTGCTCTTTGAGCGTTTCTTAAATCCGGAGCGAGTGTCCATGCCTGATATTGACGTGGATTTCTGCTACGAGCGCAGACAGGAAGTCATTGACTACGTTGTGCGCAAATACGGCAAGGACCAGGTGGTACAGATCGTCACTTTTGGTACACTGGCAGCAAAAGGTGTAGTCCGTGACGTAGGCCGTGTGCTGGATCTGCCTTATGCCATGTGCGACTCCATTGCGAAAATGATCCCCAATGACCTGGGAATGACCTTGGATAAGGCTCTTACGGCCAATCCGGATCTAAAGAAGCTTTATAATGAGGATGAGCAGGTAAAATATCTTATCGATATGTCAAAACGTCTGGAAGGACTGCCAAGACATACCTCCATGCATGCGGCAGGCGTTGTGATCGGCAGCCGTTCTATTGATGAGTTTGTGCCTCTTTCCAGGGCAGCAGACGGAACTATTACCACCCAGTTTACCATGACGACCATTGAAGAGCTGGGATTGTTGAAAATGGACTTCCTGGGCCTTCGTACACTGACGGTGATCCAGAATGCAGTGCGTCTGGCAGAAAAAGACTACGGCATAAAGCTGGATATGGATCATATTGATTACAATGATAAAAAGGTACTGGAGTCTATTGGTACAGGCCGTACAGAAGGCGTGTTCCAGCTTGAAAGCGGCGGTATGAAAGGGTTCATGAAGGAATTGAAGCCGGAGAACCTGGAAGATATCATTGCCGGTATCTCTCTGTACCGTCCGGGCCCAATGGATTTTATCCCACGCTATTTAAAGGGTAAAAATGATAAGACCTCTATTACCTATGAGTGCCCTCAGCTGGAGCCCATCTTAAGCCCGACCTATGGCTGTATCGTTTACCAGGAGCAGGTTATGCAGATCGTCCGTGACCTGGCTGGCTATACCATGGGCCGAAGCGATCTGGTGCGCCGTGCCATGAGTAAGAAAAAGACGGCTGTCATGGAAAAAGAGCGTCAGAACTTCGTTTATGGAAATGAGGCAGAGGGAGTAAAGGGCTGTATCGCCAATGGGATTGATGAAAAGACGGCAAACCATATTTACGATGAGATGATCGATTTTGCAAAATATGCATTTAATAAGTCTCATGCTGCAGCTTATGCTGTGGTTTCTTATCAGACGGCTTATTTAAAATATTATTATCCAAAAGAATTTATGGCAGCACTTATGTCTTCTGTTATGGATAATGTAAGCAAATTTTCGGAATATATCTTAACCTGCCGCCGTATGATGGATATTGCCATCCTGCCGCCGGATATCAACGAAGGAGAAAGCGGCTTCTCTGTATCAGGAGATGGTATCCGCTATGGACTTTCTGCGATCAAAAGCGTGGGAAGGCCGGTCGTAGACGCAATCCTGGAAGAACGGAAGAAAAACGGTATTTTCAGTTCCATGGAAGATTTTATCAACCGTATGACCAACAAAGAGGTGAACCGCCGTACCATTGAAAACTTTATTAAGTCCGGAGCTATGGACTCTCTTCCTGGCACCAGACGGCAGAAGGTGGCAGTGGCGCCGATCCTTCTTGACAATAAAGCAAGGGAGCGTAAAAACGCCTGGGAAGGCCAGATGAGTCTGTTTGACCTGGTATCAGAGGAAGAGAAAAAGGAATATCAGGTATCTTTCCCGGATGTGGGAGAGTATTCCAAGGAAGAGCTGCTGGCTTTTGAAAAGGATATTCTGGGCGTATACATCAGCGGTCATCCATTAGATGATTATGAAGGTCTCTGGAGAAAGAATATCACTGCCACATCTGCTGATTTTATTGTAGATGAAGAGACAGAAGAAGCAGTGGTAAAAGATGGCATGAAGGTGGTAATAGGCGGTCTAGTGGCTGGAAAAGTGGTAAAGACCACAAGGAGCAACCAGCTGATGGCATTTATCACACTGGAAGATCTGATGGGCTCTGTGGAAGTGATCGTTTTTCCGAAAAATTACGAAGCGGACCGGGATGTTTTAACAGAAGACTCCAAGATCTTTATCAAGGGCAGAGTGTCCTTAGGAGATGAACCGGTGGGCAAACTGGTATGCGAGAAGGTGATCCCATTTTCAAAGGTTCCAAGACAGCTGTGGCTGCAGTTTGAAGATAAAGAAATATATCAGGCCATGGAAGGGGAAATTTTAGGCATTTTAAAAGAAAGTGAAGGCCCGGACAGCGTAGTTATCTATTTAAAGAAGGAGCGGGCAAAGAAAATACTGCCTGCAAACTGGAAAGTAGAGGCTGCAGGGGAGCTGATGGAAACATTGATTTGTAAACTTGGTGAAAAAAATGTCAAGCTTGTAGAAAAAAACTTGATTAATCTGGGAAAATGAATTAGAATAGCGTTGTGTATTTATTTAAGAACAGAAGCAACGCACATCAGACCTGGAGATGTGCTTAAAACAAGGAGGTAGATTGGTATGGCAAAGTCAGTAAAGACCATTGGAGTATTAACCAGCGGAGGTGATGCTCCTGGAATGAACGCGGCCATTCGTGCGGTTGTAAGAGGCGCGATCAATAAGGGCCTGAAAGTAAAAGGTATTATGAGAGGATATGCCGGACTTTTGGATGAAGAGATCGTGGATATGGATACTACCAGTGTATCTGATATCATTAACCGGGGCGGTACCATTCTTTATACAGCAAGATGTATGGAATTTACAAAACCGGAAGGACAGGAGAGAGGCGCAGAGATCTGCCGCAAGCATAACATTGACGGTATCGTAGTCATCGGCGGTGACGGATCTTTCCGTGGTGCAGGAAAACTTTCTGCACTGGGCATCAACACCATCGGACTTCCTGGAACCATTGACCTGGATATTGCATGCACGGATTATACCATCGGCTTTGATACAGCTGTAAACACAGCTATGGAAGCCATTGATAAGATCCGTGATACATCTACCTCCCACGAACGCTGCAGTATCGTTGAGGTTATGGGCCGTAATGCAGGTTATATCGCGTTATGGTGCGGTATTGCAAACGGGGCCGAGGATATTCTTCTTCCGGAGCGCTATGACGGCGACGAGCAGGCTCTTATCAACCGTATTATCGAAAACCGTAAGAGAGGTAAGAAACATAACATCATCATCAATGCAGAGGGCATCGGACATTCCGGTTCCATGGCAAAGCGTATTGAAGCAGCAACCGGTATCGAGACCCGTGCTACCATTTTAGGCCACATGCAGCGTGGCGGTACACCTACCTGTAAGGACCGTGTATACGCATCTATTATGGGTGCAAGAGCGGCAGAACTGTTAGCAGAAGGAAAGAGCAACCGTCTGGTAGCTTACAAGCATGGTGAGTTTGTAGATTACGATATTCAGGAAGCACTGAATATGAAGAAGGATATTCCTGAAGAGCAGTACGAGATCGCAAAGCTGCTGGCAAGATAATAAATGTCTGGTCTGCCAGCTGTATGATAAGAATACAAAGTCCGCCGTTACCGGCATCTGCCGGTGCAGCGGACTTTCATGTGTTTCATAAGCCATTAACGAACAAACCGCCTGCGTAAACAGGCAGTAGAGCACGTCAGTGCGGATTTGTGAGTGTGGTGGGGTGATGTATAGAAAGGAAAGAAAATATGACAGATAAAGTAGTGCTCTGCGGAGCCAATTCCTATGAGCAGAAATACTATTTCAACGAGGAATTCCAGTCCCTGCCTCAGTCTGTAAAAGATGAACTGCACATTATGTGCGTTCTTTTTACAGAAGATGTAGGCGGTATCCTTACTATGGAATACGATGAAAAGGGAAATCTGGATTTTCAGGTCATCTCTGAAGAGGGAGATTATCTCTTTGATGAGATCGGAAGTGTATTAAAGATCAAGGAGTACCAGGAGACAAAGAAAGAGCTTCTGGAAGCGTTGGAGCTTTATTACAGAACCTTCTTTTTAGGGGAAAATGTAGACTGGGGAGAGGAAAAAGAGGACCAGGAAGGCGACGATAAGGGAGAAACAGATGAAGTTTAAGATCGGTGATACCCTTTTAGATAACAACGTATTTCTGGCACCTATGGCAGGTGTGACAGATCTGCCTTTCCGCCTTTTATGCAGGGAACAGGGTGCAGGCATGTCAGTGACAGAAATGGTCAGTGCCAAGGCTATTTTATACAAAAACAAAAACACAAAAGAACTTCTGGCAGTGGATCCGGCAGAAGGTCCTGTTTCTGTACAGCTGTTTGGCTCCGATCCGGAGATCATGGCAGCGATCGCAGCCCAGATCGAGGACGGGCCCTATGTTGCCATTGATGTAAATATGGGATGCCCGGTGCCAAAGATCGTCAACAATCACGAAGGTTCTGCTCTGATGAAAGATCCGGCCCAGGCAGAAAAAGTGCTTACTGCCATGGTAAAGGCAGTGAAAAAGCCGGTGACTGTAAAATTCCGCAAAGGCTTTAATGACCAGAACATTAATGCCGTTGAGTTTGCAAAAATGGCAGAAAGCTGCGGCGTAGCAGCTGTGGCAGTCCATGGCCGCACCAGGGAACAGTATTATTCCGGAAAGGCAGACTGGGATATTATCCGCCAGGTAAAAGAGGCGGTAAAGATACCGGTGATCGGAAACGGAGATGTATTTACACCTGAGGACGCAAAACGACTGTTAGATGAAACCGGCTGTGATGGTATTATGGTAGGCAGAGGAGCCAAGGGAAATCCCTGGATCTTTAAACGCATTACCCATTATCTGGAAACAGGTGAACTGCTGCCGGGACCTACCCTTATGGAAGTACGGGATATGATCCTGCGCCATGGAAAGATGCTGACGGAGTATAAGGGTGAGATGATTGCCATGCGTGAAATGCGCAGCCACATGGCCTGGTACACCAAGGGAATGCGAAATTCCGCGGCCCTGCGCTGTGAGATCAACCAGGTAGAGACATTGGAAGGTCTGGCAGAGCTTCTGGAAAAGCGGATGGAAGCAGAATAAGAGCTGGTAAAAGAAAAATAAAACCAGGAACAGGTAAAAATAAAAAAGCGTTATTTAGATAAAAATATAACGAAATGACAGCAAAGAGCAGGCAGGACAGAAGGAAAGTCTTACCTGCTTTCTTTCTTTTTTAGAGATATAACTTATTTTAATTTAATACATGTTATGAAAATAAAGTAGAACAGCACATGTCTTAATTAATACAAGATATGGCGGAATAAACCAAAGGAAAATAGAAAAAATAGGGGGTTTTTAGAAAAATGTGCCTAAAAAATAAAGAAAAACTTGTAGAAAAGTTAAAAAAATCTAAAATACACTTGACTTATTTTAATACATGGTGTATGGTTATTACACCATACAGTTGCAGACAGGAGAGGAGGCAACACTGTGAATAAATTATCAAATAAACCTTTATATGATCAGGTGTTTGACCAGATCAAAGATATGATACGCAGTGGTACCTACTGCGCCGGGGATCAGCTTCCCAGCGAAAAGGAACTGATGGAACGTATGGGAGTCAGCAGAGTAACTGTCCGCCAGGCACTTCGCCTTTTAGCTGATGCAGGTATTATTGAGACCCGCAAAGGAAAGGGAAGTATCGTCAGCGTTGACTGGAAAAATTTGCTGGATCCCGGAGAGTTAAAAGACCAGGCAGAAAAATACTGGCGTCAATTTGAACTCTCCACAAAGGCCAGAAGGCTCATCGAACCTGCTATTGCAAAGCAGGCGGCGTTTATGGCTACACCGGAAGATATTGCCAGACTGGAGCGTATTTACGAAAACGACCAGGTGGTGATCGAAGGCCCGAATCTGTATGTGGAAGAGGGCAGAGGACTTCAATCTTTCCACGGCTGCTTATGGGAGATCGTAAAAAATCCCCTGTTAGAGCCGGTATGGAACGCAGTTGTCCTTCCTTCCAATGAGATCCGTACACTGCCTCTTATTTTTCCTGTAGACCAGGAGTTAAACAGAGAACAGGTACGTATCCAGCATGGAAATATTCTGGAAGCAGTGAAAAACCATGATGGTGAATACGCATATTTTCATATGTTAGTCCACTGCGACTGGATTTATAACACATATAAGCAGTATTTTGATGAATTCTGCAGGTAAACTCTGATACCGGATTGCTACGTGCTATGCACTCTCGCAATCCTTAAAAACATTCGTAATCCGCTCATTTTTCTTCAAAAAATGGCTACTTACTCATGTTTTTGGCGGGTCCCAAGGTCAAAAAGCCTCCTGCAAGCAAGCTTGCGTCGGTTTTTCGACCTTTTGACCCTGGTATCACAATTCTTTGGCTGTAATTTTCCCGGACAGTGCAGGGCCCGTACCGCCTGGGGATTTGGCATTATACAATGAAAGTGTTGAAAAACACATTCAGTTTTACATTATTTTGGAGGTGCAGTAATGAAGTACGATTTTAACAAAGTACAGGACCGCATTGGCTCTGACTCCATTAAGTGGGAAAAACAGCTGAAATTTGGTACAAAGACAGGACTTCTTCCTTTCTGGATCGCTGATACTGACTTTGCAACATTGCCGGAAGCGGTAGAGGCAATGAAGAAACGTCTGGAACATCCGGTTTTCGGCTATACCACGACAGGAGAGAGAACTTTGGAAACAGTAAGAGGCTGGTATAAGCGCCGTCATCAGGTAGATCTGCCTGTCAGTGCTTTTTCTCCTTCTGAAGGTGTTGTTACATCTATCTGGTTCTCAATCCGCGGCTTTACACAGCCGGGAGACGGAGTTTTAGTGTTTACTCCTGTATATGACCCATTTTTCGCTGTGATCAACAACCAGGGAAGAAAACAGGTTGACTGTCCACTGGTTTACAGCGAAGGCCGTTACACCATTGACTGGGAAGATCTGGAAAAGAAATTAGCCGGTGGTGATGTAAAGGCCATGATCTTCTGCAACCCGCACAACCCGGTAGGCCGTGTATGGACAGAAGATGAGGTCAGAAATATCGTAGAACTGTGTAAGAAATATTCCATATGGCTGTTCTCTGATGAGATCCATGGAGATGTAGTCCTTTACGGACATCAGTATACTTCTGCTGCACGTTTCGCTGATGTGTACGATCATATGCTGGTCTACACCGCGATCAGCAAGACCTTTAACATGGCAGGTCTTCATTCTTCCTGTACCATTATTCCAAATCCGGAGTACAAGAAGATCCAGGAAGACACCCTTCGCCAGGCATGGCTTATGAGCCCTAACTGCATGGCAAACAGTGCCATTGAAGCCTGCTATACATATGGTGATGAATGGGTAGATGAACAGAATGCATACCTTACAGAAAATGCTGAATTTGTTACCAGCTATCTGAAAGAGCATGCACCACAGATCAAGCCTGTTAAGCCAGAAGGTACTTACCTGATGTGGTTAGACTGCAGCGGACTTTCCATGACTTCCGAGGAGATGGTAAAGATCCTGGCATCTGAATATAAGATGGCAGTAGGAGGAGGAGCCGGATATCAGGGCAATGGAGAACATTTCCTCCGCTTTAATATCGGCTGTCCAAGAGAGACTCTTGAAAAGGGTATGGAAATACTGGCACAGTTTGTGGCAGATAAGAAAGGGGTATAACTATGGAAAACAAAAAACTGAATTTCTGGGAATGCATGAGTTTCTGTATTGGCCAGATCGTTGGTTCCGGTGTATTTGTACTGACTGGTATCGTAATCGGACTGACCGGACACGGCGCACCTTACGGCTTTGTTCTTGCAGCACTGATCGCTGTATGTCAGCTGGTTCCAATGGCAACTCTGGCATCCAGTATGCCTGCAACCGGAGGCAGCTATGTGTATGCTAAAAAACTGATCGGACCAAGAGCATCTTTCGTATTCTTAATGATGTTCGTTCTTCAGCAGGTACTGATCGCAACCTTCGCTATTGGCTTTGCAAGCTATGTAGCTGTTATCTTCCCTGATGTAAATCAGAAGTTAGTAGCACTTGGCGCACTGACTCTGGCAGTAGTAGTAAACATGATCGGCCTTAAGACTTCTGCAAAAGTACAGAAGTTCATGGTAGCATTATTGCTGATTTCTCTGTTTATTTACATTGTATTTGGTCTTCCTAAGGTAGACTGGTCTGCACTGGCATTGAATAAAGAAAATATTATGCCAAACGGTCCAATGAAATTTCTTCGCGGTGCTGCAATGCTTTCCTTTGCATGTGCAGGTGCTAAGTTCTTAGCTGAGAATGGCGGTGAAGTAGAAAATCCTGGAAAGACTATTCCGAAAGCCATGGTATTTTCTACACTGCTTGTTGCAATTTTCTATGCTTTAGTTGGTATCGTTGCTGCCTGCGTTCTTCCTGTAGAAGAAGTAGCTGGTGTAAATATCTCTGTAGTAGCAAAATCCGTATTCCCTGCACCGATCTACCTGTTCTTCGTAATCGGCGGTGCCTGGTTCGCATTACTGACCACTTTAAATGGTACCTTATCCTGGACCACACGTTCTCTTCAGAGAGCTGCTATGGACGGATGGCTGCCAGAGGCATGTGCAAAGGAAAATAAGGGCGGTACACCTGTTATCCTGTTATTATTCTTCTTTGTAGTTGGTATTATTCCAATCGTAACTGGTATGAATACTTCTGATATCGCAAACATGGGTACTGGCTGTGGTAAGCTGACTGACCTGTTAATGGTATATGCCTGCTTCCGTCTGCCTAAGGTATTCCCGGAAGAATACAGAAAATCTGCTCTGTACATGAGCCCTGCAAAGTTAAATGTAGCTCTGGCAGTTGTATTCGTTGTACTGGCAGCTACTTCCTATGTCAGCCTGTCCAGCTTAAATGCAAGACAGTTCCTGTACATTGGTCTGTTTATCCTTGCAGCGATCGTGCTGATGTTAGTTCGTTATAAGAACGTAAAAGATAAAATGGATCAGCAGTAAGCACTGTCTGATACCGGGAAAACGCGGTGGGGTGTTGCGGCAATAACATTCTCACCGCGTTCCCTGTTATGGGAGGTAAGACTATGAAATATGCAGTAGTAGGCTTTGGTACAGCCGGCTACCATGCAGTGAAAAAGATCCGTGAACTGGATAAAGAAGGATGCATTGATGTATACAGCAATACAGGTCGTGCCCCTTATAATCCTATGCTGACGACTTATTATGCTTTTGGAAAGCTGGAATATGAGGGAATGTTTCCTTTCGGCGATCTGGAGCAGATACAAAAAGAAGTGGATTTTAACCTTCGCAGGGAACAGGTGATCAAGGTTCATGGATCAGAACATCTGGTAGAAACAGAAAATGGATCAGAGCAGTATGACCGCATTCTGATCGCAACAGGCGCAAGGGCATTTGCTCCTCCTGTAAAAGGACTGGAGCCAGAGGATGCATTTTTAATGCGTACAGTAGAAGATGCCCTTCGTTTTAAAGACAGACTAAAGAAAAATGATATTAAACATGCCGTTGTGATCGGCGCTTCCATGGCTGGTATCAAGGTAGTGGAAGTCCTTCACAAATATGGCATCGAGACCTGGCTTTTAGATCTGGCAAGCTATATTTTCCCTCTGGCTGCCTACAAAGAAGTAGCAAAAGAGATCGAAAAGAGAGTAGAAGCCCAGGGCGTTCATCTGATGTTTGGGGTCACCATTGACCATATGGAACAGGAAAACGGGGAAAAGACAGCTGTTTTAACAGATGGAAGCCGCATTCCTGCTGATATCGTTGGCCTGTGTATTGGTACAAGAGCCATTACAGACACCGTTCAGGGAGAAGTGGAGATTGGAAGAGGTATTGTGGTAGATGACCATATGCGTACTTCTGTTCCCGGAATTTATGCTGCAGGTGACTGCTGTGAAGGCAACAACCTGGAAAGCGGCCAGAACCAGATCATTGGTCTGTGGGCCAATGCCAATCACCAGGGTGAAACTGCCGGTATCAACATGGCGGGGGGAGATATGGCCTATAAGGGAAATATCCTTCACAATATCACCCATTTTATGAATATGGATTTTATTGGTTTTGGAGACAACCGGATGCAGGGAGAGGTCCTAGAATACGGTTCTCTTTCAGAAGATCTGTATATCCGCCTTGTATTAGACGGAAAGCGCATTGTAGGCGCTAATATTTTAGACAATTATCGTGTCAGCGGCATTATTAAAAACTATATGCTGCGGCTGTTTGCTGGTGAACAGTTTGTTCTGCCGGATTATCAGCGGGCTATGCTGGTAAAAGCGGGACTTTCCGTTCCTTTTATAGATGAAGTTGAGGAGAAGATTCATGGATAGTTTAGAGGCTTTAAAAAAAGCAAAGATACCGGGACCGGAGACCGGCATTGAAAAAAAGAATACGGTCTGTGCTATCTGTTCTCCGGCATACAACTGCGGTGTATGCGCTTATGTAAAAGATGGAAAAATGGTAAAACTGGAAGGTTTGGATGAACATCCAAGAAATAAGGGATGTCTATGTACAAAAGGACTTTCCGGCCGTGGTTTTGCTTACAGAGAAGACCGTATCAAGACACCTCTTCGCCGCATTGGCAAAAGAGGAGAAGGAAAATTTGAACCGATCACCTGGGATGAAGCCTATAAGGAGATCGCTGAAAAGCTAAATCACATTAAAGAGACAGATGGCCCTCAGGCAGTAGCATTTTTCGGCGGTTACAATAAATGGTTCCGTCCGTGGCTGCGCCGGTTTGCCCATTCTTTTGGAACTATGAACTATGGTACAGAGTCCAGCACCTGTATGACGGCTGGCTGGATGGCATGGAAAACAGCCATCGGACAGCTGGCAAAGCCGGATATGCCAAACTGTGACCTGCTTCTTGGCTGGGCATTTAATCCTTATTATTCCGGTTACTTAAAGGCTCAGGGAGCAGAAAAAGCAAGAGCAAGAGGTATGAAAGTCATTGTAGTAGACCCAAAGATCACGCCTACTACAGAAAAAATGTGTGATCTGCATCTGCGTCCTTATCCGGGAACAGACGGCGCTTTGGCCCTGTGCATGGGAAATGTACTGATCCAGAAAGGCTGGATCGATAAAGAATACATTGACAAGTATGTACATGGTTTTAAAGAATATGCCCAGTATGCAGCAGGATTTAATGAGACCAATGTAGAAAAGCTGACAGGCGTTCCCTATGAGTTAGTGGTAAAGGCCTGCGAGATGATCCATGAAAGCAAGTCCATGGCCATTAACGAAAACAGTGCGCCTATTCCACACCACAAAAACGGTTTCCAGAATTACCGTGCCATTATGGCGCTTTCAGCTTTGACCGGCAATTTTGACCGCAAAGGCGGACAGCTGCCGGGAGAACATACATTTACTCACCAGATCGCAGGTTTTACTACCCTGGAAGATGAATTTGCCGACGGCACAGAGCCAAAGGATGCAGTCCTTCCAGTAGGAGCCATCAGGTTCCCGTTGTGGTATCATATGGAACGGGAGATGCAGTGCGTGGACCTGCCAAGGCAGATCCATGAGGGAACACCTTATCCTGTTAAGGCATTATTTGCTCTGGGCTTAAATTACCGCATTCTTCCAGATGACCAGTATTTTAAGTCTGCCATGGAGAAACTGGACTTTTTCGTAGATGCAGACCTGTTTATGACTGACGCTGCAAAAATGGCAGATATTGTCCTTCCGGTGTGCACTTCCTATGAAAGAGGAGAGTTAGAGACTTATCCAGGCGGCTATGCATGGCTGACCAAACCTGCCATTGACAGAGTAGGAGAGAGCAAGTCAGACGCAGAGATCTTATGTGAACTGGCAAAAGTAATGAACCTGGGGGATAAGCGCCTGGAAGAAGGCTATGAGAAAAACATTGAGGAGATTTTATCTAACCTGGATCTTACAATGGATGAACTGCGTTCCAGTGACCTGCCTGTAAAAGTGCGGGGGGTAAAACCTTATGTTCCGGGAACGATCCTTGAAAAAGGCTGCAAGACTCCAACTGGTAAATTTGAGTTATATTCAGAACTGATCGCTTCTCATCCGGAATGGCACTTAGATGCCCTTCCAACTTATTGCGAGCCAATGGATGAAGCAGATGAAACCGTATATCCGTTTATTCTCTGCTCCGGCGGAAGATTGCCAAATGCTATCCATTCCCGTCTCCACAAGGTACCGTGGGTACGCAGCCTGCGTCCGGATCCTATGGCAGATATTTCCATAGAAGATGCACAGGCATTGGGCTTAAAAGAGGGGGACGATATAGAACTGTTTACAGAAAGAGGAACCATTTCCGTAAAAGTACATCCAACACACAGGGTGCAAAAAAATGTGGTCTTCTTCTATCATGGATATTCGGAAGCAGATGTAAACTCCCTGATGTCCGGAACCCATGTAGACCCATATTCCGGTTTCCCGGCTTATAATTCTACCAGATGTGGTATGAGAAAGAAGGTGCAGCGATGAAGAAATATGCAATAGATCTGGATATTACCAAGTGTATTTCCTGCGGAGCCTGCTCCATCGCCTGCATGGATCAGAACGACTTTCAGGTAAAAGAAGGGCAGAGACCTTTCAGAAATGTATTTGACCTGGAAATGGAGCAAAAAGGAGAGGTAAAATACAGCCACCTGTCTTTAGCCTGCATGCACTGTAGCGATGCGCCTTGCATTACCGCCTGCCCAAGCGCCTGTCTGCGCAAAGATCCGGAGACCAACCTTACAGTTTACGATACCACTAACTGTATCGGCTGTCACAGCTGCGCTATGGCATGTCCTTATGGTATCCCTTCCTTTGGGGAAAATGGCAAGATGATTAAATGTGACGGCTGCTATGTAAGAGTCCATCACGGAATGCTTCCGGCCTGCGTAAAAGCCTGTCCGGTAAAGGCGCTGCAATTAGTAGATACAGAAGCCAAAGAACCGCAGATCCCACCGGAACATTCTTTAAGGATGACAAGTGCGGGAATGTTGAAGCAGCAGGTGTAAGTAAAAATAACTGCATCCATAAGCCAGAACCTATTTTACATGTGAGAAAAAGATTTGTTATAATGATACTGTCGCAGATTAGGCATTTTTGTCTGGTCTGTGGCAGTATTTTTATTGCCATGGATTTGAAAAATGGAAAATATTGTAAAAATAAACAGGAGAAGGTCATATGGAAAAAGCTCTGAAAAAGAGAGAAGCCCAGGCAGTTGTGATCGAAGAAATGAGAAGGACCGGAAAGATCATTCCAAGGATCGGAAAGACGAAAAGTCCACTTACCCATTGACAAAGTAGGAATTAAAAGATATGATAAGCGCAAAGAAAACGGAGTGAAAGGACATCTACGGTATGACAAGATCACAGATCCGAAAATATGCGTTTATCAAATCCATTCCCATTATGTGCAGCTATATTTTTGTCAGTATGGCTTATGGTATTATGATGGAAGATGCAGGTTTTAAGTGGTATTATTCTTTGCTGGTGAGCCTGACCGTGTATACAGGCGCCTTCCAGTTTGTGCTGATCACATTTTTAAGCAGCGGAGCTTCTATTATAACAGTGGCTCTCACAGCACTGCTGATGAACAGCCGTCAGAGTTTTTACAGCCTTACGTTCCTGGAAGATTTTAAGAAAATGGGAAAACGGATGCTTTATATGATCCATACCATGACAGATGAGACCTATGCCGTAAACTGTACGCTGGAACTGCCACAGAAAGAAAAAGAGGATACCATGTTCCTGGTGGCATTTTTCAGCCGTTGTTACTGGATGATCGGTTCTGTTTTAGGCGGAATGTTAGGACAGCTGATCCCGTGGGATATGGAAGGCATTGATTTCTGCATGACAGCCCTGTTTGTGATCATTTTTATTGACCAGTGGGAGAAGGCAGACAGACATACACCGGCTTTAGCTGGTCTTGGGATCGGCATTATCTGCCTGATCATATTTGGGGCTTCCGGTTTTATGCTTCCGGCACTTTTACTTACATCAGGATTATTAGTGGTGTTACAGAAGAGAAAGGAGGAAGTATAGATGAGTACAGAAAGAATATTGATCATGATCGCAGTTTCTGCTCTTTGTACCTTCTTTTTGAGGGCTCTTCCGTTTCTGGCTTTCGGCGGATCACAGAAGATGCCGGACTGGCTGGACCGATTGGGAAAAACACTTCCCTCAGCGATCATGGCAGTGCTGATCGTCTACTGTTTGAAAGATGTGGGAAGTGATGTGGTACATATCGGACTTCCAAAGATAGCAGCGGTAGTGATCGTAGCGTTGTCTTATAAATGGAAGCATAATACATTAGTAAGTATTGCAGTAGGAACGGCCGGATATATGATCCTTCTTCGAGTGGCAGCTATGTTGTAAGATTCATGCATCTGGCGGAACAGAGAATGTATACATATTGGAAAAACATATAGAAAGAGCATATAAAAAAGCGGTGCAGGAAGCATATCCAAATGATATGTATCCATGCATCGCTTTTTGCTTTTTATGATCTTCCTTCCAACTACAGGAAGAAGATTTTTCGTATTTAATTTAATTCCTCTTGGAAGTGATCAACTCTCCGGAAGTGTTTCCATGACAGATCGGCTTCCATTCTACTTTCTTAACCAGTGCAACTGCAGAGATCGGGATGTAAGTGAACATGAAGATCGGGAATGTAAATGTATAAAGGATCTTCTTTAATGCAGACAGCTGCACCTGTTTCCACTCACTGATCATGGTGATGGCACCATAAACCAGCAGACTTAAGTAGAACATAACAATGGTCCTTGTAAGGAAGGAAATATTCTCAGCTGCGATCATTCTTGCTATGTAACCAGGTTCTGTCATATAGGAAAATGCCATGCCCAGGTTAATAAGGATAGCGGCAAGAGTAAAGAACATACCAGGTGCTACGGTCATGAAAATATCATAGCAGGAAAATGATTTTCTTCCGCCCTGGAAAAATCCCTTGATCAGTCTCCAGCTGTAATGCCAGTCAACCTGATAAAATCCTTTGGACCAACGCAGTCTCTGGGTCCAGGACTGACCAAATTTTAAAGGCTGCTCATCGTAGATCACAGCCTTATCACAGTAGCCGATGACCTTGCCTTCAATGGCACAGTTAACGGAAAATTCAATATCTTCTGTAAGAAGATGGAATGGCCAGCCGCCGTTTTCGCGGATCACTTCACCGGATACCAGAAAGCCGGTTCCGGAAATAGCACAGTTGGTTCCCAGAAGCATTCTTGGGAAGTTTAAGAAACGGGCCTCCCGCAGGAACCATAAGCCGTAACCAGCTGAGATCCAGTTGGCACCGAAGTTCTTGGAATTACGGTAGCTTGTAAGAGCAGCAAAATGTCCGCTGTCAAAGGTGGCATTCATTTCTTTGACAAAATCAGGATCTACATAATTATCTGCATCAAATACAAAGTAGCCGTCATATACATCTTTACCGGAGGCAGAAAGACATTTGAACAGATAGTCAAGGGCATAACCTTTGCCCACCTGCTGATGGTTGTAACGGCGGTACACCCTTGCTCCTGCCTGTGCAGCAACCTGCGCGGTATTATCTGTGCAGTTATCTGCGATCACATAAATGTCAAGAAGGTCAGATGGATAATTCTGAGCCTTTAAACTGGCAATCAGACCACCGATGACATTTGCTTCATTTCTTGCAGAAATAACAGCAGCGTAACGGTGAAACTGATGGGAACCGGTTTTATTTTTCCTGTGTTTCATAAGAAGCCCCAGGAGCAGATAACCGATCTGATAAAAATAAAAGACTACAAATACAGTTGCGATCACAAAATTAAAATAATGGATCATCTGAAGTGTTTTCATAATATACCTCTTTGTAATACTTGAAATATTTGACAAATTAATAATATTTCTGATTTTAGCGTGATCTTTTTCGCAGAATACAAAATAGCATATTTTAAGAATAATGCAAGTCTTGACAAAGAAATTCATAAAAAATTAATAATTGCTTCATACAATATTCAATTATGAACGGTATTAAAAAGACTTCCTAAAAATTCATTTAAGGTGTCGCAAAACAAAAAAAGATGTGGTATACTAAATTGATAGCATTGGGAAGAAGAAAAAGGAGTGCTTTATGCTGAATGAAGAAAAAATCCAGGCAATGACAGATCTGGCAGTGTTTGAAAAGCATCAGGGCAGAAAAATCTTCCCTGTAAATCAATACTTTAAAAGTGATTATGTAGGAGGGCAGTTGTTCCGTTCTTTTTTCGGGTACACCTTTAGTTTTGCGCTGATCCTTCTTATGTGGATCCTTTATAAACTGGATGTGCTCATGAAGGGAGCTGATATTGATCAGCTGATCGGCTGGATCCGCAACTGGGGACTGGCCTATGTGACCGGACTGGGGGGATATCTTCTTATTACATGGAAGATCTATTCCAGACGGTATGATTTTGCATCCAGAAGCCAGACCATGTATGTGGCCAGGCTTAAACATCTGGACCGTAAATTTGGAAAGGACCGGGGAAAAGAGAACAGAGGAGGAGCCGCTTTATGACAGTTCTTTTGCTGTGGAAAGAGCACCTGAAAGAAATTTATAATAAATACAGCTATGTGATCCGCTTTGTGGTCCGTCTGCTGTTGATCCTGTGTACGATCTTAAGTATGAATGCCAATATCGGCTATATGGCAAAATTGAAAAATCCGGTCGTTGTAGCGCTGCTGTGCTTTTTTGGAGCCTTGCTTCCGGACAGCGGGGCCGTCTTCCTTATAGGATGTGTGATGGTAGCACATGTGTATGCAGTATCCATGGAAATGGCACTGATCACACTGATGATGATCCTGGTAGTGGCTGTTCTTTATTATGGGTTTAAGCCGGGAGACAGCTGGCTTATGATACTGACACCCCTTGCCTTCTTATTTAAGGTGCCTTATGCGGTTGCTTTTTTAGTAGGGCTGGGAGGCAGTCTTATTTCTGTAATACCTGTAAGCTGCGGAGTCTTTTTATACTATCTTCTTATGTATATACGGCAGAACGCAGGCGTCCTTACAGGAGAGGGCAGCGTAGATATCGTACAGCGTTACAGTCAGATCATCCGGTCCGTATGCTTTAACCAGACAATGATGGTGATGATCGCTGCCTGTGCAGTAGGGATCATGGTGGTATACCTGATCCGCAGGCTGTCTGTAGATTATGCCTGGATCATAGCGATCGTAGCTGGAACAGTAGCACAGCTTTTGGTGATCTTTGTAGGAGATTTTGTTTTCGGGGTATCCGTATCTGCAGGAACGCTGATCTTCGGGCTGCTTGTTTCTGTGATGCTGGCTATGATCTACAATTTCTTTTTCTTCTCTGTAGATTATACCCGTACAGAATATGTACAGTTTGAGGATGACGATTATTATTATTATGTAAAAGCGATCCCCAAGATGGCAGTAAGCAGTACCGATGTAAAAGTACAGCGGATCAGCGGGAGAAAGCGGAATACAAGAGAGAAAAATACAGCCAGGAATACGGCTGAAAGAGAATTAAGATAAATGATCAAGATAAATAATTAAGATAACGATAATTAGACTAAAGGAGGATGATATAAGGTGGGAATCTTAACAGAACTTATGATGAAAGCCTCATCCTGGCTGACGCTATTGCCAAGGATCTCCCTCCGGAATTTGTTTGAGATAGCGATTATCTCATTCCTGGTATATGAGATCCTTTTCTGGATAAAAAATACAAGGGCATGGACCTTACTGAAGGGACTTTTAACGATCATGGTATTTGCCATTGTGGCGGTCCTTTTACGTCTGGATACCATTGTCTGGATCCTTAAAAATATTACAACGATCGCAGTAACGGCATTTCTGGTCGTTTTCCAGCCGGAACTGCGAAAAGCACTGGAACAGTTAGGCAGCCAGAACCTGTTATCCGGTATTCTGGCTCAGGATGACGGAAAGAGCAGTCAGGAATTTAATGACCGCACAGTCAATGAACTGGTACGTGCTACTTTTGAGATGGCAAAGGTGAAAACAGGAGCCTTAATGGTCATTGAAAGAGGAACTTCCTTAAAGGAGATCGAGAGGACCGGTATTGAGATCAGCGGACTGGTCACAAGCCAGCTTCTTATCAATATTTTTGAACACAATACACCTCTTCATGACGGAGCGGTGGTGATCCGCGGAAACCGGGTGGCAGCGGCTACCTGTTACCTGCCTCTTTCTGACAATATGTCTATTAATAAGGCATTGGGAACCAGACACCGTGCAGCAGTAGGTGTCAGCGAGACAACAGACAGCCTTACCATTGTTGTTTCTGAGGAAACAGGACGGGTATCTGTTGCAGAAGGAGGAATGCTCCGCAGTGTTCCAACAGCAGAGGCACTTCGGAATATTCTTTCCGGACTGATGAAAGAAGAGCCGGTTTCTTCCAACCGGTTTAAGATATGGAAGGGAAGGCTGATCAATGGGAAAAAAGCTGACAAATAACTTAAAACTAAAGATACTTTCCGTTTTCCTTGCCTTTTTTGTGTGGCTGGCAGTGACCAACATTTCCAACCCGGACGTAACTGCTACCAAGGAAGTACCTTTGGAGGTGCTGAACGAAGATGTGCTTTCCACAAACGGAAAAACCTATGAACTGATCGACAACCGCACGACAGTGACGGTAGCATACAAAGTGCGTACACTGGATGCAGGAAGTATTTCTGCTTCTGACTTCCGGGCCTATATCGATCTGGCAGATATGTACGAGCCTACAGGAGCAGTTCCTGTTAAGGTAGATGTAAAGAATAATAAAGTAGATGCTGTAACAGCAAAACCTATGGTGATCCGTGTGACTACGGAAGATGTACAGCAGAAAAAGTTTGACCTGACTGCCTATACAGAGGGAAAGACCGAGTCCGGGTACAGAGAGGGAACCGTCAATATCGTGCCCACCAGTATTTATGTAAGCGGACCTGAATCACAGGTAGGACGGATCAGTACCGTTGGTATCACCATTCGTTTAGACGGTGCAAACTCTGATCTTTCCGGTACAGCCCAGATCCAGTGCTTTGATGCGAACCGCAATAAGATCACTCTGGATGATCGTGTGACTTTAAGCCGGTCAGAGGCAGATTACACACTTTCTATCTTAAAAGTAAAGACTCTGGGGCTGAATTTTGAGACAGAGGGAAGAGTTGCAGACGGATACCGTTTTACAGGGATCGAGAGTAATGTAAATTCCGTAGATGTAGTAGGACTTAAGTCTGATCTGGCAGAGATCAATGCCATCAACATTCCTAAGTCAGAGTTAAATATGGACGGTGCTTCTGCAGACAAAGAAGTGATCATTGATTTAAACAAATATCTTCCGGAAAATGTAGAACTGGCAGACTCTAACAGCAAGATCCATGTGACTTTAAAGGTAGAACCTTTAGAGACCAGGACCATTGAGTTAAAAACAAGCAAGATCCGCCAGGTAGGCGCTTCCAGCCGTTACAGTTACCAGTATGACAGAGATGCTATCCGTTTAAGCATCAAGGGCTTACAGGAAGATTTAGACCAGCTGACCGATGATGATTTAGAGGCAGAGGTAGATGTAAGCGATATGGGACCTGGAACCCATCCTGGAACTGTTACATTTGAACTGGGTGCAGCTTATGAACTGGTAAGTCAGGATGATCTTCAGATCATTGTCCATGACAGGGAACCGGGAGATACTGTACCGGCACCTACTCAGGAAGAGACAGGAAGCAGTACAAGGGAGACAACAGCAGCTGAAAGCAGCTCCGGTGCATCCAATCATACAACAGCGGCTGAAACAAGTCATTAATTAAGGGGAAAATAAGAAAAAAGGCAGTTTATATGCTGCGGGAAATCAGGAGAATAAATATGGTAAGTGGAACAACAGTGATCAAGAACCCATCCGGTCTTCATTTAAGACCTGCAGGCATCCTTTGCAAAGAGGCTCTGCTTTATAAATCAAAAATCTCTTTTAAGGTACGCAATGTGACAGCAAATGCAAAAAGTGTGCTCAGTGTGCTTGGAGCATGTGTAAAATGCGGAGAAGAGATCGAATTTAACTGTACCGGCCCTGATGAGGAAAAAGCTCTTGCAGCAATGATCAAAATTGTGGAGGACGGATTAGGGGAGTAAACCATAAATTAATAAGGAGGACACACATATGTTTAAGGGAACAAGTGCTTCTGCCGGTATTGGCATTGGCAAAGCTGTGATCGTAGAAGAAGCAGAATTAGTGATCACAAGAAATGAGGTAGCAGATGCAGAGGCTGAGATCCAGCGCTTTAAGGGGGCTCTGGAAAAGACCATTGCAGCTACACAGAAGATGGCAGACGATCTGGCTTCCCGCGTGGGAGAGAAGGAAGCAGAGATTATGCAGGGACACATGATGCTGTTATCAGATCCCATGCTTACAGGGGAGATTGAAAATAGCGTGAAAAATGACAAGGTAAACTGTGAGTTTGCAATTGAAAATGTATGCAATATGTATGCAGATATGTTTGCGTCTATGGGAGACGAATTGATGCAGCAGCGCGCTACGGATATGAGGGATATCAAAGTGCGTATGCAGCGTACATTAATGGGTCTGGAGTCTGTAGATGTATCTTTACTGCCAAAGGGAAGCATACTGGTAGCAAAGGATCTGACCCCGTCCATGACAGCAGGCATCAATCCGGAAAATGTTTCCGGTATCGTAACAGAGCTGGGAGGAAAAACCTCACACAGCGCTATTTTAGCAAGGGCACTGGAGATCCCGGCAGTAGTTGCAGTAAATGGCCTGATGGATGCAGTAAAGGACGGAGACAGTGTAGTCCTTGACGGAAGCACCGGAGAGGTATTTGTAAATCCGGAGGCTTCTGTTGAAAAAGAATACGAAGAAAAGAGAAGCCAGTTCTTAAAAGACAAAAAAGAACTGGAAAAATACATTGGACAGCCTTCTGTTACAAAAGACGGCGTACAGGTAGAGATCGTTGCCAATATCGGTAAACCGGAAGATGTGGACAAGGTGTTACAGTACGATGGAGAAGGCGTTGGTCTGTTCCGTACCGAGTTCCTGTTTATGGACCGTACTGCCATGCCTACAGAAGAAGAGCAGTTTGAAGCATACAAGAAAGTAGCTATTGCATTAAACGGCAAGCCGGTGATCATCCGTACATTAGATATCGGCGGTGACAAAGAGATCCCGTATATGGGACTGGAAAAGGATGAGAACCCATTCCTGGGCTATCGTGCCATCCGTCTGTGCCTGGACAGAAAAGAGGATATTTACAAGCCACAGCTGCGTGCCCTTTTAAGAGCCAGCGCATATGGCAATATCCGTATTATGATCCCTCTTGTAACCTGCATTGACGAGTTAAGAGAGGCAAAAGCACTGATTGAAGAGATCAAGGCTGAATTAGATGAAAAGAACATTGCATACAAGAAAGACATCCAGGTAGGTATCATGGTAGAGACAGCAGCCGCTTCCCTGATCGCAGATATCTTTGCAAAAGAGGCAGATTTCTTCAGTATCGGTACCAATGACCTGACCCAGTATACCATGTCAGTAGACAGAGGAAACAAGAAGGTATCCTATCTGTACTCTACCTTCAATCCTGCAGTACTCAGAAGCATCCGCCACATTATCGCATGCGGACGTGAAGCAGGCATTATGGTAGGTATGTGTGGTGAAGCAGCCAGTGATCCGATGATGATCCCGCTGTTACTTGCCTTTGGTTTAAATGAATTCAGTATGAGCGCATCCGCCATCCTGCGCGCAAGAAAGATGGTAACAGAATACAGTGTAGAAGAACTTCAGGCAGTAGCTGACAAGGCTATGAGCTTTGCAACAACAGCAGAAGTAGAAGACTACATGAGAAAGTTTGTGGAGAAGATTACAGGTTAATGGCAGTTTATCTTATTTGTTATGGAATCAGTTTTATTCTGGCCTGGCAGCACTTATATGTGCTGTCCGGCCTTGTTTTAGTTGGAGCAGCAGTATGGCTGTATATCAGAGATTATATCCGGACAGGAAACCTGATCCACCTGCGAGGTCTGTTCTGTCTGTTTTTTGTAGGAGGGCAGGGAATTTCCTGCTTTAAGCTTTCCTATCTGCAGACGGACTGGCTGCTTATTACATGGATCAGCTTCTTTCTGGCAGTTATGGCATTCTGGTGGGTATTTGAGGTGCTGACCAGATTGTATGACGGCTGGAGTGCAGCGGATATGGGTTCTGTATACAAATATTATTCATCTGCTGACTCCCCTTTACAGGCAAACCGTATTCTGATCTCCATGGCAGTGATCACTCTGGTTTCTATCCTGGCCTTTGCTTTTGAAGCATGGAGACTGGGCTTTGTGCCGATGTTTTCCTATGGCGTACCACATGCATATTCTTATTTTCATATTAAAGGGATCCATTACTTTACTGTATCCTGCGTACTGGTCCCAAGTCTTTCCGTCGTATACTGTCTGATGATGGCAAGAAGAGGAAGAGGACTGGTAAGATACAAGGGCTTCTGGCTGGCAGTGATCTGTGATATTGTGGCAGTGATGATCCCGCTGTTATGCGTTTCCCGTTTCCAGCTGATCCTTGCAGTGGGAATGGCTGTATTTACCTACATTTCCATGACAGGAAGCTTCAGCCTGGTTTATGTGGGAGTGTTGTTTGTGGCACTGATCCCGGCTTATGTTGCCTTGACTGTGCTTCGCAGCCATAGCGTCGAGTACTTAAACGGCATTTTTGAGATGAAGAATAGCCATATGCCGATTTTTATCACTCAGCCATATATGTATATCGCTAATAACTATGACAACTTTAATTGTATGGCAGCGGAGTTAAAACATTTCTCCTTTGGACTTAAGGGACTGTTCCCGTTATGGGCGCTGACAGGACTTAAATTTATCTTCCCGTCACTGGCAGATTTTCCACTGTTTGTGACAAAAGAAGAACTGACTACAGTAACACTGTTTTATGATGCGTTTTATGATTTTGGTGTTGTGGGAATGGTATTTTTCGGCGGTTTTTTAGGGGGTGTCTGCTATCTGTTGGGACGTTTCAGAAGAAAACTCACCTGCCCCGCCGGTCATGTGATCTACGCCCAGATCGCCATGTACATGATGTTGTCTTTCTTTACAACATGGTTTTCCAATCCTACTACCTGGTTTTACCTGATCGTGTCCGGGATCGTGTATGTGTATGTGAATTCTTAATAATGGATAAAATTGAAAAATAAACTGTTTAGGCTCTGCGGCTGCAGGGCCTTTTTGCTGCTGTACCATTGACTAACAGACCAAAACGGTTGGTTGAAGCACCTGTATGAGTGATTTATAATGGAATGAGTGCAGAGAAAAATAAGCGGCTGCGTAGCAGACATTTGTTTTTCGCAAGCCATTAAACTCATACAAGGAGAAGGAACATGGAAAAGAAACAATCATTAGATACCATTTGTATCCAGGGCGGCTGGCAGCCGAAAAACGGAGAGCCCAGACAGCTTCCAATCTATCAGAGTACTACTTTTAAATATACTACAAGCGAACAGATGGGACGTCTGTTTGACTTAGAGGAAAATGGCTATTTTTATACAAGACTGGCAAATCCAACCAATGACGCAGTAGCAGCAAAGATCTGCGCTCTGGAAGGTGGCGTAGGCGCTATGCTTACCTCTTCCGGTCAGGCAGCTAACTTTTATGCGATCATGAACTTATGCCAGGCAGGTGACCATGTAGTCAGCTCTGCAGCAATCTACGGCGGAACCACCAACCTGTTTACGGTTACGATCCCGAAAATGGGCGTAGAATGCACTCTGGTAAGCCCGGATGCAACAGAAGAAGAGCTGGCAGCAGCTTTCCGTCCAAATACAAAGGCATTATTTGCTGAGACCATTGCAAACCCGGCTTTAACAGTTCTGGATATTGAGAAGTTTGCAAAGGTAGCTCATGAGCATGGTGTACCTCTGATCGTGGACAATACCTTCGCAACCCCGATCAACTGCCGTCCGTTTGAGTGGGGCGCAGATATTGTTACCCACAGTACCACCAAGTACATGGATGGACATGCTATGACAGTAGGCGGCTGTATCGTAGACAGTGGAAACTTTGACTGGGAAGCCCATCATGATAAGTTTACCGGTTTAACAGAGCCGGATGAGTCTTATCATGGCATTATCTATACACAGAAGTTTGGAAAACTGGCTTATATCACAAAGGCAACTTCCCAGCTGATGCGTGATCTGGGATCCATCCAGTCCCCGCAGAATGCTTTCCTGATCAATGTAGGACTGGAAACACTGCACCTTCGTATGCCAAAGCACTGTGAAAATGCCTTAAAGGTAGCTACTTACTTAAAATCCAGGGAAGATGTTGCCTGGGTCAACTATCCGGGACTGGAGGGAGATAAGTACTACGAGCTGGCAAAGAAATACATGCCAAACGGTACCTGCGGCGTTATCTCTTTTGGCTTAAAGTCCGGAAGAAAGGGCGCAGCAGACTTTATGGATAAGTTAAAGCTGTGCTCCATTGAGACTCATGTGGCTGACTCCCGTACAGCTGTTCTTCATCCTGCAAGCCATACCCACAGACAGCTGACAGATGAGCAGTTAGTAGAAGCAGGCGTAGACCCGTCTATGATCCGCCTTAGTGTAGGTATTGAAGGTGCAGACGATATTATTGAGGATATCCGGCAGGCTCTGGAGTAGACAAAATGAAAGAAATTCGTTATTTTTTGTTGAGAATAGCGATTAATCATTAATAAAAACTACATAAAATTGTGCAATATGCACAAATACAATAAAATATTTTTGAGAAATTTCAATCTAGACTAAAAAAATAGTTAGATATATAATAAAGACAATCAAATAAACCAATTGTCTGATATGTATATCCTGGGGATCGGCCCAGAGTCTCTACCAACTACCTTAAGAGTTGACTACATAGTTTATGTAGTCAGCTCTTTTTTTCTACCCTCAGGGTACATTTTCCGTAGTTATCCTGTAAGCATCTGCGATGGGGTTTGGCAGGTCAAAATGGGGAAGTGGAAAGGGCTGTTTTTCATCAGATAGGGGCTGTCCTCTCAGGTACAGCAGACAAAAAACTTCTCACATGATTAAGTACAGAAAGATTCCGGGAGAACATAAGGTTAGTAAAGGAGGAAGCGTTTATGAAAGTTGTAGGTCAGGGATTGAACCGTGTTGATGCATATGGAAAAGTAACTGGCGAAGCGAAATACAGCGCAGATTTAGAGCCAAGGGATATCCTTCATGGAAAGGTGATCCATTCTACTATTGCAAATGGTCTTGTAAAAAGCTTTGATCTTACAGAAGCATTAAAGGTACCTGGTGTTGTAAAGATCCTTACCTGCTTTGACGCACCGGACTGCCAGTTTCCAACTGCAGGTCATCCATGGAGCGTAGAGGCAAAGCATCAGGATATCTGCGACAGAAGAGTATTAAACCAGAGAGTAAGGCTGTATGGAGATGATATTGCAGCAGTTGTAGCTGAAAATGAGGTAGCAGCTGCACAGGCAGCCCGTCTGGTAAAGGTAGAATATGAGGAATATGAGCCGATCGTTACCGTAAAGGCAGCTATGGCACCGGGGGCAACACCACTGCATCAGGATATCCGTAAAGATAATGTGATCGTTCACTCCCATATGACTATGGGACCAAAGGATTTTACCTTTGAAGACGGCTTAAAACAGGCAAAAGAAAAATATAAAGAGGAAGATCTGGTGGAGATCAATGAAGTATACGATACACCACGTATTTCCCACTGCCATATCGAACTTCCTGTTTCCTGGGCTTATGTAGATGTAAACGGAAAAGTAACCGTTGTTTCTTCTACCCAGATCCCGCATATTGTACGCCGCTGTACAGCGCAGGCGTTGGGTATTCCGATCGGTAAAGTCCGTATTATCAAGCCATATATCGGCGGCGGATTTGGAAATAAGCAGGATGTGCTGTATGAACCGTTAAATGCGTTCCTGACAATGAGCGTAGGCGGAAGACCTGTAAGACTGGAGATCAGCCGTGAGGAGACCATTTCCGGAACCAGAACCCGTCATGCCATCGAAGGTGTATGCCGTGGTCTGGTAACAAAGGACGGTACGGTTCTTGCAAGACAGTTAGACGCTTATGCAAACAACGGAGGTTATGCTTCCCATGGCCATGCAATCTGCGCTAACTGCGGAAACGTATTTAAGGATCTGTACAGAGACCGTTTAGGTGCTGAGATTGACTGCTGGACTGTTTATACTTCTTCACCGACTGCCGGTGCTATGCGTGGATATGGTATCCCACAGGCAGCATGGTTTGCAGAATGTCTTACAGATGATATGGCAACAGCTATTGGCATGGATCCCTATGAATTCCGTATGAAGAACTGTATGGAAGACGGTTTCGTAGATCCTGCAAATGGTATTACATTCCATACATATGGCTTAAAGAAATGTATGGAAGCAGGAAAGAAATACATCCACTGGGATGAAAAGAGAAAAGAGTATGCAAACCAGACCGGTCCTGTAAGACGTGGTGTGGGAATGTCTATTTTCTGTTACAAGACAGGTGTACATCCGATCTCACTTGAGACATCTTCTGTACGTATGGTATTAAACCAGGACGGCTCCATGCAGGTATCCATGGGTGCTACAGAGATCGGTCAGGGCGCAGATACAGTATTCAGCCAGATGGCCTCTGAGACTACAGGCATTTCCTTTGACAAGGTATTTATCGTATCCACCCAGGATACAGACCTGACACCATTTGATACAGGTGCGTATGCTTCCAGACAGACTTATGTATCCGGTATGGCCTGCAAGAAATGTGCAACGGAATTAAGACACCGTATTCTGGACTATGCAGCATACATGTTAAATCATGATGTGACGGATCTTTCCAAGACTGTGTACGCAGATCTGGTAAAAGAGTCAGCTGGAAAGCTTCGTGAAGCATTAGGACTCCATCCGGAAGATGAGGTTAAGGAAGATATGTTAGACATCGTTGACAGCAAGATCGTTGTACACGGTGGTGATCCGGTCCTCTTTGATGTGGCAGTAGTAGCAGATACAGCCTTCTATTCATTAGATAAATCCATTCATCTGACTGCAGAAGTGACCAACCAGTGTCTGGATAATACATTCTCCTCCGGCTGCTGCTTTGTAGACGTAGAAGTAGATATGCCACTGGGACTGGTAACTGTAAAGGATATCATCAATGTTCATGACTCCGGTATCCTGATCAATCCAAAGACAGCAGAGGCACAGGTACATGGCGGTATGAGCATGAGCCTTGGATTTGGACTTTCCGAGGAATTATTAGTGGATGAAAAGACAGGACGTCCATTAAACAACAACCTGCTGGATTATAAGATCCCGACTGCTATGGATGCGCCGGATCTTCATGTGGAGTTTATCCAGTTAGATGACCCAACAGGCCCTTATGGAAACAAGTCTCTGGGTGAGCCACCTGCAATCCCGGTTGCGCCTGCAGTAAGAAATGCGATCTTAAATGCTACCGGTGTTCATATGAACGTAAGTCCTATGACAGCACAGAGACTGATCGAAAAATTCAAGGAAAAAGGTCTGATCTAGGGAGGTGAATGAGTATGTTTGATATTAAATCATTTTATGAAGCAAAAGATGTAAAGGATGCAGTGGAAGCACTGGTACGGGAGCCTGAGGCAGAAGTCATCAGCGGCGGTACCGACGTACTCATCCGTGTAAGAGAGGGAAAGGATGCAGGAAGAGCCCTGGTATCCATCCACAATATTAAAGAATTAAAGGGCGTAAAAGTCCTGGAAAACGGAGATCTGTGGATCGGAGCTGCAACTGCATTTTCCCATATTACCAATGATCCCACCATCCAGAAGCTGGTTCCTATGTTAGGCGAAGCAGTAGATATGGTAGGCGGACCTCAGATCCGTAATACCGGTACCATTGGCGGAAATATCTGCAACGGCGCTACATCCGCAGACTCCGCAGCAAGTATGTGGACCCTAAACGCGCTGATCCAGTTAGAAGGACCAGAAGGACACAGAGAGGTGCCGATCCATGAGTTCTATACAGGACCAGGACGCACAGTAAGAGACAGATGTGAGGTCTGCACCGGTTTCATTATCAAAAAAGAGGACTATGAAGGCTGGTACGGACAGTATATTAAATATGGAAAGCGTAAAGCCATGGAGATCGCGACCTTAGGCTGCGCTGTACGTGTAAAACTGTCTGCTGACAAAAAGACCATTGAAGATGTAAGACTGGGATACGGGGTTGCCGGACCTACACCTTTAAGATGTCACGCAGCAGAAGAGTATTTAAGAGGAAAGGCTGTTTCTGATAAAGAGGCAGCAGCAGAGTTTGCCAAGCTGGCGCTCACAGAAGTAAATCCAAGATCTTCCTGGAGAGCTTCTAAGGAGTTCCGTCTTCAGCTGATCGAAGAGCTGGCAAAACGTGGCCTGGCAGAGGCTATAAGAAGAGCAGGAGGTGAAGAGGATGCTTAAGATCATTCATATGACAGTAAACGGAAAGGAAACAGAACTTGCAGTGGATGAGAGAGAGTCTCTTCTGGATACACTGCGCAACCGCTTAGGACTTACATCCGTAAAAAAAGGATGTGAAGTAGGAGAATGTGGTGCCTGTACTGTGCTGGTCAATGGAGAAGCCATTGACAGCTGTATATATCTCACCATGTGGGCAGACGGAAAGAGTGTAATGACCGTAGAAGGATTGAAGGGACCAAACGGGGAATTGTCTCCGATCCAAAGGGCGTTCATTGAAGAAGCAGCTGTGCAGTGCGGCTTCTGTACTCCGGGCCTGATCATGAGTGCAGTAGAAATTGTAGGAACAGGAAAAAAATATAACAGAGAGGAGCTGAAAAAACTGATCTCCGGGCATCTGTGCCGCTGCACAGGATATGAGAATATCTTAAATGCCATGGAACGTATTGTGGAGGAGGTTTACAAGGTAAGCCATAAAGAATAATCGGGGGAAGATTGGAGGCAGCAAAAACTATGAAAGAGAATGCAAACTGCAGTATCAGCAACATTTACAAACTAGACGGGCGGGTGCCCATTGGAAAGGCCATTCCATTTGGTCTTCAGCATATTTTGGCAATGTTCGTATCTAACCTGGCACCGATCACCATGATCGCAGGTGCCGCAAAGGTACCGGTTACCGGAGCAGAGCTTGGTATGCTTCTTCAGAACGCAATGTTCGCAGCAGGTATCGCAACGATGATCCAGTTATATCCTTTATGGAAGATCGGATCCAGACTTCCCGTTGTAATGGGTGTCAGCTTTACCTTCGTAACTGTACTTAGTACGATCTCAGCTAATTACGGGTATCCGGCAGTAATAGGAGCCGTATTGATCGGTGGTCTGTTTGAAGGAACTTTGGGACTTTCTGCAAAGTACTGGAGAAAGATCATAAGCCCGATCGTAGCAGCATCTGTAGTAACCGCTATTGGTTTCTCACTGTTTACTGTAGGTGCCAGATCCTTTGGCGGTGGCTATGCAACCGACTTTGGTTCCGTTTCAAACCTGCTGTTAGGTCTGATCACATTAGCAACCTGTCTGCTTTGGAATATGTTTGCTAAGGGATATTTAAAACAGCTTTCAGTATTAGCTGGTCTGATCGTTGGTTATATTGTTGCAATCTTTATGGGTAAAGTAGATTTAAGTATGATCATGTCCGGCGGCATCGTGGCACTTCCACATCTGCTGCCGATCAAACCGGAATTCCACGCAGGAGCCATCATGTCAGCATGCATTATCTTCCTGGTATCTGCTGCTGAGACCATTGGTGACACTTCTGCACTGGTAGCAGGCGGTTTGGGACGTGAGATCACAGGAGAAGAGATTTCCGGTTCCTTAGCATGTGATGGCTATGGTTCCTTTATTTCCGGTCTGTTCGGATGCCCGCCAGTTACCTCTTTCTCTCAGAACGTAGGTCTGGTAGCAATGACAAAAGTTGTAAACCGTTTCACTATCATGACTGGTGCAGTTGCAATGATCCTGGCAGGTCTGTTCCCACCGATCGGTAACTTCTTTGCATCCCTTCCTCAGTCTGTACTGGGCGGATGTACCATCATGATGTTTGGTACCATTTTAACATCTGGTATGCAGATGATCGCTAACTGTGGATTTACCCAGAGAAATATCACTATTGTTGCAATGGCATTATCCATTGGTATTGGATTTACCACTACCAGTGAAAGTGGTATCTGGGCTGAATTCTCACCAGTTGTTCAGTCTGTATTCTCTGCAAACGTAGTAGCAGTTGTGTTTGTAGTAGCAATTATCATGAACCTGATCCTTCCAAAGAATATGGAAGTGGAAAAACTGGATAAATAAGGGAAATAGGAAAACATACATATATAATGTATACGGGAAAAAGAACGTGACAAAGGTCCGGAGTCAGAATATGGCTCCGGGCCTTTTGTGTGTATCAAAACAGGGTGATCCAGTGATCTGACATAGATTTGACAATGATCTTACATGTGTACATTGCATTTTATGGAAAAAAGTGGGATAATTATTGTTTAAATAAGTTATGATAGAAGTAGATTTTATTGTTGAAAAATGTGAAATGAGGAGCGATATACATGAAATCACAGCCGAGACCGAGAAGCCTTTTCAGGATCATTTTTGGAAGGACCACTTTTGTGATCCTGGGATTGCTTTTGCAGATCGCCTTTTTCTTCAGCATTTTCCGCTGGTTGGGAAATTATATTCATTTTGTTTATATTACTTATGTACTGGTAAGCTCATCTGTTGTCATCGCTATTTTAAACCGGCCTATGGATTCCAGCTTTAAAATGGCATGGATCATACCGGTACTGCTGATCCCTATTTTCGGCATTATCTTATATGTGTTTGTGCAGGTCCAGTTCCAGACAAGGGCGCTGGCAAGACGGGTCAATCTGTCTGTTGAAAAAACAAAACCTTATCTTGTCCAGGACCCACAGGTGCAGAAGCGGCTGCGGGCAGCCAGTGTGCGTGGAAGCCGTCTGGTAGATTATATGAACCACATTGCAGGTTTCCCTGTGTATGAAAATACAGCAGCGAAATTCTTCCCTCTGGGAGAAGATATGTTTGAGCAGCTGATGGAAGAATTAAAAGCAGCAAAGCATTTTATCTTCATGGAATATTTTATCATTGACCGGGGCTATATGTGGGACAGTATCCTGGAGGTTTTAAGGCAGAAAGCGGCAGAGGGAGTAGAAGTACGTGTCATGTATGATGGTATGTGCTGTCTTATGCTCCTTCCTTATCATTATCCCCAGAAACTGGAAAATATGGGCATCCGGTGCCAGATGTTTTCACCAATCAAACCAGTGCTTTCCACACACCAGAATTACAGGGATCACAGAAAGGTTACAGTGATCGATGGACATACCGCCTTTACAGGAGGTGTGAACCTGGCAGATGAGTATATTAACAGGAAAGAACGTTTTGGACACTGGAAAGATACAGCCATCATGATCAAGGGAGATGCTGTAAAAAGTTTTACCATGATGTTTTTGCAGATGTGGGATGCAGCCAGCTCCAAAAGTAAGAATGAAGAAAATTATGAGCAGTATCTGGTGCCGGCGGATTACAAACTGCCGGAGGTATATAAGGCAGATGGCTTTGTCATGCCTTATGCAGACAGTCCCTTAGATGAAGAACAGGTGGGAGAGCAGGTCTATCTGGATATATTAAACCAGGCAAAGTCCTATGTACACATTATCACCCCTTATCTGATCCTGGATGACGGGATGAAAAATGCCATGGCTTATGCAGCCAAGCGTGGCATTGATGTAAAGATCATTATGCCCCATATCCCGGATAAAAAGTATGCTTATCTCCTGGCAAGGACGTACTATCCGGAACTGATCGCTTCCGGAGTGAAGATCTACGAGTATGAGCCTGGTTTTACCCATGCAAAGATCTTTGTCAGTGATGATGAAAAGGCAGCAGTGGGAAGCATCAACCTGGATTTCAGAAGTTTATATCTGCATTTTGAATGTGGAACCTATTTATACAGAAACAGTACAGTTGCAGATGTGGAGAAGGATTTTGAAAATACACTGGAAAAATGTATTCCTGTTACGTTAAAGGACTGCGCACAGTACAACTGGTTCGGGACCAAGGCAGGAAGATTTTTAAGATTGATTGCACCTCTCATGTAACAAGCCCAAAAGAAAAACAAGCGCCACCGCAAGGTGGCATTTGTTTTTCTTGGGCTATTAACGAAGGTCCCGCCTGTGACTATTTTTGACCAAAAAAACACAACCAGAACACATTTTGTTCACAAACCAATGATAAACTTTCAAACAATGAACGAAACATGAACAAATACGAAAAAGTTGTTTAAACAGATGTGAATTGTTTGAGAGGAGTTTTCCATTATGAAAGTACGAAAAAACCACACACGTTTCCTGTGCGGCTCTCTGGCGGCTGCAGCGGCTATTTCTCCTATACTGAGTATAACTGCATGGGCAGACAATATTTCCACAGCCAATTTTAATCTGCGCCAGCAGGTTGTAAAGCTGACCGGTATCATGGAGATATCCAGTTTCAGGGAAAGTGTTACCAGAGCGGACTTTGCAAAAATGCTGGTAAAGGCATCCAGTTACCGCGAAAATCTGCCAACTTCCAATGTTTCTGTTTACGCAGATGTGCCGGCAACGGATCCAAATGCAGTGTATATCCGCATTGCAGCAAGAGAAGGCTGGATGAGTGGGTACTTAGGTGGAAAATTCAAACCGGAGGATCCGGTCCTTTATAAAGATGCAGTAAAGGCTATCCTTACCATGTTAGGTTATACAGATGATGATTTTACAGGAGATCTGGTCTCTTCCCGCATATCCAAGTTTAACTATCTGGAATTAAACGAGGATGTAAGCCGTCAGGCTGCCGATGAGGTGAACCAGACAGACTGCATGAATATTTTTTATAACCTGTTAAAGACCAAGAAAAAGGACAGCAATGAGATCTATGGTACGATCTTAGACTGTGAGTTAAATTCTGACGGTGAGATCAATCCCATCACTATTCTGGATGATGAGCGGAAAGGCCCGATTCTGGTACATAAAAACTTCAGCGTTTCCCAGTCTGTACCTTTTGATACAGAAGACGCAAATGTGTTCTTAAATGGTGTGGCAAGTACTTTATCTGCAGTAAAATCCGCCCAGCAGCAGGCTGGTTTTGCAGTTTTATATTACAATGTAAAATCAAAGACGATCTGGGCTTATACCACCATGGGCTGGGACAATGATGATAATTCCGGCAATAACTCTTATATCCTCTTAAAGGGTGAGATCAAAAATATTTATTATAAATCCACGGATGTTATGACACCAACTTCTGTTCGTATTGAAGTAGATCAGGCAAATTCAGATGACAGCTTTGATACCAGCGAGGATGTAGACTCTGATGGTTACCTGACCATCAGCCTTGACTCTTCGGAACTCCAGTATATGTTCTCTATTTATGGAGATCTGGAAGTAGGCGATGACGTAGTCCTGGTATGTAACCGCAACGGAAGCTCTTATACAGCGGTTGATGCACTTGAATACTAAGGGGGATATTATGAAAAAGAAGAAAAAGTGGATCAAACTGGTGATCATCCTTCTTGTGATCGCCATTGCAGCAAGAGCTATCTTTGTATGGAAAAGTCATAAGGCTAAGGCAGCAGCGGCAGCTGCAACAGCAGAAAATACAGCAACCGTAGAAAAAAGAAGCATCAGTTCCCAGCTGTCTTCTTCCGGCACATTGGAGGCAAAGGATACTTACAGCATCACTTCCATGGTGGAAGGTGAGGTAGTATCTGCCAACTTTGAGGAAGGTGACCAGGTGGAGAAGGATCAGGTCCTTTATGAGATCGACCGATCCAGTATGGATACAGACTTAAACAGTGCCCAGAATTCTGTTACCCGGTCCCAGACCTCTTATGCAGACGCACTGGATGATTATAACCAGGCAGCATCGGATTACAGCGGAAATACATATAAGGCAACTGATACAGGCTATATTAAGGAACTGTATATCAGCGTGGGAGATAAAGTCAGCGGAAATACAAAGCTGGCAGACATCTACAGTGATGATCTGATGGAGATCCGCATTCCATTTTTAAGCGGGGAAACAGAACTGATCCCTGTAGGCAGCACAGCTGTTCTTACACTGGTTGATTCCGGGGAGCAGATCGAAGGTACCGTTAAGGCAGTTGCAAACAGGGAAGAGACTCTTTCCGGCGGCCGTCTGGTAAAATATGTGACGATCACTGTAAATAATCCAGGCGGACTTACCACTTCAACAGTAGCTTCTGCCCAGATCGGTGAGTTTGTAGGCAGTGAAGAGGGTACTTTTAAGGCTTCCACAGATACTACTATGAACGCAGATCTGGCTGTAAGCGTAGAAGTAGAAGAACTGCTGGTCCATGAGGGCGATTATGTGACCAAGGGAACTCCTATTTTCCGTATGACTTCCCGTACAGCAGAAAAACTGATGCGCAATTATAAGGATGCTTTAGACAAGGCCCAGGAAAGTGTAGAGTCTGCCCAGAGCAAGTTGGAAAGCACCCAGGACAGCTACGATAATTATACCATCACAGCACCGATCTCCGGACAGGTGATCACAAAGAACTTTAAGGTAGGAGATAACATTACAAAAAATACCAGTTCTACCACTACACTGGCAACTATTTATGACCTGTCTGCACTGACATTTAAAATGTCCATTGATGAACTGGATATCCAGAGTGTAAAGGTGGGCCAGAATGTAACTGTAACAGCAGATGCCTTTGAGGGCCAGACCTTCTCAGGAACAGTTACAAATGTCAGTCTGGAAAGTACATACTCTAATGGTGTCAGCACCTATCCGGTTACTGTAACCATGGATGAAGTAGGAGATCTGCTTCCTGGTATGAATGTAGACGGTGTGATCACATTGGAAGAAGCAAATGATGTTCTTACCATCCCGGTAGATGCCCTGATGAGAGGCAACCAGGTCTATATCAAAGATGACTCTGTAAAAGAGCAGCAGGGACCGGTTCCAGCAGGCTTTAAGGCAGTGGAAGTAGAAACAGGTCTGACCAACGACTCTTATGTGGAGATCAAGAGCGGACTTTCTGAAGGTGATACAGTCTATGTGGCTAAATCCAGCACCGGTTCTACCAATTCCTTTATGGGTGGCCCGGGAATGGGCGGCCCCGGAGGCGGTATGGGCGGCCCGCCAAGCGGTGGCGGTAATGACGGCGGAAACCGTGGTGGAAACGGCGGCGGCCCAAGATAGAGTTATCCACAAGAGAGCAGGGCAGTGTGAAAGGAGTTTTTATGTTTCGTTTGTGGAAAGGTCGGAAAGATGCTGAGAATAAAACAAACAACTTGAATGAGAAAAATACTCATGAGATAAAATCTCAAATTGAGAATGATGGCACAAATGGTACAGATCTGGATAAACCAGGCAGCCATCTTATTGATCTTCGCCACATTTTCAAGATCTACTATCTTGGCGGCGAAGAGGTCCGTGCCAATGATGATGTAAGCGTAGCTATTGACAAAGGTGAGTTCGTAGCGATTGTGGGAAAATCCGGAAGCGGAAAATCCACATTGATGAATATTATCGGAGCGCTGGATGTGCCTACCAAAGGAGAATACTACCTGGGAGGGGAAGATGTAAGCAAAATGGAAGATAAACAGCTTGCAAGGATCCGCAACAAGATGATCGGTTTTATCTTCCAGCAGTACAACCTTCTTCCAAAGTTAAATCTCCTGGAAAATGTAGAGCTTCCCCTTCTCTATGCAGGAGTGGGAAGTGAAGAACGCAGGCAGCGGGCCATGGCTTCTTTAGAAAAAGTAGGTCTGGCAGAAAAATGGAAAAATATGCCAAATCAGTTATCCGGCGGCCAGCAGCAGCGAGTATCTATTGCAAGAGCTCTGGCCGGGGATCCGTCCCTGATCCTGGCAGATGAACCTACAGGCGCCCTGGACTCCAAGACCAGCCGTGAGGTTTTAAATTTCTTAAAACAGTTAAACGAAGAAGGAAATACCATTGTAATGATCACCCACGATAATTCTATTGCCATGGAGGCAAAACGGGTGGTGCGCATTGCAGATGGACACAAAATATTTGACGGAGATGTAAAAGATTATGCTGCAATCCTTTAAACTGGCTATAAAAAGCATATGGGGCAATAAGATGCGCTCTTTCCTGACTATGTTAGGCATCATCATCGGTGTGGCAGCGGTCATTATCCTGGTAAGTCTGGTCAATGGCTATATGGGAAGCGTAGTGGAAAGTTTTGCCAGCATGGGTGTAAACCAGATCAATGTAAATATGACCAATCTTACATCCCGTACTGTAGATGCAGATCAGATGTATGCATTTTACGATGAACACGGAGATCTTTTTGATGGCATCAGCCCTAATGTATCTCTGTCAGCTACTGTAAAAAAGGGAGATGACTCCATGGACTCTACCAGTGTGGCAGGCAGAAGCGAGCAGTACCTGGATATGAAGGATTATGATCTGCAGATCGGAAGAAATATTGCTTATTCTGATATTGCTTCCCGGCAGAAAGTATGTGTGATCGGTTCCTATGTGGCCCAGGAACTGTTTGGAAGTGCAGAAAAGGCCATTAATGAGACCTTGAAAATAAATGGTTATGCCTTTAAAGTAGTTGGTATCGTGGAGACTCAGGATGAGGATAACATGGAAGACGGCGGGACGGATGATTTCGTGTGGATCCCTTACAGCGTAGCCACCAGCCTTGCAGGAAGCGCCAATATCAGCAGTTATACATTAACGGTATCAGATACAGATAATGCAGATACAGCCAAGACCCTGATTCAGAATTTCCTGTATGAGACCTTTAAAGACAGTGACCTTTACAGAGTAACAGCTATGAGTGAGATGCTGGACTCCTTAAATGAACAGATCGCCATGATGAGCGGTATGCTAGGTGGTATTGCCGGAATTTCCCTTTTAGTTGCAGGTGTTGGTGTTATGAATATCATGCTGGTATCTGTAACTGAGCGTACCAGAGAGATCGGCATCAGAAAGTCACTGGGAGCTGACAAGGGAACTATTTTACAGCAGTTTGTCATTGAGGCGGCAGTGACCAGTTCTTTAGGCGGCGTGGTAGGGATCATCATCGGCTGCGTAGCCACAAAAGTAGTGGGAACCATGATCGGGATCTCCACATCCCCTACACTGGCGGCAGTGCTGATCTCCTTTGGGGTGTCAGTAGCCATTGGCCTGTTCTTTGGATATATGCCGGCAAGACGGGCGGCAAACTTAAACCCTATTGATGCACTTAGAAGTGAGTAATAAACGTTCTCTCCTGCAGCAGGGGGAGAAGCGCCACCCGGCTGACAGTCAAATGTGAGATTTTACACAAATTTTACATTTGGCTGTTTTTGTTTTTACACAGCTGTGGTATGCTGATGATAAGAACATAACTGCATACTGCGGTTTTGCGGTTAAAAAGGGAAGGACGAGGATCACCATGGATAAAATTTATATCATCGAAGATGATGAAAACATACGCAATCTTTTAAAAATAGCGCTGGAAGGCTTTGGTTATGAGGCAGAAGGCTTTGAAACAGCAGAAGAAGGATTAGAGCGCATCAAAGAAGAAGTACCGTCACTTGCTATTTTTGACTGGATGCTTCCGGGAATGGATGGGGTTACGGCAATCCGCAAGATCCGCCAGACAGATGGCCTGCAGGAACTTCCCATTATGCTTTTAACTGCCAAAGAGAAAGAGCTGGACAAAGTAGTAGGTCTTGACTGCGGCGCTGATGACTATATGGTAAAGCCATTTGGTGTTCTGGAGCTTTCTGCAAGGATACGCAGCCTGCTGCGCCGCGCCAAAAGAGAAGAAAAGAAGGATACCCTTACTTTTGAAGATATCGTAGTCAACAAAAAGACCAGGGAAGTGACCAGTGAAGGTCATTTATGTGAACTGACCTTAAAAGAATTTGAACTTTTGGTCTATCTGATGGAAAACCAGTCCCGTGTGGTCACAAGAGACGAACTTTTAAATCAGGTCTGGGGCTATGAATACGACGGGGAGACAAGAACGCTGGATATGCACATCCGTACTCTGCGTCAGAAACTGGGAGATAAGGAAAGTTCCTGCATTAAGACAGTCCGTGGTGTAGGTTACAGACTGGTGCATCAGGAAGGATAAAACCGGAGAGAGAGGAAAAAGTATGAGAAAAGCCATTCTTGAGAAATTTATCTTTGTACTTTTAGCGGCGCTGTGTATCAACAGCGTCATCTTTTATATTGCCAGCCGGAATACGATACTGGATACAACAAAAAAAGACATGCTTTACACCATGGAGATATTGGATCAGACTCTGGATTATGAGGGAGATCTGGCAGGTCAGGTGCAGCGGATGGAGAATTTTACAGCGGGAAATCCCAGCCGTCTGACTTTGATCCGTACAGATGGAACGGTGGTTTCTGACTCAGATGCAGATCCGGCTGAACTGGACAATCATTTAAGCAGAAAAGAAGTAGTCCAGGCAATGAAAAAGGGCAGTGGCTTTGCGGAACGTTATTCCCACACATTAAAGAGAAATCTTTTATATGTGGCCTACAGATCCAACCGGGCCGATATGATCATCCGTGTTTCCGTGCCTTATTCCGGTGCCAGCGAATACCTGACCATGCTCCTTCCGGCGGCTCTTTTCAGCTTCCTGGCGGCTCTTGCCTGTGCACTGGTGGTTTCCAAACGTTTCGTGGACTCTGTAACACAGCCTTTAAGCAATATTGCAGCGGAAATGTCAAAGGTAAAGGGGGATTACAAAGGGGATTATACAGAACTGCATTTTGAAAAGTGCCAGTATCCGGAGTTAAATGTGATCGCAGAAACCACCATGGAAATGTCAAAAAATGTAAAAGCATATCTGACCCGGATCGACAAGGAAAAAAGGATCCGTCAGGAATTTTTCAGCAACGCTTCCCATGAATTAAAGACTCCTATCACATCGATCCAGGGATATGCGGAATTAATAGAAAATGGCATGATTCAGGATGAGAACATGAAAATGGACTTTATCAAAAGGATCAAAAGGGAGGCCATCAATATGGCCGGCCTTATTAATGATATCCTGATGATCTCCAGACTGGAAGCAAAGGATGCGGAAGTGGTTGTATCAGATGTGAGAGTCAGTGTGCTCCTTGAAGAGATCATAGACAGTTTAAAACCTGCAGCAGCAGCTGGACAGGTATTTATACACTGTGACTGCCAGCCTCTTAGCATCAAGGCTAATCCGCAGCAGATGAAAGAACTGCTCTCCAATCTGGTGAGCAATGCTGTAAAATACAACCGGCCAGGCGGTCAGGTATGGGTCAATATCCGGGAAAAAGACGGCAATATGGTTGCCCGTGTGCGTGATAATGGTGTTGGCATCCCTCAGGAGAGTCTGGACCGTATTTTTGAACGGTTCTACCGGGTGGATAAGGGCCGCAGCAGAAAACAGGGCGGTACCGGACTGGGACTTTCCATTGTAAAGCACATTGTTAATTTCTATCATGGAACCATCCGTGTGACTTCCCAGTTAGATGAAGGTACAGAATTTGTAGTGACTATTCCTTTAAACTGGAAAGACCTGTAAAATTTAAAAGACCGGTCAAGAATATAACTGGAAAAAACTGGAAAATCCATTGGTAAAAACGACGAAAAACACTTTATTGCTTTAAATTCTAAGAAATTTAAAGCAATAAAATTGACGTGGGGATTTTTTTGTAGTATCATACCCTTAGTTCGTATAAAACGAATGAGTTTTTATCGAAAAGAGGACGGTATTATGAAAAAATCTACAAAGATCATGTCAGTATTATTAGCAGCAGCCTGCGCAGCATCTATGACCGGATGCGGCGGCTCCGGCAGCACAGCTACCACAGCAGCAGCGTCTGAAGCAGCAACAGAGGCAGCTTCTTCCGAAGAAGCAAAGAGCGATGCAGCAGCTTCCACCGATGGAAAAACCTACAACGTAGGTATCTGTCAGCTGGTACAGCACGTAGCACTGGATGCAGCTACCCAGGGATTTAAGGATGCATTAACCGATGCACTGGGCGATGCAGTTACCTTTGATGAGCAGAATGCACAGGGTGACTCCAACACCTGTTCTACCATTATCAACAGCTTTGTTTCCAATCATGTAGACCTGATCCTTGCAAACGCAACTCCATCTCTCCAGGCAGCACAGGCAGGAACCAATGAGATCCCTGTATTAGGTACCGCTGTTACAGAGTATGGTGTAGCACTTGGCATTGACGGTTTTGACGGTCTGGTAGGCGGAAACATTTCCGGTACTTCTGACCTGGCACCACTGGATGAGCAGGCAGCTATGCTTCACGAACTGTTCCCGGATGCAAAGAACGTTGGCCTGTTATACTGCTCTGCAGAAGCTAACTCCCAGTATCAGGTAGATACTGTAAAGGCAGCTCTGGAAGAGATGGGATATACCTGCGAATACTACGCATTCTCTGACTCCAACGACCTTGCAACCATTACCACCAATGCAGCAACCAACAGCGATGTGATCTATGTTCCAACTGATAATACAGTAGCAGCAAACACAGAGATCGTTAATAACATCTGCCAGCCTGCAAAGGTTCCTGTAATCGCAGGAGAAGAGGGCATCTGCTCCGGCTGTGGTGTTGCAACTCTTTCCATCAGCTACTATGACCTGGGCGTTGCAACCGGTAAGATGGCAGTTAAGATCCTTACAGGAGAAGCAAATGTTTCTGAAATGCCGATCGAATATGCACCTCAGTTTACAAAGAAGTACAACAAGACCATCTGCGATGCACTGGAGATCACAGTTCCAGATGATTATGTAGCAATCGAGGAATAATAAGAAAAACTAAGTTTGCAAAGAAACTTTTAATGTAAAAAAACTTTCATGGCAGACACAGCGGGAAGGCAAATGGGCCTCCCGCTGTATGCTGTTCTAAAGGGGAAAACAATGAATATAATGAGTTTATTAAATGCTCTTCCTGGAGCAGTGGCACAGGGCCTGATCTGGGGCATCATGGCCATTGGTGTTTATATCACATTTCGTATACTGGATTTTGCGGATCTGACCGTAGACGGTTCTTTATGTATCGGCGGTGCAGTCTGCATTATGATGATGTTAAACGGACAGAATGTATGGGTGGCCATGTTTGCAGCACTCCTTGCAGGAATGGTGGCAGGCTGCGTCACCGGACTTTTACATACTTTTATGGGTATCCCGGCTATCCTTTCCGGTATTCTTACACAGTTAGGCCTGTATTCTATTAACCTGAAAATAATGGGAAAGGCAAACCAGGCGATCAACGTAGACAAGTACAGCCTCCTTGTTTCTTTACGTTTTATCCGCAATGTGCCTCTCTTTAAAAATACCATCCTTTTAGTATCCCTGATCATCGTTGTGCTGATCGTTATCCTTTACTGGTTCTTCGGCACCGAGCTTGGCTGCTCCATCCGTGCAACCGGCTGCAATGACAAGATGGCAAGAGCCCAGGGTATTAACACCGACTTTAACCGTGTTCTGGGTCTGATGATCTCTAACGGTATGGTAGCTCTTTCCGGAGCTCTTCTTTCCCAGTATCAGGGCTTTGCTGATATCAATATGGGCCGTGGCGCTATCGTTATCGGTCTGGCTGCTGTTATCATCGGAGAAGCAATTTTCGGAAAGATCTTCAGAAACTTTGGCTTACGCCTTTTAAGTGTTGCTTTCGGTTCCATTATTTATTATCTGGTTCTTCAGATAGTCATCTGGCTGGGAATCGATACAGACCTGTTAAAGCTGCTGTCTGCAGCAGTAGTAGCCATCTTCCTGGCAATCCCAACATGGAAGGCACGTTATTTTTCAATGGGTTCTAAAGGAGGTAAAGCCTGATGCTTCAGATCAAACATGTATCAAAAACCTTTAATAAAGGCACAGTAAATGAAAAACAGGCGTTAAGGGACTTAAACCTTACACTGAAAGAGGGAGATTTCGTTACCATTATCGGCGGTAATGGTGCCGGCAAGTCTACTATGTTAAACGCTATTGCAGGTGTGTGGCCGGTAGACGAAGGCCAGATCATCATTGATGATAAAGATGTGACCAAACTTCCGGAATATAAGAGAGCCGCTTTCTTAGGCCGTGTATTCCAGGATCCTATGAACGGAACTGCCGCTACGATGGGGATTGAGGAAAATCTGGCTCTGGCTTTAAGAAGAGGAACTCTTCGTACCTTAAAACCGGGTATCAATAATAGTGAAAGAAAGCTTTACAGAGATCTGCTGTTAAGACTGGGACTGGGACTGGAAGACCGTCTGACTTCCAAAGTGGGACTTCTCTCCGGCGGACAGAGACAGGCTCTGACACTGCTTATGTCTATTTTAAAGCGTCCGAAACTGCTTTTATTAGATGAGCATACGGCAGCTCTTGACCCGAAGACTGCAAGAAAGGTTCTGGAACTGACAGAGGAAATGGTCAACGAGCAGCACCTGACAGCTTTAATGGTTACCCACAATATGAAAGATGCCATCCAGATCGGAAACCGTCTGATCATGATGAACAGCGGCCACATTATTTATGATGTGGAAGGAGAAGAGAAAAAGAAACTGACAGTAGAAGATCTGTTAGCAAAATTCTCTGAAGCAAGCGGAGAAGAATTCTCCAATGACCGTATGATGCTGGCAAAATAAAAAATGTGATCCAATGCCCGGAGGGGAATGTATACTATGGTATATAGCCCTTTCGGGCAATCTTTTTTTCTATGTATGTCAATAATTTTTAACATTTTTAATACTTTGTTCACTTTTTGCAGCGAAATATATGATATACTTACATATAGTGCGCCAGGAGGCGTGTCTATAAATTGCCGTGCATCTGTAAGAAACTGCCGCAGGCAGGTCCTGCAGATGCTCTAGTAATAACAGGAGAAACAAAACAATGAATGAAAATAAGGATTACGTATCTCACCTGAATAAGGCGAGAAAAAAGAGAAACCAGAAATGGGATCCCCGTTACCTGCTTTTAGCCATTGTCGTTGTACTGCTCATTGGTCTTGGAGTATTAGCGGCGGTAAATGTAAAGTCGGCGGTTTCAGGCAAGGCAGCGAGAAAAAGTGATAATGTGATCGAGGAGCCTGGAACGGGTCTTGAGGCAGCCAGCGCTTCCAATGCAGCAAGAGAGGAAGAAGAGAAGGCAAAAGAAGAACAGGAGATCCAGAGCGCCATTGACGCATACCAGAATTTAGGGATCGTTCAGGTATCCGGTTATGTAAATATCCGTGAAACTCCGGATATGAAGGGAAATATTATCGGAAAAGTTTCAGGAGACGGAGCCTGTGAGGTTTTAGGAGAAGAGGGCGAATGGAGCCATATCACTTCCGGCGGTATTGAAGGCTATATCAGCAGCCAATACCTGGTAACAGGAGAGGAAGCAAAAGAACTGGCAAAAAGTCTTGTGAAGAAACGTGCCATTATCATGACAGAAAATGACAATCTGAATATCCGAAGCGGCCCAAGCAAGGATGCAGAGATCGTAGGACAGGCACTTCCTGCAGAGCGTTATGAAGTACTTTCTGAAGCAGATGGCTGGGTAGAGATCAACAGTGGTTATATTTCCGCTGATTACTGTGAAGTAAAATATGCCTTAAATGAGGGACGTAAACTGGATCTGAAAGCACAGGCCATTAACCAGTATGATAATCTGGTCATCTTTAAAAAGAGCGGCTATATGAATGTGCGCAGCACTCCGGAAAATAAAGGTGATGACAATGTAATTGGTAAGCTGACCAGTAAGGCGGCCGGTGATATTATTGAGACGTTAGATGGCTGGTACAAGATCAAGTCCGGCACAGTAACCGGTTATATTGCAGCAGATCCGGAACTGATCGCAACAGGACAGGAAGCAAAAGATCTGGCAATGCAAAATGCTACCCAGATGGCTATTATCACAACGGATGTATTAAACGTCCGTGTGGAACCTAATACTGACTCCAAGATCTGGACACAGATCGTCAAAGATGAGCGTTACCCGGTAGTAGACCAGCAGGATGGCTGGGTACAGATCGACTTAGGTTCTGTGGATACAGAGGATGGCAGCCAGGACGGAGATGAAAAAGCATATATTTCAACCCGCGACAATAACGTAGAAGTACGTTATGCTTTAAATGAAGCCATTAAATTTACACCGGCCAAGGATAGCAGTTCCGGTGCTTCATCTGACGGCTCCGGCTCCAGTACCAAGCAGTCCCGCCGTTCACAGCTTGTAAACTACGCTCTTCAGTTTGTAGGAAACCGCTATGTATGGGGCGGAACCAGTCTGACCAATGGTGTTGACTGCTCCGGATTTACTATGAGGGTTATGGAGAAATTTGGTGTATCCCTTCCACATTATTCCGGCTCCCAGGCACAGATGGGTAAGAAAGTCACCTCCGCTACTATGAAACCGGGAGATCTGATCTTCTATGCAGGAAGCAACGGAAAAGTAAACCATGTAGCGATTTACATTGGAAATGGCCGTATCGTACATGCAGCCAGCCGCAGAAGCGGTATTAAGACATCTACATGGAATTACCGTACACCGGTGACGATCCGCAGTATGTTGGATTAATAGCTGGATCATGACCAGATAAAAATGAAATAGCAAGAAATAGTATTAAAAAAGAGATCACCTGAAAGAGGTTTAAAAGCTTTTTCAGGTGGTCTCTTTTATTTATACCAGCGGGAAGAATAAGGGGATTAAAAACCAGATACATAAAAACTGGATCAGTGCATGGGGCAGAGTGTATTTTAAATAATCGGAAAATTTATATCCGGCTACCAGCGTCATACTGATCTGTGCTGCTGCCAGAGGAGTGGAGCAGGCAAGACTTGCTGCAAAGTAGATACCCAGGCAGACAGTCATAGGATTTAAGCCCATGGCAGTTCCAATGGAGAAACCAATGGGAAGTACGATCAGGATCGCCGTAGAGTTGGTGATAAAGTTGCTTAAGATCAGTGTGAGGAAGCAGAGGATGCCGTACACGATCATTGGGGAAGTACAGCTGCCAAGGAAGCTGCTTGCAACATCTGCCAGGATCTTTCCGGATCCACCGGTGTTTAAAGCGTCAGCAAGACCTAAACAGAAGGCAAGGAACAGGATAGTATCCCAGTCCATGTTTTTGCGGATGCTTTTTGTGTTGGTACAGCCTGTAAGGATACACAGCATGGCTGCGCACATGGCGGTCATAGCAGTGGAAAGCCATTCTGTTACATAAAATAAGATCATCAGCCCCAGGATAACAAACATGATGGTGATCTTTTTATGATCGGTATTCCCATCACCGGAAATGATCTTCCGGTTGGTATTTTCCAGTTCCATAGCTTCTTCCGGACGATCACTCCATATCTTTTTACCAAGGTTGTAGCCGAATAACTGGGTGCCGGCCAGATACAGTAAAAGCATGCAGAAACCAGGACCAAACATGGTAAACATGCTCATATGAAGGCCGGTAGTCTGTTCAAGCAGTGCATTGGCGGTCAGCTGGGGAGTACAGCCGATCAGGGTGCTGGAACCACCGATCATGGCACAGATGGCAATATTCATGGTCAGATTTTTCCGCTTCATATTGCTGGAATTGGAGCATACACTTTCTACAATGGGCAGAAAAGCAGCAATGGTAGCTGTGTTGGCTAAAAACATGGAAAGACAGCCGGCTGTAAGACCGGAGATAAAAAGGAAAAGACGTTCATTATCTCTGGAAAGCCGGATAACCTGTCTGCCAATCAGGGCAGCAGCTCCTGTCTCAAACATGGCATTGCCTACGATCATGGCACCAAAGAGAAGATAGATGATGGAACTGGCGAAGCCGGAAAAGGCGTTGGACAATTCGCATACATGGAAAAGAACCATGAGAAGACAGCCGAGAGCGCCTGTAACAACGGAAGGCAGCCATTCTGTAATAAAAAGTACGATACAAAGAAGCAGGATAAGAAGACCTACAATACCGCTGGACATTTTTGTACTCCTTTCAGACGCATAGCGCCATAGATTTTATAAATGTTAAAAAAGTAACAATACAGACCATAAAAAATCTCTTTTCCCCCAAAAATCCCAGGGGAAAAGAGATGAGAGGGCGTTTTACTGTTCTTTTAATTTTTTGATCTCTGCAGTAAGAGCAGGAACAACTTCAAACAAGTCACCTGTAATACCGTAATCAGCAATGCCGAAAATAGGAGCTTCCGGATCTTTGTTGATGGCGATAATGGTGTCAGAACCGCTCATTCCGGCTACATGCTGGATCGCACCGGAAATACCGCAGGCAATATAAAGCTTAGGAGCAACCGTCTTACCGGTCTGTCCTACCTGGTGGCTGTGGCCGATCCATCCGGAGTCAACAGCTGCACGGGAAGCGCCTACAGTGCCGCCTAAAACATTTGCCAGTTCCTCTAAGACTTTAAATCCATCCGGACCGCCAACACCACGGCCGCCGGATACGATCACTTCTGCACCTTCTAAATCCACTGCCTCAGAAGCAGCTTCACGGATGGTCTCAAGGATCTTTGTACGGATATCAGCAGTATCTACGTGATAATCTTCACGGATCACTTCTGCCTTATTTTCTGTTACATCTGCTTTTTTAAATACGCCTGGGCGGATGGTACCGATCTGTGGACGGTGATCCGGACACATGATAGTAGCCATCAGGTTGCCGCCGAATGCAGGACGGGTCCATGCAACATTTCCGCTTTCTTCGTCAATGTCAAGGGCAGTACAGTCAGCAGTCAGTCCTGTATTTAAACGGCAGGAAACACGGGGACCCATATCACGGCCGTTAGGAGTTGCACCGATCATAAGAGTAGACGGACCGTATTTTTCAACCATATGGCAGAGCGCATTTGCATAAGCGTCGGTAGAATAGGACTTGTATTCCGGTCCTTCTACAGCGATCACCTGATCAGCACCATGGCTTCCGGCAGCTTCCACAGAAGCAGCAATATTGTCACCGATCACAACAGCAACCAGTTTTCCTCCCTGTTTGTCAGCCAGACGACGACCTGGATTTAACAGCTCCAGACCAACTTTCTTAGGACTTCCGTCCTCCTCTGTCTCAATAAATACCCAAAGATCTTTTGTCTTTGCTTCCATTTGTGTGTCCTCCTTCATTAAATCAAGTGGGCTTCACTGAGCATTGCCACAAGTTTCTGTGCAGAAGCCGTATTTGACTCTTCTTTGATCATAACGCCGCCCTGTTTGCGAGGCGGAACAAAGGATTTCTTTACATGAGTAGGAGATCCTTTTAAACCAATGCGGGTCTTGTCAATATCAGGGAATGCGTCTTCTCCTAAAACAGGAATTTCCGCACGGTTGGCAGCAAGTTTCCGCTTGATGGTAGGATAACGTGGATCAAAACTTGGTTTGGTGAAAGTAACCAGACATGGAAGAGAAACAGCGATCTTCTGATTTGCGTCTTCACATTCCTTTAAGATCGTAAGTCCGTCATCTGTAAGTTCTGCTTCCAGAGCATATGTAACCTGAGGCAGTCCAAGATGTTCTGCAATTTCCGGTCCAACCTGAGCGGTATCGCCGTCGATCGCCTGTTTGCCACAGAAGATAGCGTCAAATCCGCCTTCCAGTTCTGCTACTTTTTTAATAGCGCAGGAAAGGATATAACTGGTTGCCAGTGTATCAGAACCGCCAAAAGCGCGTCCGCTGATGAGGTATGCCTTGTCTGCGGCAATTCCTAAGCATTCTTTTAATGCATTTTTAGCCTGTTCCGGTCCCATGCTTAAAACGATGATCCTGGTATCAGGATGTTTGTCTTTAATACGGGCTGCTGCCTCTAAGGCATAGCCATCAAAAGGATTTACGATGCTGGGTACTCCATTACGGATCAGAGTATTCGTTACCGGATCAATCTTTATTTCCGTTGTATCCGGAACCTGTTTTACACATACGAGAATATTCATAAATCACAGCTCCTTTTCACATAAATGATGTTCACCTTAATAAACAGCAAGTTTTATGCCAAAAAATTAACTACGAAAAATCGGTGATTTTTTCAGATTTCCCTAAAAAAACCGGCAATTTTTTGCCGGTCATGGAAAGAAAAAGCGGAAAGAACATGCCGGATTAACAAAAAAATAACAAATTCTGGAAAGATGATGTGCAAAATGTGATAAAATAGACAAGATATGTTTGGCAAAAAGAGTGCATTATTAATAAGGAAAGAACAGCACATTTTAAAAAGCAGGAGAGAAAAAGAAAAAAGTCTGCTGAAAAAATATCAAAGTTGGCACGGATATTGCTCTATATAAAAGTGAGGTTTCGCAGTAGAGACTCGTTAATAAAAAGACGATACAGGGATCTGCGAAAAAAGAAAGGAGAGAACAAGTATGAGTGAATACCAACTTATGACAGAAGACCAGAGAGATATGGTGAAGCTGGTAAAAGATTTTCTGATGAAGGAGTATCTGCCACACGTATCTGAGTACGAGGCTAAGGGAGAGTATCCACTGGAGTTTCATAAGAAACTGGGAGAACTTGGACTTTTTGCAATGGATGTACCGGAAGAGTACGGCGGCCTGGGCTTAGATGCAGTTACTACCTGTCTGATCCGTGAAGCCATCGGCTATGTAGACGCAGGCTTTGCATCATCCTTTGCAGCATCTACCTTTGGTATCAAACCGGTCCTGTTAGCAGGAACAGAAGAGCAGAAGAAAGCATACGGCGCAAGACTGGCAGAGGGACAGATCTCCGCTATGTGCCTTACCGAGCCACAGTCCGGTTCTGATATGGGTAACACAAAATGCCGTGCAGTAAAAGACGGTGACGAGTATGTATTAAACGGAACCAAGTGCTTTATCACAAACGGTGGTATTGCTGATATCTACACAGTTGCAGCATCCACTTCACCGGAGCTTGGAAGCGCAGGTATTTCCCTTTTCATTGTTGACCGCAATACTCCAGGTGTCAGCGTAGGAAAAGAAGAAGACAAGTTAGGTATCCGTACTTCCAACACAACAGATGTTATTTTCCAGGATGTAAGAATTCCTGCAACAAACCTGATCGGAGAAGAAAACAAGGGATTTGCCATCAGCCAGAAACTTCTTGCAAGAACCCGTCCTACCGGTATGGCATCTGCTTTAGGTGTAGCCCAGAGAGCACTGGATCTGGCAGTTGACTACGCACAGCAGAGAGTTACTTTTGGAAAGCCAATTGCAAGCCGCCAGGCGATAAAGTTTAAACTGGCTGATATGGAGATCAGACTTCAGACAGCAAGAGCACAGCTCTTCTACAATGCACAGCTGATCGACAAAGGCATTTATGATGGAATGTTAGGTTCTGTAACAAAAACCTGTGTATCTGAAATGGTATTTGATGTTGCAAATCAGGCACTGCAGATTTTTGGTGGTTATGGTTATAGCAGAGAATATCCGGTAGAAAAACTGTTAAGAGACGCAAGGATCTTCTCACTGTTTGAGGGAACCAACGAAATTCAGAGAATGATCATTGGTGGAACCTTAGTGCCTAAAAAGAGAAACTAAGAAAGCAGATAGAATGATTGAAAATAAGGGGGAATTACGATGCTTTGGAAAGAATATGAAGACGTGCTTCTGGAAAGAGAAGACAATGTAGCTACTATCTTATTAAACAATCCGGCAAACATGAACCCGGTAACTGTATCCACTATGGATCATCTGGTAGACGCTCTGACTCTGTGTGAGGAAGATGATACAGTCCGCGTGATCGTACTTCGCGGTGCCGGCGGTAACTTCTCAGCAGGCGGAAATGTAAAAGGCATGAAGGAACGTCTGGATAAAGGCATCAATACCACAAAAGAAGGCATCCGTGCAGGCGGTGAATTCATGATGCGTCTTCGTACCATCAACAAGCCAACCATTGCCTGGATCGAGGGCGCTGCTGCAGGAGCCGGTATGAGCATGGCACTTTGCTGCGACTTTGCTCTGGCAGCAGAAGATGCAAAAATGGTATTTGCTTTTGTAAATATCGGTTTCGTTCCGGACTGTGGTATCACCCATATGCTTACAAAGAATGTGGGCCGTGCAAGAGCCACAGACCTGTTAATGGGTGGACGCCGTTTTACAGGTGCAGACGCAGCAAAATGGGGAATGATCACAGCAGCAGCTCCAAAGGAAGAACTGGAAGATCTGGTAAAGAAATATATCAAGAAATATTCCCAGGGACCTGCAGTTGCCTATGCACAGATCAAGAGAATGATCAACAGCTGCACTATGAGAGAATTAAATGCCTGCATGCAGGAAGAAGTAGAAGCTCAGTTCATCTGCAGCAAGACAGAAGATTACAGGATCGCTGTTGAAGCATTCTGCGAAAAAAAGAAACCGGAATTTGTAGGTAGATAGGAGAGATACCATGGAGAAAAAGAGTATCATTAATGTTGATGGCCGTTTCTATTATGGCTGGGTCATGCTGATCTGCGGATTTATGACCATGTTTATCTGTTATGTAATTAAAGCAAACTGTACTTCCTTATTCTATACCCCGATCTGTGAAGAACTGGGCGTAACAAGAACGGTTTACACACAGACCAATACCGTGCTTACCATCTGTATGCTCATCGGTTCTTCCTTTATTGGAAAGATCTACAAAAAGTATCCTGTTAAATATGTACTTACAGGCTGTGTAGGCCTGGCTTCCCTGTGCTATCTGGGAATGTCCCGTGCAACCGCTATGTGGCAGTTCTTATTACTGTCCGGTATCCAGGGCTTTGCATGGGCTGGCGCAACCAACCTTCCTGTAGGTATCATGATCAGTAACTGGTTCGGACCTAAGGTAAAAGGTACTGCAATGTCTATCGGTATGTTAGGTAGTGGTGCAGGTGCTCTGGTATGGGTAAACTTTATCAGTAAGATCATCGCAGGCAGCGGCTGGCGTACAGCTTACCTTGCAATGGCAGGTGTAAATGCTTTAATGATCCCGATTGCTCTGATCCTGGTTGTAAGTATGCCAAGTGACAAGGGATTTGAAGTACGTGTAGGCGATCCTTCTCCGGAAGAAGTAGCAAAAGCAGGCGGTGTTTCCACACAGAAGACAGGTATCACAGGTACTCAGGCATTAAAGACAAGCCGCTGGTGGTTCCAGTGGATGGCAGCTATGGTTACCATGATCGGCGCATCCGCATTTAACTCACAGTGTGTAGCTTACTTCACAGACTTAACAGGTGACAAGGCCTCCGCAGCATTAGTTTACTCCGGTGCTTTAGGAACCATGATCTTAGGTAAGTTCTTATTAGGTGTATTCTCTGATGTTCTTCATATTAAGAGAACTGCTGTACTGGCTCCATTGTTCTACGCAGGCGTATTTATCTGCATGGCACTGGCAGCAACCAACATGGGCTTTACAAAGGGTATGACTTTATTCTACATGATCGGTGGTGCTGTTCCTTCTGTTATCCCTGCACTGATCACAGTACATAACTTTGGTGATAAGGAATTCAGCGTTATGAACGGCTGGATGAACATGGCAGGAAACGTTGGACAGATCATTGGACCGACCATCGCAGCATTTGTATTTGACGTAACTGGTACCTACCGTATGGCATGGATCATCTTTGCAGTATTAATGGTAGTAGTAGCACTGTTATACTTTATGTCTAATATCAGTAGCAAGAAGCAGATCGAAGAAATGGGTTATGTAATTCCACAGTAGTGACCACATGACTTTTAAGAGGTGAATGATTATGGCTGAAGAACGTAAACTGCCCTTACAGGGCCTGAAAGTAGTAGAACTGGGTACTCATTTTGCAGTACCCAGCGTTACAAGAATGCTGGCAGACTGGGGCGCAGAAGTAATTAAGGTTGAAAATGTAAAAGGTGACGCATGGAGAATTGTAGGACGCAATCAGAAATGCCCGATTACAGATGAAGAAAATCCATTTTTCATGGTCCCAAATGCTAATAAAAAGTTTGTAGCATTAAACTTAAAGGATCCAGATGGAAAAGAAGCACTGATCAAGCTGATCGGTTCAGCAGAGATCTTTGCCACCAATATGCGTATGGGCGCTCTGACCAAACTGGGATTTGACTATGACTCTATGAAGAAACTGTATCCGGGATTGATCTATGTACACTTTACCGGATATGGATACAAGGGACCGGATGCTGCAAAGCCTGGTTTTGACTCGGTTGCATTCTGGGCACGCTCCGGATCCATGATGGACTGGGGAACTGAAGGAAACTTCCCATTCTTAGCTCCAACAGGTGCCGGTGATGCCATGGTAGGTTCTATCCTGTGTGCAGGAACCCTGGCAGCTCTGATCTCCAAGAGAGAAACGGGACAGGGTACTCTGGTATCTTCTTCCTTAATGGGCAGCTCCATCTGGTACAACAATGCAGCGGTTGTTTCTACCCAGTATGGCAATAAATTCCCGAAAGACAAGGATCATCCTGCTAACCCCTTTGGCTGGCAGTATGAGTGCTCTGACGGTGAATGGCTGATGATCGGTGTTGTAGATTACGCAGACGCATATCGCAAGATCTTCCACCTGTTTGGCCGGGATGATATGTTAGATGATGAAAGATTTAACACCATTTCTGCTGTACAGCAGCATCTGGATGAATTTATGCCGATCCTGCGTGGATATTTTAAGACAAAGACCAGAGATGAATGGGTGGATCTGATCGCAGGATTAAACATTGTAGTAGGAAAGATCGGTCACTTAAAGGATCTGGCTACAGATGAGCAGGCTATTGCAAACGAATTCGTACAGGATGTAGAGTTCCCAAGCGGAAAGAAGGTTGCTATGCCGACTGTTCCGATTGAATTTTCTGCTTACGATACCAAGAGCAAGTATGAAAAGACAGGAGAGATCGGCCGTGATACAGAAGCCGTTCTGGGAGAAGTTGGTTATACAAAAGAACAGGTAGAAGCACTGCGCAGCCAGGGTGCAGCGAAATAAATTATAATGTTCTTTCGGAGAACATCAAAATGTCAGGGACTGTGCTGTTTCAGAACAGTCCCTGTGTTTACAGTTATAACAGAAAACAAAGCTGTGTCTGTAAAAGTTGACAGGAAAAATCCTTTACGATAGGATAATAATAGTAAAAAATTGGGAATTATCTTTATAAATTATCATACAGATATAAAGGAGAACACTGCTATGCTTATAAAAAACGACGAAAGCTGTAATTCTGAAAAAACAATCCTTCGCTATCAGGAAAACGGGATCGCGGATCTGCTGGCCAGTGACTGGTACGGCATTATGCTCCTATCTCCCGGCGGGCGGGTATATCTGGATAATTATAATGATATTCATGGGATCGGCAATGATGTTCCTTTGGAGTTTGTAAGAAATTGTGTGGAATGGGACAGCCTGATCCATAACAAATCTATGACTTATACCTATAAAGAATGGAATTTCCTGATCTACTCTATTCGTCAGACAGACAAGGGAAACTGCGTTTTCTTTCTGCATTGCAGGAAGGATAAGCCCTTTGATGCAAGAGATGTAAAATGGTACGAGCTGTACAGTGCCGTAGGCCAGCAGAGAGTGCTTCTGGAAAATGAACTGATCCAGGAGAAAAACTATTTAAACAGTATCCTGGAAAGCTCGGAAGGCTGTATTGCTGTAGTAGATGAGGATAATAACATTGTTTCTGCCAATGATGAGGCAAAGGCTCTTTTTGGAAATAACTTAAGCCAGACACCTTCCGGAGAAATGTTATCCCTCATCAAAGCAGTGAAGCAGGTCCTTTCCCAGAAAGAAAAGATCGTTCTTCCACGTATGATCGTAAACGGAACGGAAAATGAATTTGGCTTTTCTATTTACAAATTTATACTGACACCTTTGCGAAGCAGCAAGGGAAGAGTAGGCTGTGTTGTAGTGGTGGCAACAGACATTACCCATGATTTCATCAATAAAAGACGAGCGACCCAGAGGCAGAATTTCCGTATGGCAGGCAATATTAATTTTGAGACAGCAAAGGAAATGCGTACCCCTCTGATGAACATTGAAGGATGTGCCAGCCTTTTGACCGATGCAGTGGGAGATAACAAGGACTCAAAAGAACTTCTTACCTATATAAAAGAAGAAGTAAATCATATCCTGCAGATCAATAACCGGATGCTTTCATTTTCCAACCTGACCCAGGAAAATACCTATGGTCAGATCGATGTAAATGAGGTGCTGAAAAACTGTGTTTCTGCGTTGTATACACAGAGGACAAAGAAGAAACTGAGTATTGAAACAAAAATGGATGCAGATCTGCCATTAGTACGGGCGGAAAATGCGGATATCCAGCAGATCTTTTTTAACCTTCTGTTCAGTGCCTTTGACAATGCAAAGGAAAAAGGAAAGATCCAGGTAGATAGTCATTATGATGACCAGGCAGGAGAGATCGTAGTAGATTTTGAACATGAGGGAAGCGGAAATGTTTTAGATGACCGTCAGTTGTGCCTTCAGATCAATGGAAGGGAAAAAGGGCAGATCGATATTCCGTTCCTTATGGCGAAAAAAATGGTATTGGACTGCGGTGGACAGCTGTTCACCCAGGAGAGAGAGGACGGAGGCAGCGTGCGGACAGTGAAATTTCCCTGTTCGTAGAAAGGACCGGAGGTAGAGGAAAATGGGAGAAACACTTACCATGAAACGGATACTGGTGGCGGACCATTCTGAAATTGCCAACCGCATGTTTTGCGCCGGACTTTCCAAATATGGTTTTTCTGTCAGCGCTGTGTCTACAACAGAAGAACTGATCCATAAATGTACCACAGAAGAGATCGACATGCTGCTTTTGGATCTGTATTTAGAGCAGACCAGTCAGATGGACCAGATCCATTATCTCAGAGAACTTTGCCCGGAAATGTATCTGATCGTAATGAGCGATGAGCCTGATATTTCCAGTGCAGTACAGACCATGAAAAACGGGGCAGATGATTTTATTGAAAAGCCCTGTGATCTTGATACGATACTGAAAAAGATCCGGGAACTGCTGAAAAACGAAAGAGAACTGAAAAAAGAAACGAAGCAGCCGGCAGACGAGATCCTGCCTGCAGCAGACCGGGCAGTCCAGAAGATTGAAGAAGTAGTAGCAAAAGTAAAAGATTATCCAACCACCATACTGATCACAGGGGAGAGCGGAACCGGCAAGACTATGCTGGCAAAGCGGATCCACAAGACCAGTGTGCGAAAGGACAGGCCCTTTGTTCATGTAAACTGTTCAGCGATCCCTGCGGAACTGTTTGAAAGTGAGCTGTTTGGCTATGAAAAAGGAGCTTTTACAGGAGCTATCCGCATGAAGCCCGGCAAATTTGAAGCAGCGGGAGAAGGAACCATTTTTTTAGATGAGATCGGACTGGTGCCATTTCATTTACAGTCCAAGCTTTTAAATGTACTTCAGGAGCGCAGCTTTGAACGGGTAGGCGGAAATGAACCCATTGCCATGAAGGCAAGGGTGATCGCGGCTACCAATGCTAATTTAGAGCAGTGCGTGGAAAATGGAACCTTCCGCCGGGATCTGTATTACAGACTGAATGTGATCCAGTTAGAGATGCCGCCTCTCCGCTACAGGAGAGCAGATCTTAAAACTCTTACTGAAAAGTTCATAAAACGTTTTTGCGAGAGCTTTGGAAAACCGGTACCAGAGATCACAGCTGATTTCTGGAAGACTGTAAATCAGTACAACTGGCCGGGAAATATAAGGGAACTGGAAAATGCCATTGAAAGCGCAGTAGCTCTTTGCGGAGACCAGCTTTCAGCAGACTGTCTTCCTTTAAGAGTGGGACAGGTACGGGCAGAAGAGCGGGGAGAAGAATACCCCAAGAAAGAAGTACCTCATAACCTGAAGCTTTATTTAAAGCAGCAGGAAGATGCCATTATACAGGAAGCACTGGATAAATTTAACGGCCGTAAAGAAAAAGCGGCCCAATATCTGGGAATTTCTGACCGGACTCTCAGATATAAACTAAGCAACATGGGAAAAACAGGAAAAGACAACGATAGTGAGGAATTAGAATGAGCTTGTGGAAAGTATTTGAACGTTCTGTAAGGCTGTATGAGAACAAAACAGCCCTGATCTTTGGGGAAGAACGGATCAGCTACAAACAGCTTTATGAAAAGAGCTGCCACATAGCAGATCATTTATATAAGATCGCAGGCGGAAAAGAGCAGCAGAAAGTATTTATCCTGTCAAAGAATTCTATTGACATGGTGGCTTTAATGCTTGCCTGTATGCGCCGCAATCTCATCGCCTGCCCGGTAAACTGGCGGCTTTCTGCCAGGGAACTGGCAGTGATCTTAAAAAACCACAATTATGTGATCCGCATCTGTGATGAGGAAAACAGGGGACTTTTAGAGGCTGCCTGCAGCTTTATCCCGGAAGAGACCTTTGTAAAAGCAGATCTTAGGGATCTTACAGATGATAAAAAAGCAGTTCCTGCCGTACCGGCGGCAGACCCGGACGGGGAAGATATTGTTATCCAGCTTTTTACCAGCGGAAGTACGGGAACACCGAAAGCGATCGGCCACACCAATGCAGGTATGACCGCTTACATGTATGATTATATGAAGGAGTCCAGATGGGAGCCTGAGGATATTTATCAGACCAGTGCCAATCTGTTCCATCTGTCAGGGCTTTCTGTTCTAACCAGCCTGATGGTGGGAAGTACAACGGTATTTTTTGCAAGATTTGATTTGATAGAATTTTTGACAGTCATGGAACGGGAAAAGACCACCAGGATCAGTTTTGTGCCGACTCTGGTGACCAGACTGTTAAATGACAGCCGTCTGAAAAACTTTCATTTTGACAGTGTAAAGAAGATCGTATACGGCGGTTCTCCTATGAACTATACTACGGTAGTGCGGGCAATGGAGCATTTCCACTGCCAGTTAGAGCAGGCGTATGGAGCAACGGAAAGCTGCTGTATGTCCGTTCTTTTGCCGGAAGACCACAGGGACTGTGCAAAAGGTATTTTAGATAAGAAAGTATTAAATTCCGCAGGAAGACCCCTTCCAATGGTAAAGGTAAGGATCATTACGGAAAAAGGCTATGAGACCAATGGTCAGGCCTGCGGAGAGATTGAGATCAAAAGCCCTTTCCTCTGTTCAGAAAGTATGTCCGTACCGGGCACCAGAACAGAAGACGGGTATTATCCTACCGGAGATATAGGCTATATGGATGAGAAAGGTTTTTTATATCTGGTAGGGAGAAAACACGATATGATCATCAGCGGTGGTGAGAATATCTATCCCAAAGAAGTGGAAGACTGTATCGCTTCTTTGAAACAGGATGTAAAACAGGTCTGTGTGCTGGGAATGCCGGATCCGGTCTGGGGAGAGCAGGTCACTGCCTGTATCGTCTTAAAAGAAGGTTCTAAACTGACAGAAGATGATATTGTGGCATGGTGTAAGAAGCACATAGCAAGTTATAAAAAGCCAAGAAAAGTAATCTTCTTTTCACAGCTTCCTGAAAACGCCAATGGCAAGGTTTCAAGGATCCTGTTAAAAGATCAGATCCAGAAAGGGGAAATAAGATCATGAAAAACTATTTTGATGTAGCTGGCAAGTATGCAGTTGTAACAGGAGCTTCTTCCGGTCTGGGACGTCAGTTTGCGCTTTGTCTGGCAGAGCAGGGATGTAATGTAGCCATCGCAGCCCGCAGAGTAGAGCGCCTGGAAGAAGTAAAGAAAGAAGTAGAAGCTTACGGCGTAAAATGTCTGGTGCTGCCATGTGACGTAACTGATACAGAACAGATCCGTAATTCCGTAGACAAGGTTGTAAAAGAATTCGGACGTATTGATATCCTGATCAACAACGCAGCAGCTTCTTTTGCAACCCCTGTTGTAGAGACTACCGATGGCCAGTGGTACAATGTAATGAAGACTAATGTAGACGGCGTTTTCTTCTTTGCAAGAGAAGTAGGAAAGGTTATGATCGCCCAGAACTACGGAAAGATCATCAACATCGGCTCCTTCCACTGCCAGGTAACCATGAACGGTGTTCCACGTTCCGGTTATTCTACTGCAAAGGGCGCAGTTTTAATGATGTCCAAGGCACTGGCTGCAGAGTGGGCAAAGAATAACATTACTGTCAATGTTTTAGGTCCTGGATATTTTGCAAGTGAAATGTCTGCAAAGGTTGCAAATGAAGCATATGAGGCTTCTATCCGCAACAACTGCCCAATGGGACGCAGAGGAAATCCTGGCGAGTTGAACGGTGCTATGCTGTTCCTTGCATCAGATGCATCCAGTTATGTAACAGGACAGCTTCTGTTAGTAGATGGAGGCTGGACCATTGTATAGTGGGTCTATAATAAATAAAATATAAAAAAACAGGAAAGACTGTCCTTATGTAACTGTAAATACAGATACAGAAAGGACGGTCTTTTTTATGGGTAAAAATCAGAAGGACAAAAAAGAAGGAAAACAGGAAAATAAAGCGGCAGCCCCGTCACAGGGGCGAAAACTTCAGGAAAAAGAGATTGAAGAGAAAGAAGATACCCACCTGAAAAACTGGGGGCAGATGACTTTGGACGGAAATGAAAAAAAGAGAAAGATCCATCTTTTATCCATCATTGGAGAAGTGGAAGGACATGAAAATGCTTCAGGCGGTTCCAAGACGACAAAATATGACCATGTGCTTCCTGCACTGGCTCAGATTGAGGATGATGCCACAGTGGAGGGACTCTTAGTGCTTTTAAACACCTCCGGCGGTGATGTAGATGCCGGGCTTGCTATTGCGGAGATGATCGCGTCTATGAGTATTCCGGTGGTTTCCCTTGTTTTAGGAGGCAGTCATTCTATTGGGGTTCCTCTGGCAGTTGCTTCGGATTATTCTTTTATCGTGCCTTCGGGGACCATGATCGTACATCCGGTCCGTATGAGCGGGACGGTCATTGGAACAGCCCAGACTTATGAGTATTTTGCAATGATACAGGACCGGATCTTAAATTTTGTTTCTTCCCATGCAGATATTGCCTACGACCAGTTAAAGGCTTTGATGCACAATACAAAAATGCTGGCAAGGGATCTGGGAACCGTGCTGGTAGGACAGGAAGCAGTAGATGCAGGTCTTATTAAAGAAGTTGGAGGGATCAGGGAAGCATTAAAAAAGCTGTATGAGATGATTGATGAGTCCTGTGCAAAAAAACAGGGGTTTTAATTTTTAATGGGGCAGTGTAAACTATAAAGAGAAGTTCGCCAGGCGCGATTTGGGGAGGATAGAATGAAGATTTTTGATCTACACTGCGATACCATTGAAGCATTAAAAAAACACAATGAAACCTTTGATAACAGTACCACCCAGTTTACCATGAAGGGACAGGAAAACTTAGAAAAAGCAGTCCAATTTCTGGCTGTGTGGCTTCCTGATCATTTAAGAGGCCAGGAAGCAGTGGATTTTACCAATGGATATTATGAATATATGACAGAGGCTGTGGGAAAGGTTGCAGACAGGGCGGCTTTAGTAGAAGATATGTCTGATCTGGACAGGATATTAAAAGAAGGAAAATGGGCGTTTATCCGTTCGATTGAAAGTGGTGCCGCACTTGGCGGAAAACTGGAAAATGTAGATCATTTTGCAAAACTGAATTTTAAGATGATGACACTGACCTGGAACGGGATCAATGAACTGGGAAGCGGTTCCCAGTCAGAAATGGGTCTTACAGATTTTGGAAAAGCAGCTGTGCGCCGTATGGAAGAAGTGGGGATGATCGTAGACTGTTCCCATTTAAATGATGCAGGTTTTGAAGATCTGTTAAACTGTTCTACTAAACCCTTTGTAGCTTCCCACTCGAATTTACGTTCCCTGTGCAGTCACAGCCGCAATCTGCGGGATGACCAGTTTAAGGAGATCGTGGCAAGAGGAGGCCTTTGCGGGATCAATATTTATTCCAGATTTCTTACAGAGCCGGATGACCTGGGAGCCGGGCAGAAGGAGCAGCTCCTTCGTCTCATTGACCGTATGTTAGAACTTGGAGGAGAAGATGTGATCGCCTGGGGCATGGATCTGGACGGCGGAGTTACCTGTGATCCATCCATTGGCACTCCTTATGGTGCTGCGGCATACGGAGAATATCTGGTGGAACATGGGATCAGCCGTGAGATCGTAGACAAACTTTCTTTTGATAATGCCTACCGGTTTTTTACGAAAGTTTTGTGAAAAACTTCAATTCGTAAAGTAAAATAACTCCCTAATATTCAAAATGGGGAGTTATTTCTTTTTCTTCTTTTTTATTATTTTACTTAGGTCAGACGATAATTCCAACATATTTTTTTCTATTAAAGGTTCCTGTTCGTCAGCAATTCTTTTAAAATTCAACATTGTTTCAAGAATATCCAATGAATTATCCTCAAATGCCTTTGTGACAAGATTACTTTTGCAAAAACTATCAATAATAATTTTTATAATGTGTATTTGTTCCGGTGTTAATCCGTCAACTTCTAAAATCGAACCAGAACGATTTAATAATATAGTATCTGTTGTAACATGAAAAACAGTGGCTAGTTTTATTAACACTTCAAAAGACGGTGTTCGACTATCGTTCTCATATGCCGCAATAGTAGATTTTGTTACACCAACTAAATCAGCCAATTCTTTTTGTGTAAATTTACATGAATTGCGTAATTCCTTGATTTTCGCCCCTATTAGAACCATATGATTATCTCTCCTTATTGTACAACTATACAATGAATTTGTTACACTGTTGGAATATCGAAAGTTGCTCTAATAGTAGACTTTTTAATATACTTATAGTATAATAAAAGTAAGGAAGGAGGTGAGAATATGATTAGATTGTGCAAGTATAATCAAGAAAATATCCTTGATAAAATACGCAATGGTCAACTGGACGCTGTTGCCCTTAGCACTACAAATTTAATTGACGATATTATATTGAAAATAAATTCATGTAATATTTTTAACTGCTTAGAAAAATATATACCAGATTTCAGAGCAGATAACACAACAATACCTTATAAGTTAATTTGGGCTAGTGCTATTGCGGCTAAAATGCGTGTTCAGACAAGTCTTACTGACATTCCTTACGCTCTTAATGACCATAAAACTTTAGCTGAGTTAGGATATACTCTTATAGATGACTCTGGTAATTTAAAGAATGGGTTAATGCAAGAAGGAAGTTTAAGATTTTTATTAGGAAAATATGACGCTGAATTATTTATAAATGGTTATATTTACACAATTCAAAAAGGTATTCTCCCTCTATTAAATATAGAACCTAATATACACATATTAGACTGTACTGATTTAGAAGTAAATTTTAAAAATTCCAATTATGAAATGTCGGGAATAAGCCATAGTAAGCGCGACAATAAACTTACAAGAGGTTATAAACTTGCTACCCTTAGAGGAATTGTTAAAGATGTTGGTTTAATTGAAGATATACGTTTTGGAAGTATCCAAAGCCATGATCTAAACCTAAGTGAAGAAATGGTTAGAACTTCTCCTGTATTGAAACCTGGGGATATTTTAATTAATGACAGAGGCTTTATGTCAAGAGAATTGATGAATTTTCTTAAAGTAGAAAGAAACGTAGACACATATATCCCTTTAAGGAAGAATATGGTAGCTTATCAACAAGCTATTTTAAGCGCAAAAGAACAAAACATCTGGAAACCACACCCTAATTTTAAAAGAAAAAATCAAGTTATATCTTTAGTTGAAGGTATGGGAATGTACTGGGACAGTGATACTCCCGAAAATGATGTTCCTATAAATACCTGCGTTGTTTGGGATAAACAATTTGATAATTATTTTGTTTTTATAACCACAGACATTACTAAATCAGCAAAGGAAATTGTCCGTATTTATGAATTGCGACCAGAAATAGAAGAAGATTATAGGCAATTAAAAGATTTTTGGAAAATAGAAGATTTTAAGAGTACAAAACTCAATATGATTTTATTTCATATTGTATGTGTATTATTTGGCTATCTGTTTTATCAACTTTATATCTTATTGCCAGAAGGTGAAAAATATTTAGGAAAATCATTGCCTGTTATATTAAAAAACTATATGCCACAAGTACAACCTTATGTAGTTCTTTATGCAGGTTATGAATTTGGGGTGCTTACTTTATTTGAATTAATGGAGTTTTATGCTCATTCTGATTATTCCGGGGCTCTCTGAGCCACCTGTCCGGACTTTGAGAGCCACCATT
>NZ_QUCM01000015.1 GCF_003473545.1 Clostridium sp. AM22-11AC
TGCGGTAGTTCCAATGTCAAAGGTTGCAACTAACATAATTTTACCCCCTAAGTTAATTCTTTCCGGCCCCTATCTTCTGGATCACAACCGCCAGGATAATGATACCGCCGGTAATGATGTTCTGCATAAAGCTTGGCATCTGCAAAATGGTCAGACCGTTGGCTAAAACCGCCAGAACTGCTGCGCCGATCAGCGTTCCCACGACACAGGGAACACCGCTTTTAGATACAGTGCAGCCGATAAATACGGCTGCATAAGACTGGAGAAAATAGCCTTGTCCTGCAGTAGTGTTGGCAGAACCGACTCTGGAAGCCACCAGAGCACCTGCGAGACCTGCAATCGCGCCACATAGGGAAAATGCCAGTACCCGGTAGCGGAAAATAGGAATTCCTGCTACTTCAGCCGCTTCCTTGCTGCCGCCGATGGCATACAGCTTCCGGCCCGGAGCAGTATGTCCCATGAAAACATAAAATGCCAGGTATAAAACAACTGCCACCAAAGTAATAAAGGGAATACCTGCGATTTTTAAAATACCGGGAATGGTAAATGCCTTTGGAATACCATTAAATACGGTGGTGCCGCCGGTCAGTCCATAGATCACGCCGTCTAATACAGTTCCCATACCAAGAGTAGTAATAAAAGATAAAATCTGGAAGCGGGCAACTACAATACCATTTACGCAGCCAACCAAAAGGCAGATCAGGGCAGCAATCAGGAAACAAAGAGCCACAGGAACCTGTTTAATGGATAACAGGGCAGCGATCACGCCCCCAAGGCTTACAATATTTCCAATGGATAAGTCAAATTCATTGATGGTCATTACAAAAGTAGCTCCTAAAGCCACCATAGCCAATGGTGCTGCCTGTCTGCTGATGTTAAGAAAGTTTTTAACTGTGCAGAAAGAGGCCGGGCGGAGAATAGAAAAAATAAGGATGATCACCGCCAGTGCAGCTACGGTTCCATAATGTTTAAATGCTTTCATTTTCATGTGTTTCCTCTCTTTCTGCTTCATAACAGCAGGCCAGTATGTCCGCTGGCTTTAAATTCTTATTTGGAAAGATCTTACGTATTTTCCCGGATGCCATGACCGCGATCTCATCAGCTACCTCCAAAAGTTCTGTAAGGTCCGATGAAACGTAGAGAACAGCTTTGTTTTCTGCCGCCTGATGGTGCAGCAGACTGTGGATCTGCTGTCTGGTGGCAACATCTACGGCCTGTGTAGGTTCATCGCACAACCATATGGAGGGGGATGTAAGTAATGCTTTTGCAAAGACCACCTTCTGCTGGTTGCCACCGGATAATTCACAGGCCGGCTGGGAAGTGCCGGTGCAGCGGATCTTTAGGGCGTTTATCATACCTTTTGCAGCAGAAACAGCAGCTGTTGTTGAAAACAGCCCCTTTTTGGAATAATGGTCAATGGAAGAAAGGTTCATATTTTCTTCCACTGTAAAAGACGGGATCATGGCTTTGCGCCGCCTGTCTTCGCAGATAAAGGCGATGCCCTTTTTTATGGAATTAACAGGAGTGGGCTTTTTCACCTTTTCCCCACTGATCTCAATGGTTCCGCCGGATATGCGCCGGATGCCGTAGATACATTCCAGAAATTCCGTCCGTCCGCTGCCGCAAAGACCGAACATGCCGGTGATGCGTCCGGTGTGGACGGTGATACTGGCGTCTTTTACAATGTGGTCGGCAGAGGAAAGGTGGGAGATGGTGAGTGCAGGGAATGATTGTGTGGCTGCCGACCGGGAACAACATGTACTGTCAGGCATCATGTGTTTACTATCCGCTTCCCCATTCCCGCTCATCAGCCGGACCAGCTCCTTCTGGCTGGTAGAGGCAGTATCGCAGGTACTTACCAGTTCTCCGTTTCTCAGCACTGTTACCCGGTCCGTCAGCGCCATGATCTCTTCCAGCCTGTGGGTTACATAAAGGACAGCAGTTCCTTTTGCTTTCAGGTTCCTTATAATAGAGAATAGTAAATTCGTTTCCTTATCAGAAAGAGAAGCAGTAGGCTCATCTAAGATCATTAACTTACAGTCGCTCATCATGGCCCGCAGGATCTCTACGCATTTCTTCTGTGCCGGAGTCATCTGGAAAATGGATTTCTTCAGGTCTAAATGGATCCCAAGTTCTTCCCCTTTTTTCTGAGCCGCTTTTTCCATTTCCTTCCACTGGATCAGACCGCCTTTTCGGGGATAAGGCCGTCCAAGCCAGATATTTTCCAGGGCGGAAAATGCAGGTATCAGCACATGATCCTGGAAAATGATATTGATGCCCAGTTCCCGGCTCTCTACCGGGCCGAAATCAGCAGGAAAAGGAGCTCCGTTCCAGGACAGCTCCCCTCCGTTTTTTGTATACACGCCGCCTAAGATCTTAATGAACGTAGACTTTCCAGCGCCATTTTCACCTACCAGGCCGTGGATCTCCCCTTCTTTTAAAGAGAGATCCAGACCCTTAAGGGCATATACACCATTAAATGATTTGTCCAGTTTCTTTGCTTCTAACAGCATTCTTGCCACCTGCCATTTTCCATGATCTGATCCTAATCTGTATCAGCCTAAATTCCCGGGCCCCGTCTGGAGCCCCTGGGAAATTCGTTCTGTTACTGTGCGTTTTCCTGAGTAATAAGCTCTGCAGGAGCGTACATTTCACCTTTTTCAATGGTCTCTCCTGCATAATATTTTTCCATCTGCTGGCAGACAATGTCAGCCATGCCTTCAAAATTCTGCTTTACAGTTGCTTTTAAGCAGGAACCGTCTTTGATCATCTGTACTGCCTGCTCATTTCCGTCAACACCGGTAACAATAACTTCGTCACGTCCTGCTTCTGCCAATGCCTTTGCGGCGCCGATGGCCGGTTCATCCCATGCTGCGAAAATAGCAGTTACAGAGTCCTTGTCAGGGTTTGCGGTCAGCAGGTTAGCCGTGATCTCTTCTGCATCATTAATCGGCTGTTCAGCCGGTACATGCTGTTCTGTGATCAGCTGAATGTCAGGATATTCTTTAATAATGTCATCAAATGCTTCACAACGTTTTACAACACCTGGATGTGGTCTGTGGGTGAGTGCGATCACAGTACCTTTACCGCCCATCAGGTCATCAAAGAGGTAACGGACGATCAGTTCGCCCATCTGGTAGTTGTCGCTGGTAGCATTGACCTGCATTCCATCAATAAAACCGCTGTCGCAGCCGAATACAGGGATATCTGCGTCAAAGGCTTCTGTCAGCTGATTGGCAACCTGGTTTGGGTCAGCACTTACTAAAACAATGCCGTCAGTGCCGGAAGAAACCACATCTTCAATACGGCTTGCAAGCTCTGCAAAATCATTGGCAGTATCGATCACGAATACTTCTGCGCCTTCTGCCTCTAAGTTATTCTTGATAAAGCCAGCCATCTGGTTGGTGGTAACAGAAGTAAGATAAGGGGTCATAACAGAGATCTTTTTACCGGCAAGAGCAGTACTGTCAGCTGTTTTTATGTCAGCTTCGCCGGAAGCGGCATCTTCAGAAGCTTTTTCGGTAGTGGAAGCAGCTTCTGTCTGTGCAGCAGTCTCAGCCTTTGGGGCAGTTGTTTCATCTGCTTCTGTAGAGCAGCCTGTAAGCAGGATGCCGGTCAGCGCTGCAGCTGCAGCCAGGGTTAAGAAATTACGCATTTTTTTCATAGTGTTCTCCTCCTGAAATAAAATTTTTGTTTGTTGGGGAATAAATCTGGGAATAAAAAATCCCGGACATGACTTTTACATCATGTCCGGGACGAATTGTTCGTGGTGCCACCCGAATTCACAGATCTTGTTTAACATCAGGGTTCCAAAATTACAAATCCTCTTACAAGCAAGCTTGTATCGGATTTTTGATTTTTGAACCCTGATGTTAACAAAAATAGCAGCTATCCCATAATCGGAATATCTGCCACCAATCTGTCTCATTTTCAGAGTACGGAAAGTAAAAATAAAACTTCGATACTCTTATCCTTTAACGCAGGAATCACGGCCTCAGCTACTTGCTATTGCGTTCGCCTGGCGTCTCACAAACCCATTCCATAAGGAACTCCATACTGCTTTCCACCACCAGCAGCTCTCTGTGATATCATTCCAGATGTACTCTCTTTGCTCATCGACGTTGCTTTTGAATTTTATGGTAATAAAGTAGCACAATTTATATTGACTGTCAATTATAAATTTAGGGATTTTTAAGTTTGATTTATAAATGGATTTCAAAAGGTTTTCTAAAGATTGCCGGATTGCATTGACCGAACGATTGCTATGCTGTAACATGGTAGTAACGGAGAAGCAAGTTCGATCCGCAAAAATAAAAAACGGAGGAACATTAGATGACAAGAGCAGAACTGAAACGGAACGCAAGGGAGAAACTTGGGGGACAGCTGTTCGGTCCTAACTGGGTCAATGCAGTCCTTGTAATGGACATTTTTTATATACTGACGGGAGCCGTAAACGGTATCGCAGGATTTGGAACCCTGATCATGTTAGTGATCGGAGGCCCTTTAAGCTACGGAGTGGCAAAATTGTTTTTACAGCAGTGTGATGACGGACAGAAAATGAACCCGACAGAAGTATTTAAGGGCTTTTCAGAAGACTTTGGCGGAAGCTTTATCTTATATCTGTTAAGATACCTTTTCATTGCCTTATGGTCCATTTTGCTGATCATTCCGGGCATTGTAAAAATGTATTCTTACTCCATGGCATTTTTTATAAAAGCAGATCATCCATCATATGACTGGAGAGAATGCTTAGATGCCAGCAGCCAGCTGACATATGGACACAAATGGGAACTGTTTATTCTGGATCTGAGTTTTATTGGCTGGCAGATTGTCGGAAGCTTGTGTCTGGGTATTGGAACTTTCTGGGTAAACGCTTACAGAGAGGCTACCATTGCGGAATACTACAGATATTATGAAAGCAATCAGGTGATCGACAGAGATTTTTAAAATATAATATTTCATAAACAGATCAAAGGGCACCTCACAGCGAGGTGCCCTTTTTAAGCGGATCATTTCGGATCATTTTTAATTACTGCTGAGCCTTATACTGCTCTAAAGCGGTTGCCAGCTGGTCAGGACAGGAAGTTGGGCGAGGGCCGCACTTGATGCCTTTCATACGTTTGATGGCTTCATCGATATCCATTCCTTCAACCAGTGCTGCAACGCCCTGTGTATTGCCGGAGCAGCCGCCTACAAAATGAACATTGGTTACCTTATTGTCTTTTACTTCAAAAGAAATAGCTCTTGAACAGACGCCGTGGGTTGTATAATTCATCACATGTACCTCCTTGGGGTTTAGTTTTGTAAATAAGTATGGCAGCAGAAAAGTATGCCGCCCGGTTCTTGACGGGCAGAAGCCAAACTGTTACCATGTATCTGTGTACATTTTTATTTGTACACATGTATAACGTTACGGTTCATGTTGTTGCATGACCAGCAACAGTGTACCTTTCATTATGCTTCATGTAAATAAGATTGTCAAGTTGGAGGAAAAGAATGATCGGAATTATCGGGGCCATGGATGAAGAAGTGGCAATGTTAAAGGAAAAACTCACAGAGGTTCAGGTAGAAACAAAGGCTGCTATGGACTTTTATAAAGGAAAATTAGAGGGAAAGGACGTAGTAGTTGTCCGTTCCGGTATCGGTAAGGTAAATGCAGCTATGTGTGCACAGATCCTGGCAGATGTATACCATGCAGACCATGTGATCAACACTGGTATTGCAGGTTCCTTAAAGGCAGAGATCAACATTGGGGATATCGTGCTGTCTACAGATGCATTACAGCATGATATGGATGCCCAGGCATTTGGCTATGAGCCAGGACAGATCCCAAGAGTAGACACACTTTCTTTTAAGGCAGATGAGAAAATGATCGCTCTTGCAAAAGAGTGCTGCGAAAAAGTAAACCCGGAGATCGGCGTATTTACAGGAAGAGTTGTTTCCGGAGACCAGTTCATTTCTGATAAAGAGAAGAAGAAATGGCTTACTGATACTTTTGCAGGCTACTGCACAGAAATGGAAGGTGCAGCTATTGCCCAGGTATGCTATTTTAACCATATTCCATTCCTTATTGTAAGAGCGATTTCTGATAAGGCAGATGACAGTGCTTCTATGGATTACCCGACTTTTGAGGCACAGGCCATCCGCCACAGTGTGAACTTAATGGCAGAGATGCTCCGCTGTTTTTAATACAAGATGATCCACAGCCAGTTATCAATGCCTTTTAAACCCTGTTCAGAATCGTTTCGTGGGAGAATTTGACGAACGATTTTAAGGGTTCTCAACTTCCCAAATAAAAAGCCGTCGTTATAATTAAGCTTACCGAATGACACAGGCCTGCAGGTGTGTCGGCCGGAATAATCATTCTGCAATAAAAACAATAACATTTGCAGACAGTGGAAACAGAAAGGGGAGCTTATATTATGATGGGCTTTTTACAGACGGGAAGAGCACTGTATGTGCTGGCAGTTATCTGCTTTGGAGGTATTTTTGTACGGCTGGCAGCCGGAAGCTTCTACAAAAAACTGATAAAAGAAAGCGCAAATATGGCGCTGACCAAGAACCGGTATCTGCGGAACTTAAAACAGAATGCAGAAGATACATATAGAATTAACATGGGCATGAACAATGCTGCTGTTTATTTACAGAGGCAGCTTGGAAATCTTAAATTTTTAGGTTTTTCTTTATCGGGACTTGAAAATCTGGCAGGCCAGCTGACTCTGCTCAGTTTTCTGGCAGGCGGTGTATGCGCTTTTCTTTCCTATTGGAACCGCAGTGACAATTCTTACATTGTCCTTTACGGAGCAGCGGGAATCCTTGGCGGGATGCTTACGATCGTGGCTGATTATGGTGTAAATCTGGAAGGAAAGAGAAACCAGCTTCTCATCAGCCTTCAGGATCATCTGGAAAATGTAATGTGGCCAAGACTGGAGAGGGAAAGCAGCAGCGAGCGTGCAAGTGCAGTTACAGAGGCCGAAGAACGGCGTGATGGTGGAACTGTGCGGACCATTGGAAGGGACCGGGATCGTCGGTTGTCTGGTGCAAGAAGGGGCGCAGAGCAGACGGCAGCCAGCAGGGAAAATGCCCGTGAGGCATCAAACCGGGATAAAAAAGAGGACCGGTCAGCTAAAGACTGGCTGGATGATCTGAATCCGGAGCAGAAACGGATGCTGGGAGAAATGTTAAAGGAATTTCTGTAAGTATATATAACCTGTAAGTATACAAAAGGTCCGCGTAAATGCGGATCTTTATAAAATGATACAAAGGAGTAAAGAAAAAGTTTATGGCAACACATTTTTCTGCTGTTGGGCAGATCAGGCAATTTGCAGGAGAGGCAGCAGCTGATATCAGGGAATTAAGGCAGTTTTTAAAGAAAGAAAAGGCACTTAAACTTATCTGCCTGTCCCTGATCTTAGTCTGCTGGGGATTAAAGATCGTTTATGATGATATTTTATTGACAGTGAGATCATGAGTCTGGAGCCATATGCACTGCTTCAGTCCTGGTATGGAAGCAGACGCTTCAGCCTGATCTTTACGAAAAAAATATTTCATATGATCCGGCTGGTTCCCTATTTATCCAATCTGCTGACAGCTGCTTTTCTTTTTCTGGCTGCACTTTTGTTTGCATTTTGCCTGCAGACATGGATCCCAGTCCTGAAAAAGAAACCATATGATAAGGGACTGCTGTTAGCAGCTGCTTTTTTTGTAACAGCGCCGTCCCTTGCAGAACAGTATGCCTATACGCTCCAGGCTTTTGAGATCACATTATCTATGTGCATCTGCATGATCGCAGTGTATTGCGCCGGGAGAGCGGTTTATGGAAATGGTTCGGTGATCTGGTATCTGGCAGCGGTGCTGCTTCTGGTATGGACATTAGGTTCTTATCAGGGGTTTTGCGTCTGTTATATGGCACTGGTGCTGATCTCATTTCTGGGAAGTTATGAGACAGATATGCATAAGGGGCAGGAAAAAGCCTTTCTTTATGGTATCCGACAGGTTATCATTTTTATTATAGGATTTATCTTATATTTCCTTACAGCTTCATTTTTGTGCAGGATCAAAGGCGGGGACTCCAGTTATGTGGATGCCATGTTTATGTGGGGCACCTTAAGTAAGGCAGAATGCCTGCATTATGTAAAGGATGAATTCCGTGCATTGTATTGCGGTGTGGTGCCGGTCCTTTATAATCGTTTTTTTGGCATAATGGCATTTGGTTGTACCATATTTCTGGCTGTCCGCAGCGTGAAACTGCATTTTAAGAAATGGTACTGGTATTTTCTTGGGTTGTTCCTGTTGGTTGCGTCACCTATGTTTGTTGCGTTATTAAGTGGAATGCGGACACCTGTACGTGGACAGCTGGTATTTCCTCTTCTTTTAGGGGCTTTTGCCTGCATTTTTTATTGTTTTGCAGTGGGATGCCTGGAGCGTTTTAAGGGCTTTTCCGTAAGAACCCGCTGTGTTGTTATTTCCCTTCTTTTTGTGGCAATGTTTTATCAGTCATGGGTGCAGGGAATGGATCTGGTACAGTTAAACCAGACCCTTCATGATACGGTGGTCAATGACCGGATCATCGCACAGCAGATGTATGGGGATATCCGCCGTGTGGCTGACCGCTCTGATATGCAGAACTGTCCAGTGGCTTTTGTAGGAACACGCAGCGCCAGAATACCAAATACAGCGGCAAGAGGAGAAGTGATCGGATATTCCTATTTTGATTTTGGACTGACAAATATCGGGATCAATAATCGGACAACGGGCTTATTTAACCTTATGGGCCTGAACCTGGCAACGCCTACAGTGGAAGAATATGAACAGGCGCTGCAGGAAGCAGCAGATAAGCCCTGCTGGCCTGCAAAGGAGTCGGTTTTCCTTCTGGATGACGGCTGCGTGGCTGTAAAGCTTTCAGAGTAGAGCAGTTTTAAAATGGAACGGACAGGTCAGTTAAAAAGTGTTCAGCCATTACATCTTCTTGTTTCCATATTCATGAAAACAAGAAGCATGGTGGGTCCACCATATGCTGATTTGGATGAAAAAGTGCTCATGCAAGCAAGCTTGCAACACACTTTCTCATTCAAACCAGCGCATGGCAGAACTAACGTTAAAAATTATAATAACAGGTTATGGAATTGGTAGTGTAAATATGCTATACTAGCACGTAGTTGGGAAAATTTTCACAAAATGTTTTCCTAGCTTGAGAGAACATAAATATCTCAAAAGTATGCAATCAGAAAAGGAGAGCGGGAACATGGGTAAGGAAGTTGTATTCGATTATTCAAAAGCCACCGGTTTTATCTCAGCTGAAGAGATGGCTAACTTCAAAAAAACAGTTATGACAGCAAAGGAGACTTTGTTAAGCAAAGAAGGTGCTGGAAACGACTATCTTGGTTGGATCGATCTTCCAGTTGATTATGATAAGGATGAGTTTGCAAGAATTAAAAAGGCAGCAGCAAAGATCCAGAGCGATTCCGATGTTCTGCTGGTAGTAGGAATTGGCGGTTCCTATTTAGGAGCAAGAGCAGCCATCGAATTTTTAAGCAACAGCTTTTATAACGTGCTGTCTAAGGATGTGCGCAAGACTCCTGAGATCTATTTTGTAGGAAACAGCATCAGCAGCAAATATATTGCAGACCTTAAGAAAGTTCTGGCTGGAAAGGATTTCTCCATCAATATCATTTCCAAGTCCGGTACAACCACAGAGCCAGCTATCGCATTCCGTGTATTTAAGGAAATGCTGATCGAAAAGTATGGCAAAGAAGAGGCTGCAAAGCGTATCTACGCAACCACAGACCGTGCAAAGGGTGCTTTAAAGAACCTGGCAGACGAAGAAGGCTATGAAGAATTCGTAGTTCCGGATGATGTAGGCGGACGTTTCTCCGTTCTTACAGCAGTAGGTCTGCTTCCGATCGCTGTATGCGGTGCCGATATTGACAAGCTGATGGAAGGTGCTGCTTCCGGACGTAAGAAAGCACTGGAAACTCCTTACGAAGAAAACCCGGCTCTTCTGTATGCAGCAGTCCGCAATATCCTGCTTCGCAAGGGCAAAGCAGTAGAGATCGTAGCAAATTATGAGCCAAGCCTTCACTATGTATCTGAGTGGTGGAAGCAGCTGTTTGGCGAAAGCGAAGGAAAAGACCAGAGAGGTATCTTCCCTGCAGCAGTAGATCTGACCACAGACCTGCACTCCATGGGACAGTTTATCCAGGACGGCGCACGCATCATGTTTGAGACTGTTATCAACGTAGAAGAATCTCCGGAAGAGATCGTTTTAAAGAAAGAGGATGTAGACACCGACGGCATGAACTATCTTGCTGGAAAGACTGTAGATTTCGTAAATAAGAGCGCTATGAACGGAACCATTCTGGCTCACACAGACGGAAATGTACCAAACCTGATGGTTAAGGTACCAGAGCAGAATGAATTCTATTTAGGTGAATTATTCTACTTCTTTGAGTTTGCCTGTGGCGTAAGCGGCTACATTTTAGGAATTAATCCATTTAACCAGCCAGGCGTAGAAAGCTACAAGAAGAACATGTTTGCTCTCCTTGGAAAGCCAGGCTATGAAGCTCAGAGAGAAGAGCTGTTAAAGAGACTGTAAAATACGGTTGGCTATAAGCATTATTTATAGTAAAAGAGGAGTCGCCTGAAAACGGCTCCTTTTTTGCTATCATTTTCAATGTTATTTTAAAGGTCCGGGAAAACACAGACTAGACGTAAACCAATTCCAATGGTAGAATTGACATAGATTACGTTGTGAAAACGAAAGGAGAACTATTAAAATGGGCATGATAGAAACAAAGACAGCTAATGCCATTCGTGTATTATCTGCTGATGCTATCCAGAAGGCAAAATCCGGACATCCTGGACTTCCTTTAGGATGTGCTTCCGCAGCTTATGAATTATGGGCTAATCATATGAGACATAACCCGGCAGATCCAAAGTGGGTGGACAGAGACCGTTTCATCCTTTCTGGCGGACATGGTTCTATGCTGCTGTATTCATTATTCCATTTATTTGGCTATGGTGATCTGTCTATGGAAGATTTAAAGAACTTCCGTCAGATCGACTCCCTTACACCAGGACATCCTGAGTACGGCCACACAGTAGGTGTAGAAGCTACTACAGGACCTTTAGGACAGGGAATGGGCATGGCTGTAGGTATGGCTATGGCAGAGGCTCATTTAGCTTCCGTATTCAACAAAGATGACATTAAGATCGTTGACCATTACACCTATGTACTGGGCGGAGACGGCTGTATGATGGAAGGTCTTTCCTCTGAAGCCTTCTCTTTAGCAGGTACCTTAGGACTTGGAAAACTGATCGTTCTCTACGACTCTAACAATATTTCCATCGAAGGAAATACAGATATCGCATTTACAGAAGATACTGCAAAGCGTTTTGAGTCCTATGGATTTGGCGTATTCCAGGTAGAAGATGGAAATGACTTCGCTGCTATCGGCGCAGCGATCGAAGCAGCTAAGGCTGATACAGAAAGACCTTCTCTGATCGTTCTTCATACTCAGATCGGATACGGCTGCCCGGCTAAACAGGGTAAAGCATCTGCACATGGTGAGCCTCTGGGCGAAGAGAACATCATTGCCATGAAGGAAAACTTAGGCTGGGAGAGCATGGAGCCATTCTATGTACCTCAGGATGTTTATGACCACATGGCTAAGGTAAGAGAAAGCTTAAAGGCACCAGAAGAAGAGTGGAATGCAAGATTTGCAGCATACTGTGAGAAGTATCCGGAAATGAAGGAACTTTGGGATCAGTATCATGACAAAGACCTGCCTAAGAAGCTTTGGGACAATGAAGAATTCTGGTCCTATGAGGACAAGCCACAGGCAACCAGAAATCTGTCCGGCGAGCTGTTAAATAAGATCAATAAGGTAGTTCCGAACCTGTTCGGCGGTTCTGCCGACCTGGCTCCTTCCAACAAGACCAACTTAAAGGGCGAGGGAGACTTCTCCAAGGCTGATTACTCTGGAAAGAACCTGCACTTTGGTGTAAGAGAGCAGGCAATGACTGCTATTGGAAATGGTCTGGTTCTTCACGGCGGCGTGATCCCTTATGTAGCAACCTTCTTCGTATTCAGTGATTACATGAAGCCAATTGCAAGACTGTCATCCCTGATGAAGGTGCCGCTGATCTACGTTCTGACCCATGACAGCATCGGTGTAGGCGAAGACGGACCTACCCATGAGCCGATCGAGCAGTTAGCTATGTTACGTGCGCAGCCTAACTTCCATGTATTCCGCCCTGCAGATGCAAAAGAGACTGCAGCAGCATGGTACAGTGCGATTACTTCTGAAAAGACACCTACCGCTCTGGTACTTACCAGACAGAACCTGCCTCAGTTAGCAGGAACTGGCCGTGATGCAGTAAAGGGCGCTTACATTGTAGCTGATTCCGCAAAGGAAACTCCAGATGCGATCATCATTGCTACCGGTTCTGAGTTAAGCCTGGCAGTAGAAGCAAAAGAACTGCTGTTAAAGGATGGAATGGATGTCCGCGTTGTATCCATGCCATGTATGGACCTGTTCGAAGAGCAGAGCCCAGAATACAAAGAGTCCGTTCTTCCAAAGGCTGTAAGAAAGAGAGTTGCAGTAGAAGCACTTTCTGACTTCGGCTGGGGCCGTTATGTAGGCCTTGACGGCGCAACTGTATGCATGGAAGGCTTCGGTGCATCCGGCCCTGCAGCACAGCTGTTTGAGAAGTTTGGATTTACCGCAGAGCGTGTTGCTGAGACTGTAAAGAGTCTGTAAGACGTAAAAATCGATGGATGCGCCGAAGGCGCATCCTGATATCGCAATAATAAGATACCCCGGTGACCGCCTGAAAAATGGCAGCTGCCGGGGTGTTTTTGTCTCAATGGTGCATACTTGTGCAATGAAAAAGTTTGACACAAGCGACCGCGCCAAAGGCGCGGTTAACCGTTTTATTCCTCGATCACCTGTATCTCTAAATAATCAAAATCCACAGTCTCAATAAAATTATCCTGGGTAAACCGGGCTTTGTCGTGATATTTAAAATCCTGGACTGTAGCATCCAGCCACATGGGCTTTTCCAGGTCAAACTTATAGCATATTTCATCTAAACAATTAAAAACCATCTGGGTTCTGGAAATAGAATAATCGCCGCAGCAGGCCACCATATCTTTCACCAGATGGTTGTCTTTCATGATCTTTCCCCACATCCGAAACATGTATTTTCCAGCCTTTCTTTTTTGTTGAACCGTGTGTACATGTTAGTTAGTATAGCATAGAATACTGCGTATAATCTATAAAAAACGGCTGCAATCAGAATATTCTTTCATGCAGCCATGAACTGCCATATTGGGCCGAAAAAGATGACGCTCTTTTATCTGTTTTGCAGAAATATATTGATAGAGACTGGAATGATAAGGACCTTAAAGTGATCTTATGTGGCTCTGCACTTAGCTTTATGGAGAAAAAGGTACTCAGTGAAAAGAGCCCTCTGTTTGGAAGACGTGATTCGCAGATCAAATTAGAGGCGTTCAATTACTTAGATGCTGCGAAATTTGTTCCAAACTATTCAAATGAGGATAAGGCAATTTGTTATGGAATTTTCGGATATATCCCTTGTAAATAATATTGTTGAGCAGATCGCGTTTGGCGAAAATACGCTTAATACGATTGCGGGAAAAATTGGAGAAAAAGAACCAACAGTATTATACTCCCTGGATAAATTAATAAATGTTGGTCTGGTTGAAAAGAAAAAGTGTATTACAGATGAGAAAAATAAAAAGAAGACCCAGTATGTTTTAAGAGATTATATGTTCAAATTCTGGTATGAGTTTATCCCAAAGGCTACCAGTGTGATCGAGATGGGGCAGGGAGAGATTTATTATCAGGATACACAGAGTGGTTTGAAGCATTATCAGAAGAGGATGTATTGTTGTTTACATTAGATTCACTTTATGAATAAAAATAATATTAAATCATGTTTAAAAGCAGTACCTGTTATGGGCGGACATGCCGCTTGCTGGGTAAAAGCAAAGCCAAATGCATTCTCTGGGGAGAAGGAAAATGCGAAAGTAAAGATCCACCTTTGCGGCGGCGTGGAAACAAGGGCCAGCTGCCAAACAGACAGCTGGCCCTTGCCCTGTTACAGGTTTTGTAGTAAGCTATAACTATTGACAAAATCCCCCGAAATTCGGGAGGAGAGGAGGTACTTGGGCGGTGGAGCAGGCTATTACTGATTATGTGAAATTTCTGGCAGATGCCAGGGATGCAGTGTATCGTCTGAATAATGATCAGGCGACAGCAAAGCAGTTAAAAGAACAGGGAGAGCGCCAGGAAAAAGAGTTGGCAGCTGCGAAAAAGGCAGTGACAGATTCGGTGAACCAGACCATAAAAAAGCGGCGCAGCGAGATCGATACAAGCTATGACAAAGAGATCGCAAAAGGTCAGGAACGGCTGAAAAAAGCCAGGACCCAGCGGGAAAAAGCCAAAAACAAGGGAATGAAGGAACGGATCGCAGAGGAGACCAGTGAACTTCGGGAACACAACAGGGACTTGCAGATCCAGATGAAGACCATGTTCCAGAAGGATAAAGTGCCTGTATTCTGTCGCACTACATTTTATTATTCCCTGTACTATGCAAGAGGACTTAAGGAGCGTCTGATTGGTTTTATTACGTTCCTGATCTGCTTTTTAGCACTTCCATGCGGTGTTTATTTCCTGCTTCCGGACCGTAAGATCTGGTATCTGGTACTGGTTTATTTTGCAGATATCATTATTTTCGGCGGTCTGTATGTGACCATTGGAAACCGCAGCCGTTCCCGTTATCATGATGCCTTAAAGCAGGGCCGGGAGATCCGCAACCTGTTAAGCTCCAATGAAAAGAAGATCAAAGTCATTGTCCACAGTATTGAAAAGGACGGCAATGAAGATATTTATGATCTGGAGAAATATGATGATGAGATTGCCTGCGCACAGCAGGAACTGTCTGATATAGCAGCAAAGAAAAAAGATGCCATCAGCAGCTTTGAAAATGTGACCAGAAATATTATTGCCGATGAGATCGAGGGGAACCACAGGGCAGAGATCGAAGAAAAAGAACAGAAATTACAGGAAGTAAACGACAGTCTTGCTCAGTTAGAAAGCAGCATCCGCCAGCAGAACATCCATATTACAGACACCTTTGGTCCATATCTTGGAAAAGAGTACCTGAATACGGATAAGCTTTTAGGATTGTCTAAGTTGATCCAGTCCGGAACAGCTTCCAATATTACGGAGGCTATTGAAATGGATAAAAATGGGGTAGGAAAAACAGAAACAAATTAAGATAACAGACAGAAGAGAGAGACAGAATAAGCAGACAATGTAAGGGGGACAATATGTACAGAGTAGTGATCGCAGATGACGAAGTGCTGATCCGCATGTATATTCGGGAAATCTTAGAAAACAATGGTTATGAAGTAGTAGGAGAAGCAGAAGACGGTCTGGATGCGATCGCAGTGTGCAGACAGAAAAAGCCGGATTTTGTTATTATGGACATTAATATGCCGGTGATGACTGGTCTGGAAGCAACGAAAGTGATCAACGAGGATAAGCTGGCTGGATTTGTTATTATTTTGACGGCTTACCGTGACAAGGAAATTGCTGATCAGGCAGTCAATACAGATGTAATGGGATATATTGTAAAGCCGGTAGATGAAGATACACTGATACCGGCAGTAAAGATCGCGATCCATAACTATAAGCAGAGAGAAGCTATGGCGAAGGAGTTTCACAAGACGCAGGAAGCCCTGGATGATAGAAAATATTTAGACCGGGCAAAAGGTCTGGTGATGGAGCGGAAAAACATGTCTGAAAAAGAAGCATTTACTTATATCCGCAGTCTGTCCATGGATAAGGGGATCTCTATGACGGAACTGTCAAAAATGCTTTTGAAAGCATATGAAGGCTGACACAAAAGCAGAGAGGGAATTTATGGAACAGAAGAAAAATAAGCTTCTCAGTGACATGATACAAAATGATACAGATAAAAAAATGGTGCAACTGGTAGAAGCGGCAACGGATCTTAGCTGCGGGGATATCTGCACCCTTTTAGAGGTGGCGCATTCCCTCCCTTTTGTGGGAAATCTGGAAGGCGGAGATACATACATCAATGTGCTTACAAGAGAAAAAGAGTCCATGGTCATTGCTCAGTACAGACATCCAAACTATGATCTGTATAAACGCAGTATCATTGGGGAGATTGAGCGCAGGGAAGATGAGCCGGCTGTGTACCGGGCGCTGGAAGAAGGCATTTCCGGCCGTGGACTAATCGGCATCATTGATGAAGGAAGAACGGTAGTGCGGCATACTGTAAGCCCTATACTTAACAGCGAAAAAAAGGTAATAGGGGCGCTGACATACGAATATCCCAATGCCGGTGCAGATACAGAGTCTATCCGTATTATCAATAATCAGGAAGGAAAACAGGATCCTTTTAACAGGCAGCTTGGAAAAGCCAGCGATTATCTTCAGGATGCCATTCTTCTTTATGATGCAAATGGAATATGTACATTTGTCAATCCCAAGGCAGAAGTTCTGTATCAGGATAAGGGATTTGAACTGCCTTTGATTGGCCGCAGATGCAGCGAACTGCACATTACGGATTGCAATTGGTCTGATCTTACAGAACATCGTGGCGTAATACGGAGAGAGGTACGTACACCGAATTTCATCATGGATGCGGTCATCAGCGGTATCTGGGAAAATGGCACCTGCCAGGGCGCAGCGATTATCTTCCGGGATAAGACAGTGGTACATCAGATGGAGGATGAGATCGCTTACCGCGTGGCGCTGATCCATGAGGTACATCACCGGGTCAAGAATAATCTTCAGACGATTATCAGTCTGATCGGGTTGGAAGCGGTCCATACAAAGGATGAAAAAGTAAAAGCTTTTGCAAAGACCATTACCAGTCATGTGCGCAGCATGAATATCACTTATGACCTGCTTTCTCATACAGGAAGTGAAAATGTGGGATTAAAAGTCCTGATCTCCCGTATTACAGATGTTTTACTGGAAAATAACTGTTTAAAAGAAACGTGCAGTATTTCTACAAGGGTAGATGGGGATGATGTGATACTTACAGAAACAACGGCGTCTACGGTGGCTCTTATTGTTAATGAACTGGTTCAAAACAGCTTAAAATATGCATTTAAGGACCGGAAACAGGGACAGATCAGGCTGAAGATCGAAAAAGGCGCCAGTTACTCCTGGATCACAGTGCAGGATGATGGCTGCGGCTTTGACAATAAGAAGATTTCCAGGGCAAACAGCGGACTGGGGCTCCGCCTGATCAGCAGTCTGGTACAATCAAGCCTGAAAGGAGAATTGTTTATAGAAACAGGGGAAAATGGAACCAGTATAAGATTTTCTTTTTCCATGCCCCAGGCTGGATAATCTAAAATAATTCTAAACATAAAATAAAAATAGTTTAAAATAAAACTTGTTAAACTATTGACAAAATAATGTGTGAGTGCTATGATGTAGACAATTAAAGCGATATCTCTTTAACACTGAAAATTCAATTAAACCTGATATGCAACGGCGTATATCAGTACCACAGAAAGGCATCGAAGCCCAGAAACTTTTTACAGAGTTTTTGGGCTTTTTTATTGCTTATGATCTGCGTGGATTTTCGGACGTTACCTGGAGTTGTGGCCCAGTTAAGGGCTCTAGGGCCTTTATATGGGTCTCTCCCGGCGGCGGTTTTACAACTGCCGGAAAAAACTTACGAAAAGGAGTCGTTTCATAATGGAAAACAAGCAAAATAAGGGCGGCGGTTTAAACAAGAGCTTGAAACTCATCTTTGTTTATACAGTTGCTACGGGTTCAATTTTTACGTTCGTAAACTATTGGGATTCTGTCTTTTACGGATACTGCGGAAGCGGTACATTCCTTGCATTTGCACTGATGACAGTGGCTATTCTTCCGGTAGCCCTTGTATACAGTGAACTGGCATCTCTGTTCCATACATCAGGCGGAGAGCTGATCTATAACACAGTTGGTATCAACAAACACGTAGGTTTCCTTGCTTCCTGGCTGATCATGGCAGCGTGGATCTCTGTTCCGCCGGCTGTTGTTATGGCGATCATGACATGGGTAAATAAGACCTTTGCTCTGGGACTTGGAACATGGCAGATGGTAGGCTGTGCAGCGGTTCTTTTAGTACTGTATTTCTTTATGAGTATCCAGAATGTACAGTTCTTAGTTAAGGCTCAGGCAGGTATGTTGTTCTGCAACATTACCGTTACAATTTTAACAGGATTTATCCTTCTGTTCTCCGGTCACTGGCATATTTCAAATTTTGGAAATATTTTCCAGTCTACTCTGGACTCCGTATATGGTATTCCTGGATGGGTCATTGGCATGGCACTTCTGATCACACCATACTTCGGATTTGAAACAGTACCTCAGATGGTTGAGGAAGGTGACTTCCCGATCAAGAGTTCCAAGAAAGCAATCTGCGGTTCCATTTTAACCTGTGGCTGCATTTATGTGTTCTATTATTTCTGCGTAGCAGGTCTGGATGGATTAAAGGATGTGTATACAAACTTTGCACAGGATGGTTTCTTAACCATTGCTACCATGCAGAATGTACTGGGCTGGACATTCTGGCCGATCATTGTAGGTATCCTTTCCTGCCTCTTAGGTATGGGCGCTTCCTTACTGGGTTTCTGGATGTCTACCGTCCGTATGCTGTACTCTATGGCAAATAAGAACTTCCTGCCAAAGGTATTCGCAGCTGTAAACAAAAATCAGCAGCCAATGCTTCCAAACGTATTCCTGCTGGTATTATCTCTTATCTTTATCGTACTTCAGAACTCCTCAGACTTTATGAGCGCGTTCTTCAACCTGATGAGCTTTGGCTGTGCATGTGCATATGCGCTGACTATGATCTCCGCAGTATGTATTCATAGAAAACATCCAGACTGGAAGAGTTCCAACACCGTAAAGGGCGGTGATGCGTTCCGTCTCTTTGCAATGTGTATCGCAGTTGCTATCGCATTCTTCTGTACACTGGGACAGGGAATTGATTCCTGGATCTGCTTTGGCGTATATCTGGGTGTAGGTGTTGTGATCTGGCTTTGGATGGTACTTGTAAACTGGAAGAAACATCCGGTAGAGATCGAGACTCCGGATGGTATCCAGAAGTTCTAAAAGAAAGTTGAGAAAAGTTTAAATGACATGGCAGACATGCCTGGATAAAGAAGGAGCATAAAAACATGTCTGATACAAAAAATACAGAAAATGAGTCTGGCGGACTGAAGAAAAGTCTTCGTCTGATCTATGTATATGCCATTGCCGCAGGTGCTATTTTCACCTTTATCGGATATTGGGATACCATTTTCTATGAATATTGTGGTGCGGGTACATTTTTAGGATTTATCCTGATGACGCTGTTGATCCTTCCGATTGCTATGGTCTACTGCGAACTGGCACCGTTGTTTCCAAGGGCAGGAGGAGAGCTGATCTACAATACAGTAGGTATTAATAAACATATTGGTTTCTTCTCTTCCTGGCTGATCATGGCAGCCTGGATCGCAGTTCCGCCGTCTGCAGTTATGGCCATTGTCCAGTGGATGTTCCATGTACTTCATATCCAAAGCAGCTTCCTTCTTATAGAAGGAGTTGCTCTGGTCGCTCTTATTGGTTATTGTGCTCTGAGCCTGCAGAATGTGGAGATCGCCGGTAAGATCCAGTTGTACATGCTCATGTTTGCCATTGCAGGTTGTATCGTGGCAACGGTAGCCTTCCTGTTCTCAGGTGTGTGGAGCTTTGATAACTTTAAGAACTTTTTCTATTCACAGGTGGGCAGCCATTTTGGCATTCCGTCCTGGATCATAGGAATGGCTCTTTTGATCACTCCGTTTTTCGGATTTGAAACAGTGCCGCAGATGGTAGAAGAGGGAGACTTCCCAATTAAAGACTCTAACAAAGCTATCCTCGGTTCCATCGTTTCCTGCGGTATTGTATATTCCCTGTTTTTCTTCGGACTGGGCGGCATGCCGGTACAGCCTTTGGTAGAAGAAGGGGGCGCAGCTGTTAATGGTTTTCTGGCCATCACCATGATGGAGCAGTTAGGCGGCGGCTGGGGTGTATTTGCAGTGATCTTTGGTATTGCAGCGATCCTTTGTGCCATTGGCACCTGCTTACTTGGTTTCTGGCTGTCAACCGTTCGTCTGATGTATGCAATGGGAGAAAACAATTTCCTTCCAAAGGCATTTACAAAATTAAACAGTCATCAGCAGCCGGTATTACCAAATATCCTGCTTCTCATCATATCCCTGGTATTCCTGCTTTTGCAGAATGCCACCACCTTTATGAATGACTTTTTCAATCTGATGAGCTTTGGCTGTGCCTGCGCATATGCGCTGACGATGATCTCAGCAATGCGGATCCACAAGAAATATCCAAACTGGGTATCTCCTTATAAATTAAAAGGTGGAAATTTCACAAGAGTATTAGCTCTTATCATTGCAGTAGTCATCGCTTTCTTCTGTACGTTAGGACAAAGCGCTGGTTCCTGGAAGTCATTTGGAATTTACCTGGGAGTAGGAGTCCTCTTATGGCTGTGGATGGTCCTTGTAAACTGGAAAAAACATCCGGTAGAGATCGAAACAGTGGAAGGCTTAAAGAAGTTTTAGAAACTTAATTTTGAACCTGTACGGGAAACCGTCTGGCATATATAATAACTATAATAGTTAAAACAATAACAATTTTTTATATGTAAAGGAGAATGTAAAATGGCTAAATTGGATGGTAAGGTTGCATTAATTACAGGAGCTGCTGCAGGACTTGGTGAAGGTATTTCTACCGCATACGCAAAATACGGCGCAAAGCTGATCATGGTAGACTTATCTCCGGAAGTAGAAAAGACTGCTGAAAAGCTGAGAAAAGAATACAACGCAGAGATCATTACTGTTGTTGCAAACGTAGCTGACCGCGCACAGATGGATGCAGCTGCTGCACAGGGTGTTGAAAAATTTGGTGAGATCAATGTTGCATGCTGCAACGCAGGTGTGTGCCGTCTGGCTCCTTTTGAGGAAATGGATGATAAGACCCGTGATTTCCACATTGATGTAAATATCAAGGGTGTATGGAACACCTGTAAGGCAGTTATCCCATACATGTTAAAGCAGGGCGGCGGCAACATCGTTATCGCTTCTTCTGTAACCGGTGATATCGTTGCTGATGCTGGTGAAGCAGCATACGCTATGACAAAGGCTGCATTAGTAGGTCTGACCAAGTGCCTGGCAGTTGAGTATGCAAGCCGCAATATCCGTGTAAACTGCTCACAGTTAGGATATGCACGTACACCAATGGTTGAGAAGATGGCAGTTGAGTCCAATCCTGAGAACCCAGAGGCAGCTATTGCAGATATCGCTGTAGGTGTTCCTATGAAGCGTCTTGCAAAACCGATCGAAGTTGGCGAACTGTTCGCATTCCTTGGAAGCGACGAATCCAGCTACCTGACCGGATCCCAGATCGTTATCGACGGTGGCAGCACACTGCCAGAGACCATGTCTATTGGTACCAACTAAAAATAACTTGAAAATCAAATAAAACCGCACTATAATAGTAAAGAACTGGAAAAGGGGAGCTGGCAGTCAGTCGGCTGAGAGTGGGATGTGTTTCCCAGACCCGTAACCTGATTTGGATAATGCCAACGTAGGGATATAAAACCGAGGTCTTTTTAGAGTGTGATCTTAGCGGATATGTCTGTTGCAGGCATATCCGCTTTTTCGTGTGCAATGAGCCAAAGTCCGCGCTTGCGGGAGACCATGGCGAATGCCGCGAAAACCGGAAAAATGCGGAGCTTTTTTCCGGTCTTAGGTCTTCCAGGCGGCATATTGGGGGCACCACCTTATGTCGCATAATAAAACGTGGCCTGCAGTAGAACATGTCAAACGTACATTGTATACACTGTGGGAATGCTGAGAAGGGAGAAGACGATTATGAAAACAGCATTAACGATCGCCGGGAGTGATTCCAGCGGAGGCGCCGGTATTCAGGCCGACATTAAGACAATGATGGCAAACGGAGTATTTGCCATGAGCGCGATCACAGCACTGACTGCGCAGAACACAACAGGAGTAGAGGCAATTTTAAATGCCACTCCGGAATTTTTAGGACAGGAATTAGACTGTATTTTTACTGACATTTATCCGGATGCAGTAAAGATCGGTATGGTATCAGACAAAGAGCTGATCTGCATGATCGCGGCAAAGTTAAAGCAGTATGATGCGAAAAATGTAGTAGTAGATCCGGTCATGGTAGCGACCAGCGGAGCGAGACTGATCAGTGAAGATGCTATTGAGACTTTAAAGGCAGAATTATTCCCGCTGGCAAAGATCCTTACACCAAATATACCGGAAACAGAAGAACTGACGGGAATGAAGATCACATCTGTCGCAGATATGGAAGCTGCCGCAAAGAAGATCTCTGAGACATATAACTGCGCCGTACTGTGCAAAGGCGGACATAAGTTAAATGACGCCAATGACCTGCTTTGGAGCGAAGGAAAAGGACGCTGGTTTGCAGGAAAGCGTATTGATAATCCAAATACCCATGGAACAGGCTGTACTTTATCATCTGCCATTGCTTCCAACCTGGCAAAAGGCTTTGATCTGGAAACTTCCGTAGAGCGTGCAAAGGACTATATTTCAGGCGCTTTGGCAGCAATGCTGGATCTTGGAAAAGGCAGCGGCCCTATGGATCATGGTTTTGCCATTGATAATGAATACACGAGGGAGGCAAAGTAAGAATGGAAAAGAAAACTTCCCTTTTTGATAATGGACTGATCTGGTTTGGCGCAGGTGTTTCCCTGGCTGAGATCCTGACAGGTACTTATTTTTCCACCCTGGGATTTGGCCGTGGACTTGCGGCTATCTTACTGGGACATGTGATCGGCTGCGTTCTTCTGTTTTTGGCAGGCGTCATCGGCGGAAACAGCCGTTTAAGTGCTATGGAGACAGTAAAGAGCAGTTTCGGCAATAAGGGCGGACTGTTTTTTGCCCTGTTAAATGTATTACAGCTGGTTGGCTGGACCGCGATCATGATCTATGACGGCGCACTGGCAGCAGGCGGTATCTTTTCTTCCGGACACTGGATCTGGTGCCTGGTTATCGGCGTTCTGATCATTGTATGGATCATGGTAGGTATCACCAATCTTGGAAAGATCAATACCGTTGCAATGACAGCTTTGTTTTTACTGACACTGGTACTGTGCAAGGTGATCTTTTTCAGTGGAAACAGTATTCTTACAGAGCCGGATGACAGCCTTTCCTTTGGTGCTGCTGTAGAACTGGCAGTAGCTATGCCATTATCATGGCTGCCGCTGATCAGTGACTATACCAGAGAGGCAGAAAAGCCGGTAGCCGCAACTGCAGTCAGCGCTGTGGTATATGGTCTGGTAAGCTGCTGGATGTATCTGATCGGTATGGGCGCATCTATCCTCACTGGTGAGTCTGACATCGCCCAGATCATGTTAAAGGCCGGTTTAAGTGTGATCGCCCTGATCATCGTAGTATTTTCAACTGTAACAACTACCTTCCTGGATGCTTATTCTGCAGGTATCTCCAACGAGTCCATTTTCCCACAGTTTAAGGGACAGTATGTGGCAGTAGCTGTTACGGTTGTGGGAACCATTGGCGCTATTGTGTTCCCAATGGATGATATTACCGGATTTTTATATCTCATCGGTTCTGTATTTGCGCCAATGATCGCCATTCAGATCGCAGATTATTTTATTTTACACAGAGACAGAAGAAAAACTGCATTTGATACCAGAAACCTGGTGATCTGGGTCATCGGTTTTGTTCTGTACCGTATCCTGATGAATGTGGACCTTCCTGTAGGAAATACACTGCCGGATATGATCATTACCATTATTTTGTGTGTGATCGCAGGTGCGGTATTACATTGAGGTAACAAACATAAGAAAATCCCCGTGTCTGTACATATTTGTACATAGACACGGGGATTGTTGTTATCTACCTGGAAAAACTATCAGGTGACATGTCTGTTTAGTCTAAATCTGTATCAGGTGGTGCTCAATTCCTTCGCTCTTTAATATAGCTTCTTCCCTCTGATGACAGGTAAAGATGATACACTGGCTGTCCCAGGCACCTGCAAGCCATTTTAAGGCAGTTTTTAAACGGTCATCGTCATAGAGGACGAAACTGTCATCAAAGATCAGTGGCATGGTGCCGCGGTCGCTGATAACCAGCTTTGCTGCGGCAAGACGAACTGCAAGGTAGATCTGGTCCATAGTTCCGCTGCTGACCTGGTCAATAGGAACCAGACGGGTTGGTGTGTTCATAAAGATATTTAAGTTCTGGTCAATGCTCATACTGCGGTAGATGCCGCCGGTAATACCTTCGATCAGTTCAGATGCAGTTTTATTTAAGTAAAGACCAAAAGAGTCGCGGATGGAAGTAGATAAATGGGTCATGGTTTCCTGGGCCAGATCAAGAGCATTTAATTCTTCCTGAATGCGCTCATTTTCTGTCAGAACATGTTTTAACTGCTCTGCCTCATTCTTTTTGGCAGACAGCTGTTCTAATTTCTGTTCCAGTTCCCACTGAAGCCGTTGCTGTTTCTCGATCTCGTCTGATACGCATTCTTCTTTTTCCTGGAGCCTGCTGATATCAGCTGCCATGGTATTTAAGGTATTTTCAGACTGTTCCACAGCCTTGCTTAAACGCAGGAAACCGGCCAGTTTTCCCTCTAACGCTTCCATTGCCTCTTCAGAAATAGAAGGGTCCTGCAGATGCTTTGAAAAGATCTCCTGAAGCTGTCTGGTTTCTGTATCCAGCTGCTTTTTAAAATGGCGGCTGCGGGCAAGTAGCATACTGCCGGCTACAGCAAACAGGATACCGCAGAGAATGGCTAATAAAGCAGGGATCTTTATAAGAGATCCAGAAAGCTGTAAAAACCGGGGCGCAAATCCTGAAAGCAGGGAAATGGCAGTATTTGGGAATAAGAGGAGGAACAGACCGCTTGCCAGCCCGGGGACTGCCATCAGAAACAGAAAAACAGCTCCGATCGTGCGGGAATGTTTGCTGCAGGCTTCTAAGGCGTTGTTGTAATCCTGGTAGTGTTTCCGGGCTTCTTCTGTATATTTTTCTACAGAGGCCTGATTTTCAAACTGGCTGTTGACCAGGATCTGCCGGCCTTTAGCCGCTTTTTCCAAAAGCACTTCTTTTTCTTTTTGCTTTTTATCCAGATCATTCTTTAACTGTCCCTTTTCCTGGCGCCTGGCTGTAAGGTGGTTGGCATATTCAGGGGCAGAGATCTCCTGCTCGATCTTGCGGATCTCACCAAGAATATTGGCATAACTTTTAGCTGCTTCCGGAACAAAATGGGCTTCCAGCTGCTTGCGCTGGTTTTTTAAATAAGCGCTGGCTTTGGTGATATTTAAAGCAATGCTTCCGGAAGTGTTCAGATTTGCGATATAATTTCGCAGTTCCGAGACCATTCCGCCGTCAGTGGCACATTTTAACTGACCGATACTGATGGTATTGTCATAGGCAGTTTCAGACAGGCCGCAGCGCAGCTTGTCCAATAATGCAGTTGTATTTTCTTCTTCTTTTCCTGAGGTTTCGTTGATCACGCACAGGCGCTTGTCCCCCTTCTGGAAACGGCGCTCAATGCGGTAAACTTCCCCGTCACATTCAACCCGCAGGAAACCTTCATAGACCCCGCTCTGGGTCCAGGGCTGAAATTTGGAATAGGTATCATTTTTAGAAGCGCGGCCCCGCTGGCGCTCAATGCCAAAGAGCATGCCCTTGATAAATGTATGTAAAGTGGATTTTCCGGCTTCATTTTTTCCATAGACTACATTTAAGCCATCTTCAAAGGAAATGTCCCTGTCATGAAATTTTCCAAAGCCGTCAATATGCAGACTGAGTATCTTCATTGGGTCAGCTCCTTTCGTCAGTAGTGTGGAGTAAGGCATTTACTCCATAATACAGTGCTTTTTTCTCTACAGGACTCATATCTTCTTTCTGAAGTGCCTGGATGAAAAATCCGATCATGTCACTGGAATGCTCTGCAAACAGGGCAGAAAAATCGTAATCCGGCTCTGTATCGTCAATAATTTCTGCAATGCGAAACTGTGCTTCCAAAGAAGATAAGTCGAATTCTATATCTGGGTCGCGCATGCCTTTTAAACGGAAACGATAAATATTTTCTTCCCCGCGTTTGCGGATCTCTGCCATGATCCGGTCAGCCAGTTCCATGTTTGTGGTTTCTCTGGAAACTTTTACTGCCAGAGGCAGATATTGAAGGGTGGCAGCAGGAACAAATTCCAGGTGTGTTAATTTATGGGTCTCAGGATGGATCTCGCCGGTAAAATATCCATGGACTCCCGTTTCTGTCAGATCCAAAGGTTCCGGTGATCCACAGTAAGCAATCTTATCCTCAGAGATCACCTGAGGTTTGTGGATATGTCCCAGGGCAATGTAAGAAAATGGGGATAACTCCAGGCTGTTAAAGTTAATAGGCAGATGGGCAGTGTCTCCGCCATGTGCCATCAGGATCTGGATATGATTGTTCACGGAAACCTGCATATCTTCTAACAGAGGTTTTTTGATCTCTCTGGTGTGATAACTGAAACCGTAAATTTCCGTATTGATATCCTCAAAATAAACGGAATTAAGGTCCGGGTCCATGAAAAAAGTAACATTGGGGCTCCATGAAAAGCTTAAAAGAGCGGAGTTTTCCCGTATGCGGTCATGATTTCCTGCAATGAGGATAACTTTTACATTGGGAATGGTGGTAAACAGATAGTTGACTTCTTTTAAGTCCCGCACCAGTGGCTGGCGATGGAACAGATCACCGCTGATGAACAGACAGTCTGCCTGCATTTTTCCAGCCTGGGCAATGATCTTCTTAAAGGTATCTTTGATCGCCTGGGCCCGTTCACTTCCCCAGGGTTTATCTGCATCGGGAGTCATTCCCCAGTGGATATCACCTGTGTGGATAAATTTCATGAATTTCTCCTTTAAATAGATATACTCCCGAAACGTTTCTTGCACCTGCGCAAAAGAGTCTCGAGAGTACATATGGTGCAAAACAGATGGATTGCTTTGCGTCGTATATTGATATTATAACTCGCAGTTATTTACAGTTCTTGGGAATGGGATAACGTCGCGGATGTTGGACATACCGGTCAGGTACATTACGCAGCGCTCAAAGCCAAGTCCGAAACCTGCATGACGGGTGGAACCGTATTTACGAAGATCCAGGTAAAAGCCGTAATCTTCTTTCTTAAGTCCCAGCTCATCCATTCTTGCAACCAGCTTGTCATAGTCATCTTCACGCTGGCTTCCGCCGATAATCTCGCCAATTCCAGGAACCAGACAGTCTACAGCAGCAACGGTCTTGCCGTCTGGGTTCATCTTCATGTAGAATGCCTTGATCTCCTTTGGATAATCAGTAACGAATACTGGTTTCTTGAAGATCTCTTCGGTCAGGTAACGCTCATGCTCAGTCTGCAGGTCGCAGCCCCAGGATACCTTGTAGTCGAACTTGTCATTGTGCTTCATTAACAGTTCCACTGCCTCGGTGTAGGTAATGCGTCCGAACTCAGAGTTGAGAACGTTGTTTAAACGGTCTAACAGACCCTTGTCTACGAAGTTGTTGAAGAAGTTCATCTCTTCCGGAGCATGTTCTAATACATACTTGATGACATACTTTAACATGCCTTCTGCAACGCGCATATCATCATCCAGATCAGCGAAGGCCATCTCCGGCTCGATCATCCAGAACTCAGCTGCATGACGGGTGGTGTTGGAGTTCTCTGCACGGAAGGTAGGTCCGAAAGTATATACGTTGCGGAATGCCATTGCGTAGGTCTCTGCGTTTAACTGGCCGCTTACAGTCAGATTGGTTGGCTTTCCGAAGAAATCCTGCTTGTAATCAACGGTTCCGTCTTCATTCTTTGGAATGTTGTTCAGATCCATAGTAGTAACCTGGAACATTTCACCTGCACCTTCACAGTCGCTTCCTGTGATCAGTGGGGTGTGGACATAAACGAAGTCCTTTTCCTGGAAATACTGATGGATGGCATAGGCAATCAGGGAACGTACGCGGAATACGGCCTGGAAAGTGTTGGTCCTTGGACGTAAATGTGAAATAGTGCGCAGGTACTCGAAAGAGTGGCGCTTTTTCTGCAGAGGGTAATCAGATGCAGATGCACCTTCAACAGTAACCTCAGTAGCCTGGATCTCAAATGGCTGCTTTGCCTGTGGGGTAGCAACTAAAGTACCTTTAACGATGATAGCGGTTCCAACGCCTAACTTGGAAACCTGAGCGAAGTTTTCCAGAGTGTCGTGGTAAACAGCCTGAAGTGTCTCGAAATAGGTTCCGTCGCTGATAACGATGAAACCGAATGCCTTGGAATCACGAAGGCTGCGGATCCATCCGCCAACGGTAATTTCCTTGTCCAGGAACTTTTCCGGATTTTTATAAAGTTCTCTTACTGTAACTAAATCCATGATGAGTAATATCTCCTTTTCTCCAATACAAAATTTCTAAAAGCAAAAATGCAATATTATAAGGTATTATAAGGTATTTCACATAATGTTTCAAGGTTTTCATGCGTTTATGCAGGTTTTCCTAGCGCTTTTAAATGCAGGGTCCCGGTACAGCCATGAAAAGGAAAAAATGTCCCACCTACCAACACACTTGGTTAATGGCGGGGGACATATAGTGCCCGGAGGATTTTTAGGGCACAACATCTTGGGAAAAGTGTAAAATATAAAACATGATATCGAAAAATGTCGGAAAACTGCATAAAAAACACAAAATATATTAAAATATTTGTGTACTATTTATAAAGTTTGTGGTATAATTATGTTTACCAAAATTATATAACAGCAAGAGGTGATAACGTGATTAAAAAAGAAATGATTGCCATGCTTTTAGCTGGCGGACAAGGAAGCCGTCTTGGCGTTCTTACACAGAAAGTAGCCAAGCCGGCGGTATCTTTTGGGGGGAAGTACCGAATCATTGATTTTCCGCTGAGTAACTGTATCAACTCCGGTGTTGACACCGTTGGTGTTCTGACACAGTACCAGCCTTTACGTTTAAATTCACATATCGGAATTGGTATTCCGTGGGATTTGGACAGAAATGTTGGCGGCGTGACAATCTTACCTCCATACGAAAGAAGCAAGGGAAGTGACTGGTATACCGGTACTGCCAATGCTATTTATCAGAACCTGGAGTATATGGAAGCATATAACCCAGAGTATGTGCTCATCCTTTCCGGTGACCACATTTACAAAATGGACTATGAAGTAATGCTTGATTATCACAAAGCAAATAATGCGGATATCACCATTGCTGCTATGCCGGTACCGATCGAAGAAGCAAGCCGTTTCGGTATCCTGATCACTGATGAACATAACCGTATTACAGAGTTTGAGGAAAAACCAGCTGTTCCAAGAAGCAACCTGGCTTCTATGGGTATCTATATCTTCAGCTGGCCGGTTCTGAAAGAGGCTCTGATCAAGATGAAGGACGAGCCTGGATGTGACTTTGGTAAACATATCATTCCATACTGCCACGCAAAGGGCGACCGCAGCTTCGCATATGAGTACAATGGCTACTGGAAGGATGTAGGTACTCTTGGCTCTTACTGGGAAGCAAACATGGAGCTGATCGATATCATTCCTGAGTTCAACCTGTATGAAGAATACTGGAAGATCTACACCAAGAGTGATGTGATCCCGCCTCAGTACATTGCTTCCGATGCTCACATTGAGCGCAGTATCGTTGGCGAAGGTACAGAAGTTTACGGTGATGTTATCAACTCCGTTATCGGAGCAGGCGTTACCATTGCAAAGGGTGCTGTTGTTAAGGACTCTATTGTTATGCAGGGAAGCGTCATCGGCGCAGGCACATCCGTTGAAAAGGCCATTATCGCAGAAAATGTAAAAGTTGGTTCCGATGTTCAGATCGGTGTTGGCGAATACGCACCAAGTACATATGACCAGAAGGTATATCAGTTTGACCTGGCTACCATCGGCGAGAACTCCATTATCCCGGACGGCGTAAAGATCGGAAAGAATACCGCCATAGCAGGCGAGACCACCGTAGGCGACTATCCTGATGGATTACTGGCAAGCGGAAATTACATTATAAAGGCAGGTGGCGTGAAATGAGAGCAATCGGTATCGTATTAGCAGGTGGTAACAGCAAGAGGATGCGGGAACTGTCCAGTAAAAGAGCAGTGGCTGCTATGCCGGTTGCAGGAAGCTACCGCAGTATTGACTTTGCATTAAGCAATATGACAAACTCCCACATTCAGAATGTGGCTGTATTTACACAGTATAACTCCAGATCCTTAAACCTTCATCTGAGTTCCTCCAAGTGGTGGGATTTCGGACGTAAGCAGGGCGGACTGTATGTATTTACACCATCCATTACTCCTGAAAACGGAGACTGGTACCGTGGTACAGCAGATGCTCTTTACCAGAACCTGACCTTCTTAAAGAACAGCCATGAGCCATATGTAGTTATCACCTCTGGTGACGGCGTTTATAAGCTGGATTACAACAAGGTTCTGGAATACCATATTGAGAAGAAAGCGGATATTACCGTTGTCTGCAAAGATATGGAAGAGGGAACGGATGTTACCCGTTTCGGATGCGTTAAGTTAAATGATGACGGACGCATCACTGATTTTGAAGAAAAGCCAATGGCTTCTGACGCTACCACCATTTCCTGTGGTATCTATGTTATCCGCAGAAGACAGCTGATCGAGCTGTTAGAGCGCTGCGCAGCAGAAGACAGATACGACCTGGTAAATGATATCCTGGTACGTTATAAGAACTTAAAGAGGATCTATGCTTATAAGTTAGACAGCTACTGGAGCAATATTGCAACCGTTGATTCTTACTATAAGACCAACATGGATTTCTTAAAGCCGGAAGTAAGAGATTATTTCTTCAAACAGTATCCGGATGTTTATACCAAGATCGATGATCTTCCACCGGCAAAATACAATCCAGGAGCAGTTGTTAGGAACAGCCTTGTTTCCAGTGGATGTATTTTAAATGGTACGGTAGAAAACTCTATCCTCTTTAAGAAGGCATACGTTGGAAATAACTGTATCATCAAGAATTCTATTATCTTAAATGATGTTTATATTGGTGATAATACAGTGATCGAGAACTGTATCGTAGAGAGCCGGGATACCATCCGCGCCAATACAACCTATATCGGAACACCTGATAACATCAAGATCGTTATTGAGAAGAATGAACGCTACACACTGTAGATAAGTAGTAAATAGTGCGGCCCGTTTTTTTCTGATTCCTTCAGAAGGGGTGCAGCACGGGGGCTGACGGAGGAAGCGGAAGGAGTATTAAAGCATGCAGGTAACAGATGTGAGAGTAAGACGGGTGGAGAAAGAAGGGAAGATGAAAGCAATCGTCTCCATCACCTTAGACAATGAATTCGTGATCCACGATATCAAAGTCATTGAGGGAGAAAAGGGATTGTTCATCGCCATGCCAAGCCGCAAGGCAGCAGATGGCGAATACCGCGACATCGCCCATCCGATCAATTCCGGTACTAGGGAAATGATACAAAGCATCATCCTGGATAAGTATGAAAGTACTTTGCTGGAGAATGAAGAAGAAGCGCTTGCATAAGCGGCGGACCACTGGTGACAACAGGCACAATCATGTGATCACCTTAAACAAAAGATAAAAGGCAGCGACAGCTGCAGCAGGGATACCCTGGACCAGAAAATATGGCAGATGCCATGACTGGTCCGGGGTATTTTTATGTCGCTATAAATGAAAGCCAGTTGTTACATGCCTTCGGCACTCCCACAACTGCCGCCCGCATTCGTAATCCGGGCTATTGCCCTGCTTACTCATGCAGGCTTGGTTGCCAAATAGTTTGAAATTCAAAATATTAGCATTGCATGTGGGGAGTCTCTGTGCTATAGTTAGGGCGTAAATGTTTATTAATAGACATTAATAGACATTGTGTACAATAAAATGAACGATCACCCGCCAGAGCGGGTCGATCCGTTGTTATGTGTTGAAAGGGAGCTGCCGCTGGCAGATCTTTCAAGTGGTTTTATGAGGAGAAAAGCAATGATTTCATACGAGAATACAAAGACAGTAAGAGACCTGGTCTGGAATACGGGAAGAGAGTATGCCGGACGGGTATTTTTACGCTATGAGGAAAATGACGTAGTATATGAAGTAACTTATGATGAGTTTGCAACTCAGTGCCGCGGGGTAGCTGCCTGGCTGCGGGAGCAGGACGCGGCAGCGGGCCACAAGGTAAGAGTAGGATTAATGGGAAGCAGCAGTCACCATTACCTGGTATTTTTATTAGGCGTTATGGCCAGCGGAAATGTAGTGGTTCCCTTAGATGTACAGTTAAATGAAGAGACCTTTGCAGATAATGTAAACCGTTCTGACCTGGATATTTTATTTTACGACTGGGATCATTATGGCCTGGTAGAAGCAGTAAAGGAGAAATGTCCACGCCTTCGGGCCTGCATTTCCTTACAGCACGGAAAACATGTGCCATGTTCGGACCAGATCTTAAAGGGATATGCAGGGATCAGTGTCGATCCGGTGGTTTCTGAGGAAGACTGTGCTATGGTGCTGTTTACATCAGGAACAACAGGCAGAGGAAAGGGCGTTATGCTTTCCAACCGCAACCTGATGGATAATAACTTCTGCACCACAGATAAAGACCATCCTGAAAAAGAAGTTTACTTAAATATCCTTCCCATCCACCATGTATTCTGCATCAACGGTGATGTATTTACGGTCATGCGTTATGGAAGCGTTTTGTGTCTGAACCGGGACATGGCCCGTCTGGCAGCCCATATCCAGCTGTTCCAGCCTACTGTGATCCGTATGGTGCCTATGGTGGCAAAAGCCCTTTACAATAAGATCGCTATTCTTTCCAGACAGGACACAGGTCGTTCTATGAATTCCATTAAACAGGAGGTGCTGGGAAAGCGCCTGCACAAGATCATCAGCGGCGGCGGTTATCTGGCGCCGGAGCTGGCTGCTAATTTCAACCGTCTGGGTATTTCCATTGCACAGGGATACGGCATGTCGGAGTGCTCTCCAAAAATATCATCCCCGGACTGGAGCAGACCGGATAAAGTGGCATCTGTAGGAAAGATCGTAGACCGGTGCCAGGTGCGTATCGTAGATGGAGAGATCCAGGTAAAAAGCCCTTCTGTTATGATGGGATATTATAAGGAGCCGGATAAGACAGCAGAGGCGATCACAGAGGACGGCTGGCTTTGTACAGGTGACCTGGGCTATGTAGATGAGGAGAATTTCCTGTATCTTACCGGCAGAAAGAAAAACCTGATCATCTTAAGCAATGGTGAAAATGTGGCACCGGAGCAGTTGGAGAACCTGTTTGTGGACGACCGGCTGATTGAGGATATCCTGGTATATGGGGAAGATGACATGATCGCAGCGGAGATTTATCCAAACTTTAAGTATGCAGACGCTGCAGGCATTGATCACATTGAGGAAACAGTGGCTCAGATCATTAAAAAGCACAATGAAGGACTTCCTTCCTATAAGAAGATTGCCCGTTTCCATCTGCGTGACATTCCATTTGCGAAAACTTCTTCCAAAAAGATTATCCGCAGCCAGTATTTCAGCCAGAAGAAGCAGGAGGCAGAGGAGCAGGTCAATGTACATAAACCGGAAAATGATCTCCAGCAGAAGATCTATGATGCAGTATCTGCCGTGTTAGGCCACAGCCGTTTTGGCATTGATACCGACCTTTACAGCGCAGGACTGGATTCTTTGGGAAGTGTGCTGCTTCTTACAGACCTGTATGAAAAACTGCAGCTTTCCATGACCTTAAATGACCTGTTAGAGCATGGTTCTGTTTTAAAACTGGAAGCTCTTTATAAAGAGCGTGCTGCTGAGGGAAAGAAAGAGTTTGAGGTCCGTGACATTTATCCACTGACCAATTTACAGCTGTATTTTGCCTATGTAATGCGGGGAAATACAACAGCCAACCTGCCATTTTTATTTAAACTGGATCCACATGTAAATGTGTACCTGTTAAAGACAGCAGTAGAGAGAATGTTTGATGTGCATCCGGAATTAAAATGCGTGATCCAGCTTCATGAAGGGGCATACAAGAATTTTAGAAAGGATGACCGCAAGGTAGATATTCCTCTGATCACCTTAAGCGATGCCCAGTGGGAAGAGACCAGAAAGGGACTTTTACGCCCATATATGTATACAGAAAATGAGCCTCTTTACCATGCGGGCATTTATATGACAGAGTCCGCCAATTACCTGTTTTTAGATATTGCCCATATTATGGGAGACGGCATGACTATGAATGTGCTGTTTGAGGATATCAATGCTATTTATGCAGGAAAGCAGGTGGAAAAGGAGAAATATACATTTTACGAGTATATTTTAGATGAAAAAGAGCGGGATGCCAAAGGGCTCAGACAGGAAAATGAAGCTTATTTTGCAGATCTGATGAAGGGCTTTAAGATCAGAAAGAGTATCCTTGCAAGATGTGACAGTCATGACCTGGAACAGGGAGAAGACGGCGTTTTAAAGGAACATTTTAAGGGGATTAACCGGGGCAGACTGTTATCCTTCTGCCGCAGAAACGGCATTTCTGAAAATGTAGTGTTCTTAACTGCCTTTAATTACTGCATTGGTCTGTTCAGCAATGAAAAAGATACGGTAGGCACCAGCATCCACAGCGGAAGAACGGACAGCCGCTGGAACCGACTGGCAGGACCATTATTCCTTACCTACTATTTCCGCTGCACCCAGAAGACGGATGAAAGCGTAAAAGAACTGCTCCAGACCTCCGGAAAGCAGATCATGAAGACCATGGGCTGCTATATTTCCAACCTTCATGCAGATGAAATGTTCTTTCAGTACCAGGGAGATATTTTAAATATCGATCAGATCGGCGGCTGGCCGGTGGAGCGTGAAAAGATACAGCTAGATGCGTTGCCATTCCATTTACAGGTTATGTGGGATGAAAAGGGATATTATTATGAGCTGCGTTACTGGAAGAACCGGTTTGACACACAACTTTTGAAGCTGTTTATGACAGTTATGGAGCAGATCGTGGCAGCTATGGAAGAGGAAGGACAGGCGGCAAACCTGAAAAACCGTCTTTCTGTAGATCTGTTCCCGCTGCATTACCATATAGAAGCAGGAAAAGTCAACGAAGCAGCCGGCTGTGAGCTGATTCCGGGAGTGGATGAAAATGAACAGGTAAAGGCATATGTATTGGATGAAAGCTGCCGCAAACAGCCATTTGGAGCCTGGGGCAAGCTGTATATCATGGATCATCCTACCCTTGGATGGAGTGATAAGATCACCAATCCTTATGGACCGGGAATGCTGTACCAGACAGGAAGGGAAGCACGTATCATGCCGGACGGCCGCCTGGAATTTCTGGAACAGGGCGGACGCACTGTGATGCGGGAAGGTCTTACCGGCAGAAAGTTCTTAGATCTTTATAAGCTGGAGCAGACTTTAGAGAGCGCAGACGGTGTTACAAAGGCAGAGGCCTATGTCCGCTACGGCGAAGGCAATAAACTGGTACTCCAGGCAGATGTATGGGGCGTTTCTGAAGCTGATACAGAGCGCTTAAGGGCTTATGTAAGGGAACACTGCGGGGAAGCCCTGGTTCCTGAGTGTATTTCCTGTTTTTAAGCGGTTTTAAGGGGATTTTGTTATTGTAGTTTTTCTCAAAACACGGTAGAATAGAAAGGTAGCCCATTTTTATGGGAATGGGAGCGAAACGTTATAAATCAATATGTTTACCGTAAAAAGGAGTTTTGAGAATGAAATATGATGTAATTATTGTGGGGGCCGGTCCTGGCGGAATTTATTCTGCTTATGAGCTGATGAAGAAGTGCAGCGATAAGAAGATTGCTGTATTTGATTCCGGATATTCATTAAAGAAGCGTCACTGCCCAATCGACGGTGAAAAGGTGAAAGCCTGCATTAAGTGTAAGTCCTGCTCTATTATGAGCGGTTTCGGCGGCGCTGGCGCATTCTCTGATGGTAAATATAACATTACCAATGATTTTGGCGGTACTTTGTACGAATATATTGGTAAGAAGGCTGCTACTGAGCTGATGCAGTATGTAGATGACATCAACATGGCACACGGCGGCGAAGGCACCAAGATGTATTCTACAGCCGGAACTAATTTAAAGAAAGTCTGTTTACAGAACCGCCTGAAGCTGTTAAATGCTTCTGTACGTCATCTGGGAACCGATATCAACCTGGTTGTATTAGGCCGGTTATATGATGAGTTAAAAGAGCATGTGGACTTCTATTTTGAGTCTCCTGTAAGCCATATTGAGTGCCTGGAAAATGGCGGATACAGAGTATGGAGCAATGACAAGTCTTATGACTGCGAGAAGTGTATCGTATCTGTAGGACGAAGCGGCAGCAAGTGGATGGAACATATCTGTAAGGAACTGGATATCCCAACCAAGTCCAACCGTGTGGATCTGGGCGTGCGCGTAGAGCTTCCTGCAGTGCTGTTCTCCCATTTAACAGACGAACTGTACGAAAGCAAGATCGTATACCGTACAGAGAAGTTTGAGGATAATGTACGTACTTTCTGTATGAACCCTAAGGGCATTGTTGTAAATGAAAATACCAATGGCATCGTTACTGTAAACGGCCACAGCTACGAGGATCCGGAAAAGCAGACAGAATGCACCAACTTTGCACTGTTAGTTTCCAAGCACTTCTCAGAGCCGTTTAAGGACAGCAACGGCTATGGCGAAAGCATTGCCCGTCTATCTAATATGTTAGGCGGTGGTGTTATCGTACAGCGTTTCGGTGACCTGATCCGCGGAAGACGAAGCACTCCAAAGCGTATTGAGGAAAATACCTTTGTGCCTACTCTTTCTGCAACACCTGGCGACTTAAGCCTTGTTCTTCCAAAGCGTATCTTAGATGGCATCATTGAAATGATCTATGCCCTGGATAAGATCGCACCGGGAACTGCAAATGATGACACTTTGCTTTATGGTGTAGAAGTTAAGTTCTACAACATGGAAGTAGATGTAGACGAGAACCTGGAAAGCCGTCACAAAGGACTTTATATCATCGGTGATGGCAGCGGCGTGACCCATTCCCTTTCCCATGCATCTGCAAGCGGCGTGTATGTAGCACGTAAGATCGCAGAGAACCTGGAAGGATAAATAAGATAAACTAGCAGTATATTTAAATCTCCGACAGTGCAGGTATGAATATAGTATCTCCATTGCCGGAGATTTTTTGTTTCAATGAAAGGTTCAGAAAATAAGTATTTAATGCAGAGTAAGCAAAAGATAAAGGATTAAGCCAGAGCCATTATTGAAACTTTATTTACGCTCATCGCCATTGGATGTTATGGGGTACTCAGCATGATGGGATTCTAAGGCAGCCCCCTTTTATATCTTGGAAAGATGATCAAAATGTGACCTTGATTTTGCGTTTTTGCTGTGCTATACTTCTACTCGTTGCAAAGCCTGAAAAACCAAGGTCTTATAAGGCTTTCGCCGATTCCCGGCGTAAAATGAATCGAGTGTTCGTGACCTTCCACTCGTAAAACAAAACTAAAGGAGAATTGAAAAATGAACAAACAGTATTACCAATCAAGAACTGGCTTTATTACCCAGAGTGCGCTGATCGCAGCCCTTTATGTGGTTTTGACCATGATCGTTGCGCCGATCGCTTTTGGTCCGATCCAGTTCAGAGTCTCAGAAGTATTATGCGTGCTGCCTTACTTCTTAACCAGTGCAGTTCCAGGCGTTACCATTGGCTGCTTTCTTGCTAACCTGCTCTGCGGTGCAGCATCACTGGATGTAGTGTTCGGAAGCATTGCAACTCTGATTGGAGCAGTTGGTTCTTACTATCTTGGAAAGAAGAACAAATGGCTGGTATGTGTTCCACCGATCCTTTCCAACACCATTATTGTTCCATGGGTACTGCGCTATGCATATGGTTCTACAGACCTGATCCCATATGCCATGCTGACTGTAGGGATCGGAGAGATCCTGGCTATCGGTGTACTTGGAAATATCCTGTTAGTGACACTGGAACGTCATTATAAAGCAGTGCTGTTTGCAAAGTAATATTGGAAAATATTAGTAAAATGTATCATTTGTGAAGGAGAAAGATCCCTCTGGCGTATTTTGAATATGCCAGGGGGATCTTTTTGAATGCAGACCTTGTTTTTTGCATTAATGTGGGTATAATATATTTATAAATTAAAATAAACATAAATAAACATGAAAAATACAAATAAACATAAATAAATACAAATAAACATAGATGTGGAGGAATACGTATGAAAGGAGAAAATCCATTTACACTGACTTTTGGGCAGAAGCCGGTAGAATTTATTTCCCGTACAGATCAGATTGGAAAGATCATAAATACCTTTGATATGGAAAATCCGTCTAATATGGTTTATATGATCGCCGGGGTTCGAGGTTCTGGGAAGACAGTTTCTCTTGCAGTGATAGGAGATCACTATAATGCAAAGGAAGACTGGATCGTATTGCGTTTAAGTGTAGATATGGATCTGATTTCAGGGGCGGTATCGGAATTAAACCGAATTCTGAAGATCCGGGGGATAGATTTGGGAATTAATATTAATATTGGGATTGCGGAAATTGCTTTCAATAAAGAACGGGATACATTAGATAAAGAGACAATGCTGCGTGATATTTTGGAAAAGGTAAAAGAACAGGGGAAAAAAGTACTTTTTATTATTGATGAGATCATTAATAATCAATATGTAAAACTTTTCGTAAGTAATTTTCAGATCTACATTACAAAAAATTATCCGGTCTATCTTGTAATGGCTGGATTATATGATAATATCAGCAATCTTCAAAATGAAAAAAGCCTGACATTTTTATACCGCGCTCCCAAAATATTTCTGGAACCATTAAGCATTCCGGCTATGACTACCAGTTACAGAACTGTATTTGGACTGCCGCCTAAAGAGGCAGCTTCCATGGCGCGGCTCACAAAAGGATATCCATTTGCATTTCAGATACTTGGATATCTTAAATGGGAAAATGATGGGACTATAGACGATATTTTACCAAAATTTGATGAAGAACTGACGGTTTATGCTTATGAAAAAATATGGAGTGAGTTATCAGAACTGGACCGCAAAATCGTTTATATTATTTCTCAGGGAGTAAATAAAACAGGTGACATACGGGAAAGTTTGGGAGTATCACCGCAACTTTTAAATACGTATCGGAAACGTCTTATGGAGAGAGGTGTAGTTGATGGTTCAAGACATGGGGAACTGACTTTGGCGTTGCCAAGATTTGAAGAGTATATCAATATGTATTGTGAAGTGACTATCTGAATGTTTTAACAATCCAGGGGATTTTGCTGTATTTTGAACTGAGGAGAGAGTATACGAAAAGGCGATCCGGTTATCGAAACCGGACCGCCTTTTTAACGTCTCTGCGTTTGTGGATTTATCCTTCTACAACTTCCACAATACTAAAGCCCTTCTCTTTCAACATATCCTCACAGGGACTGTCAAGGTGCATACAGTATACTCTGTGGCGTTCTTCCCGGGGGATCCATTTCTCCATCTTGCCGTAGTAGCAGTGGGATGGATTTGGTGAATCGTGGGTGCTGGTGTCGTGGTAGATGCGGCCGATCTCTCCTGCAAGGAAGCGGGTTCTGATATCTTCCGGCAGTTCTGAGGAGTCGCCGCTGTAGTAAATAGTTTCTGTTCCATCACTTAAAACATAGCCGTAGCATTTCATATCCAGTGCATGTTTCACTTCCACGGGAACTGCAGTCAGTCCGGCCGGGTTTTCGGGAAGTGTTTCATGGTAATGGTAGCCTAAAGGTGTGATCCCTTCTAATGTAAGAAGCTGCTTAATGGTCTCCTGTGGATAAACTACATGAATGGCTTTGTTAAAGAGACAGTAAAAATAGGAGATCAGGGTTCCAAGACTTCCTACGTGGTCGGCATGCATATGAGTCAGGATAACATAAACATCTTCAATGGAAGCCAGGTCCAGTTTGTGATAAAGCACATCAAACATGGTCTCTCCGCAGTCAATAAGATAAAGCGCTTTTCCGGAAAGCATGTATGCTCCCGTATTCTTAAAGGGAGGATAAAAAGCGCTGCCTTTTCCGGTAAAATTTAATTCCATGCCTTTCCTCCTTAATGGGTATTATTGTTACAGTTCAGCCATGATATTTTATTCCTTGATACCGGCGCTTACAAAGCTGCTCATAAACTGTTTTTGAGCGACTAAGAAGGCCAGAAGAAGCGGAACAATGATGATAAAGGCTGCAGCACACACATTGGCCCACTGCATGTTAGCCTCTTTGGATTTTGCGAAAATAGCAAGTCCTACGGTCAGTGTACGGTTGGTAGGAGAGTTGGTCACGATCAGAGGCCACAGGTAGTTGTTCCAGTGGTAGCTGACAGAGATAACGGCAAAGGAAAGATATGCCGGTTTTGCACATGGCATGTATACACCCCAGATGGTCTGCCAGGTGTTGGCACCGTCGATCTTTGCTGCCTCAGCCAGTGCCTTTGGAATGGATTTAAAGTGCTGACGGAGTAAGAAGATAGCCATGGCACTGCCGTAGAATGGAAGCATCATACCGATCTTGGTGTCGATGAGCTTCAGATCAGACAGAGTCATGAAGTTTGGTGTGATCAAAACGTCATTTGGGATAATGATCTGCATAAAGATCACAGCAAATACCAGCGCCTGTCCCTTGAAATCCAGAACTGCCAGTGCATAGGCAGCCAGGGTGGAAGTAAAGAACTGTACGGCAAAGGTGCATACTACCAGTGTCAGTGTGTTGATGTAATAGGTGCCAAATGGAATGGCATTCCATACATATTTAATATTATCCAGTGTGAACGCTGTTGTCGGGAACAGTGTCATATGGAAGGATGGAACGGAAAATGCGGTTCCGATCAGCCAGATAAGTGGGATCAGCCAAAGCAGGCCTAAAATAACGGAAAATGCGGTGATCCCGGCACCGATCAAATGTTTTTTCTGCATGGTGTAAGGCCTCCTTTAGTTGTACTGGATCTTCTTGTCCTGGCTTAAGAAACGAGGAAGTGCTACTACCATGAGCAGAAGCAGCATAACCGTTGTCAGTGCAGAAGATACGCCGTAGTTGAAGTTTGTAAATCCCTGCTGGTAAATGTAGTACAGAAGCAGTGTGGAAGCGTTGTTTGGAGCGCCCTCTGTCATAATGACTACATGGTCCACCAGCTTGAAGCTGTTGGTCAGAGCAATGGTGGATACAAACAGGAAGGTTGGTGCAAGAAGAGGTAAAGTGATCTTGCGGAAAATGGTCCAGGAGTTAGCGCCGTCAATGCGGGCTGCCTCATTTACATCGGTGGAAATACTCTGGATACCGGAAAGGAAGAATACCATCAGGTATCCGGCTTCTTTCCAGACGTACATAAAGGCCATAGCCGGAAGAACGGTCTTCTTGCTGGATAAGATATTCATAGGCTGAAGGCCCATGCTGATGAGCATCTGGTCAAGTAAGCCGTTTTTTGCCATGTAAATAAACATCCAGATACTTGCAATAGCAATCATAGGCATAACTACCGGATAGAAATAGGAAGTACGGACAAAACCGATGAGACGGCTTTTACGGTTGACTAAGGTTGCTAAAAACAGACCGACTACCATACTGGGAACAATGGTGATCAACGCAAAAAACAGCGTATTTCCCATTACTTTCCAGAAAAGAGAAGATCCGGCCAGACTGATATAGTTTTTCAGACCGATAAATTCCGGTGCGCTCATACCGAGCTTATATTTTGTAAGGCTGAGCCAGATGCTCCGAAAGACCGGCCATACAGTAAAGGCTGCCATAAAGATCAGGGAAGGCATTACCAACAGCCATCCTATGAGAGTGTTTCGCAGTTCACGCTGCTTTTTTGTATGTGTTTTCATCTTTTATTCCCCATTTATCAGATTTCGAGAGAACAGTAAAAATATGAAACAAATTGGCGCTGCCGTGAAGCACGACAGCACCAACTTCATTTCAAAAGTATCATTTTATCCTACTGATACTCAGACAGAACTTCTGTTGCCTGTTCCTGAGCTGCGCTTAATGCTTCTTCAGCAGTTGCGTCACCAGTTACTGCAGACTGGATATTGTCATTTAAGACTCTCCAGATCTCTGCTGCGTTGTAAGTAGTAAGCTCTGGCTTGGAGATCGGGATCTGCTCGTAAGCGATCTTAGCCTGAGGCAGTTTGTCGTAGTATTCTTTCATGATATCCAGATCGAAGCAGGACTGTCTGGTTGCTACATAACCTGTATCCAGTGCCCACTGTGCTGCGCGCTCTGGCTCAGTAGCGAACTTGATGAACTTCCAAGCTGCCTGTACACGGTCTTCAGAGATACCATTGGAGATGTAGAAGTTTCCGCCGCCGGTAGGAGCTGCCTGACGTGCATTTCCTGGAAGGAATGCGGTACCGAAATCAAAGGTAGCGTTCTTGCTGATGTTTGCCAGGTTTCCTGTGGTGTGATAGATCATAGCTACTTCGCCAGCTAAGAACTGAGTAGGAAGATCGGTCCACTGTACGATGCCAGGAGCCATTACTTCGTACTTGTTCTGAAGGTCAAGCCAGAACTGAAGTGCTTCTACGTTCTCTGGAGTATCGAACATAACGGATTTTCCGTCTTCAGCCATCAGGTTCTCACCATTCTTGCTGTTCTGTAAGCAGAAGCCTGTGAAGGTCCACTGTGCAGAACCGGAGTTTAATGCGATACCAACACCGTAACGGTTTTCGTTGGTGAGCAGTTTTGCGTCTTCAACCAGTTCGTCCCAGGTTGCAGGTGCTTTCTCAGGATCAAGGCCAACTTCCTTGAATGCATCCTTATTATAGAAAAGGATCTCTGTACTTCTCTGGAATGGGATGGAGTAGATCTTGCCGTCTACGTAGGAGTCCTCCATGAAGCCGCTTAAGAAATCGTCGATGTAAGCTTTTCCTTCGTCTCCGTCTGCTGCGATCAGGTCATCTAATGGCATTGCCATACCGGTGGAAGCCATTGTGAAACGCTGGGTAGCAAGGCTTACGAATACATCTGGTGGTGTGCCTCCCTGGATAGCAGTCTGGATCTTTGTAACGGTATCATCGTAGTTTCCGGTATAAACAGGATCTACAACGATGTCAGGATTTTCAGCATTGAAGTCTGCGCAGATCTTCTCAATCAGCTTTGCAGCATCGCCGCCTACGTTTACTGGGGAGTAGAATGACAGGTGCATTGCGTCAGATGAACCGCCTTCAGCTGCTGCCTCAGATTTTTCAGCTGCTGCCTCAGATTTCTCAGCTGCTGCGCTGGTTTCGGCTGGTTTGGAACCGCCGGAGCAGCCGCCTAATGCCATAGCAGAGGCTACTAAACAGGCAGATGATGCAAGTACGAGTTTCTTTTTCATGATACTCCTCCTTTTTGTTCGCATTGATAGACTTTTTAAGGTCTGTGATTTGCTCTTAAGTTCACTATAGCATCATTATTGAAACGTGTCAAATATTATTTTGTTTTTTTGCACAATAAATATTTTGAATTTACATGTTACTTTAACAATTTTACCTATGCTATACATTTTTTACATTTTCTTTACAGGGAATACGATTGAACAAGGTTCAATTTCTGGGGCAGAATTGTGATTTCTTAAGATATATGTTATAGTTAATACAAGTGAGAGCAGCAACGAAGGTCCGGTCATAGAGTGGACCTGACAGTAAAATGCAGACCACACCAGCACCGTATATCAGGAGGAACACATATGGCAACCATTAAAGATATTGCAAAGAAGGCCGGCGTGGCCCAGGGAACGGTTTCCAATGTATTAAATGGTAAAGGGAACGTAAGCAGTGACAAAATACGCCGGGTAATGGAAGCTGCAAGGCAATTGGGCTATGTTCCAAATGAAAGAGCAGCTTTGCTGCGCAAGGGAACCAATGACTGCCTGGCTCTGATCATGCCGGATTCCCGGGCAAGGCAGTATGAAGATTTTTATTTCAGTTTTAAAGACTATGCCCAGGAACATGGTTATCTTGTATCCCGCCATCTGACCAATGAAAATTCACCGGAAAGTGAAGCGACTGCATTTTCAGAGGCAAAAGTAAAGCAGGTAAAGGGGATCGCCTGCATTTCCGCAGTAGCGGGAACTGCCAGCGAGGCGGCGATCTATAAAAATAATGGGATCTTTGGGGAAATGGAACCGGCCCAGAATAATGGCTCGGATATTCCGGTACTTTTTGTAGACCGGAAAACAGGTTTCCCTTCTGATTTTATTGGGTTTGATTATGAAAAAGCGGGACAGGCTATGGCAGAGAAAGCACTGCAGGCGGGGTATCGCAGCATCTGCCTGCTTACAGGAAATCCGGATTATTCCAGTGAAAAGGATTTTTGCAGGGGCTTTCTGACCATGATGGAAGGTTCTACCTGCCAGGTGATCCAGATCTGGACAGACTCATTTAGAAAATACCAGAATATCATGCAGATATTTAACGGAACACTGCCCCAGGCATTCTTTATATCCAATTATGGATTTGCAGAAAGTGCCAAGGATATGTGTACCACTTTTTATGGAAAAGAAGAGGGCTCACCGGATATCTATACGGTGGCGCCGCTGTTTACCATTCCGGAAAATGACTTTATTAAATATGAAATGAATTACCGCCAGCTAGGAAAAAGGGCGGCAAAGATGCTGATCAGAAAGGCAGAGGAGTCCGGTGCGGAAGAAAGCACAGCACAGGAAAGTGCAACGGAAGAAAATACGGCATCAGAAAAAATACCGGATAATGTCGGGACAGAGGGACATGCCAATTGGATGATCCCGGGAGACGGATTTCAGAACTGGTTCGTGAATATCCGAAAGCCGGAAAGTACCCAGCCATTAAATATTGTAACTCTGGACAGCCCGGAAGCTTATATTATGAAAACGTTTTCCAGACTGTTTACCCAGAAAACGGGAATTGATGTAAATGTGTGCATTCTCTCTTATGATGAAATCTATGAGGCATTTAACTCGTTAGATGAAACCTCCCGTTTTGATATCCTGCGACTGGATGTGACCTGGCTTTCCTGGTTTGCCCAGAAGCTTCTCCGGCCATTGTCAGAGATCGATGAAAATATTGAAAACAGCCTGGGACAGTACGTGGAAGGAGTTCCGGAGCATTACTGCCGGGTACATGGTCAGATCTATGCGCTGCCGGTTACGCCCAGCGTGCAGATTCTTTATTATAGGAAGGACCTGTTTGAAAGCCCTATCTGCAAGCGGACCTATTTTGAGCAGTTCCATGAAGAACTGCAGCCGCCGAAGACATTTGAGGAATATAACAGGATCGCTGCATTTTTCACAAGAGATCTGACACCCTCATCACCGGTTCCTTATGGATCGACGATTACACTGGGCTCTACCGGTGTGGCTGGTTCTGAGTTTCTGGCAAGATTATTTGCCATTCAGGAAAACCTGTACGGTGCGGACGGACAGATCCATTTAGACTCCCTGCAGTGCCAGCAGGCTCTTGCGGAGTTAGTACAGCTGCGGCGTTGTACATCGCCGGAGTACTGTGGCTGGTGGACCCAGACTGCAAGGCGGTTTGCAGAAGGAAATTTTGCCATGTCCATTTTGTACAGCAACTATGCCAGTGACCTGTCGGCTCACAGTTCCCATGTAGTAGGAAATGTAGGGTACTCTATGATGCCGGGAAATAACCCGGTGCTTGGCGGCGGCAGTTTAGGTGTTTCTAAATATTGTAAGCGGCCGAAGGATGCCCTTTCTTTTATTAAATGGATGTGCAGTGAGCCGCTTTGTTCAGCATCGGCTTTACTGGGAAGTACATCCCCATGCCGCAGGACCTATGATAATTATGAGGTTTTACATAACTATCCATGGCTGAAGCTTACCAGACACTGCTTCCCCATTTCAAAAGGGAACCGGCTTCCGGCGGAGCTTTCTGTACCCTTTGATGAGCGTAAGTTTTTGAGCATCCTGGGACTGGCAGTTAAGAATGCTTATACCGGAATTGTGACCCCAAAAGAGGCCCTTTCCGATGCCCAGATGCAGTTTTCAAATTATTTCCATACTTCTTTAGAAAAACGTTAGAAATAGTCAGATTTTAGTCAGAGTTCTTTAAGGGAGCCTCAAAGACTTGCTTATACTGATGTGCTATACTGTAATTAAGGGAAGGCCCCGCCCGCTGCCGCGGGCGGGAGAGCGCATAGGTGCTTGAGCCTGAGTTATATAGCACAGGAGAGAAGGTGAGCAGATGAGGACAAAAGACAATGGAAAATACAATACAGCAGGAAACACCGGGAAAAAGAAGTGTGCAGCGTTTAACTGGCTTAAAGGAGTAACAGCTGTGCTCTGTGCAGTGGCTATGTATTTTGCAGTGACTACCGGTATCCGTGGTTATGATATGTATAAGGATGCCATTGCCCAGGTCAGCCTGGAAGATAAGGTAAGCGAGATACGGTCCAAGGAAAGCTATACTGTATTTTCTGATCTTCCGGAAACGTATACGGATGCAGTCCTCTCTGTGGAAGATCACCGATTTTACGGTCATATTGGGATCGATCCCATTGCCATTACAAGAGCCATGGTCAATGATGTAAAGGCCGGACGCTTTGTAGAAGGCGGCAGTACCATTACCCAGCAACTGGCAAAAAATCTGTATTTCACCCAGGAAAAGAAGATGGAGCGTAAGGTAGCAGAGGTATTTATGGCTTTTGCACTGGAGCGGGATTACAGTAAAAATGAGATCCTGGAACTTTATGTAAATACCATTTATTTCGGAAACGGATATTATTGTATCAAAGATGCCAGCGAAGGCTATTTCGGAAAAGAGCCGGAAGACCTGACAGATTACGAAAGCACACTTCTTGCAGGCGTTCCTAATGCACCGTCTAAATATTCCCCCACTGTCAATCTGGAGCTGGCAGAAAAACGCCAGGAGCAGGTGGTAGAACGTCTGGTAGCCTGCGGACTCTTTACAAAAGAGCGGGCACAGGAGACACTGGCCGGAAGTGAAATGTAAGTATGAAAATAGGATGTAAAGAGATGTGAAATATCACGGCTTGTAAAAGAAAGCTATATCTGCTAGAATAAGTGAACGACTAATTAAAATGAGCGTTAGATACCCCCTATAGGGTGGAATCTAGCGCTTTCAGGCGTGTTTTGGAAAGGAAAATATTTTATGTATATCATAGCAGGATTGGGAAACCCTACAAGGGAGTATGAGAAGACAAGACATAATGTGGGATTTGATACCATTGATGTGCTGGCGGACAAGTTAAATACATCTGTGGATGAGAAGAAATTTAAGGGACTTTATGGAAGGGGCATCATTGCAGGGGAAAAGGTGATCCTTTTAAAGCCTCAGACTTTTATGAATTTAAGCGGTGAGAGCGTAAGAGAAGCGGCAGATTTCTATAAAGTGGACCCAGAGCATATCATTGTTATATATGATGATATCAGTCTGGATGTAGGTCAGCTGCGTATCCGCAAGAAAGGCAGTGCAGGCGGTCATAATGGTATCAAAAATATCATTGCCCATCTGGGAACCCAGGAGTTTCCACGTATTAAGGTAGGCGTAGGTGACAAGCCGCCGAGAATGGATCTGGCAGATTATGTGCTCAGCCGCTTCTCTAAGGAAGACCGTGAAAAAATGGAACAGGCATTTAAAGACGCGGCAGAGGCAGTGGAGGTTATGATCGCAGAGGGACCAGATGCGGCTATGAACCGGTTTAATGGACACAAATAGATATTTTTGCATAATTGAACACAGAAACGTTGAAACAGATACAACACAGACTGAAATGATAATGGAACAGGATATAAGGGGAAAACATGGAAAATCCGTTATTGGAATTACAGGAATATGAAAATCTACAGGAAGCGTTAAAAAAGGCAAAAGGACCGGTCCAGGCAACGGGAACCCTTGATTCCCAGAAGGTACACCTGATGTACTGGCTGGGAAAAGACGGGGGTTTTCCCTGGAAACTGGTGGTGACTTATGATGACCAGAGAGCCAGGGAGATCTATGATGATTTTCGCAGCTTTACGGAAAACGTATGGCTTTATCCTGCAAAGGATCTGCTGTTTTACAGTGCGGATATCCATGGAAACCTGATGACCCGTCAGCGTATTGCCGTATGGCGGCACCTGATGGAAGAGAAAGAAGGCGTGGTCGTCACCACGCTGGACGGTCTTATGGATCATCTCCTGCCTTTAGTATTTTTAAAGCAGCAGGCAGTGACTGTGGAAAACGGCCAGATCATGGATCTGGATGAATGGAAAGAACGCCTTACAGCACTGGGGTATGAGCGTACAGCCCAGGTAGACGGCATGGGCCAGTTTTCCATCCGTGGCGGTATCGTGGACATTTTCCCGCTGACAGAGGAAGTGCCGGTGCGTATTGAACTGTGGGATGATGAGGTGGACTCCATCCGCAGTTTCGACCCGGAAAGCCAGCGGTCTGTGGAACAGCTGGAAAAAATTACCATTTATCCTTCAGCCGAGACCATTTTAACAAAAAAGCAGTTAGAAGCAGGGATTGAACGTCTGGAAAAGGAAGAAAAAGAATATGAAGCAGCCTTAAGGGCCAAACATCAGATTGAAGAAGCATCCCGTATCCGGGGTATTATCAAAGAACTGACAGAAGGGATCCGGCAAGGCTGGAAACGGGATGGACTGGATGCCTATATCCGGTATTTCTGCCCGGAGACTGTGTCATTTCTGGACTATTTCCCGGCAGGAGATACTCTGATCTGTCTGGATGAACCGGCAAGATTAAAGGAAAAAGGCGAGACGGTAGAGCAGGAATTTCGTGAAAGCATGATCCACCGCCTGGAAAAGGGCTATCTTCTTCCGGGGCAGACAGAACTTCTCTATGCAGGCGCCCAGGTCCTTGCAAAGCTTCAAAGTTCTTATACTGTAATGCTTACAGGTCTTGACCAGAAGCTTCCGGGCATGAAGGTAAAGGAAAAGTTCAGCTTTGATGTGCGAAATGTCAACTCCTATCAGAACAGCTTTGACATGCTTATAAGCGATCTGACCCGGTGGAAAAAAGAAAGTTACCGGGTAGTCTTGCTGTCTGCTTCCAGGACAAGAGCCAGCCGTTTAGCCAGTGACCTGCGTGAATATGATCTGCGGGCTTATTGTCCGGACGGAACAGGGGAAGAACATAAAGCGGCGCCAGGTGAGATCCTGGTTACCTACGGAAATATCCACAGGGGTTTTGAATATCCCCTGATCAAATATGTCATCATTACAGAAGGTGACATGTTTGGCACGGAAAAGAAGAAAAAACGGCGGAAAAAGAGCAATTACCAGGGAAAAGCTATTCAGAGTTTCTCTGAGCTGGCAGTAGGAGATTATGTAGTCCATGAGGAACATGGTCTTGGCATTTACAAAGGAATTGAAAAAGTAGAGCGGGACAAGGTCATTAAGGACTATATTAAGATCGAGTATGGAGATGGAGGCAATCTGTATCTTCCTGCCACCAGACTGGAAAGCATCCAGAAATATGCCGGAGCAGATGCCAAAAAGCCGAAACTGAACAAGTTAGGCGGTACGGAGTGGAACAAGACCAAGACCCGTGTAAAAGGTGCAGTCCAGGAGATCGCAAGGGACCTGGTAAAGCTGTATGCAGCCCGTCAGGCGCAAAAGGGCTATCAGTATGGGGAAGACACAGTCTGGCAGAAGGAATTTGAGGAACTGTTCCCCTATGAAGAAACAGATGACCAGTTAGATGCCATTGAGGCAGTGAAAAAGGACATGGAAAGCCGAAAGATCATGGACCGGCTGATCTGTGGTGATGTTGGTTACGGTAAGACGGAGATCGCCCTTCGGGCTGCTTTTAAGGCAGTTCAGGACAGCAAGCAAGTGGTATATCTGGTGCCTACTACCATTCTGGCCCAGCAGCATTACAATACCTTTGTCCAGAGAATGAAGGATTTTCCGGTGCGCATTGACATGTTAAGCCGTTTCTGCACCCCGTCCCAGCAGAAAAAAACGCTGGAAGACCTGCGAAAAGGCATGGTGGACATTGTGATCGGTACTCACAGAGTGCTTTCTAAGGATTTAAAGTTTAAAAATCTGGGGCTTCTGATCATCGATGAGGAGCAGCGTTTTGGCGTAGCCCATAAAGAGAAGATTAAGCAGTTAAAAGAAAATGTAGACGTTATGACTCTGACTGCAACCCCTATTCCAAGAACACTGCATATGAGCCTTGCAGGGATCCGTGACATGAGCGTACTGGAAGAGCCGCCGGTAGACCGTACACCTATCCAGACTTATGTAATGGAATACAACGAGGAAATGGTCCGGGAAGCTATTAACAGGGAGCTGGCGCGAAAAGGCCAGGTGTATTATGTATACAACCGTGTGACGGATATTGATGAAGTGGCTGCAAAGATACAGAAACTGGTGCCGGATGCAGTAGTTACCTTCGCCCATGGTCAGATGCATGAGCATCAGTTAGAGCGGATCATGACGGACTTTATCAATGGGGAGATCGATGTTTTAGTATCCACTACCATTATTGAGACAGGTCTTGATATTCCCAATGCCAACACCATGATCATCCATGATGCAGACAGACTGGGACTTTCCCAGCTGTACCAGCTTCGCGGCCGTGTAGGCCGTTCCAACCGCACATCCTTTGCATTTTTAATGTATAAGCGGGATAAGCTTTTAAAAGAAGAGGCGGAAAAACGTCTTCAGGCTATCCGTGAGTTTACAGAATTAGGCTCCGGTATCAAGATCGCCATGCGTGACCTGGAGATCCGGGGTGCCGGAAATGTTCTTGGAGCAGAGCAGCATGGACATATGGAAGCAGTGGGATATGACCTTTACTGCAAAATGTTAAATCAGGCGGTTCTGGCATTAAAGGGCGAGGAAACAGAGGAAGAGTCCTATGCTACCAGTGTGGAATGTGACATTGATGCCTATATTCCGGCTGTTTATATTAAAAATGAGTATCAGAAACTGGATATTTATAAGAGGATCTCTGCCATTGAGACAGAAGATGAATATATGGATATGCAGGATGAGCTGATGGACCGCTTTGGGGATATTCCAAAGAGTGTGGAAAATCTTCTGGTCATTGCCAGAGTCCGTGCGCTGGCCCATAAGTGCTATGTGACAGAGATTCTGGTAAAAGAAAAAGAAGTGAAACTGACCATGTACCAGAAGGCGAAGATCAATGTAGGAGGCATACCGGATCTGGTAAATTCCTATGGCGGTGCTTTAAAACTGGTACCTGGTGAAGCGCCTGTGTTCCACTATGTGGAAAGAAAGCCTAAGGGCATTACCATTGAAGATATGCTGTTTAAGGCAGAAGAGATATTAAAGGGATTAAGAAAGCTGCGGATGTGAGAGTCCGCAGCTTTTTTAATCAGATGTACTGTTTACCGGCACCTGAATGGATTTTACCTTTACCCCTTTTACCTTTCCAAGGTCTCCGGCAAAGGAGCTGATCTCATTCTGGGTACCATGGAGCACAACACTGACTACGGATACACCGTATTCCCTACAGGGAACTCCCAGTCTGGCAATGATCATAGAGGCGTGGAGATGAAGTTTTTCATTCATAACGGAAACAGATTGTGGGTCACTTATAATGCAGCTGATAACAGCTAAACGGTCTTCCATGGGTGGGAACTCCTTTCGGTTTGTACATGTTGCGGTGCTTCTTAAAAAAGTATAACATATGTTTAACTGTAAATAAATGGTAAGTGTCTTGCGCAACAGTAGTCCTGAGGCTATAATGAGCATAAGCAAAAATAACTTACTATAATGCATGAATATACATCAGGGAAACGGGGAGGTAGCTATGTCGGATACAGAATATGGAGCAGCGTTAAAACTTGGTAAAAAACAATATCAGGATGCAGTGGCAAAGGGAGAATACCCGTATCTGCCGGTGTTGGATGATGTTTTATCCTATACGGATATTGTATCCACAGTAAGCCTTGGAACGATGGACATTCCGCTGGCAAAACTGGTGGGAACCAAGACTGCGGAACGGTCCAATTCCTTTGCCAACAACTTTATGCCTCTTTTGCCGGAACGGTCTGAATTTGGGATCAAATGGTTAAATCTTTACAATCATCAGGTAGAGGACGGAATTCAGGATCCTATTGTGGCCTATGAATTTATGAACCGGTTCTATGTCCAGGAGGGAAATAAGAGAGTCAGTGTTATGAAATACCTGGGTGCTTACAGTATTCCCGGAACGGTGACCCGTCTGATCCCTAAAAGGACGGATGATCTGGAAAACCGTCTGTATTATGAATTTCTGGATTTTTATAAGGTTTCTTCTAACTGTGATGTGTGGTTCAGCAAGGAAGGAAGATACAAAGAACTTCTGAAACTGATGGGAATGAAGCCGGATCAGGTGTGGGAAGAAGAGGACCGTGTATATTTCAGATCTGCCTATGGACGCTTTGCCAAAGCCTTTTCCATGGCTCATGGAGACCGCTTAAAGCTTACAGAGGGAGATGCCTTTCTGGTTTATATTGAAGTTTATGGATATGACAATGTAAAAGGCCAGACAGAAAGAGAAATGTACCGGGCGTTGATGCGTATCTGGGAAGAGATCCAGCTGGCCAACAGAGGAAATAAGATCGAACTGATCCAAGATCCCCAGGAAGTAGAGGAAGATAAAAAACCGGCCATCTTAAAATGGTTCCTGCCTCAGGAAGAGATACCAAGCGGTCTGAAAGTGGGATTTATCTATGGAAGAACAGCAGAAACTTCCCGGTGGATCTATGGCCATGAACTGGGAAGAATGTATCTGGAACAGGCATTCCCCGGAAAACTGACGACTATGGTAGTAGATCAGGCAGATACAGAGGAAGCGGTGGCGGAGGCTATTGAAAAAGAGGCAAAAGCCGGCTGTACCATTATTTTTACTATTACTTCCAGGATGTTAGGACAGAGCGTCCGTTCGGCGGCTCTTTATCCGGATATTAAATTTTACAACTGTTCCATTAATATGTCCTATTCTTCCGTAAGCAATTACTATGCAAGAATGTATGAGGCAAAATTCCTTATGGGAGCGATCGCGGCAGCACTGTCCAGGGAAGACAGGCTGGGATATATTGCAGAGCAGCCTACCTATGGAATGTTAGCTGATATCAATGCCTTTGCCCTTGGTGCAAGAATGGTTAATCCTTATGTGGAAGTACATCTGGAATGGGCCAGAAGGAAAGAGGCGCAGCATACAGAAGATATTTTACATGAAAAAGGGATCCATTATATTTCCGGCCATGACATGATCAATCCGGACCATCCGTCCAGGGAATATGGTCTGTATCGGAAAAATGAAGATGGAACAGTGACAAACCTTGCTATGCCGGTATGGCACTGGGGTAAATTCTATGAGCAGATCATCCGTCTTGCATTTAAGAGTACAGAAGAGATCGAAGCCATGAAAGGCAAGAAAGCAGTAAACTACTGGTGGGGTATGTCAGCGGATGTGATCGATGTGATCTGTTCTGAAAATATGCCAAATGGTACCAGGCGGCTGATCGAGTTTTTGAAAAATTCCATTCGTGCCGGCAGCTTCCATCCATTTGACGGACTGATCTATGCCCAGGATGGAAGCACCAAATGCACCCAGGGCAAGAGCTTAAATGCAGAGGAGATCATCACTATGAACTGGCTGGCGCAAAATGTAGTTGGCTATATTCCAAAGATCGGGGAAATGAATGAGCGCGCCCAGGAACTGATGCAGCTTCAGGGCATTAAGGCAACGGAGCAGACAGAGATGGAGAATGAATAAATGAACATAATGATATTTGCTGATCAGGAATCAAAGCTATTGTATGAATACTATGCCCCGGAGCGGATGAAAGATATTGATCTGATCATTTCCTGTGGAGATCTTGAACCTGAATATCTTACTTTTTTTGCAACTCTGTGCCATGCCCCTTTATTATATGTAAAGGGAAATCATGATACAAAATATGAATACAAACCGCCGGAAGGCTGCATTTGTATTGATGATGATATTTTTGTATACAAGGGAGTCCGTATTCTGGGACTGGGAGGTTCCATGGAATATATACCGGACTCACCTAATCAGTACACAGAGAAGATGATGAGGAAACGTATTCATAAACTTTGGTGGAAGCTGTGGCGCCACAAAGGCTTTGATATCCTTGTGACCCATGCCCCGGCATATAAGTTAAATGATATGGAAGATCTGCCCCATCGAGGATTTAAGGCATTTTTAGACCTGATGGACAAATATCATCCAAAGTACTTTTTACATGGTCATGTTCATGCTAACTATGGAAGCGGTTTCAAACGAAAAGATGTATATGGTACTACCAGGGTGATCAATGGATATGAATTTTATGTAATCGAATATCCGGGAGAGCCGGTAGTGCCTGCTGAAAAAACAGAGGATACAAATGCATAAAATAAAAAGTGGTTTCCTTGTAATTTTATAATTGGTAAGTTATAATTTATTTATAAAATGATATAACCTATGTGACGAGACAGGAAGAGGAGTTTATATATCATGTATAAATATGAGATGATCGCGGAAGAGATACAGAAGAAAATTAAAGATGGAACTTACCCGCCGGATACAAGACTGCCACAGGAAATGGAAATGTGTAAGATCTATGATGCCAGCCGTATTACCATAAGAGAGGCAATGGAGCTTCTGGTAGCAAAAGGTCTGATCACAAAACGACGGGGTGCAGGAACCTTTGTAAAAGCCGTGGCTCCGGGCATGACGGACCAGGTGGGCTTTTCAAAATCCGGTCAGTTCAGTGGATTTAGCAAAGACCAGGCAGGACGGAAGGTATCTTCGGATGTCCATGAATTTGGCCTGAAAAAAGCAAGTAAAGAAGTGGCAGAAAAACTGCAGGTGGCAGAAAATGCTTTTGTTTGCTATATATGCCGTACCAGATTGGTGGATGGCAAACCTTATGTAGTAGAATACACCTACATGCCTACGGATTTTATTACAGGTATTACGGAAGATGTAGTAAAAAGTTCTATTTATTCCTATTTGGAAAATGATCTGGGCTTAAAGATACAAAGTGCCCATCGGATCGCCAGGGCAGACATGCCTACAGAACAGGAAAAAAAGTGGCTGGATATAGGTGATCAGGTCCTGCCTGTCCTGGAAGTGGAACAGGTAGCATATCTGGATGATGGACGTATTTTTGAGTACTCTATTTCCCGTCACAGGGCAGATCGATTTGAACTTAAAAGTGTAAGTATTCATTAAATTTTCAGAAAAATATCAAAATCAATGTGCAAAACAAATAAAAATATAAAAAGTAATTGTGCAAAGTGTCAGTATGCTGCAAACAGCAAACTGGCACTTTTAAAATTTCGCTTAAAAACTTAAAAAATACCCTTGCAATTCTTGGAAAATATTATATAATAACAAATGTCATAACAAATAAATAATTAAACATAACAAAACGAGAAAATGACATATAAAAAAGAAAGGGGTATGGGCATGGAGCTTAAAATTCCGGAAAACTTTTTTGTAGGCGCAGCAATGTCAGGTCCTCAGACAGAAGGCGCTTATAAAACAGGAGGCCGTCTGGAAAGTATCTGGGATACCTGGTCAGATCTTTCAATTTCTGATTTCTACAATAAAGTGGGAAGCTATGTAGGAAACAATTTTTATGAGAAATATGAGGATGACATTAAACTTCTGAAAAGCCTTCATATGGATTCTTTCCGTACTTCCATGCAGTGGAGCAGACTTCTTACAAAAGATGGAAAGCTCAATCAGGAAGGAGCACAGTTTTACCATAAGGTATGTAAATGTGCGAAAGAAAATCAGATCGAACTTTTTATGAACCTGTATCATTTTGATATGCCGACCTATCTGTTTGAAAGAGGCGGATGGGAAAGCAGGGATGTGGTGGAAGCTTATGCAGCCTATGCCAGAGCCGCTTTTCGTGAGTTTGGTTCAGAGATCCGGTACTGGTTTACTTTCAACGAACCCATCGTAGAACCAGATCAGCGCTACCGCAACGGTTTTTGGTATCCTTTTATAAAGGATGCAAAAAGAGGAATGCAGGTTCAGTATCATCTGTCCCTTGCCCACAGTCTGGCTGTATGGGAATTCAGAAAGGCAAAAGAAGAGGGCTATGTAAGAGAGGATGCAAAGATCGGCCTGATCAACTGTTTTGCGCCGCCTTATACAAGAGAAGATCCTACGCCAGAAGATCTGGAAGCTTTGCGGATGGAGGATGGGATCAACAACCGGTGGTGGCTGGATCTGGTGGCAGAAGGACATCTGCCAGAGGACGTTCTTTCTACATTGGAAGAAAAAGGTCTGGCTCCGGAAAGAAGGCCGGGAGATGAAGAGATATTAAAGCAGGGAAAAGTAGACTGGCTGGGCTTTAATTATTATCATCCATCCAGGATCCAGGCACCGAAAGAGAAGACAGATGAAAACGGTTACCCTAAATTTTCTGATCCATATGTATGGCCAGAAGCAAAGATGAATATATACAGAGGATGGGAGATCTATCCAAAGGGTATTTATGATTTTGGAATGAAAATGAAAAATGAATATCCGGATCTTAAGTTCTTTGTTTCTGAAAATGGAATGGGAGTAGAACATGAAGACCGTTTCAGGGATGCATCCGGTGAGATCCAGGATGATTACAGGATCGAATTTATTACAGAACATCTCCAGTGGATCTTTAAATCCATTGAAGACGGTGCAAAGTGTCTGGGATATCACTACTGGGGAGTGATCGATAACTGGTCCTGGAATAATGCATTTAAAAACAGATATGGTATGATAGAAGTAGATCTTATGGGGAATTATTCCAGAAAACTTAAAAAGTCAGCCCGCTGGATGAAGGGACTGCTAGAAGAAAGGGAGGCAAAAGTATGAAAGAGGTATCATTTCAGGAGTCAAAGTTTGTAGAGAAATTTACGATCTTCGCATCAAAAATGGGAAATGAGATCCATTTACGGTCCCTGCGTGATGCATTTGCTACCATTATGCCGCTGTATATCCTGGCAGGTCTGGCAGTGCTGATCAACAATACGGTATTTGTGTGGCTGTTATCCGGCGATACTCTTACAGGAGCCCAGTACTGGGGCACTGTGATCACAAACGGAACTTTAAATATCAGCTCCCTGCTGATTGCACCTGTGATCGGTTATTGTCTTTCAAGAAACAAAGGCTTTGATAATCCCATGGCAGCGGCGATTGTTTCACTGGCAGCCCTGGTAGTTATGATGCCAAATGTAGTCAGCGTAACCCCATTAGAAGGAGGCGAGAGCGTAGCAGTATCCGGCGCCTTAACTTTTGGAAATGTGGGAACACAGGCGATGTTTGCGGGCGTTATCATCGGCCTGATCGCAACAGAACTTTTTGTATGGATCTCAGGGATCAAAAAGCTGCAGATCGACCTGGGAGACAGCATCCCGCCGTCTGTTGGAAAATCATTTAACGTTCTGATCCCGTTCATCCTGCTGTTATCCGGTTTTGGTCTTATATCTGCAGTTCTTAACAATGTATTTGATACAAACCTGATCCAGATGATAACCACTCTGATCCAGGAACCACTGCGTACCGTTACAACCGGCCTGGTTGGCTGCGTGATCCTTTACAGCCTGGGAAATTTCTTGTGGCTGTTAGGTATTCATCAGTCTGTTATCTACAGTTCCATCCTGGAGCCGCTTCTGATCGTAAATATGACACAGAATATGGCTGCTTATGCAGCAGGTGAAGCGATTCCCAACATTATCAATGTAGCTTTGGTACCTGGATTTGGTATGATGGGAGGTTCCGGATCTACCATCTGCCTTCTGATCGCTACCTTCTTAGTTGGTCGCAACAAAGCAACAAGAGGCGTTGCCAAAATGGCATTCGTTCCGGGATTATTTAACATTAATGAACCGGTTATCTTCGGATATCCCATTGTATACAATATTTCCCTGATCATTCCATTTATTTTAACTCCTGCATTAGGTATTATTATTGCATATGCAGCAACTGCAATGCATTTTATGAATGAATGCGTGGTATATATTCCATGGACCACACCGCCTCTGTTAAGCGGATATCTTGCAACAGCAGGTGACTGGCGTGCTATCCTTGTACAGGCACTGATCCTGATCTTAGGTGTGCTGTTATATATTCCTTTTGTAAAGATCAATGATGTTGTTATGGCAAAAACGATGGGTGAAGAGTAAAGGAGAAGATGAAAATGAAGAAGATCTTATTAGTATGCAACGCAGGAATGTCAACCAGTATGCTGGTGGCAAAAATGAAGAAAGCAGCACAGGCAGATGGGGTCGAGGTTAGTATTGAAGCAAAATCCCTGGCAGACGCAAAGAAAGAGATCCAGGAAGCCAATATTGTCCTTTTAGGACCGCAGATCCGCTACGAACTGGAAAATGTAAAGAAGCTGGCAGGAAGTGTACCGGTAGAAGCAATTGACATGAGGGATTATGGCATGATGAACGGGGAGAAAGTGTTAAAGCATGCTATGGAGGTGATGGGATAATGGACGAAAGCATGGTTATGGTATGCATGCAGATCATCACAAATACAGGAAGCGCAAAATCTTCTTACATAGAGGCCATTCAGAAAGCAAAAAAGGGTGATCTTGGGGGAGCCGAGATCAGCATGAATGAGGGAGATGACCTTTATGCCCAGGCACATGAAGTCCACACTTCTTTAATACAGAAAGAAGCTTCCGGTGAAAAAACAGAGTTTTCCCTGATCCTGATGCATGCAGAAGATCAGATGGCAAGTACGGAAATGGCCAAGGTAATGGCAAGGGAGTTTATTGAATTATATAGAGAGATGAAGGAAAGCAGATAAGGTATCTGCGAATAGGAAATACCCAGGCGGGTTCGGGAAACGATCGCCTGGGTATTTTTGACTTTTAATCCATCATACCCATCCGTTCTCTGTATATTCTCCATTGATTTTCAAAGAAATAGTCAACATCAGGTAATGGACGTACAGGGCGTCTTGAGGCAGACGGTGTTCCCTCTTTTAAAGTTACTTCCTGGACTTCCTGGCCATGCATTTTCTGGTCCAGTCTGCAGCGATATAATTCTCCAAAGGTTTGGCAGCCTGGAAAGCCTGGGAGTTCTCCTGTGGAATCTGTATATAATGCGGAACCTCGGCTTCCTCCGCCTGCTTTTGCGTAGTCTAACATGGCAAACAGATACATTTTTTGAGAAAGAAGCATATCGTACAGCTTGTAGAACAATGAAAGTTGTGAAACAGAAGGCGATTTTGCTTTTTGCATAAATTGACATATGTCATCCTCTGTTTCTTTTAAAGCTGTTTCCATTTGCACCTGGTTGCGGATCATACCTGCAGCGGCACTCATTCTTTTAGAGGCATTTATCCACAGTTCGGACAATGGGCAGTTTCCTTCTGCATGTTCTGAAAGTCTGATCCGATCCAGCGCCTGAATGCGCAGCCTTTCTTTTATACCACTCTCGGTGGAAGGGCTCGCTTCTTTCATGTGTGTTCTTTTTTTAAGAAAAATTCCTTCAGCCGCCCGGACAGCACCTACCTGACCTGCATTTAAAGCAGTTCCGCCAGGTCTTGTAACTCCATGACTTGCACACACTTCTCCGATCGCGTAAAGACCAGAGAGATTGGTTTCCCATAGATGGTTGGTGGACAGACCACCGTTATTATGTTGGGCACATACGGCAATCTCCAAACGTTCTTTAAACAGATCTACATGGTGATCCTGATAAAAAAGAATAGCAGGCTCGTTCATATGCTTTAAACGTTCAATGGGTGTTCCGAAGCAGGCTCCGGCCTGGCTTAAATATTCTTTTGCTTCCGGGATCATAGATGCATAAGGAAGATCCCTGTCTTTTTCAAGGTTTCCTGGATTGACCCTGTAATCCAAAAATACTCTGCGTTTTTTTAATACAGTCTCCTGGTAAACCAATAGGTCGATCACCGAAGAGCCGCCAAAAATTTTATTTACATCAAATGGCCATTGATAACCTTTCAAAAAAACCATAGAAAGCAGATCTGGCAGTTCATTAAAATAATCAAGAAGAAATTCTTTTTCATCATTTCCGTCCTGGTCAGTAGAAATAAAGCTTGGAAGTACCTGCATATATGTTCCGCTTACATTCCATCTTGGATTTAAAGAAGCCATTCCAAATTGCCATTCTGTCAGGTTTTTCCCAGAAGCACCAGCTTCAAATGCCATACCTGTGGAGCCGGTTTGCGAAACGGGATACACACTGTCGTGATACATGCCAGCTGGTCCGCCTGTTGCGAGGATCACATTTTTACACCAGATGATTTTATAAGCAGGTTCGCTATGAATGTTTTTGTCCAGGCAGAGGATTCCCTTTACTTGGTTCATGTATGTAAGGATCTGAATAGCCTGCATCTGATCCAAAATCAGGATCTGTTTCTCTTTTACAGATCTTTCAAGGGCTTCCGTCATAAGCTTAGAAGTATAAGGACCGGCACTGGTGGCTCTTCTTCCTCTGTCATGATCTGTTTTATATCCCATAAATTCACCGTGCTCTGTGCAGGGAAAAGGAACTCCCAGCTCTGTAAGGGCAAAAAAACACCGGGCAGAAAGAGCCGCTTCACATAATGCCTGGTCTCCGTCTACACATTGTCCTGCAAACAGGTCTTCTGCCATATTTCTTACGCTGTCAGCATCGTTTCCTGACAATGTAAGCTTATAATAAGTCTGCTTGTCTGAACCGGTATTTCTGGAAGTACCTGATTTTATATTTTCTGTTATGATTGCCAGATCTCTTTCACCGTTTTGATATAAGCGTAATGCGGCCTGAAATCCTGCTGCTCCACTTCCGATGATAATATGTGTAATCGTTTGTTCAGTTAGCTTCATCTTGTCTCCCTTTCTGATCATAAGAGATCACAGTAAAAAACACCCAGAATAATCAGAAAGAAGATCCGAAAACTATTCTGGGCGTTTTTATTTTTGACAAAAAGATATAAAAATGAATTGCAGATGTAAAATTTAGCAAAGTAAAGAACGGACGGTTTCGCCGGAGATCACTTCAACTGGGGTAAGGACTTTTACAGGCAGACAACTGCCGTTGTTTAGCTGCCATATCATATGCATTACCGTAGATTCGGAGATAGCTTCGATATGTGTTTCCACTGTAGTGATCCGTGGGCTGATAATATTATAGTAGCCCAGATTATCATAGCCGATCACACTTACATCGTCAGGTACAGTACGACCGGTTTTGCAGATGGCATTGATGGCTCCAGTTGCCAAACGGTCATTAAATGCAAACAGGGCAGTAGGCATTTCGCCTGTGTAAGTGTTGAAAAAGTTCAAGCACACCTTTTCAGCTGCGTCATAAAGCCAGGAGCCTGTTTCTAAGATCAATTCAGGAGGAATAGAGAGTCCTTCTTCCTGGAAAGCCTGGAGAAATCCGGCGGTACGTTCCTGGTTACTTAAATAGCTTCGCACACCTGCCAGTAAAGCGACAGTTTTGTGTCCGTGTTCGATAAGATATCTGCCTGCAAGATAAGCTCCTTTGCGGTTATCTGATAAAACAGAAGGAAGCTTGTCGGAGTAGCTGTTGACTAAAACACAGGGTATTTTCTGACTGACAGCATATTCAATGTGTTTTTGAACAACATTACTTACAAAAACGATTCCGGAAAGACCAAGTGCTGTAATCTTATCTGCAATATTATCGGAAGCATCCAGTGTAGTGTAGATCAGGGAACAGCCGTTTTTCTGAAAATCACGTTCCAGTATATTAAACAGGGAAGAGTAAAATGGTTCGGTTATAATATTTTCTTTTGGGAGGAAAAAACCGATGTTTTTGTTGGTGATAACTTTTGGGGACTCTGGGGCAACCGGGACACTGCTTAAAACAATAGTGCCTTTTCCGGGGCATTTTTCGATCAGCCCTTCGTCTGCTAACATCTGCATTGCTTTTCGAAGAGTGCTGCGGTTGACATCGTATTTCAGGGAGAGGACCTGCTCTGTGGGGAGCAGGCTTCCTACCTTGTAGACATCATTCAGGATATCATTTTTGATGTCATTATAAATCATGGAATAACGAAATTTTTCTTTGCTCATATTTTACCTAACTGAATCGTTTGTTAATTTGTTGACTAATATTTATACATAAAGTATACATTTAACATTTTAACATGTTCAGCTCTTTCCTGCAATTCATGTTTTAAAAACCTGCCGATCAGTCTTTCATAGCCAGCTCATATGCTGCTTTCATCAGTTCCTCATTCAGAGGACGTGGATTGCAGGTAATATGTCCGGTAGTTCTCTTGATCACATCGATCAGATAATCCATGCTTGGTTCTTCCTTTATATATCCCTTTAAGCAGCGAGGAGCATCGATGGATTTCTGCAGAGAAGTAATTTTGTCTAACAGAGCCTGTACATTTTCTTTGTCAGAAGCACCTTCTTTGTATACGCCGAATGCCTTGGAGATTTCTACATATTTCTTCTCTGCATATTCCTGATTCAGGATAATGGAAGCTGGCAGGAAGATGGAGCATGCATCGCCGTGAGGAATACCGTATTCGCCTCCTAAAGGCTGAGCCATGATGTGAGCAATACCAATACCTGCAGTGATGGCAACACCGCCGAAGTAGCTTGCAAGCATCATTCCGGCTCTTGCTTCCAGATTATCAGGATTGCGGTAAGCTTCTTCCAGATATTTGTTTACCAGTTCAATCGCCTTTAAGCCGTACATTTCGGTGATAGGTGTTGCGTTTAAGGAAACGTAAGATTCAATAGCATGACTTAAAGCGTCCATTCCTGTAGCAGCGGTAATACGTGCAGGAAGAGCTAAAGTCAGGCTTGGATCCAGAACAACAACATCAGCAATCATGGTGTTGTGATACAGACTCTTCTTTAAGTGGTTGTTATTGTTGATAACAACGCTGGTCTTAGTAGCCTCAGCACCGGTTCCGGAGGTAGTTGGGATAGCAATGAACAGAGGTGGTTCAACGGTAACAGCTTTTCCTCTCATCTGATAGTCTTCGGTGTCGCCGCCGTTAACAGCCAGCATACCGATCACTTTTGCTGCATCAACAACACTTCCGCCGCCTAAAGCAATGGTACAGTCACATCCTTCTGCAACGTAAATATCGCGTCCGTGGTCAATAATCTGAAGAGTTGGCTCAGTCTTTACTTCGTAAGGAACAACAGCCATACCGGCGTCTGTTAAAAGAGAAGAGATCTTCTTGAAGGCATCAAACTCAGCGCTGAAAGTTACAAAAAGAACTTTTTTCTTGTTGTACCAGTTTAAGATCCCCGGGATCTCTGTTACCTTATTTTCGCCGAAAATAAGACGTCTGTTAAAAACCATTTCAAAACCATTTGTGATTGCCATGATACATCCTCCTTAAAAATGTGTTTGTTTTGTTTGTTGATTTGTTGAGATGTCAGAAGAATTTTTACATTTGATAGTATACATGTTTTGAACAACAAAGTCAACAAAATAATCAACAAATTATTGAAAATGTTGCGAACATATAAAAACATATATAAAGAAGATAAATGAACAAAACGCCTATAAAAGGTGGTGAAAGTGAGAAGTATCTGTGAAAAATATAGGAAATATGAGGGGAATAATGGGCGAAAAAAGTAAAAACAACTAAGGGGAACGAACGAAAATTTAAAAATAGTTGACATTAATATTGACAACCTATTGAAAGATATGTATACTTAGTGATGTAAACAAATGTTGACAATGTTGACAATATATAAAAAGGAGTCAAGGTTATGAGCGAATGTTTCTATTGTGAAGACGGGGAAAAGAGAAAGAGTTTAATGATCGAGATCTGCAAGTTAAACTATTCTACGATCTACTTAAACAGAAATCAGAAATATCCAGGAAGATGTGTTGTAAAGCTGAATGAGCATAAGACAGAATACTTCCAGATGACCAAAGAACAGAGAGATGGATACTTTGAAGAACTGGCAGCTACAGCAAAAGCAATCTTTGAACTGTATCATCCAGATAAGATCAATTATGCAACATTTGGGGATCTGGTACCTCATGTACATGTACATGTTGTTCCTAAATATAAAGATGGTCCAGATTGGGGTAATCCATTTGATGATACACAGGGAAAGAAAGAACTGACCGATGCTGAATATCAGAAGATGGTAGATGAATTAAAAGAAACTATATTAAAGGAATTAAATAAATAATTTTAGGAGGATGGCAAAAATGAAAAAAATGTTAGCAGCTGCTTTGGCAGCATCTATGGTTATGGGACTTACAGCTTGTGGCGGTTCATCACAGCCGACAGAAACAAAGGCACCTGAAAGTGCAAAAGAAACAGAGGCAGCAGCAGAGGGAACAACAGAGGCTGCAGCAGCCGGAGATGAGGAAAAAAAGACCGGTTCTGAGATGACCTGGAAGCTGGCTACTGACGCAGCAAAAGATTATCCTACTACAAAGGCTCTGATCAAGTTTGCGGATGAAGTTTATGAGAAGAGTAACGGACGTATTGCAGTAGATGTTTACGAATCTTCTATCCTGGGTGATGAGGTTTCTTATATGGAGCAGCTCCAGGCAGGTACTGTTGACGTAGCTAAGTTATCAATCGGTACATTAAGCGGACTGTATGAAGATACACAGGTATTCTTACTGCCATTCCTGTTTAAGAACAACACAGAGATGTGGAAAGTTCTGGAAGGTGATGTTGGTACTACCATTAAAAATGGTCTGAATGATTACAGCATTCAGGGAATCGGTTTCACAGACTGTGGAAGCCGCTGCTTCTATACTACAACAGAAGTAAAGACAATTGATGATTTCAAGGGACTGCCGATCCGTGTACAGAACAACCAGTTAATGAACTCCATGGTCAGCAACTTAGGTGCTAACCCTGTAAACGTAGCTGCAAACGAAGTGTACAGCGCACTGCAGACCGGTGTATGTAAGGGCGGCGAGAATAACCCTAACATCATCCTTTCCGACAGCTTATATGAAGTTGCTCCTTATGTTCTGATGGACAACCATACAACTACTATGGACGTGATCTGCATGAACCTGGATCTGTGGGAGTCCTTAAGTGATGAAGATAAGGCAATCGTAGACGAAGCAATGGCAGATGCAACTGCATATGACAGAGAAATCTGGGATGCTTCTATTGATGAGTCTCTTCAGACATTAAAAGACAAAGGTGCAACTATTGTAGAACCAGATGACGCAACTTTAGATTCCTTCAGAGAGGCTATGGCTCCTATTTATGAAGAATACTCTGCAAAATATGCAACACTGTTAGATGCCATCAATACAACATTAGGAAAATAATAAGCTGGTTTGATAATTTTAAAGAGGGTATAGGCGATGAAAGAAAAAATTGAAAATGCGATCGGGCTTGTATATACCGTCGTAGAAGCGCTCTGCCGACTGGTGCTGATCTTTATGGTATGTACAGTAACAGCGCAGGTAATCAGCCGTGCTCTTGGAGGTAATATCAAGTGGTGCGAGGAGGTCATGCTGATCCTCCTTGACACCATGATGTTCTTACTGCTTCCGGTGGGCATAAAGGATGATCTGCATATTCGTATTGAAGTATTTGCGAAATATTTTCCAAGGAAGGTAAAGGTATTTCTTCTTTATTTCAGCAATGCAATACTGTTAGTAGTATCTCTTTGCATGATCCGTTATGGATTTTTCCTGATGGAAAAGACAAATTCTAAATTTACGATTACAGGTCTTCCAAGAAGATATCTGTATCTGGTCACCGTTATCAGTGGAATTCTGTGCCTGGTCATGGTTGTTGCAAAGTTCTTTGGTATGTTCCATACGAAATCCACAGACAATTTCCTGGAATCCAAAAGCGAGCTTGAAAATTAACAATGGTAAAGTGATGATAGAAAAGAGGGATTAACACTATGGATACAAATACAATAGCCATGATCATACTCTTTGCAACATTTATGATTTTTATGGTTTTGCGTGTACCTGTAACATTCAGTATGTTGGGTGCCTGTGTTCTGACCGCCCTTTACCTGGGACCGAAATATGTATCATCGGTATTCCTGCGTTTGGGTGACGGCGTACAGTCATTCTCATTTTTAGCAATTCCGTTCTTTATTTTTGCCGGTGATATTATGGCAGAAGGCGGTATTTCGGACCGATTGGTAGAAGTGGCCAACGTTATGGTAGGTCGTTTCCGCGGCGGTCTTGCCTATGTAAACGTAATCGCTTCAACCTTTTTTGGTGGTATTTCCGGTTCACCTACAGCGGACGTATCTTCCTTAGGACCGATCGAGATCGGTATGATGACAAAAAGTGGTTATGACAAAGACTTCTCTGTTGCAACTACAGTAGCAACTGCTACACAGGCTCTGATCATTCCTCCAAGCCACAACATGATCATTTATGGTATGGCAGCAGGCGGACTTTCTACAGGAAAACTGTTTTTGGCAGGTATCGGACCTGGACTTATGTTATGTGCTGCAATGTGTATCCTGGTAGCACGTATTACCAGAAAAAGAGGTTATCCAAGAGGACCTAAGTATACAGTCCGTGAGTCTTTAAAGATTGTCAGTGACGGTTTCCTGGGTGTTATGACCATTGTTATCATTCTTCTTGGTGTTTGTACCGGTTTATTTACAACCACAGAAAGTGCTGCAATCGCATGTGTATACGCTTTATTTGTTACCTTATTTATTTACAAGAGCATTAAAGTAAAAGATATCTGGAGAATTGCAAAGAAATCCTTGGGAACCCTGGCTATGATCTTAAGTATCATTGCAGCTGCAAATGCATTCTGCTATCTGATGAGCCTTATGCAGGTTCCTGCAAAGATCACACAGATGTTATTAACGGTTTCTGATAACAAGTATGTAGTTCTGATCCTGATCAACATCCTGCTGCTGGTATTAGGCTGCTTCATGGACGTTGCTCCTCTGATCCTGATCGTAACGCCGATCCTTCTGCCTGTAGTAAAGGCACTGGGAATGGATCCGATCCATTTTGGTATCGTTATCATGATGAACCTGGCAGTCGGTTCTTTAACACCGCCAGTAGGAACTACCCTGTTTGCAGGTTGTGCAGTAGGTGATATACCGATCGAAAAGGCTACGAAAGCGCTGCTTCCATATTATGCAGTTATGGTAGTTGCCCTGTTGTTAGTTACCTACATCCCTGCATTTTCAATGACTCTTCCGAATCTGTTAATGCACTGATAAAGCAAAGGAGAAGGTATGATAAGAGAGTGGAATGAAGAATCTTTAGATCATCGTAATGCGTTGCTGTATGCAATGGGAATCTCAGAAGAAGATGCAAAAAGACCGGTGATCGGTCTGGTAAATTCATGGAATGAAATGAATCCGGGACATTTTCCTTTTGATAAGACGGTCATCCAGGAAATGAAGGATGAGATCTATAAAGCCGGGGGGCTTGCTCTCGAACTTCCTGTTACAGGTATCTGTGACGGGATCTGCTCCAATACACCAGGAGACCGGTATACTCTTCCTGCAAGAGATCTGGTTTCCAGTGAAGTGGAGATGGTTGCAGAACTGAATATGTTAGAGGGAATGGTCATTATGGCTACCTGTGACAAGGTAGTGCCTGGTATGCTTATGGGAGCATTCAGAGTGAACATTCCAACTACAATGCTTACCGGTGGTTATATGGCAGCAGGCTGCTATGAGGACCGTATGCTGACACTGACCCACACAAAGCAGGCTTATGCAGCTTATGTGGAAGGCGACATGAGCAGAGAAGAATACAAAGCTATTGTTCGCCATGCATGTCCAACTCCGGGAGCATGTCCTTTTATGGGAACTGCCAATACTATGTGTGCCATGGCAGAGATCCTGGGATTTTCCCCACATGGAAATGCGTCTGTAAGAAGCCAGAGTGAGAAATGGCATCAGATGGCAAGAGAAGCAGCCAGAAAAGTAGTGGAGGCTGTGAAAGAAGAGAAACGCCCAAGTGATTTTGTGACCCAGAAGAGTCTGGAGAATGTAGTCCGCTATATGATGGCGACCGGCGGTTCTACCAACAGTTTGCTGCATATTCCGGCACTGGCAAGACAGATGGGATTTGATATTACCCCTGAGACTTTCGATGCCATCAGCCGTGAAGTCCCGCTGATCAGTACCATTTACCCAAATCATCCGGTATATACCATGGAAGAATTTGACCGTGCAGGCGGACTGGGTGCTGTTGTAAAAGAAATGGTAAAAGCTGGAAAGATTGATGCAGACGCAGACGGTATGTTTGGAACCATCAGACAGAAAGCAGAACTGGCTGAAAATATGGATACAGATGTGATTCATCCAGTTGCAGAGCCGATCAGTGAGCAGGGCGGTCTGGCTGTCCTTCATGGAAATATTGGTACAGACAGCGCCATTGTAAAGTTTAGTGCGGTAGCAGAATCTGCATGGATCTTTGATGGTCCTGCTAAATGTTATGATTCACAGGATGATGCATGGCATGCGATCCTGAAAGATGAAATAGAAGCCGGAGATGTAGTTGTTATCCGTTATGAGGGACCAAAAGGAAGCCCTGGCATGCCTCATATGGAAACCTTTATGGCAGCTGTCTTAGGCAAGGGACTGGGAGAAAAACTGGCCCTTGTATCAGATGGAAGATTTTCCGGCGCAACCGGCGGACTGGCTATCGGACATGTAAGTCCGGAAGCTTATGAAGGTGGAAATCTGGCTTTGATCCAGGATGGAGATATGATCCATATTGATATCCGTGCCAGAAAGCTGACAGTAGATGTAAGCGAGGAAGAATTTGAACGCCGCAGAAAAGACTGGAAGCCGGTGGAAAAGCCTGCTATGGGCTGGCTGAAGCTTTACAAGAATAACTGCACTTCTGCTCACAGAGGCGCAACCATTTACTGGGATTAATGTTAATAAGTATAATGTCTGATAAATAAAAACAGGAGCATTTAAACCTAACTTCCCTTGGTTTGGATGCTCCTGTTTTTATGATGTATTTTTATTGTAGTTTTATAATTTTGGCCAGCACTTTGGCAGCTTCGGGTTTTCTACCCGGACCGGTTCCGGATAAGTTTCACCGTAAAGTTCTAATTCTACAGTTTCAATGACCTGTGGCTCTACAGGTTTATTTACTTCTACTCCCGGGATCGGGAAATCTACGGGAACGGTCTTTACGGCTGCGATCCGGCGGATCTCATTCATACCGGAAATGACTTTGCCAAATACCGGATAGGTTCCCTTATGGTCCGGACAGTCACGCAGGGGGAAGAAGAATTCACAGCTTGCCAGTCCCGCTTCCCCATATCCGCCCATGCAGACACAGCCTGGATGGGAGTCAAGAGGTGTAACATCCGGGTTCAGCGCAAATTCATTTGGGATCAGATACTGAAGCTCCTTATGGCCAAATGCCGTATAGCTTACATCCACCCAGTTACCCGGAACGATACGTTCGATGGCGTGATGGTCTAAGTAGCCGTGGGAAGCAGCGTAGATAAAGCTGTTTACTGTGTTTGGCGCTGCTTCGGGCAGCAGTTCTATTACAATATCCGCTCCGTTTGCCATGTGGAGTGTAGCTTTTGGGTTTGTCATGGTGTGTCCTCCTGAGATACTTTACTGCTTATTCAATGATCTGCAATTCCTTCGGATAATGGTTTAATACTTCCACACCATCTTCTGTAACCAGTACCAGGTCTTCTACGCGGACACCGGTATCGCCGGTTAAGTAGATCCCTGGTTCAATGGAGAAGATCATGCCTGGTTTTGCTTCCCATGTGTTAGCGGAGGAAACATCGCCGAATTCATGTTCGGAAAGGCCGATAAAATGTCCAAGGCGGTGGTTGAAGTTTGGTCCCCAGCCCTTGGCTGAGATCAGGTCTCTGGCTGCAGCGTCAAGCTGGTATAACGGTACGCCTGGACGGATCTTTGAGATAGCAGTCTCGTTGGATGCTTTGGTGGTCTCATATACTTCTCTGTGTGCATCGCTGACAGTCTTGAAATAGAAGGTACGGGTCATGTCAGAGCAGTAGCCGTCTTTGATGCAGCCTACGTCAAAGAGAACGCAGTCACCAGGTTTTACAACGGTATCGTCTGGAGAATGATGTGGGTCAGCGGCATTTGCGCCAAAGGCAACTAATGGTTCAAAGGAATAACCGTCTGCGCCAAGATCTAAGTAGATCTGAAGCATCTGGTCAGCTACTTCTTTTTCAGATACGCCTTCATGGATCAGGCCTTTGAATTTAGCCATTGCTTTATCGTTGATAGCAGAGGAAATACGCATTTTTTTCTGCTCTTCGGTATCTTTTACGCCTCTGGTGATATCAACGGCCAGAGAGCCGTTTACGAAGCCTGCAGCGGCCTTCATTTCCATAAGAGGAAGAAGGAAACGTGCCTTTAAGTCCTTGTCTACGCCAAGAACAGCATTTTTGTCCAGACGGGCAGCGACGATCTCCGGGACCGGATCTGTGTCAGAATACCATACTTTTTCAACACCTACATCACCAGGCACATTGAAAAGGTGGTTTAAGAAATAGTAATGGTGTCCGTCAGCTTTTAAAAGCAGTGAATAAAAACGCTCGATAGGAGCCATGGAAATGCCTGTAAGGTAGCAGATAGACATTGGATCGGTAATGAGCATCTGGTCTACGCCCTGTTCTTTTAAGGCAGCCAGAATGCGGTTTGCTCTTGCTTCGTTCATGATAATATTTCTCCTTTATTTAGGTTATAAACATATGACGCCGGGGCTTGCAAATAGCCTTCCGACGTCATAATACTTTACTATAATAATGTTGTCAAGCAACCTTACTTTCTGCATGCCTGCACGCAGGAAAGATGAGAAAGATTGCCATTAAAACTGAGTTCTTAATTTTGGATCTAACAGGTCTCTTAAACCATCGCCGATGAAATTGGCGCCAACTGCCATAGTAAAAATGGCAAGTCCCGGGAAACCGGCAACCCAGAATTTATTGAAGTAATCTACACCATCAGAAACCATCATACCCCATTCCGGTGTTGGCGGAGCGGAGCCAAGTCCTAAGAAGCTTAAGGTGGAGAACATCAGGATCTTGTTTCCGATGTCTGTGGTAGCCATGATCAGGACGGAGCTGACGCTGTTTGGAATGATCTCTTTCATCAGGATACGCATCCGGGAAGCGCCAAGGGCTTCTGCTGCATTGACATATTCGTTTTCCTTTACGCTTAATACAACGCTTCGCATCAGACGTGCGTAGGTAGGCCAGGAAACGATTACCAGGGCAAACATGGTGTTGAACAGGTTAGAACCCATAACTGCGTTGATGATCATTGCCAGGATCAGGGATGGGAAAGACAGGATCATTTCGGAAAAACGCATCATCACGTTATCCAGCCATCCGCCTACATAACCGGCCAGCGCACCGTAAAAGGTTCCGATAATACCTGCAATGATAACAGACAGACACCCTGCAAGAAGGGAGTAACGTCCGCCGTAGATCACACGGCTGAAAATGTCACGTCCGAAGTTGTCTGTGCCAAACCAGTGGATGGCAGAAGGTGCCTTTAAACGCAAGGACAGATCCTGTGCGATAGGGTCATAAGGAGCAACAACAGGTGCTAAAACAGCTGCTAAGATCCATCCAAGACAGATCAAAATACCCAGTGTAAACAGGTAATTAGATTTTAATAATTTTTTCAGGGAATGGATCATGGTTAATTGCACCTCACTCTTGGGTCGATGATGCCGTAGAGGATATCGACCACTGTATTGATGATCATATAATTTAATGCGATCAGCAGTGCCACGCCGATGATCGCCGGATAGTCAGCTGCCATAACAGACTCATAGGCAAACTGTCCCACGCCTGGCCATTTGAAAATGGTTTCTACTAATACCATACCGCCAAGGAGGTTTCCAAGTCCCAGACCGATAACGGTCATAACCGGGATCAGGGCATTTCCAAGGGCATGTTTTAAGATCAGGCAGATACTGTTTAAGCCTTTTGCCTTTGCTGTGCGGACATAGTCTGTAGACAGGGCGTCTAACAGGTTAGAACGGGTGGTTCTGGTGATCAGGCCCATGGTAAAGGCTGCTAAAACGATACTTGGAAGGATCAGGTGACGGACGGCATCCATGGCTTTTGCCGGATTTCCTTCGATCAGGCTGTCGATCACATACATTCCGGTAACGGAAGCCGGAGCAGAGAAAGAATTGCTTAAACGGCCCGGTCCCGGGAATATTTTTAACTTATAGTAGAAGAAGTACAGCATCAGCAGTGCAAACCAGAAGGCCGGAATGCTGACACCTGTTACGGAAATGGCCCGGACGATCTGATCTAAGATACTGTTGCGGCGGATGGCGGAAATGATACCAAACAGGATGCCGAAAACAGAAGCGATCACGATGGAAAACAGGGCCAGTTCCAGAGTGGCGGGATAACATCTTGCCAGATCGTCCAGTACCGGACGGCTGGTACGGATAGAGGTCCCCAGGTCAAAGTGCAGAAGATCACGGATGTAATAGATATACTGCACGATGAGCGGGCGGTCCAGACCGTGTTTTGCACGGTAGGCCGCTACGATCTCCGGATCATTTAAGGCTCTCTGGCTTAAGTTTGCAACCACCGGGTCGCCAGGTATCATCTTTGTAAGGATGAATACCAGGGTGGCAACGCCGAACAGCATAACTGCCAAATAAACTACACGTTTTCCAATAAATTTCAACTCTCCCATTTGGATCTGGTACCTTTCTAAACTATCTGATGTAAGTTGCCCCCGGCGGCGGTGCCGCGGGAAAACAGCAGATTTTGATATTTTGAGTGCCCTTGTTGGGGCAAGATCATGCTTTATGCCCCCAATGGGACAAATGCAGATTTTCATGTTTCAGATGCCCCCGCAAAGGGGCACCTGGATTTTTGTTTTATTACTTTACGTTGATCTCAGTCAGATCAATAGTGTAGGAGTCAAAAATATCTACCCCATCTAATCTGCTGCTGTGAGCAATATGAGCAGGAGCCTGAGCAATTACGATGAATGGGCCGTCTTCATACATTGCGTCCTGGATATTTTCCAGAACCTGGGTGCGGGCATCATTGTCAGTTGCTTCCATTGCTTCCTGGTACATTGCAGCCAGCTCTGGGTTCATTTCAGCAGTCCATCCGGCTCTCTGTCCTACAGTACCGCCTGGAAGGAATTCCAGCTGTACGTTAGGATCGCTGTAATCTACGCCCCAGTACATAACAGTAAAGCCAAGAGTTCCGTTTCTGTAAGCGTCGCCGTAGCCTGCTGCCCATGCTTCTGTTGTGATATTTACATTAATACCGATCTGGGATAAGTCATCCTTTACCTTCTGAGCCAGGTCAGTTAAAAGGATGCCTTCCATATCCAGGTCAGAAACAGTCATATCTACGTCAAAGCCGTCCGGATAACCGGCGTCAGCTAACAGCTGCTTTGCTTCTTCGATGTTAGTGTAGTTATCTGGGCGTGTTCCCTTGCTTCCCATAAATCCGTCCTGAATGATAGAATATGGAGTTAAAGTGCCGTCACCGCAGATCATGCGGATTCCGGAGTAATCTAAAGCTTTGCGGATGGCTTTCTGTACATCTGGATTGGAAACAGGTCCGCCGTATTCTTCGTTCATGTTCATCATAACGAAACCGATCATCTTTGTGGTTCCGTTTACGATCTCTACATTTTCAGCAGATCCCAGTTCCTCTAAGGTATCATCTGTCAGATTTAATGCAACATCAATATCTCCAGTAGACAGAGTCATCATCTGGGTGTTAGCGTCTGGCTGGATCTTTAAAATGTATTTGTCTACGTTAGTAGAAGTGCCCCAGTAGTTCGGGTTCTTTTCCAGAACAACTTCCTCATCAGGAGTGTAGCTGGTCAGGATGTACATACCGCTTCCTGCACTTGCATTGTCAAGGAAACTCTGTGCAGTATCAGTGGAAGAAGCATCTTCTGCGTCAGTACCGCCATTTTCCTTTACAACAGCGCTGTCAAGGACAGCCAGAGAACTGTAAGTCAGCTTGGAAAGAATGGCACTGTCAGGCTGATTTAAGTGGAAGATTACAGTAGCATCATCCGGGGTTTCAATGCTTTCAATGGTATCGCAGATGAAAGAAGGATTTCCCTTTAAGTTCTTGGTACGGTTGATGCTGAATGCAACGTCAGCAGAAGTGATCTTATTGCCGCTTGCAAAAGTCAGGCCGTCTTTTAACTTAACAGTCAGTGTTAAGCCGTCCTCAGAAAACTCGTAAGTATCTGCCAGACAAGGCTGTGGTGTGCCATTATTTTCATAGAATTTAAACAGGTTTTCATAGCAGGCATTTACGATCAGCTGTGGGTACTTTTCGTAAACATAACCTGGATCCAGAGTGGAGAAACCGGAACCCATGGCAACGATAACGGTATTGTCGCCGGTGGCACTGCTTTCTGCCTGGGTGCTGTCAGAAGAACCTGCTGCAGAGGTGTCTGTGGATGCCTGTCCGCCGCCGCATGCTGTACAGCCTGCTGCAACTGCCATGGAGAGGGCGAAAGCTAAGAGTTTTTTGTTTTTCATAATTAAATCCTCCTCTTAAAATAGTAAATATTGATACAGCTTTTGAAAGCTGCGATAAAGCAATATTTTATGTGCTGGTTAAATTCATTTACTGGTATAAATGACATGCCACAAAATGGCCTTTTTCGATCTCTTTTAACTGCGGGATCTCTTTGGAGCAGATATCACAGGCTTTCGGACAGCGGGTGTGGAACGGGCAGCCGGAAGGCGGATCAGAAGGACTTGGAACTTCACCTGTTAAGTGGATGCGTTCTGTCCTGTCATCTGCGTCAACCTGGGGGATAGCAGATAAAAGAGCCTCTGTATAAGGATGATAACGTTTCTCATACAACTGGTCATAAGCGGCGATCTCCACCATTTTTCCCAGATACATAACTCCTACGCGGTCGCTGACCTGGTAAACAACGTTTAAGTTGTGGGAGATGAAGAAATAAGTCAGTCCCAGGCGTTCCTTTAATTCCTGGAGCAGGTTTAAGACCTGTGCCTGGACGGATACGTCAAGGGCGGAAACTGCCTCGTCACAGATAATAAGCTTTGGCTCTAAAGCCAGCGCTCTTGCAATACCGATACGCTGTTTCTGTCCGCCGGAAAGCTCATGAGGATAACGGCTTAAATGATAGGTGTCAAGACCTACTAAATGAAGCAGCTCCTCGATCCTTGCATCTACATCCATGGAACCGGTCATATGGTGGATCTGGAACGGTTCCATAAGGATCTGGCGCACTGTACGTCTTGGATTAAGACATGCGGACGGATCCTGAAAAATGATCTGGGCTTTCTTACGCATCTGTTTTAAGGCTTTGCCTTTTAATCCGGAAATATCTTCCCCGTCTAAATAAACATGGCCGTCTGTAGCCGGGATCAGGCGGATCAGGGTGCGTCCTAAGGTACTCTTTCCGCAGCCGGACTCACCAACTACACCAAAGGTCTCACCTGCGAAAATATCAAATGAAATATCGTCTACGGCACGTACTGTGCCGGATTTCTTGTCTTTTCCTTTAAAATATACTTTTACATGGTCTGCGTGGACCAGTACGTCTTTGCTTTTGTTTTCATCAGCCATTGGTTACTGCCTCCTGACTTCCATTATCTGCCTGTGCGTAGAGCCAGCAGCGTACCTGACGGTCTTCTCCAACAGAAAATACCGGTGGTTCTTCCTTACGGCAGCGGTCGCAGGCTTTTGGACATCTTGGCCAGAAACGGCAGCCCTTGATGCGCTCTACCGGGTTTGGAACCATACCTTCAATAGTGGATAATGGTTTGCGCTCTTTGGTGATCCTTGGGATAGCGCTTAAAAGTCCCTGTGTGTAAGGATGAAGCGGTTCGCGGAAAATATCCGCTGTAGGCGCTTTTTCTACGATGTGGCCGTTATACATAACAATAACTGTATCGCAAAGCTCACTTACAACACCAAGGTCATGGGTAATGAACACAACAGAGGTGTTCATTTCCTGGTTCAGATCACGGATCAGGTCTAAGATCTGTGCCTGAATGGTCACATCCAGAGCCGTTGTAGGCTCATCTGCGATCAGGATCTGTGGCTGACAGGCCAAAGCCATGGCGATCATTACACGCTGGCGCATACCGCCGGACATCTGGTGGGGATATTCATAAGCACGGGCCTGTGGATTGGCAATACCAACAGCCTGCATCATCTTAATGGCTTCTTCCATAGCCTCTTTTTTCTTCATTCCCCTGTGAAGACGTAAGGACTCTGCGATCTGCTTTCCGCAGCGGATGATAGGGTTTAAAGAAGTCATAGGTTCCTGGAAGATCATGGAGATCTCATTTCCACGGATCTTCTGCATTTCCCGTTCAGAAAGTTTTACCAGATCCTTTCCATTATATAAGATCTGTCCGCCGGTGACTTTGCCCGGAGGATTTGGGATCAGCTGCATCATAGCCAGGGAGGACACACTTTTTCCGCTTCCGCTTTCCCCTACGATGCCTAACTTCTCACCGCGGTGGAGCGTATAGCTTAAGTGGTCTACTGCGTGTACCGTTCCGGCCATGGTCTTGAATTCCACACACAGATCTTTTATTTCAAGTAATGTTTCTGACTGGTTCATGGTTTTCTCTCGTTTCTACAGGATTTTATTAATAAACGAACATATTATCCGACTACTATGCTGGATGTTAGCAATACGTTTGTCAGTTTAAAGCGACAAAGTATCAACGCAAAAAAAAATAACTATATATAGTACAGATACAATTGTTAAGGCTTAGAATACCATATTTTCTAAGGAAATTCAACTGGGGAAATGATGTTCTTTTGATATTTGTTCATCTATTCTTCATTGAAAACAAACGTTAGTCTGGTATAATGGTATCACATAGTTACAAACGAAGAATATTTAATTTTATGAGGTTTACATATGAAACGAAAAACAGACCGGGGGAGAATGAAATTTCGGGCGTTTATGGTCTGCGTTCTTTCTTTTCTGGTCGTTACAGGCAGTGCCTGTTTTTTAAACCGGGAACAGGAAAAGGAAGAAAAATTAAAGGCTGTTTATGCAGCGGAGTCCACAGTAAGCAGGGTAAAATCCCAGTTGAACCGGTATCTGGCGGAGTCAGAACTGGTGAAAAATATCATAGAGTCAGGATATGATATTGATGGAGAAAAATTTTCCATTTTATCCCAGATGATGCAGGATAAGCAAAATGTGATCGAGGCCCATGAACTGGCAAAGGACGGTATTGTTTCCCATATCTATCCCATGAAAGGGAATGAAGAGGCCATGGGGTTAAATATGCTGGAGCATCCGGACAGAAAGAAAGAGGCAAATCTGGCAAAAACAAGCGGTCAGTATACCATTGCAGGACCGTTTCCACTGGTCCAGGGCGGAAACGGCGCACTGCTTTTTGATCCTGTTTATGTAAAAGATGAAGCAGGGGAAGATACGTTTTGGGGCTTTTCCATTCTGGTATTAAACTGGGATCATTTTATGGAAGAAGTGGAAACATATAAACTGGAAGATGCGTCCTATCAGTATCTCATATGGAAAAATGGCACAGAACTGGGAGAAAAGCTGACGATTGCCCAGAGTGAAAAATTTTCCTTTAAGGACACACTGGAAGTAGCCTGTGATGTGCCTAATGATACCTGGTATTTTGAGATCGAGCCAAAAGCCGGATGGGTACCGCAGTCACAGATCGCTTTTGGGATACTGATCGCAGCCCTTGTTTCAGGAGTGTTGACGGTTGGTTACTGGCAGTATGAGATGCAGCGTTATAAAGAGGCACTGTATGCGGAAAAGATCGAACAGGCAGCAAAACGGGCGGAAGAAGCAAGTGAAGCCAAAACAAGATTTCTCTTTAACATGAGTCATGATATCCGGACTCCGATGAATGCGATCATCGGTTTTTCTGATCTTTTAGAGAAACATCTGGATGATAAAGAAAAAGTCCATGATTATATTAAGAAGATCCAGTTATCCGGTTCGTTTTTATTATCCCTGATCAACTATGTTCTGGAAATGGCGCGGATCGAAAGCGGAAAGGCGACATTACGGACAGAAGTTGGGGATGCCCAGGAACTGTTAGGGGCATTAAATGCAGTTTTTGAACCGGCAGTGGAGAAGAAGCGGCTGAAATACAACTGTACGTTGGATGTAGAACACAGGTTTATCATCTGTGATGTGACAAAAGTGCGGGAGATCGTATTAAACATTATCAGCAATTCTGTTAAGTACACCCCGGAAGGCGGCAGCGTTACAGTACAGATCAAAGAGATCCCATGGGAGAAAGAGGGATGGACTGCATACCGTATTCTGGTAGAAGATACGGGAATTGGCATGGGTGCAGAATATCTGCCTCATATTTTTGAAGAATTTACCAGAGAGCGGACCAGTACGGAAAGTAAGGTAGTAGGTGCCGGTCTGGGTCTTCCGATCGTAAAAGCCCTGATAGATCTTATGGGTGGAACGATCCAGGTAGAAAGCGAAAGGGGCAAAGGCAGCAAGTTTGAAGTTATTTTGCCTTTTGAGATCGCTTCTGAGGAAGAGGTCAAAGACAGTTATGTAAAGAAAGAAGAAAAGCTGTATAACAGATCTAAGGAGAAGCGCATTCTTCTTGCAGAAGATAATGAGCTGAATGCGGAAATTGCCATAACCATACTGGAAGAAAATGGATTTAAAGTTGAGCGGGCAGAGGACGGATGTAAATGTGTGGAACTGTTTTCAGAAAAGCCGGCAGGTTATTACAGCACCATTTTAATGGATATCCAGATGCCAAATATGGATGGCTATACAGCTTCAAGAAAGATCCGTGGCATGGAACGGGAAGACGCAAAGGCGATCCCGATTATTGCCCTGACTGCCAATGCTTTTGATGAGGACCGGAATAAGGCGTTTGCTGCAGGTATGAACGGACATATTGCGAAACCGATTGATGTGGGGAGGATGGTCAGATCCATTGGAGCGTTAGTAAAATAAGTGTTAGTGAGATAAATGTCAGCCCAACAGAAAAGGATATTGTCAGGCGGTATAAAAACAGTCTGGCAATATCCTTTTTAGTTTCCATGCATTTGCAAGAAGCTGCCGGTGGCAGGTTCTGTAAATGAGGGTGTAAGTTATATGAGTTACATGATCAAACTTAAAGCGGCTTCATCTGCGATCACGGTTACATCATTGTGCAGCTGTAAGATAGATGCCGGAACAGATGGTGTAATAGGGCCATAGAGAGAGTTCTTTAAGGCTTCTGCCTTTTCCTCGCCGCCTGCGATCAGCAGGATCTTCTTTGCCTGCATGATGTTTTTGATGCCCATGGTATAGGCCTGTTTTGGAACGTCATCTTCAGAGGCGAAGAAACGTTTATTTGCTTCAATGGTGCTTTCTGTTAAGTCTACACAGTGGGTCTCTTTTTCAAAAGCAGCGCCAGGTTCGTTAAAGCCGATATGTCCATTTCTTCCAAGACCTAAAAGCTGCAGATCGATACCGCCGTGGGAGCGGATGATCTCATTATAGGCAGCGCAGGCTTTCTGTGGATCCGGCTCTAAGCCGTCTGGAACGAAGGTGCGGGCCTTGTCGATATTTACATGGTCAAACAGGTTGGTGTTCATAAAATAGCGGTAGCTCTGGTCATTGTCCGGGTCAAGTCCTTTGTACTCGTCCAGGTTAATGGTGGTGACTTTGGCAAAGTCCAGATCCCCCTTGTTGTACCATTCGATCAGCTGTTTGTAAGTGCCAATCGGTGAAGAACCGGTTGCTAACCCCAATACGCAGTCCGGCTTCATAATGATCTGGGCGGAAATGATGTTTGCAGCCTTGCGGCTTAAGTCCTGATAGTTTTTTGCTTTGTAGATAACCATAAGTGTGTCCCCTTTCTTTGTTGCTTCTCCTTATGATACCAGTATACCTGGTTTGGCGGGAAATTCAATAGAAAGGAGGCAAGAAAAAAACTGACAGGGATGTAGAAGTATGGTATGCTAGGAAAGAGTGGACCATCTGCGTCAGCAGACATAAAAAACGTGCCAGCGCAGGGTTCATAAGTCTATAATAACCACCCCAACGGAGGATTAAATCATGGAAATCACAGGACGCAATGTAGGAAAGACATGCCGCACCCATTATAAAGGTACTTTTAATGATGGAACCCAGTTTGACTCTTCTTATGACAGAGGCGAACCATTAGAGTTCGTATGCGGCGCAGGCCAGATGATCAAAGGCTTTGACGCAGCAGTGGCTGATATGGAAGTAGGAGAGGTAAAGGATATCCATCTGATGCCGGAAGAAGCATACGGCCAGCCAAATCCGGACGCGATCTTTGAACTGGAGATCGAGCAGCTTCCAGGTTCTGAGGATCTGACTGTAGGCCAGCAGGTATATCTGACCAATCAGATGGGCCAGCCATTCCCTGTAAAAGTTACTGCAAAGACAGAGAAGACCATTACTTTTGACGCAAATCATGAAATGGCAGGAAAAGAGCTGAACTTTAAGATCGAGCTGGTAGAAGTGAAATAATAAAAATTTAATTTCTGGACGGAAGTAAATATAGAAAGCAGCAGTGTATATTTTACCCGCATTTCCACATACTACCCATAAGACACACAATATGGAAACAGAGATGTTTTGTGGTATGCAGGAGGAATAAACGTTATGAAAGCTACAGGAATCGTAAGAAGGATCGATGACCTTGGACGTGTGGTGATCCCAAAAGAGATACGAAGGACCTTGCGTTTGCGGGAAGGAACACCTTTAGAGATATTTACAGACCGTGAGGGGGAGATCATTTTAAAGAAATATTCCCCTATGGTGGAGCTGGCTGCTTTTGCCGGACAGTATGCAGAGGCCATGTCCCAGGCAACGGGCCTGATCGTGTGCATCACGGACCGGGATCAGGTGATCGCAGTATCCGGCGGTGCCAGAAAAGAACTGCTGCAAAAAGCCATCAGCCCTTCCCTGGAGCGGGTGATCGGTGAACGCCAGGTCGTGCAATCCGGAAAAGATGAAAAAAGCTTTGTCCAGCTGGTAGATGAAGAATTAGAAGGTATTACCGCCCAGGTGGTAGCCCCTATTATCTGCGAAGGCGATGCAATCGGCGCTGTAGCCATTATGAGCCGGGAGCCAAGAGCGCGGTTTGGAGAAATGGAAATGAAGCTGGCTGCCACTGCCTGCGGATTTTTAGGACGGCAGATGGAAAGCTGAAACAAAGAAATATGGATCAGTAATAGGAATAATAGGAACAGCAATGCAAAAGCCCCCAGGCAAAACCTGGGGGCTTTTGGCAAGAGAAAAAAGTTAAGTACCTAATATGAGAAAGGGCAGTCAGTCCCTTTTCATCAGATTAAAAATGTACAGAAGGTTTCAGAGAATACGCAGCAGAAGAAGACTGCCACATATCCAATGAGGAATGGGATCTCTGCTTTTGCAATATCGCCCATTTTCAGACCGGATACGGTAGAAGCGGAGAAGATGTTTACTGCAACCGGAGGTGTCATGGTACCAACTACGTTGGAGATGCACACGATCATGCCGAAGTGGATCACGTCAATGCCCATACTCTGGGCAATAGGCCAGAGGACCGGTACTAAAAGAACGGCAATCGCGGTTCCTTCCATGAATGTACCGAAGATCAGCAGGATAATGGCAACTACGAAGCAGAACAGCGCGGAATTTAAATGCATGCTGATAACTGCGTTTACCAGTGCCTGGGAAGCGCCTGAGAAGGTAAATACCCAGGAGAAAGCGGTAGAAGCTGCGATGATGAATAAGATCATGGCAGAGCTTTTCGCGGAATCTTTTAAAATGGGGACCAGTTCTTTTACAGTCAGTTCTTTGTAGATGAACAGTCCGGCAATGGCAGCCCATACAACTGCGATGGCAGCACTTTCTGTTGCTGTCAGCATACCGGAGTAGATGCCGCCAAGGATGATGATGGGGGTCATCAGCGCCGGGATGGCATCTAAGAAGATCTTAAAGATCTCAGAAGGGCTGCGCTTTACAGCCTGTTTTGGCCAGTTTTCCTTTTTTGCGTAAAAGAGAACTTCTGTCATTAATACAAGCATGATCACAATACCGATGAGCATGCCCTGTTTAAACATGTTTCCAACAGAAGCGCCTGTTAAAGTACAGTAGATGACCATGATGATAGATGGGGGGATGATCGGTCCAAGACCACCGGATACAACTAACAGTCCGGCTGTACGGTCACCTGGGTAGCCAAGCTTTACCATATCATTGTAGAGCATGGTACCGATAGCAATAACAGTTGCAGGAGCGGAACCGGATAAGGCTGCGAAGAATGCGCAGGCTAAAACCAGTGCCAGGCTCATTCCGCCGCGCACATTGCCTACCAGGCAGTTGGCGAAATTTACGATACGACGGGAGATACCACCTTTGGTCATCAGATTTCCGGCGAGTACGAAGAAAGCGATGGCCATAATGGAAGTAGACTGCAGTCCGCCGAAGATACGCTGTGCGATAACGGTGGAGGAAGCGGACAGACCGCCGAATACTACGGAGCAAAGGGAAGCCACTCCCAGGGAGATGGAAACCGGAACTCCTACAATAAGACATACAGCAAACGCTGCGAAAAGGATGATACCTGCACTCATGCTTCTGCCTCCTTATTCTTTAAATCGATGATCTTTTCTACGAGGATCACAGTCTGGATCAGTAAGATCAGTCCAAAGGTAAGTACCAGTGAGAAATACATGGCAGACATAGGGATCTTTAATACAGGAGTTGTCTGACCAGTCTGGATCTGTTTTAAAAATAAGGCGGTGCCGGCCTTTAACATAACAGCGGTAAAGACCTCTAACACGATCTGCTCAACAATGGATACCACTTTTTTGGTGACTCCGTGAAGCTTTTCAATAATAGCGGTAACAGCAACCTGCGTGCCGTCACGAAGACCTACTTCTGTGCCTAACAGAGCCATATAGATCATACTGTACATGGCCACTTCTTCCGTCCATGGCATGGAGGCTTTGATAAAGTTGCGGTTGATGACTGCGACAAAGTAAGCGGCCACCATGGCAATAAATGCAATGATCATAATGGCATATTCTACTTTTGTGACATAGGACAGCAGCTTTTTAATACCTTTCATAGTTCCCTCTCCAATCTCATTTTCCGACCTCTTTCAGAGCATGTTTTCAGTTGTCTGCCAGCAGATGATTTTGATGCAAACATTTTGTTGCAGTTCAGTCATGACATCTTCTTGTTTCCATGTTCATGAAAACAAGAAGCATGGTGGTTCACCATATGCTGATTTGTATGAGAAAGCGCTTATGCAAGCAGGCTTGCAACACACTTTTTCATACAAACCAGCGCATGACTGAACTGTAACAAAATAATAAGATGTCTGATGTAATTAAAATACCACATCAGACATCTTACGTCAATGTATTATCAGAAAATTAACACGATTTTAATATCAAAAAGATGATATTATATTTATTAACGACATTTTAACAACAATTAATATTGTTTTCAAACAAATCTAATTGCTGCTGCCATTTTGTATCAGCCACTGTGTAAAATAATTTCGGATCACACTGAAAGGTGCCGGACCTATATCCAGGAGAAAGCGGTTAAATTCTAACAGGGAGAAGTTGGCTCCCAGTCTTTGCTGTGCTTCTTCTCTCATATTTAAAAATTCCAGGTAACCAGTGTAATAGGAGAGGTAGTTGGAAGGATTTTCCACTACTTCATAGTAAATGGAAGAGATGACAGAAGGATCATCGATCTGGAAGTACATAGTCAGATAATCGTTTACCTGGTCCATATCCCAGCCCTCGTAGTGGATGTTAATGTCCAACAGGGCATAAAGGGCAAGTGTAAAGGCGGCATTGTGCTGCAAAAGTTCACCTACCTGCTCCTCCATGCCATGATCCAGTGTGTAGGCGTAGTATTCCGCATAAGTTCCCCAGCCTTCTACATATCCCTGAAAATCAAGGACATTCCGCAGGTTACAGGTGTTATGCTGGTTAAAGTAATTGGTCTGGTACATATGTCCCGGATAGCCTTCATGGGCCATGGTGGTGTAGAGGGAGCCGGCATCTGTACTCTGGTTATTAATGTAAATGGAATTGTCTTCCGGCCGGTCAATAGGTACTGTAAGATAGAAAGCAGGGCTTAAAAAGCCTTCTAATGTTTTTGGCACATTTTTAATGGTATAGTTACAGTCATTTACAGGCGGGAAATCTGCCTGGGACTGGGCTTTCAGATCCTCTAAAATGTCCTTAGGTTCCGTCAGGGTAAAGGGGGAAGAGTCCAGTTTATCGCCTAAAGACGGATCATCGCTTAACAGCTGGTTCACGGCTGCCAGTTCCTTTGACATCTGCTTGTTAATGGCCTGTTTTAAGGCAGAAACATCACTGTAGGAGGTTCCGGTGCTGGCATTTACCAGATATTCATAATATTTCCGGCCTTCCGGGTAGTAGTAAAGTCCCTTGTCATTGGAACCTGTTCCTTTTAAACTCTCCAGACCGCTGATCAGCCGTTCATAGGCAGGTACGAAATGTTCGTCGATGGCTTTTTTATTTTTTGCCTTATAATCGGCTTTTTCCTGGTCTGAAAGACCGCCCATTTCATCTAAACGGGAAGAAAAAGTCTCTGCCATAAAGCTGTGGTCTGCGTCAATAAGATAAGCATTGCAGGAGCGGATGATATTGTCGATAACGGTATCACACATGCCAAGATCCGCCTGGGCCCGCTCTGTTTCAAAGGCAATGAGAGAGTCATAATAGGTGTCAATGGATGACAAAAGAGACAGGTAATCATCTACATCCTGTTTCCTGTAAAAAGTATATTCAGATAAAAGGATAGGGAGTTGGGACTGGATGCCAAGGGTGGTGGATAAAGGCTGGTCATACAGCTCTAATCCATCAGAGGACAGAAGAGTATTAATGTAGGAAGAAAGAATGGTATAGGTAAGCAGCTGGTCTTTGGATAAAAGACGGGTATCCATAGCTTCAAGGTCTGCTTTGATCTGTTTTGCCTCTTCAAGGTCCTTTCGTGTATCTTCAGCGGAAGCAGTTCCAAGAGTGCGGTCATAATCGGTAATGCCGTAACTTTCCGGGTCTGCAAGTGTATAGTGAAGGGTAAGAAGGGACTGGGAGGCTTCCTGTTTAAACAGGTTTTCCGTGTACTGGTCAAAGGCTTCCCGGGCTGCAGCCAGGGCTGCTTCGTCTGGCTGGCTGGCGGAGTCGTCAGAAGAGTTTTCAGTTGCTTCTTCTGCAATGGTTTCCTGAGAGGTATTTTTGTCTGCTTTCGGTGCAGAATTTGGAAAAAGTGAGCAGCCGGTAATAAGGCACAGGGATAACACCAGTGCAAGAATGGCATGCAGATATTTTTGTGTTCTCTGTTTCATAAAAATCTCCTTTTTGGGATACAATGATCGTCCATGATACCGGATTGCTACGTGCTTTGCACTCTAGCATCGGATTTTAGACCTTTTGACACTGGTGTCATTATATATTATATGTAGGAAAATTACAACGTATGTGGCATAGGGCGTCT
>NZ_QUCM01000016.1 GCF_003473545.1 Clostridium sp. AM22-11AC
AGACTGTAAATCTGCTGGCACTGCCTTCGGTGGTTCGAATCCACCTTCGCCCAGTTAAATACTTATTGACAAATGAAACGTAAGTATTTATAATAATTTAGGTAACGCGGGGTGGAGCAGTCTGGAAGCTCGTCGGGCTCATAACCCGAAGGTCGTAGGTTCAAATCCTGCCCCCGCAATTTTTATGCCTTAGGCATAAGGAAAAAGCCCAGATAGCTCAGTTGGTAGAGCAGAGGACTGAAAATCCTCGTGTCGTTGGTTCGATTCCGACTTTGGGCATTTAAGTAATTTAATAAGGGCGTGTAGCTCAGTCGGTAGAGCACTTGACTTTTAATCAAGTTGTCCGGGGTTCGAATCCCCGCACGCTCATCTTTGAAAAGTGGCGGAAAATCTTAGAAATTGAGATTTTCCGCTTTTTTCGTTTTATTTATTTTATCATATCACGAAGTTATTATGAATAAGAGGATGGAATGAGATGAGAAGAAGAAAGAAGGACTCTGGTTTAAAAACAGCGCTGTTGCTGATCGTGGCCATTATTTTTATGATCATGGCCATCAGTGTTATAGTGATCGTTTTTGGAAAGATCCATTCAGATTATGAAAAATTGGATATGACCAGGGCAAGTGAAAAACAGACACTGGAAATATCGGCAGCTGAGACAAAAGAAACGGATCAGCTGGGCTGGGAGGAAACAGAGGACGGCTGGAAGTATAAGATCGATGAAAAGACCTATGCCGTGGATCAGTGGCTGGAAATAAAAGGATTTTTGTATCATTTTGATGACAAGGGGATCATGGCAACTGGTCAGTGGAAAGGAGATGGCCAGATCTTTACCTGCCATGATGTAAAAGGATACCTGAAAAATATTGAGCCGGATCCCAACTATGTACCGGAAGATACAGGGGAAGACCTGGACAGTTTTATCAGGACCAATGCTTTCTGGTGCTATCTGGACAGTGAAGATACAGGACTTTTTAAGACCATTCTGTATAAGAAAACGGTAGACAATAAGGTAAAACCACTTGGCAATGAAAAGAACCCGGAGAAAGCCACGAAAAACTCTTTAAGAGCTTATGGAGACTATGTGTATTATCTCCCGAAGGTGGCAGAAAGCAAACGATCTTCTCTTTCAGAAGAGGAGAAGGAACGGTGTGATGTGCTGGTTCGTATGATACCGGGACAGAATACAAAAGAGATCATTGCTGAAAATGTAGACGGATATCTTGTATTGGATGAAACTATTTATTATGCCCAGGAGGGGAAGATCCATACAACCACTTCCGGTACGGAGACAGAACTTTCTGAAGGTGGATATCAGGTAAAAATCGAAGGAGATGCATGTTATCTTGTAAATGCACTTGGAAAGCCGGTAACATCTGCTGGAAGCGCAGGTATTACCGTAGAAGATCGTGTATACAAGGTTGATGAAAATGGTAAGATCAGTTATGTAAAGAAAAATCCGATTGCTGCAGATGACAGTTCTTACGAACTTCAGGGAACAGGATCACAGATGCAGCTTGTAAGGCGGAGTTCTTCTGGAAGCAAAACTATTGCAAAAGCAGATTATGGTGTACAAAGTTACTGCATTGTGGATAATTCCATTTTTTTCAGCGCTTATGTGGAAAAGACTGCAGATGGAAAATGGTACAGCCGTATTTATAAAACGGATCTGAATGGGAAAGAGAAAAAGGTAGTCAGCGGTATTTTTCCAGGAGCTGTTTTTAATCTCTACTATTTTGAAAGCCAGGGAGAAATATATGGAGAGTATCATCCGAAGATCTGGGAAAATGCGTATGGTGTAGTGGTCAATGTAAAGCAGGATGGTACTATTTATGCAGTAAAAGACACTTCGGAAAGAACGGGAAAGAAAGTTACAGGAAATGATATGATCGAGATCCTGGCACTTCAGGATGGGAAGATGATCGGTTATTGGCATGACTGCAACTGGAGCAGAACTGGTGGGATCACAAGTGTACTTTGGAGTTTACCGGTTTCCCTGGATGTTTCGGCAAAAACGAGAGTTGAAACAGTGGAAGAGATCAAAGAAGAGGAAACAGGGACCAGCGTAGAAGAAACTACTACAACAACTGCAGAAAAAATCGTTCCTGTAACGCCGACACATAGTTCGGTGTCACCTGTAGAGACAGGAAAGGTGCATCCGTCCGTAAATCCAACAGAAGTTGTGATCGGAACAGATGCACCTGGAAAACGAGTAGAAGAGACTACGGTAGCGACCGCGCCTATTGCACCGGCGACAACGGCTGCTGAAACAACAGCAGAAGAAATTAAGATCGTGCCGTTATCATAAAAAGCACTGGAAGCAAGTTTGGAGAAAATTTAATGAACATCTTCCTCATCAAAATCAACTACAACGTAAAATCCCCGTGAATTTTCACGGACATCTTTTACAATGCCATATTCGGATTTAATGCGGTCTCTGGCGGCGAAGCAGCCGGACATGGCTACAGCCGGGTCAATGATATAGCTGTAGCTGCTGGTTCCTTCCCGTTCGATGATCTTTACTTTGTCACCGGCGCTTACAAGACCGGGACGTTCCATTTTAAATTCAACGGTTCTCATGATAAGGTCAAGCCTTCTTTCTTTTAGATGTTTAAATGGATAAATGTCTGCCCACTTCTTCACAGACCTGGCGGATATAGTCGCTTAAACTGCCACCCTGACAGCCTGCGATAAAGTGGTTGCAGCGATTTACGGGGATAAGTATTTTGTAGGCGCTGCTGGAGCTTACAGCGGTTGCCATAGCAGCGGTGATCTCCCCCATCAGGGAGTCTGCCATAACAATACCAATAGGCCCGATGATCAGGTCTGCGTTTCTGGCATTGACGATCACAGGATTTTCGCCGGTGGCTCCATAAGAGGCACCGGCTTTTAACATGGCAGAGGTTGCAATGCTGTTGGTGCCAATGGCGTAAAGTTCAAGTTCGGGATAGCTGCTTTTTAACTGTTCGATCACAGCTTTTCCCATTCGGCCGCCCTGGCCATCTATGATAACGATCTTCATAGGTTGTCTTCCTCCTTTATAATCTCTTTTATGGATTACGGTTGTTGTTCTCGGAAAGTGGAGAAATGATAAATCAGAGTATATCTTATCAGAAATACAGCGGAAAGGGAATAAGAGGATTGATTGTATCTTGACAAAAATGGCTTAAATGTTATAATCAAGGTTAGCAGAAATGCAAAAGGCATTGAAGGAACCAGTAATCTGATGAAAGCAGACAGAGAGCAGCCGGTTGGTGGAAAGGCGCATGTGGGAGACAGATGAAGACCAGTCCTGAGCCGTATCAGGGAACTTGAACAAGGGAAATGATACCGTACCCCGCGTTAAGGGATGAATGAGTGAAAATCAAGGTGGAACCGTGTATATGCACCCTTGGACATAGAGATGTGTCCAGGGGTTTTTTAATACCTGAAAATCTTATAGGACATATCCAAAAGATCTAAAAACGCGTTTTAAAGCGAAAGGAGTTTACCATGAAGATTATTTTACCAGACGGAAGTGTTGAAGAAGCAAAAGACGAATTAAGAGCCATCCGCCACACTGCTTCCCATGTACTGGCACAGGCAGTAAAGAGACTGTATCCAGAGACTAAGCTGGCAATCGGACCGGCTATTGATGACGGATTTTACTATGACTTTGACAGAGAAGGCGGATTTACCCCGGATGATCTGGAAAAGTTAGAGGCTGAGATGAAGAAGATCGTTAAGGAGAACCTGGCATTAAAGCCATTCGTTCTGCCTAGAGACGAAGCAATTAAATTTATGCAGGAAAAGGGCGAGCCTTACAAGGTAGAGCTGATCGAAGACCTTCCAGAAGGCGAGACAATCAGCTTCTATCAGCAGGGTGATTTCGTAGACCTGTGCGCAGGACCACATATCCTGTATACAAAGGGCATCAAGGCATTTAAGCTGACCAGCATTGCAGGTGCTTACTGGAGAGGCAGCGAGAAGAACAAGATGCTGACCAGAATTTATGGTACTGCATTTGCAAAGAAAGAAGACCTGGAAGCTTACTTAACCATGATGGAAGAGGCTAAGAAGCGTGACCACAGAAAATTAGGCAAGGAATTAGGACTGTTCATGTTTGCAGAAGAAGGACCTGGTTTCCCATTCTTCCTTCCAAAGGGCATGACCTTAAAGAATACCCTGATCGACTACTGGCGTGAGATCCACTTAAGAGAAGGCTATCAGGAAGTTTCTACTCCTGTTATCTTAAGCCGTAAGCTGTGGGAGACCTCCGGTCACTGGGATCATTACAAAGAGAACATGTATACAACCGTTATTGATGACGAAGACTATGCTATTAAGCCAATGAACTGTCCAGGCGGTATGCTGGTATACAAGTCCCAGCCTCGTTCCTACCGCGATCTGCCATTAAGAGTTGGTGAGTTAGGTCTGGTACATCGTCATGAGAAGAGCGGACAGCTTCACGGTCTGATGCGTGTACGCTGCTTCACCCAGGATGATGCACATATCTTCATGACCCAGGATCAGATCACTGACGAGATCAAGGGCGTTACAAGACTGATCAATGAAGTTTACTCTCAGTTTGGATTTGATTATTTCGTAGAGCTTTCTACCAGACCGGAAGATTCCATGGGATCTGATGAAGATTGGGAGATGGCAACAAACGGCCTGAGAAATGCACTGGATGAAATGGGCTTAAAGTACATTGTAAATGAAGGCGACGGCGCATTCTACGGACCTAAGATCGACTTCCACTTAAGAGACTCTATCGGACGTACCTGGCAGTGTGGTACCATTCAGCTTGACTTCCAGCTTCCACAGCGTTTTGAGGCTGAGTATGTAGCAGAAGATGGTACTAAGAAGCGTCCTATTATGATCCACCGTGTATGCTTCGGTTCTATTGAGCGTTTCATCGGTATCCTGATCGAGCATTTCGCTGGCAAGTTCCCAGTATGGCTGGCTCCTGTTCAGGTTAAGGTTATTCCTGTATCAGAAAAGTCCATGGAATATGCCCAGGGTGTGTATGATCAGTTAAAAGCAGCCGGTATCCGTACAGAGTTAGACCGTAAGGATGAGAAGGTTGGATACAAGATCCGTCAGGCTCAGTTAGAGAAAGTTCCGTTCATGCTGGTATTAGGTGAGAAGGAAGCAGCAGAAGGCAAGATCACTGTAAGAAGCCGTGACAAGGGCGACCTTGGTGTTGCTGATCTTAGCACATTTATCGCAGATGTTAAGAAAATGACTGAAACAAGAGAAAAATAATGTTACAGTTCAGCCATGACATCTTCTTGTTTCCATATTCATGAAAACAAGAACTGCAACAAAATAATAAATAAGCTGTTTTAGGCAGCCAATCCCCTGCAGAGACTTTATAACAGGTATAAGGCCCTTGCAGGGGATTTTTTCAATAGTGCTTTAACATTCGGGGAAGGAAAAAATGAAAATTGCAGTGATCGGATATACCGGCTCCGGTAAATCGGTGCTGGCAGCAAAACTGGGCAAGATCCTTGGCTGTCCGGTGCTCCATTTGGACAAACTTCAGTTTGAAGCAGGCTGGAAGGAGCGAAAGGAAGCAGAAGGGAACCGGCTTTGTGAGCAGTTTTTAGAGGAAAATAAAGAGCGTGGCTGGGTCATTGACGGAAATTACGAAAAATTCTGTCAGAAAAGGCGGATGAAAGAAGCAGACCTGATCATTTTTATGGATTATCCAAGATGGATCTGTCTGTGGCAGGCGCTGCGCCGTTATTACAGATACAAAGGCCATACCAGAAAAAGCATGGCAGATGGCTGTATAGAAAAGATGGATAAAGAATTTATCTTATGGATCCTGAAAAATGGACGCAGCCGGGAAAAGAAGGAAGATTATAAACGGGTGGGAGCACAGTATCCGGATAAATTCATCCAGGTGAGAAACCGCCGTCAGCTGCGTGCTACAGTGATCCGCCTTTTGCAGCTGCAAAATGAAAAAGGGCTTTACGCGGGAACCGGGAGCAGAAAAAGGTGAAAAAAGAGGAACTTCTCATTGAACGTTTAAAAAAGTACCGGAGATTGGATATGTATCCCTTTCATATGCCGGGACATAAGCGGGCAGAAGGTATAAAACTGTCCTTTCCAGATCCATTTTCTGTGGATATAACAGAAATTGATGGTTTTGACAATCTCCATCATCCAGAAGGAATTTTAAAAGAGTCCATGAAATGGGCATCCAGCCTTTACGGTTCGGACCACACATGGTATCTTGTAAATGGAAGCACCTGCGGGCTGCTGTCGGCCATCAGCGCAGCCGTTCCCCACAGGGGAAAGATATTAGTCAGCCGGAACTGCCATAAGGCGGTGTATCATGGGATCTATTTAAACCATCTGGAAGCAGTTTATGTTTATCCACAGTCGGTTCCTGGATTGGGGATACAGGGCGGAATTTTACCGGAAGATGTGGAAAACGCATTAAAAAAGGATCCTGATATCCAGGCAGTACTGATGGTTTCGCCTACGTATGACGGGATCGTTTCTGATGTGAAGGCAATTGCAGAAATCGTCCATAAAGCGGGTCTTCCCCTGATCGTAGATGAGGCTCATGGCGCTCATTTTGCTTATGGAGATGCGTTTCCAAAGTCAGCCCTTGAACTGGGAGCAGATGCGGTGATCCAGAGTGTGCATAAAACACTGCCAAGTCTTACCCAGACAGCGCTGCTCCATGTGAAAAATAACAGGCCGGATGGTGGCTGCTATCTGGATGTGAAAAAGGTAGAGCGTTATCTGCAGATCTATCAGAGCAGCAGTCCTTCTTATGTGCTTATGGCGTCCATTGAGAACAGCATTTTTCTCATGGATCAGTATAGAAAAGAAGGTAAAGTGGCTGAATTTGAAGCTGCTTTGCTTAAGATACGAAAAAAACTGGGAAAAATGAAGCCCCTGCGCCTGGTAGAACGGGACCTGAGGGGAACAGCAGGGATTTTTGATGTGGATATTTCCAAGATCGTTGTCTCAGTAAGAGGTAGCGGGCTTACCGGAGAAATGCTTTCCCAGATCTTAAGGGAAAAATATCATCTGGAAATGGAAATGTGCGGTGCTGATTATGTAACAGCCATTGCAGCCATTGGAGACAGCAAAAAGGGGCTGAAACGTCTGAAAAAGGCATTACTTGAAATTGACAAAGAACTGGAAAAAAATGGAAATATCTGCAATGATGATCCTGATGAAAATGTTTACAGCCGTCATGCAAAGCAGGTGATGCCTGTTTTTAAAGCAATGGACGGGGAAAAGGAAGCAGTGCCTTTAAAAGAAAGCTGCGGCCGCATCTGCGGGGAATTTGCCTATATTTATCCGCCGGGTATCCCGCTGTTAGCGCCGGGAGAGCAGATCACAGAAGAAATACTGAAAACATTACAGGATTATATAGAAAAAGATCTGCCGGTCCAGGGACTGGAAGATACAGACCTTGTCACCATACAGGTAATGGCATTATCAGGTGGCAGGTCCGTTTAAAAAGAAAGAGAAAGATGGAAACATAATGGGAAAGATTTATTATGTAATGGGAAAAAGTGCCTCAGGTAAGGACACCATTTACAAACGTCTGGTAAAGGAACTGCCAGAACTTGGAACAGTCCGCATGTACACCACCAGGCCCATCCGTGATGGGGAAACCAATGGGGTGGAATACATTTTTACCGATGAAAAGCAGCTTCAAACTATGAAAGATGCAGGTAAAGTGATCGAATGCCGCACTTATGATACCATTTACGGGCCGTGGAGTTATTTTACGGCAGATGACGGGCAGATCGATCTGGGATCCGGCAGTTATCTGATGATGGGAACATTGGAGTCTTATGAAAAGCTCTGCAGTTATTATGGGGCAGAGGTCATGGTCCCTTTATATATCCATGTGGAAGATCGTATTCGTTTACAGCGGGCATTAGACAGGGAAAATACCCAGAAAAATCCCAAGTATGCGGAAATGTGCCGAAGGTTCTTAGCTGATGAAAAGGACTTTGCAAAAGAACGTCTGGATCAGTGCGGGATCAATAAACAATATGAAAATACCGGGCTTGAACCGTGTATAGAAGAAATCATAAAGGACATTTTGTGTAACGAAGGAAAGGAGAAACAGATGTTAAAGAAAATTGGATTTATTGGCGTTGGCATTATGGGAAAATCCATGGTGCGCAATCTGATGAAGGCTGGTTATGAGGTTTCTATTTATACCAGAACAAAGTCAAAGGTGGAGGATGTGATCGCAGAGGGCGCTGTATGGTGTGATACAGTGGCAGACTGCTCTAAAGGCAGAGATGTGGTCATTACCATTGTTGGATATCCTAAGGATGTAGAGGAAGTATATTTCGGGGAAAATGGTATCCTTGAAAATGCAGATAAAGGCACTTATGTGATCGACATGACCACTACAAGCCCGAAGTTAGACCAGCAGATCTATGAAGAGGCAAAGAATAGGGGACTTCATGGCTTAGATGCCCCTGTAACCGGCGGTGACAGCGGTGCAAAGGCGGGAACACTGACTATTTTAGTAGGCGGTGATAAAGAGGACTTTGATACCTGTCTGCCTGTATTTGAGGCAATGGGAAAGGCTATCAACTACGAAGGAAAGTCCGGAAACGGACAGCACACCAAGATGTGTAATCAGATCGCCATTGCAGGTGCTTTAGCAGGCGCATGCGAGGCTATGGTCTATGCAAAGAATGCAGGACTGGACGTAGATGTAATGCTTAAATCTATTTCCACAGGTGCTGCAGGAAGCGCCCAGATGAATAATGTAGCTTCCAAGGCAGCAAAAGATGACTATGCACCGGGCTTCTTCTTAAAGCATTTTATCAAGGATATGAGCCTTGCAGATGAGGAAGCATCCGAAAGAGGAACCAAATTAGATGTGTTAGAGGATGTTCTTGGAATTTGTAAAAAACTGGAAGAGGAAGGCATGGGAGATCTGGGAACCCAGGCGCTGATCAAGCATTATAAGTGGTAAAATACAGGTGCTCTGTCTGTGCAGAACAGGGTAATTTAAGGTAGAAGTATTGTAACAGAAAAAATCGACAGATGAAAACAGGACCGTTGTAAATAGACGTAGTAATAGTAAGAAGTTAGCTGCGTTTATGACAGGACGGTCCTGTTTTATTGCTGGTGTATGTGTACTATGCACATATAAATATAAAATACGACTTAAAAATTATACAAAAGTTCAGAATAACACAACAAAAGTTAGAATAACAAATGGAAAAATGCATAATAAAATTATATAATAACAACATCAGGAGTGAAAAGTTACGGTACATGCTATATGATCTGTAACGAAAACTCCAAAGAACGTGAGAAGCAGTTTTCAGACTGCAAAATTTATTTAAGTCCCGGTGAGACCGGGAACGATGTACCGGGAGGGTACATAGAAAAGGAGAGGTGTATATGAAAAAAAGATTTGCAGCAGCGTCACTGGCAGCCATGATGGTACTGAGTATGACCGCATGTGGAGGCGGAAACACCGCTACTACCGCAGCACCGGCAGAGACCAAGGCAGAGGAAACAACAGCAGCAGAAGCTAAGGAAGAGTCTAAAGAAGAAGCAAAAGAGTCTGAGGCAACTGCTGAGAAAGCTCCGGAAGATTACTCCGGTACCGTAGTTGTATATTCTCCTCATGATGCAGATCCGTTAAATGCAGGTGTGAACCTGTTCATGGAGAAGTATCCAAATGTTAAGGTAGAAGTAGTAGCAGCCGGAACCGGCGAGCTGTGCAACCGTATTGCAGCTGAGTCTGCTAACCCGATCGCTGATGTACTCTGGGGCGGCGGTGCTGACTCCCTGGCAGCATTTAAGGATTACTTCGCACCATATGTTTGTGCAAATGATGATGTAATTGCAGAAGAGTACAAAGACCCGGATGACAAGTGGATCGGTGAAAGCCCACTGCCAATGGTACTGTTCTACAATAAAGATCTGATCGAAAAAGACGGAATGACCATTCCGGAGACCTGGGAAGATCTGACAAAGCCTGAGTGGAAGGGCAAAATTGCATACTGCCTGCCATCTAAATCCGGTTCTGCTTACACCCAGTTATGTACTATGATCCTGGGTCATGGCGGCAAGGAAGATGGATGGGATTTCATCAAGAAACTGTATGACAACCTGGATGGAAAGATCGTTGACTCTTCAGGTAAGTGCCACAAGATGGTAGCTGACGGTGAGTTCTATGTAGGTCTTACTCTTGAGAAAGCAGCTGTTCAGTACAAGGATGATCCTTCTGTTGGATTTGTATATCCAAAGGATGGAACCAGTGCAGTTCCGGATGGTGTAGCTCTTGTTAAGGGATGCCCGAATGAAGAAAATGCAAAACTGTTCATCGACTTCGTTACCTCTAAAGAGTGCCAGACAGAGCAGAGCGAGAACTGGGGACGTCGTCCTGTAAGAAGTGATATGGACGTTGCAGATGGACTGGCAAAGCTGAGCGACCTGGTATTAGTTGATTATGACTTTGACTGGGCTGCAAATGAAAAAGAGTCCATTATTGAACACTTCAATGATATTATGGTAGATTAATCTTTCTGAAATGAAAGTAACGGGAAACAAATAATAGAAAGACTGCCTGGCCCTGGCGGGCGGGCAGTCTTTCGCATATATAAGGAATGTAAAAAGTGGGAGTGTCTTCCAGAAAAGCGGTTGCAGAAAGATTTTGAGAGGACATTGAACAAAAAGGAGGACCAGATATATGAGCCATGCAGTGATCATTAAAAATGCCGTGAAAAAATACGGTGATTTTACAGCATTAAACGGAGTAAGCCTGGATATTAAACAGGGAGAATTTTTTACCCTTTTAGGGCCGTCCGGATGCGGAAAAACCACCCTTCTGCGTATGATCGCAGGATTTAATACAGTAGACGGAGGAGAGATCTGTTTTGATGACCGGGTGATCAACAATCTGGAGGCTCATAAAAGAGACATCGGTATGGTCTTCCAGAACTATGCGATTTTCCCACATCTGACAGTGGCTGAAAACGTAGCATACGGCCTGAAAGCGAAAAAGTGTCCAAAGGATCAGATCCCTGGAAAGGTAGAAGAAGCCCTGGAACTGGTGCAGATCGGCAAGTTAAAGGACAGAAAGCCAAATGAACTTTCCGGTGGACAGCAGCAGCGAGTAGCTTTAGCAAGAGCGTTCGTTATTGAACCTGGAGTTCTGTTGATGGACGAACCACTGTCTAACCTGGATGCAAAGCTGCGTGTGCAGATGAGAACGGTTATTAAGAAGCTGCAGCGCCGTCTGGGAATTACAACCATCTATGTAACCCATGACCAGGAAGAGGCACTGGCTATTTCCGACCGGATCGCTGTTATGAAGGAAGGAAATATTATGCAGGTGGGAACTCCTGAAGAGATTTATAAAAAGCCGGAAAATACCTTTGTAGCCGGATTTATCGGTGTTTCCAACTTTGTAGAGTGTGATGTTAAGGGAGATGACCCAAATCAGGCAGTGCTGGATATTAAGGGAGAGTGTTCTATTACCTGTACCTTAAAGAAGCCATTTACCGGTAAGGGAATTATTTCCGCAAGACCGGAGCAGCTGTTCTTTGACGATAAAGAGGGACTGCCGGGAACCATTATCATTTCCACTTTCTTAGGTGACTTCATTGAATATGAGATCCTGTTGGATAATGGACAGACCGTACAGTTAAATGAGTATACAAAAGATGTACATGAACTTCGCCCGGACGGACAAAAGGTAAAGGTAAACTTTGACATCCGCGCCGTAGGTGTATATGATTCAGCGACCCAGGAGGTGATCTCATGGTAGGTTCCGGAAAGAAGTTAGACTTCTGGTTCTGGGTGAAAGTGGCAGTTGTGGGATTTATGCTGGTATTTCTGATCTATCCCTTCTGTACCCTGATCACCCGAAGCTTTTTCTCAACCAAGGTGGACGGCTTTACCTTTGAGAACTATATCCGATTTTTCACAAAGAAATATTATTATTCCGCATTGGGAAGAAGTATTTTTGTATCTGTGGTAACAACGATCACCACACTGGTTGTAGGTGTTCCCATTGCCTATGTAATGTCCCGTTATAATGTATGGGGCAAGCAGTTCATCCATATTTTTATCATCATGAGCCTTATGAGCCCGCCATTTATCGGCGCCTACAGCTGGATCATGTTGTTTGGACGTTCTGGTCTGGTGACAAATATGTTTTCCCAGTTTGGTATCCATCTTCCAAGTATTTACGGAAAACTGGGTATCATCCTGGTATTTACTTTTAAGCTGTTCCCTTATGTTTATCTGTATACCTCCGGTGCTATGGGAAGCATCGACTCCAGTCTGGAAGAGGCTGCAGAGAACCTGGGAAGCAACAAGCTTCGCAGACTTTGGACCATTACACTGCCGGTAGTCCTTCCGTCTATTGCAGCCGGTGCCATTATGGTATTTATGACCAGTCTGGCAGACTTTGGTACTCCAATGCTCATCGGCGAAGGTTATATGGTACTTCCTGTTCTTGTATATAATGAGTACATGAGTGAGATCGGCGGAAATGCCCACCTGGCAAGTGCTCTTTCTGTAGTAGTAGTATTCTGTTCTACCACAGTCCTTCTGGTGCAGAAGCATTTTGTTACAAAGAAGAACTATGTAATGACTGCCATGCGTCCGCCAAAGGAAGAGGAACTTCACGGAGTAAAGCGTTTCCTGGCAACATTCCCGGTTATGCTGGTTACATTTATCGGTATCCTTCCTCAGATCGTAGTTATCGTCAGCAGCTTTATCAAGAGCGACTTTACAGGATTTAAGAAAGGCTTCAGCCTGGGAAGCTATATTACGATTTTTAACCGTCTGTGGACCAATATCCGCAATACCTTTGTATTTTCAACCATTGCCATTATATTTATCATCATTATTGGTATGCTGATCTCCTATATCGTTGTGCGCCAGAAGGGCTTTGCAGGACAGTTAATGGATCTGCTGATCATGTTCCCATTCGTAATTCCAGGCGCAGTTCTTGGTATCAGCCTGATCGTGGCATTTAACAAGGAACCTGTGATCCTTACAGGAACCGCAGTGATCATGATCATTGCCTTTGTTGTACGAAAACTGCCTTATACGGTACGTTCCGGCAGTGCTTTCTTACAGCAGATGGATCCAAGCGTAGAAGAAGCGTCTATCAGTCTTGGAGTATCACCTATGCAGACATTTATCAAGGTGACAGCAAGATTAATGGCACCTGGCGTATTATCCGGTGCGATTTTAAGCTGGATCACCTGTATCAATGAGCTGTCTTCCAGCGTTATGCTTTACGGCGGCAAGACCAGTACTATTTCTGTAGCCATTTATACAGAGGTTGTAAGAAACAGCTTTGGTACAGCAGCAGCGCTGGCATCGATCCTTACTGTCAGTACAGTTATTTCCCTGCTTATCTTCCTGAAGGTAAGTAAAGGTAAGGTATCGATCGTTTAATTTGTTTCATACTGCAACATGAAAACAGTGCCTGCGCCTCTGGCGCAGGCTTTGTAAGTCTATGTATATTGAAAAGATGGGAGGAACACACAAATGGTAAAATTTGGAACTGGCGGCTGGCGTGCGATCATCGGAGAAGAGTTTACCAAGGAAAATATACAGAAGCTGACCTTAGCCATGTGCCTGAAAATGAAGGCAGAACATAAAGATACAAAAAGTGTGGTCATCGGTTATGACCGCCGTTTCCTCTCCAAAGAGGCTGTGATCTGGGCATGCCAGATTCTTGGAAAAGAGGGGATCCACGTACAGTTTGTAAACCGCAGCGCGCCGACTCCGTTGTTAATGTTTTATGTGATGAAACATGAGCTGGACTATGGAATGATGGTCACTGCCAGCCATAACCCGGCGATCTACAATGGCATCAAGGTGTTTACATACGGCGGAAGAGACGCAGATGAGCTTCAGACAAAGGACATTGAAAAATGGCTGTTAGAGGCGGAAAAGCTGTATACACCATGTCACGAAGAGGACGGGCAGATGCCGCCGCCAAGTTATACAGAACTGGTAAAACAGGGCATTGTAGAAGAAATCAATCCAATGAATGAATATCTGGATAATATCTTATCTGTGATCAATGTAGATGCGATCAGAAAGCGCGATCTGAGAGTAGCTGTTGACCCTATGTATGGTGTCAGCCTGACGGCTTTAAGCACCATTCTGGCAGTTGCAAGATGTACGGTAGAAACCATTAATGCCCAGCATGATACACTGTTTGGAGGTAAGATGCCGGCTCCGGCACAAGATACCCTTAAGAACCTTCAGAACTATGTGCTGGACCGTTATTGTGATATTGGTATTGCGACAGACGGTGACGCAGACAGGTTAGGCGTTATTGACGATAAGGGACATTATCTTCACGCCAACCAGATCTTAGTTATGCTGTATTATTATCTTCTGAAATATAAGGGTTGGCGGGGCGATGCAGTACGAAACCTGGCAACCACTCATATGTTGGACAAGGTGGCTGAAAGCTTTGGCCAGAAGTGTTATGAAGTGCCTGTAGGCTTTAAGTATATTTCTGCAAAGATGCAGGAGACAGATGCCATTATTGGCGGTGAGTCTTCCGGTGGCCTGACTGTAAAAGGTCATATCCATGGAAAAGACGGTATCTATGCAGCAAGCCTTCTGGTAGAAATGATCGCAGTGACCGGTAAGAGCCTTTCTGAGATCGTAAAGGATATTGAGGACCAGTACGGTGAGACTCATATGGAAGAGCGCAGCTACCGTTTTACAGCAGAGGAAAAGGCACGTATACAGAAAGTGCTGTTAGAAGAGCAGAAACTGCCGGAACTGCCATTTGAGGTATCCCGTGTTTCTTATCAGGACGGCTGCAAGGTCTACTTTAAAAATGGTGGCTGGGTAAGCGCCAGATTTTCCGGTACAGAGCCGTTACTTCGTATCTTCTGTGAAATGGAAAAAGAGGAAGATGCAGTCCGGGCCTGCGTAGTGTTTGAGAGGTTTTTGGGGCTGTAAAAGTGTGGAAATGGAACTGTTTTTCTGGTATACTGATGGAACGAACAAACCGTCCGCATTAGCGGACAGTAGAGCGCGTCAGCGCGTGTTTGCGAGTCTAAAAAATACAAGGGGCACCGCAGCATGTATACAGGAAAAGCAGACAGAAATGCAGTATATAAAACACATAAATTTTTCAACAGGGAATGCAAAAAAGGGCGTTCCCTGTTCTTTTTATCGGTCATATCTGCAGCTGCAATATTGGCTGGAACAGTTCTTACAGGCTGCCGCCGGGCTGACGATCTGGTGCAGGAACAGGCAGAACCGGAGAACTATGCCCTGACCGTATTTACTGCCCAGGAAAGGAAAGAATGGGAGCCGGTGATCAAGGAATTTGAGGAGCGTACCGGCTGGAATGTAAGGGTAGAAACAGGCTCTGCAAAGGAGATGCTTTCCCAGCTGGAAAAAGAAGAGGCAGACTGGGATGTGGCCTTTGGGGTCAGTGCGGACGCCTTAGAGGAAGGCAAAGAGTACTGGCAGACAGGCAAAGATGCCTGGACAGGGTATTCAGCGGTATCCTTTGTGATTTTATATAATACCAATGTAGTGACCTACAGAGAGCTGCCAACAGGCTGGGACAGCTTGTTAGAACCACGGTGGAAAGGCCGCGTGGCAGTGCCGGACCCGCTTAAATCAGATATGGCTGCTTCTGTTCTCACAGAGGCGGCAAAAAACAGTGAAAAAGAAGAATTTCTGGACCTTTTAGCGGAAAATATGCAGTATCAGATGCCGGAGACCTTTAAAGAGGTGGAACAGGGCATTTCTGACGGCCGCTATTCTATTGGCGTTACCTCAGAAGAGGCAGCGAAAGCGATGTTGGCTGCAGGTCAGGACGTAGATTACATTGATCCGGAAGAAGGAGAATGTTTCTTTGAAGACGGAACTGCGATCCGGAAAAGAACCCCAAATCTGGATGCTTCTGAAGCATTTGTAACCTACACTACCTGTGATGATACAAAATGGCTTTTACGGACCCAGCTTTTACGCCAACCGGCAGAAGATGTGGCTGCAGAGAATGACCGGTCAGATGAAGATCTGAAACAGAGATATTCCAGACAGCAGGAAGTTTTAAATATCTGGAAGCTTATTATGGAAGAAAAGTCTGGTTCAGCCCATGAACAGGAACAGTAATAAAGAAGGCAGGGAAAAAGATGAAGATATTAAATAAGCTTTCATTTCATAAAAAGATCTTTCTTGCCTGTCTGCTGACGGCACTGGTGCCTTTATTGTGCTCCAGTGTGGTTATGATCCGGCTGTTTACGGCAGCACTTGACCGGCAGAATTTAGATGAGGGGCGGACTCAGATCACAAAGGCAGAGGCGCGACTGGAAGCAGTTTTTGAAAAATGCGAGGAAGCCTGCAAGACCATTGCCACGGATAAAAAGACAGCCCGGATTATGATCGAAAAAAGTGAAGCAGATCACCAGAGGGAGATGTACTTATCTTTATATCAGGCCACCCAGGAAACCTCAGGATATGCCCGGTTTTCTATTTATGATTCAGGAGGCCGTCTGTGCTATACGACGGATACAGAGGGGAAGGAAAAAGACCTGCCTGTATTCTGGGGGCTTTTAAGAAAGGCTTCCAGAACGGATGATATTGTATATTACAGGACTGATCCGGATCTTTCTATTACGGACGGGGACATTCTGCTTCAGGGTGCAAGACCGCTGTATACAGAAGGCGGTGCAAAAACTGGCTATATTGTTTTTGATTTTACAAGGGAAAACCTGGATGATCTTTTAGGGGCAGAGGTGTCATCTGGGGATGTGCTGCTGCTTTTAGATACCCATAAACGGACGGTGTACTGCTCTGGACAGGACAAGAGCCAGGTTCAGACAGGTGACATGATCGAAAAGATACTGGAAAACAGGAAAATGTCCGATGCAGGCCATGACAGGGAACAGTATCTGGTAAGCCATGGAGGAAAAACTGGCTTTTATTTTCTCTTATGCCGCCAGGCGCCTATGAGCCAGCCAGCTGTGCAGACTATGTGGACCGTCAGCCTATGCCTGTCAGCGTTGGGATTATTCCTCTGCCTGGCTGTATCAGGCGTACTTACAGGCAGTATTGCCCGCCCGGTACAGACATTAGATGAAGCTATGGAAAAAGTGAAAAAGGGTGATCTTTCTATCCGTATCCATACCCAGTCCAATGATGAAATGGGACGTCTTACCCGCAGCTTTAACCAGATGACAGAAGATCTGGGCCGGTATCTGGAAGATAAGGTGCAGAGGCAGAAGGACCTGAATGAAACAACATTAAAATTATACCAGACCCAGTTAAATCCCCATTTTCTCTATAACACGCTGGACACCATCAAATGGGAAGCAAGGATCCGCCAGGTGCCACGGATCGCAGTGCTGGCGGAAAATCTGGCGATCATATTGCGAAAAAGCATTTCCAGTAAGCCATTTATCCCTTTAAGAGAGGAACTGGAGACCATTGACAGCTATGTAGAAGTGCAGAAGATCCGCTTTACAGGCCGGTTCTTGTGTGAAAAGGAGATACCGGACCAGTTAGAGGAGTGCCTGGTGCCGAAAATGATCTTACAGCCGTTGGTTGAAAATGCTATTATTCATGGGCTGGAAGGCTGTGAAAATGGATATATCTGTATTTATGCAGGCCGTGAAGGAGATGTTTTAAATATTTCCATTACCGATGACGGCCGTGGCATGAGCCCGGAGATATTGGCCTGGATCAACAGTCCGGAACCGGAGAAGCGGGAAGGACATCTGGGGCTTTATAATATTATGAGGATATTAAAATTATATTATGGAAATGAATATGGCCTGAAGGCAGAAGTGACAGAAGACGGAACAACTGTCACTTTGAGACTGCCGGATGTTCGCTCGGGATCTTTTGGTGCCGAAAGACCCTGAGAGGACATCTTAGAAAGGAGGGGGACGATGTATAAAGTAGTAGTGGTAGAAGATGAAGAGATTGCCAGAAAAGGCATTATATTTACCATTAACTGGGATGCATTAAACTGTATGATCGCCGGGGAAGCTGCCAATGGGGAAGAAGGGGCAGAGGTGATCCGCCGCCTTTCACCGGATATTATCGTTACAGACCTGAAAATGCCCCGTATGGACGGCGTGGAAATGATCGCAAAGCTGCGGGAACAGGGAAACAGGGCGAAATTTATTATCCTGACGGCTTATGGGGATTTTAAATATGCCCAGAGTGCGGTGAAGCTGGGAGTCAGCGATTATCTGTTAAAGCCATTAAAGGACGGTGATCTGGAGCAGGCAGTGACCCGGATCATCGACCAGTTAGAAGAAGGAGACCGGCTCCGGCAGAAAGAAGAGGAAGAAACGCCTATTTTCCGGTTTAATGCAGACAGAAAAGCAAAAAATAAGTATGTAGAGCAGGCGATCAAACAGATCCGTGAACATTATAAAGAAGATATCAATATCAGTACAGTGGCAGAGCAGCTGCAGATCAGCGAAGGCTATTTAAGCCGTGTGTTCAAAAAAGAGACAGATTATACATTTACCACCTATCTTTCTTATTACCGCATGAAAGTGGCAATGGAACTGTTAAAAGAGGGAAATTTAAAGGTATATGAAGTAGCAGATGCTGCGGGCTATTCAGATACAGCCTATTTCAGCGCCCAGTTTAAGAAAATAGTGGGGATCGCGCCTTCTGAGTATCAGGATCGGGTAAGAGGGCACTAGGCGGCTGGTCATGGAGCCTGTGAATGGTAATTGCACTGGAGATTTTTGCACCTGGAAAAAGTGTGTACAGGAAAAAGTAATTATGTTATCATAGTGATAAGATCGTGAGAGCACAAAGTGCAGAGCATCCGGTAACAAACAAGGTACTGGGGGAGGTGGCCACATGCTTGAATTTAAAGACATCTTAGGACATGAACAGATCAAAGAACATTTTCAGAATGCGGCAGCAACGGGGAAAGTTTCCCACGCTTATATTCTAAGCGGCGAAGAAGGAATGGGAAAAAAGACCCTTGCAAATGCCTTTGCCATGACTCTTCTCTGTGAAGAAGGAGGCAGAGAGCCCTGTATGCAGTGTCATGCCTGCAAGCAGGTCCTGTCAGGAAACCACCCGGATCTGATCTATGTAACACATGAAAAACCGGCCAGTATGGGTGTAGATGATATCCGTGAGCAGATCAATGATACCATTATGGTGCGTCCTTACAGTAGCCAGTATAAGATCTATATTGTAGATGAAGCGCAGAAAATGACGGTGCAGGCCCAGAATGCTCTTTTAAAGACCATAGAAGAGCCACCGGCCTATGCAGTGATCATGCTTTTGACTACAAACCAGGATGCATTTTTACAGACCATTCTTTCACGGTGTGTGCAGCTGAAACTGAAACCATTAAAAGACTCTGTTGTGAAGACTTATCTGGAAGAAAAGCTTCAGGTAAAGGACATTCAGGCAGAAATATACAGTGCATTTGCAAGAGGAAATCTGGGCAAAGCAATTCATCTGGCCCAGTCAGAGGACTTTAAGATGATGTATGAAGAGATTTTAAAGCTGTTAAAGGAAATCAAGGAAATGGATATTTCCCAGCTTTTGGATGTGATCCGCAAATTAAAAGATGACAATACGGATATTAAGGAATGTCTGGATTTTATGCAGATGTGGTACCGTGATATCCTGATGTATAAAACTACCAAAGATTTAAACCTTCTCATTTTCAAGGATGAGTTTTCCGCAGTGAAGAAGGCGGCGTCTTTAAGCAGTTATGAAGGGCTGGAACAGATCTTAGGGGCCATTGATAAGGCCAGAGTCCGTTTAGATGCCAATGTAAATATGGAACTGGTCATGGAGCTTTTACTTCTGACCATGAAAGAGAATTAATAGAATTGTATTTTAAGGGTGTTTTAGGAAAGGAAATTAAGTAAGAGAAATGTTAACAGTAATCGGAGTGCGTTTTAGGGCTGCCGGAAAGATCTACTATTTTGATCCTGCAGACCGTCAGATAAAAATTGGGGACCATGTGATCGTAGAAACTGCCAGAGGTATTGAATACGGTTACGTAGTTCTTGGAAACAGAGAAGTAGATGAGACAAAGGTAATACCGCCTCTTAAACCGGTGATCCGTATGGCAACGGATGAGGACCGTGCCATTGAGGCAAAGAACAAAGAGAAAGAAAAAGAAGCATTTAAGATCTGCCAGGAAAAGATCAAAAAGCACAACCTGGAAATGAAGCTGATCGATGCGGAATATACTTTTGACAATAATAAGGTGCTGTTTTACTTTACAGCAGACGGAAGAATTGACTTCAGAGAGCTGGTAAAGGACCTTGCAAGTGTATTTAAGACCCGTATTGAGCTGCGGCAGGTAGGTGTGAGAGACGAGACCAAGATCTTGGGTGGTATCGGCATCTGCGGAAGACCGCTGTGCTGCCATTCTTATCTGTCTGAGTTCATCCCGGTTTCTATTAAAATGGCAAAGGAGCAGAACCTGTCCTTAAATCCAACTAAGATTTCCGGCGTGTGCGGAAGACTGATGTGCTGCCTGAAAAATGAGGAAGAGACCTACGAGGTATTAAACAGCAAACTGCCGGGAATTGGTGATACAGTTACCACTGCAGACGGCCTGAGGGGAGAAGTACACAGTGTAAATGTGCTGCGCCAGACTGTAAAGGTGATCGTAGTAGTAGATAAAGACGAAAAAGAGATCCGTGAATACAAGGTAGACCAGTTAAAGTTTAAGCCCAGAAGAAAGAAGGGCAAAGGCGGCGAAAAGCAGGACGAAGCAGAGTTAAAGAAACTGGAAGCACTGGAAAAGAGGGAAGGAAAGTCAAGGTTGAATGATAAATAGTGAAATGGAACACAGCTGGAGACAGGAAGGAAATATCCTTTTAAGGGATGATGAGCGGATCGATGATCTTCAGAGAAATCATTACGGCATCATCCAGAGAAAAGGCACCTTCTGTTTTGGGATGGATGCGGTGCTGCTGTCCGGTTTTGCAGTGGTAAAGCCGGGAGAAAAGGCGCTGGATCTGGGAACAGGAACCGGTATTATCCCCATTCTTTTAGAAGCAAAAACAGAAGGAAGGCACTTTACCGGCCTTGAGATCCAGGAAGAGTCTGCGGATATGGCCAGGAGAAGTGTGAAATACAATCACCTGGAAGAAAAGGTGGAGATCGTAACAGGAGATATCAAGGAGGCCGGAAGCAGGTTTGCACTGGCTTCTTTTGATGTAGTCACCAGCAATCCACCTTATATGAATGATGCCCACGGCATTAAAAACCCGGGAGATGCCAAGGCCATTGCCCGTCATGAGGTGCTTTGCACCTTAGATGATGTGGTAAGAGAAGGCACAAGAGTGTTAAAACCAGGGGGCCGGTTTTATATGGTCCACCGCCCAAGAAGGCTGATCGAGATCTTACAGACTATGAAGCAGTATGGTTTAGAGCCTAAACGGATGAAATTTGTACATCCTTATAAGGACCGGAAAGCCAATATGGTGCTGATTGAGGCAGTAAGAGGCGGCGGAGCCCTGATGAAGGTAGAAGCGCCGGTTATTGTATTTGATGAGAACGGGGAGTATTCACAGGAGATACGGACTACTTACGGGTATTAAAAAGCGCTTGCGGAGGAAAGGTACATGACAGGAAAATTATATCTGTGTGCAACACCCATCGGTAATCTGGAAGACATTACCTACCGGGTGTTAAAAACATTAAAAGAGGCAGATCTGATCGCAGCGGAAGATACAAGACACAGTATCAAGCTGTTAAATCATTTTGACATAAAAACGCCTATGACCAGTTATCATGAGTATAATAAGGTGGAAAAGGCAAAATATCTGGTAGAAAAAATGGCAGAAGGCACCAACATTGCCCTGATCACCGATGCGGGAACACCGGGAATTTCCGATCCGGGAGAAGAACTGGTAAGACAATGCTATGAAGCAGGTATTCCGGTCACTTCACTTCCAGGACCTGCAGCCTGTATCACCGCCCTTACCATGTCCGGGCTTCCAACCAGAAGGTTCTGTTTTGAGGCATTTCTGCCTGCAGAAAAAAGTGATAAAAAAGAACGCCAGCGGATCCTGGAAGAACTGAAAAAAGAGACCAGGACCATGATCGTCTATGAAGCGCCTCATCATCTGGTGGCAACTTTAGAGGACCTGTACGGGGCACTGGGAAACCGGAAGATCACCATCTGCAGAGAACTTACCAAGAAGTTTGAAAGCGCCTTCCAGACTACTTTTGAAGAGGCTCTGGCGCATTATGAGACCGAAGAGCCAAAGGGCGAATGTGTTATCGTCATTGCCGGAAAGCCGGTAGAAGAGATCCGTGAAGAAGAGATACGCGCCTGGGAAGAGATGCCTATTGAAGAGCATATGGAGCATTATCTGTCACAGGGAATGGACAAAAAAGAAGCAATGAAAGCAGTTGCAAAGGACAGAGGAATATCCAAGAGAGATGTGTATCAGCAGCTGCTGTAATAAAATGTGCGTGATGCTGAAATATTCGCTCATGTTTTGTGGGATTGAGCCAGATATTCCCTCATGTTTTGTGTAATGAATTTAGAAGTAATAAAAAAAACTGCCGTAAGACCACGGATTTCATGGTCTTGCGGCAGTTTTAATTGTTTTTATGTAATTTACTCAGCTAACTTCAAACCAGCCAGCTTTGCCAGCGCCAGAATGGATGCCTTAGAAACTTTCTTTCCTTCATATTCAACCAGATCTTCTGTTCCCCCGGTGAAGATATCTGTGTTTGCTGCTTTTTTTAGGATGATGCAGTCATCCTGGACTGTGATCTCAAGGGCGTCTTTTACGTCCAGGTTCAGGCTTCTTCTCAGCTCGATAGGAAGGGTGATCCGTCCAAGCTCGTCCAGTTTTCTTATAACCCCTGTTGTTTTCATAATGAAATACCTCCTGTTTTGTTGTACTTTGCGAACCCCATACCGCTGCGATCCCTAACTTAAGGGACATCATGCATTGTTTACAATGTATAATTAAAAAGTAGCAAATTTTGGAAATTAAGTCAATGATAAAGGGGGGATTATAAAAGAATACAGGAAAATACTGAACAGAAACGAAAAAACAGTGGATTAAATATTAAAAAAATATTTCTTGACAAATAGTATCTCTTCCTGTAGTATTACTTTGAAGTTCAAAGTATTTCTGCGGAAAGGTAAGAAAAATGACTACAAAAATTATAGGAACTGGTTCCTATGTACCGGCTCAGATCGTAACAAATGATGACCTGTCAAAGATCGTCGAAACCAATGACCAGTGGATCCGCAGCCGCACGGGGATCGGAGAGAGAAGGATCGCAACAGACGACAGTACATCAGATATGGCGGCGAAAGCAGCTGCGAGAGCCATTGAGCAGGCGGGAATTGATCCGGAGGAGATCGACCTGATCATCCTGGCTACTTCATCACCGGATTACTGCTTCCCAAATGGAGCCTGCGAGGTACAGGCGAAAGTTGGCGCAGTGAATGCAGCCTGCTTTGATATCAGTTCTGCATGTACTGGTTTCGTGTTTGCCTTAAGCACTGCACATGCCTATATTTCTTCCGGTCTTTATAAAACAGCCCTTGTGATCGGCGCTGACCTGTTAAGCAAGTTAGTAGACTGGACAGACAGAAGCACCTGCGTTCTCTTTGGAGACGGAGCAGGAGCAGCAGTGGTAACAGCAGCTGAAAATGGTATCATCGGTCTGAACATGCATTCCAACGGAGCCAAAGGCGGGGTACTGACCTGTGGAAGCCGTTCTACGGGAAACTTCTTATTAGGAAAGAAACCGGAGCTTGGCTACATGACCATGGAAGGACAGGAAGTGTTCAAATTTGCTGTAAAGCAGGTTCCAGAGTGTATCAAAGAAGTTTTGGAAGAAACCGGAAATACAGCAGAAGATATTGACCAGTTCATCATCCACCAGGCAAATTACCGCATCATTGAGTCCATTGCAAAACGCCTGAAAGTGGATCTGGAGAAATTCCCGGTGAACATGGAACACTATGGAAATACATCCGGCGCGTCCGTACCTATTTTACTGGACGAGTTAAACAGAGCCGGAAAGCTTAAAAACGGAGACAAGCTGGTGTTAGCCGGATTTGGCGCAGGTCTTACCTGGGGAGCTGTTTTACTGGAGTGGTAAACAGACAGTAATAAATAACGTAATATACACGCAGTGGCTTTGCCGCAGCGGATAAGTTAAATAAAAATATAAATTTTAATCAGAAAAAGGAGAACAATATCATGTTAGAGAAGATGAAAGAACTTATTGCAGATCAGTTAAGCGTAGATGCAGACAGCATCACAGAGGCTTCCTCTTTTAAGGACGATTTAGGAGCAGACTCCCTGGATCTGTTCGAGCTGGTTATGGCTTTAGAGGATGAGTATTCCGTAGAGATCCCTGCAGAGGACTTAGAGAACCTGGCAACTGTAGGCGATGTTATGAACTACTTAAAGAACAAAGGCGTTGAGGCTTAATTATAAGTAGACATGCTGCCAGGCGGCGGCAATGAAAGTCAGCTGCTCCGCGAAAAAGCGGAGTGTACATCAATAGCAACAGGGGGACGGCGTGCTTACTATGGAAGCACGCTGTTTCTACAAGGCTACGGGAAAATCCCGGAATTTTGGAGGAAAGAATGAATACAAGAATTACAGAAATGTTAGGAATCGAATATCCCATCATTCAGGGAGGAATGGCATGGGTGGCAGAGCACAACCTGGCTGCAGCCGTATCTGAGGCAGGCGGTCTGGGACTGATCGGCGGCGCAAACGCTCCTGGCGAAGTAGTCAGAGAAGAGATCAGAAAGGCAAGAGAGCTGACAAAGAAGCCTTTTGGTGTCAATGTTATGCTGTTAAGCCCACATGCAGATGACGTAGCAAAAGTAGTTGTAGAAGAAGGCATCAAGGTAGTTACCACAGGTGCCGGAAACCCTGAAAAATATATGGATATGTGGAAGGCCGCAGGCGTTAAGGTCATTCCAGTTGTTGCATCTGTTGCTCTGGCACGCCGTATGGAAAAATATGGAGCTGACGCTGTTGTTGCAGAGGGAATGGAGTCCGGCGGACATATCGGCGAAGAGACTACCATGACTTTAGTACCACAGGTTGCTGACGCTGTTTCTATCCCGGTGATCGCAGCAGGCGGTATTGGTGACGGAAGAGGCATTGCAGCTGCATTTATGTTAGGTGCAGAGGCAGTACAGATCGGTACCCGCTTCGTTGTTTCCAAAGAGTCTATTGTACATGAAAATTACAAGGAGCGTATCATCAAGGCAAAAGATATCGACTCCACTGTTACAGGAAGAACCCATGGACATCCGGTACGCTGCCTGAGAAACCAGATGACCAGAGAATACATCAAATTAGAGCAGGAAGGAAAGTCCTTTGAGGAACTGGAATACCTGACTTTAGGAACTTTACGCAAGGCAGTTCAGGAAGGCGATGTAAAGAACGGAACCGTTATGGCTGGTCAGATCGCAGGTCTTATTTCCAAAGAGCAGACCTGTAAGGAAATGATCGAAGAGATGATGGATCAAACAGAGAAACTTTTAGGTCGTTGTTAGGTACTTTTTGAACCGCTTTTAAACAGGGAGTAATGAACATGAGTAAGATCGCATTTATCTTCCCAGGTCAGGGCGCACAGACCTGCGGTATGGGAAAAGATTTTTATGAGCAGACAGAAACAGGCCGCAAGGTATTTGACAAAGCCACAGAGCTTTTAGGCTTCTCTGTTCCGGAGCTTTGCTTTGAGCCGAATGACAGACTGGATATTACAGAATATACACAGGCAGCTATGGTCACCACCAGCATTGCCATGATGAAGGTTTTAGAAGAAAATGGCGTAAAACCAGACGTAGCAGCTGGTTTAAGCCTTGGCGAGTACTGTGCACTGGCAGCAGCAAGGGTTATGAGCGAAGAAGATGCCATTACAACGGTACGTCAGAGAGGCATCTTCATGCAGGAAGAAGTTCCTGCCGGAGAAGGCGCTATGGCAGCCATCCTGGCATTAGATGCAGCAGTGATTGAAGAAGTAACTGCTGATATAGACGGTGTATGGATCGCCAATTACAACTGTCCGGGACAGATCGTTATTTCCGGTAAGAAAGCAGCAGTAGAAGAAGCCTGTGAGAAGTTAAAGGCAGCAGGTGCAAAACGTGCCATTATGTTAAATGTAAGCGGCCCATTCCATTCAGGAATGTTAGTTGGCGCAGGCGAGAAGCTGGGAAAGGTTCTTGAAAACGTAGAGATCCACAAGCCGGTTATCCCATATGCAGCTAATGTGACTGCCCAGTATGTAACAGAGGCAGAACCTGTAAAAGATCTTTTAGTAAAGCAGGTTTCTTCTTCTGTAAAATGGCAGCAGTGTGTGGAAACCATGCTGGCAGACGGTGTGGATACTTTCATTGAGATCGGACCAGGAAAGACACTGGCTGGCTTTATGAGAAAGATCGACCGCAGCGTAAAAACATTAAACGTTGAGAAGTTAGAGGATATAGAAAAGGTAGTAGAAGCTTTAAAAGAGGCGTAGAAGGAGAATAAACATGCTGGAAGGAAAGATTGCACTGGTTACTGGCGCAAGCCGCGGAATTGGACGCCAGATCGCTAAAACATTAGCGGCAAAAGGCGCATTTGTGATCGTAAATTATAATGGTTCTGCTGCAAAGGCAGAGGAAGTAGTAAAAGAAATCCAGGCAGCCGGAGGAAACGGACAGGCAGTTCAGTGCAATGTTTCCGACTTTGAAAGCTGCAAGGAAATGTTAGATGCAGTAGTGAAAGAGCATGGACGTCTGGATATCCTGGTAAATAACGCAGGTATCACAAGAGACAACCTGTTAATGAAAATGTCTGAGGAAGACTTTGACGCAGTGATCCAGACCAACTTAAAGGGCGTGTTCAACTGCACCCGTCACATTGCAAGACAGATGTTAAAGCAGAAGAGCGGCCGCATCATCAACATTTCTTCTGTATCCGGTGTATTAGGAAATGCAGGACAGGCAAATTACTGTGCAGCTAAGGCCGGCGTCATCGGACTGACCAAGAGTGCAGCAAAAGAGCTGGCAAGCCGCGGTATTACTGTAAATGCAGTTGCACCAGGATTTATTAAGACAGAAATGACCGATGTATTAAAGGATGATATCAAGAAAGCAATCATGGAAAATATTCCTATGAAGGCTTTTGGTGAGACGGAAGATATTGCAAATGCAGTTGCATTTTTAGCATCTGAGGAAGCACGCTATATTACCGGTCAGGTAATATCTGTTGATGGAGGCATGGCTATGTAGTAAAACAGCTTTCGCTGTTTCGTTACACCGCCAATCAGGCAAAAATAGAACAGGAGTCAAATATATGAATACAAGAGTAGTAGTAACAGGTATGGGCGCTATTACCCCAATTGGAAATAGTGTAGAGGCTTTTTGGACTGCAGTCAAGTCAAATACAGTAGGCATTGCACCGATCACTCATTTTGATACAGCTGATTTTAAGTGCAAACTGGCTGCAGAAGTAAAAGATTTTGATCCAAAGCAGTATATGGATCCAAAGACTGCACGCCGTATGGAGCCTTTCTGCCAGTTCGCAGTGGCAGCAGCAAAGGAAGCTCTGGAAACATCAGGCATTGACATGGAAAAAGAAGATCCTTTCCGTGTTGGCGTAAGCGTAGGATCCGGTATCGGTTCTTTACAGGCGTTAGAGCGTAATGAAAAGAGACTGTTAGAAAAAGGGCCTGGCAGAGTAGAGCCATTATTAGTACCTTTAATGATCAGCAACATGGCAGCAGGAAATGTTTCTATCCAGTTTGGTCTTAAGGGAAAATGCATCAATGTAGTAACTGCATGTGCAACTGGTACCCATTCCATCGGCGAAGCATTCCGTTCCATCCAGCATGGTGAGGCAGATGTAATGGTAGCAGGCGGTACAGAAGCAAGTATTACTCCAATTGGTGTGGCTGGCTTTACCTCCTTAACTGCATTAAACACCACCGATGATGTAAAGAAAGCATCTATCCCATTTGACCAGGACAGAAATGGTTTCGTTATGGGCGAAGGCGCCGGTATCGTTGTATTAGAGTCCTTAGAGCACGCACAGGCAAGAGGGGCTAAGATCCTGGCAGAAGTAGTTGGGTACGGTGCAACCTGTGATGCATACCACATTACTTCCCCTGCAGAAGATGGAAGCGGCGCTGCAAAGGCAATGGAATTTGCCATGAAGGATGCAGGAATTACCCCAGAGCAGCTTGATTATGTAAATGCTCATGGAACCAGCACCCATCACAATGACTTATTCGAGACAAAGGCTATTAAACTGGCTTTAGGCGATCATGCAAATAAAGTAAAGATCAACTCCACCAAGTCCATGATCGGCCACTTATTAGGCGCAGCAGGCGGTGTAGAGTTCATTACCTGTGTAAAGAGCATTGAAGACGGCTATGTACATCCAACGGTAGGTCTGGAAAATCCAGGTGAAGGCTGCGACTTAGATTACACCATGCATGAGGGCGTATCTATGGATGTAAATTATGCCATCAGCAACTCTTTAGGCTTTGGCGGACATAATGCCAGCCTGATCGTGAAGAAATTCACTGCATAAGGAAGGAGAACGTGGACATGAATATGGATGAAATCCTGACACTGGTTCAGGCTGTATCTGATTCAAAGCTGACCAGCTTTAAACTGGACCAGGGCGATATGCATATTTCCCTTAAGAAAGAGAAAGAAGAAGCAAAGATCATCACCGTTGGCGCACCTGGCGCTGTAGCAGCAGTTCCGGCTCCAAGTGCAGCACCTGTAGTCACTGCAGCTTCCGCAGGAGTAAGCACAGAAGCACCTGCAGCTGCACCGGAAGCAGCAGAAAGCCATGACATTGCTTCTGATAAAGTGATCACCTCCCCATTAGTAGGAACCTTCTACAGTTCTTCTTCCCCGGATGCAGAAAGCTTCGTAAAAGAGGGAGATACTGTGAAAAAGGGACAGGTACTTGGCATTATTGAAGCTATGAAGCTGATGAACGAGATCGAAAGCGAATATGACGGCGTTATTGAAGCGATCCTTGTAAATAATGAGGAAGTAGTAGAGTACGGACAGCCATTATTCCGTATTAAATAAGATGTCCTCCTGGAACCTTTCCAAATAAAAAAGGTTCCGGGAGAACATTGGTTCCGAGAGAAAATAGGAGGGCAACAACCATGTTAATGGGTATTAAAGAAATCCAGGAGATCATTCCGCACAGACATCCATTTCTCCTGGTAGACTGTATTGAAGAATTAGAGCCGGGCGTAAAGGCAGTTGGCTACAAATCTGTTACTTATGATGAGCCATATTTCAGAGGCCATTTCCCGCAGGAACCGGTTATGCCGGGCGTTCTGATCGTGGAAGCACTGGCTCAGACCGGCGCTGTAGCGATTCTTTCCCAGGAGAATTTCAAGGGAAAGACTGCATATTTTGGCGGCTTAAATAACGTAAAATTCAAGCACAAAGTAGTTCCGGGAGACCGTTTAAGACTGGAATGTGAGATCATCAAGCAGAAGGGACCGGTTGGCGTAGGAAAAGCAACTGCTACGGTAGACGGCAAGATCGCAGTTGTTGGCGAACTGACCTTTATGATCGGATAGATAATACTGGTCCATAGGAGATTTGAAATGTTTAATAAGATATTGATCGCAAACAGAGGTGAGATCGCAGTCCGCATCATCAGAGCCTGCCGTGAAATGGGCATCCGCACCGTTGCGGTTTACTCTGAGGCTGATAAGGATTGTCTGCACACTCTTCTGGCAGATGAAGCCATCTGTATCGGCCCGGCTCCTTCCAGCCAGAGCTATCTGAATATGGAGCGTATTCTCTCCGCAACTGTTGCAATGAAGGCAGATGCCATTCATCCGGGATTTGGATTTTTATCAGAAAATGCCCGTTTTGCAAAACTTTGCCAGCAGTGCAACATTACCTTTATCGGACCGTCTGCTGAGATCATCAACCGCATGGGAAATAAGTCAGAAGCCAGAAATACCATGATGCAGGCCGGAGTTCCTGTTGTTCCTGGAAGCAAAGAGCCTGTATACACAGCAGAAGATGGACTTGCCATGGCAAAAGAGATCGGTTTTCCGGTCATGATCAAGGCTTCTTCCGGCGGCGGCGGAAAGGGAATGCGTATTTCCAGAAGCGAAGAGGACTTTACAGAGCATTTTAATGCAGCTCAGTTAGAGTCTGTAAAGGGATTTTCCGATGATACCATGTATATTGAAAAATATATTGAAAAACCACGTCATGTGGAATTTCAGATCATGGGTGACAAGTTTGGTCATGTTGTTCACTTGGGAGAACGTGACTGCTCCATCCAGCGCCGTCATCAGAAGGTAATGGAAGAGTCCCCTTGTGAGGTCATTTCCCCTGAACTTCGTAAAAAAATGGGTGAAGTTGCAGTAAAGGCAGCCAAAGCCGTGAATTACGAAAATGCAGGAACCATTGAGTTTTTGTTGGATAAAGACAAAAATTTCTATTTTATGGAAATGAACACCCGTATCCAGGTAGAGCATCCTGTAACAGAGATGGTTTCCGGCATCGATCTGATCAAAGAGCAGATCCGTGTTGCCGCAGGAGAGCCATTAAGTGTGTCACAGGAAGACATCCAGATCAAGGGACATGCCATTGAATGTCGTATTAATGCGGAAAACCCGAAAAAGCACTTTATGCCATGTCCGGGCCGCATTACCAACGTGCATATTCCTGGTGGAAATGGTGTCCGCGTGGATACACACATTTACAATGATTATAAAGTACCTGCTAACTATGACTCCATGCTTATGAAACTGATCGTTTACGATAAAGACAGGGCATCTGCCATTGCAAAAATGCGCAGTGCTTTAGGCGAGGTCATCATAGAAGGCATTGAAACAAATATTGATTTTCAGTATGAGATCCTGGAAAATGAGGCTTTTCAGAAGGGTGATACAGACACCGGATTTATTGAAAAGTATTTCCCGGACTACATAAAATGATTTTAATCTGGAAAATCCTCCGCGACCAGGTCCCGGACGGATATTTATGATCCTGAATAAGGATAATGCAGAAAGGAAGTTGTCGTATGCTGCGCAACATGTTCAGAAAAACGTATACAAAAATAGATACCAAATACAGACCGGTAAGCCATGAAGGAGAAGAACCATCCATCCCGGAAGGCTTATGGCGCAAATGTAATAAATGCGGGCAGCCGATCTATGTGGAAGACGTAAAGAACAATTACTATGTATGCCCCAAATGCGGCGGCTACTTCCGTGTTCATGCTTACCGCAGGATCGAAATGCTTACCGATGTAGGAACTTTTGAGGAATGGAATAAAGAAATGCCATTTTCCAATCCTCTGGATTTTCCAAATTACGAAAAAAAGGTAGAAGCAGCCAGAGAAAAAACAAATCTGAATGAAGCCATTGTTATTGGAAAGGCAAAGATCGACGGAAATCCTGCTGTTGTAGGTGTCTGTGACGCCCGCTTTATCATGAGCAGTATGGGCCATGTAGTTGGGGAGAAGATCACTGAGGCAGTAGAACGTGCTACCAAAGAAAAACTTCCGGTGATCCTGTTTGCCTGCTCCGGCGGTGCCAGAATGCAGGAAGGCATTGTTTCCTTGATGCAGATGGCAAAGACTTCCGCAGCCTTAAAGCGTCACCATGAAGCAGGACAGCTGTTTATCAGCGTTCTTACAGATCCAACAACCGGCGGAGTAACTGCAAGTTTTGCAATGTTAGGCGATATCATCATTGCGGAACCAGGGGCATTGATCGGCTTTGCAGGCCCAAGAGTCATTGAACAGACCATTGGACAGAAGCTGCCGGAAGGCTTCCAGAGAGCGGAATTCCTGTTAGACCATGGCTTTGTAGACATGATCCTTCCACGTCAGGACCAGAAGCATGTGATCGGACGGATCCTTTACATGCATAGAAAACATGATATGGATGTGGAAGAGAACGGGGTTAAGACAGATATACCTGTAAATACCCTGGCAGCTCCACAGTCTCAGGAAAACACAGAAAAGAGTGCTTGGGATACAGTCCTTCTTTCCAGAAAGGCAGACAGACCCACCGCTCTTGACTATATCAACGCTGTTTTTGATGAATTTATGGAATTCCATGGAGACCGCTGCTTTAAAGATGACGGAGCCATTATTGGCGGTATTGCCATGTTCCACGGCATGCCGGTGACTGTCATCGGACAGCAGAAGGGAAAGAACACCAAAGACAATATCCGTCGCAACTTCGGTATGCCGTCTCCAGACGGCTACCGCAAGGCGCTGCGCTTAATGAAGCAGGCAGAAACCTTCGGACGCCCCATTATCTGCTTTGTAGACACACCGGGAGCTTTCTGCGGCCTGGAAGCAGAGGAAAGAGGTCAGGGAGAAGCCATTGCAAGAAATCTGTTTGAAATGTCGGATTTAAAAGTACCGGTGCTTTCTATCGTCATCGGCGAAGGCGGAAGCGGCGGTGCGCTGGCTATGGCAGTAGCAAACGAAGTATGGATGATGGAAAATGCCATTTATTCCATTTTATCACCGGAAGGCTTTGCGTCTATCCTTTATAAGGACAGTAAAAAGGCGCCGGAAGCAGCCAGAGTCATGAAAGTGACCGCTGCTGATTTAAAGGAACTGGGACTGATCGAGCGGATCATACCGGAGGAAGAACCGGCAAATACAGATACACTGTACCGCATCGCAGGCTATATGGACCGGTCTATGATCGGATTTATGAAAAAGTATCAGGATATGTCAGGGGAAGAGCTGGCAGAGCACAGATACGAAAGATTTAGGAGAATGTAATGAGTGGGATCAAAGCTTTAAAAATAGGAGATCTGGTACTGCAAAGACCAGTGATCCAGGGCGGTATGGGCGTAGGCATCAGCCTTCATAAACTGGCGGGAGCTGTAGCAGCTTCCGGCGGCATGGGACTGATTTCCACAGCACAGATCGGTTTTAGGGAACCTGATTTTAAGACCAACTTTGTAGAGGCAAATCTGCGCGCTATCAGGCGGGAGATGCAGAAAGCCAGAGAGATTGCGCCAAAAGGAGCTATCGGTTTTAATATTATGGTAGCCACCAAGCACTATGACCTGTGGGTCAAGGAAGCCATTAAATCCGGCGCAGATGCCATTGTATCCGGCGCAGGTCTTCCGGTACGTCTTCCGGAATATGCACAGGCTGCTTACGAAGAGATGAAAGCCGGTATTGCAGATGCAAAAGAAAACTGCGAAGAATTTTGCAAGCAGGCAGTAAAAAAAGTAAAGCTTGCCCCCATCGTATCTTCCGCAAAGTCTGCACAGGTTATCTGCAGACTTTGGGACAGAAAATACAAGCAGGTTCCTGATTTTGTAGTAGTAGAAGGACCTTTAGCCGGTGGTCATCTGGGCTTTTCCAGAGAAGAACTGGCTGAGTACGGCGCAGACACCAAAGATGTGCCAAATACCTATAACCAGGAAGCCTACGATAAAGAAGTCCGCTCCATTATGGAAGTGGTAAAGACTTACGAAGAAAAATACCAGAAACATATCCCGGTAGTAACTGCCGGGGGAATTTATACCCATGAAGATGTAAAACACCAGTTTGAACTGGGGGCAGAAGGCGTACAGGTGGCAACTCGTTTTGTCACGACAGAAGAATGTGACGCTCCGGATGCTTACAAACAGGCTTACATCAACGCAAAAAAAGAAGATATCGTTATCACCCAGAGCCCGGTAGGAATGCCAGGACGTGCCATCTTAAATCCGTTTTTACAGCAGATCAAAGACGGCGTCCGTCCGGCCATCAAAACCTGCTTCCAGTGTCTGGAACACTGCGATATCAAAACCATTCCTTACTGCATCACAAAGGCATTGGTAAATGCAGCAGAAGGAGACGAAGACAACGCCCTTCTCTTCTGCGGCAGCAACGCTTACAGAGCCGAAAAGATTGAAAAAGTAGATGATGTGATGAAAGAACTGGTGGGAGAATTGTAACGCATGAACCGCCTGCGTAAGCAGACAGATAAGCATGTTGGTACGAGTTCGCGAGTCCCCCCAAAAATACCGGTCATACCCATAAAAAGGTATGGCCGTTTTTTCTTACAAACCCTTACAAAATCCTTACTTGCCTTGACCTTGGAGTAACTTCAAGGTGTATGCTTTCTGCATAAAACAAAAGGACATGTTCCATGAGGGGGACGTTGTCATATATAAAAACGCAGGAGGCATTTAATTATGAAGAAACGTTTTGCTATTACAGTACTTGCGCTGGCTCTGACGGCAGGAAGCGCTATGACATCTTTTGCAGCAGGTTTTACAGGTACAGGAAAAGGCGTAAAGTATCAGTGGGGTGATGGAGCTTACTGCACCAATAACTGGGTACAGTATAAAAATCACTGGTTTTATTTTGGCGATGACCAGTTAATGAGAACCGGTTGGATCCAGAAGGACGGCACCTGGTATTATGCGGCTGATACCGGAGAACTTCAGGGTGGTATTATGAAGATCAACGGAAATGTTTATTATTTTGATACCAGTACCTGCAAAATGGTAACGGGCAACTACAGCTATAATGGCGGAACTCATGAATTTACAGAAAACGGTACCACAGATGGCGGACCATATGTTTACAATGAATGGAACAGCAACGGTATCATCAAACGGGGAACCAAATTTGGAGTAAGATAAATATCCAGATAAAACTTTACAGTTTCCTTTCGATTTTCTGCGTCCCATTGACCAGCTCGCAAAATCCGGATAAGATAACATTCATAAACACATTCGGAAGAAATGTTGATCGTGAGAAAATGGGAAAACAGGAGACTGGAAAGGCATGGCAGAAAACAGAACGGAAATAAAACAGCGAGAGTATCTCATAGGCGATATGTCCGAAATTGTGGGCGTAAGCCGGGATACTCTCCGTTTTTATGAAAAAAAAGGGATCATAAAGGCGAGAAAAAAGGAAAACGGATACCGTTATTATCTGGAAGAAGACCTGTTCAGACTGATGGTTATCCTATATAAGAGAAAAATGAATGACAGCCTGGAAGAAATCGAAGGATACATAAAAGGCGAGAATTCTGTAGAATATATGAAAAAACATCTGCAGACCCGTATAAAACAGGAAGAGATGAAGATCCACTATCATCAGCAGGCCATTGCCCGTATGCGGCTTGCCACAAAAGATATTCAAATGGCAGAGCAATACGGTGGAAAATGTACCTGGAAAAATTTTCCGGTAGCCTATCAGTTAGGAGTTTGCGACAGTCTCCACGCAAGTCTGCAAAAATGGTTTTCCCTGTCATCTGAAACAGGCGGGTTGGACATGACTTATTTCTATACCGAATTTTCCATAAAAGAAGGGCAGATGCAGGAGCAGGGCACCAAGCTGTTTCTGTATCAGGAAGTAGGTCCCTTTATCAGCAGTGACTTCCATCTGGAACAATATCCGCAGACTGCACCCGTTCCCTGTATTTATACGATCCTGGAGTCTGAAAATATTTATCCCGATGAAGAAACAGCCTGCCAGATGGTCCGCTGGGGAAAGGAACAGGGAGCAGAGCCAACAGGAGTTCTGTATTCCAATAATATGACTTCGTTTTTAGGAGAAGACAGCAACATTTATTTCCTGGAACTGTATATGCCGGTAAAATAAAAACAGTAAAACGGCAAAACAAGAAAAAGCAGGAAAAAACAAGGAAAAGCCCAAAAGGAAACCGCAAAATCTGCCAAAATGTGGATAAAAAATCCACAAAATTTCCGGTTTCCACATAAAAATCCATATTTCCCCACAGTTTCCCCATGCTTTACACACACTATAAACAGAGTTATCCCCAAAGTTATCCACATTATCCACCGACAAACACAAGATATGTGGTAAAAAGAAGAGGAAATACAAGATTTAGATTGTGGATAACTTTTTCCACCATAAGAATGTGTATTTCTCTGTGTGAAAGAGCATAAAATGTGTATAAATGGGCGTATAGGCAATACAGGAAAAAGGAATATGTTAAATTATATCTGGAGCGGAATGCTTTTTCTGGGGATCATATGGGGCGCGTTTCACGGAAGGCTGGCTCAGGTAACAGAAGGAGCCTTAAACGCAGCAGGGGAAGCCGTGACCTTGAGTATCACCATGCTGGGGATCGTAGTTTTCTGGAACGGGATCTTAGAGATCGGAAGCAGAGCCGGGCTGGTAGAACAGCTTTCAGAGAAAATGAGACCGGCTTTGAAATTCCTCTTTCCGGATCTGCCGTCAGACTGTGAAGCCGCCAGACAGATCTGTGTAAATTTCATTGCAAATATCCTGGGACTTGGCTGGGCGGCGACACCTGCAGGCTTAAAAGCCATGAAAGAACTGGAAAAGGTAGAAGAAGAGCGCAGAAAAGAGAAAGTGGCGAAAAGGACAATTCACGCAGTCTCGAAAGGCACTGCCAGTAATGAAATGTGTACCTTTCTGATCATGAATATTTCATCCCTTCAGCTGATCCCGGTGAATATCATTGCATACAGAAGCCAGTATCACAGTACATCCCCGGCAGCCGTCACCGGTCCCTGTTTTGCAGCAACAATGGTAAGTACACTGGCAGCGGTCATTTTCTGTAAGATCATGGATCATCTCCGTAACCCCACATAGATCTTCCCCAAAATGCTCACCTCATTTCGGGTATATCCTAATAAAAAAGGAGACACCATGATCAGTGTCTCCTTCGGTCTAACTGCCGGTTCTTGGCATAATAAGCACGTTTATCTTCATACATTCTGGCATCTGCCTCAGACAGCGATTTTTCTACTTTTCCGGTGCAGTCATCCACCCAGACAGAACCAAGTGCCAGGTGAACCGAACTTTTAGCCATGTCAACTAACATAGAACGGATCATAGACTGAAAAAGATTTTCTGTAATACCCGGTATCAGTACCAGAAATTCATCACCGCCAATACGGTAAACACATTTATCCGGAAAATGAGCCTTTAAATTTTCACAGGCATAGATCAACGCCTCATCACCCGCCTGGTGTCCAAAATCATCGTTGATCTGCTTTAAGCCCATTACATCACTGTAAATAATGCCAAGACTTCCACCGTTTGCAAGAGAAGCCAGCTTTTCGTTCATGGCATGACGGTTTTTCGCACCGGTAAGCTGGTCATGGTAGCTTAATGTTTCCAGTTTCCCAACCAGGTCTCTGCGCCGCAGCATGGAATTGATAAAATGTCCAAGGAGCTGGAGCATAAAAGCAATATGATCCATACGGTCAAGTGGCGGATTGTCAATACCATAGAAACCGATTACTTCCCGGTCACGGCAAATAGGGCTGACAATAAGGCGCGCAATGTTTTGCGGTATCAGTGTTTCATATACAGTGGGGTCATAAGATACGATCTCATTCACATTCCGGATGATAATACTTTCACCTTTCTGGAAGGTAGGAATCCAGGTACCCATGGTTTCCGGCGGGATATTGCGTAAAATATTTTTCTGAGGGGAAACCTTAGAAGCACACCATTCATAAGTATTGTCAAAATTGCCATGTTTATTTTTCTCAAAAATATAAACACGGTCACTTTGGAACATCTGCCCCAGATACTGTAATAATGTATCAATAGACTGTTCCGGTGTTTCTTCTGCCAGTGCACAGCGAAGTCCCTCATTGATCAGTGCTTCATTGTCTGTAAATTCAGAAAAAGAACGTTTAGCCAGTTCATGAATATCCAGGTCAATTGCCATTTCAATACGGACTCTGCGTCCATCGTCAATTACCATGGTATCTTTCAGCAGATAAGAACGGCGCACCAGCGGGTTAAAACGGGACCATTCATAAAACACACCGGGTTTTAAGCGGTTGTTGGTGCACATGGCACAGGGGGAAGAACATTGCTGCAGGATCTCATAGCAGTTTTTTCCTTTATAATCAGACTCATCCTTAAACTGAAACAGATCTCTGGCAGCTTTATTCAAATAGAGCAGTTCGTATGTATCCACATCAGAGGCATAAACAGCCTCATTCATATTTTCGAAAAATTCCCAAACTTTAGACATAAAAAATCTCCCGTGTTGCATAACTGTATTTATTATAGCTGACTGTTTAGAAGAATGGTAGGAGAATTTTTAGACTTTCTTCGACAAAAGTTAATATTTTTATAATGGGATAATGTTATAATCAAAGAATGAGAGTAAAACTTAAAAATGCAAAGCAGAGAAAGGAAGAAAATAATAAATGAGACAGAACGGGAATAAGATCTGGCATATAAAATATAAGAGATCTTTAAAATTAGCGGCAGCTATGCTTGCAGTTTCGCTGGCTTTTCCTATGGCAGCCCAGGCAAAAGCATGGGATTTTGAAAATGGCAGTTATGTAGATGCTTCCGGCACTCCCATTGAAGGGGCAGTGGCAAAAGGTATCACCGTGACAAAATATCAGAACCGTGCAAACCGGGAAAATGGCATTGACTGGGGAAAAGTAGCTGCAGATGGCGTCGGTTTTGCCATGATCCGTATTGGTTATTATAAGGATAAAGATCCGTATTTTGACCGGAATATAACGGAAGCAGCAGCTCATGGTATAAAAACAGGTGTTTTCTTCTATACACAGGCGTTGGATGCACAGACGGCAGCAGACGAAGCAGAATATGTGCTCCGGGTTATCAAGGATTTTCCGGTATCCTATCCGGTTGCCTATGATGTGGAGTCCAATTACCTGCTGGAACAGGGCTTAAGTTCCGCCCAGATCACGGAAAATGTCAATGCCTTCTGTAAAGTGATCGCAGATGCAGGTTACTGTCCCATCGTATATGCAAATAATGACTGGCTCACTAATCACTTAAATACAGCAGAAATCCCATACGATATCTGGTACGCCCGCTATGGCACCATTAACAGCTATCCAAACCGTACCATCTGGCAGTGTACACAGGAAGGAAATGTAGACGGGATCAATGATCATGTGACCATTGAACTTTCATTTACCGATTACAGTGAAAAGATACCTGCAAACAGCTGGAAGAAGATCGGCGGAAAATGGTATTACATGAAAGATTATGTAAAACAGACCGGCTGGGTACAGGTGGGAGATACCTGGTATTATATGGATGCCAGCGGAGCTATGGTCAGCAATACAAAAAACCCATAAACCTATTGACAAGTGGGTTTATAGGTTTTATAATACCCACAAATCAAAACCCAGTAAACAGATAGGCATATGGGACCAGGATCAAAAGGTGAAGGATCTGGTATCATACAATGCATGGAAAGGAGCTTATTATGGCAGGAATCGTTAAGGGAGCAGCAGGATTAGTAGGAAACACACCACTTTTAGAACCGGTAAATCTGGAGAAAAAAGAAGGATTAAAGGCAAGGATTTTACTGAAGCTGGAATACTTTAACCCGGCAGGAAGTGTAAAAGACCGTGTAGGAAAAGCGATGATCGAAGATGCAGAAGCAAGAGGTGTTTTAAAGCCAGGTTCTGTTATCATTGAACCAACTTCCGGAAATACAGGTATCGGACTTGCATCTGTAGCAGCATCCAAGGGCTACCGTGTGATCCTGACCATGCCTGAGACCATGAGCGTAGAGCGCCGCAACATCTTAAAGGCCTATGGAGCTGAAATCGTTCTCACACCTGGTGATAAGGGAATGAGCGGAGCTATCGCAAAAGCAGATGAGCTGGCAAAAGAAATCCCGGACAGCTTTATCCCAGGCCAGTTTGTAAACCCTGTAAACCCGAAGATCCACAAAGAGACCACAGGTCCTGAAATCTGGAGAGATGCAGAGGGTCAGGTAGACTTCTTCGTAGCAGGCGTAGGTACCGGCGGTACCATTACCGGCGTTGGCACATACTTAAAAGAGCAGAACCCAAATGTAAAGGTAGTAGCAGTAGAGCCTGCAACTTCTCCTGTACTGTCTGAAGGACACGGCGGTGCCCACAAGATCCAGGGAATTGGCGCCGGTTTCGTACCAAAAGTATTAGACACCAAGATTTACGATGAGGTTATGCCCATCGACAATGAGCATCCGTTTGAAGCATCCAAACTTCTTGCAAAAACAGAAGGTATCTTAACCGGTATCTCTTCCGGTGCAGCATTATACGCAGCGATCCAGCTTGCAAAACGTCCTGAAAACGAAGGAAAGACCATTGTAGCTCTTCTTCCGGACAGTGGCGACAGATATTACTCCACTCCATTATTTACTGAGGCATAATCTGGATCGTATATTCGCAAAATGCATACTTCCTACTTATATCCCCTGCGCTTGCGCGGGGGATATATTTGTTACATAATAAAACCTGTTCCAGCGTATGCTGTAAAAACAAAACATGCGTGGGGGCAGGCATTTTTTATGGGCTTTCTCTTATTTTTATCAGATTTTATGGTTCCACTGATCATTTTTTATATTGTTGGTTTCGCCATACTTGGAAAAAGACCGGTATTTGATGATTTTTTATATGGCGCAAAAGAGGGGATGCAGACCGTTGTCCAGGTCCTTCCTTCATTAGTTGGATTAATGACAGCGGTAGGCGTCCTTCGTGCATCGGGATTTTTAGAATTTTTAACCCATATTTTAGAAGTTCCGGCTACTTCCATCGGTCTCCCCGGCCCCATTATCCCCATTGCTTTTATACGTCTCGTTTCCAACTCTGCCGCAGTAGGCCTGGTGCTGGATCTGTTTAAAAATTATGGTCCCGACTCCCAGGTGGGGCTTATGGCATCTATCCTTATGGGAAGTACGGAAACCGTGCTTTACTGTATGAGTGTCTATTTCGGTTCTGCAGGCATCAGCCGTACCCGTTATACACTTGCAGGCGGACTTTTAGCAGCGTTTGTCAGCCTGGCAGCCAGTGTGATCCTGGCAAATCAATTGGCTTTGTAACTGAAATAACGCAGTGTAACACTATATAATAGGAAGTAATTCACTAAGGCAAAGGTTACAAACAATAACTTTGGCCTTATTTTTCATAAAAAAACAAAAATGACCTTTCTTTTATAAAGAATATGATGTAAAATCATTCATAGAAAAAATCCCCTTTTAGGCAGTCCCGGCGTGCCGAAGCGGAAACTATATAGTATTTAGCTGGGGGGGGGGTATTCTTAAAAATTGACACTTCTTATTTCTGCATTAAAACCCATTGAGAATATTCCGGAAGAAAGGTACTAATAAAAATGAAAGTTCGGCAGCGAATAATAGATGTTCATGCACATGTGATACCGGGTGTGGATGATGGATCAAGGACAATGGAAGAATCCGTTGAAATGCTGAAACGGGCGGCCGACCAGGGGATTGTAGGTGTGGTCGCTACACCTCACTATTCCAGACGCCATGTGCTGAAAGGATTAAATGACTCAGCAAAGCTTCTTCAGCAGGAAATTCGGAAAACCTATCCTAAGTTCAGGATCTTTCCGGGCCAGGAAACATTTTATCACGATGAGCTTGCACAGCGCCTGAATGAGGGGAAGGCATATACCATGGCAGACAGCCAATATGTTCTGGTAGAATTTATGCCTTCTGTTTCTTATGAAATTCTTTTTCAGGGGATCCGCAAACTGGTCTCTAACGGGTACACGCCTATTCTTGCTCATATGGAGCGTTACGGTTGCCTGCGAAAAAAAGGAACTTCAGAGCTCCTTGATATTGGATGTAAACTTCAGATGAATTACGACAGTATCCAGGGACACTGGTTCTCACCGGAGGTACGGTGGTGCAGGGAACAGGTAAAATCAGGAGTGATCCATTTCCTGGGGACAGACATGCACAGGTCAGATTACAGACCGCCTCAAATCACAGAGGCACTCAAATGGCTTGACGGTCATATTGATGCACAACAGATCTGGTGCATTACTTACCAGAACGCGTTGCGCGTCATAAAAAAAGAAACTATATAATAATAGGAAGAAAAGGAAAAAGTACGTATGGATAACAAGACAATCAACATGAATGATGACGAAGTAGAGATCGATCTTCTCCAGCTGTTCCGCGCGTTAAAGAAGAGAATTCTCTGGATCGTTGGCGCAGGCGTGATCATGGGGGGCGCCTTCGGTCTGTTCAGCAAGTTTGCTATTACCCCGCAGTATACCTCGACTTCAATGGTATATATTCTTTCAAAAGAAACTACACTGACATCTTTAGCTGACCTGCAGATCGGAAGCCAGCTGACTCAGGACTACAAGATCATCGTAACCAGCCGTCCGGTTATTTCAGAAGTCATTGATAAACTGAAACTGGATATCAGTTACGAAAATATGGTCAGCAAGATTACCATTAATAACCCAAATGATACCCGAATTCTTTCTATCACTGCTCAGGATCCAGATCCGGTGATGGCAAAGGATATTGCAGACTCCGTTGCAAAGACTTCTTCCGAGTATATCGGAGACATTATGGAAATGGTTCCTCCTAAAGTAATTGAGGAAGGTACTGTATCTGATAAAAAGGCAAGCCCAAGCAATGGCAAGAATGCCATGATCGGAGCTATGTTAGGAATTGTTCTGGTATGTGGTCTGACAGTTGTAGAAGAGCTGTTAAATGATACCATTCAGACAGAAGAAGATGTAGAGAAATATATGGGACTGACTGTTCTTGCATCTGTACCTCTTCGTGAAGGTGAAGCAGAAGAAAATAAGAATGAACAGACACTCAGACGTTCTCATATGCATAACAAAGACGATAAGAAAAAAGGAAAGCAGGGGGATCGTAAATGAATAACAAAGTAATTTCTTTAAAACGCGAAATAAAAGATGATTATAACTATAGAGAATCTCTTAAGACCCTGCGTACCAATATCCAGTTCTGCGGAAGCAACATCCGCACCATTATGTTTACCAGCGCACTTCCAGATGAAGGAAAAAGTGATGTTGCCTTTTCTGTAGCAGCATCATTTGCACAGATCGGTAAAAAGGTGATCTTCATTGATGCAGATATCCGTAAATCTGTTCTGGTATCCCGTTATCAGCTGGAAGGTGAGGTAAACGGTCTTTCCCAGTACCTCAGTGGTCAGAAAAACAGAGAAGACATTATTTACGAAACAAACTATGAAGGTTTCAGCGTTATTTTTGCCGGACCATATTCACCAAACCCGGCAGAGCTTCTGGAAGAAGATCTGTTCCATGATCTGATCCAGTCTCTGAAAGATTACGACTATGTGATCATCGATACACCGCCTATGGCAAACCTGATCGATAGTGCTATTGTAGCCAGCAACTGTGACGGTGCGATCATCGTTGTTGAACAGGGTGCAGTAAGCTACCGTCTGGAACAGAAGGTAAAGAGCCAGTTGGACAAGACCGGCTGCCGTGTTCTGGGTGTTGTGTTAAACAAAGTTGACCTCAGCCAGAATGGTTATTATGGCAGATACGGAAAATATGGTAAATACGGTAAGTATGGCCGATATGGTAAGTATGATAAATACGGTGCCTACAGTCCATATGAAAAAGCTGAAGCAGCACAGACAACTGATAAGTAACAGTTACACAGGAAATCAGGCTGATTGATATGAAAAAGAAGATATACAGCGCTTTGATCGGTATAGGACTTGTTTCACTGACCCTGGGGATCTGGGGCGGCGTGACTATGTACAAAAACCGGCAGGCAACAGAACTGATCATTCAGGCACGCAATGAAGAAAGACAGAAAGCTGAAGCAGAGTCTCAGACAGCTGCTGAAGAAGAAATAGGAATTGCTCCGGGGCAAAAAGAAGAATTGACAGCAGATCCAAGAGATCTGAATCTGGTGCCTATCTTAGCCCAGGATCAGTTGACCTATAAAGGAAAAAATTACAGAAGAAACCAGTATGTAAAGGCAATCCTCTGTATGGGTGTTGACAGAAGTGATACAATGACAGAGACAAAGGAGCTGGGCTTGGCCGGTCAGTCGGACGGTATCTTTCTGATCGCCCAGGACACTGCCCGACATACATTAAAGATCCTGATGATCCCACGTGATACCATGACAGAAATTCCTATTACAAATAAGGAAAGAACCCTTCATGATACCAAGATCACCCAGCTGACTATGGCGTATGCTTATGGTGATGGCAGGGAAGGCAGCTGTGAAAATATGGTTGAATCTGTACAGAAGCTTCTTTGCGGATTTACTATTGATCAGTATATGGCAGTTGATACCACAGTAGTAGCACAGTTAAATGACGCTGTAGGCGGTGTTACAGTAACGGTCCCTACAGAGGGAATGGAGAAAAAGGATCCGGCATTTGTCAAAGGCAATCAGGTCACTCTCCATGGAAAACAGGCAGAAGCCTTTGTGCGTTACCGTGATACGGATTATCATTTTACTGCACTGTACCGTATGGACCAGCAGCAGGAATATATTACGCAGTATTTTCAGGCAGTAAAAGCCGCATCCAAGACAGACAGCCAGATCGTGGTACATCTGTTTGACATGATTCAGGATTATATGGTAACAGATATGACCAAGGATCAGTATGTAAAGATAGCAATGGATGGAATGGAAGCTGGCAGTTTAACCAGCGAAGATTTTTACACAGTTCCCGGAGTAGAAGAGACAACAGAGAAGTACGATGTATACCGTGCTGACCGTCAGGCAGCGATCCAGATCATTTTAGATCTGTTTTACCGGGAAACAGAATAATTACTATACAATATCCAGTGTGGAAACACGCTGCTTATTGAAATATATTTTACCCCAAAAGGGAGGAAGGCGTGATAACCATGAAGAAGAAAGCTTTAGTAGCTATGGCAATGGCTGCAGCTATGGTAGCAATGCCGGTAGTAGCTGGTGCAGTTACAAGTCCTGGTAGTCAGTCTGATGGAACTATTGGTCAGGATTCATCAAGCCAAAGCCAGAATAATACTAATACTGGCAGCCAGCAGGGAGAGCAGAACTCCGATACTAATGCTGGATCCAATGCAGGATCAGGAGTAAACAAAGTAGCAGAAGCAACTGTTGTCCAGGGAAGAGACAACGAAAGACAGGAAGTAACCAATGTTACAAAGGATGGTTCTGAAGTAACTATGGGATTGATTGAAGATGCTTCCAATAGTGACGTTGACCAGAGTATTGCAACTGGTGAAGCAGAAACTGCCGGACTTGGTGATGAATCTGTAAGTCAGATTAATGGCTTAAATAACGGAACCAAAAAGGCTAGTGATTTTGTTCCTAATGCAGGTCTGGAAGAGTATGCTAATGTAGGTAAAACCCGTGCGATCATCTCTCAGAAAAATGGACATGATGTTCGTTCTACAGTTAATCTGTATGTAAGTACCTTAACCGCAGGCAAAGATATTGTAATTATCTACTTAGACAACAATACAAGCAATTGGGTTACAGTTAAGAATCCTACCATTAACTGGAATACAAAATATGTAAGTTTTGAAGTACCAGGTTCTTGTACTGTACAGGTTCTTGCAAAATAACAACTATTATGATGGAGCCGGGAGACATTTCCGGCTCTGTTATAAACGCAAACGAAAAAGGATGAAGTGGGGATATGTATCGAAAAAGCGCCAGAGGATGGGAAAAACATCTGGATTTTATGATCTGGGACCAACTGAGTTTACAGATCGCATTTTTATTGGCTTATATGTTAAGAAATGGCCTTAGCAACCCCTATAGCCATTTAATATACTGTAACGTGGCATTTATCTTAGTTGTGATCGATGCCGGCGTACTATTACTCTTTGAATCTTTGAAAAATGTGTTAAAACGTGGATATTATCAGGAATTTGCAATGACAGTAAAACATGTGATCCTGGTGATCCTGGTAACTACGTTTTATCTTTTCTATATAAAAAGAAGCGAGGATTATTCCAGACTGGCATTGCTTTATATGACGGTTCTGTATTTACTTGTTTCTTATCTGACCCGTATCTTGTGGAAAGACCAGCTGAAAAGAAAAATGCGTTCCAGCATGAAACGTTCTCTGTTGATCATAACTACAAAAAGCATGCTGGATACGGTGGTCTATAATATTCGCAATTTTAATTATGAAATGTTTCATGTTGCAGGTGTGGCAGTGATCGACTGCGATATGGTAGGGCATGATTGTGGAGATAGCATTACAGTTGTAGCAAATGCAGACACAGTAGCGGATTACGTCTGCAGGGAATGGGTAGATGAAGTATTTGTAAATCTTCCAGACGATGCTCCGTATCCGGAAACGCTGTTAAACCAGCTGACAGAAATGGGCGCGGTTGTTCATATGAAACTGGCAAAGACATCCAACCTGATCGGCGAAAAGAAATTTGTAGAACGCCTGGGAATCTACACAGTACTGACAACCAGTATCAACTATGCAACTACCAAGCAGCTTTTTATGAAACGCGCTCTGGACATTTTAGGCGGACTGGTAGGATGCCTGATCACATTGATCCTTACCGTGATCTTAGGACCGTTGATCTACATACAATCTCCCGGACCGATTTTCTTTTCCCAAGTCCGTGTGGGAAAAAATGGAAAGAAATTCAAAATCTATAAATTCCGCAGTATGTATATGGATGCAGAAGAGCGGAAGAAAGAACTGATGAAACAAAACCGTGTAAAAGACGGTATGATGTTTAAACTGGAATGGGATCCACGAATCATCGGAACCAAGAAACTTCCGGATGGTACAATAAAGAAAGGAATTGGAAATATCATTCGAGACTTCAGCCTGGATGAATTCCCACAGTTCTTTAACGTATTAAAAGGTGACATGAGCCTTGTAGGCACAAGACCGCCGACGGTAGATGAATGGGACAAATATGATCTTCACCACCGTGCCCGCCTTGCCACCAAACCTGGCATTACAGGAATGTGGCAGGTCAGCGGACGAAGCAACATCACTGACTTCGAGGATGTAGTAAAACTCGACAGGCAGTACATTGCAGAGTGGAACTTTGCTCTGGATATAAAGATCCTTTTCAAAACCGTACTGGTTGTATTCAAACGGGACGGTGCGATGTAGGATCACAAATTAATGGTATACTAATTGTATACAAGGTGGCTTCGTAAAATGATCATAAAGCGGTCATGAAGTTCACCGAACTGGATAAAAATGAGAAGACATGGGGCTTGTATATGAACCAAAATGTCATATGCAAGCCCGAAAAAAGAGGCGTTTTTGGTACGCACTGAGAAATGTCTACTCAACAAGAAATTCCCACGTATTTTTCAAAATAAAGAAATAGGAAAGCTTTAAATCATATGGAAAAGAAATTAGCTATTTCTATGTTTGGTCAAAAAAGACTGAGCAGAGAAGGCGGAATTGAAATTGTTGTAAAAGAACTTTGCACCAGAATGGCGCAAGATGGGCATAAGATTACTTGCTATAACCGGTCGGGACATCATGTAAGCGGGGCAGAGTTTGATAAAAAAAATGAATATAAAGGCATTTGCCAAAAATCTGTTCCAACGATTGAAAAAAAGGGATTAGCAGCTGTTAGTTCATCTTTTTTTGCAGCACTTTACAGTGCATTTGGAAAATATGATGTTGTACATATTCACGCGGAAGGACCAGCTTTTTTCTCATGGCTGCCAAAGATGTTTGGTAAAAGGGTCGTGGTTACAATACATGGGGAGTGTGAAATAATATGGACAACCAGAAAAAAGCCTGATTTCATGCGGGTTTGCGCGGCTTGACCTTTTCACCTCAACTTGTTTCTGCTTGTCATGGTGCGTTAGGGCCTGCGTGTTTTCAGGGGTTAATGGCTTCTGGTTGCGCTCTATACTTAACCCACCACAGCGAAAGCTGATAGAGCAGAAAACAGAATGAGGAGGTACGAGGACAAGCCTGCGTATAGATTGTTGCTGCAATCTGTATACAGGCTTGTTGTTGTGCTATGAAGTAGGAAAGGTGAATAGTGAAAGATGAGCATGACAATTTAAGGAAAAGAACTGCTGGGATTGTGTATAAGCCTAGGACAAGAATAGAAACTATGGAATGACGGTTGGAGAGAAGTAATGGAAGAAAAAATCAGACTTGCGGTTTTCGGACAGAAACGTCTTTCGCGTGAAGGCGGGATAGAGATTGTTGTAAAAGAGTTATGCACCCGAATGGCACAGAATGGTTGTGATATAACTTGCTACAATAGAGCAGGCCATCATGTGAGCGGTGCAGAGTATGACAAAACAATTGAATATGATGGCATCCGTCAAAAGGTTGTTCCGACCATTGAGAAGAAGGGACTTGCAGCGGTAAGCTCTTCCTTTTTCGCAGCACTTTGTAGTGCATTTGGAAGATATGATGTGGTGCATATCCATGCGGAAGGTCCTGCTTTTTTCTGTTGGATACCAAAACTTTTTGGCAAGCGTGTAATCAGCACTATTCACGGTTTGGACTGGGCCCGCGAAAAATGGAAATTTGGCGTTGGATCAAAATTTATCCGGCAGGGTGAAAAAAATGCCGTAAAATATGCAGATGAAATCATTGTTCTAAGCAAAGGCGTTCAGAAATATTTCATGGAGACCTACGGAAGGGAGACACATTTTATCCCTAATGGTGTCAATCGGCCAGAGGTTCGGGAGGCAAAGCTGATCACGGATCATTTTGGACTGGAAAAGGATTCCTACATACTGTTCCTCGGTCGTCTGGTGCCGGAGAAGGGGATTCGATATCTGGTTGAGGCATTCAAGAATGTCAAGACAGATAAAAAACTGGTCATCGCAGGTGGCTCTAGTGATACGGATTCCTTTATGGAGGAATTGAAAGAACTGGCGAAGGGTGACGATCGGATTCTTTTTACTGGGTTTGTGCAGGGAGCAATGCTGGATGAACTGTACAGCAACGCTTACATTTACACGCTGCCGTCCGATCTGGAAGGAATGCCATTAAGTCTGCTGGAGGCGATGAGCTACGGCAATTGCTGTCTGGTATCCGACATTCCAGAGTGTGCAGAGGTTGTGGAAGATAAGGCGTTGATTTTCAAAAAGTCAGATGTAGAGGACTTGCGAGAAAAATTGCAAGATGCCTGTGACCATCCTGAAATGGTTATGAAAATGAAGAATCAGGCTGCTGACTTTATCTGCGAGAAATATAACTGGGATGAAGTTGTAAAGGAAACGATGAAGTTATACACAGGAAAATAATATATTAGAGTCAACTGTTCCAATAAAAGTAGTAAGACACAATATACACTCTTCTAAAATTAATAAGGAGACAAATGCAATGAGTACAATAAATTTGGATAATAAAACTATTTTAGTCACAGGCGCAGCGGGCTTTATAGGTTCCAACCTTGTGAAGCGAATCTATCAGGAAGCACCTTCCGCTGCGGTCGTTGGTATCGACAACATGAATGACTACTACGATGTAGCACTGAAAGAGTTCCGTCTGAATGAGCTGGCCAAGTATCCCACATTTACTTTTGTCAAAGGCAACATCGCTGACAAAGTACTGATTACTGAGTTGTTCGAGAAGTACAAGCCATCTGTGGTCGTTAACCTTGCAGCACAGGCTGGTGTGCGCTACTCCATCACCAACCCGGATGCTTATGTGGAATCCAACTTGGTCGGCTTCTTTAATATTCTCGAAGCCTGCCGTCATTGCGAGAGTCTGGAGCATCTGGTGTATGCTTCTTCTTCCTCCGTCTACGGTTCCAACAAGAAGGTTCCGTACAGCACCGACGACAAGGTAGATAATCCGGTTTCTCTCTATGCAGCAACCAAAAAATCCAATGAACTGATGGCACACGCCTACTCCAAACTCTACAATATTCCTTCCACCGGTCTGCGTTTCTTCACTGTGTATGGTCCGGCAGGGCGTCCTGACATGGCTTACTTCGGCTTTACCAACAAACTAGTGAAGGGCGAGACCATCAAGATTTTCAACTACGGCAACTGCAAGCGTGACTTTACTTATGTGGATGACATCGTTGAGGGCGTTGTCCGTGTGATGAAGAAGGCACCGGACAAAAAGAATGGCGAGGACGGTTTGCCGATTCCGCCGTATGCAGTTTACAACATCGGCAATCAGAATCCAGAAAATCTGCTGGACTTCGTGCAGATTTTGAGTGAGGAGCTGGTTCGTGCAAAGGTTCTGCCGGAAGATTATGACTTCGAGGCACACAAAGAGCTGGTTCCGATGCAGCCGGGTGATGTACCTGTGACCTATGCAGATACCAGTGCGTTGGAGCGTGACTTCGGATATAAGCCCTCTACCAGTTTGCGCGAGGGTTTGCGGAAGTTCGCTGAGTGGTACGCAAAGTTCTACAAATAATGAAGAATAGGAAAATAAACCGATGAAGTGTGTTGAGGTTTACAAGGAATTATATCATCAGGAACCGTTTGATGTGGCGTTCTGCCCGTACCGCATCAGTCCGCTGGGTGCGCATATCGACCATCAGTACGGAAAAATCAATGGTTTGGCAATCGACAAGGGAATCCACATGGCCTACCACCCGAAACAGAATGGTGTGGTGGAGTTGCAGTCGCTGAACTTCCCGAAGCGTGCCCAGTTCTTTGTAAATGCAGTGCCGGAAGAAAAGCAGGGAGACTGGGCTGATCATCTGCGTGGTGCGGCAAAGATGCTGGGAGAAAAGTACCGCCTGAAAGTTGGTCTGTCTGGCATTATCGAGGGTAGCCTGCCGATTGGCGGTTTGTCCTCGTCGGCTTCGGTCATTATTTGCTTTTTGTCTGCACTGTGCAAAGTGAATGGTATCCATCTAGAGCCGATGGAGATGATTCTCACGGCGAAGGCCGCAGAAAACCAGTATGTTGGTGTTGCTTGCGGCAAGCTCGACCAGAGCTGCGAAGTTCTTTCTAAGAAAAACCATCTACTGTACCTCGATACGAAAGATGACAGCTATGAACTGATCCCTACCAGTGAGAAAATGAAGCCTTATAAGGTGGCAATCTTCTTCTCCGGCTTGGAGCGTTCTTTGAAAAACTCTAAGTACAATCTGCGGCAGGACGAGTGCAAGGCAGCGGCCTATGCACTAATGGGCTATGCAGGGATGGACTATGACACCTTTGCAAATACCCGGCTGCGCGATGTGCCGTATGAGGTGTTTGAAGCCTATAAAGACCGTCTGCCAGAATTGTGGCGTAGACGCGCAGAACACTATTACAGCGAGTTTGCTCGTGCCGAAAAGGGTGCAGAACTGTGGCGTAAAGGTGATTTGGAAGGCTACGGTCAGCTGGTTTTCGAGAGTGGCAAATCTTCCATTTATAATTACGAGTGTGGCTGCGATGAATTGAAAAAACTGTATGAAATTATGGCTGACACTGATGGTATCTACGGTGGCCGCTTCTCCGGTGCGGGATTCAAAGGCTGCTGCATGGCGCTGATTGACCCAGACAAGGCCGAAGATATTGAAGCAAAGGTCACAGCAGAGTATCTGAAAGCGTTCCCGGCATTGGAAGGTAAGTACAGTTTCCATCTGTGCGAGAGTGCCGATGGTGTGGAACTGTAAGGAGAATACATAGATGAAATGTTTGATTTTAGCAGCGGGCTACGCTACACGGCTTTATCCGCTGACGGAGAATTTTCCGAAGCCGCTCCTGAAAGTGGGAGAAAAGTCCATCCTCGATTGGCTGGTGGATGATTTAGTGGATACCACCGATATTGACGAATTTGTGGTAATTTCCAACCACAAGTTCGCGCAGCATTTTGAGGATTGGAAAAGCAATAAGCAAAAGACGCGGCCTTATGAGATTACTGTAATCGACGATGGCACAAGCACCAATGAAACTCGTCTGGGAGCAGTCAAAGATATTCAGCTGGCGGTGGAAAAGCTGAATTTAGCTGATGATTTGCTGGTTATGGCTGGCGACAATGTGCTGGATTTCAGTCTTTCCAAGTTCGTGGAGTTCGCAAAGGAAAAGGATACTTCCTGTGTGATGTGCCATGTGGAAAATGAACTGAAAAAGCAGCAGAAAACGGCGATTATCACGTTGGATGGCAATGACCTGATTACCAGCTATGAGGAAAAGCCGAAAGAGCCGAAAGGAAATCTGGCTGTGCCGCCGTTCTATTGCTACCGTGCCTGTGATGTAAAGCGGATTCAGGAAGCACTGGACAATGGCTGCGGTTATGACGCACCAGGTAGCTTTGCCGCATGGCTGAGCAAACAGACCCCAATGCACGCTTACGTTATGCCGGGCAAACGGTATGACATTGGCGATATTAACAGCTATGAGTATGTGAAGAGTGTGTTCTCAAGATAAGTATACAAGGGAGAAAGTAATAATGAAGGAGTTTAAAGATTTGAAAATTGCCGTGGCCGGTACGGGATATGTTGGGCTTTCGCTGGCAGTGTTGCTGGCACAGCACCATCAGGTAACGGCTTTGGATATCGTTCCTGAGAAGGTGGAGATGATCAATAACAAGAAATCTCCGATTCGGGACGAATACATTGAGAAGTATCTGGCAGAAAAGGAGCTGGATCTGACTGCAACTCTGGATGCCAAGGAAGCGTATTCTGATGCTGATTTTGTTGTCATTGCAGCTCCTACCAACTATGACAGCAAGAAAAATTTCTTTGATACCTCTGCAGTTGAAGCGGTTATCAAACTGGTAATTGAGTATAACCCGGAAGCAATTATGGTGATAAAGTCCACGATTCCTGTTGGCTTCACAGCAAGTGTCCGCGAAAAATATCACTGCGACAATATTATCTTCAGCCCGGAGTTTCTGCGCGAGTCGAAGGCCCTGTATGACAATCTGTATCCTTCCCGTATCATCGTCGGAACCGACGTGGATAATGCTCGACTGGTAAAGGCAGCACACACTTTTGCAGAACTCCTGCAGGAAGGCGCAATTAAAGAGAACATTGACACTCTGTTCATGGGCTTTACTGAGGCAGAGGCAGTTAAGCTGTTCGCCAACACCTATCTGGCACTGCGTGTCAGCTACTTCAACGAACTGGATACCTATGCTGAGATGAAGGGACTGAACACTCAGCAAATCATTGACGGTGTTTGCCTGGATCCTCGTATTGGTACTCATTACAATAATCCTTCCTTTGGTTATGGTGGATATTGCCTGCCGAAAGACACCAAGCAGCTGCTGGCGAACTACGCCGATGTACCGGAAAACCTGATTGAAGCAATTGTCGAGAGCAATAGAACTCGTAAAGATTTTATTGCTGATCGTGTGCTTGAAATTGCTGGTGCCTATGAAGCAAATGACAGCTGGGATGAAAACAAGGAGAAGGAAGTAGTGGTTGGCGTATATCGTCTGACCATGAAGAGTAACAGCGACAACTTCCGACAGAGTTCCATTCAGGGGGTCATGAAGCGTATTAAGGCCAAGGGAGCAACGGTGATTATTTACGAACCGACTCTGAAAGATGGCGAGACTTTCTTCGGAAGTAAGGTTGTAAATGATCTGGCGAAGTTCAAAGAAATGAGCCAGGCGATTATTGCAAATAGATATGATAGTTGCTTGGATGATGTGAAGGACAAGGTTTATACAAGAGATATTTTCCAGAGGGATTAATGGAGACGATAGAACGGCGCAGAAAGGAGAACGGACAGTGATAAGAATTTTACAAGTTGTAAATGACATGCATCGCGCTGGGTTGGAAACGATGCTGATGAATTATTATCGGAATATTGATCGTGAGAGAGTTCAGTTCGACTTTCTGACGCACCGACCGGAGAAAAGCGATTACGACGATGAAATTGTTAGCCTTGGAGGTAAGGTTTACTATGCTCCGAGATTGTATCCACAGAATTACCCGGCATATTTCAAATATATGAAGCAATTTTGGGCGGAGCATCCGGAGTACAAAATCGTTCATTCACATATTGACTCCATGAGCTATCTCCCTCTTCTGACAGCGAAGAAGGCAGGTGTACCTGTGAGAATTGCTCACAGCCATAACACCTCTATTGACAAGGATTTTAAGTATATTCTGAAGCAACTGTTCCGATATGGTATTAACTCTGTTGCTAACTATCACTTAGCGTGTGGATCGGAAGCGGGACGGTTTCTGTACAGAAATGATGATTTCAAGGTTATTCCGAACGCGGTTGATGCTGAGCAGTTCTATTTCAATGCAGATGTCAGGGCTGATAAGAGAAAAGAATTGGGCCTCACAGATCAGTTTGTTATCGGACATGTTGGGCGTTTGTCTTATCAGAAAAACCATAGGTTCCTGCTGAAAATTTTTGCTGAAATTGTCAAAAAAGAACAGAACGCGATTCTGCTGCTGGCAGGCACCGGCGAAAAGGAGCAGGAACTTAGAGCGTTGGTCGAGCAGCTTGCATTGAACAACCAGGTGGTGTTTCTTGGCAATAGGAGCGATGTCGCAGAGCTTTATCAGGCCATGGATGTTTTTGTGTTACCATCCCACTTTGAAGGAATTCCAGTGGTGGGTGTTGAAGCTCAGTTCGCGGACTTGCCTTGTGTTTTTTCTGATAAGGTCCCCAGCGAAGTCGCATTCAGTGAGAAAGTATGTTTTCTTCCATTGAGTGATTCTCCGGAAGCGTGGGCTAATCGAATTATTGCGTGTAGAGGGCAGGGAAGAAGTTCTGACCGGAATGAAATTGTAAATAGCCATTATGATATCAAAACTGCGTACAAAATTTTGCAGGATTACTATCTTGCCTTTTGATTGGTATTTGCAATATTTTTCGTGGAGGGAATAAATGGGAATTGTATTATTTGAGAATAAAAGTGATTGCTGCGCATGCGGAGCTTGCCTGAATGTCTGTTCCAAAAGTGCGATCTCAATGAAACCCGACGCGGAGGGATTTTTGTATCCTGAAATCGATCCCAACAAGTGCGTGGAATGTGGCGTCTGCAAGAGAGTTTGCAAGTATAAAACATCAGACTTGAATGCTGTTGAAAGTACATACGCTGTGACAAATAGAGATGAGAAGCAAATTATGAAGGCTGCTTCCGGTGGCTTGTTCTCAGCAGCGGCTTCAACTATCTTGTCGGATGGTGGGTGTGTATTTGGTGCGACATTAACATTTGATAGCGGTCACCCCGATACACACCACATCATGGTAGAGAATAAAGAGGATCTTTGGAAGTTGCAAGGATCGAAGTATGTGCAGAGTCGGATTGGCAGGACATATCAGCAGGCAAAGGAATGCCTGCAGCATGGGCGAACGGTTCTCTTTTCTGGTACACCGTGCCAGATAGCTGGCTTAAAAAGCTATTTGGGGAAAGTGTATGAGAACCTTTATACAATGGACCTTATTTGCCATGGCGTTCCCTCTGCCGAATTCTTTGATGGTTATATTCAAGAGCTGAATAAGAAATATCGTGGCAAAGTAACAGAGTATAAGTTCCGCGATAAAACAAAAGGTTGGGGGATGAATACTGCCTTTGAGATTGTTCGCGGGGATAAGAAGACGACGATTTTTAAAACTGCAAAAGTTCAGTCATATCTTTCGCTTTTCTATGATTGTAAAATATTTCGAGAAAACTGCTACAGCTGCCCGTATGCCGGCTCAAGCAGAGTTGGAGACGTGACAATTGGGGACTATTGGGGTATTGAAAACGAACATCCTGAGTTGGATCATGATCCTGACTTTGATAAAGAAAAAGGCATTTCTTGCCTTCTAATCAATTCCCCTAAGGGACAGGAATTATTCGAACTTATAGAAAATCAGATTCATTTTGTTCCGTCCCAGTTTGCAAAGGTTGCGAAGACCAATGGGCAGTTAAAGGCACCTTCAGTCATGCCAATGGAACGTAATAATATCTTGGACATTAATAGAAGAAACGGATATGAAGGTGTAGAGCGCTATTTCAGCAGGAAATATCGTTATCAAATTTTACTCTATACTGGATATGATTTGATTCCGCAAAAAGTGCGCAAGAGGTTGAAGAAAATTTTGAAGAGGTAATTTGATGGTTGTAAATGTGATTACAAGACATGCTCCGACGAATTATGGTTCTCTGTTACAGGCAATTGCAACACAAAGAGTGATTATGAATCTGGGGTATGAGTGTCGAATAATAAATTATATTCCGAAATGCGAAACTGGCGTTAGGATGGCGATTACGCAGCTTGAACAAAAAACAAAGTGGAGACGCAATCCGATTAAAAAAGCGATATATCTAATGGTGGCGGAGCCTGAAACTTTGTTGATGGATAGAAAATTCTTGGCAATGAGAAAAAAATACCTGCTGATGGGACCCCGTTGTGCCACAACAGGGGAGCTTAAGAAATTGTATGCTGAGAAAAAGGACGAAGTTTTTCTTACCGGAAGCGATCAGGTGTGGGGACCTATCTCTACCGGACATTACGATCCAACTTATTTTCTTGATTTTGCCCCGAAAAGTTCACGCAAGCTTGCTTTTGCGGCCAGTTTTGGAAAAGCAATATTTGATGAACAAACACTCAAAGAATATGGAGTGCTTTTAAAAAAATATGACAGTTTGGCCGTTAGAGAGAACGTTGCGGTTGAACTCCTGAAAAAAATGGACATTTCGGCAAAGCAGGTACTTGATCCTACTTTATTAATGGACGCTGATGCTTGGTCCGAATATGTCAAACCAATGAAGAAACCTGAAAAATATGTACTTGTTTATCAGATCCATGCAAATTCGGATTTAGATCACTACGCAGTGAAGTTTGCTGAAAAAGCAGAGTTACCATTGCTCCGCGTTTCTCCGTTGCTTCACCAAGCAAAACGTAGCGGAAAGTTTGTGTACTGCCCTGATATCAGCGGATTTTTGGATCTCGTAAAAAATGCTGCCTATATGGTAACAGATTCATTTCATGGTACAGCTTTTGCTATCAATTTCAATACACAGTTTGTCGAAGTGCTTCCGAATACAGGAACCAGCAGCCGAAATCAGAGTATTTTAGAATTGACTGGACTGACAGATAGAATCGTTCGAGATTTGAATGATTTTTCATATATCGATCAGGAGATTGATTTTAAGGAAGCGAATGAAAAGATTGGTACAAGTAGAATAGAATCCATTCGGATTTTAGAGGAAATGCTGGCAGAGCAGATTGGAATTTGACCGTAAGGATAGTGGAGGATGGACGAATGAATATAGCTATTATATCTCACAGTGCCGGTGGTGGTGGAGCAGAACGTGTGGCTGTTAATTTAGCAAACCATTTATTGAACGAGAACGAGGTGTTTTTCTGTGCCGTACATTCAGATAGAAGGGAATATTATTTGGATCCGAAAGTTCAATATGATTATATAGGAACAGAAAGAGGCGGATTTAGAGGGCAGCTATCTATTGCTATTAATCTGAGAAAATACATAAAGAAAAATAATATAGAAGTCATGATTTCTTTTATTTCTGTTGAGGGTATTTTCTTGATTGGCAATAAAAAACTTTTTAAAATATATTCCTTGCGGAATGATCCGACAAAGTTCTTTAATAGTGGGCTTAAAAAGATCCTTAGAAATTTAGTGTATTGGGATGCGGATAAAATCGTATTTCAAACCCCAGATGCCAGAGATTATTTTTGCCAAAAGATCCGTGAACATGGAGTCTTGATTCCCAACCCTGTGAAGAGCGGATTACCCTACTGGAATGAAGAAAACCACCGAAAAGAAGTTGTGGTTGCATGTCGTATTAACAAACAAAAGAACCTTTTTATGCTATTGGACGCATACCGTATTGTTTGGGAAAAGCGGCAGGACTATAAACTTTCGATTTACGGAGAAGGGGAGCTGAAGAAAGCCCTTGTGAGGTACGCTGAGCAGTTGGGCATTTCGGAGGCGGTGAAATTTCACGGTTTCTCCAGTGAAATTCACAAAATTATGGCCGAATCGGCTATTTATGTTTCTTCCTCTGACTATGAAGGTATTTCGAATTCCATGTTGGAAGCGTTGGCAATTGGAATTCCGGCGGTATGCACGGATTGCCCGGTAGGTGGCGCTAGAATGTATATTCGTGACGGGGAAAATGGTTATTTGATTCCTGTAGGAGATGCGGATGTGATGGCTGATCGTATGCTCGCCTTAATGGAAGACAAAAAACTTGGAGAATCTTTTTCTAAAGAGTCTGTTAAAATTCGTGAAGAACTCACAGACGATAGAATCTTTGGTATGTGGAAAGCGTTACTGGTTCGATAAGTTTCTCCGTAATTTGATTAAATGCGAGATCAAACTGGATTGTCTTTGTGAAATTTGAAGCAATCGGAAAAGGAGAATGGAATGGAAATCAGAATTAACAAATCGGCGATTACACAATATTTATTGATATACCTCATGTTCATAATTCCTGGAAGTTGTTTGTTTGCAAAGTACTGGACAGGAACTATGAAGTATTTTGTGTTACTTATAGTATATGTTGCCTTGATTGCTTTTAAGAACAAATATCAATCTCGGTATTCGATTTGCTTTCTTTTATTATTGTTGTTCTTTACTGTATTTTCTAGATTTTTGGTTGGTGGTGTAGGACTTTCTGCGTGGTGTCAGTTTGCTGTGTGTATTCTTAGCACACAAATTGCTATTTGTTGTGATAGAGAAAATTTTTTAAATAGATGGATTCATACTGTTGAATTTTTTGCAGCAATTAGTATTGGGTTTTGGGCCGTCTTTTGTATTGCACCGAATTTAGTCAACCTTTGGCCGGCTCAATCTTATGATACTCAGGCGCTGGGAACAGCAGGATGGGAAACATATTGGCATGGTAAAGGAGTACTTCTGTATAGCTACTTGGAAATTCATCCCACAAGAAATTGTGGCATTTTCACTGAACCAGGAGTCTATCAGATTGTTTTGAACATGGCATTGTTTGTGTTACTGTTTTGGAAAGATAAACTCTCTTTTGCAGCGGAAAGACGATATAGAAGATGCTTAAATATAATCTTAATAGGAATTATTACAGCTCAATCGACGACAGGTTATTTGGGATTGATTCTCATCTTGTTTTTCTTTTATTTTACTCATCAAGAATATGAGGTGAGCCGAGTTAAATTTTACTTAATGGGATTGGTTTTTATTGCTCTTGTTGTTTTATTTGTAGATTATGCAACAAGAGCAAATGATAGTATTTTGTATAAACAGATTATCGAAAAACTATTTGGATCTTCTGGTAGCGGTTTTGATGTATCATCGGGGACAGGCCAGTATAGATTAGGAACCATGATGATTAGTCTTGCAACCGTTTTTCAGCATCCATTGGGAGTAGGATATGACGCGTTCTATGCAGCACGAAATGCTTTTGGAAGTGGTTTAGTAGCAGCAAGTCTTTTAGCTTTTGCTGCTGTTTATGGGATTATCCCATGGTTGATAGTTCTTGGAATGATATTCACGCCGGTGTTTAGATATCAAAGAAGAGCAGTTGCATTTTTGTATGTTTTGCTTTTTGTAAATACTACTTTGGCACAAACAGATTTGATATATCCGGCATTTTTCATGATTCCAATGTATTTGGTGGCAACTAAGAATATGAGGAGGTGACAATAACCGATGAAGAAAACTCTTATGATATGCTCTAACGAAAATGCGTACTATTTTGATCATGTCCATATTCCGGGATTATCAATTAGAGGACTCTTTAAGAACCACGCTGAGTTCAATAATCCTGTACTCAAATTTCTCAGAAAAGCGAAATCGAGATGGACATGTTTCTTTTATCAGGATTGGTTCAAAAATATTGATTCATATGAAAAAATAATTGTATTAGATGTGGCTTTTTCCTATGATTCTCAACTTCTACGAAATATTGCACAGAAAGCTACGGATTCGAAGTTGTATTTTTATTCTTGGAATATAGCAAAGGATGAATCAAAATTTGAAATTACTTATAATGCGGTAAAGGATTCCGGATTTCAGTTTTATTCATACGATAGAGGAGAGTGCGAAAAGTATGGTTTGAAGTTCAATACAATCATGTATGATCGCACCTTGACTTTGCAGACAGCTCATGAACAATATGATACTTTGTTCCTTGGATATTTAAAAGACAGGAAGGAAGATATTTTATCGTTATATGATATGTTTACTTCTGCAGGATTAACTCCAAGATTTGTTATTGTTAGTAAGGGAGAAAGAAAAGAAAAATTTCCATTTGAATATCGAGATGATTATGTAGGGTACTACGATTATTTAAAGATGGTCGGAACCAGTCGTGCCATATTAGATATTGCGCAACAGAAACAAGATGGATATTCGATGAGAGTGATGGAGGCAATCTTTTTTAATAAAAAACTTGTTACAACGAATACTGCGGTTAAACAATCAGTATTTTATGACGAAAATAATATCTTCATTGTTGACTTAAAAACAACTACTGCAGATGAACTTCAAGCTTTCTTTGCAAAGCCTTTTAGAAACTACAGTGACGAAGTTCGAGAATATTATTCCATAGAAGCGTGGGTTGACCGCTTTACCGAGTAGCTTTTGAAAGGAGCAGACTGTGTGGATATAAAGAAAAAAATTCGTAGAAAGATAGAATTATACAATTTTAAGCGAAATCATAGAGGCTTGTATGTCGATGGTTCTTTACAGCTTCGGCTTCCCAAGTATATATCATGCGGTTCCAATATCGCGATAGGAGAGAATAGCAAACTCTTGTGCTGGGATTCTTACAATGGTAAGAAATTTGAGACTTCTCCCTCAATTATAATTGGATCTGGGGTACGTATAACGCGGAACCTGACGATTCAATGTGCCAATAGAGTTCAAATCGGTGATAATGTGCTGATAGCGTCTGATGTTTTCATCATAGATTATAATCATGGAAATTCGCCACTTACAAAGAATTACCGAGATAATCCCTTAAATATTTCGGTGGGGGGCGTAACAATTGAGAATGGGGTTTGGATTGGGAATAATGTTATTATTCTTCCAAATGTAACAATAGGGGAAAAAAGTATAGTGGGTGCTGGTTCTGTAGTAACGAAAAGTATTCCTGCATACTCAGTTGCAGTAGGGAACCCGGCTCATGTTATTAAGCATTTTGATTTTGAGGCTAATATATGGATAGAGGATTAGAATGAACAAAATATTAGATAAAATAAAGAATGTGCCCATCGGAGTAAAAGCGGCAACAGTGTATACCTTGGCATCTGTTTTTTCAAAAGGGCTGGCAATTATCACAGTACCAATTTTTACGAGAATCATGTCTACTTCTGAAATTGGTGTAGTTAATTTATATAATTCGTGGCATTCCATGTTGAATGCAGTAGTGACGCTTTCATTAACGTCTGGAGGTTATTCTGCCGCATTAAAAGAGTTTGGAAAAGAGAGAGATCAATATCAGTCATCGGTATTATCATTAACGTCTTTTGTTGCGTTAATTGTTGCTTTGATTTATATAATATGTCCGTCTTTTTGGAATGGACTGACCGGTCTGTCAACAGATTTAATGGTCTTGATGCTGATTGGTTTTTTTGTAGCCCCAGCATATGATTTTTGGCTTGCAAGACAGCGGTACGAATATAAATATAAACTTGCGGGCAGTTTAACAGCTATTACAGCTCTTCTTGCATCGTTATGTGCTGTAATGATTGTGCTTCACATGAACGCTAAGGAACTGTCTGACGTGGCGAATGGACGACTCTATGCATCGAATATCGTATCTTATATTGTTTACGGAATTTTGTGGTTCATCATTATTTTTAGAGGGAAAACATTTTTCAATAAGGAATATTGGAAATTCTCCTTACAATTGAGCATTCCTTTGATTGGATATGCCTTAGCTGCACAGGTTCTTAGCGTATCGGATCGGATGATGATTAGCAGAATGGTGGATAATAGTGCAGTTGGAATTTATAGTACTTTGTATACCGTTAGTTCGATATCTTTACTGGTATGGAGTGCGATAAATGCTTCTTTTATACCATATCTGTATCAGAATATTGAGTCAGATAAGAATGAAATAAAGAAATATTCACTTTTGCTTATGGGCGCTTATGCGATTGTGGCTGCATTATTAACATTCTTTGCTCCTGAAATTGTAAGAACATTAGCTACTGAGGAATATTATGAAGCGATTTATATTATGCCACCTATTGCTGGCGGTGTGTTTCTGACATGCGTATCCAATATGTACTCGAATATTATGATTTACTATAAGAAAACTCAATATATTATGTATGCTTCGATAGCTGCGGCAGCTACCAATGTTGTTTTGAACTATTTTTGTATTGCGAAATTTGGTTATATGGCTGCGGCATATACTACTCTGGTTGCGTATATCGTATTAGCTCTTGGAGAGGCTGTTTGTGCTCATGTGGTATGTAAAAAAGAGAGAGGTGCCAACTACGAGGTATACAACGATAAAGCAGTTGGACTGATGGCGGTTATGGCCATTCTACTATGCTTGAGCGGATTAATTTGGTATCAGTATGCTGTTTTAAGATATGGAATTATTATAGCTGGCTGTGCGGTTGGTGCCGTACTGGGATATAGAGTTATAAAAATGAGGAAGGTGAAGCAGTAATGTTATACAAGATTATAGGTGCTCTTGTTTTTCCGGCATTCTTTTGTTACCGAAACAATTCATTGCTGAAAGAGGATATGAAGCGCTACAGCGCTCCGTTTACTGGATACGAAAAGTTGATTTTTTAATGTCGAAACATAAACCTTTTAGGTCTGTGTTTTATTATCAAAATAAGAATACAAAATGGCGGTACATAGTAAAAGTTGTTTTTCCGCCACTTCAGACAGTGGAAATCGGAGAAATTATTTGGGGGGGGGGTATACATCCCGCACTCTATAGCAGTGATATCCCCTTACAAGGCCGGTAAGAATTTGTCAGTGCTGCCGGGAGTTGTTATTGGTAAAAACGGGGAAGGTGACAGAAGTAAAACCAATCCTACGATTTTAGATAATGTTACCATTGGCGCAGAGAGTGTTGTGGCAAAGGATGTTTCATCGAATACAATTGTTGCTGGAAATTCTGCTCAAGTAATAAAAAAATATAATTTTGACAAAGAGATTTGGGAAAAAACGAAGGAGGACTAAAAAATGAAAGGTATCGTATTAGCCGGGGGCGCAGGTACACGTTTGTATCCCCTCACTATGGTCACATCGAAACAATTGCTTCCTGTTTATGATAAACCGATGATTTATTATCCACTTTCAACATTGATGTTGGCAGAAATCAAAGATATTCTAATTATTTCGACATCACAGGATACTCCGCGTTATAAAGAATTGCTCGGTGATGGCCATCAGTTTGGCATCAATCTAACATATGCTGTTCAGCCGTCGCCAGATGGGCTTGCACAGGCTTTTATTATTGGCAAGGAGTTTATAGGTGATGATACCTGCGCTATGATACTGGGCGACAATATCTTTTATGGCAATGGTTTGTTTGCACGTATGGATAATGCTAAGAGAATGGCAGAACAAGGAATTGCGACTGTATTTGGGTATTATGTAAGAGACCCGGAAAGATTTGGGGTGGTTGAATTCGATTCGGAGGGTAAAGTATTGTCCGTAGAAGAGAAGCCAAAGGCACCAAAAAGTAATTATGCAATTACCGGTCTGTATTTTTACCCTTCAGGTGTGGCATCACGTGCGGAGAGGGTTAAGCCATCTTCCAGAGGAGAGCTGGAAATCACGACTTTAAATGATATGTATCTAAAGGATAATCTGTTGAATGTTGAACTACTCAATCGGGGCTTTGCATGGCTAGACACTGGAACGATGGAAAGTTTACTGAGAGCGTCTGATTTCATTCATATGGTTGAGGAACAGCAAGGGGTTATGATATCCGCTCCTGAAGAAATTGCTTATAGATACAAATGGATTACAACGGAGCAGTTAAAAGAGGCCGCTGCGCTTTATGGAAAATCTCCTTATGGAGAGCATTTGAAGACTGTAGTGGAAGGAAAAATGAGGTGAGTATAATGAATATTATTGTAACCGGCGGCGCCGGATTTATTGGAAGCAACTTTGTATTTCATATGCTGGATAAGTACCCGGACTACCGCATTATTTGCTTGGATAAACTGACCTACGCAGGCAATTTGTCAACATTGGCTCCTGTGATGGATAACCCCAACTTCCGTTTTGTGAAGGCTGATATCTGTGATAGAGAGGCAGTATATAAGCTGTTTGAAGAAGAGCAGCCCGATATTGTGGTGAACTTTGCAGCAGAAAGCCATGTGGATCGTTCCATTGAAGATCCAGGTATCTTCCTGCAGACCAATATCATGGGTACTGCAACGTTGATGGATGCTTGCCGTAAGTATGGTATTACTCGTTATCATCAAGTGTCTACCGACGAGGTGTACGGTGATCTGCCTCTGGATAGACCTGATCTGTTTTTCACGGAGGAGACTCCTATTCACACCAGCAGTCCGTATTCTTCGTCTAAAGCTGCAGCTGATCTGCTGGTGCTGGCTTACCATCGTACATACGGTTTGCCGGTGACTATTTCCCGTTGTTCCAACAACTATGGCCCATATCACTTTCCGGAGAAGCTGATTCCTCTTATGATTGCTAATGCTCTGAATGACAAACCTTTGCCGGTTTATGGTGAAGGTCTAAATGTGCGCGACTGGCTGTACGTGGAGGATCACTGCAAAGCCATTGATTTAATCATCCACAAAGGACGTGTAGGTGAGGTTTACAATATCGGCGGCCACAATGAGATGAAGAATATCGACATCGTGAAGATCATCTGCAAGGCACTGGATAAACCGGAAAGCCTGATTACATATGTTACCGATCGTAAGGGTCACGATATGCGCTATGCCATTGATCCGACTAAAATTCACAATGAGCTTGGCTGGCTGCCTGAAACGATGTTTAAGGACGGCATCCAGAAGACCATCCAGTGGTATCTGGACAATAAGGAATGGTGGGAGACCATCATCTCTGGCGAGTATCAGAACTACTACGAAAAAATGTACAAAAATAGGTAAGGAGGAGTTCATATGGGACAAATTACAGTTACAAAGGCACCGATAGATGGGCTATATGTAATTGAGCCTACTGTACATGGTGACAGTCGAGGATATTTTGTTGAAACATATAACCAACACGATATGCATGAGGCCGGATTGGATATGGTGTTTGTCTAAGACAATCAGTCCATGTCACGCAAGGGCGTATTGCGTGGGCTTCACTTTCAGAAACAATTTCCACAAGGAAAGCTAGTGCGTGTAATTCAGGGTTCTGTTTTTGATGTTGCAGTTGATTTGCGTGCGAATAGTAGAACTTATGGTCAATGGTATGGGGTAGAGTTAACGGAGGAAAATGGTAAGCAGTTCTATATTTCGGAAGGGTTTGCACACGGTTTTCTTGTACTAAGCGAAGTCGCAAAGTTTTGTTACAAGACAACTGATTTTTATCATCCTGGTGATGAAGGCGGCGTGGCATGGAATGATCCTGAAATTGGTATTGTATGGCCGCAGCTTATCGGTAAATATAAAGGAAATGCATCCGCTGACGGCTATCAACTCATGGATGGAACTCAGTTAAATCTAAGTGAAAAAGATCAGAAGTGGATGGGCTTAAAAGACACATTCAAATTCTAAAGGAGGAACCAAAATTGAAAATATTAGTGACTGGTGCAAATGGATATCTGGGACAGGGGATTGTAAGAAGTATCTTGAATAATGGCCATTGTGTTGTAGCTACGGATTTTAACACCCAGTTTGTAGATGAGCGTGCAGAAAGAATTGCCTGCAATTTATTTGAAGTTGATAACCCGTATAGTTTCTTTGGCGAACCTGATGTGCTTCTCCATTTGGCATGGAGAGACGGGTTTGTTCACTATTCCAGTGCGCATATTGATGATCTTCCTAAGCACTATGCGTTTATTAAAAAAATGGTTGATGGAGGTATTCAACAGGTTGCTGTTATGGGAAGCATGCACGAAATTGGCTTCTTTGAGGGTAGCATAAATGAAAGCACTCCTTGTCATCCTACGACTCCGTATGGAATTGCAAAGAACGCATTACGCGACTTAACACAAATGATATGTAAGCAAAAAAATATTGTGTTCCAGTGGCTACGTGGCTATTATATTGTTGGTAATTCTAAGTTTGGCAGTTCAATATTCTCAAAGATTACAGCGGCCGTAGATGAAGGAAAGACAGAATTTCCATTTACCTTGGGTCAAAATCAATATGACTTTATTGACTACCCTGATTTCTGCGCACAGGTTGCCGCAGTAGTTGGTCAGAAAAATGAGCAAGGGATTATTAATATTTGCTCAGGCAAACCAGAAAAATTGGCAGATAGAGTTGAGCGCTTTATTAAGGAAAATGGTTATAGAATTAAGCTGCAATATGGAGCATTTCCAGATAGACCGTATGACTCCAAGGCAATTTGGGGTAATGACACAAAAATCAGAAAAATCATGGAGAACCAGACAAATTAAACGATAGACCAGCTAATGACGCGTTTTTGCCGCGTAGAATGGGAACTGTATCATGGGCATAATAAATAAAATATGGAAATATATAATGAAGCGCCAAAACCCGATGCGGTATGCTCGCAAGATGGGCGTAGTGCTAGGTGAAAACTGCAGACTTATTGGATTACCAGATTGGGGTAGTGAGCCATGGTTGATTTCTATTGGAAATCATACAGAGGTTTCCTTTGATGTAGCTTTTATAACTCATGATGGTGCTACCTGGTGTTTTAGAGATCAAGATGAATATAAGGGAACATTAAAATTCGGAAGAATTCGAATTGGGAATAACTGTTTTATTGGTGCCCGCAGTACGATTTTACCAGGTGTTACAATTGGTGATAATAGTATCGTGGCAGTGGGAGCGGTGGTGAATAAAAGTATACCCTCCGGAGAAGTGTGTGGGGGGGGGGGTACCAGCCCATTACATCATGAAAACAAAAGACTATGCAGACAAGTGTAAAGAAAATACTCCTGTCTATGATTTAGAAAACTATCGGAAGAATTTTCGTGAGGAGGTTAATTTGATCTGCGATAGGATGGAACATAGCATGTGAAATAAGGAATAGGGTCCGACAGCGAGGATAGTCTAGGTAATTAGGAGAATATTATTGGGTTCCATTGGGGTCAGACCCCATGAAGAAGAAATAATTTTTTTCTAAAGAAACTATAAACGAAAATGAGAGCATAGGCTACTGGCGCTGCTTTAATAATCACAAAAATCTTTGTGGAAGGCACGTTGAGTAGGCTTCAAGGCATGGAAAGGAGAGAGGATGAAAACAACATTACTTATCATGGCTGCTGGTATCGGTAGCCGCTTCGGAACGGGAATTAAACAATTGGAGCCGGTGGATGATGCTGGACATATCATTATGGACTATTCCATCCATGACGCAATTGAGGCAGGCTTCAACCATGTAGTATTTATCATCCGTAAGGATATCGAGAAGGAGTTTAAAGAGGTTATCGGTGATCGCATTGCCTCCATTTGCTCTTCTCATAATGTAACTGTGGACTATGCTTTCCAGGATATCAATGATATCCCGGGAACTCTGCCAGAAGGCCGGACAAAGCCGTGGGGAACCGGTCAGGCTGTGCTTGCTGCAAAGGAAGTTCTTGATACCCCGTTCATCGTTATCAATGCAGATGATTACTATGGCAAGGAAGGCTTCAAGGCTGTTCATGAGTATCTGGTGAATGGCGGCAAGTCTTGCATGGCTGGCTTTGTGCTGAAGAACACGCTGTCTGATAACGGTGGTGTGACCCGTGGCATCTGCAAGATGGACGAGCAGAACAACCTGACCGAAGTTGTGGAGACAAAGAATATTGTGAAGATCGCAACCGGAGCAGAAGCGGACGGAAAAGTGATTGATGTAAATTCTCTGGTTTCAATGAATATGTGGGGATTAACACCGGAGTTTTTGGATGTGTTGGAAGAAGGCTTCAAAGAGTTCTTTGAGAAGGAGGTACCGGGCAATCCGCTGAAAGCAGAGTATCTGATCCCTATCTTCATCGGTGAACTGCTGGAGCAGGGAAAGATGTCAGTAAAGGTTCTAAAGACCAACGATACATGGTGTGGTATGACCTACCATGAAGATGTCGCAGCTGTAAAGGATAGCTTCAAGAAGATGCTGGCGGATGGCGTGTACAAGGCTGAACTGTTCAGTGATCTGTAAACGACGATGAAAGAAACGATTGATTTACTCGGAAAGATCCTCACAAATATCCTGACTGCTCTCTATGAACCGTTTGGATTCTCATTCCTTCTTTCCTTTCTAGCCATGTTTTTCTATCTGTATGCGTATGAGCCTACCGCAGCTGGCAAAGGCTGGAAGAGTGCCGTGGTGACCTGGTATCAGAAGTTTAAAGAGAGTGTGTTTTTTCGGAAGTTATTCTTGCTGGCCTTTGTGACTTCGATGATCTTATTCAGAACACTACTGAATCGGAACCTGTGGATGAATCCTTTATCCGATGTCATGGGTGGCTGGGGCATCTGGGAGACTGTGAACGGAGAGAGACAGCTGACCACCGAGTGTATAGAGAACGTGATCATGATGGTACCGTTTAGTTCGGTAGTGATGTGGACATTCGGAGAGAAGATTGGAAACGGCTGGAAGAAGATACTGTGGCAAAGCGGAAAGACAGCGTTCATCTTCTCGATAAGCATTGAGATGCTGCAGTTACTCTTGCGGCTAGGAACGTTCCAGCTATCAGACATCTTCTATAACACAGTCGGCGGAGTGCTAGGCGGATTGATGTATTGTGCGTTGATGAAGGCAAGAAAGCGTCTGTAAAAGAGTATAGTTTTGTGATATACTAAAAATAGAGACTTTTATGTTGTTCTCATACCTACACAATACTTAATAATTTTGGAAAGAGGTTTGTGTCCTATGCCCAGAACTAAAGGTAGTAAGAATAAGCCCAAAACTGTGACTGCAGATTTTGCAACACAGATTGCAGAAAAGCAGTCCGCAAAGGAAGCACTCACAGCCGAGATCGCATCCATTACCGCTAACATTGACACTTTGAAGGCTGACTTAAAAGAGAAAAAGACTGCTCTGAAGAAGGCCGAAAAAGAAATGGCATCCTTGGAAGCGAAGAAAGCAAAGGCAGATGCTAAGGCCGCTGAAGAAGCTAAGAAGACCGAAGCAGAGGCTGTGCTGAAGAAGCTGCTGGCAAGTGGCATGAGTGCGGATGAAATCCTCGAAAAACTGAAATGAGATCGACCGTGTGGACAAACTGAACTCCAGGAGTTCACACGGTAATTTTTGAAGGTTGCTGTATAGTTTGCAACGGAAATAAAAGAAATGGAGCGTAAGAAAAATGAATTTATCAAAAATACATCATATTGCAATCATCGTATCTGATTACGAAGCCGCAAAGGATTTTTATGTAAACAAACTGGGCTTCTCTGTTATCAGAGAAAACTACCGCCCGGAGAGAAAGGACTGGAAGCTGGATTTGCGTGTCAATGAACACACGGAGCTGGAGATTTTTGCTGAGGAAAATTCTCCGAAGCGTGTGAACCGTCCGGAAGCATGTGGGCTGCGGCATCTTGCTTTTTGTGTAGAGAGCGTGGAGCAGACGGTGAAAGAGCTGGGAAAATTAGGTATAGAATGTGAGTCGATCCGTGTGGATGATTATACAGGCAAGAAGATGACTTTCTTTCATGACCCAGATGGTCTGCCGCTGGAGCTGCACGAATAATCATGGGAGAGAAAAGAGCATATAAAGCCAGAAAGCCCGGTGGAGGCCGGAAAAAGCTGAAGCCGGAGTATGATGCCGGGAGAAATCTGAAAGAGCAGATGGATGTGGCTGTGGCTCTTTATGAGGAGGACTGCTCCCTCCGTTCCATTGCAGATGCGCTAACTCTGAATCCAATCAAAGTAAGAAAGCTGCTCATCACGGCTGGTGTGTATGAATCGGATGTGGCGGAGAAGGTACAGGATACCTTTGAGGAGTATCGAGAAACACAGAACTATAAAGAAGCCATCCTCTCAACCGCAAATACTCTTCAACTCTCCAAAGCCTCCGTTACCTCGTATCTGCCTTATCAGAAAGGTGTATACTTCCCAAGTACTGCTGATAAAGAAAAAATTAGTGTTGGAGCAGAGCGGCGGCGGAGATACAGAGCAGTAAGAAAACTGAGATCAGAGCCAACAGAGGAGCACCTGTGGGAGACGGTCTTGCTTTATTCTGGTGTGCGCTTTAAAACCTATTCTGGCTTACCCTTTACCTATGAAATACGAAAAGGCAGAAGCGGCGAATACACAAAGGAGCTGTGGATCGACCGCCGAGAGAAGAGTAAAAGCCTGGCGTGGAGTTCGGTGTTGCTGGCACTGAACAATATAAAAAAGGTAGGAGAAGTGGTAAACCGCCCGAAAGCTCTGGGCGATATCCGGGGAGTGACCTACATCTATGGGATGTTCTATCGGTTCGGATTGATCGATGTGCCGGATGAAGTGAAGGAGAAGATGGGGCATCCGAAAGACCGCAAAAAATAGGTTGCTATGTGCAAAAGTCTACGGTAAGATGTGCCGTAACTGAGGATGTGAATCTCAGTTGGGAAGGATGGTAGCATTATAGAAAAATTGAAGGAAATGCTGGAGGAGTATTTGAAGAAAACAGAGCCGGAGTATTACCCGCCAGTGGAGAATCTGCTGGATCTGATCTACGAACATTACACGGAGAATAATCCAGTAGAAAAAAACACAGTTGCCGGAAAAGCGGCAAAGGAAAAAGAAAAGGAACTGGAAGAGTGGCTGCGTGGCTTGGAAGGTATGGATAGGCTTGTAGATGATTATGTTGGCGATAAGATTCCTCTTTGGGAAAAGATTATGGACCGGCAGGGGACGGTGTGCTGCACATGGGAGAAGACCGCTTTTGAGGAAGGTCTGAAAGTCGGAATACGACTCATGATGGAAGTATATAGTTTGTGACGGAAATAAAATGAACTCCTGAAGTTCAAAAAATCCCTCGCTTGTTACGGCGAGGGCGTGTGTTCTTATTATTCAGGCTTTTCAGCTTTTTTCTTCTTCGGTGCAATTTTGTGGCCTGAGTAAATTGCCATGCCCATGCAGACCAAAGAGCCACAAGCGAAATACTTGTGAGCCTGCATCAATTTCTTGCAGCCTGTGTAGAAGCATCCTGCCATACAGGCAAGTGCACCGAGTGACCAATATTTATGTGCTTTCATTTTGTATGTTCTCCTTATCTTCTTTCTGTATTTTGAGCAATTCCTCGATTTCCGTTTTACTCGCCGGCCGTACTGCCTTTTTATTATCGTGTGCTACCGCTCCGCAGTCTGGACAACGGTCAGGTAGTTCCTCGGCAGAGAAGCAGTAGCGGCAGGCATCGCAAAAGTAGTAGTCGTACCGCTTCCCTTAACCGGTTTGCATTGACCTCTTTGACCTTCTGCACGACTTCAAACAGTCTGGCGCGACCCGGAATCCCATAGGTTTTCAGGGAAGGAGACACAGCGAGACAGATAGTTTTCTCAGTGCGGGAGGAATCTGCCACGACCAGATTTGTGGTAAGCGGGTCGAGGTGTCGAGCAGCGCATTCCGCACTCGCATAATAGCTTTTAAGATCTATCGCAAGATATATGCGTTGCATCGTGCGATTTCCTCCTCTCTATGTGCTCGTGTTATTTTCCAGTCCTTTCCACAAACCATCGGCCTAACCGACCGTTGAAGCGTGGATCAAGGCGCTCAAAGAACAGGTGCTTTTCCTGCCCCTGGATGAGCACGGTAAAACAGTCACCAGAGTAACCGTTATCAGCGGTTCCTGCAGGGCGGAAGTCACGCACTGTTTCGATTGGGAAGGTACGTCCATCCGACCATGTGATTGATGTCGGTTGCATGAAACCGGTTGGGTCGAATGTGGAATCGACTTTTACATAGATCTTTTCTTTATTCATGATGATCACCTCTTACAGCAATCCATACTTCTTCTTGAACTCCCGGACTTCCTGAGCTTTTACTTCTTCAAGCAGATGGATGTCATCATCAGCAGGAAGCTCCAGCGGACTTACCTTCCCGAGAACTTTGCCGACAATGGTAACATGATCGTCTTCAGACTTCTCACCGTAGGGGAGCGCCTTATTTAAAGAGTAGAGTTTGTGGTTCAGCATCTGCTTGATGACGGCACCATCTGCAGTAGAGCAGATAACAATATCGCCATCTTCAACAGACTGAGTATACTTTACATATACCAGATTGGTCCGCTCGTCTGGGTATATAAAGATTGGGAAGATGACCCGGCACTATCAGGATTTGCATTTGATACTAATGACTATCTGCTACCGATTCTATATAACAGCGACTACGAGACGGTTGCCCATGCGATTCTGGATGATTTTTTCCCAGAGGCGAAGAGGGAGATCGGTGGGGATGCGTCAGTAGTGAGCAGTGAGGAACTGGCAAGGCGGATGGGACTTCGGGTTTTGGATGTTCGCTTTGCAGACAAGACGGTGATGGGACAGCTTTACTACAACTACGGCGAAGCGCATCTGCTTGATGACAGTGGAAAAACTTATGCCCAGATAATCCGACCCGGAACGATTCTGGTCAATCAAGATAACTGCACAACTGCCGCAACACGAAATAGTACGATTGCACATGAATGCTGCCATATGTATTTGGACAGATGGTTCTTCCTGCTCCAGATGGTGACAGGGAGAAAGTACACACCATATTCCAGTCGGCGCAGGGAGAACAGGCGATACTATCACAAGAATGATGCGCTCGATTGGATGGAGCTGCAGTGTGAAAAGCTTCCAGCTTATCTACTGCTTGAGCGAAATGATGTGATCGATTATGTCGAGGCCAGATTGAAGCAGTGCAATTGGAAAAAGACACCAGAGAATATTCGAGCCATTGTAGATGGGCTTGCAGAACGGTATGAAGTATCATATCAAATGGCAAAATACCGTATGATCGAGCTTGGATATTGCGAAGCCGGCGGTATCCGTAACTATGTGAATGATATGGTGATTCCAGATCACGGATGCACATGGCTGTGGCCGGCCAATATGACCTTTACGATTTCCGCAAAGGATGCAGCACTGCTGGCTGCTTCGGATAGCGAGTTCGAGCGAGTGATATGCAGTGGGAGATATCGGTACGTTGAGGGGCACTTCTGCTTAAATACAGATAAGTACATTCTACGGGATTACTATGGAAAACCACATCTTACCGTTTATGCCCGGTGCCACATGGAAGAGTGCTGTCTTGGATTTACGGTCGGAGGAAGATATCGACGGACTGAATATGCTGTCAGCAAGGTGGCGCGAAACAAGACAGAGCCTGTTACGGATAAATACCGTGCGGCTTATAGGTTGGTGGCAGAGCCAGGAAGCTCAGAGTATGAGAAAGAAAACCAGGCGATGGTAGATGATGGGCTGTTGTGGCTGGAATTCTACAAAAACATTCCGGATGATTTTGCAGAGATGATAAAAGCAATTATGAAACGCAAAGGGATTACACAGGAAAATCTGTCCTTTGAATTGGGCGTAGACAGGAAGGCTCTCTTAAATTATCTGAATCAGGATCGCCCATCGGTTGCCCATGTGGTTGGAATCTGTGTGGCCTTGAAAGTGCCGTATTTCATCTCGATGGAGATTCTGGGGGCGGCCGGCATAAAACTGCGTTCGACAGAGCAGGATTTTCTGTATCGCCAATTTCTGCTGAACGCTGAGAATTTGACTGTGAGCAGATGCGAAGATATTTTGAAACGACATAATGAAAAACCGCTGTTCCGAGGAGAGCAGCGGTAAGGGAGACCGAGGTACCGTGAAAAGTATCTCGGTCTTTTTGTAGCAATTGCGAATGATAGAAAATGAATTGCGAGAACTTGCAATTTCAGACTTGACAACGAAATTGCAAGATGATAGAATGAGATTGCATAAAGATGAAATGGAGACCAGACAAATGGAAGAAGGATTCGTTTATAAGAGGAAACCGCTTGACCCCAATCAGGAATTCGTGGTGGTCCGAGTTCCTGATAAGCTGGCTCTTGGTCAGCTTATAACAGAGATTAGGGGCGAAAGGACGATGGCTCAACTTGCAGAACAGTGCAACGTGAGTCCGTCGACTCTGTCACGAGCAGTCAATGGCAAAATGACAAAGCCGCTTTCCCAGGAATTGATAAAAGCTCTAGCTGCCAAATCAGATGATCCGTTTATGCTGGAACGATTGGTAAGGGCCAATGGCATGGCAGATGCTAAGACATGCGAAGAGCGGAAACAGATGGCACATGATAATCTGAGTCTGCGAGAAGAAAGGCTGAACACAGAGCGGAAAGTCAAAAATATCATCTCGACAGAACTTCTGAGAAGGGGTAAAAAAATCCAGTATATGGAGCGCCTTGAAATAAATGGCGAACGAAGATCACAATACGGTTTGAGATGGTTGAGCAGTTTTGCTTTAGTCATTGAAGACCCAAAACCATATATTTGGAACTTTGCGATAATTCCGTACACGATGGAAGAGCAGAATGGGCATAGACCGCCATTACCTTTTTATAATGCGAGGATAATGGAGAACCTTTCTGGACTTTTTCTGACAGATGCATGGGAGGCGGATTTATTTGCAACTGTAAAAAACAGTATTGTTTTTATAGATCCAGTACTGTTTACGATGAACGAAGATCGGTTTATCGGTCCGGAAATGAATAATGAGTTTTCGTTGCTTCTTCTTGATGCTGACACTGAAATTGTCAGATGCGAAACTTATTTTGTGCAAAAGGGAAATCCAGAGCATAAATCCATATTTGCGGAACCGGTGACAGATCAGAGTGAAGAAGATGATCCATGGGGAAGACCATTCGATACCATTTAATTTATCAGGAGGGGATTAATAAGTGACTAATAATGAGGTAGCATTGCGAACCCGTCGTAAAAAGGCGAGATATGGAACCAAAGTTGAGATTGCAGGGCAACCGCTGATGGTTGTAAAGTCTGGAAAAAAAGAGGATTTTATAACAGCGGAGGAGATAGTCGAGGATCTTTATGGCAAGCCCGTAGATCATATTGTATTCAAAGAAGTAGTGAGCTTCTAAAAATGTGAAACTAGGCGGTCACCCCTCCAGGAAGTAGACCGTCAGTTACAGAGTGAAGAATGAAATAACTGCTATAGAGCGCTGCCATTATGAGCACAGCCGAAGCAGAACAAAATGCAAACAGTAATTCCTATAGGGAAGAACAGTGCATGGAGTTTTGTCTCAGCTGTGCTTTTTTATTTTTATAAAATTTTTCCTTTTTATGTGACAGCAGCAGTCACACAATAAACAGTCATTTTTTTATGGCTAAAGGGGAGAAAACAGCGAAACCAGAAGGATATTACATATTTAGAGAGCTTACTCGGTGAGCGATTCTGGGACTGCTAGTGTCCTCGAATAAGAGTGGGCAATCTGATATCCTGAGTTCATCAAAACGCAGGTCATGAAACTACCTGAAAAATCAGTCGGGTTGGAAAGGAGGTGTAAGCGTGGTTGATATTCATAGCGAGGAGTACATCCTGGGTCAAAATATAAGAAAGTACAGACTGGAAAAAGGCTGGTCACAGAAGCAGCTGAGTGATGCCGTCGATATCGACCGCGCTGACATTTCCAAGTATGAGAATGGTACAAAAGGTGAAATGGGGTTCAAAACCCTAAAGAAGTTTGCAGCCGCTCTGGAGGTCAGTACAGATGACCTTCTGGCGGAGAAAGAAAAAACAGTAGAGATCTCCGAAGAAATCGGAGTGGAATTTGCTAAATTGACGAAGGACGGGCAGATTACTATCCGAAACATGATGAAATTCCTTCAGTCGCAGCAGATGGCAGGATAACCGCATGGTCGAATGAGACTGTGCGGTATTTTTTTACTTTTCTGCAAGACGCAGATGAAAATGTGGCAAATTCGCCACATCAAGTGTGGTGGTCTCGCCATCTGCAAGCGCCTTTCCAACTGGTAGACTATAAACAGTTCAAGGGACAAGCCCACAGAACCACAGAGTATGAATCTGTCGGCACTCTCTCGGACAAATAAAAATATCGTAAGCCCGATTCTAGAGCAGGCGAAGGATACCATAGCAGAACCCCACAGTACAGCGATTTATTTGCTGATGCTGGAGGTATGCGGATGGGATTACTCTACCTATCTCTGGAATCGGGCTTTTTGTGTTTCACAGCCTTGCCAGACGGTTTTGTGCCTCATCTGCGTCCTGCTTCGGTATCTTTCCCTCCCAGAAGTCCGGGGGAAAGGACAGAAAAATGATGAACATGATGACTGGAGCAGTAGCAATCAATGGTGGCGTAGGCGTGATGGAGGTTCGCCAGTCGATAGCAAAGAACGTGGCTCAGGCGGCAGAACAGATGGCAGCGGATCTTGCAGTGAATGCACATATCACTCTGCGTGAGCTGAAGACAAAGATCGATACCGTGGTGGAAAAGAAACTCCCGACCTTTAAGACCCTTATGGAAAAGGAGCCGGTAGCAGTGGCGCAGACAATGGTAAATGGAGCAAAGCTGACTGCTTATGAGAATGGCTATGCGGTGTATGAGGTGGATGGCTCACATACGGTCATGGCGGTGGATCGCTGCAACGATTACCGTTATGACTTTACGGATGGAACCTACGAGGTGATCCCAGCTGAAACATTCGAGGATGTTGAATGGAGTGTCCGTCTGCTGATGGAAGGTGAGCGTCGGATGGAGCATAACCTGAATAAGCGTGTGGCAGATTCAGAAAATGTTTCCCTGGAATGTGACGGCTCTGACTGGTCTGCAGCCGTTATGGTGGATTTTCTGGATGAAGACAATGCCGAGATGCTGGCTGACAGGGAGCTTCGCCGTTTGTACGCGGCTATGAGCAAGCTCACTGAGCGTCAGACCGAGGTGATCCAGCTTTACTTCTATAAAGGTATGACGCTGCAGGAGATTGCAGAAGAGCTGGGGATAACAAAACCGGCTGTCTATTATGCGATGAAGGGTGCTCTCAAAAAAATGAGAAAAAGTTTTTGAAGAACTACTTAACTTTTGCCCCAAAACGGTGGTCTTTATGAGAGGGCCACCTCTCAAGTACATCGACAGGAGGAAAACCTATGAATGCAGAACGCATGAATATGGCGAATGCAACCGCCAAGATAGAAGGTTCTAAGGAGGCTCGTCCGCCCGGCGGGTTCCCGCTGGCATCGGCACCGAAGAAGATTTTTATCTGTTCGCCGTACCGACCGACAGCAAATGACCCGCCGTGCAGGAAGGCACAGATGGAGGCAAACATCCAGAGGGCAAAGACCGCCTGCAGGATTCTTGCCACAATGGGAGTCCTGCCACTGGCTCCGCATCTGTATTTTACTCAGTTCTTAAAGGATGAGGATGCGCAGGAGCGTGCAACAGGAATCCGATTTGGAATGCAGTGGCTGGAAGCCGCGGATGAAGTGTGGGTGTTCGGCGAAACCATATCCGAGGGTATGGCAGTGGAGATCAAGAGAGCGCATGAGCTGCAGAAGCCTGTTTGCAATCTTCCGGAGCCGGGACGCATGGTCGAGCTGCTTTTGAAGAGGCTTTCCGAGCAGTATCACATACCAATGGAAGATAAAACCGAAGAGCAGCAGGAAGCTGCAGAAAGTGAGGAAGACAATGGAGAATAAGAACGAGAAGAGCATGACTCTGGAGGAAATGATCAGCGAGATGCTGAAGGACGCCAAGGTAAAGGTTCCGCTTCCTGCCAAGGCAGAGGAAAAAACGGAAACTCAGGAGCAGGATAAGCCGATGCCGGCACGCCCGTCTGGTGTTCCGTTCCTTTCGCTCAGCATCAAGAACCTGCATGTCCACATGGATGAGCGCATGACCTCTTACAACTACGGCTTCGGTCAGGAGCTGGATGCAGAGGCAGACGACCCGGCAGAGGACATCGACTTCGATGAGATGCTGGAGCGTATCCACAAAGAAACCGGTCTGTGCGAGAAGGTCATTCTGGCAGTCCTGAAGGCACAGGCTGACTATCTGGATTTATTTTTATAAAAATCCAAAGCACAAACATAGTTGGATTTTGAACTGACGTCAATACCGACGTAAAACGTAGATAATGGGTTAATCTTTAACATGATACCACCCGCCTTTCCGATTAAGTATTCTTGGAACCTGAAGAAAAAGGTTTATCCTGGGAATCATATGCTGACCGAAACCTCGCGTAATAAGCATGCACCCTGGCAGCTCTTTTGCTGGTGCTGTACGCCAGGGGATGAAACATCTGTGTAAGCGGAATGTGACATATGATTCAGGCTGCAAGCTCCATAAGCAGGCACCGGAGACCGGGCTGAAAGGATTAAAAGCAGTGCCTCTAGATATCAGACTCTGCTGATATCATACCACAGAATAACCTATGAAACTAATAACCAATGTAGATGAGATGGAAAGGGTTTATCCCAGGTGTCTCAGATCATCTATAAATTTATAGAAAGGATAAGTGCATAACCATCATTTCTACTGGCTATACACTTATTATACGAGGATTTTTATTATGGCTAACAAGATTTCCAGTGCAACTAAGGTCGTGATTCCGTGCCGTATCTCTTTTGCAAACATTTTTGAAGCAAAGAGTATCAACGGCGGCGAGGCTAAGTATTCCGTTTCCTGCCTGATCCGGGATCTGCTGGATGCGGTGCAGGACTACGCCGGAGAGGAACTTCGTCGGGAGATTGAGGAGTACATCGAAACCAATGTGCAGGATATCGATGATTACGAAAAAGAGTACGACCGCATGGAACAGGAGAATCCGGCTGGGGAGGTTAATTACCGACACTTTGTGATGCTCGGCAGGACATCGAGGCTGATGGTCAGCATAAAACACGCTATTTTCGGAAAATTATCAGAACGACCTATTGATTTTTAGCATTAAATAGGCTACACTAAGTATAGCAAGTGGTGAGCTTGCATATAATATTGCTGATCTTACTCCGGTGTCCTACGGGCCCGGGGTTTTTTTATAGGAGAAAATACTATGCCGAATGTGCCAAGAGTGTTTAAGGAAACACAAGACCAGATTATAATACAGCAAGGGCGTGGATTACAAATCGTGAACAATGCTGCCACGCAGAGGATTATTGAAGCAGAGAATTACTATAAGCTATTCAATGGTTATAAGGAACCTTTTTTGGATTCAACAAAGTCAGATGAAACATATCTGCCAGGAACCAAATTTGAAGAAATATATGCTCTGTACCTATTTGATAGAGAATTGCGTAATATTTTTATTCGGTATATCTTGGAAATCGAAAATAACGTGAAAAGTGTGCTTGCGCATGAATTTTCGCGGAAATATGGATATGACAATTATCTGAAGGTAGCAAATTTTGATACATCAATAAAGCCGGGAGAAAGAAAAACAAAAGCTCAGAAAGTTGGCGAAATCTCTGATTTGATTTCTAATCTACAACATGAGGTCGCAAGACAGCTCTCAAAGAATAATTCTATGGTTTCACATTATATGTTAAACTATGGCTATATTCCATTGTGGGTTTTAGTGAACACTTTGACCATCGGAACGATTAGTGTATTTTATTCGCATCTTGAGCAACAAGATCAGAATAATATCGGTCGTTTCTTTTCTTTGAAGCCAGATGAACTGAAAACTATATTACAGGTGTTGACACTCTACCGTAACGCATGTGCTCATGACGAACGTCTCTACAATTTAAAGTCAATGAATCGTAATATGCGGCCTAATAATATAAAAGCGTTGCCGATTCACGCTACGCTTGGGATTCCAAAGAATACAGGAAATAATTATATGGCGGGCGTAAATGATTTGTTTGCAATCGTGTTGATTTTCAAGACGATGCTATCTAAAGCTGCTTTTGCTGCTTTTTATGGTTCGTTGGATGCATTAATGCAAAAGTTGTCGACTAAACTGATGACTATTTCTATTTCACGAATTGAAGCCGATATGGGATTTGTTCCCAATTGGCATGATGTAAAATAATGTATTTTGCCCACTGGCGCACTGTGTAGAATCCTACATGGTACGCTGGTGAGCTTCTTTTTTTGCTTCATCCCGCATGAACCACAGACAGCACCCCGGTGTAATCCGAAGTGCAGTTGTGGCTTATGCGGGTTTTTGTGTTATGTGGTCAACGGGTTACAATATCATACTCCTAATCCGTATAAAATCGCTTTCAGTTCCTTTACCATTCGGGTAAGAATCTCCTGCTCAAGCACTATGGAAAAGAATGATGCTGGGGTTGTGCGCTGTTCTTGGAAACAGGTATCAGGTACGATCTAATCGTGAATCCGGACGTAGGCGTTTTGATGTTCAACTGGCTCCTTTGGTTTCTGGAATTCCGGGCTTTCTATTTGAATTCAAACATACCAATGATGGACATGTGGATTTGGATGTTTTAGCAGATAGTGCGTCACGGCAGATTGATGAGAAGAAGTATGATGCGAAACTGCGCAGTGCGGGAATTAATTCTGTGATTAAAATTGGAATTGCATTCCGTGGGAAAAATGCCGTAGTTAAGCGAAAATGAGATGCGTCCATACCATTATCGTCAACCTTGCTATTCAATCTGTTAAATGCTAAAATCAATTCATAACTTTCATTTTGGGCCAGAGCCGCCATGGTTGTTAAAATGAAATCATATTTCCGGTTCAGGGTATACATATTTTCCTTTTGAAAATAAACACCAACGGATGGCTGTAAATTGCGCAGCTCCTGTATACAATTTAAGGTATCGACTGTATTACGTGCAAACCGTGAAAGAGATTTTGTCAAAATGTGATCGATCTTTCCGGCTTTTGCATCCTCGATCATCTGGTTAAATCTCTGGCGTCGTGTACGGCTTGTACCGGACCGGTTTTCATCTACATAAATCTCAACAAGTTCCCAGTCGGGATTGTTAGTAATAACACTTTTGAAATAAGAGATCTGAGAAGTAAATGATCCCTGCTGACTTTCTTCACCGGTTGATACTCTGCAATATGCGGCTACCCGAAGTTTCCGGACCTGCTTTGCAGTTTCCAACGGACGTATATTCTGTTCAAAAGCCGGGATCATTTTTACAGCTGAATTTTCCGTTTTCAACTGAGAATTACTTATGACTTTCTTTGCAGTTTTGGATATGATAATCTTATGCATGTGTTATATTTCCCCCTGTATTTCTCAAAATAACTTTTGTATAAACATCATCAAACCAGTGTATCGTATATTTGGACTTAGAATGGATCGTAATATCCAGGAACAATGCTTTAAAATACATATCTGTAGCTCCAAGCAGAAATTTTCTTGTTCGGGTTCGCCCCTGTGGTAAAGACTGGAGCCATTGCAGGGCTTTTGCTCTAAGTTCAAAGTCCGGCTCCAGTTCCTCCCAATAATTTTCCAGGTGGTCCAGCTTGGCGGAAATAGACTTGTATTCCCGTTTGTTTTTCCGGAGTTTTTTTCTTAAATCAAGGATCGTCTGCTTTTGCCTGGCAATTTCGGAAGCATTCATTGTTTTGTTATTCAGGCAAGCTGCTTTTATGTGTTCGATCTCTTCCAGATCAGCATCGATTGCTTTATCGATATCTGCAAGCTGTCCTTTATAAGTGCTTCGGTCCCGTTCTACATAATCATCATTCAAGACTTTTTCCAATCGGGGAACTGCATTCTTTAAAAGTTTTCGTGCAGCTTTCTTTACAATATATGTAATTTCTTCTTCCGTAAAAGATTTGGCATGGCATATTTGCAGTCCATTTGTCTTTCTTGTAGAAGGACAATACCATACGAGATGGTCATTTCTGGTAGCCATACAATAAAACCGTCCACATTCACTACAGATCAGTCTTTTTGAAAATGGATTGGTTTCATTTTTATTGTGTTTTATTTTTTTAAGGGATTTTTGCCTTAAAACGGCGTGAACTTCTTCGTATAATGTGCGATCAATAATAGGGGTGTGATGGTTTTTAATATAATACTGTGGAAGCTGTCCTTTATTGGCTTTTACTTCATGAGTCAGATAGTTTATCGTATATTTTTTTGGTGTCAGTACATCTCCAACATATCGTTCATTACGGACCATGCGTGAGATCTGCCCGGAATTCCATCCGGCATCTAACTGACTGTAAAGCTGTCCTTTTCGGGAATGTAATATTCGTTTTCGTTTATAATCATTGTACGGGGCAGGGATCTTCTGTTGATTTAACCATCTGGCAATTTCTGAGTAGCTTTGGTCATCCGCAACTTTTTGAAAGACAAATTGGACCACCCTGGCTTCTTCCTCAACCACTTCAACTTCTCTGTACTTATAGCCGGTTTCATTACATATCCAGTTTCCGCTAAAACGATATCCATATAGTTTAACATTTCGTACATCCCCCTGGCTGTTCCGCATTTTATTACCTTCCATAATATTACTGGAAATGCTGCGGCTTTCTTCCTGGGCAAATGCACCAAGTACGGACAGGATAAATTCATTTTTCAGTTCCGCAGAGTCAAGATTTTCTTTTTCAAAGAAAATGGTTACCTGACAATTACGCAGTAAAAACAGGGCAGAAGAAAAGTCAGCCGTATTACGGGCAAAACGGGAAATGGACTTACATAAGATACGGTCGATCTTTCCCTCCTGGCAATGGCGGATCAACCGGCAAAAACCTACCCGTTTCTCTTTGCTCGTACCGGAAATACCATAGTCAGAATAAATTCCTACTAGTTTCCACAGAGGATTACTTTCAATGATCTGCTGAAAATATTGTTCCTGCACTGCGTAGGAATTTTCCTGATCCTGCAGGTCTGTTGAAACACGGATGTAGGCTGCAACCTTAAGCCTTGGAAGCGTTTTGTCATCATCCTGCCTGGTTGCATTTAAAATATAATTCTCATCAAATTCAGGACGATTCTCATGTTCTGTGGGAATGGGAAACAACCCCTTTCATTTGCTTTTAATTAGATTGTCCCCAGTATAACATTTTTTCCCATAAGAGTCCCGGACTTACGGTGCTGTATCGTTTATAGGCACTGATAAAATCAGGCAATTCCCTGTGGGTTTTGCGGCAGCTTCTGCATATAAGGACCCGCAAGATCAATGTAGTTCCGTCAGGATCTTCAAAGGTTCTGACTTTTCTACGACAGGTTCCATGGACATACATTTTTCTCCCACAATCCGGACAACAGGATATTTCTTCGCCATAGGTATATATATAACCATTCTTTTTATAGGGATGGTATTTTTCAATACGCACCATGTTTTACTTGCTTCCTTTTGATATTGTCAGGTATAATGACTACCATTTTCACTTTATTACTAAAACTTCCCACACCGATGTGGTGTGTTGAACCTTGAAAATTCAATA
>NZ_QUCM01000017.1 GCF_003473545.1 Clostridium sp. AM22-11AC
CGAGGGCTTGACCAATAAGGTTTAGGGAAAACAAAGGTTGTAAGTATTCGGAAAATCAACAGTTCAATATGTGGTTTTGAAGGTATGTATCAAAATTAAATATATTTTTAAAATGCGCGAGTGGCTCAGGGGTGGAGCACCACCTTGCCAAGGTGGGGGCCGCGGGTTCGAATCCCGTCTCGCGCTTTTTTATTATATAATCCGGAGTCTTAAGTTACAAGATTTCCGGCTTTTTTTGTATTGTCTTATCTATTGATATTTTCTATTATTTCTAGTACTATTAAAAAAGTAACCAATTGCAATGATGGTAACAGGGGAGACAGAAGATATGAAAAGCTTTATTTATGCGAAGATAAGATTTATAGGTGTATTATTTTTACTTATTTTATTTAACAGTATTACGGTATTTGCTGCTGGTAATGAAGAATATTTCCGATCCGTATTTGACCCGGACTATTATTATAACCAGTACCCGGATCTGCAGGAACAATTAGGTAATGACAGTGAAGCCTTATTTCATCATTTTGTGACAATCGGGGTAAGGGAAGGCAGATTAGGAAATGCAGAATTTAATTTACGGGCCTATGTGTTACATAACAGAGATCTGCTGGATTATTATAAAACAGATCTAGCAGCTTATTGTAAACATTATATGGAAATTGGAAAGGCAGAAGGAAGAACCTGCCTGCCGACAGGAGATGAACAAAATCTGATCGGTACCTATTCGACCCATTATGATACAACCGTACCAAGGGCCGTAAATATAGGAATAGCAGTAGAACGGTTAAACGGAACGGTTATACAGCCGGGACAGCTTTTTTCTTACAGTCAGACGCTGTTACCGAGAATACCGGAACATGGATACGTTATGGCGCCTGCGATCGGCCGCTATGAATACGGCGGTGGTATCTGTCAGGTATCGTCCACTCTTTATGCTGCCATGTGTGATGCCCTGCTCCCAGTTATAGAGCGCTATCCACATTCTTCCCATGTCTCCTACATCCCGGTGGGAATGGATGCCACTATATCAGAAGCAGGCGGCAAGGATCTGAAATTTATAAATATTGGTCAGGATCCTTTAAAGATCGTAGCAGAAACTAACGAAGGTACAATAACCGTTTCTATTTATTTAGTGTCAAAAGAGACGCTGGAAACAGTGATGTGTTTGCAGTAACCGACAATGATTCCTGGGAAGAGTGGTCCGGAAAAATTTATCCGGCAGATCCGGCATATTATAATTTCACCATCAAAGGGGCAAGTAAAGAAAAGTATAAGATCGTTGTTGATGGAATGACTACCTATCAGTTTATCAATGTAGATGGTGAATGGTATTATGATGTAAATGCAGATGGTGAAATAGATGAAGCTGAGATGGATAAGAGAGATATTGAAAGTTCATACTATTATCCAGAGATTATATTCTTAAGTGACGGCAGAGTTGCCATGCAGATGGAGATCACTTTGAATTATACAGAGGAAGATGATGTAAATACTTATTATGGATGGCCTGCAAAAGGCAGTTTAGCAATCAATATTTTCTACACTAGAAAATAATTTTTCATTTGGATTATTGTTATAAAACATATCTGAAGTTAAAAGCGGGATCAGAAACTATCTTCTGGTCCTGCTTTTTTTGAAGTATCGGATTATTTATGATCTCTCCAATCCCCCATTCGCCAATTACCATTATTTCTGCTATAATAAGAAAAGATTACGTGAACGGAGACAGCATGTTACGTATTGGAGAAATGTGGAGGAAAACAAATGAACATAAAGAAGATCGTATGCATAACAGCCCTTGCATCCCTGGCGATGACAGGTACGGCCTTTGCGGGTACCTGGAAAGGGGGAGAAGGGGAAAATCAGAATAAATGGTGGTATGATAACGGCAACGGAAGCTATCCTTCAAACTGCTGGCAGTGGATCGATGGAAATGGGGATGGGACAGCGGAAAGTTATTATTTCGATCATAATGGCTGGCTGCTGACAGATACTACAACACCGGATGGCTATACAGTGAATGCAAGCGGTGCCTGGGTGCAGAATGGTGTTGTCCAAACTAAAAAAACAGGACAGGCTGTAAATGAAGCAAAGATCAACGTAAATGCCAATCCCATTGATTATGAGGGGATTTATAGTTACAGTGGAGCTGCATCCTACGTTTACAATGAACAGACCAGGCAATATGTGCTGTGCGGGATAACAGAGGGAAATTCCTGGGATGAATGGCTGGAGAAGATCTATCCGTCCAAGCCTACATATGAGGAATTTGCCATCAAAAAAACAGATGTGGACAGATACCGTTTTGTAGATAAGGTGAGAACTACCTATCGCTTTATCCGGGATGATGGGGAATGGTATTATGATATTAATTCAGACGGCCGTATTGATGAATATGAACGGGACCGGAAAAATGAACTGGAAAGATCTTATAATTACCCGGAAATTGAGTTTCTGGAAGATGGCCGGATCATGATGAACACAGAAAGATATCTGGATTATACAGGCAGTGATGGAAGCACAAGCAGCCGTTATGGCTGGCCATCTCAGGGCAAGTTTTTATTAAAGACAGAGATCTATTATACCAGGAGATAGCTGGGAAATACTGGAAGATAAGTTTTGCATCCCTCTTGTCACCGCCATTCATTTGTATTATAATATCCAGAATGGTTTTAAGATGTCCTCTCGGAGTCTTTCATGCACCTGCTCAGGCACAGAAAGATCCCGAGAGAACATGATGCATATTTGGAGGAAATGAAAATGAAATTTGCAAAAAGGATGGATCGGTTTGGAGAGGGAATTTTTTCCAGACTGGCTGAGATCAAGAATAAAAGGATCAGTGAAGGAAAAGAAGTGATCGATCTAAGTATCGGTGCGCCAAACATTCCACCGGCAGAGCATATCCGCAAGGCACTTTGCGAGGAAGCTATGAAGCCGGAGAATTATGTTTACGCCATCAGCGATACCAAAAAGCTGTTAGATACAGTGGCAGACTGGTATAAGAGAAGATATGATGTGGAACTGGATCCGGATACAGAGATTTGTTCCCTTTTAGGTTCCCAGGAAGGTCTGGCTCACATTGCCCTGTCTATTGCAGATGAGGGAGACATCGTTATGGTGCCGGATCCATGTTACCCAGTATTCGGAGATGGTCCGCAGATCGCAGGGGCAGAGCTTTATTATATGCCTCTTAAGAAAGAAAATGACTATATTATCCAGCTTCAGGACATCCCGGAAGAAGTGGCAAGAAAAGCAAAACTGATGGTCGTTTCTTATCCAAACAACCCGACTACCGCTATGGCTCCTGCGCAGTTTTACAGAGACCTGGTAGCATTTGCAAAGAAATACGATATCATTGTTCTCCATGATAATGCATACAGCGAGCTTGTATTTGATGGAAAGACCTGCGGAAGCTTTTTAAGTTACCCGGGCGCAAAAGAGATCGGTGTGGAATTTAATTCACTTTCCAAGACTTATGGCCTTGCAGGTGCAAGAATTGGTTTCTGCCTTGGAAATAAAGAGGTTGTAAAGCATCTTAAGATGTTAAAATCCAATATGGACTATGGCATGTTCCTGCCGATCCAGGCAGCAGCAGTAGCAGCTCTTACCGGCGATCAGGACTGTGTTTATGATACCATGAAAGCCTATGAGGCAAGAAGAGATATTCTCTGTGACGGTTTTCGCTCCATTGGCTGGGAAATGGACCGTCCGGTAGCAACTATGTTTGTATGGGCTCCGATCCCGAAGCAGTATAAGTCTTCAGAAGCTTTTGTTATGGATCTGGTAGAAAAGACAGGCGTTATGGTGACACCGGGAAGTGCTTTCGGACCATCCGGCGAAGGCTTTGTGCGTATGGCTTTGGTACAGGACCGTGAGGCATTAGAGCGTGCGATCCATGCAGTAGATGAAAGCGGAATTTTCTCAAAGGAGAATTCATGAAAACGTTCATGAAAAAATGGAAATGGAAGATCCTGATCCTGGTATATCTCTGCTTTATATATGGCAATTCTCTGACTCCTGCAGCTATTTCTTCTAAGGAGAGCGGATATTTTCTTGCGAAGATACAGGATTTCCTTGCAGGAGCGGGAATGGATGCCTGGTGGCTGACAGAGCATCTGGTGCGCAAAGCCGCCCATTTTACAGAATATGCAGGACTGGGATTTTTACTGGCGATGAATACAGGGGCTGGAATAGCGCCTGTATTTTGCCTTTTAAAAGGAAATGTGACGGCAGTACTTTTTATGCCTTTTGTAGATGAAACCATACAGCTGTTTGTAGAAGGCAGGTCCGGTCAGATATCCGATGTGTGGCTGGATATGGCGGGAATTGTTACCGGGATCATGGTTACGGCAGGTTTCATGAAAATGACGGGCGCTTTGAAAACTGGCAGAAAAGCTGCAAAGGGAAAGGGCAGCGGAAACAGGAGCAGGAATAATGAATTATAAAGTGGTAATGGCTTATGACGGAAGCCGGTATAATGGCTGGCAGAAACAGGGGAATACAGATAAGACCATTCAGGGAAAATTAGAACAGATCCTTTTTAAGATGACCGGGGAAGAGATCGAAGTCCATGGTTCCGGCCGGACCGATGCAGGAGTCCATGCCAGGGGCCAGGTAGCAAATTTTCACATAGACTGGAAAAAACTGGAAGTCCAGGAGAAGCGGGAACTGGAAAAAAATGCCGGAAACCAGGCTGGACAGGGCTGTAAAAGGGAAAAATGTGGCGGAAAGAAAACGCCGGATCAGATCATGGAATATATCAATGAGTATCTGCCGGAGGATATTGCGGTTTTATCCTGTGAAGTGGCTCCGGAGCGTTTCCACAGCCGCCTTTCAGCAGTGAGAAAGACGTATTGCTATCAGCTGGAAATGGGACCGAAAAAAGATGTTTTTCAGAGAAATTATTATTATGGTCTGGGAGAACGGTTGGATGTTTCTGCCATGAAGGCAGCAGCCGGTCTTCTTACAGGAACCCATGATTTTAAAAGTTTCTGCGGCAATAAGAAAATGAAGAAATCAACGGTACGTACCATTGAAAAAATAGAGTTTGAGCAGTCAGGAAGCCGCCTGCATATTTATTTTACAGGAAATGGATTTTTACAGCAGATGGTACGTATCCTTACTGGCACGCTGATCGAAGTGGGACAGGGAAAATGTGCACCGGATAAGATAACAAGGATCCTGGACGCACAGGACCGGCAGGCAGCAGGACCAACTGCCCCGGCTCAGGGACTGTTCCTGGTAAATGTAGGGTATGAGGATAAGTGATGACTGATTTTTTAGTAAAATGTTTTGTGAAAGATCATGATAAAACAGAAGATCCCCAGGTGCGCACCCGGTATGGGATCCTGGCAAGTATTGTAGGCATCTGCTGCAATCTGCTTCTGTTTGCTTCCAAGCTGTTTATTGGCGTTCTGGTAAACAGTGTGTCCGTTATGGCAGATGCATTTAATAACTTATCCGATGCTGCATCGTCCATTATCGGTTTTATCGGTGTGCGTATGGCAGGAAAACCGGCTGACAGCGATCACCCTTTTGGGCATGGGCGGATTGAATATATTTCTGCTTTTATTGTGGCTTTCCTGGTTATTCAGGTGGGATTTTCCCTGTTTAAAACTTCTCTTGGAAAAGTGCTCCACCCGGAAGAAGTGTATTTTAAATGGATCTCCGTGCTGATCCTTCTTATTTCCGTAGGAGTGAAGTTCTGGCTGTCATTGTTTAACAGAAAACTGGGAAGCAGGATCAATTCCAAGGTGATGGAGGCAACGGCTGCAGATGCCATGGGAGATGTAATGACTACCAGTGCAGCCATTTTATCCCTTCTTGCTTTGAAATATTTAAACTGGAATATTGATGGCATTGTAGGTCTGGCAGTTTCCGTGGCTGTTATGTACGGCGGATTGAATATTGCAAAAGATACGTTGGCGCCGCTGATCGGAGAAGCCATTGAACCGGAGGTTTATGAGGAAATATCCAATTTTGTAGAAGGCTATGAAGGAATACTGGGAACCCATGACCTGATCGTTCACAATTATGGTCCGTCCCACAGTATGGCTTCTATCCATGCGGAAGTTCCAAGCAACTACGATCCGGAGTATTCCCATGAGATCATTGACCGGATCGAAAGGGATGCTGCAAAAAAATTTAACATGATGTTAGTGATCCACATGGACCCGGTAGAGCGGGATAATAAACGTCTGGCCCAGTACCGCTCCCTGATCAGCCGGGTGCTTATGGATATTGATATCCGCCTGTCGTTCCATGATTTTCGCATAGTAGGGTCAGGCAAAAATGTGTGTCTGGTGTTCGATCTGGTGGTTCCAAGAGAATATAAAGCATCGGCAGTGGGAAGACTGAAAAACAGGATCAATAATGAAGTCAGCCGCCGGGAGCCGGGATGCCGCTGTTCCATCACAGCAGAAAACAGTTTTCGTTCAGAGAAACATGGATCGGAGAAATAGGCATTGCCGCCATTTTAGTCCTGGCAGAAGGGATAATGGGAACTGGTATAATGGCAATGGAACTGGAAAACTGGATCTGTGACATGGCAAATGGAGATAAAGAAGGGCTGCGGCAGTTTTATGAGGAAACGGCCCGGTCTGTATACAGTTTTATTTTCTCAGTTTTAAAGGATCCACATGAGTCAGAAGATGTGATGCAGGAAACATTTCTGGCAGTGTGGGAACATGCAGGGGACTATGTTCCCTATGGAAAGCCGCTGGCGTGGGTATTTACCATTGCAAGGCGGCTTTGCTATATGCGTCTGCGGGAGAAAAAGCGGCAGGAAACTTTAGAAGACGGGGAGATCGATGATACCGGTGTGCCACAGCCACAGTTAGAACAGACAGCAGAGAGGACCGCTCTTTTACAGGCGTTAGACCAGTTAAATGAAACGGAACGGCAGATCGTGCTTTTGTATGCAGCTGCAGGGATGAAGCACCGGGAGATCGCCCAGGTCTTAAATATGCCCCAGGCAACGGAACTTTCCAAATACAGCCGCTCTGTGAAGAAACTGCAGAAAATGTTATATGCGTCATAATTGCGAAAAATTTGCTGCAGGCCTGCCTTATGAACAGGAATAAAAACTTCGGTTAGCATTGCATTTTATATAGTATGCTGTTATAATAAGTAGTAATGAATACTACATGTTAGGATAATCGAACGACATGTTGGATAACCGGAGGATAGAAACATGACTTACAAGATCATTGGAGACAGCTGTCTTGATCTGACAGAAGAACTGAAAAGGGACCCGAGGTTTCAGATGGTACCGCTGACATTGCAGGTGGGGGCTGCACAGGTGGTAGATGATGAGACTTTTGATCAGAAAGCTTTCATCCGTATGGTGAAGGAGTGTCCGGAGTGCCCGAAAACTGCCTGCCCTTCCCCAGAGATCTTTAAAGAAGCATATGAGGCAGCAGATGCAGAGGCAGTATTTGTGATCACTCTTTCCAGCCATTTAAGCGGAAGTTATAATTCAGCTGCTCTTGCAAAGCAGCTGTATGAAGAAGAAATGAAGGAAAAAGGAATTACGTCTTCTAAAAAGATCGAAGTTTTAGATTCCGAGTCTGCATCAGCAGGACAGTTAGAGCAGGCCCTTTATATCAGGGATCTGTGTGAACAGGGATTAAACTTTGAAGAAGTAGTGGAAAAGCTGAGAAAATTCCGTGATGAGATGCACACCTACTTTGTTCTTGAAAGCCTTGATACCTTACGCAAGAACGGCAGACTTTCCGGACTGCAGGCATTCTTTGCAACTGCCTTAAATATCAAGCCAGTTATGGGCGCTGACCATGGTGTGATCATCAAATTAGACCAGGCAAGAGGTATCAACAAGGGGCTTCAGAGAATGTGCGATATTGCCATTAAAGAAGCAGGGGATACCACAGGAAAACGTGCAGTTGTATGCCATGTAAATAATCCTGAAAGAGGAGAGTACGTAAAGCAGGAACTGGCAAAGCGTGCATCTTTTAAGGAGATCGTTGTTACAAATGCAGCTGGCGTTGCTACCGTATATGCAAATGACGGTGGTATCGTGCTGGCAATTGGTTAATATTGGTAAACAGGAATAAAAAATGAACAGAAAAAAATGGATATGCACAGCGGCCGCTATTACAGGGCTGCTGTTGGCAGTTATAGCGGGTTTATCGATCCGGCATATGAAAAACAGTTCTTATGTAAGTGCCAGTGAGCTGGCGGGGCAGAAGAGCGGGTCAGTGTCTGAAAAACTGGAAGAAAATGGAAATGAAGACCTGGCAGAAAGCAGTGAAAGCAAAAATGGCCAGCCAGATGGTAAACAGGATCAGGAAAATGGTGTTGGTGCAGAAAAGAATGAGAACGGTGGAAATAGCAGCGCTGGACAGAACACGGATGAAGAAGCTGCCGAAAATGATAGCAGTACAGGTGAGTCAGAAAATGACAGCCAGGAGAGTAAGACTGAGTCTGAAGCAGAGCCAACGGATCAGCTGGTAAATCTGGTCTTTTCCGGTGACATTCTTTTATCAGATCATGTGATGAATGCCTATAAAAACGGAGGCATCCGCAGCGTACTGGACAGCCAGTTTCAGTCTGTGATCGATGAGTCGGATATTTTCATGGCAAATGAGGAATTTCCTTTCAGTACCCGGGGAACGCCGGCAGAGGATAAGCAGTTTACTTTCCGGGCGGCACCGTCTTTGACCTTTGTTTTTAAAGAGCTGGGGATCGATATTGTGACACTGGCAAATAATCATGCCATGGATTATGGGACAGATGCTTTACTGGATACCTGTGATACTTTGGATAAAGCCGGTATCAGGAGAGTAGGAGCAGGAAAGAACTTAGATGAGGCAAAAGCACCTGTTATTTTAGAAGCCCAGGGCAAAAAGATCGGCTTTCTGGGAGCATCCAGGGTAATACCGGTGGCTTCCTGGAATGCAACTTCTACAAAGCCGGGTATGTTTACTACCTATGATCCGAAAATACTGGTGGATGAGATAAAGAAGCTGAGAGAGCAGTGTGATTATCTGGTGGTATATGTCCACTGGGGCATTGAGCGCAGTGAAAGGCCGGAAGACTACCAGAGATCTCTTGGAAAGCAGTATATAGATGCCGGGGCAGATGTAGTCATTGGCAGTCATCCCCATGTGCTTCAGGGGGTGGAATATTATAAGGGAAAGCCGATCGTATACAGTCTGGGCAATTTCATTTTCGGAAGCAGTATCCCTAAGACGGCACTGCTTAAGGTGCAGTGGGATGGGCAGGCAAGCCAGCTTACCTTTGTGCCGGGAACGTCTTCCGCCGGATATACAAGAGTGCTTGAAAATGAAGCCCAGAAGGCAGACTTTGCCTCTTATATGACAGGTATTTCCTATGGTGTTACCATTGAGGATGACGGAACGGTAGTGCCGCAGGGATAAGCGGGGACACATAACACTGTCCCTGCCATGCCCCACGTTCTTTAAAACGTTTATGCAGCTGATTTAAAACAAGCCGTTTGTTTCCGCTCCACAAAGGCGCGATCAGGAGATTTTTCGGTCCGTCACCGGTCATGCGGTGAATGGTGATCCGGGGCGGTAAAAGCGTGATACAGTCGATCACAAGATCGATATATTCTTCTATAGAAAACACATGAAAGGGATCTGTCTGGTAGACATCTGCCAGATCGGTCCCTTTTAATATATGGAGCAGCTGCAGCTTGATCCCGTCAATGGGCCGGTCTGCCAGATAGGTTACAGTTTCCTTCATCTGGTCTGTGGTTTCGCCGGGAAGTCCAAGGATCACATGGACGATCACAGTAATGCCGGCTTTTTTCAGCCGTTTTAAAGCATCCTCAAACACAGGAAGTTCATAACCTCTGCGGATAAAGCGGGCGGTTTTTTCATGGATCGTCTGAAGCCCAAGCTCCACCCAGACCGGTTTCTTACTGTTTAACTCTTTTAACAGGTCTATAATATCATCCCCCAGGCAGTCCGGCCTTGTGGCAATGGAAAGAGCAGCGATATCCGGGTGGCTGATGGCACGTTCAAACAGTGGTTTCAAATAAAAAACCGGTGCGTAGGTATTGGTAAAGGACTGAAAATAGGCGATATAATTGCAAGCTTCATCAGAGCCGGTCTTATTACTTACCCGTCCTTTGGCAGCTTCGATCTGATCCCATACATCTGTTTTCAGGCTTTCCGCAAAATCTCCGGAACCGCCTTCGCTGCAGAAAATGCATCCCCTGGTCCCACAGGTGCCGTCCCGGTTGGGACAGGTAAGACCTGCATCCAGTGACAGTTTATATACTTTATGTCCAAATGTATGTTTCAGCTCCCAGTCCAGACTGTGATAGGGGCGGCCGTTCCAGTTGTGTTCCAGTTCCATGTAAGACTCCTTAAAAATAATTCCGGTCTGCCTGCAGGGCAAAGCAGGGACCGTTGTCATGTGTATGTCCAGTTATAACAGAAAAAATGTCAGCTGTCCATGAAAGAATGTGCAATATCGAAAAATATTGTATTGTGACAGATGTTACTTTTGTGTTAGACTGATAATAGCATATCAGCAGAAAAAGGAGAGGGCAGCTATGAATGTATGTGAGACCATAAAACAGTTAAATAGTGAAAAAACAGATGCATTTATGCATGAACTTTATGGAAAAGGAGCAGCTGAAAACAAAGCAAGATATGAGAAGGTACTGAAAGGCTTTGAACAGGCGTTTGGCGACAGCAAAGAAGTCCTTCTTTTCTCATCACCGGGCCGTACAGAGATCAGCGGAAACCATACAGACCACAACCACGGCAAGGTGCTGGCCGGCAGTATCAACTTAGACTGTGTAGGCGCAGCTGCAAAGAATTATTCCAGCCATGTGCGGATCATCAGCGAAACCTATAATCAGGACATTACTATTGACTTAAATGATCTGGAGCCAAGTGCTAAGAAAGCAGGAACTGTTGATCTGATCAAAGGTATTTTAAAGGGATTTGAAACATCAGGCTACAGTGTTGGCGGCTTTAATGCTTATATTACCAGCAATGTGATCAGCGCAGCCGGTGTCAGTTCCTCCGCTTCTTTTGAAATGTTATTATGCTCCATGTTAAATGCATTTTTCAATGAAAGCCGTATGGACAATGTGGCTTATGCCCATATTGGAAAATTTGCGGAAAATAAATACTGGGACAAGGCATCAGGACTTCTTGACCAGATGGCATGTGCAGTAGGCGGCCTGATCACCATTGATTTTGTAGAGCCTATGACTCCGGTAGTACAGAAGATCGATTTTGATTTCAAGGCACAGAACCACAGTCTGATCATTGTCCAGACCGGAAAAGGCCATGCTGATCTGAGTGCTGAGTATTCTTCCATTCCGGAAGAGATGAAGAAGGTGGCAAAGTATTTTGGAAAAGATGTTTTAGCCCAGATCTCAGAAGAGAAGGTGATCCAGCATCTTCCTGAGATCCGGAAGTTTGCAGGAGACCGTGCAGTACTGCGTGCCCTTCATTTCTTTGAGGAAAACAAGAGAGTGGAAGCAGAGGTAGCAGCATTAAAAGAGGGCCGTTTTAATGATTTCCTGGAAAATATCACAGCATCCGGAAATTCTTCCTGGAAATGGCTGCAGAACTGCTTTACTACCAGCAATAACGCAGAACAGGGAATTACCGTTGCCCTTGCTTTAACAGAGCTGTTTATAGCCCAGAAGCAGAGAGGTGCCTGCCGTGTACACGGAGGCGGTTTCGCAGGTGTTATCATGGCAATGCTTCCAAATGACCTGGTAGAAGAATATACAAAATATATGGAGAAATGCCTGGGAGAAGGCTGCGCTTATAATATGAGCATCCGGCCTTATGGCGCGATCTGCGTAAGTGATTATTTATAATGTGATACCAGAGTCAAAAACAAAGAGACATTTATACGAAATGGGCCGTCTGCGAAAACAGACGGCCTTGTTTGTTATCATGCGATCATATTCTTATTACTTTCATTTCTTGTGATAGCTGTCCAGTAATTTCTGTTTCGTCTGCCACAATTCATTAGAAAGATCTACATGAACGGTGTGAGGATTTACCAGACGTTTGGACTCATCCCATAAGGTATCCAGTTCTTCCTTACAGTATTTCTGGATATCCATTACCTTTGGTGATTCATAAACGCATTCGCCGTTTAAGAAGACTGGTACTAACAGTTCGCGCATGGTGTAGCTGCCAGGTGCTAATAAGGTTTTCTTCCATGTTTCCTGTGGGTCGAAAAGGAGAAGAGAATTGTTAGTATCGAACTTCTCGCCTACCAGGCAGATCAGATCTGCGATGATCTTTCCGTTTTCTTTGTCATAAATACGGTAAATGGTCTTGTTTCCAGGGTTGGTGATCTTTTCAGCATTCTCAGATAACTTGATCTTTGGAATGAATTCACCGGTGGTCTTGTCCTTTACAGCAGCTAACTTGTAAACACCGCCAAAGGATGGGCAGTCCTTCGCTGTGATCAGATTGGTACCAACGCCCCAGGAATTGATGGTAGCGCCCTGTACCTTTAAGCTGTCGATCAGGTACTCATCCAGGTCATTGGAAGCGGAGATAACTGCATCCGGGAAGCCTGCTGCGTCCAGCATCTTCTTTGCTTTCTTTGACAGATATGCCAGGTCACCGCTGTCTAAGCGGATACCGTAGAAGGTCAGCGGAATGCCAGCTTCTCTCATTTCCTTAAATACCTTGATGGCATTTGGAATACCGGATTTTAAGGTATCATAAGTATCTACTAACAGGATACATGCAGATGGGTACAGCTTTGCATAGGTACGGAAAGCGGTCAGCTCATCCGGGAAACTCATGATCCAGCTGTGTGCATGGGTTCCTTTTACCGGAACATCAAACATCTTTCCGCAGAGTACATTGGAAGTACCGATACAGCCTGCGATCATGGCAGCTCTTGCGCCGTAAGTACCGGCATCAGCTCCCTGGGCACGGCGGAGACCGAATTCCATAACGCCATCGCCCTTTGCAGCGTGGACAATACGCTCTGTTTTAGTTGCGATCAGACTTTGGTGGTTGATAATGGTAAGAAGTGCTGTTTCAACCAGCTGTGCCTGCATGATCGGTGCGATTACTTTAATTAAAGACTCTCTTGGGAATACAACGGTACCTTCCGGGATAGCGTAGATATCGCCTGTAAAACGGAAAGTACTAAGATACTCTAAGAAGTCTTCTGCAAATATATTTAAACTTCTTAAATATTCAATATCACTTTCGTCAAAATGGAGTCCTTTGATATATTCAATGGCCTGTTCCAGACCGGCACAAATGGCAAAACCATTTCCATGGGGATTGGTACGGTAGAACATATCGAAGATGACAGTTTCATTTGCGTCTTTTTCCTTAAAATAGCCCTGCATCATCGTCAGTTCATACAGGTCAGTGAGTAGTGTGAGATTTCTGTGATCCATAAGTTGGCTCCCTCCTGGTACACAGTCTTTGGTTTGAAATAAATGGCTGTGTGCGGTTGTTTGTAAAGTTTCCGTAACAATATAGCATATTTATGTAAAAAAAGGAACATATCGTTACAAATTTAACAATATTATATACACATGACAAGACAAGTGTTCTGACAGAGCGAAATAAAATGCCTATTTCCTCCGTCCAAGCTGCCAGAAAGCCACAGCACTGGCTGCTGCCACATTCAGGGAGTCTACTCCGTGGAACATAGGAATGAGAACGGTGTAGTCGCAGGCTGCAATAGTAGCATCTTTCAGGCCTTCGCCTTCTGTGCCAAGGACAATAGCCAGCTTTTCATGGGAAGTTAAAACAGGATCGTCAATGGATACAGAGTCGGTTTTTAATGCCATAGCAGCAGTTTTAAAGCCCAAAGCTTTTAAGGTATCCATGGAAGCATCCGGCCAAGAATTTTTGGGAAGAATGGTCCATGGGATCTGGAATACAGTTCCCATGCTCACACGGGAGGCGCGGCGGTATAATGGATCAGCGCAGCCATGGGTGAGAAGTACAGCGTCCATGCCAAGGGCAGCAGCAGAACGGATAATGGCTCCTACATTAGTTGGGTTTACTACATCTTCTAAAATAGCAATGCGGTTTGCATGTTTACATATATCTTCTACAGAAGGAAGGACATTGCGCTTCATGGCGCAGAGCATGCCACGGGTCAGTGCAAAGCCGGTGAGTTTTGTAAGTACATTGTATTCAGCGGTAAATACAGGCACATCAGGGTATTTTTCAAGAAGCTGTCTGGTTTCGCCTCCGTCAGCTGAGACCAGCCGTTTCTCTGCCAGAAAAGAAATGGGAACATATCCTGCATTTAATGCCCGTTCAATCACCTTGGGGCTTTCAGCAATAAAAATGCCGGGATTCGGTTCAAAATAGTGGAGAAGCTGGGCCTCGTTGCAGCGGGCGTAGATGTCAAGCTCCGGGGCGTTAAAGTCTGTTATTTCAATTTCATTTAATTTCATAAAAATAAGTCCTTTAATGGGTGATATGTAGTTTAGTGATATATCATTTCCGCGATCGCGGGAAAATATATCTGTTTTCTAGTATAGAGGAAATGTATATTCTTGGCAACCGGACATAGTTACATGGTTTCAGGAAAAATGGTTATTCTAAATCTATCAAAGAATTATCAAAAATTTATTAGTGCAAAGGAGACCAGATCCATGGAAAATAAAATGTTCTGTTACCAGTGTCAGGAAACAGCCAACTGCACTGGCTGTACTTTAACCGGCGTCTGTGGCAAAAATCCCCAGGTTGCGGCAGCTCAGGATCTTTTGGTGTATGTGACAAAGGGGTATTGTGAGGTAACAACCAGACTGCGTAAGGAAGGCACGAATATCAGTGATGCTGAAAACCGCATGGTGGTAATGAACCTGTTTATGACCATTACAAATGCTAATTTTGATAAAGAGGCCATTGAGAACCGGATCCATGACACTCTTCATGTGAAAAAAGAATTATTAAAGAAGGTAAAAGATACCTCCGGGCTTTCTGAGGCTGCTTTGTGGGACGGAAGCGGGGACTGGGAGGTGATCGCCGGAAAAGTGGGAGTTCTTTCCAATCCAGATGAGGATATCCGAAGCCTTCAGCAGTTGATCACCTATGGCATCAAGGGACTTTGCGCTTATACCAAACATGCCAATGCCCTGATGCATACAGATCCAAAGCTGGATGCGTTTATACAGGAAACTCTGGCAAAGACATTGGATAACAGCTTGTCGGCAGAGGAATTAGTGGCGTTGACCTTAAAAACAGGAGAATACGGTGTAAAGGGAATGGCCATGTTAGATGCTGCCAATACCGGGGCTTATGGAGATCCAGAGATCACAGCAGTGAATATCGGTGTAAGAAAAAATCCGGGCATTCTGGTTTCTGGTCATGACCAGCGGGACCTGGAAATGCTTTTGGAGCAGACAAAAGGAACAGGCGTGGATGTGTATACCCATTCAGAAATGCTTCCTGCCTGCAGTTATCCGGCCTTTAAGAAATATCCCCATTTTGTGGGGAATTATGGCAATGCCTGGTGGCAGCAGAAAGAAGAATTTGAGTCATTTAACGGGCCGATCCTTATGACCACTAACTGTATCGTGCCGCCAAAAGCCAGTTATAAAGACCGTCTTTACACCACCGGTGCAGCAGGATATCCGGGCTGTACCTATATTCCAGGGGGCTTAGGAGAAAAGAAGGATTTTTCCCAGATCATAGAACAGGCAAAGAAATGTCCGCCGCCTAAAGAACTGGAATTTGGTACGATCCCAGGTGGCTTTGCCCATGCCCAGGTGATCGCGCTGGCAGATAAAGTAGTGGCAGCGGTAAAGTCCGGGAAAATAAAGAAATTCGTAGTCATGGCGGGCTGTGACGGACGCATGAAGAGCCGTGAATATTATACAGAATTTGCCAAAGCGCTGCCAAAAGATACCGTGATCCTCACAGCAGGCTGCGCCAAGTACCGCTACAATAAATTAAAACTGGGAGACATTGACGGCATCCCAAGGATCCTGGATGCAGGCCAGTGTAACGACTCCTATTCCCTGGCAGTGATCGCCATGAAGCTGAAAGAGGTATTTGGACTGGATGATATCAACGACCTTCCTATTATTTATAACATTGCCTGGTATGAGCAGAAAGCCGTGATCGTTTTCCTGGCCCTTCTGTCTTTAGGTATCAAAAACATCCACTTAGGTCCAACGCTGCCTGCGTTCCTGTCCCCGGCGGTGTTGAAAGTGCTGGTGGAGAAGTTTCATATTGCGGGAATCACGACGGTGGAAGAGGATATGAAGTTGTTTTTTGGATAGATACTGTGTATTTTTAAAGTTTTCTCCTCAGTTTAGCCGTTGACATTTCCATCCCCAGTCATTATAATGTAACTGTTATAATGAAAGTTATAAAAGAAAAGCCAAGAAGGAGACAGTATCCTTTTCCAAACATTACAGAGAGCCGGTGCAGGTGGAAATCCGGTATCAGTAGGAGAAAGGAGAAGATCACTCCGGAGCTGCCAGCTGAAGTTTTAAGTAGGCCGGGCCGCATTTCCTGCGTTAAGGGAACTCATATGATGGTATGCAGTAACAGGTGGTTGAACGAATCTAAGCTTTCGTCCTTTTACGGGGATGGAAGCTTTTTCTTTTTTATGGTGATGCACCGTCAGGTGACAGATCCATGTATTGAAAATTCAGGGCGCTGACCTTGAAAAGTACCTGTGAGACATTCTTCAAATTTAGAAATGGAGGAAAAGCAAGGATGTATGACAAAGTCCCCACAGACCTTAAGTTTGTGGAAAGAGAAAAAGAAGTCGAAAAGTTCTGGGAAGATGAACACATTTTTGAGAAGAGTATTAAGATGCGTGAAGGCTGCCAGCCATATGTATTCTATGATGGACCGCCAACCGCAAACGGTAAGCCGCATATCGGCCATGTTGAGACCCGTGTAATCAAGGATATGATCCCGAGATTTCGCGCTATGAAGGGCTATATGGTTCCAAGAAAGGCCGGCTGGGATACTCACGGACTTCCTGTAGAACTGGAAGTAGAAAAGAAGTTAGGCCTTGACGGAAAGGACCAGATCGAAAAATACGGTCTGGAGCCATTTATCAAGCAGTGTAAGGAAAGTGTCTGGAAATACAAGGGCATGTGGGAAGATTTCTCCGGCACTGTTGGTTTCTGGGCTGATATGGACAATCCATATGTTACCTACCACAATTCCTTTATTGAGTCTGAATGGTGGGCATTAAAGCAGATCTGGGATAAAGGCCTGTTATACAAGGGCTTTAAGGTAGTTCCTTATTGCCCACGCTGCGGTACCCCGCTTTCCTCCCACGAGGTAGCGCAGGGATACAAGGACGTAAAAGAGCGTTCTGCAGTGGTACGTTTTAAAGTAAAAGGGGAAGATGCTTATATCCTGGCATGGACCACAACCCCATGGACCCTTCCAAGCAACCTGGCACTTTGCGTAAACCCAAATGAAGAATACGTAAAAGTGAAGGCAGCAGACGGCTATACCTATTACATTGCACATGCATTAATGGAAAAGGTATTAGGAGAAGGCTGTGAGGTTCTGGAAACTTATGTAGGTAAGGATCTGGAATTCAAGGAATATGAGCCATTATACGACTGCTCCGTTCCATACTGCGAGAAGCAGCACAAAAAAGCGTTCTATGTTGTATGTGATACCTATGTAACCTTAACAGATGGTACCGGAATCGTACACATTGCTCCTGCATTTGGTGAAGACGATGCTAATGTAGGCCGCAAGTACAACCTGCCTTTCGTCCAGTTAGTTGATGCAAAGGGTGATATGTCAGCAGATACTCCATTTGCAGGCAAGTTTGTAAAAGATGCTGATCCATTAGTATTAAAAGACTTAAAAGAAAAAGGCCTGTTATTTGATGCTCCTGCATTTGAGCACAGCTATCCACACTGCTGGAGATGCGGTACTCCACTGATCTACTATGCAAGAGAATCCTGGTTCATTAAGATGACTGCTGTTAAGGATGACCTGATCCGCAATAACAACACCATTAACTGGGTACCTGAGTCTATTGGTAAAGGCCGTTTCGGTGACTGGCTGGAGAACATTCAGGACTGGGGCATTTCCAGAAACAGATATTGGGGAACTCCATTAAATATCTGGGAGTGCGAGTGCGGACATCAGCATTCCATCGGAAGCATTGAAGAATTAAAGAGCATGTCTGACAACTGCCCGGATGATATTGAACTTCACCGTCCATACATTGACGCTGTTACCATCCGCTGCCCGAAGTGCGGCAAGCAGATGAAGCGTGTACCGGAAGTTATCGACTGCTGGTTCGACTCTGGTGCAATGCCATTTGCACAGCATCATTATCCATTTGAGAATAAGGAACTGTTTGAGTCCCAGTTCCCGGCTCAGTTCATTTCCGAGGCTGTAGACCAGACTCGTGGATGGTTTTACTCCCTGTTAGCTGAGTCTACCTTACTGTTCAACAAGGCTCCTTACGAAAATGTAGTTGTAATGGGTCTGGTTCTGGATGAGAACGGACAGAAGATGAGTAAGTCCAAGGGAAATGCAGTTGACCCATTTGACACCTTACAGAAGCATGGCGCAGATGCCATCAGATGGTTCTTCTATACCTGCTCCGCTCCATGGATCCCGAAGAGATACCAGGATAAGGCAGTGACCGAAGGACAGAGAAAGTTCATGGGTACCTTATGGAATACCTACGCATTCTGGGTATTGTATGCAAATATCGACAACTTTGACGCTACCAAATACAGCTTAGAATATGATAAGCTGCCGGTAATGGATAAGTGGCTGCTGTCCAAGATGAACTCCATGGTCAAGGCAGTAGATGACAACCTGATGAACTACCGTATCCCTGAGGCTGCAAAGGCTCTCCAGGAATTCGTAGATGATATGAGTAACTGGTACGTGCGCAGAAGCCGTGAGCGTTTCTGGGCAAAGGGCATGGAGCAGGATAAGATCAATGCCTATATGACCCTGTACACCGCTCTTGTAACTGTTGCAAAGGCAGCTGCTCCTATGATCCCGTTCATGACAGAGCAGATCTACCAGAACCTGGTAAGAAAGATCGACAAGACCGCTCCGGAAAGCGTTCATCTGTGCGACTTCCCTGTAGTAAAGGAAGAGTGGATTGATGAGAAGTTAGAAGCAGATATGGAAGAAGTTCTGGATACTGTTGTTATGGGCCGTGCAGCCAGAAATACAGCAAATATCAAGAACCGTCAGCCAATCGCCCAGATGTATGTAAAGGCAGACCATGCATTATCTGATTTCTATGTAGAGATCATTGAAGAAGAGTTAAATGTAAAGAAAGTAACCTTTACAGATGACGTAAGAGCCTTCACTTCCTATACATTTAAGCCACAGTTAAAGACCGTAGGACCAAAATACGGCAAGCTGTTAGGAAAGATCCGTGAAGCACTGACCAACTTAGACGGAAGTGCTGCTATGGATACTTTAAATGAGACCGGCGCATTAACCTTTGACTTTGACGGACAGGAAGTTGTTCTTACAAAGGATGACCTGTTGATCGATGTAGCAAAGAAAGATGGTTATGTAACAGAAGAAGACAACTATGTAACTGTTGTCCTGGATACCAACCTGACTCCTGAACTGATCGAAGAAGGTTTTGTCCGCGAAGTGATCAGCAAGATCCAGACCATGCGTAAGGAAGCTGGCTTTGAGGTTATGGACCACATCGGCGTATACCAGAGCGGCAACGACAAGATCGCTGAGCTGATCAAGAACAACGCAGATGAGATCAAGAGCGAGGTTATGGCTGATTACATCCACTTAGGTGAGATGAAGGGCTTCACCAAAGAGTGGAACATCAACGGCGAGACTGTTATGTTAGGTGTGGAAAAGCTGTAAAGTAGCCATATAATAATGGTAAAATATGGTTTAATATCCGTATTTAAGTTGAAATAGACTGGAAAAAATGGTAATATGAGGGACAGGGCAGAAATGTTACCTGTCCCTTGTTTGTATCATTTATTTGTCAAACAGATCAGCAGCGCGTGCAGGCGTGTGCGGGTCAAAATATGGGTATGCTTTCTGTAAAGGGGGCATATGGGAAAATGAGGAGGAAGGCTATGAAAAATACAGGCTTTGACAAGGCTTTGTTCAAAAGTGCAGTAACCTTTAATGTAAAAAACATGTTCCGTCGTACCATCGACGAAGCAACCCCTCAGCAGATCTTCCAGGCTGTGGCTTATACAGTAAAGGACGATATCATTGACCAGTGGATAACAACCCACAAGGAATATGAGAAAAAAGATGTAAAGACCCTTTATTATCTGTCTATGGAGTTTTTAATGGGTCGTGCCCTTGGAAACAATATGATCAATCTTCGTGAATATAAGGAGATCGCAGAAGCATTAGACGAAATGGGCTTTGACTTAAATGCTATCGAAGACCAGGAACCGGATGCAGCATTAGGAAATGGTGGTTTAGGACGTTTAGCAGCATGCTTCCTTGACTCTTTAGCAACCCTGGGCTATCCGGCATATGGCTGCGGTATCCGTTACCGTTATGGTATGTTCAAACAGAAGATCGAAGATGGTTATCAGGTAGAAGTTCCGGATAACTGGCTGGAAAATGGCAATCCATTTGAGATCCGCCGTCCGGAGTATGCTGTAGAAGTAAAATTCGGCGGCTATGTACGTATTGAAGACCGCAATGGTATGAGCCATTTCGTACAGGAAGGTTATCAGTCTGTAAAGGCTGTTCCATATGACCTGCCAGTTGTAGGCTATGGCAACCACATTGTAAATACACTTCGTATCTGGGATGCTGAACCTGTTAATACCTTTAACCTGGACTCCTTTGACCGTGGTGATTATCAGAAGGCTGTTGAGCAGGAAAACCTGGCTAAGAACATCGTTGAGGTCCTTTATCCAAATGATAACCATTATGCAGGTAAGGAACTGCGTTTAAAACAGCAGTATTTCTTCATCTCTGCCAGCGTTCAGAGAGCAGTACAGAAATTTAAAGAAAAACATGACGACATCCATCAGTTCCCTGAGAAGGTTGTATTCCAGTTAAATGATACCCATCCAACTGTAGCAATTCCTGAGTTAATGCGTATCCTCTTAGACGATGAAGGCCTTACCTGGGAAGAAGCATGGGATATTACTACAAGAACCTGTGCATACACCAACCACACGATCATGTCTGAGGCATTAGAGAAGTGGCCGGTAGACTTATTCTCCCGTCTGCTTCCACGTATCTATCAGATCGTAGAAGAGATCAACCGCCGTTTTGTAAATGAGATCCAGCAGAGATATCCTGGTGATCAGGACAAGATCGCAAAGATGGCAGTTGTATACAATGGTCAGGTAAGAATGGCTTATATGGCTATTGTAGCAGGCTTCTCTGTAAATGGTGTTGCAAGACTGCATACTGAGATCTTAAAGCATGAGGAGTTAAAAGACTTCTATGAGATGATGCCTGAGAAGTTCAACAACAAGACCAATGGTATCACCCAGAGACGTTTCCTGCTTCACGGCAACCCATTATTAGCTGACTGGGTAACTGACAAGATTGGCGATGAGTGGATCACAAACCTGCCTCATATTAAAGAACTGGCAGCATTTATGGATGATAAGGAATGCCAGAAGGAATTCCTGGATATTAAATATAAGAATAAAGTACGTCTGGCTAAGTACATTAAGGAGCACAACGGCATTGACGTTGATCCAAACTCTATTTTTGATGTACAGGTTAAGAGACTTCATGAGTACAAGCGTCAGCTGATGAACATTCTCCATGTTATGTACCTTTACAATCAGTTAAAGGATAACCCAAACATGGATATGGTTCCAAGAACCTTTATTTTCGGCGCTAAGGCAGCAGCAGGCTACCGCCGTGCAAAACTGACTATTAAGCTGATCAATGCAGTAGCAGATGTGATCAACAATGATAAGTCCATTAATGGAAAGATCAAGGTTGTATTTATTGAAGACTACCGCGTATCCAACGCAGAGATCATCTTTGCAGCAGCAGATGTCAGCGAGCAGATCTCCACAGCCAGCAAGGAGGCTTCCGGTACCGGTAACATGAAGTTCATGTTAAACGGTGCTCTTACATTAGGAACTATGGATGGTGCAAATGTTGAGATCGTAGAAGAAGTTGGACAGGAAAATGCCTTTATCTTTGGCCTTTCTGCAGACGAAGTTATCAATTATGAGAATAACGGCGGCTATAATCCAATGGATATCTTCAACAACGATCCTCAGATCCGCAGAGTACTGATGCAGCTGACCAATGGATATTATTCACCAAAGGATCCGCAGATGTTTAAGGAAATCTATGATTCTCTGTTAAATAACTGTGGCGGCAGCCGTCCGGATACTTACTTTATCCTGAAAGACTTCCGTTCCTATGCAGAGGCTCATGAGAAGATCGACAAGGCTTACAGAGACAGACAGTGGTGGGCAAAAGCAGCTCTTATCAATGTTTCCCACAGCGGTAAGTTTACTTCTGACCGTACCATTGAAGAGTATGTAAGAGATATCTGGCATCTGAAAAAGGTGACATTAGAGCAGTAAGACCCGTTCGTGCAGCGCATGAATGGTAATAAAAACTGTGATTTATGGGGGATGCTGCAGAAGCCTGCGTTTTTGCGGCATCCCTTTATTGAAAAATGATTTCTTCAAATGTGTTCTGGAAATATGTTCCTGAAACGTATCCCCAGAATACATTTGAAGATATGTTTTATGAAAGAAAGGATCTACATTATGAAGATAAAAGATATACTGGCAGAGGGCAGACCAACCCTTTCATTTGAAGTATTCCCTCCAAAGACAGCAGATGCTTATGAGTCCGTAGAAAAGGCAGCTTCCAAGATCGCCCAATTAAAGCCGGATTTTATGAGCGTTACTTACGGTGCAGGCGGCGGAACCAGTGATTATACAGTAAAGATCGCTTCTACTATTAAAGAAGAGTATGGCGTGACACCACTGGCTCATCTTACCTGTGTTTCTTCTACCAGAGAGAAAGTACATCATGTATTAGAAGAATTAAAGGCACATAAGATCGAAAATGTCCTGGCACTGAGGGGTGATATCCCACAGGACGGAAAAACACCGGAAGTTTATCACTATGCTTCTGAGCTGATCCGTGAGATTAAAGAAGCAGGGGATTTCTGTATTGGTGCAGCCTGCTATCCGGAAGGACATCCGGAATCTTCTAATAAGTCTGTGGATATGGACTATTTAAAGCAGAAGGTGGACGCTGGCTGTGATTTTGTCACTACCCAGATGTTCTTTGACAACAGCCTTCTTTACAGCTATTTATACCGCATCCGTGAGAAAGGCATTACCATTCCTGTGATCGCAGGTATCATGCCTGTTACCAGCGGAAGCCAGTTAAAGCGTATTGCACAGATGTCCGGAAGCTATATGCCGGCACGTTTCTTATCTTTAGTCGATAAATACGGAGATAATCCGGCAGCTATGAAGCAGGCTGGTATCGCTTATGCTACAGATCAGATCATCGACCTTCTGGCAAATGGTATTAAGGGAATTCATGTGTACACCATGAATAAGCCGGATGTAGCTGCACAGATCCAGAGCAATATTTCAGAGCTGCTGAAATAACGTAATGAGTCCAAAAGAAAAACAAGCCATTAACGAAGGTTCCGCCTGCGAATGCAGGCAGTAGAGCACGATAGTGTGGGAACCTGAGTGAACGGCTTGGGACAGGAGGACATACAGGAAAATGGAACTGGCAGATATTAACAGAAGAGAGGTTTTACGCTATCTGGGGTATAAAAACCAGGAGGCAGACGAAAATGTAAGTAGGATCGTGGAAGACTGCCTGGAGCTTTTGTGGAAAAATGTTTCACCTAAGTACCGGGTGCGGGAATTTCCTCTTACTCTGGGAGCAGACAATCGGATCGATGGGGAAGTTTTCCAGACAAAAAGCAGAAATCTTTCTGTTAATTTAAAAGACTGTGAAAAAATACTGGTTTTTGCCGCAACGTTGGGTGTGGGAGCGGATTACCTGATCCAGAAGTACAACCGCCTGGAAATGAGCCGGGCAGTGATCTTGCAGGCTGCTTCTGCGGCTATGATCGAGGAATACTGCGATCAGGTGTGTGAAGGCCTGAAAAAAGAGTACGAAGAAAAAGGCCTGTATCTGCGGCCAAGGTTCAGTCCCGGATACGGGGATTTTTCTTTAAGCTGCCAGAGCGCTGTTTTAGATGCACTGGATGCAGGAAAGCACCTGGGGATCAAACTGACAGACAGTTTTCTGATGATGCCTTCCAAATCCGTAACAGCAGTGATCGGAGTGAGCCAAAAGCCCCACCGCTGTGACGTAAAGGGCTGTGAGGCCTGCGGAAAAACAGACTGCCTGTACAGGCGGTAGCGGACAGAGTCATTATGAACTGTTACGCTTAAATAGATCAGATAAAATAGATCAAAAGAGGTTTAATATGAGCATTTTAGATGAAATGAAAGTGCGCCGCCTGTATTGTGACGGCGGTATGGGAAGTCTGCTGCAGGCTGCGGGACTTGCTGCCGGTGAACTGCCAGAGCGCTGGAATATTTCCCATCCGGAAGTTATTACAGATGTGCACAGAAAATACCTGGCAGCAGGTGCGGATATTATGACTACCAATACCTTTGGCGCCAACCGGTTAAAATATGACAAGGACGGGGAGCTAAAGGCCATTGTAGAGGCAGCTATTGCCAATGCAAGAAAAGCGGTAGAGGAAGCTGGCAGAGGCTATGTAGCCCTGGATCTGGGGCCTACAGGAAAGCTTTTAAAGCCACTGGGCGATCTGCCATTTGAGACTGCTGTATCTTTATACAAAGAGGTAGTTTCCATTGGCGCGGCAGCAGGCGCTGATCTGGTGCTCATTGAGACCATGAGTGACAGCTATGAGTTAAAGGCTGCTGTTTTAGCTGCAAAAGAGGCTGGCATTAACCCGGAAACAGGAGTAAGACTGCCAATCTTTGCTACTGTTATTTATGATGAAAAAGGCAAATTGCTTACTGGCGGAAATGTAGAGTCCACCGTAGCGCTGTTAGAAGGTCTGGGAGTAGACGTTCTGGGCGTAAACTGCGGTCTGGGACCGGAACAGATGAAGGGGATCGTAAAAGATATCCTGGAAGTTTCTTCTACCCCGATCCTGGTTAACCCAAATGCAGGACTTCCAAGAAGTGAAAATGGAAAGACCGTATATGACGTAGATCCAAAAGACTTTGCTGCTGTGATGGAAGAGATTGTAAGAATGGGCGCTGTGATCACCGGCGGCTGCTGTGGTACAACACCAGATCACATCCATGCCATGGTAGAACTGACAAAGGATATCCCAGTGCAGATGCCGGAAAAGAAGCACCGCACGGTCATTTCTTCCTATTCCCAGGCAGTTGTATTTGATAAAAAGACCATTATCATTGGCGAGCGTATCAATCCTACAGGAAAATCCAAATTTAAACAGGCTCTCCGTGACCACAACCTGGAATATATCCTTCGTGAAGGTGTGACCCAGCAGGATAATGGCGCAGATGTCCTGGACGTAAACGTAGGTCTTCCGGAGATCGATGAGCCTTCCATGATGGAAGATGTGGTAAAAGAACTGCAGGCGGTCATTGATCTGCCATTACAGTTAGATACCTCCAGTGCAGAGGCTATGGAGCGGGGCCTTCGTGTATACAACGGAAAGCCTCTGATCAACTCTGTCAATGGTAAAAAAGAGGTTATGGAACAGATCTTCCCGCTGGTTGCAAAATACGGCGGTGTTGTTGTAGGACTTTGTCTGGATGAAGACGGCATTCCTGAGACTGCAGAGGGAAGAATTGCAGTAGGAAAGAAGATCATTGACACAGCTGCTGCTTATGGAATTGGACCGGAAGATATTATTTTAGACGGTCTTTGCATGACGGTAAGCTCTGACAGCCAGGGAGCGATCGTTACTCTTGAAACTCTTAGAAAGATCCGTGATGAATTAGGCGGAAAGTCTGTTTTAGGTGTATCCAATATCTCCTTTGGACTTCCTCAGAGAGAGATCATCAACGGTGCTTTCTTTACCATGGCAATGGAAAGCGGTTTAAGCGCTGCCATTATCAATCCGAACTCTGAAGCTATGATGCGGGCTTATTATAGCTTTAACGCATTGATGAACCTGGATCCTCAGTGCAGTGAATATATCAGCATTTACAGTGGCCAGACTGCAGGTCTGGGACAGACCATTGGAAAAGGTGGAAAGGGTGCCGGAGGTTCCGGTGCAGCCGGAAATGGCGGTGCAGGGAGCACAGGAAGTCTTGGAAATGCCATTGAAAGAGGTTTAAAAGAAGTAGCAGTAGAAAGCGTAACTGCTCTTTTAAAGGAAAAAGAAGCCCTGGATGTGATCAATGAAGAGATCATCCCGGCACTGGACCATGTAGGAAAAGGCTTTGAGAAAGGTACTGTTTTCCTTCCACAGCTGTTAATGAGTGCGGAAGCAGCCAAAGCAGCCTTTGAAGTGATCAAAAATGCCATGGCAGGCAGCGGAGAGACCCAGGAAAAGAAAGGTACCATTATCCTTGCAACTGTCAAAGGCGATATCCATGACATTGGAAAGAACATCGTAAAGGTTCTTCTGGAAAACTACAGCTACGATGTGATCGATCTTGGAAAAGATGTTCCGCCGGAGACAGTAGTAGAAGAAGCTGTAAGCCGCCATGTACCATTAGTAGGCTTAAGCGCCCTGATGACTACTACAGTTCCAAGCATGGAGGAGACTATTAAGCAGCTGCGTGAAAGCGCCCCGTGGGTAAAAGTCATGGTAGGCGGGGCAGTGCTTACTCAGGAGTATGCAGATACCATTGGAGCAGATGCGTATTGCAAAGATGCTATGGCATCTGTACACTATGCGGAGACAGTTATATAATGTAATGAGTCCAAAAGAAAAGCAAGCCATTAACGAAGGTTCGTGAAACTACCATTTATTACCAGGTAATTTTCCAGAAAAATGTGATAATATAGTTTTGTAACATAAATGAAATAAATTTGTAACAAAATGAAAGCGAGGACAAAACTATGTTATCAGTATCCACAATGGCACTTGCAGCAATGATCGGCTCCGCATGCGTACCTAACGCAAATCAGGCGTGTAACGTAAACAGCTGTACATATGATCAGGCAAACTGCATTCAGGCAGAATGCGCTGCAAACGGCGGACAGGACTTAAACTGCCTGTTAAATGGTCTTGGTGCATGCCTTCAGGATGGCTGCCAGAATGGAAATGTAAGACCAGCCGGAGTATCCGGCCTGGAAAGCTGCAGAAGATAAGAGCATTGGATTTTGCAATAAGCAATGTTACAAAAGAAAAATAGATAAATAAGTATGAGAAAAGACCGTCTGTTCAAAAGAAAGAGCAGGCGGTCTTTCACGTTATGCATTAGTAAAGAATTGTGTTGGGTGGTTTTGCGGGCTGAGTTATCGATCACAGAAAAGTGCTGGCCTGTTTCTCACTGATCCAGATCTTCCCCTTGTTTAAATGAATGATCTCTTCATCCACAAGTTCCTGAACCGTCCTGTTTACTGTCCGTACCGAGCAGCCAAGATGTGCTGCGATCTCCGGCCTGGTGAAGGGGATACGGATGGGATAGACGGAACCGGGTTTTGGATTACCATTGCTGTTTTCCGTATGTGTGCTGTCATTTACAGCCGGTGTCACCTGTTCTTTCAGAAAGACCAGCATGCGGGTGCGGTTGTCCGCAAAAAGGTTCTGGCGCTGGAACTGAGCCTGGGCTACCAGCTGGGTGATGATCATGCAGCTTCTGAGAAAAAGAGCGTGGGAGTCACTTCGCAGCCAGGTCATATATTCCGCTGCAGGGATCACCAGGCAGAGGGAATCTTCAAGTGTAGTCAGTGTTACCAGACGGGGCTGTTTTTCGGTGAAAAATTCGTAATCACCAACTATGTCCAGAGCACGTATCTCCGTAAAATGATAAGGTATATTTGCCACATGTTCCTCAACCGCTTCCAGACGGCCTTTTAAAAGGATATACACATGGGCGCAGCTGTCCCCTGCAGCTACCAGACGGCTGCCTTTTTTATAAGAGCGCAGCATCAGCACCGTCTGTATATAAGGCGGAGCAAATTTAAAGAAATTCTCTAAAAAGCTTTTTTGTTTTAATGTAAATGGATAATTAAATTTATTGATATTCAACAAAACTGCCACATGTCCTTTTTTTAATTATGATATCATTTTATAATATAAGTGTCAAAAGGTCTTTTGATATAGGTACATTGAAAGACTCCGGGAGTACATAAAATAAAAAAGGAGGAAGTTTATTATGGGAACACCACACAATCAGGCGGAAAAAGGTGAGATCGCAAAAAAGGTATTGATGCCGGGGGATCCTCTTCGTGCTAAATTCATTGCAGAGAATTTCCTTACAGATGCAAAGCTGGTCAATGAAGTCCGTGGGGCATATGCATACACAGGTACTTATAAAGGGGAAAAAGTAACTGTTATGGCAAGCGGAATGGGAATGCCGTCTATAGGAATTTATTCCTATGAGCTGTTTTCTGTTTATGATGTAGACCAGATCATACGTATTGGTTCTGCAGGCGCTTATGTATCGGAATTGAATTTAGGTGATGTAGTGCTGGAAGAAAGTGCATGGAGTGAATCTACTTTTGCACATACCCAGAATGGCTACGATAAAGATACCATCTATCCGGATCCGAAATTAAACGCTCATATTTTAGAGGCTGCAAAGCGTAATCATATTACTGTAAAGCCTGTAAAAGTACATTCCAGTGATGTATTTTATACAGAGCCAAATGTAGACGGCTACAAAGAGATCAGCGCAAAACATGGTTGTGCCTGCGTGGAAATGGAAAGCTTTGCACTGCTCCACAATGCAAATGTGCTCCACAAAAAAGCAACCTGCCTGCTGACCATCTCTGACTCTATGCCAAAGAATGAGCATGCAACAGCAGCAGAACGCCAGACTTCCTTTACAGACATGATGACTGTTGCATTAGAGGCTTGTCTGGACCAGTAAGGAAGGTTCTGCCTGCGTCAGCAGGCAGTAAAGCGGGTAAGCATGAGGTTCGTAGGTCTGATGTATAAAATCCTGTAATTTTCCATAAAATCCCATAAAGAGTAAATTATGCTCTGGCAATGCAAATGTGTCAGAGGCAAAAAGGGGATCATATAAAATGGAAAAAAATGGAAAAACTTTCATCAAAGGCCTTGTGATCGGCGCAACCATGACGGTACCAGGCGTCAGCGGCGGTTCTATGGCTATGGTCTTAGGGATCTATGACCGCCTTTTAAAACATGTCAGTGAAATAACAAAATATCCAAAAGAAAGTCTCACATTTCTGCTCTGGTTTGCAGCCGGAGCAGGAAGCGGGGCTTTTTTGTTTTCCAGAGGGATCAGCTGGCTTTTAACCACAAGGGCAGAAGGAATTTTATGTTTCTTCTTCCTGGGAGCAGTATCAGGGGGAATTCCCATGATCTTAAAAAGCGCCAGTGTAAGCCGTATCAGGGGAAGAGAACTGATATGTATCCTTACAGGAATCCTCACAGCCCTTCTTATAGCCCTGATCCCTCAGGGAATGTTTGCTCCTGGAACAGAAAACACTCCCATGCATCTGCTTTTCCAGCTTGCAGGAGGCTTTATCATAGCAGTTGCCTTAGTCCTTCCGGGCATCAGCGCCTCCCAGATGCTCTATATGCTTGGAATTTATGAAAGTACCTTAAAAGCCATCAGCAGTCTGGATATTTTGGCGCTTCTTCCCTTAGCTGTTGGTGGTATTATGGGAACCTATCTTACAGCCCGTATTCTGGAGCAGCTGATCAAAAAGCACAGGGAAGCCACTTTTTTAATGATCCTGGGCTTTATGCTGGCATCGCTGCCTGAACTTCTGCCAGGTCATTTAGCACAAGAAAACCTGCTGTTTTGCGTGATGGCGCTGGCAGCAGGTTTTATAGGTGTTTATTTTGTTACATTAAAATGAAAGCGGGTAAAGTCACCAAGCCAGGTAGTGCTGGAATACTCAATGGCCTTTAAGAGGCTGCTACACCATGGATGAAGCCATGGATATGCGCTTTGACATGGTAGCACAGGGAAAGGCTCTGGGTGAGCTGCTTCCTGATATGTGCAGACAGGTTTACGATATTGCTGAAAAATGGAAAAATATGGAAGCTTATGACTTCGTAGGAACGGGCTTTGACTATGCTGCTGCATGGTTTGGACATGCAAAAGTATTTGAGGCACTGGGAAAATATGCCATGCACATTAATTCAGAAGAATGGCTCCATATGAATTTCTTTATGAGAAATGTGGACAAGATCGGAACCATTATCGTTGCAAACACGACTAACCCGGCCATGAGCCGCAACAAAGAACTGATCAAGTTTGCCCATAATCTGACACGCCCGTTAATGGTGATCACAGATGGGGGTAAAGAAGATTTCGGCGTAGATACCAACTATGTAAAGGTTCCTAAGACAAAATATGCCATTAATATGCCACTGACCCAGTTTGCGCCGATCTGTCTGTTATGCGGTTATATCATGGATATGATCGGAGAAGAGGACGGCAGAGGCTGCAAGGGCGTATAGAAGATCGCAGACGGCGCAAGATGCATCCGCGAAAGCGAAATGATCGTGCAATAGAGTACGAATGCACTAGAAGAGAAAACAAAGGGGAACATTATGTTAAAAAAGATAAATATTTCTACAAAAAAATGATATTTTTGAGATCACGTCTGATGTAAAAAAGATCGTGGAAGAGTCCGGTGTAAAAGAGGGAACCTGTGTGGTGTACACACCTCATACTACAGCAGCGATTGTATACAACTCCGGTGTGAACCTGGTAGCCATCGGTCTGGACGTTGCAACCCATTTTGATGTAAATTTGACAGAAAATGATATTGCAGCTTTGGATAAAAGTGATAAAATGGAAGCAGGATTTCTCCGCTAGGATATCCGATTTGTCAATAGAAGAGGTTTTGAGGCTTATTGTACGGTCATTGACTGTATGGCTGTTGCCTATGCCATTGACGAATCACTGATCGAAACCTTTGAAGGAAGAGCAGGAATTGAGACGAAAGATGGTCTTACACTGGGAAATACAGTGGTTGACTACCGTTATCACCATGTATGGGAAGATCTTCCGAAAGTTAAGATTGCAAGGACCGCACGGAAAAGAGGCTCCTTATAAAGACCTTCCATTCAGTCCATGTATCATTGCTTCTACAAAGATCGCAGAAGGGGATTACGGCGATTGTCTGAAAATGCTGATGACAGACATTGAGGAAGAGAAGAAATATAAGGGACTGCGGGGATACAGCGTGGATTATACCGCTGCAAAGACTTACAAGTCAGACCGTCCGGTAGTTTATCTGGCTGGGCCGGAGCGTTATGACAAGGATGCCAAAGAACTCTATAAGAAGAGAAAAGAGTTATGTGCTTCTTATGGACTGCAGGCTTTTACACCGGCAGACTGGGCAGAAGGCGTGGAAAAAATGGATACGGACTGCCCTTATACAGCAGCCGCAAACCAGTTTGACAGCTGGCAGCAGCATGTACGTAACTGTGACGCTATTATTGCAGACTTAAATGATTATCGGGGATATGAGTGCAGCAATGATGTGGCTTTTGAGTGCGGAATGGCCTTTCAGTTAGGCAAAAAAATGTACGGCTATGTAGATGATATCCGTCCGGCAAAGGAGAAGGTTCCTAATCTGGGGCCGGAACATGAATACAGGGATATGACCGGAGCTAATGTAGAGGATTTTAACTATCCGGTCAATCTTATGTTCTCCTGTTCCATGGACATTAGAGAGGGAAAATTTGAAGAAGTTATCAAAGAAATAGCAAAAGATCTATATAAATAATGTACTCCCAGGTGCAGTATTACTCTTAGAAACTTTACATTTTAGGGGAAAAGAATTCCGGGGGTATATACGAGAGGAGGGGGATACATGAAAACATGTAAGTTGCTCAGAGAGCAGGTGGCAGCTGCCACAGGAAGCAAAAAAGCAGAACTGGTGCTGAAAAATGCACAGATCGTCAATGTATTTACCCAGTCAGTGGAAACAGGGGACATTGCCATTGAGGGCGGATACATAGTAGGAATTGGAAATTATGAGGGAATAACAGAAAAAGATCTGGGCGGAGCTTATGTGTGTCCCGGCTTTTTAGACGGACATATCCACATTGAAAGCTCCATGACCTCCCCAGGGGAGTTTGAACGGGCTGTTGTTCCACATGGCACCATTGCCGTGATCACAGATCCCCATGAGATCGCCAATGTGGCAGGAACGGCAGGGATCCGGTTTATGATGCAGTCAGCGCAGAAGCTGGATCTGGATGTGTATTTTATGCTGCCTTCCTGTGTGCCTGCTACCGATTTAGACGAGTCAGGGGCAGAACTTCTGGCAAGAGATCTGGAGCCATTTTACGCAGATGAAAAGGTTCTGGGCCTTGCAGAAATGATGAATGCCTTTGGCGTGACCCACGGGGATAAGGGGTGCTTTGAAAAGCTTGTACAGGCACGTTCCCTGAAAAAAGCCATTGATGGCCATGCACCGGCTCTTTCCGGAAAAGAGCTAAATGCCTATGTTACTGCAGGAATCCGCTCTGACCATGAGTGTTCGGATTTTGAAGAGGCAAAGGAAAAATTTGCCAGAGGCCAGTGGATCATGATCCGTCAGGGAACAGCGGCAAAGAACTTAAAAGCTCTTATGGGAATGTTTGAGGACCCCTATTATCAGCGGTGTCTGCTGGTAACAGATGATAAGCATCCGGGAGACTTGATCCGTATTGGTCATATTGATGCCATTATCAGAGAAGCAGTTTCCATGGGTGCTGATCCCATCCGTGCGATCCGCATGGGTACTTTAAATGCAGCAGCTTATTTTGGACTGCATGATATGGGCGCTGTGGCACCTGGTTATAAGGCAGATCTGGCAGTTTTTGATGATCTGAGAACTCTTAATGTAAAACAGGTATACAAAGGTGGAAAACTGGTGGCAGAAAATGGAAAAATGCTCCATCAGAAAGAAAAAAATACAGACTGGTCCACAGAGATCAAAGAACGTGTATTCCATTCCTTCCACAGAGTTCCTATTACAGTGGAAGAGCTGCAGTTAAAAGAAACCACAGGAACCCATCAGCGGGTCATTGACATGGTAGCCCATGAACTGATCACAAAAGAGCGGATCGAAGAGTGGAAAGAACTGCCAGGCGTTGCTCCCGGTGTAGATATAAGCCGCGACATCGTAAAACTGGCTGCCATTGAACGGCACAAAAATACAGGCCATGTAGGACTGGGATTTTTAGGAAAATACGGCTTAAAGAAAGGTGCCGTAGCCACCAGCATCGGACACGATTCCCACAATCTTGTCATCGCCGGAGTTACAGACGAAGACATGGTCCTTGCAGGCAATCGTGTGATCGAAAATGGAGGTGGCCTTGCCATTGCCCTTGAGGGCAAAGTATTGGCAGATCTGCCGCTGCCCATCGGCGGTCTCATGGCAGACGAACCGGTAGAAGTGGTAGATGAAAAGCTGGAGCATATGAAGAAGCTTTCTGTAGAGCTGGGCATTTCAGAAGATATTGATGCTTTCATGACACTGGCATTTATCAGCCTTCCGGTTATTCCAAAGCTGAGACTGAATACATATGGAGTGGTAGATGTGGAGAAGCATCAGGTGGTGGAAGCCAGGTTTTAGATCTTCTTTTTCACATTTAATCCTACTTTCCAGTAGTAAATGATCAGCAATATACTGCATAACACCCATCCTAAAGGATATCCAAGGGCGGTAGCGGTAATATTATTGAAGTATTTTGAAATAAAGTAAAGATAGATCTGGCGGAAGACGATAAAGCTTCCCATCATAATGACCATAGGGGTGACGGAGTTTCCGGCACCCCTTAATGCGTTTGCGAAGATCTGGTTGAAACTGATGGCCAGATAGAATGGCATCATTAAACGGATAAAATGGATACCGTAGGTCAGCACTTCCGGTTCATTGGTGAACAGAGAAGCAAGGAATGGGGCAAAAATGATCACAGGTGCCATCAGGATCAGGGCTGTTGCAATGGAGATGAATAATGCAACCGTGGTTCCCTTTCTGGCACGTTTCATATTGTCAGCGCCAAGGTTCTGTCCTACAAAGGTGGTAACTGCCAGACCGATACTCTGGATCGGAAGCAGACAGAACTTATCCAGTTTTCCATAGGTTGTCCAGCCAGCCATGCAGGAGGAGCCGAAATGGTTGATATAGGACTGAACAAATACATTGGAAAAAGAAGTAACAGCGATCTGAAGTCCTGCAGGAAAGCCAATACGGAAGATAGACATGGCAGTTCCTTTGTGGATATGCAGGTCTTTCCAAATTAATCTGTATGAGCTTTTTTCCCGCGTAAGGATCACAAGGACCAGTATCGCTGAGATCCATTGGGAAAGAATGGTAGCGTAGGCAACACCTTCAACACCTGCGTGAAAAACGATCACAAAAAGCAGGTCAAAAAAGATATTTCCAAGAGCGCAGACCATAAGAATATATAAAGGACGTCTGGAGTCACCCACAGCCCTCAGGATACCGGAACCCATATTGTAAAGCATCAGGCCGGAAATACCTGCAAAATAGATGCGCAGATACTGGGATGCCTCCGGAAGAACATCTTCCGGTGTATCCATTAACTGGAGAAATACAGGGGATAAAAGCAGTCCGGCAATGGTAAAGACTACAGATAATACAAGGGTCAGTGCAATGGTAGTATGTACAGCGCGATGAAGAGCCTTGTCATTCCCGCTGCCAAAACTGTGGGCGATCACTACACCTGCGCCGGTAGAAAGACCGGTAAAGAACCCGATGATCGTATTGATGATACAGTCTGTGGAACCAACCGCTGCCAGAGCCGTTTTACTGACAAAATTTCCCACAACAATACTGTCAACCGTGTTATAAAATTGCTGGAACAGGTTGCCTACAAAGAGGGGAAGGGCGAACGTGATCAGGAGTTTGGTGATATTGCCTTCGGTCATTTTCTGGCTTTTCGGTGATGGGGTAGAAGACATGGTGGTTTGTTCCTTTCTGTAGTATGTAGGTGTGTCTTGTTTTTCTTTCGGGACCATTATAGTATAACATACTTTAAGCTGAAAAAATCAGTTCTGGAAAAATCTTTATTTCTATGCTATGATTACCCCGATACGATTTCGACAAAAATAGAAACAGCAGATAAAAGAAAGGTGTGATCATCATGTATAAATGCTGTATATTTGATCTGGACGGAACATTGGTGAACTCTATTTATGCTTTGAAACGTTCTGTAGACCTGACACTGGGCCATTTTGGACTGGGGCCGATCTCTATTGAAGATACCAAGCAGTTTGTAGGAGATGGCTATAAAAAGCTGGTAGAACGTTCCCTGATAGCATATGGGGATAAAGAACTGACTTATTATAAGGAAGCGTTGGATGTATATAATGAAGTTTTTAAGGACTGTTGTCTTTACAAAGTAGAAGCATATGAGGGAATTCCACAGCTTCTGGATTTCTTAAAAGAACATGGCATACTGGCAACCGTACTGTCCAATAAACCTCATCAGAGAGCCCTTGAGAATGTAGCCCATGTATTTGGAGATCATACATTTGACAAGGTATACGGAGAGAGAGAAGCATTAGGCATCCGCAAGAAACCGGCTCCCGACGGTGTAGTGGCTCTGATCGAAGAACTGGGGCTTAAAAAAGAAGACTGTTTGTATCTGGGAGATACTAATACAGATATGGAAACAGGACAGGCAGCCCAGGTAGATACAGTAGGTGTGACCTGGGGCTTTCGTCCGAGAGAAGAGCTGGAGGCATTTAAGCCAAAGCTTGTAGCAGAGTCTCCTTTCCAGGTGATAGATTTTATAAAGGCAGTGAACCACATTGAATAAATTTGAAGTGAATAATTTAAAACGTAATTTAAATAAGAAGAAACGCAGCTTAAAAACATATATCGTGAGCATTTTTCTCACGATGTGTTGCATCCTTCTTTCCGGCTGCGGTATATCTGGTACAGTGGGACAGAATTCGTCAAAGGTATCCGATGAAAAAGATACCCGCCCATTGGTAGTGACTACTATTTTTCCATACTATGATTTTGTCCGCCAGATCGCAGGGGACAGAGTAAGACTGAAAATGGTAGTTCCTGCAGGAATGGATAGTCATTCATTTGAGCCCACACCTGCAGATATGATCACCATGCAGCAGGCAGATCTGATGGTTTGCAACGGTGGAGAGATGGAACAGTGGGTGGAAAAAGTAGTAGCTTCCCTGGATACGGAGAACATGAAAGTCCTTACGATGATGGACTATGTAGATGTACTGGAAGAGGAGATCGTGGAAGGAATGGAAGATAATGAACATTCCCATGATGACCATGGTCACGCTCACGAAAATGAGGAAGAAGATCATGATCACAGTGAAATGGATCATAGTCGTCCTGACGATGAGATAAAAACTCATGAGAATTTATCTCAAATTACTTTTGACGATCATGATGGTCATGAAATGGACATTGAATATGACGAACACATCTGGACCTCACCAGCCAATGCCATGAAGTTAGTGGAAGTGATCACAGAAACTTTAAAAGAAGTATCTCCGGAGAATGCTTCTTATTTTGAAGAAAACAAAAACAGCTATGAAACAGAACTAAAAAGTCTGGATGATGAGTTTAAGGATATTGTGGCAAATGGCCGTCACCGTATGATCGTGGTAGCGGACAAGTTTCCGTTCCGGTACTTTGCCCAGGAATATGGTCTGTCTTACAGAGCAGCATTTTCCGGCTGCAGTACAGATACAGAGCCAAGTGCAAAAACCATTGCTTATCTCATTGACCGTATAAAGGAAAATCAGATCCAGGCAGTATTTTATCTGGAACTTTCCAGTCACCGGACGGCAGATATCATCAGTGAAGAAACAGGAGCAAAACCCCTTCTCCTTCATTCCTGCCATAATGTAACAAGAAGGCAGTTTGATGAAGGCGTTACCTATCTGCAGCTGATGAAGCAGAATGCAAAAAATCTGCAGGAAGCACTTTTATAGGAGGAATGATCAAAAATGGAACCATTGATCAAATGTGAGCATGTTGATCTTGGATACGAAAATCAGGATGCGGTTATAAATGTAAATATGGAAGTCTGCCCTGGGGATTATCTGTGTATCGTAGGTGAAAACGGGTCTGGCAAAAGTACCCTGATCAAGGGACTTTTGGGGCTGTTAAAGCCATCCGGCGGCAAACTGACCGTAGCAGAAGAATTAAAAACAACAGGAATTGGCTATCTGCCCCAGCAGACAGCAGCTCAGAAAGATTTCCCTGCTTCTGTAAGAGAAGTCGTTTTAAGCGGCTGCTTAAGCAGAAGAGGCAGACGCCCTTTCTATTCTAAAACAGAAAAGGACATTGCATCTGCCAATATGGAAAAACTGGGTATTACCCAGTTGGCGAACCAGTGCTACAGGGAGTTATCCGGCGGACAGCAGCAGAGAGTGCTGATCGCAAGAGCTCTCTGCGCCACCAGGGAACTTCTTATTTTAGATGAGCCGATCACCGGTCTGGACCCGATGGCAATCCAGGATTTCTATTCCATGATCCGCAAATTAAACAGGGAAGATAAAGTAGCTATTATCATGGTCTCCCATGACTTAAGAAATGCAGTAGAGGAAGCCAACAAGATCCTCCACCTTCAGAAACAGGTGCTTTTCTACGGCCCGGCCCACGATTATATGAACAGTAAGGCAGCAGGCCATTTCTTCCATGAAAAAGAACAGGGTGAGTGTCTGCCAACGGCAGCCTGCCATATGGCAAAAAATGTGGATGGTCTGGAAAACAATGAACAGAAGTGTTCCTGCGGACATACCCACGCACACAGTTCCCAGAAGATAGAAGGAGGAAATACCCATGAACGTGCTTAGTGAAATGTTATCTTATCCATTTATGGTGCGGGCATTATTCGGCGGTATGCTTGTATCTTTGTGCGCCTCCCTTTTGGGAGTGAGCCTGGTGTTAAAACGCTATTCCATGATCGGTGACGGACTTTCCCATGTATCCTTTGGAGCCCTTTCCATTGCCCTGGCTATGGGCTGGTCCCCTTTAAAGGTATCGATCCCGGTAGTTGTGCTGGCGGCATTTTTCCTTCTGCGTATTACAGAAAACAGCCGGATCAAAAGTGATGCAGCCATTGCCATGATCTCTGCCAGCTCTCTGGCTATCGGTATTATCGTTACATCCTTAACAACAGGAATGACCACAGATGTAAGCAGCTATATGTTTGGAAGCATTTTAGCCATGACCAAAGAAGACGTGGCCTTATCAGCAGTATTGTGCATCATTGTACTGGGCCTGTTTGTACTTTGCTACAACCAGGTATTTGCAGTTACCTTTGATGAGAACTTTGCAAAAGCAACCGGTGTAAATGTAGGTGCCTACAATATGCTTATTTCCGTGCTTACAGCCGTTACCATTGTCCTTGGCATGCGTATGATGGGAGCCATGCTGATCTCAAGCCTTGTGATCTTCCCATGCCTTACCTCTATGCGCGTGTTTAAAAGCTTTACCAGCGTAGTGATCTCTTCCGGAATTCTTTCCCTGGTATGCTTTTTGCTGGGAATGATGGCTTCCTATCAGTTTTCCACACCAGCAGGCGCCAGTGTAGTAGTGGTAAATCTCATTGCCTTCGGTTTGTTTTCCATGTGGCAGGTATTAGGCAGGAAACGGTAAAAAGCATAAAATCAGCATAAAACCAACATGCAGACCAGTGTTAATGAGAAAGAGGGGCCCATTACTTGACATTAAGGTCAGGTTGTGCCAAAATATCTAATTGACAGATTGAACAAACGGGATCATAAGATCCCATTGCAAAATGCTTTTCTAATTCTAATTCTAATTTAAAGAAGGCATTAATAAAGAAAGAAGGAACATACGATGACAAAGATCGATATTATTTCCGGTTTCCTTGGAGCTGGAAAAACTACTTTTATTAAGAAGCTTTTACAGGAGGCTATTTCCGGTGAGCAGGTAGTCCTCATTGAAAATGAATTTGGCGAGATCGGTATTGACGGCGGATTTTTAAAAGACTCCGGTATCGAGATCCGTGAGATGAACTCCGGCTGTATCTGCTGCTCCTTAGTAGGTGATTTCGGAAAATCCTTATCTGAGGTACTGACCAAGTACAAACCAGACCGTATCATCATCGAACCATCAGGCGTTGGCAAGCTTTCCGACGTTATGAAGGCTGTTATTGATGTATCTGCAGATATGGACGTTGCATTAAACAGCGCAGTTACCATCGTAGATGCTGCAAAGTGCAAAATGTATATGAAGAACTTCGGTGAATTCTTCAACAACCAGATCGAGAATGCAGGAACTGTTGTACTCAGCCGTACAGATATTACTGATACTGCAAAGATCCAGAAGGATGTTGAGATGATCCGTGAGAAAAATCCAAAGGCTGCTATCGTTACCACTCCATTAGCAGAATTGGGCGGAAGCCAGCTTCTTGAGATCATCGAGAAGAGAGATACCATGTTAGATGACCTGTTAGAGGAAGTAAGAGAAAGCCATCATCACCATGATGATGATGACGATGACTGCTGCTGCGGTCACGACCATGATCATGAGCACCATCACCACCATGATCACGATGATGATTGCTGCTGTGGCCATGACCACGATCATGATGAAGACGAAGAACACGAACATCACCATCATCATGACCACGATGACGATTGCTGCTGTGGCCATGACCATGATCATGAGCATCATCACGATCATGATGAAGACGAAGAACATGAACATCACCATCATCATGACCACGACGATGACTGCTGCTGTGGCCATGACCATGATCACGAACATCATCATCACCATCATGCAGACGAAGTATTCACCAGCTGGGGTATGGAGACCATCGTTCCTGTAACAAAGGATCAGCTGGAAGATATCTTAAAGCGTCTGGCAGAGACCAAGGAATTTGGCGATGTTTTAAGAGCAAAGGGAATGCTTCCTACAGAAAATCCTGGCGAGTGGCTGTACTTTGACCTGGTACCGGAGCAGTATGAGATCCGTGACGGAAAGCCGGATTACACAGGTAAGGTTTGTGTCATCGGTGCCAGCCTGAAGGAAGAAGAATTAAACAAAGTATTCGGAAGAGGCTAATGAGGTTTAAAAATGGGAAATAACGAGATAGATGAAGATGTAATGCCCGTATTTCTGATCAACGGTTTTCTGGAAGCTGGAAAAACCCAGTTTCTGGAATTTACCATGGACCAGGAATACTTCCAGACAGAGGGAAAAACACTTCTGATCGTCTGCGAAGAAGGGGATACAGAATATGATGAAAAGAAGTTAAAGAAGCATCAGACTGCTGTTGTATATGTAGATGAACTTTCCAAACTGACACCGGCTTACTTAAATGAGCTGGAAGTGATCTACCGCCCGGAGCGTGTGCTCTTAGAGTGGAACGGTATGTGGAACCAGGACGAGCTGAAACTGCCGGATGACTGGAACATTTACCAGCAGATCACCATTATCGATGGTTCTACCTTTGATCTGTACATCCAGAATATGAAGCCGCTCCTTGGCGCTATGCTTCGTAATTCCGAACTGGTCATTGTAAACCGCTGCGATGGAATTGCAGATGAGAAGCTGACTTCCTATCGCCGTACCATCCGCGCTATGAGCCGTGAAAGCGAGATCGTTCTGGAAGATAAGAACGGCGAGATCGAGCAGGCAACCCTGGAAGAAGATCTTCCATATGATATCAATGCAGATGTAATTGAGATCAAGCCTGCAGACTACGGTATCTGGTACATCGACTGTATGGATCAGCCGGAACGCTACAAAGGAAAGACCGTTGAATTTACCGCAATGGTATTAAAAAGCCCGAAATTCCCAAAGGGACAGTTCGTTCCGGGACGTATGGCTATGACCTGCTGTGAGGCAGATATGACATTCTTAGGTTTCATGTGCAAATGGAAAGACGCAGAAAAGTACAAGACCAAAGAATGGGTAAAGGTACGCGCTAAAGTCGGCGTAGAATACCAGAGAGATTACCACGGCGAAGGACCTGTCCTCTATGCCGAAAATGTGGAAAAAGCCGCTGAGATCAAGGACATTGTGCAGTTCTAGTGATGTTCTTGTGAAAATGCTATTTTCAGGAAGTGTAAGGAAGAACAGTTGTGTAAGTTCTTACATTGACATGAAAACAAAACTCTGATATAGTTATTGATTGTACGAAAGTGAGAGGATGAAAGGCCTGCATGTGCGTGCCGTTTTCGCCTCTCATTTTCTTGCTATTGCATGTTAAAAATATATGATAACTTCGATTGCACTAAGTTCGTGGAATACCTCACTAAGTGCAACGAAGTGCTTTCGCACGTAAGTGTTCTGGAAGACGAACGCTTACGTGCTCAATGCAGGAATATGGGCCGTTTTCAACCTGTCGATTGTCCACATCCTGAGTGCAGATGTACGAATGTGGCGGATGCAATCCGACACAGGCGAACATGTGCAAATCGAAGGCCAGTGGACAATGACATGTTGAAAAATTAAGGCCCATATTCCTGTGGAACTTAGATTAAGAATAGAAAGAGGATATTTACAATTAATGGATGTAACAAAATTTGAAGAATTACAGTTAGATGACCGTATCATAAGAGCTATTACCGAGATGGGCTTTGAAGAAGCTTCTCCGATCCAGGCTCAGGCGATCCCTGTTGTATTAGAAGGCAGAGACATGATCGGTCAGGCACAGACAGGAACAGGAAAGACCGCTGCTTTCGGACTTCCTCTGTTACAGAAGGTAGACCCGAAGGTAAAGAAGCTTCAGGCCGTTGTCCTGCTTCCAACCAGAGAGCTGGCAATCCAGGTAGCTGAAGAACTGCGCCGTTTTGCAAAATTTATGCACGGCATCAAGGTTCTGCCTGTATACGGCGGTCAGGACATTGTCCGTCAGATCCGCGCCTTAAAAGATGGCACCCAGATCGTAGTAGGAACCCCGGGCCGTGTGATGGATCATATGCGCCGTAAGACCGTAAAAATGGACCATGTACATACCGTAGTTTTAGACGAAGCAGACGAAATGTTGAACATGGGCTTTTTAGAGGATATGGAGACCATTTTAAGCCAGCTGCCGGAAGAGCGCCAGACCCTGATGTTCTCCGCAACCATGCCTCAGGCCATTGCTGACATTGCAAAGAAGTTCCAGAAAGATCCGGTAACAGTCCGCGTGATTAAAAAAGAACTGACTGTACCGAAAGTGACCCAGTATTATTATGAAGTAAAGCCAAAAAACAAAGTAGAGGTTATGTGCCGTCTGTTAGACATGTACTCCCCAAAGCTGTCTATCATATTCTGCAACACCAAGCGCCAGGTAGATGAACTGGTTCAGGCACTTCAGGGAAGAGGTTATTTTGCAGAAGGCCTTCATGGTGATTTAAAGCAGGTACAGCGTGACCGCGTTATGGAAAGCTTTAGAAACGGACGTACCGATATCCTGATTGCTACAGACGTAGCAGCAAGAGGCATTGACGTAGGAAATGTAGAAGCTGTATTTAACTACGATATCCCACAGGATGATGAATATTATGTACACCGTATCGGTCGTACCGGAAGAGCAGGAAGAGAAGGAAAGGCATTCAGCCTGGTAGTTGGCAAGGAAGTTTACAAGCTTCGTGACATCCAGCGCTACTGCAAGACCAAGATCATCCCACAGGCCATCCCGTCCTTAAATGACATTACCGAGATCAAGGCAGACAAGATCTTAGATCAGGTTCAGGACATTTTAAATGACGCAGATCTCACAAAGATCGTAAATATCATTGAAAAGAAGCTGATGGAAGATGATTACACTTCCTTAGATCTGGCTGCAGCCCTCTTAAAAATGAGCATGGGCGATGACAATGAAGATATCATTGATAACTATATGCCTGCAAGATCCTTAGACGATCTGGACAGCTATGGCAGAAATTCCAGAGGCAGAGACCGTGGCAGAAATAACAGCCGCCGCAAAGGCGCTACCGACCGAGCAGCTGTTGACTATGTATTAAACGGCGGTGAAGAGCGCATGGCAAGACTGTTCATCAATATCGGTAAGTCCCAGCGTGTAACACCGGGAGATATCCTGGGCGCAGTTGCAGGAGAGTCCGGTATTCCAGGACGTCTGGTAGGAAGTATTGATATGTATGACGGCTATACTTTCGTAGATGTACCGGCTGAATATGCAGAAGATGTATTAAATGCCATGAGCCATGCCCGCATCAAAGGCAAACATATCCACGTAGAAAAAGCAAATTCCAAACGATAAAAATTCAAATCAGAAAAGTAAAAGACACTCTGAAACCTACCAGAGTGTCTTTACAATATGCAGGGAGTGATAAATTTGAAAGGAAAAAAAGCAGAAGCAGAAGTAAGGACCAACGTAATGAGGCTGTTAGACGCAGCAGGGATCCATTATGAAACAGGAACATATGAAGTAGATGAAAATGACCTTTCCGGCAGCCATGCTGCTGACCTGATGGGGATCGATCATGACCAGATGTATAAGACCCTTGTATTAAAAGGGGAGAAAAAGGGATATCTTGTATGCTGTATCCCGGTAGATGAAGAACTGGACTTAAAGAAAGTGGCAAAAGCAGCGGGAGAGAAGAAAGTGGAGATGATCCACGTAAAAGATATGTTAGGTATCACCGGTTACATCCGGGGCGGCTGTTCTCCAATCGGAATGAAGAAAAAATTTCCAACATATATTGAAGAAACTGCCCAGTTATATGATACAATTATGGTAAGCGCAGGACAGAGAGGCGTACAGGTCACTGTAAGTCCGGAAGACCTGAGGGAGTATGTAGACGGAACCTTTGTTGGACTTGTGTAGGTGATGGTTACGATCGTCTCAAAACGGTCTCAAAAGATAGAATACCTTAATGCAGGTTTGTAAATGAAATCAGGTATCACGGAAAACGGACTGCGCTTTTGATGGCATATTATGCAGATAACATCCGAAAGGAGGAACGCAATATGGAGAAAAAACAGGCAGTTGTTACCTCAGACACCCTTACAAAAGAGCAGATCAGGGAACTGGCGGCAAAATCCCTTGCAGGTATTAAAAACTCCTATGCCCCTTATTCCCATTTCCACGTTTCCGCCGTCCTTCTTAGTGAAAACGGCAATATCTATACAGGAAATAACATAGAAAATGCCGCCTACACCCCTTCTGTATGCGCCGAGCGCTGCGCTTTCTTTAAAGCAGTCAGCGAAGGAGAACGTGACTTTGCAGCTATTGCCCTTTGCGGCGGCTTAAAGGGAGTAGTAAAGGATTACTGTGCCCCTTGTGGCGTCTGCCGCCAGGTGATGCGGGAATTCTGTAAGCCGGATTTTAAGATCATTATGGTAAAGTCCGAAGAAGAGTGGAAGGTATATACCTTATCCCAATTGTTGCCGGAAGGTTTTGGACCGGAAAATCTTCGGGCGTAGATCCGGCAGGACAATACGGGTGTTACAGTTCAGCTTAATACCTGAAATCAAGACGCAAATACTAACAATATATAACAATATTAACTAAAAAAACAGGCTTGAAAAACATAAAATGTTGGGTTATAATAGCACCATAATAAATGAAGCGCATATGTGATACCTGGGATGTGCGAAGTTCTTACCAATTTTGAACCTACATTAGACTAAAGGGATTCCAATATTTTTAAGCGGATGTCATGCCTCCTTTTTAAGCGTGGAAGGCAGAAGTTTAAGTGAGGTTGCCCACCTAGCATTGCTAGGCGTCAATAAGTAAGAGACGGCATCTTGGGGTCACAGAAGATAAAAGCAGCGAGGTTCTCGCTGCTTTCTTTTTGTAGTACATGGGCTTGCTGAATATACTTGTGCGAATAAGGTGACAGATATTATGAAAATGATCGGGAAGTTAAATGAAAAGGATCTAAAGATCAACAAAAAACAGATGATTTTGTGGATGGGAGGAATACTGGCGGCAGTGATCCTGCTTATGGTGTTCATTGTAAAAGTGGAACCTCCTGCAGAAGGAATATCCAGGGCAGAAGCAGCCAAAGCCCTGGCTCTGGTTTTTGAAGATCCCCAGACCTTGGAAGATATGGCTTCTGAACGGGAAAATTCCTCTTTTACAGACAAGGAAAAGGGAAACTGGTTTGTAAAATATATGGATTATCTTTATGAAAAAGGTTATCTGGATACAGAGATCACACCGGCGACTCTTACTTCTGCCCAGGGAAATCTTACATATGAGGATGTAAATACGGTAGCAGAAAAGCTGTCATCCGGCCTTGAAAAACAGGTGGGAATGACCAGAGGGAATAAGAAAAAGACATTTTCAAGAAATGACTGGTGGGAGCTTTATAAGGCCATTGTAAAAGAGACGGACAAAGATGGAAATATGAAAGAAGTTTCCGCTGTTTTGTTTGGCACACCTTCTAATATGGAACAGGCCGAAAGCTGGACTGCTTATACAACAGAAGGTACCTTTGGCTTTCAGGGACTGGCTCTGGACGCATATCTTGACTGCGAGATCCGTTTCTGGGCCAGAGGCCAGGAAATGGCAGGTATGACCCAGATCGTAAGCGAGGAGCCTGTTTATAAGAATATATGGGTCTCTGATGTAAAAAAAGATCAGTTTACGGTTTACATCGGCAAATATGTAAGAACTTTTACAGCAGAAGGTAAACTGGCATCCCAGGCAGAAGAGAAGAATGAAGAACTGAGATCCTGTGTGGCTGACCTGCATATGGAAAAGGGAAAGCTGAAAAAGATCACTGTGAAAAAAGAACGGGTCCGTGGAAAGGTCCTTGCAGTGACGGATGAGTCTATTGAACTGGAAGGCTATGGCTGCGTACCCATCGATGACAATTTTCATGTATACAAGACCTACGGGGATTTCCAGGTCCTTGGAAAAGGAAACATCCTGGTAGGTTATGATCTGCAGGAATTTGTGGCAGCTGACGGAAAGCTTTGTGCCGCTGTTCTGGAACAGCCATTTGATGCGGAAACCATCCGCGTCCTGATCATGGATAATGGTTTTAAGCAGATCTTTCATGATACCATAGAACTTACTGCAAATTGCGATGGGGAACTGATCTACGAAAAGGAAAACGGAGAAAATCAGGAAAGCTCCTTTAAGAAAGGGGATACATTCTCCTACGAAGCATCTGATAAAAAGCTGGAAAACGGACGTATGATCTTAAAACCGGAAGACAGTGAAGGAATTACCGTCACTTCCTTAGAACGTGGCCAGGGACAGCCTACTTACAGTGGTTCTATAGAAGTGAAAGCAGAAGAGGGCGGCTTAGTCCTTATTAACGAGTTGTACCTGGAAGATTATTTAAAGAAGGTAGTTCCAAGTGAAATGCCTGCGTCTTATGAAAAAGAGGCATTAAAAGCCCAGGCAGTGTGTGCCCGGACTTATGCCTACCGCCAGATCCAGGGAAATGCCTACGGGCAGTATGGTGCCCATGTGGATGACAGCACCAATTTCCAGGTGTACAACAATATAAGTACCAGCGAGCGTACAGACCAGGCAGTAAATGAGACCTGTGGACAGATGCTTTTCTATAATGATAAGCCCATAGAAGCCTTTTATTATTCCACTTCCTGCGGCCATGGGGCAGATGGAAGTGTATGGGGCAATGAAGGGGCGGCTCTGCCCTACCTGCGTTCCATGCAGATCAAAAAAGGCGCAAGAGAGCTGACTATGGAAGATAATGATACTTTTGATGATTACATACGGTCAAAAAACATTACTTCTTATGATGCTTCTTATCCTATGTTCCGCTGGCATGTGGATATTAAAGCCAGTATCCTTTCCGCACAGATCCCGGGAGTGGGAAATGTAACCGATGTAAATGTAGTATCCAGAGGTTTAGGCGGCATTGCTTCTGAAGTAGAAGTAAAAGGCGATGGAGGAAGCTACAAGATCAAAGGCCAGAGCCAGGTAAGAAGTATGCTTGGAAATACGGAACTTGTAATAAAGAAACAGGACGGAAGCGATATGACAGGAACGGCAGCCCTTCCAAGTGCGTTTATTTCCGTTGAGAAGCGCACGGCAGAGGACGGAAGCATTGTATTCCGGGTATACGGCGGCGGTTTCGGACATGGAGTTGGAATGAGCCAGAACGGCGCCCACAGCATGGCAAAGGCAGGAAAGACGTATAAAGACATCCTTGATTTTTTCTATCATGGAGCGGAGATCAGGACAGAATAAGACCGATGTGTCTGGCTGGCAGCCGGAGGCAGAGACCTGGTCTGGGAAAACAGAATACGGGCATAAAAAAACACGGTTTAGGAAACGGAAATATTTCCTGACCGTGTTTTTTAGTTGTTATGTATCTGGAAGCAGCTGCCGGTGACAGCTTTTGCCAATATCTTGTTAGCCACTGCCAAAGGCAGCTGGCAGACTGGCTTTATATATTATTTAATCATATGGTTAGGCTAATAAGAAAACCTCTACATTCTGTATTCCGTGATTTTTTGATTCTGCGTGTGTATCATAAAAAATATCAATGTGATGGCCTTTTACACCGCCGCCTTTGTCCTCGGCAATGTAAACCACCCCGTTGATCATAACCCTGGTTCCATATGGGATCACTCTTGGGTCAACAGCAATGGTGTGCTGGGAGCTGGCAACGGCACCGGTACAGGTGTTTCTTCCCCAGCCTGCGGAGCAGCTTCTGCAAGGGCAGTAACCGGTAGTTTTAAAAACACCCAGGGAAACCATCTGGGAAGCCGGTTCTTCAACGTTTTCGGCAGCTTCTGTTTCCTGCTGATCCTGATCGTTTGCAGCTTCTTCTGTTTGCTGTGTCTGTTCGGAACTGTCATTTTCAGAAGCGAATGCACAAAAGGCAGAGCCAATTATAAAAAATACAGTGATAAAAGTCGTGGTTAATAGTTTCTTCATGTTCATTTCTACCTCCTTTTGCAGTCGGAAAGGACAAGGACTGCGGTCGTTCACAATGCCTCATAATATTTGCAATGTATTTTTAATATATTATAAATATATGTAACACTTTTGTAATATATGAACGATAAAGTAATATTTACCACATTTTTTTAAATCTGTCAAGAAAAACACAAAATGCGCAAAAAGCCCTTGACAAATTCTTTATAAAGGAATATATTATGCAATGTAGATGTTAGCACTCCAATAAGTTGAGTGCTAATAACAAAAGAAACAGCGAACAGGAGGCAGGAACACATGGATGCGCAGTTGGATGAGCGTAAGGTCACTATATTAAAAGCGATCATAAAGACTTATCTGGAAACAGGCGAGCCGGTGGGTTCCCGGACGATTTCCAAGTATTCGGAACTGAAACTCAGTTCTGCCACCATCCGCAATGAGATGTCAGACCTGGAAGAGATGGGCTACATTATACAGCCACATACATCAGCAGGACGTATTCCTTCTGATAAGGGATACAGGTTCTACGTTGACCAGATCATGCAGGAGAAAGAAAATGAAGTCACAGAATTTAAGGATGTGATGGTCCAGAAAGTAGATAAACTGGAACTGGTCCTTAAGAAAATGGCTCAGGCTCTTGCGGCAAATACCAATTATGCAGCGATGATCAGCGGACCAAGCTACCACAAGACAAAGCTGAAATTCATACAGCTTTCCAGAGTAGAAGCAAATAAGCTTCTGGTGGTAGTGGTTGTGGAAGGCAACATCATCAAGAACACCATGATCGATATTGGCGAAGATCTGGGAGAACAGGAACTTCTCAATCTGAACATCCTCTTAAACAGCAGCTTAAACGGACTGACCATTGAAGAGATCAATCTTGGGATTATCAGCAAGCTGAAAGAAGATGCAGGCATTCACAGTAAGGTGATCGAACTGGTACTGAATGAAGTCGCAGAAGCTATTAAAGCGGGCGGCGAGGACCTGCAGATCTATACCAGCGGAGCGACCAACATTTTCCGGTATCCGGAACTGGCTGAAGGAGAAAAGGCCAGCAAGCTGATCGGAACATTAGAACAAAAAGAAGTGCTGCAGGAATTTGTTTCCGATGTAAACGCAGACCAGCAAGGCGATGGAGGCATTCAGGTATACATTGGTGATGAAACACCGATCCAGTCCATGAAGGACTGCAGCGTGGTCACAGCCAATTATGATCTGGGCGGGGGCCTTCGGGGAACCGTAGGAATTATCGGTCCTAAGCGAATGGATTATGAAAAAGTTCTTGGAACTTTGAAAAATCTCATGAACCAGCTGGATGCAGCATTTAAAAAGGATGAAAGGTGATAGCAGTGAGCGAAGAAATGAAAAATGAAGATCTGAAGGATCCGTCCAATATGGAACAGGAAGCTTCTGAGGAGACTGCTTCTGAGAACACTGAAACAAGTGCAGAAGAGAAGACCACAGAAAAAGCACCTGAGAAAGAGGGCTTCTTTAAAAAGAAAAAAGATCCTAAGGATGAAAAAATAGAAGAACTTACCGACCGGGTAAAACGCCAGATGGCAGAATTTGATAATTTCCGCAAGAGAACGGAAAAAGAAAAATCTACCATGTACGAGATGGGTGCAAAAGACATCATCGAGCGTATGCTTCCGGTAGTTGATAATTTTGAAAGAGGCTTAGCTTCCATTCCGGAGAGCGAAAAAAATACAGCTTTTGCTGAGGGAATGGAAAAAATATATAAGCAGTTCCAGAAAGTCTTAGAAGACGCCGGTGTAAAAGCCATTGAGGCAGCCGGACAGCCATTCGATCCTAACTTCCACAATGCAGTGATGCATGTAGAAGATGAAAGCTTAGGAGAGAATATCGTAGCTGAGGAACTTCAGAAAGGCTATATGTACCGTGACAGTGTTGTAAGACACAGCATGGTAAAAGTAGCAAACTGACATTGAGCACTTAACGAGGTCTTTTCGAGTTTAGTGCGAAAGTCGTTCCCGAAACTTGGCGAGGTCTTTTCGAGCCTTAGTTGAGTGGAACATTTATTATGATTTTTTCATCAAACATATATAACAGGAGGAAAAAACTATGAGTAAGATTATTGGTATCGACTTAGGTACAACTAATAGCTGCGTAGCCGTTATGGAAGGTGGAAAGCCAACCGTTATCGCTAACGCAGAGGGCGTAAGAACCACACCATCTGTTGTGGCATTTACAAAAACAGGAGAAAGACTGGTAGGTGAGCCTGCTAAGCGCCAGGCAGTTACCAATGCAGACAGAACCATTGCTTCTATCAAGCGTCATATGGGTACTGACTACAAGGTAGACATTGATGGAAAGAAATACACTCCACAGGAGATCTCCGCAATGATCCTTCAGAAGCTGAAAGCAGATGCTGAAAGCTATCTGGGCGAGACTGTAAGCGAAGCAGTTATCACTGTTCCTGCATATTTCAACGATGCACAGCGTCAGGCAACCAAGGATGCCGGTAAGATCGCTGGTCTGGATGTAAAGCGTATCATCAACGAGCCTACAGCAGCAGCATTAGCTTACGGCCTTGACAATGAAAAAGAGCAGAAGATCATGGTATATGACCTTGGTGGTGGTACATTCGATGTATCTATCATTGAGATCGGTGATGGTGTTATTGAAGTTCTTTCTACCAACGGTGATACACACCTTGGCGGTGATGACTTCGATAATGCAATTACCAACTGGATGATCTCTGAATTCAAGAAGGCAGAAGGCGTAGACCTTTCCGGCGATAAGATGGCTCTTCAGAGATTAAAAGAAGCAGCTGAGAAAGCTAAGAAGGAACTGTCTACTGCGACTACAACCAATATCAACCTGCCATTCATCACAGCTACTGCAGAAGGTCCAAAGCATCTGGATATGAACCTGACAAGAGCTAAATTTGATGAACTGACACATGACCTGATCGAGCGTACAGCTATCCCGGTACAGAACGCATTGAAGGATGCTGGTATTACCGCAGCTGAGCTTGGCAAGGTACTGTTAGTTGGTGGTTCTACACGTATGATCTCCGCACAGGAGAAAGTAAAACAGTTAACCGGCAAAGAGCCTAGCAAGTCCCTGAACCCAGATGAGTGTGTTGCAATTGGTGCAGCTATCCAGGGTGGTAAGTTAGCAGGCGATGCAGGTGCCGGAGATATCCTTCTTCTGGATGTAACTCCACTGTCTCTGTCTATTGAGACCATGGGCGGTGTAGCAACCAGACTGATCGAGAGAAATACAACCATTCCTACCAGAAAGAGCCAGATCTTCTCTACTGCAGCTGATAATCAGACCGCTGTTGATATCCATGTTGTACAGGGCGAGCGTCAGTTTGCAAGAGATAACAAGACCTTAGGCCAGTTCCGTCTGGATGGTATCCCACCAGCAAGAAGAGGTGTTCCGCAGATCGAAGTTACATTCGATATCGATGCAAACGGTATTGTAAATGTATCTGCTAAGGATCTTGGAACAGGCAAAGAGCAGCATATTACCATTACTTCCGGATCTAACATGTCTGATTCAGATATTGATAAGGCTGTTAAAGAGGCTGCTGAGTATGAGGCTCAGGATAAGAAGCGTAAGGAAGCGATCGATGCAAGAAATGATGCTGATTCTATGGTATTCCAGACTGAGAAGGCTCTGGAAGAGGTTGGCGACAAGATCGATGCTAACGACAAGGCTGAGGTTGAGGCTGATTTAAATGCACTGAAAGAAGCTATCAACAGAGCGCCGGTTGATCAGATGACTGATGCCCAGGTTGAAGATATCAAGTCAGGTAAAGAAAAACTGATGAACAGCGCCCAGAAGCTGTTTGCAAAGGTTTATGAGCAAGCACAGCAGGCTGGTGCAGGTGCAGGTCCAAACATGGGTGGTGCAAATGCAGGCAATGCAGGAAGCTCCAAGCCAGATGATGATGTAGTTGACGCTGACTTCAAAGAAGTGTAAGATTATATAACGGTTCAGACATATGCTGTTTTGGACGGGAAAGTGTGTTGCAAGCTAGCATGTCTGAACTAATGGACGGGTCCGAGAGGGGAGATATCCCCTTCCGGGCCTTACCGTCTGTTTAAACAAAGGGCATTTTGGACCCGGCAGAGAAAGAAATAGCAGTGATAAGAGGTAAACAACATGGCAGAGAATAAGAGAGATTACTATGAAGTTCTGGGTGTTTCAAAAGACGCTGATGAAGATACCCTGAAAAAAGCATACAGAAAACTTGCCAAGAAATACCATCCTGATGCAAATCCTGGTGACAAGGAGGCAGAGGCAAAGTTTAAGGAAGCTTCAGAGGCTTACAGCGTACTGAGCGATCCTCAGAAACGTCAGCAGTACGACCAGTTCGGCCATGCTGCATTTGAGCAGGGCGGCGGCGCTGGTTATGGCGGCGGTTTCGGCGGCTTTGATTTTAACGGCGGAGATATGGGAGATATCTTTGGCGATATTTTCGGTGATATTTTCGGCGGCGGCCGTTCCAGATCCAGAAGCGGTCCTATGAAGGGGGCAAATGTAAGAACAGCAGTCCGCATTACCTTTGAGGAAGCTGTATTTGGCTGCGAAAAAGAGATTGAGATCAACTATAAGGAAGTATGTTCAAGCTGTAACGGAACTGGCGCAAAGCCAGGTACTTCCCCACAGACCTGTACCAAGTGTAATGGTAAAGGTAAGATCATGTATACACAGCAGTCTTTCTTTGGTCAGGTTCAGAATGTACAGACCTGTCCGGAGTGTAACGGTACAGGTAAAGTCATTAAGGAAAAATGCCCGAACTGCTATGGTACCGGATACAAGACTGTTCGCAAGAAATTTAAAGTTTCTATCCCGGCAGGTATTGACAATGGCCAGTGTATCCGTATGGCTGGCGGCGGTGAGCCGGGAACAAACGGCGGCGAGAGAGGCGACCTGTTAGTAGAGGCAGTAGTATCCCAGCATCCAATCTTCAAGCGCCAGGATACCAGCATTTATTCTACTGTACCGATCTCCTTTGCAAAGGCAGCATTAGGCGGTCCGATCCGCATCAAGACCGTAGACGGTGAAGTAGAGTATGAGGTAAAACCAGGTACCCAGACCGATACCAAGGTACGTTTAAAGGGAAAAGGCGTTCCATCCCTGCGTAACCGCAATGTGCGCGGCGATCATTATGTAACACTGGTAGTCAAGGTGCCGGAGCGTATGAATCAGGCTCAGAAGGATGCATTAAAGCGCTATGATGACCTGATGAACGGAATTGAACCAGAAGGAGAAAAGCCAAAGAAGAAAGGGCTTTTTAAATAGGAGAACCTCTGCAATATGCTGATAAAAAAGAGAAAAAATACAGTGCCGCCCTGGAAGATCTTTATTCTGACAGTGGTAGGTTTCGGACTGATGCTTGCAATCGCAGTACACAGCCGGAATGAGGCATTAAACCGGTTAAGCCAGGAATATACTATTACAGATGACGCAAAGCCAAGGCATATCAAATTTGAGTCCATGCCGGTAGGTGAAGCAGAACAGGCAGTGGGAATGTATCTGCGGTATAATGCAATGGTCCAGTTTGAGGAAAGCGGGAAAATCCTTTCTGATGATCTGGCAAAAAATGTTCCTTTTGATAGTATGCAGGCTGATTTTGAAAATGGTATTTATCCACAGGACGTTCTGGTGCATGGTTTTAAGACCTTATCCGAAGAGGAATATGGGGATGAAAAATCCCAGTATGACAACCATGCCACACTTCTTGGCTATACTTCCTATAAAGTAGTCCAGGTTTCCTTAGATGAACAGTGGCCGGATGAAACAAAGGAAAATATCACAAGGCAGTATGCAGTGGGACGAAGCCGGAAAAGCTGGAAGATATTTGAGATCACAGAGAAATAAATGGATCTAAGATAGATCAAAAAAACGAGAAGAGGATGAGATATGCCTCTTCTCATTTTTTGTTGCTATACATATTGAAAGTGCGCAGTGAGGCGCTCACGGATCTGCAAATTATTTCCCGTGTATTACATTGCGTTCATAATTAAAGATATACTGCTGCATGACTCCCGCATAGCCCTTATAACATCCAAAAGAGTCGGTGATCATCTGGTCATAAAGTCTGGCTTTAGGCAGATCTTTGTATTTTTCAGCATCATAATAATGTTCGTTTAGGATCTTCTCAATCCAGGTATCCACAGGAAAGGCGTCAATGTGATGCAAACCGAAAAGGCAGACACAGTTGGCTACTTTCTTGCCAATGCCGTAAAAGCCGGTAAGATACTCCATGGCAGCGGTATAATCCAACTTGCTTAAATGCGCCAGGTCCAGACGTCCAGCTACAGCGTCTCGGCAGAGGCGGTAGATATATTTGGCCCGGTAGCCAAGTTTCAGGGCAAGGAGATCTTCTAAAGAAGCCTGACACAGCTGTTCAGGTGTGGGAAATGCATAAAACTGGTCAATCTTTGTCCCATACCGGCTGCAGAGGGCTTCCACCAACGCCCGGATCGCAGGGATCGTCTTTTGCTGTGAGATCACAAAAGTAATGATCATTTCCCATGTATCCTGACGAAGGATGCGGATGCCCTGTCCGGCTTTAGAGGCTGCTTTCAGATAGTGATCGTCCGGTGTGATGGATGCGATCATTTTCTCATAATCTGTATTTAAGTCAAAATAGTTCTTCCAGAAATTTTCTAAATCCGGTCCACATTCCAGAAAAAAGATGTCATTTTCCTGTCGAATAAAGCAAACATGGCCCTGGCTTATAACCTGCCAGGTATTTGTACGCCCAGGCGCCGGTATCATTCGAAAGACCTGTCCTGACCCGGCAGTCTGCTCCAGATCAAAACAGGGGATCTTATATGTAAATGTCATAAAATGCCTCCAAACAGTATTGTGTTTATAAAACAGTTGTTTTAGGAATATCATCAATGGTATCATAAATACGGAAGAAAAAACAGATACGTTTTTTGGCAGATCCGTTGCTGGTCATGCAGCGCATGAACCGCATGAACCGTAACAGGATTTTAAGAGTATATAAAAGGGTTGGTGTAAAATACGATGAAAAAAATTGCAGTTGTGGCGCTGGATCCGTTGGCCGGTGCTTCCTATACAAAAGAAGTAAGAGATCTTTTTGGTGAATATGCGGAAGTAGTGGGGTATAGCGTAAGAGATGGATCAGCTGCCGGAGTGCTTCCAAGAGCGGATCTGTTTGCTATATCTACAGATGCCTATGGTTCTGCAGAAGAAGAGGCCCGCCATGTGCCTATTGATAGTCAGATCATGTCCATTGAGGTTACTTTTTACTGGGAAACCCTAAAAAAACTGTTTGAGATACCACAAGGAACGAAAGTGTTGTTTGTGAATGTTACCAGTAATATGGCAAGAGAGGCTATTACCCAGTTAAGCTCTCTTGGAGTAAACCATCTGCAGTTCATTCCTTATTATCCCGGCGCTGTTTTAGAAGAACCGGTGGATATTGCGGTAACTCCCGGTGAATCCCGTTTTGTGCCGCCTTCTGTAAAAACAGTGATCGACTGTGATCACCGTCCCTGTTCCTATGGAATGATGGTAGAAATAGCTTTGCGTCTGGGACTGGAATATCTGCCGGAAACAGAAAGCTTTATGAATTATGCTAAGGTAGTGGCCTCCAATCACTACAGCTTTGACCTGATGTATGCTAAAAGCCGCAGGCAGGAAAGCCAGATGCATATTCTGGCGGAAAGCCTGGATGAAGGTCTGATCGGTGTAAATGAAACAGGAGAGGTTTTTGTCTGTAACAAAAAGGCCTGTCAGATCGCCCGCATTTCTGAAGAACTGGCTATGGGAAAGAAGGGGGAAGAGGTATTTCCCTATATTCCTTTTTATCAGGTGCTCCGGGAGAAAAAGGCAGTTCCTGAGAAGGTGATCCGCCTCTTTGGAACCAATGTTTCCCTGGCAGTGGTGCCGGTGGTGCGAAAAGAGGACTGTATCGGCGCCTTTGCCATGCTACAGAAGTTTAATGAGCAGGAGTCCCGCCAGAATGCCTTGCGAAGACAGCTGATGCAGAAAGGCCATTATGCCCGTTATACCTTCGATGACGTAATAGGAAATTCAGATGCTATTACAGAAACCATTAATATTTTAAGGAAAATGGCAGCAACTGAAAGCCCTGTGCTTCTCATTGGAGAGACAGGTACTGGAAAAGAGCTGATGGCACATGCAGTCCATCAGGCTTCCGGGCGGGCAGCCGGTCCTTTTATTGCCATTAATGTGGCTGCCATGCCGGAAAATCTTCTGGAAAGCGAGTTGTTCGGCTATGAAGAAGGCGCCTTTACAGGAGCCAAAAAAGGCGGCCGTCCCGGTCTTTTTGAATTTGCCCACCACGGAACTTTATTTTTAGATGAAGTGGAAGGAATGAGCCTTTCCATGCAGGTAAAACTTCTGCGTGTTCTCCAGGAAGGGGAGATCATGCGCGTGGGCGGCGGCAGCATTATCCGTGTGGATGTGCGTATTGTGGCAGCTACCAATGAAGCCTTAGAGAAGAAGATACAGGAAGGCAGTTTCAGAAAAGACCTGTATTACCGTTTAAATGCACTGACAGTAGAGATACCGCCTCTCAGAAAGCGGGGAGATGATATTTTTATGCTGTTTGATTTCTTTATGCGGAAAATGGGTGGAAACTTTACTTTATCAGAAGAAGTGAAGGCTTTTCTGCGCAGGCATCCATGGCCGGGAAACATCAGAGAACTGCAGAATGCAGTGGAATATTTTAATTATCTGGCAAAACCGGTGATCGAGCTTTCCGACCTGCCGCCTACCATGACCAGAGTAGTAGGAGTGGGGTTGGATGTAGTAGGACCAGGTGAAAGCAGTGGGGAAAATGAAAACGTGAAAACAGGAACCACACAGCTGAAAGAAGGTTCAACCTATTCCGGTCATATGGATACAGAGGCTAAAAAGCAGTTTGTATTAAAACAGCTGGCACTTGCCTGGAAAGCCGGAGAAACAGTGGGAAGGGAGAAAATATTAGAGGCAGCAAAAAAAGATCACATTCCTATGACCCAGAAACAGGCAAGAGATCTTTTGAAAGAGTTGGAAAAAGAAGGGCTGCTCCAGGTTGGAAGGGGCAGAGGCGGAAGTCGGATCACGGAAAAAGGGTTGAAAAAACTGGAAAAACAGAAATGATCCTTTGAATCATTTATAAAAAGGTCACAACCAATTAGGCAACCATTTAATAACTAATAAATCAACCAATATAACCAATTAACCATTTAATACCTGAAAATGACTTGTCCTTAAATTACCAAAATTTTCCAAAAAGCCAGAAAATAAGTGGAAAAACCATTGTTTTAACAAAAAACAATAAAAAATCGGGGAAAATAAAAGTTGGCATGTAACTTGCTTAATATATAAGTATCAACCGGAAACGGGAAAGAAAGGATACGAAACAGCAATGAAGTACAACTTTGATGAAGTGATCGACAGAAGCAACAACCGTTCTTCTAAATATGATGAAAGACTTAAGAAGTTCGGAACCGAAGATGTGATCCCATTATGGGTAGCTGATATGGATTTTAAGACTGCCCAGCCGATCATTGATGCATGCAAAAAGAAAGCAGAAGAGGGGATCTGGGGATATACTTCCAGACCGGCAAGCTACTTTGAAGCAGTACAGGAATGGGAAGAAAAATATTATGGCTGGAAGCCTGAAACTTCCCACATGAGCTGGTGCCTTGGTGTTGTTCAGACTATGGCAGCTCTGATGAAGATCTACACCATGCCAGGAGATAAGGTCCTGATCCAGACTCCTGTATATTCCGAATTTTATGATATTCCAGAGGCAATTGGCCGTGTAGTAGTAGAAAATCCTCTGGTAGAAGAAAACGGAAGCTGGCATGTAGATTACGAGGATTTTGAACGTAAGGTAAAAGAATGTAAAGTATTCTTACTGTGCAACCCTCACAACCCATTAGGCCTTGTATGGGATAAAGAAGATCTGGAAAAGATGGCTAAGATCTGTATGGAAAATGGCGTAATGCTGATCTCCGATGAGATCCATTCCGACCTGATCTTCCACGGAAAGAAGCACACCAGAACCGCTACCATTTCCAAAGAGATCCATGATTACGTAGTAACCTGTGTTTCCGTAACAAAGACCTTCAACCTGGCTGGTCTTCAGGCATCTACCACTATTTTCCCAAATCTGAGAATGAAGGCAGATTTTGACCGCTACTGGAGTTCCATGGATATCCACAGAAACAATGCATTCAGCTCTGTTGCCATTGAGGCTGCTTACAGAGAAGGCCGCGAGTGGTTAGACCAGTTACTTCCTTATCTGTCTGCAAACTTTGATTTTGTTAAGGAATACTGTGAAAAGAACATTCCTCAGATCAAGCCAAATATCCCGGATGCAACCTACCTTGTATGGTTAGACTGCCGTGATCTGGGAATGAGCAATGAAGAATTAAGAAAGTTTATGATCGAGAAGGCTAAGATCGGATTAAATGAAGGATATACCTTTGGAAGAAGCCTGACCGGATTTATGCGTCTGAATGTAGCATGCCCACGCAGCGTACTGGAAAAAGCTCTGGGACAGTTAAAAGATGCTGTAGATGCACTGGATAAATAAAATACAGTACAATTTAAAACAGTGCAATTTAAAACAATATAATTTACAACAATACAAAACGAGATAATTTTGGGGGAAATTATGGACAAGAAGAAAATCTGGGAAAGCTACCGCTTCCCGCTGATCCTTTTAGGAGGAATTATTTTAGGAGCGATCCTTGGAGCGATTTTAGGAGAGAAAGCAACGGTACTTGCACCAATTGGCAATGTATTCATCAACCTGCTGTTTATGGTCGTAGTACCTATGGTTTTTGTTTCTATTGTTAATGCAGTAGGAAGTATGTTAAATATGAACCGTCTTGGAAAGATCCTTGGCTCCCTGATCGGTGTATTTATTGTAACCGGACTGATCGCATCTGTTCTGGTACTGGTAGTTGTAAATGTATTCCCACCAGCTGCAAACACCACTATTGAGATGACCAGCGGTGAAATGGGAGAAATGGCAAGTGTTGGTGATATGATCGTTAGTACACTGACTGTAGATGATTTCTCCGGTCTGATGAGCAGAAAGAATATGCTTCCGATCATTGTTGCAGCTATCTTTACCGGTCTTGCAGTAGCAAAGTGCGGCGGACAGGAAAGCCCATTTGGTAAAGTAATGTGCAACTTAAATGACATCATCATGAAGATCGTTGATATGATCATGAAATTTGCTCCTCTTGGTCTTGGTGCATATTTTGCAAACCTGGTAGGTGAATTTGGTCCTCAGCTGATCGGTGATTATGGCCGCTGCATGCTGATCTACTATCCAATGTGTATTGTTTACGGCGTTGTATTCTTCCCGTTATATGCTTACTTTGCAGGCGGAAAGAAAGGCGTAAAAGCCATGGCAAAGAACATCTTCAACCCGGCTATTACTGCATTTGCAACACAGAGTTCATGTGCAACCATCCCTGTAAACCAGGAAGCATGTGATAAGATGGGTGTACCTCAGGATATCAGTAATATCGTTCTTCCTATGGGTGCTACCATGCATATGGATGGTTCTGTATTATCCGCTATTACAAAGATCGCTTTCCTGTACGGTGTATTCAACATGCAGTTTACAGGCGTTGGAACCTATGCAATGGCAATCGCAGTAGCAGTTTTAAGTGCATTTGTATTATCCGGAGCTCCAGGCGGCGGCCTTGTAGGTGAAATGCTTATTGTCAGCTTGTTCGGTTTCCCAGGAGAAGCATTCCCACTGATCGCAACCATCGGTTTCTTAGTAGACCCAATGGCTACCTGCTTAAATGCATCTGGTGATGCTGTTGCTTCTATGATGATCACACGTCTTGTAGAAGGCAAGGACTGGATCAACAAAAAAATCAATGGGTGATCCATTTAATGGATAAGCTGCCTGCCAGTGCAGGCAGTGGAGCGCGTTGGCACGGATTTATGCATACAATACAAAAATACATAAAAGACGAAGGAGAAATCACTATGAAAGTTACAGTAATCGGCAGTCATCTTTGCCCAGACACTCTTTATGCTTTACAGCAGCTTGCTGCAGCAGGGGCTGAAATTGATTTTAAAGACATTTTATCCTGCCATGCAGATCTTAAAGCATACTTAAATCTGCGTGATAACTCTGATCTGTATGCACAGATCCGCGGTACAGAACGTCTTGGAATTCCATGCTTCGTAAAAGAAGACGGAACTACTACTTTAAATCTGGCAGAGGTTTTAAAGTAATTAAAGAGATCTTTATTTAGGATCGTTCATTAGGATACGATATAAAAAAATGTAAATGATCGCGTAAGCGATGTCAGAGTGAGTAAAGGGGGATGCTGTGAAATGATAGGAACATTTTGCAGCATCCTTTTTGCAAAGTCTTTGGGATCATAGAATTGAGGAGAAAAATAAGATGCATGCATTAACAGAACTGATAAAAAGTGATATGAAACCAGCTCTTGGCGTTACAGAACCGGGAGCCATTGCTTTTGCTGTATCCACAGCAAAAGCCCATATAAAAGGCACTGTAAAAGGGGTGGGTTTAAGATTAAACAGCGGTATGTATAAAAATGCCTTTACCTGCGGTATTCCGGGAACAAGTGAGGTGGGAAATTATTACGCTGCTGCTTTAGGCGCTGTTGCTGCAGATCCAAAGAAGGGTCTGGAATGTCTGGAAGGTATTGGAAAGGCAGAGGAAGAAGCTGCAGGCGAAATGATCAAAGCGGGAATGATATCAGTTTCCATGAGCAGTATTACCAGCCGCATTTTCATTGAAGCAACTGTAACAGGTGAGACTTCAGAGGCAGTTGTTACTATTCAGGATGCCCACACTAATATTACAAAGATCACAGAAAATGGAACTGTAGTATTTGAAAAAGAAGCAAAAGCAGCACAGGAGAGTAAAGAGGCTACACCGCTGATCCATCAGTATACCCTGGCGCAGATGGTAGAGTATGTAAATACTGTTTCTGCACAGGAACTGGATTTTATCAAAGAAGCATATAAAGTAAACTACGAGCTGCTTCAGGAAGGCTTAAAGAGTCCAAAGACTACCTACGGACCATATCTGTTAAAGAAGAATGGTGGGGTTCTGGTATCAGAAGATGAAAGAAAGACTGCTTCATTATTCTGCAACGGAGCCATTGAGGCGAGAGTCATCGGTCTTTCCAAACCGGCTATGAGCATCACCGGTTCCGGTGCCCATGGTATTATTGCAACTATGCCGTTATATGCTGTATACAAGATCAATAACTATACAGATGAGCAGCTTCTTCGTGCTACTGCATTAAGCTATCTGGTATGTATGTACATTAAGGAATACTCCGGCAAGCTGTCTGCCTTCTGCGGCTGTGCTATTGCAGCAGGAACGGGAATGGCCTGTGCACTGGCATGGTTAAAAGGCGCCGACGCAGAAACGATGGAAAAAGTCATCAACAACATGGCAAGCAGTATTACAGGTATGATCTGTGATGGCGGCAACCAGGGATGTACCATGAAAGGTATTGTGGCAGTAGACGCAGCTTTTGACTCTGTAGAACTGGCTATGGACGATGTATATATTTACAATGCCCATGGTATCAACGGTGCAACTCCGGAAGAGACCATGCACAATATGGGACTGATTGCGTCACCTGGTATGACAGGAACAGAGAAGACCATTGTGGATATTCTTGACGGAAAGAATAAGTAATATTGTGCAAAACCTTTGGAAGGAGGAATTCTATGGAGTTTTGGAAAATGAATGGTGCTGGAAATGATTTTATAGTTACGTTTTAAAACAGACTTTGAATTGCGATATAGCTCTGACTGAATCAGATCACATTCTTCTGAAAGAACATTCAATGCCCGGTAAGTCAGATAAAATACATTAGTAAGTCTGAAATAAAGAAACTCTAAATATTCCATAAATTCTGAAGAGAAAAGGAATATTTAGAGTTTTCTTTTGGGTAACAATCATTGCGCGGCTGCAGCAACTTCTTTCATGAGCGGGAGACAGGCGTCGAAAAACATTTTATAACTTTCGCAGAAATAATTTACATAAAGTCCACTTGCCATATCCAGATCACGGTTTCTCTGGCATCCACCGCGACAGATGGAAAAATATGGACAGGACAGGCAGCTCTTCTTCAGTTTTTTGGAGCGTTCAATAAAACCGATTTCCGTCCGCTTCCTGTCAATCGAATCCAACTGATCTGTATTAAAATTTCCTAGTTTATACTCATCCAGTACATAGAAGTCGCAGGGATACACACTGCCGTCTGCTTCCACGGCATTTTGTATGTTGCAGATACCGCACTGGTCGCAGGACTCCGGGCGGTATCCCATTAGGATGCCGATGTAGTTTTCAAACTGGCGGATGTACGGCTGGCGGCCCCTTTTCCAGTCTTTATACCATAGGTGGAATAGTGTGATCAGAAACTCCCCATACTGTTTTGGTGAGAGGGCATAAGGATTTTGCCCATGAGGTTCCTCTAAGGGATCCAGACAGGCGATATACTGCTGATATCCTAAGCCGTTTCTACGGTAAAACTCATAGATTTCAGGAATGTGTGCAGCGGTATTTCCCGTTACAACGGTAAGGATATTAAAGTCTACACCATGCTTTTGCAGAAGTTTGGCAGCGCCGAAAATGCGCTCAAACACGGATCCGCACCCGGCAGCATGGCGGTAAATATCATTGGTTTCTCTGATACCGTCTAAGGAAAGCCCAACTAAAAAGTTATTTTCCTTGAAAAATGCACACCATTCATCATCCAAAAGATAACCATTTGTCTGAAAAGCATTCTGCACCTTGATGTGATTGCGGTTATACTGTTTTTCATAGGCAACCGCCTTCTTGAAAAAATCGAGTCCCCGAAGGGTAGGTTCGCCACCCTGAAAAGCATAGGAAATAACGCCTTCCGCCCGCAGGATGGTCTTTCGTATTACATTTTTGAGTGTCTCATCCGACATGAACCCATAGGACTTCTGCAGACGTTTCTGGGCCTCATCACAATAAAAGCAATAGTCGCAGTGCATGTTGCACATGCCGGATGATGGTTTCATAAGCACGCTGATTGGTGGCATGATAAAAACTCCTAACGTTTTTCTTTTTTATATTCTTCCGGGGAGACGCCCCAGTATTTTTTAAAAGCTTTTCCGAAGTATCCGCCATTGGAATATCCCGTCTTTTCAGCAACTTCATAAATGAGCATGTCCGGGGATTTTAAAAGTTTGCCAGCTGCCTGCATCCGCACATCGGTGAGGTAGGAAGAGAAGTTGGTGCCGGTTTCTTTCTTAAAAAGATTGCTTAAATGGGATGGAGTGACATTCACGAGACCGGCAACCAGGTTTAAGTCGATATTTTCGCTATAGTGAAGTTGGACATATTCTTTTATCTTCAAAATTTCAGACCTCTCTCCGGAACGTTTATCGCGGACAAATTCTGAAAACTCCATAATAAAATCAGACAGGATTTTCTGGCAGGTCCGTAAGGTATGGGCCTGGCGGATGCGCCTTAGAATGTCATTTTCATCCGCTGTCATCTGGTAAAGGGAAAAATTCAGTTCCCTGGCCACCCGGATGAAAATGTTCAGGATCTCTTCCATATAAGAGTAACACTGAAAAGGATAGAATAGGCCGCTTTTAAGCCATAGTAAAAAGCGCTGGACCAGTTCCGAAGATTTTTCACTGTTTCCGGAGGAAAGGGCAATATAAAGTTCCTGGGCCTGTGAATCCGTAATGAATGGAAAGCCTACGGAGGTAAGCAGCGGATAAGGCAGCGGTTCACTTCGCTCATAAAAAATGCAGGCAGAAAGGGCTTCTTCGGCCTGTTTCATTCCGGCTTTAAAAGAAGTTTCATCCTTTAATAAAGGACTGATACCGAAATATACGGTCTGATTGGCGTATTGTTTCATGGCAGCTCCGATCTGGCGGCAGAGGAGAAGATCTTTCTTTGTGTTGGATATAAGAAGGTATCCTTTTTCATCAAGGGAAAACAGTTCCTGTCCTGAGTAACGTTCGCAGATCTGGTTTAACAGGTTATAGATCATGTTTTTGCGATTGGTATCCGTAATCGGAGCAGTATCTGGTTCAAAGGAAAAACGGATCAGGTGATAATCCTGAATGGAAATATCCAGTTTGATGTTATGGAGTACATTCTTCACCTGCTCGTGATCCTCAAACCCCTGATTTTGAAGGCGCTTGATAAAAAGATATTTCAGATCGTCTGTATTTAAAGAAAAGGAAGCGTTCTTTTCCGGCTGGTCAGAGATGGCCTCTTTCATTTCCTTTAAGACTTCCAGTAGTTTGGCCGGATCAATAGAAAGCTTTCGGATATAATCATGGGCACCGTACTTCATAGCTTCACGGACAAGTTCAAACTCATCAAAGCAGCTTAGGACTAGAGACTGGATGGATATTTTTTCCTGTTTCAGGCGTTTGAGTAAAGTTATTCCGTCCATTCCCGGCATTTTGATGTCGGTGATCAGAATGTCGGGTTTGAGTTTTAAGATTTTTTCGTAAGCTTCTTTGCCATCGGCCGCTTCTGAGATCACATCGAAACCATACATATTCCATGGAAGGACGGTTTTGATGCCGGCCCTTACCAATGGTTCATCATCTGCAATCAGTACCTTTATCATTGTTCTCTCTCCTTTCGGACAGAAGGCTGTCTATCTGTTTATGTTGCGGGAACCGGATCGTCACGGTTGTAAAAGAGTTGCCGTCGCTGTCATATTGTAAGCCGTAATCAGGACCATAAGCCAGCTGTATGCGTTCCTGGACATTGCTCACGCCGAGACCGGAGAAGACATACCCCTTTTTACCCTGCTTTTTGGGTTTTAGGATTTCTTTCATAGTATCTGCATCCATGCCTGTTCCATTATCCTGAACCTGCAGGATGATAATGCCGTTTTCACACCGGCCGGAAATATCAATCATGAGAAAATCCCGTGCTTCAATATTGTGGAGAATGGAATTTTCCACCAGGGGCTGTAGGATCAGTTTTAAGGTGTGCTCTTTTAAAATTCCCTCCTCTATGTGGTAGGCCACATCGAAACGGCCGGGATAGCGCACCTGCTGGATCTTGATATAACTTTTGATGTTTTCCAACTCTTCTTCAATAGGAAGCACGTCATTGACCTTATTCATGCTGATCTCAAGAAGCCGGCCAAGAGCGGTAATGGTGTTGGTGATGTGTTCTGTCCCGGACATTACGGACATCCATTTGATGGAGTTTAGGGTATTAAAGAGAAAATGGGGATTGATCTGGGCCAGAAGCATTTCAAAGCGCAGCTCACTTTCCCGTTTCTGAGTGACCTGTATTTCCTCAATCAGATGGCCAATCTCTGTAACCATGTTGTTGAAGGTTCGGGAAAGACTGCTGATCTCATCTTTGGAATCGGTAGTGGCGATTTCGGCATTCAGGTTCCCAGCCATAACCTGCTGCATCTGTTCTTTCAGCTTAAAAAGTGGACGCAGCTGCGAATAGATAGCGAAAAATGTGGCCAGAAGACATATCATTAATAGTCCCAGGGATACAACAAACGTGAATGTGCGCAGTTCATAGATATCCTGATAGAGAAATTCCGTAGAAATGGTATCCGTCAGGCGCCAGCCTGAAAGTGGAATGGAGATTTCTTCCTGGAAATATTTAACATCTTTGGGAGTATGGATCCCGCAGATGGAATAACCGGAAGTATCCCATAATTCCATGTTCCCTGCTGCAGCTCCTAACAGACGGGAAAAACTGCTGGCAGGAAGGGAGATGACCAGATAAAAGCTTTTCGGTGAAAATGGCGGGAGCTTTCTAATATAGGAAACGAAAGTTTGATTGCTTTCAAAACGGCGGTAACTCTGGTGGGCGTTCGTAAAATATACCGACGGAACTACCTGCTCCGCAAAAAAATCCTCAAAGCGGAATTTCTGCTGGGGAAGCGTGGAGTAGAGCAGTTGGTCATTGGATAAAACACTGATGTCAGCATTGGAATTTAACAGGGAATTATTTACATTCTGAATCTGCTCATTGGCATCCTGCCAGCATTTTAAATAGGAATATCCCTTTGTTGCAGATTCACGGTAAAGAACACCGTAATTATTTAAGGATATCAGATAATCAGAAGCCTGGATCATGTTTAGGCAGAGACTTTCGATGTCATTTTTTGTTTGGTTCAGATTTTCTCGTTCCAGTGACTGCGCCTTGTCTCGGATAATGGTCTCAGCCTTTTTATATGCCCATGAAAAAAGGGTCAGATAAGGGACGAGAAACAGTACGATGATAATGAGGAATAAACGGCATGATAGGTTTAATTTCATAAAAGTATGTTTTATCACGATAAATTTCCCCTATTCTTTCTGCTTTTAAGACCCCGAAGCGGCATCTAATGCTTAAAGTATACAATAGGGAACGTGAAAAAAAAAGTGCCTTTGAGAATTACGTAAAAAAATACTAATTTTCAAAAAATATTACCACAAGCGTAAAAAAATACCAATTTGCCTTTTCATTCTCCATTCAAAAATACGGAATACCTGGCCTATAATAAGGGCATCAATCAGAAATCAGAAGGAGGAAGGTATTATGAGAACAAGAAGAACAGTTGCATTGGGGTTATCAGCAGTGATGGCAGTTTCCGTACTGTCCGGCTGCGGAAGTTCCAGTTCCAGCACAACAGCAGATACAAAGGGGGAAAGCAATGCATCCGCAGAAAGCTCCACAGAGCCGGTCGTACTTCACTGGTGGGGATCCTTTGCAGAGAATATGGGTCCAGAACAGGTATGTGAAGCTTTTAATAAAATAGATCCAAATCTCCAGGTGGAGTACACAAGATATGTCAATGATGATGCCGGAAATACAAAACTGGATATGACACTGATGTCCGATGATTCCATTGATGTATTCCTGAACATGAATGACGTTCTTTTAATGAAGAGAATTGAGAACGGTTATATGTATCCGCTGGATGAACTGTTTGAAAGCGCGGGATTCAGTCTGGAAGATGATTATGATGAAAATATTGCCCAGAAGGAGATCAACGGCCATTATTACAGCCTTCCTGCAAAGCGCATCACATCCACCATTCTTTACAATCAGAAGATGTTTGATGATGCAGGAATTCCTTATCCAAGTGATGACTGGACTTATGATGAGTTCATTGACACAGCCAGAAAGCTGACAAAGGGAGAAGGAAATGATAAGGTTTATGGTTGGTTCTTCCCAGGATATGATGCTGGTCAGCCGGCTCTTCGTATGATCGAGAGCAAGCTGGGACTTGACTGGATGTACGCTCCAGACGGAAAATCCGCAGCAATTGATACAGACGATGTAAAAGATCTTACCGAGAAGTACTTACAGCGTGTAGAAGAAGGAATTGAGCCAAGTTATGTAGATGTAACCACACAGAAAATGGAGCCTGCAAATATGCTCTTAACTGGCAAGGCTGCCATGGTATTTGGTGACTGGGTCGTAAGAAATGTAAAGGATACAGACAATTATCCTCACGATTTCAAGGTTGGTTTTGCAAGAATGCCAAGACTGTCTGCAGATCAGGAAAATAACTATACCACTTCTTACAGCGATGACTTAAGCATCAATTCCAAATCTCAGCATCCACAGGAAGCTATGAAGTTCATAAAATGGTATCTGGAAGAAGGTATGGATTATGTTGCGCCATATGCAAGAATCCCAGCGTGCAAGAAATATGATGCAGATAAAGTGGCTTCTCTGATCTTTGGAGAGCAGTCTGATCTGTTTGATATGGAAAGTGCTAAAAATATCTATCTGACACCAACTGACTTTTATGTACGTAAGAACATGCCAGTTGCAACAGAGATCAATACTATTCTGACTGAGGAATTTGATAAGGTATTTGCAGGTGCCCAGTCTGTAGAAGAGACCTTACAAAATGCCCAAAAGAGAGCGGATGAGAAGATCGCTCAGGAACAGTAGTGCAGGTGATGACTTATGGATAAACAAAAGCGCAAGAAACTTAAAACTGCCGCAAAGGGCTATGCTTTTATCGGCATCAACCTGATCGGTGTGCTTATATTCTGGACCGTTCCCATGCTTTTCAGCTTTATTATAAGTATCTCGAAGTGGGACTTTTCCAAAGGATTTAAAGGCATTAAGATCGTAGGATTTTCCAACTACATTGAAATATGGAGGGATGCGTGGTTTCGCGCTTCCCTCATCAATAACATTGTGTTCACGGTTAGCTATGTGGTGATTTTAATCGTACTGTCTTTCATTGTGGCTTATCTCTTAAATGAATATGTAGTCGGAAAGAAATTTGTACAGTTGGGACTGTATCTGCCATATATCGTAAATATTGTAGCGATCTCCGCGGTATGGCTGGCTCTTTTTTCTAATAATGGACCGATTTTGAATTTACTTAGAAAACTTGGAATGTCAAATCCGCCGGTCTTTATTTCAGATCTTCACTGGGCATTGCCGACGATTGTGATGATCTGTGTATGGCAGAACCTGGGCTATACCGTGATCCTGTTCCTTTCCGGTATGATCAATGTATCTAAAGATCTGTATGAAGCAGCTGCCATTGACGGAGCAAACGGGCTTGCCCGTATCTGGTATGTAACGATCCCTATGCTTTCAGGAACCACCTTTTTTATCGTCATCACATCGGTGATCAACTCTTTCAAGGTGTTTGGACTAATCAACCTGATGACCCACGGTGGACCTGGAACGGCCACAACCATGTTGGTATACAACATTTACCGTACAGCTTTCCAGTTTGGTAAACTTGAATTCGCATCTGCTCAGGGAATCGTCCTGTTAGCGATCATCTTCTTCATTACCTGGCTGCAGTTCCGCATCCAGAAGCGTAATGAAGAGTAAGGGGGCATGATGAAATGAAGAACAATAAAAGAATCGCAAAAATAATATGTAGCCTCTGTCTCTGGTCACTAGTACTGCTGTGTATTGTTCCTTTTATCTGGATGGTTTCTGCCAGTTTTAAGAGAGAGGCGGATATATTCGCAGTGCCATTCCGACTGATTCCGGATTATCTGAACCTTCAGAATTTCAAAGAAGTCTGGTTTGGTAAATACAGTTATTCATTGATGTTTTTAAACTCAGCGAAGGTAACACTGCTTTCCGTTGGGTTTGCAGTAACAACTTCCATCCTTGCGGGATATGGATTTTCCAAGATAAAGTTTCCGGGAAGGGATAAGATCTTTCTTCTTTATCTGGCGACCATGATGATTCCCCATCAGCTTTTAATGGTGCCCAAAATGTTGATGTTTAAGGAAATGGGCATTTACAATACCCATTGGGCACTGATCCTTCCGGCTGCATTTTCCATTTACGGCGTGTTTATGGTGCGCCAGTACATGCTGCAGATACCGGAGGAACTTTCTGAAGCAGCTCGCATTGACGGGGCGGGAGATATGCGCATCTGTTTCCAGATTATAGCACCCCTTTGCAAGCCGGCGCTGGTAACACTGGTCATTCTGTTCTTTACATGGAGTTGGAATGATTATGATAATGCACTTATCTTCATCAATAATAAAAATCTCTACACCATCAACCTGGGACTGGTAAACTTCATGGATGAAACTGGATTAAAATACAGCCTGATCATGGCTGCCAGCGTTATCTCCATTTTACCGATCTTTGCCATTTTCCTGGCAGCGCAGAAGTATTATATCGGCGGTCTTACAGCAGGTGGTGTGAAAGGATAAAGGAAAGGATAAAGGATTGATTATGAAAAAGAAACCAAATATCATTTTTATCATTACGGATGATCAGGGGGCATGGGCAGTAGAATCGGAGACAAACCATGACATTAAGACTCCGAATTTAACACGGTTGGCAGCGCAGGGAACCACTTTTGATGAGTTTTACTGCACATCTCCGGTGTGTTCACCGGCCAGAGCCAGCATTGTAACTGGAAAAATCCCTTCCTGCCATGGTATCCAAGACTGGCTGAAAAAAGGCAATCTGGATGCATGGAAATACCCCCATATGGCTGTGATGGACGGTTTCGACATGGAAGATAAAGCCATTGATTATTTAAAAGGCCACAAGACTTATATGGAGTATCTGGCTGAAAATGGTTACCATTGTGCGTTAAGTGGAAAATGGCACATGGGTGATAACATCAACAAGAAAAAAGGATTTGAGTACTATTTCACCGTTGGAAGAGGCGGCTGCCATTATTATGATGCAGATATTTTTGAAAACGGAGTGCTTTCCATTTCTCATGAATATATCACTGACACCATTACAAACCATGCTCTTGAGTATCTGGATAAAATGTCCGGTGAAGGCGCACCATTTTATTTAAGTGTCCATTACACAGCGCCACACAGCCCATGGGAAGAAAATGAACATCCAAAGGAATTTAGGGATCTTTACAAGGACTGCGAATTCAAGGATACGCCGGATCTGCCGATCCACCCGTGGCAGGCAAATACCTGCCCGATCGGGGATACACCGGAGAAGAGACGGGAATACTTAACCGGCTACTATGCGGCAATTTCTGCCATGGATGCGGGTGTCGGCAAGATCATGGATTGGGTAGAGGACCATGGCCTGGAGGACGATACGGTGATCATCTTTGCTTCCGATAATGGTATGAACTTAGGACAGCATGGTATCTGGGGTAAAGGAAACGGAACCTACCCACCAAATATGTATGATTCTTCTGTAAAAGTACCGTTCATCATCAAAGTACCTGGCTGCGAGGCACCAGGAAGCACTTGCTCTGCTATGGCAGGACAGTACGATATTTTCCCAACCATTCTGTCCCTGGCCGGCTGTGAATATAAATTGGAGCCAAAGCAACCTGGAAAGAGTCTGATGGAACAGATCAATCATCCAACTGCTGAATATGAGGATCGTATTGTAGTTTTTGATGAATACAGCAAGACCCGTATGATCAAGAAGGGAAAATTAAAATATATCCACCGCTACGGTGATGGCCCCTGCGAATTTTATGACCTTTCCACGGATCCAGACGAGGAAAACAACCTTTATGGAAACCCAGCCTGGGAAGAGCAGATCCAGCGCTTAAAGGTTGAAATGGAGGAGTGGTTTGACCGCTACACCGACCCGAAGATGGATGCCAGAAAAGGCGGGGCTGTAGGCCGCGGACAGGAAAAAATGTGTTATGAGGGAAATGCATTTGATCAGTCCATAGAGTTATACTATAAAGATAAAGAAAAATGTAGAGTTTGACAAACAGCAGGCACTTTTGGAATCGAAAGTGCCTATCTGCATGTACATGTGAATTTAATGTCATGGACAATATGAAATCAAGTATGAACAAAAAAATCCTATGCGACATACCCCCACTTAGCAAACGCTTGAAGTGGGGGATTTTCGTTCGATTGTTTGATAGGGCAAAGCATAAGCGAGCTATCCACTTGTGTCCCACGGTTTTATCATTCACTAGACAATATGTTAATATGGATAGAATTACTTCCGCGAAGATCAGGAAACTTTCTTTTCTGTATCAAGTGATACTCCAGATATTCGAATATCTTCTCTGCATATATTGTCTGGTCATATTAATGTGCTCTGACTTGCCGTCCCATCAGTATATCATAGGATCATGCGCTCGGCAATCATATCATATTCCAATTTCTTGACATCACATCATATTCCAATTTCTAACAAATGTTTTCCGGTATTCACTGGGGGAAGTTTTGAACTTTTCCTTAAACGCACGGTTAAAGGTGCGCAAACTTTTAAATCCACTGTCAAGGCAGAGCTCCGTGATTGTATCATTGGTATTTTCAAGTCGCTGACATGCATATCCCAACCGGGCATCATTCAGGTACTGGTTGAAGTTTTTATGGAATGTTTTAGAAAATATCCTTGACAAAACATATTTGCTGACGCCCAGATTTCTGGCCATACTTTCCAGAGTAATGGAATGCTTAAAATTCCCGGAGACGTAGGATACCGTACGGTAGATCAAATCTGTGCTTCCAACAGAACCTTTCTCAACCAGCTGAAATTTCGGGATACATCTTGCCAGTATAATCTGCAGATACGCCTGGACCAATGTAATGTCGTCCTTTTGTGCGCCGAGAATGGAATTAAATGCATGATAAACATCAGGTTCTATAGAGGAGGCTTTTATTACGGGTGGCTTTGGCGCTTTGTTTTCCAAAATATCTGTAAACCGGTCAACCAGGAATGGAGAAGCGTTTAAATAAATTGCCTGATTGCGCTGACATGAAAATACTTGATAGTGGTGAATGATATTTGGAAAGATAAAACCAATGTCGCCTTGATCCATATGGAAAAGTTCTTCTCCAACACCGAGTTCAACGCATCCCTCTGTAACATATACAATTTCCAGCGCATTATGTAGATGCGGTGGCCGGTGGACCGGTGTCTTTTTTATTGCAATAATCTCTTCCTTTGTATTTTCGTATACTAAATGCATTTCAAAATTCTCCTAAATTAAGATAAGAAGCGTATCGCCCTGATGCAAGATTTGGCTAATAGTTACTGCGATTTGACAAGCACGCAAATTGAAATGGTTTTATAATGAACCTGCAAACAAAAAGAAAGGAGATATTTAGGATGAATAGAATTCATAATTATATCAACGAGCTTTTAATGTTTTATGCAGATTTTTTCAATCATTTATATCGTGCGTAAAAGGGACACTGTTACTGTATCGGTAATCCGAAATAACAATGCCCCATAATCAGAAAATAATCATTTTTAGCCTTTGGAAAATGGAACCAAAGTAAATTCTAGCTGGAAAGAAGTATCATCAAACTGATATTTTTCCAGAAGAGCAGGACCACAGCTGTTGGAGCCAATGCCATTTAACGCATAGTCAAGACAGAATACGATGCTGTCGGATTCCTCCAGTTCATAGTTATGCGCGGTGTCCTCCAACTTCTCCTGTGTGTAGCAGGATGCATTGAAGGAGAATGGCTTTTCTGCTGCTGCAGCAATACCAAACTGGGATGCTGAGAACACCACATAATCACAATCAAAATGGGATTCATTTTCCTGAGGCCGGATATAATCTTCATGCAAATCGTTTATTTTGGTACGGAATAAGGCATGGTAAGCTCCTTGGTGCTTATCACGATAGCTTTCCTGTGGCCCCATACCATAAAAACTCACATTTTTCAGTCTTTTATCTAAAAACATCCGGATGCCAAACCTTGGCAGTACCGGGAATTCATCATCTTTTTCCACATACATTACAGAACTGAGTTTTCCATCGTTGTCAATCTTCCAGTTGATCGTGATATCCAGGATTTTTTGAATGGAGTCAGCAACAACAGCAACGTGAGAAACGATAAAGATACCATGCATATTCTGAATGGTTTCTACAGTGTAGGCCCTGGTGTATGCTTTATCATAGCGTGCTCTTTTCCATTCGGACTTCAGGTACATATCATTATCCGTAGGGGCTCTCCAGATATTTAGTTCCATTGGATGGATAAGATAGTTGCGGCCGGAAAACTGCATCTGTTCAAAAAGACCGGTCCTTCTGTCCAGGGTATAAGTGAAATCTTTTGAGTTTATAGTCACTTCTGTGTCTGTTTCATGTACCCGGATCTCTTTTACCTGGTCCGTTTTTTCAAGCCAGCTTAAAGCCATCTGGTTTCTTCCGTCTTCATTTTTAAGCAGGATCTCATCAAATCCAAGAATGAAATTTTTCTTCAGGAAAGGTGTTTCCTTCTTTAAACGGTATATCAGTTTCAAATAGATTTTTCCTTCGCTGGGAATGGTTACGTTTAACTCGGTCACGCCGTCTGTATGTGGCATTACAGAGAATGGAGAAAGTTTTCCTTTTTGCACGGTGGACAGCCCGTCCTTGATTACCTCAAAGCGAATATCCAGATAATCTTTTAGATCATCAAAATCCAGGTAATTATGTAAAACCAGTTTTCCAGTTTCCTGATCATAAGAGACAACCCGCACTGGTCGGTAAACATTTTTGTATTCTAAAATCCCAGTATGAGGAGTACGGTCTGGGAATACCAGGCCATCCATACAAAAATTTCCATCGTGAAGTTCTTCATCGTGGTCGCCACCATAATAATAAATGGTTTTACCGCTTTCCGTTTTTCCGTGGGCAATGGCATGATCACACCATTCCCAGACAAATCCTCCGCACATACGGTCGTCTTTCTGGATGAGCTGGAAATAATCCTCTAAATCGCCAGGGCCGTTTCCCATGGCATGGCAGTATTCCACAAGAAGGAATGGTTTGCTTCCGTCTTCTTCAAGATATTCTTCGATTTCGTTCATGGCCGGATACATACGGCTGTACAGGTCCAGATTGGAATAATCGTAGGTCACGTCATAATTGCGGTATCTGGCGCTTTCGTATTGGGTGAGCCGGTATGGATCAAATTTTTTGGTCCACCGCAGCGCTTTTTCAAAATTACATCCATACGCACTTTCATTACCTATGGACCACATCACGATACAGAAGCGGTTCTTATCGCGCTGGACCATATGCTGAACACGGTCAAGGATTGATTCCTCCCAGATTGGATCATCCGCGATTTTTTCATTCCAGCGCTTGAAACGGTTATAATCGGTATCTTCTTTCCGGTACAGCATGTATGGGCCATGTGCTTCGATATCTGCTTCTTCAATGACCATAAAACCATATAGATCGCACATCTGATAGAAGTAAGGGGCATTTGGATAATGGCTGGAGCGTATGGAATTGAAATTGTGCTGCTTCATCAGAGACAGGTCCTTTTTGATCTGTGGCACACTAACGGTAAAACCGGTTTCTGGATCGGAATCGTGGCGGTTTACACCCCGGAATTTGATTTTTTGTCCGTTGAAGTAAATTACTTTATCACGGATTTCAATGGTCCTAAGAGCAATGTAATCGACGATGGTTTCATAACTGCTTTGTAGGGTGAGAGTGTAAAGATATGGATGCTCTGTATTCCACAGAGTAGGATTTGGAATCTTAAATTCTATGGATCCGTCATCTGAGATTGTGCCGGTAGCAACTACGGCTCTGGCCTGGTCTTCAATGATAACAGAGACCGGGATTGAAAAATCAAAGGTCACATTCAGTTTGACCTTTGCAGTATTTTCCTTGATCTGGGTAGTGATATGATAATCCCAGATGGCCCGCTCTGGGCGTTTTAAGAGGTAAACATCCCGGAAAATGCCGTTCATGCGAAATTTGTCCTGGTCTTCCAGATATGAGCCATCGCACCATTTTAAGACCAGAACTGCAATGGTATTTTCTCCCTCTTCCAGAAATTCTGTAACATCAAATTCTGCGGTTGCATGAGGGACCTGGCTGTAGCCGGTATACTTTCCATTGAGCCAGACAAAAAAGCAGCTGTCAACGCCTTCAAAATTCAGATAAATTCTTGGCGCATCGATATTTTCATGGTAAGTAAATTTTCGGACGTAGGCTCCACAGGGAATATCCTGCGGGAGATAAGGCGGATCAAATGGAAAAGGGTAGCGGATGTTGGTGTACTGGGGTGAATCATATCCGGCAATCTGCCAGACTCCGGGAACAGTAATGTCATCAAAATCTTTTGTATTAAAGCTGGTCCTGTAAAATGCTTCTTTTAGGTCATAAACACTTTTATAATACTGGAATTTCCAGACTCCATTTAATAACTGAAAGCGGTCGGAATCTTCCCGGTGTTCGATCAGCGTGTTCATTTTCTGCGATGCTGGAATATAATAGGACCTCATCGGCATTGTGTTATCATGCAGTATGCTTAAATCTTCATAATAACGCGGTATCATCATGGTTAACCCCTCCTGATGTGCTGTGGGCCTTCTTCAAAAGAAGGTGGATTATATAGTTCTGCAATCGTATAAGGATATTTTACAGAATTATGCTGTGCATGTACATGAATAGAAATAGACGAAATATGCACAAAATGATATACTATCCCAAAGGGGGTATGCAAATGTATATGAATACTGGGTATCTGAACCAGTCCCACCAGGATTTTAAGGATAAACGGCAGCCACTCGTTGTTGGCAGCTGTGGCTGTTACCGCTTATCAACATATCCGAAACTGCCAACGTATCGGCCACGAGGCCGTCTGGATTATCAGATCATTTATATTGCTTCAGGAAAGGGATACTTTCATTTTGATTCTCCAGAAAATGAAACGATTGTCCCGGCCGGCAATATCGTGTTGTTTCGACCGAAGGAACTTCAAAAGTATGAATACTATGGAAAAGATAAGACTGAGGTGTACTGGATCCATTTCACTGGAAGCAATATAAAGAATCTTCTCAGAAGGTATGGATTCGCGGATAAGAAGAGAATCCTTCCTGTAGGAACATCACCAGAATATGAGCGACTTTTTAAGAGGATTATCCTGGAACTGCAAAAGTGCCAGGAAGAGTACGAAGAGACGCTTGTTCATTTGCTGCAGCTTCTTTTGATCGAATTTGAACGGGAACTGACAAGAGAGCATGTCCTGAAGGATGAATATATGGATCGCGAAATGGAAGTGGCTATTTCTTATTTCAGTTCCTCATACAATCTGGAGATTAATGTTAAAGAATATGCATATTCAAAGGGAATGAGCACAAGCTGGTTCATTCGCAACTTTAAAAAATATACAGGGGAAACACCCATACAGTTTATTACATCAGCGCGTATCATGAATGCACAAATTTTATTAGAAACAACGGCTTATTCAGTCAATGAAATTTCGCAGATTGTAGGATACAGCAATCCATCCTATTTCAGCCGTGCATTCCGCAGTAAGAAGGGATACTCCCCACAGCAGTATCGAAACAGAATGCGGGAGATGGAATAAGCTGCAGGAACATAGAAGGAGAAATGCTGTGTTTTTTTCATTTGTAATGATCATGTTTCAGATGGTATTTGTTTGCGTATGTGCTGTGATACTTTTTCTGATTGTAAAAAATATATCTACATGGAATAAGAATAACCATTCACCCAAGCTTACCGTGTCGGCAACGGTTGTGGCCAAACGTACCCAGGTTACTCAGCAGCAACATGCAAATGCGGGGGATCCTACAGGTGCCCATGGTTTTAGCACAACCACCTCAACTTCCTACTATGTGACTTTTCAGGTGGAGAGCGGTGACCGGATGGAACTTAGGGTGAGTAGATCAGAATATGGACTGCTGGCAGAGAGAAACCAGGGAAACTTAAGTTTTCAGGGAACGAGATATTTAGGATTTGAAATTACTTCCTGATGCTGATAGTCTGACGACTATGCATCCGTAAGATAGATTGCCGGCAAATGGCTTTCTATGCCAGGATGATGAGGCCGAAGGGAAGTGAACGGCATGGTCAACGATGAAGAACTTTTAGTCGTAGCATTCGATATCCAACTCCGATATGGGTTTGAATCTGCGTGGGAGTGTTTGATGCTGATTGTGTTTTTTCTGGAGTGTGGTCATGAAAACCAGGAAGGAGGCCACATTAATTTTCAAGCAGATAACTAGGACTGTTTATTGGAGGCATCCTTTGCCATTAAGTAACTGGCATGGTGATCAAGCCAAGCTATCCCATAAACAATACCTCTAAATTAGATTGATAAAACTATATAAAATATGGCGGATAGTATAGAAAATGAATGTAATTTTACAAAATATTACACAAGAGTTGGAAAAAGTTTTATCAATTTACTGATTGAGATTTTTTCGCGAAATAAGTATGATTAATGAAAAAATATGCCAGCTGAACAGGAGAAACAGAATTGATCAGACAGAAGAAAAATAGTGGCTTTACACTGGCAGAATTATTAATAGTGGTTGCAGTTGTTGGGATTCTTGTAGCAATTTCCATTCCAGTTTTTACTTCACAACTGCATAAAGCGAAGGTTGCAACGGACGAAGCAAACCTCAGAAGTTACTACTCGGTGTTGATGGCAGATTATCAGGCAACCGGGAAATATGATTATGATCCATCCATGTCAGATTCTTCAAGCACATAGTGTTTCGCTTTTCGGTGTATCTTAAAAACAGAAAGCGGGGGAACTTTGGGACAACGAAAATGCTGCTGAAAAAGAATCAAGGGATTACGATAAAATGATATGTAAATGAAGGTTAAGGGGAAAATGCAAATTACGGATATTATCAACATTCTGGGAAATGAGTTTAGCAGCATATATTGCGTAAATCGTCAAGATCAGTACATTCAGATTTATAGGCATCAAAATGCAGATTTAGACGAATCAATGAACGAGAAGCAATCATATAAAACTGTAATACAAAAGTATATAGAGACCAATGTGTTTGAAGAAGAGCGGAAGAAAATGTTGGTTGCTACGGATTTTGATAATATATGCAGACAACTGCAACAGGTCGCACAATTCACAATACATTACAGGATAAAAAATAACAATGATATTTTGCGTTATCGGATGAAATGTGCAAGAATTGGAAATGCAGATACATTCGAAAAAATAGTGTTTGCGTTTGCAAGTGAGGATTCAGATATAAGATTAGATGAGCTAGGCATGATGAACCTGAGTAACACAGGTGAAAAAAGAAAAATCTTAATTGTAGAAAATGATGAGTTCAATTTGAAATCATTAATTTCTCTGCTTGCTGATCGATATGAAATAATTACGGCATGTGATGGGAAAATCGGTTTGAGATTACTGGAAGAGAATTACAAAGATTTGGCTCTGGTTTTGATGAATATTCAGATACCTGTATTGAGTGGATTCGATTTTTTAAGAAAAGTACAAGAGGACCCATTCCTTTCTTTAATACCGATTATTGTAATGACAGCAAGTGATGCGCCAAAAACAGAAGTAGTATGCCTAAATTTAGGTGCAGCTGATTATATAAGAAAGCCTTACCATGCTGAACTTATTAAAAAGAGACTGGAAAATGTGATTAGATTGAGAGAATCCTCAGTGTCGCTCAGAGAAATAGAGAAAGATTCGTTGACAGGTTTATATACGGAGCAGGCATTTTTCCATTATTCCAGGAGAATTATGCAATTTAGATCTGATAAAAAAATGCATGTAATAATAGGAAGAATTAAAGACTTCGAATTGATTATTAGCATTTATGGAAGAAAAAAAGCAAACGAATTACTTTGTTACATGGCTTCTATATATAACAAAAAATTTAAATATGGATTATTAGCTAAAAAAGGGAAGGCATCTTTTCTCTGCTTATTGAGTGATGATTATAAGTTGGATCATCAGAGAATGGATAATGTTATTAATGAGTTTACAGAGAATGCTCCGATTAAGGGAATAAGAATTAAATATGGCATCTACAAAAATATAGATAAGAATCTTCCAATAACTACCATATGTGATTATGCATCTATGGCGGCAGAAACAGTTATGGAAGATTATAATCATGACTATGCGTATTATACAGATGAACTGGCGCAGAAGAGAATTTATAATCAAATGATAGAAAACTGTTTTACAGACGCTTTGAAAAATAAGGAATTTATGATTTATTATCAACCAAAGATAGATGTAATTACAGAAAAAGTAATCGGTGCGGAAGCTTTAGTTAGGTGGCAAAGAACAGATGGCTCCATGATATCTCCTGAAAACTTTATACCAATATATGAAAAAAATGGACAGATTCAAAAATTAGATGCTTATATTTTTGGACAGGTATGCCGATTACAAAAAAGGATACTTGATGAATCAAAAAAATTGTTGTCCGTGTCAGTAAATCTCTCAAGGTCCAGTATTCTTTGCGAAGAAATTGTAGAGCAATACACAAAAATAGTAAGAGAAAATGATATTCCGATAACGTGTGTTCCTTTAGAAATTACAGAATCAGCATCTGTTTATGGGCAAAAGGTTGTAAAAGTCGCAGAGCGTTTATTACAATCAGGATTCAAATTGCACATAGATGACTTTGGATCCGGATATTCATCAATGGAAAGCTTAAGCAGACTGCCATTTAGTGTTCTCAAGATAGATAAGAGTCTGATTGATCATATATGTGAAACGAGGGTAGAAATTCTTGTGAATCATATAATAAAATTATCAAAAGACCTAAATATGAGGGTACTTGCTGAAGGTGTTGAAACAAAAGAACAACTAGATATATTGCGAAAAATAAAGTGTGATGAAATACAGGGCTTCTATTATGCACGACCAATGCCAGAAGTTGAGTTTGTAGAATATGTAAGAAGAAAACGGTAAACACAAAAAAACTTTAGGAAAGAGACACCGAAAAGGCGGCATAGAGAAATGAAAAGCAGGACTTTAGGTGAATTACCCTCTACTTAATTTCTGAAGAAATTTGAAGTGGGGGATTCTGAGAGAGTATGAGAAAATCTCTGTAAATAAGATTCTTCTATGATAATTAAGAGC